>NZ_JAVSJB010000002.1:0-547659 GCF_032027545.1 Pseudomonas oryzihabitans | reverse complement strand
AAGAAAGTCGAACGGGAGTTCGAGCATGCCGTTGCTGAAACTGCTGAGTGATGGGAAATTTCATTCCGGCGTCGAGCTGGGTGAGGCCCTGGGCGTTTCCCGAAGTGCCATCTGGAAGCGCCTGAAGACGCTCGGTGAAGACTTGGGTATCGAGGTCTTCAAGGTCCCGGGGCGCGGTTATCGTCTCGAGGAGCCCCTGTTCCTGCTCGATGGCGAGCTGATCGCCCGAGAGGGCGGCTGGCCGGTGACGGTGCTGCCCTCGATCGACTCCACCAATGCCGAGGCGCAACGCCGTCTGCAACGGCAGGAACAGCCGCCGTTCGTGCTGCTCGCCGAGCATCAGCAGGCCGGTCGCGGCCGTCGTGGCAGGGCCTGGGTCAGTCCCTATGGCAAGAATCTCTATCTCACCGCCGTGGTGTCCAGCCAGGGCGGCATTCAGAAGCTGCAGGCGCTGAGTCTGACCATGGGCTTGGCGGTCATTCGAACCCTGCACTGCCTGGGTGTCGAGGATGCCCGGTTGAAATGGCCCAATGACGTGCTGGTTCGTGGCCGAAAGTTGGCCGGCATCCTCATCGAGTTATCCGGGGACCCGCACGATGCCTGCCAGGCGATCATCGGGATCGGTATCAACGTGAACATGCGTTTGGCTGACAATATCGATCAGCCCTGGATCTCCATGGCCGAAGCCCTGGGCGCGCTGCAGGATCGCAATGCAGTGGCCAGTCTGCTGCTCCAGGAGATCGATAGCCTCTGGCAAATTCATCGACAGTCGGGATTCGCCGTCCTGCGGGACGAGTGGGAGCGTTATCATGGCTGGCAAGGTCGAGCGGTTACCCTGTCTTCGGGGGCTCGCTGTATCCAGGGCACAGTGGAAGGAGTTGCCGAAGATGGGTCCATTCTCATGCGTGTAGACGGTCGGACGCAGGCGTTCAACGGTGGTGAATTGAGTTTGAGCCTCGACCATGATTCTTGAGCTCGATTGCGGAAATAGTCTGATCAAATGGCGGCTGCTTGACCCCCATGCCGATGTGGTCAGTACCGGTATCGTCGATAGCGACGAGGCTTTGGTCGCGGCTCTGTCCGAGCCGGGAATGCCAAGGTTCGTCGCCTGCCGACTGGTCAGTGTCCGTAGCGATGAAGAGACCCAGCAGCTCAAGGAGCGACTGACGGCGACCTTCGGCGTCGCCTGTCATCAGGCGCTGCCCGTGGAAAGCTGGAACGGGGTGCGCAACGGCTATCGGGATCACCAGCGCCTGGGCATGGATCGTTGGCTGGTGATCCTGGCTGCCGTGCAGCTGGCCCAGGGCAAGGCATGCGTGGTGCTGGACCTGGGGACGGCGGTGACCGCCGACCTGGTGGATGCCCAAGGCGAACACCAGGGAGGTTTCATCTGTCCGGGGATTCCGTTGATGCGTCGGGAATTGCAGACCCATACCCGTCGTATCCGCTACGATCCACATTGGGCCAGTGGTGAACGCTACGAGGCGCCGGGACGCACGACCATCGAGGCCGTGGAACGGGGTTGTCTATACATGCTCAAGGGCTTCGTCCGTACCCAATACGAGCTGGCGCAGGAGATGTTCGCCGAAGGTTGCGAGATCTTTCTGACTGGTGGTGACGCGGAATTGGTCAAGCATGTCGTTCCAGGCGCGCGAATCGTGCCCGATATGGTGTTTGCTGGATTGGCTTTGGCGTGTCCGCTCGAGAACGAATGATGCGTTGGTTGTTTCTGCTATTGGTGGTTCTGAACGTTTTCTACTACATATGGCACCAACAGCAGGTGCCTTTGCTGGGTAAGGAAATCGCCCCTCTGGCGCTGTACAAAGGCGAGCGTGAGAACATTCGCCTGTTGAACGAGACGGGATCCGGTGACGCAGCGCGGCGTTAGTGACGGCGGTACCTTTCGATGAGGAGCGAAGATGCTGACGCTAGGTAATCTCTGCCTGTTGCTAGGTGCGGTCGGCATCGGTCTGTGGTTCTGGCACGGCCACGGCATTCGCGAGCGGGCGTTGTGGCTCGCGGAGCAGGAGTGCCGGCGCCGCAAGGTAACGCTGCTGGACGGCGCCGTGGCCTTTTCGCGCTTCCGCTGGCTGGCAGACGCCAAGGGCCGCAGGAGACTTGCGCGGCTGTTCGCCTTCGAATTCACCGTGACCGGGGAGGAGCGCCTGAACGCGTCGCTAGCGCTGTTCGGCAAGACCCTGGCCAAGATGGAGTTCGCACCTTTCGTGGTACCTGAAGCCGAACGGCCGGCCGCAGATTCGGTGGTGGCTTCGGCGCCCGTGTATCAGGCGAAGCCGGAGCATGGTCAGGTGGTCTATCTGGATCAATGGCGGCAGCGGCAACGCGCCGAGGCCAATAGGCGCCAGGAGCCGGAGTGACGCCCGGCGTCATCCCTCAACCCATTCCTTTCGAGTAGTCCCGACGACTGGCTGCTGCCGGTCCGCGTTGGCTTTTCGCTTTTTCCGATGTGAGTTCGATGTTCAGTCCTCTGGTTACCTTTCCTGCCCTGTATTTCGCGACGCTATTGATGTTGGCCGGGTCCGGCCTGTTCACCACCTATATCGGCCTCAGGCTCACCGAGCAGGGGGCGGGGGACATGTGGACCGGCGCCCTGATGGCGGCCTATTACTTCGGGTTGGTCTGTGGAGGCAAGTTCGGCCACCGACTGATCGCCAGCGTCGGTCATATTCGCTCCTATGTGGCCTGCGCCGGGGCCGCGACAGTGACGGTGCTGATTCATGCGCTGGTGGATGACCTCGGTATCTGGATCGCGCTGAGATTCGTCATGGGCGTGGTGATGATGAACCAGTACATGGTGATCGAGAGCTGGCTCAACGAGCAGGCGGAGAATCACCAGCGCGGCAAGGTGTTCGCTGGCTACATGGTGGCAGTGGACCTGGGGTTGGTGATCGGTCAGGCCTTGCTGGCCTGGCATCCGCAACTGGATTACAAGCCGCTACTGCTGGTGGCCATCTGCTTCGCCTCCTGCCTGATCCCGCTGGCGATGACGCGGCGGGTGCACCCGGCCAAGCTGGTGGCGGCGCCCCTGGAAATCCGTTTCTTCTGGCGGCGGGTACCGCAGTCGCTGGTGACCATCTTCACCGCGGGTCTGCTGGTGGGCGGCTTCTATGGTCTGGCACCGGTGTTCGCCAGTCGCAGTGGCCTGGATACGGCCCAGGCGAGCTTCTATGTCGGCCTGTGCATCGTGGCGGGCTTCTGCGCCCAGTGGCCGCTGGGCTGGTTGTCGGATCGCTTCGACCGTTGCAAGCTGATCCGCGGCAATGCGGTGCTGCTGTGCATCGCCGCCGTGCCGTTGTGGGGACTGGTCACCTTGCCCTATCCCTGGCTGCTGACCGCCGGCTTCGTTTCGGGGATGTTGCTGTTCACGCTATACCCCCTGGCTACGGCCTTCGCCAATGACCATGTGGAGCCGGAACGGCGGGTGGAGTTGTCGGCCATGCTGCTGACCACCTATGGAGTAGGTGCCTGCATCGGCCCCTTGCTGGCTGGCGCGGCCATGCAGCATTTCGGCCCCGGCATGTTCTATGTGCTGGCCTCGGCCTACGCGCTGATCCTGGTGTTCTTCGTGCAGCCGCGCTTCGTCAGTGGCGAGCACCGCCTCAACGAGGCGCCGCTGCATCACGTGGCGATGCCGGATACGGTGAGCCCCATGGCGGCGGCGCTGGATCCTCGCATCGACGAGGTGCCGCAGGAACTGGTGGTGGAGGCCCCTGCCACGATCGGACGGGGTAATCAGGCGGGATAAGCGAGCCCGGCGCGAGGCCGGGCAGGGGCGTGGCGGCGGATCAAGCCTGGGCGCGTTGGGCCGCGGCGATGGCCGGGTCCAGGGTACGCGCTGAACCGTTTTCGGCGATCCGGCGATCCTGTAGGTGTTGCTGTTGCTGATTGATCAGCCGACCCAGGGGACGCTGGCTGGATTCCTCGGCGATCTTGCGGTCCTGCAGGCGTTCCTGCTGTTGCTTGATGAGCTGACCCAGGGGGCGCTGGCTGGATTCCTCGGCGATCTTGCGATCCTGCAGACGCTCCTGCTGTTGCTTGATGAGCTGACCCAGGGGACGCTGGCTGGACTCCTCGGCGATCTTGCGATCCTGCAGGCGCTCCTGCTGCTGCTTGATGAGCTGACCCAGGGGGCGCTGGCTGGATTCCTCGGCGATCTTGCGATCCTGCAGGCGTTCTTGCTGTTGCTGGATCAACTCGCCCAGGGGGCGTTGACTGGATTCCTCGGCGAGCTGGGCGGCCGAACTTTGAGCGAAGACGGGGTCCTGGGCGAAGGTGTTCAGGGCCAGGGCGGTCAGGGCGAAACCGAAAGCGATGCGCAGGTTCATGGTGGTGTCCTCGGGGGAAACTGTTCTGGAGTGAGTTCAGTATCCGGCTGGGGACCGCCAGGAAAAAATAGACTGGCAAGATAGTGACTATCAGCCTTGTCGATGGCTCTTAGAAATCTCCTAGCCTCCCGTCGATGATGCTTCCTGTGCTTCCAAGGAAATCCGACTGGCACCGAAGAGGCTGCGCAAGGCCTCGGCGTAGGCGTGGGTGCCTATCACCATACTGTTGGAATGGGTACCGCCGGGGACCAGTAGCAGACGCTTGGGAGCCCGGGCAGCGGCGTAGAGGGCCTCGCTGAAGCGGGGCGGGACGTAGCGGTCGTCGTTGCCGTGGACGATGAGCACCGGGATGTGGATGTCGTGAATCTTGTCCAGGGAATCGAATTTCTCCGACATCAGCCAGCGTAGGGGAAAGCGGGTATTGACCACGGCCGAGGCAGCGTCGGCGAGGGTGGTGAAGGTGGATTCGATGATCAGGCCGGCGGCGGCGGGATAGTCGCCGTCCGGGTCGTCGTCGCGAGCGATGCGCCAGGCCAGGTCCACGGCGATCGCGCCGCCAAGGGAGTGGCCATAGATGTATCTCTTGCGGGCATCGGGTTGCAGTTGCTGCAGGTGTTTCCAGGCGATACGGGCGTCTTCGTAGACGCTGCGTTCGGAGGGGACGTCGCCGGGACTTTCGCCGAAGCCGCGGTAGTCGATGGCCAGTACCGAGTAGCCGAGTTGGCGCAGGGTGGCGATGCGCCTGACCTGGGCGGTGAGATTCCAGCGCGTGCCGTGCAGATAGAGGAGGGTGGGCGCATCGGGACGCCGTGCCGGCCACCACCAGGCGTGAATGTACTCGGTCCCCTTGAGCACGCTGCTGACCGGGAGGTTGAACTGGCGGACGCCCTCGGGCACGCCGGAGAACCAACTGGCGTTGCCTGGTTCGATGCTGAATACCCATTGACGCTCGCGATAGGCCAGTTCCGAGCAGCCATAGGGCACGCCGACGCCCACCAGCAGGGCGACGAAGAGCAGGGGAATCCAGCGGCGGCGGAGCAGGGTGGCGAGCGACATGGCGTTTCCGGAGAGGAGCGAGGTTGAAGGCACCGAGGCGCCTGGCACAGGGGCGTTCGTCGCCTGGCGCGAACCCCCGTTTCGGTTGGACAGTCATCCTAGTGACAGCGACTGCAATGACCCCCATTTGAGGTGTAGCCATGAGTGCCACGGCCAAGAAGAGCGATCCCGAACTCTGGGAAAAGGTGAAGCAAGAGATTACCGAGGGCGACAAGGGTGGCAAGCCCGGTCAGTGGTCGGCGCGCAAGGCGCAATTGGCAGCTCAGGAGTACCAGAAGCGCGGTGGTGAATACCAGGGCGGCAAGGGCAAGGACAACCACCTGCAGCAATGGACCGACGAAAAGTGGGGTACCCGGTCCGGCAAGAAGTCCGAGGAGACCGGCGAACGCTATCTACCGGAAAAGGCCCGCGACTCCCTGAGCAAGGAGGAGTACCAGCGCACCACCACCCAGAAGCGCAGGGACACACGCCGTGGCAAGCAGCATTCCAAGCAGCCCGCCGATGTCGCACGCAAGACGGCAGCGGCGCGTGAGTCGGGTTTGGCCGGCCTGACCAAGGATGAGCTGATGAAGCGTGCGGTGCGCCGCGATGTGCGGGGCCGGTCCCGTATGAAGAAAGATGAACTGGTCGAGGCGTTGCAAAAGGCAGGTGAAAAATGAGCACCAAGAAGGCTTCCGACGACGACAAGAAAGAGGTTCGCAGCGAATTCAAGCAGGTGGTCAACATGACCCCAGGTCAGCTGCGCAAATGGCTCAGCGGTGACACCAGCAAAGGCGTGGGCATGACCAAGGGGGGCAAGAAGGTGAAGGCCGCCAACGATGGCAAGGCGGTCGGCCATACCATGGGCGAGCGTATCCTCGAGCTCAAGGGCAAGCGCCAGGCCGAGCTGGAAGATGACGACTACCAGGCCATGCGCAAGGTCATCGGCTATGTGCATCGCCACCTCAAGCAGCGACCTGATGGCGACATCGAAGACTCGCGCTGGCGCAAGTCGCTGATGAACTGGGGCCATGATCCCCTGCGTGACAAGCGCAGCGCCTGATTCCGACGAACCGCAGCCCAGGCTGCGGTTTTTCTTTTGTGCAGAGTGACTGGCCGAATTTGTGGGCAACTGTGACGCCGCCGAAGGGACGCAAAGGAGTAGGGTAGCCGCCTATCTATCTGAAAACGTTCAAGGAGTTGTTCATGGCCCCCCGGGATCTGTTGCTGGCATTGGTCGTCATCCTGGCCTGGGGGGTGAACTTCGTCGTCATCAAGCTTGGTTTGCAAGGGGTGCCGCCCATGCTGCTGGGCACCCTGAGATTCTGTCTGGCGGCCTTTCCGGCCATCCTCTTCGTGCGCCGCCCCCAGGTGTCCTGGCGGCTGCTGCTGGCCTACGGCCTGACCATTTCGCTGGGGCAGTTCGCCTTCCTGTTCTCGGCGATGTACGTGGGAATGCCGGCGGGCCTGGCCTCTCTGGTATTGCAGGCCCAGGCCTTCTTTACCCTGGCGTTCGCGGCAACCTTCCTCGGTGAGAAGGTGCGGCGGGCGAGCCTGGTCGGGCTGCTGGTGGCAGCCCTGGGCTTGCTGCTGATCGGCACCGAGCATGGGGTGACCATGACCCTGGCCGGTTTCCTGCTGACCCTGGCGGCGGCCGCCATGTGGGGGCTCGGCAACATCGTCACCAAGAAGATCGGCAAGGTCGACATGCTCGGCCTGGTGGTCTGGGGCAGCTTGATCCCGCCCATTCCGTTCTTCCTCTTGTCGTGGCTGCTGGAAGGGCCGGAGCGAATGACCACGGCGCTGACGTCGCTGTCCGGCTATTCGCTCTTCGCCATCGTCTACCTCGCCTTCATCGCGACGCTGCTCGGCTATGGCATCTGGAGTCGGCTGCTGTCGCGCTATCCGGCGGGCCAGGTGGCGCCCTTCTCGCTACTGGTGCCGGTGGTGGGCCTGACCTCGGCCTCCTTGCTGCTGGGGGAGCAGATGACCACCCAGCAAGAAATGGGTGGCCTGGCGGTGATGCTGGGTTTGCTGATCAATGTCTTTGGCGGTCGCTGGCTGGATGCGCGCAGCAATGCCTCGCGCAATGCATGATATTGCGCGTTTATATTTGATTGTGCATGATTTGCTGATCCTCTCGGAGTATTAGCATGAGCGCAGCCATTCACCTTCCCGAAGAACGCCAAGCGGCGATCCTGGCCCTGCTCCGTGAGCAGGGTCGGGTCCTGTCTGCCGAGCTGGCCGCGACCTGGGGCATTTCCGAAGACAGCGTGCGTCGTGACCTACGCGAGCTGGCCCGCCAGGGCCTGTGCCGGCGAGTCTACGGAGGGGCACTGTCACTGTTGACGCCACCGGCGCCGCTGACGACCCGCATCGGTCAGGACGAGGGGGCCAAGCAGGCGCTGGGCCGGGCCGCCGCTGCCTTGGTGGAGCCGGGCCAGTTGCTGCTGCTGGATGCCGGCTCGACCAATCTGGCCATCGCCCAGGCACTGCCGGGGAATAGCGAGCTGACGGTAGCCACCAATGCCCCGGCGATAGCGGCAGCGCTGTTGCAGCGCCAGGGCATCCGCGTGTTGATGATCGGCGGCCTGGCCGCGCCGGAGTCGGGTGCCTGCCTGGGCGCCAGGGCCATGCGCGATCTGCGCGGTGTGCGTGCGGACCTGGCCTTCCTCGGCACCTGTGCCTTGTCGGTGGAGACGGGCGTGACCGGTTTCGACCTGGAGGAGGCCGAATTCAAGGCCGCCGTGGCCGAGCAGAGCAGTCAGGTAGCCGTGGCGGTGACCGCCGAGAAGCTCGACAGCGTGGCCTTCTATCATGTGCTGGAGTTGCAGCGGGTGAATCACCTGGTGGTGGAGCCCGAACTCGAGGCGACGCGCCTGCAGCCCTATCGCGACGCTGGTCTGCAGGTTCACCAGGCCGCCCGCTGAGCCACCCTTCCAGGATCGCCATGACCACTGCCGTGCTTCGTCGTCAACGCTGGGCCACCTTCACCGTCTTTCTCGCCAATGGCTGTGGGATCGGTGGCTGGGCGGCCGCCATTCCCGAACTCAAGCGCGATCTGGCGCTTGGGGACGGTCAACTCAGTCTGGTGCTGCTGGCCGTGGCGTTGGGCGCCATGCTGACCATGCCCTTCGCCGGGGTGCTGGTGCCGCGCTCGGGGGGCACCGGGCGGCTCACGCGCTACAGTATCCTCGCCTTCATCCTGGTGCTGGCTTGGCCGGGCATCGCGCCCTCGCTTGGCTGGCTGCTGCCCTGTGCCCTGCTGCTGGGGGCGTGCAATGGCCTGATCGACGTGTCCATGAATGCCCATGCCAGCGACGTGGAAAGCCGCTGGGAGCGTCCGTTGATGTCGTCCTTCCACGCGGCTTTCAGCCTGGGTGGCTTCGTCGGTGCCGGGCTCGGCGCCTGGGCGCTGCACCTGGGTGCTTCGGCCTTGGTGGTGCTGCTGGCTGCGGGCGGGGTGGCGCTGCTACTGGCCTTGCCCGCGGCCCTGGCATTGGACGAGGGGGACCGCAGTCCGGTCAGCCATGCGCTGCGCTTGCCGGATCGGCGGGTGCTGGCGCTGGGGCTGATCGCCCTGGGCTGCCTGATGCTGGAGGGTGCCATGACCGACTGGAGCGCCGTCTACCTGGGGCAGGTGGGTGGGGCGACGCCGGTGGTCGCCACGCTCGGCTATGCGGCCTTTTCGCTGACCATGCTCGTTGGCCGGCTGTTCGGTGATGGCATCCGCGCGCGTTTCGGTGGTCCCCAGGTGATCTTCGGCGGTGCGCTGCTGGCAACCCTTGGGCTGGCGCTGGCGGTGATCCTACCGGCGCCCTGGACGGCGATCCTCGGCTTTGCCCTGGTCGGCCTGGGCCTGTCCAACGTGGTGCCCGCAGCCTTCAGCGCGGCCGGTCAGGTGGCCGAGACACCGGCCGCCGGTATCGCCATGACCGCCACCGCCGGTTATCTCGGTTTTCTGCTCGGCCCGCCGCTGATCGGCGCCGTGGCCGGGCAGGTGGGGCTGCGCGGCAGCCTGCTGCTGCTGACCCTGATCGGGGTCGCGGTGGCAGTGCTGGCGCTGCGACAGCGCAAGGCGTAGGGAACCCCGCTGCGCTGAGCAGACCCAAGGAGGAACGGAACGATAAGGAGGCGGCCATGACGCGCCCACGCAAGATCCTCGCCTGGCTGCTGGGAATCATCCTGCTGCTGTTCGTGCTGGTGCTGGTGGTGCTGGCCACCTTCGACTGGAACCGCCTCAAGCCCAGGATCAACGAGCAGGTCTCCAGTGCGCTGCATCGGCCCTTTGCCATCGAGGGCAACCTGGGCGTGGTCTGGCAGCGCGAGCCGGACCAGGGCGGCTGGCATGCCTGGATTCCCTGGCCGCATATCGCCGCCGAGGACCTGAACCTCGGCAACCCGGACTGGGCCAAGGACAAGACCTTCGTCCACCTCGACCAGGTACGGCTACGGGTCTCGCCGCTGGCGCTGCTGGCCAAACAGGTGTACATCCCGCGCATCGACCTCAGCGGGCCGGTGGTCAACGCCCAGCGCCTGGCCGATGGCCGCAACAGCTGGACCTTCGAGACCGCCGAAAAAGCCCCCGATGCCGAGCCCTCGGCCTGGACGGTGGACATCGGCACCATCGGTTTCGACGCCGGCCAGGTGAGCTTCGACGATGCCCAGAGCGCGACCCGTCTACGGGCCCGAATCACCTCCCTGGACGCCCCCATCGCCTATGCCGACCTGGTCGGCAAGCAGGGCACCTCGCGCCAGCGCGCCCACGTCAAGCAGACCCAGGCCTTCCAGTTCGCCGTGGCGGTGGAGGGCAGCTACAAGCAGGTGCCGGTGAGCGGGCGCGGTCAGATCGGTGGCCTGCTGGCCTTGCAGGACGCCGATATCCCGTTCCCCATCCAACTCGATGCCCGGGCCGGGCAGACCCGCGTACAGCTGTTCGGCACCCTGACCGATCCGCGTCGCCTGGGCGCCCTGGACCTGCACCTGGTGCTGGAAGGCAAGAGCCTGGCGCAGCTCTATCCGCTCACCGGCGTCACCCTGCCCGAGACGGCGCCCTATGCCACCGACGGCCATCTCACGATCAAACTCAACGATCCGGCCGGCGCCCGTTTCAGCTACGAGGATTTCAATGGCCGGGTGGGCAAGAGCGATCTGCACGGTGACGTCCTCTTCACCGGCGGCCAGCCGCGACCCAAGCTCAGCGGGACGCTGCGTTCCGATCAGCTGCTGTTCGAAGACCTGGCCCCGCTGATCGGCGCGGATACCAAGGAACAGCAGGCGGCCAAGGGCGAGTCCAGCACGCAACCGGCCGGCAAGGTGCTGCCGGTGTCGGAATTCCGCACCGACCGCTGGCGGGCGATGGATGCCGACGTGCGCTTCACCGGCAAACGCATCGTGCAGAACGCGCAACTGCCGATCACCGACCTCAATACCCATGTGCGCCTGACCGACGGGGTGCTGCTGCTCGATCCGCTGCGCTTCGGGGTGGCCGGGGGCGATCTCAACACCACGGTGCGGCTGGAAGGCAACAGGACGCCCTTGCAGGGCCGCGTCGACCTGCACGTACGGCGGGTCAAGCTGAACCAGCTGTTCCCCACAGTGGAAACCATGAAGCGCAGCATGGGCGAACTCAATGGCGATGCCACCCTGAGCGGTACCGGCAATTCGGTCGCGGCGCTGCTGGGCACCAGTGATGGCGAACTGAAGCTGTTGATGAACGACGGCCGCATCAGTCGCAGCCTGATGGAGCTGGCCGGACTCAACGTCGGTAACTACCTGGTCGATCGGCTGTTCGGTGACGACGAGGTGGAGATCAACTGCGCGGTGGCCGATCTCGACTTCAAGAAGGGCCTGGTGGCGCCCCGGGTATTCGTACTCGATACCGAGAACGCCCTGATCAACATCACCGGCACCGTCAACCTGGCGACGGAGCGGCTGGATCTCACCGTCGATCCCCACAGCAAGGGCCTGCGCATCTTCTCGCTGCGCTCGCCGCTCTATGTGCGTGGCACCCTGAAGAATCCCTCGCCCGGCGTGAAGGCGCTGCCCCTGGCGGCGCGAGGCGCGGCGGCCGCGCTGTTGGCCACCTTCGCCGCCCCGGCGGCCGGGTTGCTGGCGCTGGTAGCACCCAGCAACGAACAGGGCGCCCAATGCAGTGCCCTGTTGCAACAGATGCGGGCAGGGCGCTGAGTTAGAGCAGGTGCGAAGGGACTTGACAGATGACCGTTCGGCGGCATGTGGGGCTGGGAAAGAACCGCTTTGGTTGGTCAGGCTCTATAGAAGTAACCCGAGTCGGGCAGCCTTTTCGCGGAGACCCCTCATGCGTGACGACACCGATAGCCAATACGAAATCCACTACAAGTTGCTGGGCGAAAGCTATACCGACCGTATCAGCAGTCTGGACGTGCCCATCACCGACGTGGTCCGTGAACTGGCCTGTCGGCACCTGGATGCGATCAACGACGAGCGCTTCCAACTGGCCGACATCGAGTCCGGTCAGGCGCTGGTGGCGCTGCATGACGTGTCCATCCATCGCGTCTTCCCGGAAGCGCCATGAGCCGCGTGATCAAGGGTGGTCTACTGGCCCTGGCGATCATGGGCCTGGCTGCCTGCTCTACCGAGACGGTGGTGACCCTGCAGGATGGTACCCAGTACATCACCCAGGACAAGCCCAACACCAAGACGGCCGATGGCTTCTACGAATTCACCGACGTGGCGGGCCGCCATGTCCGGGTGAAGGCGGCTGACGTGGCGACCGTCAAGGCCGAAGACTGATTCAGGAGGCTGCCATGCCACGCGGTGACAAGTCCAAGTACAGCGACAAACAGGAACGCAAGGCCGAGCACATCGAAGAGAGCTACGAGAAGAAGGGCGTCTCCAAGGATGAAGCCGAGGCGCGTGCCTGGGCGACGGTGAACAAGCAGTCCGGCGGTGGCGAGAAGGCAGGTTCCGGCAAGGCCAAGAGCGTCACCGCCAAGCGTGCCGACCGCAAGGACTCCGCGCGGCGGGCGGTGGCGACCAAGCAGGGCCAGTCGCCCAACAAGGGGCGCGCCTCGGCCCGCCGCTCACGCAGTGGCAGTACTTCGCTCAGCGACCTGACCCGCGATGAGTTGGTCAAGAAAGCTGCTGAACAGAATGTTCGTGGGCGGTCGCGAATGAAGAAAGACGAATTGATTCGTGCCTTGAGCTGATATTCTGACGCGCACAAAATAAAAAGGTCAAATGATGTCTTAACTCCGCTTCGACTGTAGCTATCCAGCGCCCCATACCGCGCTGAAAGCCAAACAACGCCGTGTTCTCTTCAAGGAAACGCGGCGTTTTTTCTTAGCTGGCGGGTGAAAAGGGCTTAGTGATGGATCAATGGGGCCATGTGCTAACGGATGAAGCTTGGATTTGGCTTTAAACCTGCTATCGCGGCCATGGGCCGCTCCTACAGGCACGGGCGTCACCGTAGGAGCGGCCCATGGCCGCGATACGACGTTGCTCCTACGGCGATGCTCTGACTTTAGGAGCGGCCGCATCGGCCGCGATCGGCTTTTTCTTTGCCTGGCGCCTTAGCTGGGCAGTAGACGGCAGGTGAGGCTCTTGATGTAGCGGGTTTCCGGAATCGCCGGGTGCACCGGATGATCAGGCCCCTGGGCGCCGCGTTCGAGGATCTGCAGGTTGCGATCCAGGTGGCGGGCGCTGCCGAGCAGGATGTTCTGCAAGTCGTCTTCGGGCAGGTGCATGGAGCAGGAGGCGCTGACCAGGATGCCGTCCTTGTTCAGCAGCCGCATGGCCTGTTCGTTGAGGCGACGGTAGGCGGCCTCGCCGTTCTTCAGATCCTTGCGCTTCTTGATGAAGGCTGGCGGGTCGGCGACGATGACGTCGAATTTTTCTTCGCCGGCCTTGAGCTCCTTGAGCGCCTCGAAGACATCGCCCTCGACGCACACCAGCTTTTCCGCCAGGCCGTTGAGGGTGGCATTGCGCTCCACGCCGTCGAGGGCGAAGCCCGAGGCGTCCACGCACATGACCTCGCTGGCGCCAAAGGCCGCGGCCTGTACGCCCCAACCGCCGATGTAGCTGAACAGGTCAAGGACCCGCTTGCCTTCGACATAGGGCGCCAGGCGCGCACGGTTCAGGCGGTGGTCATAGAACCAGCCAGTCTTCTGGCCTTCGCGGACCGGCGCCTCGAAGCGCACGCCGTTCTCTTCCAGCGCCACCCAGTCCGGTACCTCGCCGTAGGCCACTTCCACGTAGCTGGTAAGACCCTCGGCCGTGCGGGCGCTGCCATCATTCTTCCACAGCACGCCCTGGGGTTTGAACACCTGCAGCAGGGCGGCGAGGATGGCGTCACGCTGGCGCTCCATGGTGGCGGAGGCAATCTGCACCACCAGGATATCGTTGAAGCGATCTATCACCAGGCCGGGCAGGAAATCCGAATCGCCGTAGACCAGGCGATAGCAGTGGCTGCCGAACAGCCGCTCGCGCAGGCTCAGGGCGACCTTGAAGCGGTGCACCAGCAGCGACTTGTCCAGCAGGTAGCCGGTGTCACGGGAGAACAGCCGGGCGCAGATCAGGTTGTTGGGCGACAGCGCCACCAGGCCCAGCGGCTTGCCGCTGGTGGTTTCCAGGATGGCCTGGTCGCCCGGTTCGAAGGCGGTGAGCGGGGTGGCGACGACGTCCACCTCGTTGCTGTACACCCAGAGGTGCCCGGCGCGCAGACGGCGGTCGGCATTGGCTTTGAGGCGCAGGCGGGGCAGGGTCATGAAGCTCTCCAACGAAGGGGGCAAAAGCGCGGAATTATAGCGCAAAGCCACCTGCCCGGGCCGGCCGTCAGTCCCGCTGGCTCACCTCGATGTCGCTCAGCCCGGCTTCCTGGGCGCGGCGCGCGATGCTGGGTTGGGCATGGCGCTCCCAGGGCGCGTCGACCACCACCTGGGGCTCCTCGACGTGCTTGATCAGCAGTTGCAGCACGGCTTCTTCCTCGGTGACCGGCTCGAAGCTTTCCAGCTCGTGGGTAAGCGGCTCGCCATTGAGGCGATAGCGGATCTGGTAGCGGTGCAGGGTATGCATGGTCGTGCCTCGGCAGCGGAACTAGTAGATGGACCCCACTGGCGGGCGGCGGTTGCGTCAGCCACTCAGCGTATCGAGGATGGGGCAGTCGGGTCGGGCATCGCCATGGCAGCAGGAGACCAGTTCGCCCAGGGTGCTGCGCAGGCGGGTCAGTTCGGCGATCTTCAGATCCAGCTCGGCGATATGTCGCTTGGCCAGCGCCTTGACGTCGGCACTGGCGCGCTGGCGATCCTGCCAGAGGCTGAGCAACTGGCGGATCTCCTCCAGGCTGAAGCCCAGTTCCCGCGAGCGGCGGACGAAAGCCAGCACCCGCAGGTCTTCGGCGCCGTACTGGCGATAGCCGCTGTCGGTACGCCCGGCGGGCGCCAGCAGGCCGATCCGCTCGTAGTAGCGCAGCATCTTGGCGGTGAGCCCACTGGCCTTGGCGGCCTGGCCGATGTTCATGACGGGTGATCTCCGGACGGGCGCCAGCGGCCGAGCAGCAGGGCATTGGCCAGCACGCTGACGCTGGAAAAGGCCATGGCAGCGCCGGCATAGACCGGATCGAGCAGGCCCAAGGCGGCCAGGGGCAGGCCGATGACATTGTAGACGAAGGCCCAGAACAGATTCTGGCGAATCTTGCGCTGGGTGCGGCGGGCGATGTCCAGCGCCGCCACCACCTGGCGCGGGTCTTCCTGCAGGAGGGTGATACCGGCGGCATGACGAGCGGCGGCGGTACCCGAGCCCATGGCAATGCCCAGTTCGGCGGCGGCCAGCGCCGGGGCGTCGTTGAGGCCGTCGCCGACCATCGCCACGCCGCCCTCGGCCGCTTGCAGACGGGCGACCACCGCGGCCTTGTCGGCGGGCAGCACCTCGGCCTCCCAGTGTGCGATGCCCAGCGCCGCGGCCACCTGGCGGGCGCTGCCGCGGTTGTCGCCGGTCAGCAGCCAGCTGGTGATGCCGTCCCGGCGCAGCTGGGTGATGGCCGCGGCCGCGCCTGGGCGGATCTCGTCACCAAAGGCCAGCAGACCCAGTACCCGCGGCTGGGCGCCGGTTTCCAGCAGCCAGGAGAGGGTCAGCCCCTGGTCTTCCCAGGCCCGGGCGGTCTCGGCCAGGGGACCGGCGTCCAGGCATTGTTCGGCCAGCAGCCGGGCATTGCCCAGCAGCAGCGCGCGGTGCTGCCAGCTACCCTGGAGGCCACGGCCGGGGAGGGCGCGGACGTCCTGGGCCGGCGGGGTATCCAGGTCGCGTTCGCGACAGGCCGTCAGCACCGCGGCGGCCAGCGGATGCTCGCTGCCCCTTTGCAGGCTGCCGGCCAGGCTCAGCAGCTCATGCTCATCGATCCCTGGCGCCGAGGCCAGCTGGCGCAGGCGCAGCTGGCCGGCCGTCAGGGTGCCGGTCTTGTCGAAGATCACGGTGGTGACGCCCTGGGCGCGTTCCAGGGTCTCGGCGTCCTTGATCAGGATGCCATGGCGCGCCGCCACGCCAGTGCCGGCCATCAGGGCGGCCGGCGTGGCCAGGCCCAGGGCACAGGGACAGGCGATGACCAGTACGGCGACGGCGGCGAGCAGGGCGGGCTCCAGGGCGTGGCCGGTCAGCAGCCAGCCGACCAGGGTGAGCAGGGCCAGGCCGACCACCACCGGGACGAAGACCCGGCTGATGCGATCCACCAATTGCTGGATGGGCGCCTTGGTGGCCTGGGCGTCTTCCACCAGGCGGATGATGCCGGCCAGTACCGTCTCGCCGCCCAGGGCAGTGACCTCGATCTGCAGGTTGCCTTCGCCATTGATGGCGCCGCCCACCACGTCGTCACTGGGGCCCTTGGCAACCGGACGGCTCTCGCCGGTGAGCAGGGCTTCGTCCACGTGGCTTTCGCCCTGCTGGATGCGGCCATCGGCCGGGATGCGCTCGCCCGGACGGATCTGCAGGCGATCGCCCAGGCGCAGCTGGGTGAGGGCGACCTCTTCCTCCTGGCCAGTGGCGCCCAGGCGACGGGCTCGCTCGGGGCGCAGGGCTTCCAGGGCCCGCAGCGCGGCGCCGGTGCGGCGTTTGGCGCGGGTCTCAAGGTACTTGCCCAGGCGCACCAGGGCGATGACCATGGCAGCCGTCTCGAAATAGAGGTGCGGGCTATCCTTGACCAGCCAGAGGTAGAGGCTCAGGCCATAGGCGGCGCTGGTGCCCAGGGCGACCAGTACGTCCATGTTGCCGCTGCGGGCGCGCAAGGCGTGCCAGGCGCCGCGATAGAAGCGGGCGCCGACCAGGAACTGCACCGGCGTGGCCAGCAGGCATTGCAGCCAGGCGGGTGGCATCAGGTGCCAACCGAAGGGCGCCAACAGCATGGGCAGGATCAGTGGCGCAGCCAGCAGCAGTGCCAGGGCCAGCTCCAGCTGTTCCCAGGGCAGCCCTTGGCGCGCCTGGGCGGAGTGCTCTGGTTCCGCGCGGCGATCCTGGGCGCCGTAGCCCGCGGCTTCCACCGCGGCGATCAGGGTCTGGGCCTCGACCGCGGCCAGGGTCTTCACCCGCGCGCGCTCGCTGGCGAGATTGACCTCGGCCGCCAGCACGCCGGGCACCGCACGCAGGGCCTTCTCGATGCGCCCGGCGCAGTTGGCGCAGCTCATGCCGGCCAGTGCCAGGTCATGCTCGACCTCGGCTACCCGGTAGCCAGCGGCAGTGATCGCAGCGGCCAGGGCCGGGGCGGCGTCGAGCGGCGCGCTGACCCGGGCCTTTTCGCTGGCCAGGTTGACGCCCGCCGCGCTGACCGCCGGCACCTTCTGCAGGGCGCGCTCGACGCGTCCGGCGCAGGCCGCGCAGGTCATGCCGCCGATGGAGAGTTCGAATTCGTGCATGGTGTACCTCCTGTCACCAGTGTTGACCTTGACCCGAGGTCAAGGTCAACACTGGAACCCACTCCTGGCGTTGGCGTCAGGAGAGAAAGGGGTTCTTCTGACAGGAGCAGGCCATGCACGTCATCAAGGTGTTCGGAATGAGTTGCGCCCACTGCGTGAGCGCCATCGAGTCGGCGGTCCTCAAGGTCGACTCTCGCGCCCGGATCGAGGTGGACCTACAGGCGGGCGAGGTGCGCATCGACAGCGCCGAGGTGGACGCGCCCTTCCGCGCGGCCATCGAGCAGGCGGGTTACACCGTCAGCGGCTGACCGCGCTCAGCCGGTGTGCGACCAGTCGCGCACGATGGCGCGGAAGAAGGTGGTGAAGACCTGGTCGGCGGCCAGCAGCGGCGCGAAGGTTTCGTCATCGCGCAAGACGTCGGAGAGGGTGCCGAGGAACAGGCTGTGCAGCAGTCGGCTGGCCAACTGCGGCGTCACCCCCGGCTGCAGGCGGGCGATCTGGGCGGTGAAGAGGGCGTCGGTGATGCGGATGAACTGGCGCAGGAACTGCAAATCGCGTTCCTCGGCCTCGCGCAGCTCCTCGGTGAATTCGCAGCGGTGCAGCAGGATGGTCATGACCCGTTGTTCACGGCCGGGCTGGGTGAATTTCTCCATGCCTTCGATGCAGAGCTTGTAGAGCCGCTGCAGGCTGTCTTCCTCGCCGTCGATGCGCAGTCGCTCCGACAGTTCGTCAGCCGGAATCCTTATCTGGCTAAGCATTTCATGGAACAGGTGGGCCTTGTTCTGAAAATGCCAGTACACTGCGCCCCGGGTGACCCCGCATTCGCGGGCGATCATTTCCAAGCTGGTACGCGCCACGCCATTGGTCAGGAACAGGGCTTCCGCGGCATCGAGAATGGCTTGGCGGGTCTGTTCGGCTTCTTCTTTCGTGCGGCGCATGGGTGGTCTGGCTGGCAGTGGGTCTGCCACGCAGTCTAGCGCGCCTCACCGCTTTTACAAACAAGATCGTATGTAACTGCGCGACACTTCCGCTTCCATCGGATTGGCTTCCATGACTTTTCGCTTGCTGTTGATTCTCGGGGCCCTCTCGGCCTTCGCTCCCTTCGCCATCGACATGTACCTGCCCAGCTTCCCCTCGCTGGCCCGGGCCTTCGCCACCGACATCGAACACGTGCAACTGAGCCTGGCGGTGTATTTCGCCGGCCTGGCCAGTGGTCAACTGTTCTACGGTCCGCTGGCCGATAGATTTGGCCGGCGGCTGCCCTTGCTGATCGGCATCGCCCTGTTCTGCCTGGCATCCCTGGGCTGTGCCCTGGCGCCGAGCCTGCCCTGGCTGATCGCCGCGCGCTTCGTCCAGGCCCTGGGTGGCTGCGCAGGCATGGTGATAGCGCGTGCCGTGGTGCGCGATCTCTGTGAGCCCATCGCCGCCGCCCGGGCCTTCTCGCAGATCATGCTGGTGACCGGGATCGCGCCGATCCTGGCGCCCTTCGCCGGCAGTCTGCTGCTGACCACCTTTGGCTGGCAGGCGATCTTCGTCAGCTTGGCGCTGTTCGCCGCGGCCTGCGGCACCGCCGTGGCGCTCTGGCTACCGGAGTCGCTGCCGGCCCAGCATCCGCGGGCACCCTTGAGCGGTGCCTTGCGCAACTATATGCGGCTGCTGCGTGATCGCACCTTCATCGGTCATACCCTCACCGGTGGCATCGCCATGGCCGGCATGTTCGCCTACATCTCCGGCTCGCCCTTCGTGCTGATCGAGCTCTATGGCGTTGCGCCCGAGCACTATGGCTGGGTGTTCGGCCTCAATGCCGCCGGTTTCATCCTGCTCGGCCAGCTCAACGCCCGCCTGGTGGTCCGCCAGGGACCGGCCTTCTGGCTCAGGCGCGCGGTGCTGGCCTATGCCGCGGCAGGGTTGGTCCTGCTGCTGGTCGGGGCCTTCCAGCCCAAGGCGCTGCCGGTGCTCATGATCCCGCTGTTCTGCGCCATCGCGCTGCTCGGTGGCATCGTGCCCAATGCCTCGGCCTGCGCCCTGGCCGGGCAGGGCGCCAATGCCGGCAGCGCCTCGGCGCTGATGGGCAGCCTGCAATTCATCCTGGCGGCCCTGGCCTCCAGCAGCGTGGGCGCCCTGCACAATGGCACCGTGGTGCCCATGTGCGCGGTGCTGGCCCTCTGTGCCGTGTCGAGCGCCCTGCTGGCGCGCTGGACCCAGCCACGCGCAGTGAACTGAGGCGGGAGATTTTCCAGAGCAGGCAGGTCAGATAAGCGAACCCCCAATCCCCAGGGACGCCGACATGACTTTCGCCTACTGGTGCATCTTCCTCGTCTATCTCGTGCCCTATGGGGCGGCCTACTACGCCAAGCTCAAGGGCAGCGGCTTCACGCCCGACGACAACCGTGATCCGCGCGGCTTCCTCGGCAAGCTGGAAGGCGCCCGGGCCCGGGCCAACGCCGCCCAGCAGAACGCCTTCGAGATCAATCCACTGTTCGCCGCGGCGGTGATCGTCGCTCAGGCTACCGGCGGTGCCGCGCAGGGCACCATCAACTTCTGGGCCTTTCTCTTCCTGCTCAGCCGCATCGCCTATACCTGGCTGTATATCCGCGACCACGCGACCCGTCGCTCGCTGGTATGGGCCTTTGGCTTCTTCTGCTGCCTGTGCCTGTTCATTGCGGCAGCCTGAGTACGCCTCTGCGTCGCTGCCGGTCTTGACCGGCAGCGACGGCTGTAGCTTCATCAGCGCCCTATCTTTCTTGGCTGGACGCCTGCATGACGTCTCCTTCGCCCGCCCAGCTGGTGCTGGCGCACTTCGCTCGGCTCGCCCAGCAGCGTGGCTATACCCTCGATACCGCGCAACAGGCTGCCATCGACCGTTTCGCCCAGCTCGCCGATGAGCTCTTGCGGCCCCGGCTGTTCCGCCGCCGGGCGCCGCGTAGCCTCTATCTGTGGGGACCGGTAGGGCGCGGCAAGAGCTTCCTGCTGGACGGCTTCTTCGCCGCCTTGCCCTTTGCCGAGAAGCGCCGGGTGCACTTCCACGCCTTCTTTCGTGAGTTGCATGAGCGGATGTTCCGCCAGCCACCCGGCATCGATGCCCTGGCGGCCAGCCTCGACGAACTGCTGGAAGACTGCCGGCTGCTCTGCTTCGACGAGTTCCATGTGCACGACATCGGCGATGCCATGCTCATCACCCGGCTGTTCAAGGCGCTGTTCAGCCGCGGCGTGGTGCTGATCACCACCTCCAACTACCCGCCCGAGGGGCTGCTGCCCAATCCGCTGTACCACGAGCGCTTCCTGCCTGCGATCCGGCTGATCGAGGCGCGCATGGACATCCTCTCGGTGGCGGGTCCCCAGGACTATCGCAGTGCCAGCCCTGCCGAGCCCGATCCCTTTGGCGCCGGTGCCTATCTCTGGCCGGGGAATGCCGTGCAGCGCGACCGGCTGGAGTTGCCGGCCCTGGGCGAGGGGCATGTTCAGGTGCCCGTCGGGCATCGCCAGCTGACCGCCGCGAGTGCCGCCGACGGCCTGCTGCACTTCACCTTCGCCGAACTTTGCGAAGGCCCCACCGCGGTGCTCGACTACCTGGCCCTGAGCGAGACCTGGCAACACTGGCTGCTCGATGCCGTACCGCCGTTGCGCGAGGCGAGCTCCGCCGCCCGGCAACGCTTCATCAATCTGGTGGACGTGCTCTACGACCGCCGACTGACGCTGTTCCTGATCAGCGCCGCGCCCCTCGACGAGACCCTGGCCGACAGCGACATCGCCGACATGTCGCGCACCCGCAGTCGCTTGTCGCAGCTGCGGCAGATCGGGCCTGGCTAGCGCTGCTGCTGCAGTTTCGCGTTGTCCAGATGCCAACGGCGTTGCTCGACCGAGGCGCCGTCGACGTCGTTGACCCGGCGCAACCGATAGCTGCCGGTGAAGATCTGGCGGGTACCATCGGCGAGGCGTGCATCCACCGTCACCGGGATGCTGACATAGCTTGAGCCCGCCGCGCCCTCCACCGCGCCCAGCGAGCCGAGCGTCACCCGCACGCTACGGGTCTTGGCGTAGCCCTGGCGAAATTTGTCGTAGGAATGGCCGGGTCGACCGTCGTCGCCCCACTGTTGCCAAGCGGTCCCGTAGTCCTGCGCGTCCAGCGCTCGGTAATAACGCTGGACCACTGCAGCCGCGGCCTCGGCGCTGCTGGGCAGCGGACCGCAACCGGCCTGCTTGGCCGCTTCGCCATCGCCGAACAGGGCGCAGCTGCGGGCGATCTCGTCCTGGATCAGGGCGCAGCTATTGGCGGCGTTGCAGGGCGGATGAGTAGCGGGGGAGAGCGAACGGCAGGTATCGGCCAGGGCTTGGGCCGGCTGCCGCCCCAGCTCCTGGGCACAGCTGCGTGGCTCGGCGACGGCGGTCAGGGGCAGGAGCAGCAGGAGCGCACGAAGCGGCCAGCGGGGAATCATCGGCAGGATTCTCGAGCAAAGCCCCAGCCTAGCAGGTAGTGGCCGGGTGGGGAAAAGGCGACGAGACGGTCATCCGTCGTTTGGTCATTTAGCTGACGTAAAACCGTCATGCAGCCGGCGCAGGGTAGCCAGATCCCGTGTCGGAGTTTGCCCAATGCCTTCGTCCAGTCCATCCGCCTCCCTGTCACCGCTGTCCCATCCCCTGCACAGTTCGCGCAAGCCCGGTCCGCTGCGGGTCGTGCTGTTCATCGTGCTGCTGCTGACTGGCCTGGCGGTGACGCTCGGGGGTATCCACAACGACGTCAGCGATGCCCAGTCCCCGCCCACCACCTGGCTGCCCTTCGCCGGCCTGGCGCTGGCGCTGGTGATCGCCCTGGGCTTCGAATTCGTCAACGGCTTCCACGACACGGCCAACGCCGTGGCCACGGTGATCTACACCCATTCGCTGCCGCCCAATGCGGCGGTGCTCTGGTCCGGCTTCTGCAACTTCCTCGGCGTACTGTTCTCCAGTGGCGCGGTCGCCTTCAGCGTCATCGCCCTGCTGCCGGTGGACCTGGTGGTGGAGATGGGGGCGGGCAAGGGTTTCGCCATGATCTTCGCCCTGTTGATCGCCGCCATCCTGTGGAACCTCGGCACCTGGTGGCTGGGGCTGCCGGCGTCGTCATCCCACACGCTGATCGGCTCCATCATCGGCGTCGGCCTGATGCACGCCTGGCTGGGCGGGCTGGATGGCAGCAGCGGCGTGGACTGGGGGCAGGTGGCCAAGGTCGGCTACGCGTTGCTGTTCTCGCCGCTGATCGGCTTCGTCTGCGCGGCGTTACTCCTGCTGCTGCTCAAGCGGATCGTGCGCGACCGGACGCTCTATCAGGAGCCCAAGAGCGCCGAGCCGCCGCCGCCGTGGATTCGCGGCCTGCTGATCCTCACCTGTACCGGGGTGTCCTTCGCCCACGGCTCCAACGATGGGCAAAAGGGCATGGGGCTGATCATGCTGATCCTGGTCGGCGCCCTGCCGACCGCCTATGCCCTCAATCGCGCGGTACCGGCGACCGCCACCCCGGCGTTCGCCGCCGTGGCCGAAGTCACCGCCAGCGGCCTGCGCCAGGCGGCGCCCCAGGCCGCTCCGGCCGATCCCCATGGGGTGCTGCTGGAGTTCGTGCGCAAGCGGCAGAGCAATCCCGCGGTCTTGCCGGCGCTGGCGGCCATCACCGACGACATCGCCCGCGAGGTGCGCCAGTATGGCGCCCTCAACAACGTGCCGGCGCAGAGCATGCCCAACGTGCGCAATGCCATGTACCTGGCCTCGGAATCCATCCGCCTGCTGGAGAAGGAGCACCTGCCCGGCCTGGCGCCCAAGGCGCAGGAGGACCTCAAGGAGTTCAAGCGGCAGATCGACCAGGCGACCCGCTTCATCCCGCTGTGGGTGAAGGTGGCGGTGGCCATCGCCCTGGGCCTCGGTACCCTGGTCGGCTGGCGGCGGATCGTCGTCACCGTCGGCGAGCGGATCGGCAAGACCCACCTGACCTATGCCCAGGGCGCCTCGGCCGAACTGGTGGCCATGGGCACCATCGGGGCGGCGGATGCCTTCGGCCTGCCGGTCTCCACCACCCATGTGCTGTCGTCCGGGGTGGCCGGAACCATGGCCGCCAACGGCTCCGGACTGCAGTGGGGGACGGTGCGCAACCTGCTGCTGGCGTGGGTGCTCACCCTGCCGGTGGCCATGGCGCTGTCCGCGTCACTCTATTGGCTGCTGGTACAGGTGTTCTAAGAGCCTGTTCAAAATCTGCTGCGCGTCGTCCAAACGGCGTTGAAAATGGCTTCGGAATGCTCATTTACCATTCGTAAACTCCGCTTCCTCAGCCATTTTTCGCCTTGTTTGTCTCTAGCTCGCGAGACTTTGAACAGTCTCTGACACGGCTTCGGTCAGGCAGCGGCGGAACAGCGCTACCGGCGGCAGGTCGCGTCCGGCATGGCGGGTGATGACCTGCAACTCGCGGTGGAAGGTGAGGGCGCCGAGCGACAGCCGACGCACCCGCGGATGCTCCAGCCAGAGACCGGCGCAGGGCACCAGGGCCACGCCCAGGCCACGCTCCACCATCTTGACGATGGCGTCGAGTTCGTCCAGTTCGAGCACCTGACGCACCGCCAGGCGTTGCTCACGGAGGAAGGCGCTGACCCGGCGGCCGCCGAAGGAGTGGCGGTCGTAGCGGATGAAGGGCTGGGTTTCCAGCAGCAGCCGTGGATCATCGCCCGGCAGGTCCGGCGGGGCGATGAGCACGAAGGGCTCCTGCAGCAGGGCGGTGGCGTGCAGTTCCTTGGGCAGCTCGAAGGGCGGACGGATCAGGACGGCCAGGTCCAGCTCGCCGGCGTCCACCTGGCTGAGCAGGCTGAGCGACACCCCGGGGACCAGGCGCGGCTCCAGGCGTGGCGCCCGCTGGCGCAGCCGCACCAGGGTACCGGGCAGCAGGCCGGTCTGGACGCTGGCGATGGCGCCGATGCGCAACTCGCCCTGGATTTCCTCGCCCGCGCCAACCCCGGCCATACGGGCGTAGGTGGCGAGGATCTCCTCGGCCAGCGGCAGGGCACGGCGGCCGGCGGCGTTGAGCAGCGAGCTGCGCCCGTTGCGATCGAACAGGCTCACGCCCAGGCTCTGCTCCAGTACGCGGATCTGGGCGCTCACCGCCGAGGGCGTGAGGCCCACGTGCACCCCGGCCGCAGCGAAGCTGCCATGGCGGGCGACGGCGAGAAAGGTCTTGAGTTCGCGAAGCATGGTGGGCATCCACAGGGGACTGGGCAGGTGACTGTAGCGGGCGGACATTCGAGCGACAAAATTTTCGTCGCTCGAAATGAAGAAAATACGCTTTCTGCGCAAGAAAACCTGGGGTGAGAATGACCACATCCCTCCCCACCAGGATTTCGCACCATGGCCCTGTCGCCCTTCCACCTCGCCATTCCCGTTTACGACCTGGCTGCCACCCGGCACTTCTACGGCGATGTCTTCGGCCTCGCCGAGGGTCGCTCCAGCGACCACTGGGTCGATTTCGATTTCTACGGTCATCAGCTGGTGATCCACGAGCACCCCAAGACCGCGTCCCAGGAAGAGGCCCACACCAACGCCGTGGACGGCCACAACGTGCCGGTGCCGCATTTCGGCATCATCCTCGGCTGGGACGAGTGGGAAGCCCTGGCCGACCGGCTAAAGGCGCGCGAGACGAAGTTCGTCATCGAGCCCTACATCCGTTTCAAGGGCCAGGTGGGCGAACAGGCCACCATGTTCCTCTTCGACCCCTGCGGCAACGCCCTGGAGTTCAAGGCCTTCAAGGACATGAGCCAGCTGTTCGCCAAGTAGCGCTGAGCGGCCCCGGGGCCGCCCGCCTTTCGCCGCGACCGGAGCCCAGAGAGTTCCGGCGCCCCTTCCGTGATGTGTCTGCCCGCTGGTGATCCCCTTGGAAACCGCGAGCCTTGCTGGCATCCAACTTCCTGCGAGCGAGCGGCGGCTGGTGATCGAGTCCAGCGTCGCACCGTCCGCCGTCCTCAGCTGTCGCCCGGGTGCTCTCGCCACCTCCCGACCGGCTCGGCTGATCGTGATCTCCCTCTGCGACGGCCGTGACGGCGGCCCGGACCTGATGGCTCCTCGCGAGTGTCCGTCCGCCGCCGCCGCCTTCGGTACCGGGTCGGTGTCGCCGGGCGGCCCGCGCAACTCCCGTATCGCCTGACCCCCGCGGATCGGTGCAGTAGACGCCGACCGTTTTCGCTTGCCCCACTCCTGCCGAGCAACGTTCCCATTACAGAAGGATACGTCCATGTCTCGCGTGCTCTCTCCCGCTCCGCTCGCCGTTCACGCCTCCCTGGCCGACGACGAACGCCTGGCGCGCCGTGCGGCGACCGCCGCCGCCACCGGTACCGCCATCGAATACTACGAGTTCGGCGTCTATGGCTTCATGGCCGCCTTCCTCGGGCCGCTGTTCTTTCCCGGCGACGATCCCACCGCCGCTCTGCTGGCCGTGTTGGCGGTGTTCGGCAGCGCCTTCCTGATCCGTCCCCTGGGTGGGGTGCTGCTCGGGCGTCTCGGCGATCGACACGGCCGGCGCGCGGTGCTGTTGGCCACGGTGATCGGCATGGGGCTGGCGACCGCCGGTATCGGCTTTTTGCCCACTACCGCCCAGGCCGGCTTGCTGGCGCCCGTGCTACTGGTCGTGCTGCGCCTGGTGCAGGGCTTCTTCGCCGGCGGCGAGGTGATCGGCGCCGCGGCCTTCGTCGCCGAGTCGGCGCCCCAGGGCCGTCGGGGCTTCTTCGGCGCCTTCACCCCGGTCGGTGTCGCCCTGGGCGGGGCCCTGGCCGCCATCGTCTGTGGCCTCACCACCAGCGTGCTGGGCGTCGAGGAGATGCAGGCCTGGGGCTGGCGCCTACCGTTCCTGCTGGCACTGCCACTGGTGGCGCTATCCGCGCTGCTGCGGCACAACGTCGAGGAAACCCCGGCATTCCAGCGCTTCCTGGCCCAGGCCCAGCCGCCCAAGGCGCCGGTCCGGGAGGTGCTCGCCGAGCAGCGTCCGGCGGTGCTCAAGGTCATGCTGCTGGCCCTGGGGCAGAACGCCGGCTATTGGGTGGGACTCATCTTCATGAATCTCTACCTGACCACCCACCTCGGCTACCCCAAGGCCCAGGTGTACTGGATCATGGCGGGCGTGAGCCTCTGCGCGGCGCTGATGATGCCGTTCTGGGGCGGGTTGTCGGATCGCCTGGGCCGGCGCCGGGTGCTGACCCTAGGTTTCACCGCCTATGTGGTGCTGGTGATCCCGATGATGCTGCTCATGGCCCAGGGCAATATCTGGCTGGCCGCCGTGGCGGTGCTGGTGGCGGCGTTGCCCATGCCCATCGTGCAGTCGGTGGGCTATCCCACCTATGCCGAGCAATTCCCCACGCGGGTGCGCTACACCGGCATGGCCATCGCCATCAACCTCGGCGCTATCCTCGGCGGTGGCCTCACCCCCTATCTGGCCACCTGGCTGATGGCGCAGACCGGCAACCTGCTGATGCCGGGCTTCCTGCTGGTGACGGCCTCGGTCATCGCCCTGCTGACCTTGCGCCTGGTACGGGAAACTGCCAAGGAAGCGCTGCAATGATGCCGGGCGAATTGCGTTCCCGGATCGCCAGGGGTGAATGGACCACGCCGACCGCCGGGGTGCTCGACGACTATCAGCAGGCCAACCTGGTGATAGTGCCGCAGGCCCAGGCCTATGCGCTGCTGCTGTTCTGCCTGCGCAATCCCAGGGCCTGCCCGATCCTGGCGGTGGGCGACGCAGGCGATCCCCGGGTGCCCCTGCCGGGGGCGGCCATCGACATCCGCACCATGCTGCCGCGCTATCGCGTCTGGCAGCAGGGCCAACTGGTCGCGGAACCCACGGACGTCGAAGCCTACTGGCGTGACGATGCCGTCGCCATCCTGCTGGGCTGCAGCCATACCTTCGACGCGCCCTTGCGCCGCGCTGGCATTCCGGTGAGTACCGCAGCGCCGCCGGTCTATACCACCACCCTGCCCAATGTGCCGGCAGGGCCGTTGGCCGGTACCCTGGTCGTGAGCATGCGCCCGGTACCCCGCGCCCGGGTGAGCCAGGCGGTGCTGGTCACCGCCCGCTACCCCAGCGGCCATGGCGCGCCGGTCCACATCGGTGATCCCGCGGCGTTGGGCATCGCCGACCTGCAGGCACCGGACTTCGGCGTGGTGCCGCCCCTGGGCGAGGATGACGTGCCGGTGTTCTGGGCCTGCGGGGTGACGCCACAGCAGGTGCTGCCCCAACTGCAGAGTCCCTACTGCATCTCCCACTATCCGGGGCACATGCTGGTGCTGGACCAGCGCCCGGAAGCCTTCGGCTAGGCCGCGCGTGCCGGCTTGAGCGATGATTCACCGCCCGAGCCTAGGCAAACGCCGACGCAGCGGCCATCCTTGTACTCCCGTTCGTCGACCGGTTCCCGTCATGAATGCCCGCCAGCCCTTTCTCGATCCCTATCACCAGACCATCCGCCAGCTGTCCGACCGTATCGTCGCGGCCCAGGCGCCGATCCGTATCCTCGATGCGGTGAAGTGGGACGACGGGGTACGCCAGGGCTTCCTGGAGGGCAAGGGCAAGCGGCTGCCGGCGGTGGATCGCGCCTTCTACGAGGGCCGGCCGCTGAGCTTCGACGGCGATGCGCTCAAGGGGGAATTCCAGAGCATCGAGCGCGAGATCACCCGCCAGCTCGGCCAGTTCAACCCGGTCGGCCAGATCATGAGGCGCATGTGCCGCGAGTACCGCATGGTGATCCGCATGCTGCAGGCGCGCGGCACCCCGGACTTCGGGCTGATCTCCCAGGAGCTCTATGGCGCGGCCTCGGACGCCTTCCATGCAGGCGATCCGACCCTGGCCGACCTGGGCATGATGATGTCCAGCTACCTGGACAACATCGCCCATCGCGGCGCCCTGGAAGACGAGCCCAAGACCCTGACCGCCAAGGACGCGGTGCCCATCCTGCAGGCGCGGCTGAACCAGGTGTTCGGCGAGAACGAGGGCACCATCCGGGTGTTCGAGTCCGATGGCATCGTCGCCGACGCCGCGGCCGGTGCCGACTACATCAAGGTGCGCGCCGATGCCTTGTTCAACGAGCGGGACGTGCGCGCCCTGGAGGTCCACGAGGGGCTGGTGCACGTCGGTACCACCCTCAACGGCCAGAACCAGCCGATCTGCACCTTCCTGGCCAAGGGGCCGCCGTCGTCCACCGTGACCCAGGAAGGCCTGGCGATCCTCATGGAGGTGATCGCCTTCGCTTCCTATCCGACCCGGCTGCGCAAGCTGACCAACCGCACCCGCGCCATCCACCTGGCCGAGGACGGCGCCGACTTCCTCGAGGTCTTCCGCTTCTTCCAGGAGCAGGGCTACGACCTGGAAGCGGGCTACCAGAACGCCAGCCGGGTGTTCCGCGGCTCGACCCCCACCGGGCTGCCCTTCACCAAGGACCTGTCCTATCTGAAGGGCTTCATCCTCATCTACAACTACATCCAGCTGGCGGTGCGCAAGGGCAAGCTGGAGCAGATCCCGCTGCTGTTCTGCGGCAAGACTACCCTGGAAGACATGCGCATCCTGCGCCAGCTGGTGGACGAGGGCGTAGTGGTGCCGCCCAAGTACCTGCCCGCGCAATTCCAGGACCTCAACGCCCTGGCGGCCTGGATGTGCTTCTCCAACTTCCTCAATCACCTGAGCCTGGATCGGATCGAGGCGGACTACGCCAATATCCTCTGATAGGAAAAAGCCCCGGAAGACCGGGGCTTTTTCCTGGTGGACTAGCTCGGCGGGCGATCACTCGCCCTTGAAGGCAGCGGCGATGCTGGGTTCGCTGTCGCTCGCGCGCTCCGGCACGAAGGCCAGGGCGCGGTTGAGGGCGCCGCAGGCTTCCAGGCCGCTGGCGCGGGCAATGGCTTCGGCCACGGCGCTGCCGGGAATGGTCTCGTCGCGCAGCAGTTGCTCGGTGATGTCGTCCAACGCCGGCTTGAGCTCGGTGATCAGCGCCAGGCAGCGATGATCCAGGCTGTGCAGCAACTGGTCGGCGGCGGCGATGCTGGGCGCGGCGTCGAAGTCGATGCCGGCGTCGCGCAAGGCCTGCAGGCTGAGCAGCGAGCCACTCGGGCCCATGCCCAGGGACGCGACCATGGACAGCGCCAGCTTGGAGGCCTCCTGCAGGTCCTGGGCGGCGCCCGAGGAGACCTCGTTGAAGTACAGCTGCTCGGCGCAACGGCCCGCCAGCAGCATCTGGATGCGGCCTTCGAGCTCCGACTTCAGGTGCAGGCGCTTGTCTTCGGTAGGAGTGATCAGGGTAACGCCCAGGGCCTGGCCGCGGGGCAGCAGGGTGACCTTTTCCACCCGGCCGACGTTGAGCACGGCGGCGACCAGGGCATGGCCGGCCTCGTGCACCGCGATACGGGTGCGCTCGGCGGCGCCCAGCGGGGTGACACCGACCGGTTGCTCGCCGATGCGGCAGGTCTCGATGGCCTCGACGAAGTGGGTCATGGTCACGGCGCTGGCGCTCTCACGAGCGGCGAGCAGGGCGGCATGGTTGCTGATGTAGGCGATGGCCGCCGGGGTCAGGCCCACGGTGTTGCGCGCCAGGGCCGCCAGGTCCAGCTCGCCCTGGCAGGGCAGCTTGCCGGCATAGAGCTCGAACAGCGCGCGCCGATCTTCCAGGCTCGGCAGCGGCACGGCGATGGTACGGTCGAAGCGGCCTTCGCGGCGCAGGGCCGGGTCCAGGGAGTCGGCGAAGTTGGTGGCGCCCAGGACGAGCACGCCGCTGGTACCGTCGAAGCCGTCCAGTTCGGTGAGGAACTGGTTGATGATGCGGTTGGCCTCGGCGTCGCTGGAGCGCGACTGCTCGGCGCGGCGACCGATGCCGTCGATCTCGTCGATGAAGATGATGCAGGGCGCCTTCTTGCGCGCGGTGCGGAACAGCGACTTGACCTTCTGGATGCCGACGCCGAAGAACATCGAGGAGAAGTCACTGCCGGTCACCTGGATGAAGTGGGCGTTGCACTCGGTGGCCAGGGCCTTGGCCAGCTGGGTCTTGCCGGTGCCGGGCTCGCCGGTCAGCAGCACGCCCTTGGGCGGGCGGGCGCCGAGGGCGGCGAAGGCCTTGGGATTGCGCAGGCAGGTAGTGACGTCTTCCAGCGCGCGCTTGGCCTCGGCAGCGCCGACCACGTCGGTGAAGGAGATGCCGGTGCCCTTGCGGTGCAGCTTGAAGGGACTGGCGAACCGCAGCGCCAGGGGCACGGCGAGCAGCAGCAGGAGCAGGTAGCCCGGCAGGTTGATCAGCAGGGCATCCAGCCACGCATGGCGCTGACCGGCCTCGTTCCAGCTGGCCACCGGGAACGGCGGCTCGCCCTGGGCGGCGTAGTCGGCCAGCAACAGGTTGGCGATGCGGCCGCCGTTGTCGGCCACGGCGTAGTGCTCGCCGCGGCTGGTGTCGATATAGAGGGTATGGTTGCCGATCACGGCGCCGCTGATGGCCTTGGCACGCAGGTCGGCCAGCAGTACGGAGAGATCGCGTGGCTGCTGGGTCCAGTGGTCAGGGGCCTGCTGCACGCTGGCGAGCATGGCGGTGGCGGTCGGAGCCGACTCGGTGGGCTTGAGCCACAGCCAACCGGCCAGGCTGGCGACGGTGACGAGGGACAGCGCGCCAGCGACGAGCCGGCGTGGATATTTGGCAAACAGGGACTTCTTCATTCACATACCGTTCGAGAAGGAGCGACATCGGACGCGGACTCCCGGATTATCGGCCTGTGGCGGCGGGGGTGAACCTCGGTTCGGCGGAAAACGATGAGTGGACTCACCATCCGTCGCGTATCGTCACACTTTCGAGCTTTTCCGCGGTCTGCAAGGCCCAGTTGTTTTCGCCAGATTTCAAGGAGTAGCGCTCGTCATGCCTGATCCCCTGGATTGCCGGCAAGGCTTGCCGGTGCCCCCGCCGGCCCTGCTCGACCGCCTGAGAGGCGCCGGCGAAGTGCTGGTGCTGACCGGTGCCGGTGTCTCGGCGGAGAGCGGTATCGCCACCTTTCGCGAGGCGCTCACCGGTCTCTGGGCTCGTTTCGACCCGGCGCAACTGGCCACCGCGGAGGCCTTTCGCGAAGATCCAGCGCGGGTCTGGAGCTGGTACGAGTGGCGCCGTGCGCAGGTGCTGCGGGCCGAGCCCAATCCGGCTCATCGCGCCTTGGCGGACTGGGCCGAGCGGCACGGGCGGCTGCACCTGGTCACCCAGAATGTCGACGACCTGCACGAGCGCGCCGGTAGTCGCGAGGTCATCCATCTGCACGGCAGCCTGCACGCAGCACGGTGTTTCGAGTGCGCGAGGCCGCTGGACGCACTGCCACCGCCAGACGTCGAGGGGCGGCTGGCGGCGCCGCCGCGCTGCCCTGCCTGCCGCGGTCTGGCCCGCCCGGGAGTGGTCTGGTTCGGCGAGTCCCTGCCTGAGCAGGCCCTGACCACCGCCTGGGCCTTGGCCGAGCGCTGCGACCTCTGCCTGGTGGTCGGTACCTCGGGCCTGGTGCAGCCGGCGGCCAGTCTGCCGGTGGTGGCGCGCCAGCGGGGTGCCACGGTGGTGCGCATCGATCCGCAGCCAGCGGTCGATTTCAGCGGCGACTGGCAACTGCTGGGCGCGGCCGGGGTGATCCTGCCGGCGCTGCTCGCGCAGCTTTGATCGGCTCAGAACCTGTTCACGATCTCGCGAGCTAGAGACAAATAAGTCCTGGACGGCCCCGCGAAAATGCCTGAGGCAGCGGATCGGACCCGCGCTCGGGTTTACGGGTGGTAAATGAGCAGTCCGACGGGGCCGTCCAGGTGGGGCTGGCCCTCCAGGGCATTTTCAACGCGGTTTGGCCGACGCGCAGCAGATCGTGAACAGGTTCTTAGTGCAGGGCCTGGCCACCGGTACCCAGGGCATCCAGGGTGCGCTTGAGGGCGGTATAGGCCTGGCGCTGCTCGTCGTCTTCGGTGAGCAGGCCATCGAACAGGGTGGCCACCAGGGCCGGATCCTGGGCCACGAAGCGGTCGATGAGCACGTCGTTGTCCTGGCGACCGGCGGTGATCAGCAGCACGGCGAGCTGGGCGACGTAGCGCGCGGCCAGTGGATAGGCCTTGAGGAAAACCTTGAAGGGCGCATCGGCCAGGCCCGGGGCGAAGCCCTTGGCGAGACCCTGCTGGGCGGCGGCGATGGCCTGGCGAACGGCGTCCTGCCAGTTGCCGGCGGTCACCGTACCAGCCGGCAGGGCGCGACGCATCTGGCCCAGCAGGCTGTTGAGGAAGATGCGGCGATTGGCCTGGTAGTCGTGGTCGGTATCGAGCAGTTCGCTGCGGATGCGGTTGAGCACCCGGTCGTCCTCGGCGTCGGCGGTCACCGCGTCCTTGAACGCCAGGGTCAGGTCGCGATCCAGCAGGCCAGGCTTGCGGCCTTCCAGTTCGGCCTGCAGCAAGGGGCCACTGGAGTCGGCGAAGAAGAAACGTTCGGCATGGGGGGCCAGACGTTCGCGCAGCCGCGGCCAGAGGTCCGCCGCGAACAGCTGTTCGGCCGTACCTCCGGAGACGATGACGCGATGCTGTGGCGCCTCGGCCAGATACTCGAACAGGGCAGGGGTGTCGAGCGCGGTGCGGTCGACGATGAGATAACGGTGCTTCACGGCAACTCCTGAACACGACGGCCGCACCTGGCAAGGCGCGGCGGGATGGCCGTTAGTCTATAGGAAGGTGGGAACGCTTGGCCCGGCCATTGGCCTAATCAGCTAGGGTGCAGTCCGCGACACCCTCCTTTTCGCGGCAGGAGGACACCAAGATGCGCAAGACTTCCCTGATCCTCGCCTGCGGCGCCGCGCTGGCGCTCGTGGCCGGCCCGAGCCTGGCCGCCAGCAGCAGCAACGACGCCGGGGTCACCGGCAACGGCATAGGTGCACCGGGCAGCTCCAATACCAGCAATCGCGACAGCGCCGACGACACCTCCACGGCCACCCCCTCAACCCAGAAGAAGGTGGACAGAACGCCGGCCACCAAGGCCCAGGGCGAGAAGCAGAAGCGAGTGCTCAACGACTGACAGGCATGAAAAAGGCGCCTCGCGAGGCGCCTTCTCAAGCAGCAAACGACAGGACTCAGGCCAGCGAGCAGGTGTAGCGGACCTGCCAATCAGGTCGCTCGTGGGTGGCGCGCTCGATACGGGCGCGACTGTCACAGATGAAGGCTTCCAGCAACGAGTTGTCCAGCAGGTCGACCCGCGCGATGCGTCGTTGCAGCAGGGCCGTGCCATTGGGTGCATAGACCTCGACATTGAAGGTCGCAGGGTCCTGGGCGGTCATGGCGCACAGCATCGGCTGGAAGGCGCCCTTGATGATGGTGTTCGCATCCGTGAACTTCAGCGGCTCGGCCATCGCAATCACTCCTGTTAGCTATATGGCTTTGACCGATTCTTGCGACACCCGTTCGACATTCGCTACGACCGACTGGCAGATTTGTGATGCATGCGGTGGCGGCGATCGTCGCCGCGGACGGCCGGTCAGTTGATGAGGGTGCCGAAGGCCTTGTCCGCCTCGATGATCTCGGGCAATTCATCCAACAACCTGGGCAGATCCAGGTCGTTGAGCAAGGGATTGATCAACGCGACCTTGGCCTGCTCGTTGATACCGCCATGGCGCCGCAGCACGAAGCACACCAGCCGCGCCTGGGCCACCAGCCGGGCCATGCCGGTCTCGTCGGGAGCGTCCTGTGGATGCTGCTGATAGGCGATGGCCTGCTGGATCACCAGCGGCAACTGCCAGCGCCGCGCCAGCTCGGCGCCCACCTCGGGATAGCCGAAGCCGACGGCCTGCTCGGGCGTCACGCTCGCCGGGGCGCGCTGCTCGGCATCGATGCGCGCGCCGATGTCGGGCGCCGCGGTCCGGATCAGCAACTCGCCGATGTTGTGCAGCATGCCGCAGGTGAAGGCAGTTTCCCGTTCGGCGCCGGTCTGGCCGGCGATGACGCGGCAGATGCTGGCGACATCGAAGCTGTGCTGCCAGAAGTCGCGTGGATCGAAGCTGGAGGGGTAGCGGAAGGCGGCCGTCACCGCCGAGGCCAGCACCAGGGTGCGCAGGGCGTCGAAGCCCAGGCGGATGGCAGCGCCTTCGATGCTGGTCGCCGGACGCACCCCGCGGAAGCGGACCGAGTTGGCCAGGCGCAGTACCTTGGCTGAGAGTACCGGGTCCAGGGCAAGGTTGCGCGCTATCTCTTCGATGCTGCTGGTGGGGTCGTCGAACTGCTGGATGAGCTCCTGGGCCACCTTGGGGATACTGGGCAGTATGTGCAGATGATCGAACAGCGCATCGATTTCCATGCTGGAGCCTGGTTTGTTCTATACCGATAGGGAGGAATGGCGCAAATCGTGATGAATATGAACGACCGCTGGGTCACTGCCAAGCCTAGCCGAGAATTCGTTTCCCCACCCTAGCGGGCGGCGGAGACGTCCTCGCAGGTCGAGTAGACAGGTGGCGGCATTTTCCCGCTGTCCGTCATGCCTGCGCCGATGGATACGTGGTCTTAGTCATTCGGAAGATGAGGTCAGATAAGCGGATGCCTAGGCTCTCGAGGTGCCGGAGATCGGCCGACGAAAGGCAAGGAATGGTATCAGGCGTATGATGTCATTTGGCCACTAAATTTGGCGCCAGAGTGCTTTGATGACGTACCAGACTCACATTCGCCAGATGCTGCAATTGCCGAACGTCCTGGCGCAGTGTACGGGCATCATCGGCTGGCTGCTCAGCGTAGCGATCAACCCCTTCCTCACCGATGGCGTGCCCATCTGGGGTTGGCTGGCCCTGGGTGGCATGGTGCTCTCCTGCCTGGCGATGAGCACGGCGCGGCGCTTCGTGATCTGGCGGCTATTCGCCCTGGTCTTCGTGGTCTTCGAGGCCCTGGCCTTCCGCTTCCAGATCGCTGGCATGGGTGAGGCGGGGTACGCCTGGATGATCCCCATCGCCATCATCATCACCCTGGGCTCGACCATCCTGTTCGCTCATGTGCTCGACTATGGCATCGCTGCCGGGGCGGTCTGGGTGGTGCTCTTCCATGGCCAGCTCGACAGCGTCGGCCCCCAGGCACTGCCGCTCCTGGGAGCGATGATGGCAGCCGGGATGGTGCTCGGCCTGCTGCTCAGTGCCACCTTCGTGCGCATCGTCGGCAGCACTTTGCAGCTCAAGGAAAGCTATCGCCTGCAGGCGGAAACCGATGCCCTGACCGACATCAGCAACAGGCGCGCCCTGATGCTGGACCTGGAGCGGGTCTGCGCGGAGCCGTCGCCGGACTGGTATTTCGTCATGCTCGACATCGACGACTTCAAGCGCATCAACGATCGTTTCGGGCACGACGTGGGCGATCTGGTGCTCAGGGAAACCGCCGCCACCCTGAGTCGGCACTTCCCCGATGGCTACTTCGGCCGGCTGGGGGGCGAGGAATTCGGCGTGCTGCTCAAGTCCGGGGACGACCGGGAACTGGCGCGGCGGTTGCAGGGGCTGCTCGACGACATTCGCGGCAACACCCAGGCCGGCTCGTGCTTTTCCTTCAGCGCCGGGGTGACACGTCTCGCTCCCGGCAGCCTGCCGTCGGAACTGCTCAAGCAGGCCGATGGCGAGCTCTACCAGGCCAAGCGCGCCGGCAAGGACCGGGTGCACTACCGCGGCGCGATGATCTGCGGCTAGCTCAGTCGGGTACGGGGGACGGGTGGGTGCGATTGCGGCCCGAATGCTTGGCTACGTACAGGGCTTCGTCGGCGCTGGCGAGCAGACTGGCGGCGTGCGGTGGCGCGTTCTGCTCGGGCCGGTAGACGGAAAAGCCGAGACTGACGGTGATGCGACCGAAGGGACTGGTCGCGTGGGTCACATCCAGTAGCTCCAGGCGCTCCTGCAGCGCGCAGGCCACCCGATAGGCGCCGACCTCATCGCAATTGGGCAGCAACAGCGCCATCTCCTCGCCGCCATAGCGCGCGGCGAGATCTCCCGGGCGCCGCGCCGCGCTGGCCACTACCCCGGCGACCGCTTGCAGGCAGCGATCCCCGGCGGGATGGCCGTAATGGTCGTTGTAGGCCTTGAAGTGGTCGACGTCGATCATCAGCAGGCTGAGCGGCTGGCCGCTGCGTTGCGCCCGGGCCAGCTCCAGTGGCAGCAGGGTATCGAACTGGCGGCGATTGCCCAGGCCGGTGAGGCTGTCCTTGAGCGTCAGCAGCTGCAGCTCGTCGTGCGCCTGGCGTAGCGCCGCTTCACTACGGACGTTGGCACGGATCTGCCGCAGCAGGCCGAAACCGAAGACCAGCATGCCGACGACCAGGATGCCCACGACCACGACCGAGCGCAGCATGTCCTGGCGCCAGCTGGCGAGGATGGCGCTCCGGGAGATGCCGGCCAGGGCCACCAGTGGATAGCCCGGCAGGTGTTCGAAGGCATAGAGCCGCTCCTGGCCGTCGACCACCGCGCGGACCAGGGCCGTACCGGTGGCGGCCTGCTTGAGGTGCCGCTGGAACAGCTCGCCGGCGGCGAGGTTGGTACCCACGAAGTCCGCCTGGAAGGGCCGTCGCACCAGCAGGGTACCGTCGTCCAGGGCCAGGGTGATGGCGCCACGCTCGTCGAGCCGAAAGCGCGCGTAGTAGTCGACGAAGTACTTGAGGCGGATGGTGGCAAGCAGGACTCCGGCGAAGCGGCCCTCGGCGTCGTCGATGCGCCGCGACACCGGGATGATCAGTTCGCCGGAACTGCGGCTGCGGATGACGGCGCCGACGTGCAGGACGTCTTCGGGATGCTGCCGGTGGAACTGGAAATACTCGCGGTCGGCATTGTTGGCCTGGGGCGGGATGGCGCCCTGGTCGGTCACCAGCCAGTTGCCGTCGTGGTCGTAGACGAACAATCCGTGCAGCTGCGGCAGCAGGGCGGCCTGCCGGGCGAGCAGCCGGTGCATGCGGGGGCGGTCCAACTGCACCAGCGGGGCGTCGTCCAGGCGATCACGGATGCTGATCAGCAGGGAGTTGGCCTCCTTGAGGGCATCGCTGGCGTGCTGGGACACCGCCAGGGTGATGTTGCTGACATCGCTGCGCGCGCTGGCGAAGGCGTTCTGGTAGTTACGCCAGACCTGCCAGGATTCCAGGGCGAGGATGACGGCGACGGCGCACACCAGCAGGGCCAGCGCCAGGCGTTGGGTGGCCAGGTTGCGAGAGGTGGCAGCGGTGGGGCCTTGGGCCATGGGATGGAAAGATCCTTGCGGTGGAAGACAGGGCGAGTCGCCCGTGGCGACATCCTAGGACCGCGACGACTCGACCGGGTCGACAATTTCGTCGGAATCTCGCTGCGCTGGCGAATCCTGGCGGGGCGTCCGCGGTCTCTAGCGGTACAGCCGTCCCTGCGGACGACGTCTTGATACTAGCCGACCAGGAGGTCACCAGATGTCGCAGATTGCCGAACAAGTCGTCGACGATGCCATGCAGCGCATCGAACAGGACGAACAGCAGCATGCCAGCGATCCCGTGCGCAGCTTCTCTCTCACCCTGACCGACCCCGCCGAGATCCGTGCGGGCGCGGAAATCTACTTTCTGTTCCAGCAGCGCCTCAAGGGGTTCTATCCCAATGCGCGGGTAGTGGTGCGCGGCCATGCCGCCAATGGCTACAACATCACGGCCCAGGTGGAGCGGCGCCGCTCGGCCTGAGCCGCACCAGGCCCGCGCCTGTTTAGGTGCGGGCGAGCTTGACCAGCTGACGGGCCAGCAACGGCCCTGTCAGGACTACCCCGATCAGGCGCAAGGCCTGCATGGCCAGCACCAGCCCGACGTCGGCATGGGCATCCACCGCGATGATGGCCATGGAGTCCAGTCCGCCCGGACTGGTGGCCAGGTAGGCGGTGAGAAAGTCGACGTGCATCAGCTTCGCCATCAGCAGTGCCGAGAGCGCGCACAGCACGATCAGCAGCAGCGAAGCGACGATCATCTTCGGTAGGGCCCGCCAGACGTAGCGCACCGTTGCCCGGTCGAATCTGAGGCCGACGTAGCAGCCCATGGCGCCATAGGCCACTGCCAGCAGGGCGTGCGGGAGGGTGATGTCCAGCCAGCCATTGAGCTGCAGCACGGTGCCCAGGGCGATGGGCACCAGCAGGGCGCCAGCGGAAAACAGGCGGCCACCCAGCCAGCTCCCGGCCAGGGCCACCGCCAGGGTCAGCAGCAGGTTGAAGGCGAAATGGCCATAGAGGCTGATGACCGTGGCCTGGTTCCCGGTGCCACTGCCCTCGGCCCCCAGCAGCCGTCCGACCAGGGCGCTGATCACCACCACGCAGACCACCCGCACGTACTGCATGGTGGCGACGATGCGCGGATCGGCGCCGTATTCCTCGGCCATGGCGACCATGGCGGCCGCTGCGCCGGGCGTGGTGCCCCAGGCGGCGGTGCTGCCGGGCAGGCCACCGAAGCGGACCAGCAGGGCACCGGTGAGTAGGCTGAGCAATACGGTCAGGGCCGTGGCCAGCAACATCACCGGCCAGTGTTCGGCCACGGTCAGCAGGACCGCGGCGGTCATGGCGTGGGCGATCAGGCAACCGACGATGCCCTGGCCGGACTGGAACAGGCGTTTCGGCACCCGGATGCTGGCGCCGCCCACGCCGAAGGCGATGGCCGTGAGCATGGGGCCGAGAAACAGGGCGGCGGGGACCTGTAGCCAGGTGAGCAGGCCGCCGACCAGGGCGGAGCAGAGCAGCAGCGCGAGCCATTGCAGCAGGGGCGGGTAAGGCGGGGCGGCGGGCGGGGTGGGCAAGACGGTCTCCGAGCGACGAGGGACCGGCGAGGGGTACCGACCCCGGGACCGGCGCAGGGCCGGCCCTGGGGCGATTATACGACTTCTGGGGCTTTCAATGGCCTTTCAGGCGAAGAAAAAACCGCAGATCAGCGCACCAGATGCAGGAACTGCAGGTGGCGTTCGTACTGGTCGAGCATGTCGTTGAGGATCTGCTCACGGCTGTAGCCCACCAGATCGTAGTCCTGGCTGCCTTCGGTGAGGTGCACCTCGGCCCGGTAGTAGCGACGATTCTTCAGATGCAGCCCGCCGATACCGGCACGGGCGAAGGAGGGCGTGAAGTAACCCTGCATGATCACCTGGTAGATGAAGGGATGTTCCTCGCCATGGCCGATGGTCAGTTGCAGGTTGGCGTTGGTGGAGTCGAACTGGGTATCCACCACCAGGCCTTTCTCCCGCGAGACCTCCACCATTTCCTCCATGGCCGGGCGCACCGTGCTGTCCATGAAGCGATAGACCTCGTCCCGCGAGGGGAAGTACACCGCCTGGGACAGCCGCTGGCGCCAGCCGCCATGGCGCGCCTTGCCGTTGGTCGCCACCGGCGCCAGGGAGTGCAACCGCGCGCGCTGGCGCTGGGACTCCAGGTGCAACGCCTTGTGCAGGCCCCACATCATCAGCAGGACCACCACCGAGAAGGGCAGCGAGGTCAGGACCACCGCCGACTTCAGGGCGTCCATGTTGCCGGCGAACAGCAGGCCGCCGGTCACCAGGGCCACCGCTGCGCCCCAGAAGACGCGCAGCCACTTGGGACCATCCTCATCCGCCTCGCCACCGGTGGAGGACAGGGTGGACAGCACCACGGTGCCCGAATCGGCCGAAGTGACGAAGAAAACGAAGCTCACCAGTACCGCCACGCTGATCACCACGCGGCTGGCCGGATAGGTCTCCAGCACCTGGTAGAAGGCCATGGCCGGATCGGTGAGGGCGGTTTGCGCCAGGCCATTCATGCCCTGGTTGAGGACCAGCTCCAGGGCGCTGTTGCCGAAGATCGACAGCCACGCCAGGGTGAAGCCCAGCGGGATGAAGAGGACGCCAAAGACGAATTCGCGAATGGTGCGACCGCGGGAGATACGGGCGATGAACAGCCCGACGAAGGGCGCCCAGGCGATCCACCAGGCCCAGTAGAACACCGTCCAGCCGCCGAGCCAGTCGGAGGGCTCGTCGTAGGCGTAGAGGTCGAAGCTCTTGCCCGGTAGCGCGGCGAGATAGTCGCCGATGTTCTGGACCAGGGTGTTGAGCAGGTGCTGGGTAGGGCCGGCGAACAGCACGAACAGCAGCAGGGCGACGGCCAGCACCATGTTGATGTCGGACATGATCCGCACGCCCTTGTCGACGCCGGAGACGGCCACGGCGATGGCCGCGCCCATCATCAGCACGATGAGCACCAGCTGCACCCAATGGCTATGGCTGATGCCGAACAGGTAGTCGAGCCCGGCGTTGAGGTGCAGCACGCCGAAGCCCAGGTCGGCGCCGAGGCCGAAGATGGTGGCGATGATGCCGAAGGCGTCCACGGCATGGCCGATGGGCCCGTTGATGCGCTTGCCGATCAGCGGATAGAGCGCCGAGCGCAAGGCCAGCGGCAGGTTGTGGCGATAGGCGAAATAGGCCAGGGCCATGGCTACCAGGGCGAACACCCCCCAGCCGTGCAGGCCCCAGTGCAGGAAGAGGATCTGCATGGCCTGACGCGCCGCGGCGGGGGTACCGCCTTCGCCAGCCGGCGGCTGGGTGAAGTGGGTCATCGGCTCGGAGACGCAGAAGAAGAACAGGGTGATGCTGATGCCGGCGGCGAACAACATGCCGGCCCAGGAGAGATAGCTGAACTCGGGTTGGTCGTGGTCGGCACCGAGCTTGATCTTGCCGTAGCCGGAAAGGGCGGTGACCACCACGAACACCAGATAGAGGGTCATGGCCAGCAGGTAGTACCAGCCGACGGTATTGGCGGCCCAGGTCTGGGCCTGGAGCAACCAGGCGCCCGCCTGTTCGGGATGGCCGATGACGACCAGGGAAAACAGCAGGATCACCGCGGCCGCGCAGTAGAACGCGGGGGGATTCAGCCGTACGGTGCCGGATGAGGGCGTCGCACTCATAGGGACTCCTTGCGAGCTGCCGAAAGAGGAGGGATTCTTTTTTTATTGATCGTTCGATTAAAAAAGAATACCACAGGAGGCCCCTGGGGTGAACGCTTCGAGTCAGCGAGGCGTTGAAAGTTGCCGCTTAGAGGGCTTGCTTATGCCGGTGGTCGACTTTGGTCGATCCAGGGCCGAAAGGTCAGAACCGTGACCTCTTGGCAAAGTCTGTTGGGTATGACTCAGGCATCTTCTCCCTTCGGCTCCTATCGTCCACTACTGCTTCTGGTAGAGGACGAACCGTTGCTGCGGGAGTTGGCCACCGAGGCCCTGGAGTCTCTAGTGGACCTCCAGGTGGTGGCCGTGTCGACCGCCGATGCGGCGCTGAGCTATCTGGAACAGAACGGTGCCCGCATCGACGTGCTCTTCACCGACGTGCGCATGCCGGGACGCCTGGATGGCGAGGCCCTGGCCCAATTGGTCTTTCAGCGCTGGCCGCACATCCCGGTGATTCTCACCTCCGGCGATCGCCTGACCGTCCCCCGCGGCGCCGGCCGCACCCGCTTCATGCCCAAGCCCTGGCATATCGACGACATGGCCAATTGCGTCAACGAGGCGCTGGGGCAGAGTCGGGTGGCGTGAGGGGCAGTGGCTGACACTGGCTACGCTGAGTGGTTGAAAAGCCAAGGTTGATGTTCGACTATCCTAGCGTTCATTTGCCCGGAAACCACCATGCGACCTTCACTTGCCCTGGACCTCAAACGCGCCGCTGTGCGGGCCGCTTCAGAACGTTTTCGTGCAGCTAATCCTAGGGTATTCGGTTCGGTGCTGACCGGTACCGACCAGGACGGGAGTGACCTCGATCTGCTGGTGGATGCACTACCGGGGGCAACGTTGTTTGACCTGGGGGGATTACAGGACGAGCTGGAAGAGTTGCTGGGGGTTCCTGTCGATCTGGTAACGCCCAACGATCTACCCAAGACGTTTCGTGCGCAGGTTTTACTGATGGCGCGTCCCGTATGACGCGAGTGGCGGATTATCTGACGCGCAGGCAGCCACCGACGCCCTGATCTTCGTCGAAGAGTTGGCCCGGGAAGACTTTCTCGAGGACCGTCGAACGCAGCAGGCAGTGGTCATGAGTTTGATCATCATTGGTGAAGCGGCGACCAAAATCATGGCTGCGGATGAGGCTTTCATCCATGAACACTCACATATCCCCTGGCGGAACATGAGAGGCATGCGTAATCGTATTGCCCATGGCTATTTCGACATCAACCTCGAAGTTGTCTGGGAAACCGTGGTCACGCCGTTGCCCGAGCTTTTGGAGCAGTTGCGATCGCTTCCCGGAAAAACAGAAATGTAGGTGCTGGTACCGCTATAGGCGCTACGTGAGTCCATCGCGGCCATGGGCCGCTCCTACGAGGATATCGCAGCCTGTAGGAGCGGCCGCATCGGCGGACCGCCATGGCCGCGATTGGGTTCAAGCCGAGAGGGCGATACATAGAGGAATAAGCCAAGCTTATCTACGGCTGCCACTGCGGGTCCTTGCCGCTCAGCTTGCGATCCAGGAAGAAGGCCGTGCTGATCAGTGCCAGGTGCGACAGCGCCTGGGGCACGTTGCCCAGGGGATAGCCGCGTTTGTCCAGTTCCTCGGCGTAGAGGCCCAGGGGGTTGGCGTAGCCCAGCAGCTTCTCGAACTCCAGATGGGCTTCGTCCACCCGTCCGGCGCGGGCCAGGCACTCGACATACCAAAAGGAGCAGGCGACGAAGGCGCCTTCTTCGCCATCGAGGTTGTCCGCCGGGGTATCGACCGGATCGTAGCGGCGGATCATGCCATCGTAGGTCAGGTGCTGCTTGATGGCGTCGAGGGTCGCCAGCCACTGAGGATCGGTGGCGCTGACGAAGCGCACCAGCGGCATCAGCAACATGGCCGCATCCAGGCTCTTGCCGTGGCGCGTGGAAGTGAAATGACCCAGCTCGGCGTTCCAGAAGTTGTCCCAGATATCGTCCTGAATCGCCGAGCGCGCGGCGTACCAGCGCTCGTATGGCATGGGCAACGAGCGCTTCGTCGCCAGGCGCAGGGCGCGGTCGATGGCGACCCAGCACATCAGTCGTGAGTGCAGGAAGTGCTCGGGTTCGCCGCGCATCTCCCAGATCCCGGCGTCTGGGGTACTCCACACCTCACAGACGTGATCGATCATCCGCACCAGGTGCCGCCAACCTTCGTGGGAGATGGCCTCACCGTACTTGTTGGACAGATAGACGGCGTCCATCAGCTCACCGTAGATGTCCAGTTGCGTTTGTTTATAGGCCTCGTTGCCGATGCGCACCGGACTGGAGTCGGCGTAGCCGGCCAGATGCTCGAGGGACTCCTCGGGCAGGTCCAGACCGCCGTCCAGGCGGTACATGATCTGCAGGCGCTCCGGTTCGTTATGGCTGCTCTTCATGCAGCGACTGACCCAGTGGATGAAGTCCTTGGCCTCCTGGGTGTAGCCCAGGCGCATGAAGGCATAGACGGTGAAGGATGAATCGCGGATCCAGGAGGCGCGGTAGTCCCAGTTGCGTTCGCCGCCCAGGGCCTCGGGCAGACTGAAGGTGGCAGCCGCGGCGATGGAGCCATGCTTGCAGGAGGTGAGCAGCTTCAGCGCCAGGGCGGAACGGGTGACCATCTCGCGCCAACGGCCCTGGTAATGGCTCTGGGCGGCCCAACCGGTCCAGTAGGCGAGGGTCTCCTCGAAGCAGAGATCGCTCTGCCCGGTGACGACCTTGGCGTCCTCCATGCAACCAAAGACGAAATCCAGTTGTTCGCCCTGCTCCAGCTCGAATTCGGCGAAGGCGCTGTTGCCGTCGACCTTTAGCCCAATGCTGGACGCCAGGCGCAGGGTGGGCTGGCCGTCGGCTTCGAACAGGGCGCCCCCGTCCACCAGGCGCGCGCGGGTCTGGGCGCGGGCATAGTCATGGGCCGGGGCACAGACCAGGCGGATGCGGCCGCGCCCGGCGACCATCTGCACGCGGCGGACGATGCGCGGCTTGGTGTCCTCGGCGCTGCACACCGGCATCAGGTCAGTGACCTCGGCGACCCCTTCCGCCGACAACCAGCGGGTCTGCAGGATGTTGGTGTCGGGCAGGTAGAGCTGTTGTTCACGGGCGTCTTCCCAGACCGGCGCCAGGCTGAAGTAACCGGCCTTTTCCGAATCCAGCAGGGCGGCGAACACCGAGGGACTGTCCAGGTTCGGCCAGCAGAAGTGGTCGATGGTGCCGTCGGTGGCGACCAGGGCGCAGGTGCGCAGGTCGCCGATGACACCGTGGGCGCCGATACTGCGGCGTGCGTGCACAGAGGTGGAATCAGCCATTGTCTTCGAATCCCGGGTAGAGGCACATGCCGCCGTCGATGAAGAGGGTGGTGCCGACGATGTAGTCGGCCAAGTCGCTGGCGAGGAAGACCGCCGCGTTGCCCACGTCGTCGACATGGCCGACGCGCTTGTAGGGGATCAGCTTGAGCAGCTCGCGCGCCTTGGCCTCGTCGCCGGTCACCTCTTCGTTGATGGCGGTGGCGATGGCGCCCGGGGCGATGCTGTTGACGCGTATCCCCTCGGCGGCCACTTCCTGGGCCAGGCTGCGCATCAGCAGGTTGACCCCGCCCTTGGAGGCGGCGTAGTTGATGTGGCCGGCCCAGGGGATGACCTCGTGCACCGAGCTCATGTGGATGATCTTGCCCAGGGCGCGGGAGATGGTCTCGTCGCGGCCCTGCTGGCGGAACTGGCGGATGGCGGCACGAGCGCAAAGGAACTGGCCGGTGAGGTTGGTGTTGATCACCGTGTTCCACTCATCGAGGGACATGTCGGCCACCGCCGCGTCCTTTTGCAGGCCGGAATTGGCGACCAGGATGTCCAGGCGGCCGAAGGCTTCCAGGGTGCGCTCGAACATGGCCTTGACCGCGGCCTCGTCGCCGACGTCGCCGCCTACGGCAATGGCGCGGCCGCCGGCGGCCTGGATGCGCTGGGCCAGTTCTTCGGCCGGCTCGGCGTGGGAATGGTAGTTGATGGCGACGGCGGCACCGGCCTTGCCCAAAGCTTCGGCGACGGCGGCGCCGATCCCGGAGCTACCGCCGGTGACCAGGGCGACCTGGCCGTTGAGGGAAAGCTGCATGTCCAGACTCCTGCGCGGAAAAGGTGTCTGACTGCTGACCGTTGCGCTCGCGTCTAGGTTCAGCCCGCGAGCGTTGCCGGATGTTCGGGCTAGGCGGTGCGGAACAGACTCATGCGGCGTTCCAGGTCTTCGGCCAGCTCCGCCAGCTGACGACTGGCGCCGGCGATCTGCTGCGACCCACTGGCGGTTTCCAGGGTGGCCGCGTGGATGCGATTGATGTTTTCGTTGACCTCTTCGGCCACGGCGGTCTGTTGCGCCGCGGCGGTGGCGATCTGCGCATTCATGGCGTTCACCGAGCCGACGTCCGCCTGGATGGCTGCCAGGGCCGCGACGGCGCGCTGGGTCAGCTCGGCGGTCTCGTGGGCCTGGCCGCGACTCTCTTCCATCTGCGCCGCGGCGCGTCCGGCACCTTCCTGCAGGGTGGCGATCATGCCGCGGATCTCGCGGGTCGATTCCTGGGTACGGGTCGCCAGGTTGCGGACCTCATCGGCCACCACGGCGAAACCGCGGCCCTGCTCTCCGGCGCGGGCGGCCTCGATGGCAGCATTCAGCGCCAGCAGGTTGGTCTGCTCGGCGATGCCGTTGATGACGGCGACGATGTTCTCGATGCTGGCGCTGTCGCTGGAGACCTGCTGCACGGTGACGCTGGCCTGCTCCAGGGCCTGCACCAGCTGACCGATGGCCTGGCCGGAGCTGGCCACCAGCCGGTTGCCGGTGTCCACCTGGGCACTGGCATTGCCGGTGGCCTGGGCGGCCTGGGCCGCGTAGCCGGCGACCTCGCCGATGGTGGCGGCCAGCTCGGTGACGGCGGCGGCCATGTGCTGGGCCTGGTTGGACTGCACATCGGTGTGGCGCTGGTTGGTCTGGGCAGTGCTCTGCAACTGGGCGGCAGCGGCGGCGACCGAGCTGGCGGTATGGCGCACCTGGACGATGGTTTCGCCCAGGTGCGCGGTGGCGCTGCCCAGGGTCCCCATCACGCTGTCCGGATGGCGGGTGGCCGGGCGCTCGTCCAGGCGGCCTTCGGCCAGCCGGCGGATGGCGGAGGCTACGACATGGGGTTCACCGCCCAGGGTCGCGCCCATCTGGCGGATGATGAGGATGGAGACGGTCACGCTCAGCAGCAGGGCGAGGGCACAGGTCACCAGCATCAGCCAGCGGAAGCCACCGGCGATGCCGCGGACCTCGGCCAGATGGCCGCTGGCGATGGCTTCCTCGTGATCGATGAGCGCATTGATGCGCTTGAGCCACTCGACATAGGCCGGCGAGACGCGCTCCAGCAGGAACACCCGGGCGCCCTCCAGATCACCGGCCTGGCGCAGTTGCAGCAGGCGATCGGTCAGCGGCAGGGCGGTGCCTTCGATGTCCTTGATGGCCACCAGCAGGCGCTGTTCCTCGGCGGTGGCGCCCTGGCTGGCATACAGCTGATCCATGGGCTCGGCGGACTGGCGATAGAAGGCCTTGAGGCGGTCGATGTCGGCCAGGCGACTGGCCAGGGGCGCGGCGTCGTGGATCAGTACCGTATCGCGAATGGCGATGGCGCGGTCGTGCACGCTGCCGCGGAAGTTGATGGCGTAGCGCTGCTTGACACTGGCGCCCTGGCTGACGGCGGTCAGGGTGTCATCGATGACGCCGACCCGCTGGACGCCGACGAGGGTGATCAGCAGCATCAGCACCAGGATCAGGCCGAAGCCCAGGCCCAGGCGGGCGGCCATGGAAAGAGGGGTGCGCATGGAAACCTCAGAAATTTATCGTAATGTGATATGGATCACATTTTGTGGTAAAGGTTTGCGCGATAAGCCTTTTCCGGGGCGAGCGGTCATGGCCTCGGGATGAATGGCCGTGCCAGGGCGACTGTCTAGGATTCAACCGTCGCCGCGCGGCTCCGTCAGCCGGTCGCGCTTGGCCAGGCCCGGGAACAGCTTCATCCAGACCCCGGTGATCACCAGGGTGCCGACGCCGCCCAGCACCACTGCCGGCACGGTGCCGAAGAAATGCGCGGTGACCCCGGACTCGAACTCGCCGAGCTGGTTGGAGGCGCCGATGAACAAGCCGTTGACCGCGCTGACCCGCCCGCGCATGGCATCGGGGGTCGCCAGCTGGACGAAGGAGCTGCGGATCACCACGCTGACCATGTCGGCGGCGCCCAGCACCACCAGGGTGAACAGCGAGAACCACAGCGAGGTGGACAGGCCGAAGGCGATGGTGGCCACGCCGAAGAGGCCCACCGCGCCGAACATGATGCGTCCCACGTGGCGATCGAGACTGACGTAGGCGAGCAGGAAGGACATGCCCAGGGCGCCCACCGCCGGCGCCGAGCGCAGCAGGCCCAGGCCCCAGGGGCCGGTGAGCAGGATGTCGGCGGCGAACACCGGGAGCAGGGCGGTGGCGCCACCCAGGAGTACGGCGAAGAGATCCAGGGAGATGGCGCCGAGCACGTCCGGGCGACTCCGGATGAAGCGGATGCCGGCCAGCAGGTTGTCCAGGGTCGGCTTTTCCTTCTGGCTGGGCGTCTGCCGCGCCGGCAGGCTGGAGACCAGCAATACCGCCACGCCGTAGAACAGCAGGGCCGGGCCATAGACCCAGGCGGCGCCGAGGGCATAAAGCAGGCCACCGAGCGCGGGGGCGATGATGGTGGCCCCCTGCATGGCCGAGGCCGCGGCGGCGATGGCGCGCGGGAAGATCGCCGGCGGCACGATGTTGGGCAGCAGCGCCTGGGTGGTGGGCTGCTCGAAGGCGCGGGCAGTGCCCAGGCAGAAGGCGAGGATGAAGATCAGCTCGCGGGTCACTGCGTCGTTCAGACTGCCCACCAGCAGTACCAGGGCGATCAGCCCCTGGCCGGTCTGGCAGAGGGCCGCGACCCGGCGGCGGTCGTAGCGGTCGGCGACGTGGCCGGTGTGCAGCATGAACAGCACCCGTGGCAGGAATTCCACCAGGCCTACCAGGCCGAGATCGAGCACGTTGCCGGTGAGGGAGTAGAGGTGCCAGCCGATGGCCACGGTGAGCATCTGGAAGCTGCCGGCAGTGCAGATGCGGGCGAACCAGAAGGCGACGAAGGGACGATGGTGACGCAGCAGCAGGGTATCGCCGGACATGACGGGGGCTCGGGGCGGAGGCGGCATCTTAAGCCACCTGGGGCTTATCGTCATACAACTGCGGGGGTGCGACAGCCTGCCCAGTGCGACATCGAACCACGTAAGCAAATGTATCCAGGAGGACTACTCTAAAGCCTGGCGTTGATCTACGTCAGCCCTTCGGCCGACTGGATGGGCTAGCCGGCGGTTTTCCCCGTTGCGCTAGAACCGTCCGGTCGCCGAGGGGTTCGAACCTCGGTCAGCGTCTTACTCGACCGGCTACCCTCGATGGCCGGCGTGCCTGAGAGGAATCATCATGCTCGGCCTCGAAGCCCTGGATCTCGCGCGGATCCAGTTCGCCTTCACCGTCTCCTTCCACATCATCTTCCCGGCGTTGTCCATCGGTACCGCGAGCTTTCTCGCCGTGCTCGAAGGCCTCTGGCTGAAGACCGATGACCACGTCTACAAGGACCTGTACCACTTCTGGCTGAAGATCTTCGCCATCTTCTTCGGCATGGGCGTGGTGTCCGGCCTGGTGATGGCCTATGAGTTCGGCACCAACTGGAGCGGCTTCTCCGACTTCGCCGGTGCCGTGACCGGGCCGCTGCTGACCTACGAGGTACTCACCGCCTTCTTCATCGAGGCCGGCTTCCTCGGCGTCATGCTGTTCGGCTGGAATCGCGTGGGCCGCGGCCTGCACTTCTTTTCGACGGTGATGGTGGCCATCGGCACCCTGATGTCGACCTTCTGGATTCTTGCCTCCAACAGCTGGATGCATACCCCGACCGGCTTCGAGATCGTCGACGGCCGCATCGTGCCGGTGGACTGGCTGGCGGTGATCTTCAACCCGTCCTTCCCCTTCCGCTGGGCACACATGACCATCGCCGCCTACCTGTCGGTGGCCTTCCTGGTCGGCGCCTCGGCGGCCTGGCACCTGCTGCGCGGCAACGACAATCCGGCGGTGCGCAAGATGTTCTCCATGGCGCTGTGGATGGCCCTGCTGGTGGCGCCGATCCAGGCCATGGTCGGCGACGCCCACGGCCTCAACACCCTGGAGCACCAGCCGGCCAAGATCGCCGCGATGGAGGGCCACTGGGAGAATCCGCCCGGCGAGGCCACCCCGCTGATCCTGTTCGGCTGGCCGGACATGGAGCGCGAGGAAACCCGCTTCAAGCTGGAGATCCCGGTGCTCGGTAGCCTGATCCTCAAACACAGCTTCACCGAGCCGATCCCGGCGCTCAAGGACTTCCCCAAGGAAGACCGGCCGCCGGCCTACGTGGTGTTCTGGTCGTTCCGCATCATGGTCGCCCTCGGCCTGCTGATGATCGCCGCCGGCCTGTGGAGCGCCTGGCTGCGCTGGCGCGGCAAGCTGTTCGAGACCCGCGCCTTCCTGAGATTCATGGTCTGCACCGGGCCCATTGGCCTGATCGCCCTGCTGGCCGGCTGGTTCACCACCGAAGTGGGCCGCCAGCCGTGGATCGTCTACGGCTTGCTGCGCACCAGGGACGGGGTGTCCAACCACAGCGTCACCCAGCTGAGCATCACCCTGGTAGCCTTCGTGGTGGTCTACTTCGCCGTGTTCGGCATCGGCACCCTCTATGCCCTGCGCATGATCGGCAAGGGCCCGCACACCGGTGAAGGCGACCTGCCCACCTCCGGCGGTCCGGGTACCGATCGTCATCCCAAGCGACCGCTGTCGGGCGCCGACGATGGCCTGGAAGAACACAATCCCAATGACCAGTTGAGCGGAGACCGCGCATGAACGGCATCCCTGGCATCGACCTCCCGCTGATCTGGGCGATCATCATCATCTTCGGTCTCATGATGTACGTGGTCATGGACGGCTTCGACCTGGGCATCGGCATCCTCTTTCCCTTCGTCAAGGGCAAGGAAGACCGCGACGTCATGATGAACACCGTGGCGCCCATCTGGGACGGCAACGAAACCTGGCTGGTGCTGGGCGGGGCAGGGCTCTACGGCGCCTTCCCGCTGGCCTACTCGGTGATCCTGCCGGCGCTCTACCTGCCGCTGATCTTCATGCTGATCGGGTTGATCTTCCGCGGCGTGGCCTTCGAGTTCCGTTTCAAGGTCCAGGAGGGCAAGGAGGCCCTGTGGGACAAGTCCTTCATCTTCGGCTCGCTGCTGGCCAGCTTCTGCCAGGGCGTGGCGCTGGGGGCCTTCATCGAAGGCTTCCCGGTGGAAAATCGCCAGTACGCCGGCGGTCCGCTGGACTGGCTGACGCCCTTCTCGCTGTTCTGCGGCCTGGGTGTGATCGCCGCCTACGCCCTGCTGGGCAGCACCTGGCTGATCATGAAGACCGAAGGTCCGCTGCAGGCCACCATGCGCCGCCTGACCAGGCCGCTGCTGTTCCTGCTGCTGGCCTTCACCGCCGTGGTGAGCATCTGGACCCCGCTTAGCCAGGCCGCTATTTCCGCCCGCTGGTTCAGCATGCCCAACCTGTTCTGGTTCCTGCCGGTGCCGATCCTGGTGGGCGTGGTGACCCTGGCGCTGCTACGCGCCATCCTGCGCGAGGACTCGCACCATGCGCCCTTCCTGCTGACCCTGGCGCTGATATTCCTCGGCTACAGCGGCCTGGGCATCAGCCTCTGGCCGAACATTATCCCGCCAGCGGTCTCCATCTGGGAGGCCTCGTCGCCGCCGCAGAGCCAGCTGTTCCTGCTCATCGGCACCCTGTTCATCATCCCCATCACCCTGATGTACACCTTCTGGGGCTACTACGTGTTCCGCGGCAAGGTCCGTGCGGGGGAGGGCTACCACTGATGGTCGGCCGCTCGCGCGAACCCAACCCCGCGGACAACAAGCCGCTCTGGCAGCGGCTGGCCTGGATGGCCGGCATCTGGGCCTGCAGCCTGGTGGCTCTGGGCGTGGTGGCCTGGGTGCTGAGATTGGTGTTGACGGCGGCTGGGCTCAAGTCGCACTGACCTGACTTGGGTGTTCGGTGGATGAGGCTGCGCCGTCATCCACCCTACGCGGGACTTGATCCAGTGCTGGAAATCTACCCTTTACGGTGGACTGCCCCCTCTCCCGCTGGCGGGGGAGGGTTGGGGTGGGGGCGGTTAGCTTGGTCGCCAAGCTGATTTACGGTGTGCTCGGTTAGCTCTCGTTCCGCCCCCGCCGGGCGGGTCCCCTCACTCCGCCGCCCTTCCGGCGGGCCAGCGTCGAAGGGCCGTCCTGGTCCTCGACGCCTTTCGCGGCATCCCTGCTGCTCACCCACCTCCAGAACGGCTGCGCTCGACCTCCTGAACAGGGCGCTGGGTGCTGGCTGGAAGTGTCTTTTTAAAGGCTGGTCAGTTCTTCTCTTCCCCTGTTTCTTAGCGTCTCTAACTCAGTAAATCAGCGGGTTAAGGCGGCAGGGCTGGCTTATAGCGCCCAACTTTCGGCACCCCAATGCCCCGTCTGGCTGGCCGAACGGCAGGGTCGTGGAAGTGGGTGAGCGGCATGGATGCCGCGAAAGGGGCCGAGGGCCAGGACGGCCCTTCGGCCCCGACCCGCTGGAGCGGCGCTGACATGAGGGCATCCTGCGCAAGGCGCAGGAGCGGCCAGTCGGGGCGAGCCTTTTTGGTTACTTTTTTGGCAACTGAAAAAAGTAACCCGCCCGGCGAGGGCGGAACAAAAAGCTTCCGAATACACCGCGAATCAGCTGGGCGACCTTAGCCCCCACCCCAACCCTCCCCCGCAAGTGGGAGAGGGAGCAGTTCGGCGCGAAGGATCCCCCAGATACCGCGGCCTAGCACCTGACTCGGTCAGCCATGCCAGCCTAATTTTCCAAACCTACAACTTTTCCCAGTTATCCCCCGCCCACCCGCCCGTTAGCCTGACCCCGTTTCCATCGTGACGAGGAAGGTTTCCATGCAGGTTCAAGAAGGCTACGCCGGTTTCCAGGGCCACCAGACCTGGTATCGGGTCACCGGTGATCTGACCACGGGCCGGCTGCCGCTGGTGGTGGCCCATGGCGGGCCCGGTTGCACCCACGACTACGTCGACAGCTTCAAGGACCTGGCCGAGCACGGCTGGCCGGTGGTCCATTACGACCAGCTCGGCAACGGCCGCTCCACCCACCTGCGGGGCATCGATTCGGGTTTCTGGACGGTGGCGTTGTTTCTCGACGAACTGAACAACCTGCTGCGCCACCTGGGCATCGCCGAATACGTGCTGCTCGGCCAGTCCTGGGGTGGGATGCTGGGGGCCGAACACGGGGTACGTCGACCAGCCGGGCTGCGCGGTCTGATCATCGCCAACTCGCCGGCGTCCATGGCGCTCTGGCGCGAAGCTGCGACAGGGCTGCGAGCCGAGTTGCCGCCCGAGGTGCAGGCCACCCTGGATCGCCACGAGGCCGCCGGCACCACCGACTCGCCCGAGTACCGCGCCGCCAGCGACGTCTTCTATGCGCGCCACGTCTGTCGGGTGCAGCCCATGCCGCCCGAGGTGGCGCGGACCTTCGCCGCCATCGATGACGATCCCACCGTCTATCACGCCATGAACGGCCCTACCGAGTTCCATGTGATCGGCAGTCTCAAGGACTGGAGCGTGATCGACCGGCTGGAACGGATTCAGGTGCCGACGCTGCTGCTCTCCGGGCGTTTCGACGAGGCCACGCCGGCCTGCGTGGAGCCCTTCGTGCAGCTCATCCCGAACGCCCGGTGGCGCATCTTCGAAGCCTCCAGCCATATGCCCCACGTGGAGGAGCGCGAGGCCTGCATGGCCGTTGTGGCCGATTTTCTGGCCGAGGTGGAAGGCCGCTAGGCGTCGGCGTCCAGGGCGGCGGCGATCTCGTCGATGCGGGTCTGGCGGTCGTCGGCCTGCAGGCGTGGACGCGGATTGAGCGCCGACCATTCGGGATGGGCGCGGGCTACCTGCAGGGCAGCCGGCAGCTTGCCCTCGCGCCAGCGCTGCTCATCGGGGGCGGCCACTTCTATGGCGCCCTGGGCGGCATGGCCGCGGGCTTCCAGCGCCGCCAGCAACTGGCGCTGGCGCACGGCCAGCAGGCGCAGCACGGCATCGTCGATGGAGAGCTCCCGCCCGCCGCGCAGCTTGCCGAACAGCCGCTTGCCGTAGTGGCCGCCGGTCTGGGCCAGGCCACCGGCCAGGGCGCCCAGCACCGTGGCGGCGCCCAGGGTCAGGCCGCCAGCGAGCAGGTCCAGGCCCACTCCCGCCGCGGCCCCGGCAGCCACGCCGCCGCCCAGGCGAATGCCCAGCAGGCGCAAGGTTTCCGGATTGAACAGGTCGTCGCCCCAGCGACCATCCAGCAGCGGCAGGTCGCTGGCGTGGGCATCGCCCGGCCGAAAGCCGAACAGCCGCAGCAGGTCTTCCACACAGCGCTGTTCGCGGGTACGCAGGCCGTCGCGCAACTCGGTCGTCGCCGCGGCCACCTCGGCATCGCCAGGGGCCACGCTGCGCCGCGCGGCGGCGGCATCCACCAGCAACTCGGCGATCAGCCGCACGCCTTCCTGGTGGCGGCGCCGGGCCTGCTCGGCGTGGTCGGTGATGAGTCGCTGCAGGGCCGGGCGGCCGCTTTCCAGCAGGGTCGCCAGGCTTTCGTAAAGACGTGCCTCGCCGTCCGCCGGTGGCGCCACGCTGTCGAAGCGCACCAGGGCGTGCAGGCCGAGCCGGGCCAGGGTGGCACGCCAGTCGTCGGCCCGGTGGCCGTCGGCGGCGACGAAGTTGAGCACCGGCACCAGGGGCCGACCGCAGCCCGCCAGCACCGCCAGCTCGTCACGGTACTTGGCCAGCACCGGCTCCCGGGCATCGATCACATAGAGACCCGCATCGGAGGCACGCAACTGGCGGATCACCTTGGCTTCCTGCTCGAAGCGCTGGCGAGCCTCCACGCTGTCGAGGAAGCGGTCGAGCAGGGTGGCGGCGTCCAGGCGTTCGCCGGGTCTTTCCAGCTGCTCCAGGTAGTCGCGCAGGGCGATGGCGTCTTCCAGGCCGGGGGTGTCGTAGAGTTCCAGCAAGGCTTCGCCGTCCACCGACAGGCGTGCGCCCTCGACGTGCCTGGTGGTGCTCGGGCGATGGGAGACCTCGCCGAAGTCGACGTCGCGGGTCAGGGTCCGCAGCAGCGAGGTCTTGCCGACGTTGGTGTGGCCGACCAGGGCCAGGCGCAAGGGGCCGCTCATGGATTCGCCTCCAGCCAGCGCAGTTCGTCGTCGCCTTCGCTGTGGGCCAGGCGCAGGGCGTCCAGGGCCTGGCGCCAATCGTCCAGGCGGATCGGATCGAGCTTGCCACCGAGGGGCGCGGGCAGCAGCCAGACCCGGCTGGCGGTGGCACAGCGCGACAGCTCCGCGAGCAGCGCCAGGGTGCCGCGATCCGGCGAGCGGCGGGGATCGCAGGCGATCAGCAGGCGTCGTGCCGGATAGCGGGTCAGTTGTTCGAGCAGGTGGCGGCGCCCCTGGCCGTCGTCGAGCACGCCGGCATCGCGGACGCCGGCGGGCAGCGGGGGTGGCCAGGTATGGTCGGTGAGTTCGATGCCCACCAGCAGGGCCTCGTCGCCGCTGCGCACCAGGCCGCCGGCATCCTGCTGTGGTAGCCGGGCGGGGGCCGCGTCGTTGATGCCCAGCCGTTCGCTGGTGGGGAGCAGCCGCTCACGCAACCGTAGATAGCCGGGGCGCTTCACGTCCAGCCGCAGCCGCTGGCGACCCTTGCGCCAACGCCACAGGCAGAGCAGGGCGAGCAGCAAGCGCGGCAGCAGGCCATAGACCAGCACCACGCCCAGCAGCCAGCCGGCCCAGGCCTGGCGCGCCGCGGCGAGGGGGGTGGCAGCATCGCCACTGGCGGCGATGCTGGCGGCATCGGGCAGCGGAAAGCCCAGCAACTGGGGCAGGGCACCAAGCCCTTGGGTGAGCAGCACGAAGGTGTCGCTGCCGAGCAGGGTGGTCTCCCAGACGAACAGATAGCTGCGCCCGGAAAGCAGCGCCAGCAGCGTGGCCAGGGCACTGCCGAGGATCAGTAGCCAGAGGCCGTGGACCAGGCCGCCCAGCGCCCAGGGCAGCAGCCGGGCGCGACCGAGCAGGCCGACCAGTGCCGGCCCCAGGTGCAGGGCCCGGGCATCTCGGGCCAGCCGCCCTGACAACCACAACCAGAGGCGCGCCAGGGGCGACGCCAGTTGCCGACCACCACCCAGCAGCCCGATGGCCCAGACCAGCAGGCTGAGCAGATTGAGGCCGAGCAGGCTGCCCAGGGCCCAGAACACATTGACCGGCCGACTGCCGTCACCTAGGGCACCCGCAGCGAGACCGGCGCCGCAGAACAGCGCTACGATCCCCAGCAGCCAGGCGGCCAGCAGCGCGCCCTGGCGCCAGCGGCGCTGGGCCGCCAGCAGGCCGTCGCGCTGGCCGAGCAGGTGGGCCCGGGCTACCAGGCGTGCCTCGAAGCCACCGCCGGCCGCGCGAGCCTGGCGATTGGCTTCGGCATCCTCCAGCGGACCGCTGTCCTCTTCGGTCAGGCGCAGGGCCTCGGTCAGCCAGAGATCGTCGAGGGCAAGAAAAGGGGTAGCGGTCACGCGTCGGCGCCCGTGCGGCGAAAACGGCGAGGATAGTCCCTGGCGCGCTCGCTGTTAACGGCTCTGTTATGCTCTGTCACCATGAAAAACTTTCTTCCCCTGAGCCTGATCGTCGCCGTGGCCGACAACGGCGTCATCGGCATCGAAAATCGCCTCCCCTGGCATCTGCCGGCGGAGCTCCAGTACTTCAAGGCCGTGACCCTGGGCAAGCCGCTGGTCATGGGCCGCAAGACCTGGGATTCCCTCGGTCGTCCGCTGCCGGGTCGCCTGAACCTGGTGGTCTCCCGTCAGACTGATCTGGTGGCCGAAGGTGCCGAGGTCCGCGCCTCGCTGGCTGCCGCCGTGGAGCGCGCCGAGGCCTGGGCCCGGGAGCGTGGCGCCAGCGAGATCATGCTCATCGGCGGGGCCCAGCTGTTCGCCGAGGCGCTGCCGGTGGCGCAGCGACTCTATCTCACCCGCGTCGCCCTGGCGCCCACGGGGGACGTGTTCTTTCCCGCCTGGAACGAAGGCGACTGGCAACTGGCCTCGCGCCAGGAGCATCCCGCCGAGGACGGGCGCCCGGCCTATGCCTGCGAGCTGTGGGAGCGGCGGGAGCGCGCGAACGCCCCCTAGCGCTTGTGGCTCCAGAGGACGTCCGGATCGACGGCTCAGGCGTCGGCGCGGACCTTCGCGAAGACCTGCTCTATCGCCCGAATGACGCTGTTTTCTAGTAGCGGCCGCTAAGCGAGAGCGGTGATCGCCTGGTTCTGGTACAGCGTTTACTGGTGGAAGAAAGTGGCGCCCGGTACTGGCGCTTCAAGCAATAAGGTAGCGCCATAGGGCGATTGGTCGAAGTCAAGAAACCGCGCACTAGAGCATCGCGTCAAAGGTTCGCGTTAATCGACAGTTAAGCTGGGTTGCGGCATAACAGCTCCTATAGCCATCCCACAACGGCTCTCGCGAAGCCAGGTGTATCGGGTTGGCTGAGCGAGGCCTAGGCGTTTTGACCGCCGCCCGGGCAAGAGTCGAGACGTCATGCGCTTTGGCGATGCCGGGAGGAGCCGATGATGTTGTCCATCGATGCCATGCTACCCCTGCTGAATTTCAACCAGTCGAGTCTGGCGCAGAGCGCGCAGATCGCCCAGGACGATCCGGCCCGAGCGAATCAGGCCGTCATCGACGGGCTGTTCGCCAAGCCGAGCAGCGATGTGGTGGTCGACCTGTCGCCCGCTGCGCAGCTGACGTCCAATTTGTTGTCCTCGCAGCCCGAGAGCGGCGATACCTCGTCCAGCGATTTCATGGCGCTCATGCAGGGCGTGCAGCAACAGATCCTCGACCAAGGCACGAATGCCACGGTGTTGACCGAGCTCCCGCCGGATGCCAGCGAGGCGCGCACCAACCTGGCCAAGCAGGCGGCCAATTATTTGCTGGCCGGTTTCTATGGCGATCAGAGCCGGTATGCCGATGCCTCGGCGCAGGATCCCTTCGCCAATCTGAACGGCAACAGCCTGTCGCGCATCGCCCTCGACACGACCGGGACTTTCACGCCCGTCGAGCGTCAGGTGGCCTTCTTCGATCTCTCGTCGCGTGACTCGCAGGAGCCCTTCAATGCCCGTGCGCCCCTGGGCGAACAGGCGTCCTGGGATTGGGTGCCGGACTCCATGGAGAACGCCGGCATCATCGACTCGACCTCGAACGATACAGGGGCGCCGACCTGGAGTGACGAGCCCTGGGACGAAACCGCACGTCTCCTCGCCCAGTTGAGCCCCGTGGCGCCCTCACCCTTCGCCGGGAGCAATGCCCTGGGACTGCCGAACTCGGCCTTCGGCATAGTGCCGGAGTCCGGGGGGAGCTCCGAGTGGTCGTCGATCACCGCCAAGCAACTCGATCCCGAGGAGTTGAGCGCGGGTGTCAGGGAGCAGCTGGATGACAGTCTGCTGGCCCAGGCGGTGGGCAATAGCTCGCCGACCGCACAGGTCGCCTTGCAACTGTCGCTGTACCAGTTGATCGACTCCTACCGCGACGTTTGAGCTGCGCTTGGAAGGCCGCCTGGGGCAGGGGCCGCCTAGAGCGCCTTGAGCTTCTTCGCCGGCAGATAGTCGCGATGGACACGCTCTTCCACCAGGTACAGCCAGCAGGGGCCTTCCACCTGGGGAAACAGCCGCACTTCCTGGATGCTGCTGGGCTTGAGTGCGCCGTTGGCCAGTTGCACGGCCACCTCCTGCCCGAGGCGGAAACGCGGGATGACGCCACTGTCCACCACTGCCTGCTCGGCCTTGGTCGCCGGGCGCCCCAGGTATTCGCCCAGGTCCACCGGGCCGGCCGGGCCCTCGGCGACGGTGTCCACGTGGAAGCTGTAGGCGGTAGCCAGACCTTCGTCGCCGCCGTGGGTCTCGCCCTGCTTGATACGGCTCACCGCCTGGTCGAGAGCGGCGTCCAGCGTCAGTTCGTTGTTCGATTGCAGGGTGATGACGATGCGGCGTTCGAAGGGGTACTGGCTCATGGTTTCGACTTTTTCGGCAGATAAAGAAAATAAGGGACATCTTGTGCCCCCTTGTCCGGCGGCTGTCCAGCCAGGGGCGCCTGATCGGTGACTTCGTTTGCAACCCCGGGTGTCGGGCGCTCCGCCGGTCAGTCCTTGCGCCGCTTGAGTTGATCCTTCAGCTGGGTCGGCACCTCGCGAATGATCAGCACATCCTGGCCTTCGTCGTATTCGATGCGTGAACCCAGCAGGTGCGCCTCGAAGCTGATCGACAGTCCCTCGGCGCGGCCGGTGAAGCGACGGAATTGGTTGAGGGTGCGCTTGTCCGCCGGGATCTCCGGCGCCAGGCCATAGTCCTTGTTGCGGATGTAGTCATAGAAGGCCCGTGGCGCCTGGTCGTCCATCAGTTCGGAGAGGGCGTCCAGGGCCATGGGCTCGCCGCGCTTGGCCTGGCTGCTGGCGTAGTCGACCAGGGTGTCGGTCTTTTCCTTGGCGGCGTCCTCGGGCAGGTCTTCGCTTTCCACGTAGTCGCTGAAGGCCTTGAGCAGGGTACGGGTCTCGCCCTTGGCGTCGACCCCTTCCTGGCAGCCGATGAAATCGCGGAAGTAGTCCGAGACCTTCTTGCCGCCCTTGCCACGGATGAAGGAGATGTACTGGCGCGACTGCTTGTTGTTGCGCCATTCCGAGAGGTTGATGCGCGCCGCCAGGTGCAGCTGGCCCAGGTCCAGGTGCTTGGCCGGGGCGACGTCCAGGGCCTCGGTGACGGTCACCCCCTCGCTGTGGTGCAGCAGGGCGATGCTCAGGTAATCGGTCATGCCCTGCTGGTACTGGGCGAACAGCACATGGCCGCCGGTGGAGAGGTTGCTGCTCTCCATCAGCTCCTTGAGGTGCTCCACCGCCTGGCGACTGAAGGCGACGAAATCCTGCTCGCCTTCCAGATAGGCGCTGAGCCAGCCGCTGAAGGGATAGGCGCCGGACTCCTCGTGGAACAGGCCCCAGGCCTTGTTGGGCTTGGCGTTGTAGCTGTCGTTGAGATCGGCCAGCAGATTCTCGATGGCCTGGGAGTCGGTAAGTGTGGCGTCCCGCGCGTGCAGGGTCGCGGGCTGGCCGTCGGGCTTCTTGTCGATCAGATGGACGATGGCGTGACGGATCGGCATGGCGGACTCGGGTAGCTGAGAGCCTGTTCAACGTCTAGCGAGCTAGTGACAAACAAGGCGAAAAGGGTTGAGGAAGCGGATCGGACTCGCGCTCGAGTTTACAGGTAGTAAATGAGCATTCCGACCGGGCTGGCGACCCAGGCCATTTTCAACGCCGTTTGGCCGACGCGCAGCAGACGTTGAACAGGCTCTGGGAAAGTCCGCCAGTCTAACGCTCATGCGCGGCGTCCGGCAGGCCCCTGGCGTCGCAGGGTCAGGGCTCGGCGATGTCGCGCTTTTCCTGGACGGCGTTGTTCAGGTGCTGGGTGAGGAAGGCGGCCGCTGCCTCACGGCGGTCGGCCAGCAGCAGGTCGAGGAGCTGCAGGTGTTCCTGGCAGCGGCGCAGGGCCTGCTCGCGATCCACCGACTTGCGGTATTCGATCAGCCGGCGCAGACGATTGAGGCGGCGCAGGGCGTCGAGGATGAAGGCATTGCCCGAGCAGCGAGCGATGGTTTCGTGCAGGCGGGTGTTGGCATCGAAGATCTCCGCGGGCGAGGCCTCGAACACCCGACCTTCGACCAGCAGCGCCTGCTCGTCGCGGCAGCGGCGCAGGGCGTCGGCATCCAGGGTGAAGCCTGGTTCGCGGATGCCGGCCGGCTCGATCAACAGGCGGAAGCTGTAGCTCTGCACATAGGCATCGGGCGAGGTGAGGCCTTCGACGAAACTCCAGCCATAGCCCGGCAGGCGCTCGGCCCAGCCTTCCTGGACGATGCGCCTCAAGATGTCGGCCAATTGCCCGCGGGTGACCTGGTAGCGGCGGATCAGCTCGTTTTCCGTGACCTTCAGCGGCAATTCGCCTTCGATCCGATCACGGGCGATGGTCAGGTACAGGCGCTCGCTGGCGGACACCTCTTCCCGCGCCTGGGGCGTGGCGTCCAGGGCCGCGGCGGCCACGGCGAAACCACCCTCGGGATGGCGCGCCAGCAGGCCCTGGTCGGCCATCTGCTGCAGGGCGCTGCGCACCGGCGAGCGCGACACTCGCAAGCGCTCGGCCAGGGTGCGCTCGGGCAGTCGCGTGCCCACCGCCAGCGGGTGCGAGGCGATGTAGGTGAGGATGTCGGGAATCAGTTTGGAGGCGAGGGTGTTGCCCATGGCAGCGTGGGGAATCGGCGGGAAGAGCCGGGATGCTAGCACGGCAGCCACCGGCCGCCCCGGTCCGGCAACTGCCGCGTGGCGCTATCAGTCGGCGCCCGGCGTTACGTCCATCTCCTTGAGCTTCACCAGCCGGCTGCGGTGCTTGAATCTATAGCCCAGCCAGACGGCGAGGAACAGCGGCAGGCTGATGTAGGTGGCGGCCAGGCCCAGCCAGTCGACGCCTTGGGGGCCGAACAGCGCCGCGTAGTTCTGCCCCAGGGTGATCACCAGGCAGAGAGCGAAGGCCAGCAGCGGGCCGAAGGGGAACAGCTTGGCGCGATAGGGCAGGTCTTCCAGGCGGCGACCCTGGGCCAGGTAGCCCTGGCGGAAGCGATAGTGGGACACGGCGATGCCCAGCCAGGCGATGAAGCCGCACATGCCCGAGGTGTTGAGCAGCCAGCCATAGAGCGCCTTGTCGCCCACCAGGGAGGTGAAGAAGCACAGCGCGCCCACCGCGGTGGTGGCGAGCAGGGCGTTGCGCGGTACGCCATTGCGCGCGATCCGGGCGAACACGCGTGGCGCCTTGCCCTGTTCGGCCAGGCTGTGCAGCATCCGCGTCGAGGCGTACATGCCGGAGGTGCCGGCGGAGAGCACCGCCGAGAGGATCACCGCGTTCATCAGGCTGGCGGCGAAGGCCAGGCCGGCGCGCTCGAACAACAGGGTGAACGGCGAGACGGAGACGTCGGTGGCGTCGTTCTGCAAGAGGCGTGGATCGGTGTAGGGGATCAGCATGCCGATGACGAAGATCGCCAGCACATAGAACATCAGGATGCGCCAGAACACCTGGCGGATGGCGATGGGCACGTTCTTGCGCGGATTCTCCGATTCCCCGGCGGCGATGCCGATCAGCTCGGTGCCCTGGAAGGAGAAGCCGGCGATCATGGCCACCCCGACCATGGCCTGCAGACCGCCGACGAAGGGCGCCTCGCCCTGGGTGAAAACCGCCAGTCCCGGTGGCTCGATGCTGCTGAAGATGCCGAGGATGGCGGCCAGTCCCAGGCCGATGAAGACCACCACGGTGGTGACCTTGATCAGCGCGAACCAGAATTCGCTCTCGCCGAAGCCGCGTACCGACACGGCATTGAGCAGGAACATCAGGCCGAGGAACAGCGCGCTCCAGATCAGCCCCGGTACCTCGGGAAACCAGAAGCCCATCACCAGCTGCGCCGCCACCAGTTCGGCGGCGATGGTCACCGCCCAGTTGTACCAGTAGTTCCAGCCGAGGGCGAAGCCGAAGCCGTCCTCGACGAAGCGACTGCCATAGATGGAGAAGGAACCCGACACCGGCTGATAGGCGGCCATCTCGCCGAGGCTGGTCATGAGGAAGTAGACCATCAGGCCGATCAGCGCATAGGCCGCCAGGGCGCCGCCCGGGCCGGCGGTGGCCACGGTGGCGCCGGAGGCGACGAACAGGCCGGTGCCGATGGAGCCGCCGATGGCAATCATGTTGAGGTGGCGGGGCTTGAGTCGGCGCTGCAGACTCGGGGAAGCGGTGGACATGGGGATTCCAGCTGGCAGTTGAACGGGGTCCGGCAAGGGCTCTGGCGGCCATTTTTCGGAGATCGGACGGGGGCGGTGACGGGACCGCAGGGCCGGTCCGCGCGGGCGGACGGTAAAAAAGCGGCGAAGCTTAGCAGGCTAAGGGCGCCAGGTGGGATGGCGGTCGTCGGTGCGCGCTCGGGCGAGGAGGGCGGACGGGCACGACATGACCGATACGGCGCCGCTCGGCTGTTGGGTGGGAAAAGCACTGCGCCGCCCCTAGAACCTGTTCACGATCTCGCGAGCTAGAGCCAAACAAGGCGCAACGACCACCGGGAGTAACAGCCAACGGCTGGCCCGAAGGGTGAGCGCTAGCGAATCAAATGGCTGAGGAAGCGGATCGGACCCGCGCTCGGGTTTACGAGTGGTAAACGAGCATTCCGACGGGGCTGGCCTTCCAGGCCATTTTCAACGCCGTTTGGCCGACGCGCAGCAGATCGTGAGCAGGTTCTTAGGCGGTGCAGTGGGGACCGTGTTCAGGACGCGTCGATCCAGATGGTCTTGATCTCGGTGTACTGGTCATGGGCCCAGAGCGACTTGTCGCGACCGCCGAAGCCGGACTCCTTGTAGCCGCCGAAGGGAGTGGAGGCATCGCCTTCGCCGAAGCAGTTGACGGTGACGATGCCGGCACGGATGCCGCGGGCCAGCTTGATGGCGTTGCGCAGGTTGCCGGTGTAGGCCGAGGCGGCCAGGCCGTAGGCAGTGTCGTTGGCCAGTGCCAGGGCTTCGTCGATGTCGTCGAAGGGGGTCACGCTCAGCACCGGGCCGAAGATCTCCTCGCGGAACAGTTTGCTGTCGCGGGCCACGCCGTCGACGATGGTCGGCTCCACGTAGACGCCGTCGCGGGTCGCGCCGCCGGTCACCAGCTTGAGTTGCTGCGCGCGGGCATGTTCCAGGTAGGCGCGGACCTTGTCGAAGTGCGCCTTGCTGACCATGGAGCCGAGGCGGTTGTCCGGGTCCAGCGGATCGCCCAGCTGCCAGTCCTGCAGGTGGACCAGCACCCGCTCCAGCAGGGCGTCCTTGATCTCGCGCTGGACGATCAGGCGGGAGGTGGCCGAGCAGTTCTCGCCCATGTTCCAGAAGGCGCCGTTGACCACGTGCTGGGCGACCACGTCGAGGTCCTCGACATCGTTCATCACCACCGCGGGGTTCTTGCCACCCAGCTCCAGCACGATGCGCTTGAGGTTGGATTCGGCGGCATACTTGAGGAACAGCCGGCCGGTGGCGGTGGAACCGGTGAAGCTGACCGCGGCGACGTCCGGGTGGCGGCCCAGGGGTTCGCCGGCCTCCTTGCCGCCGCCGGGCACCACGTTGAACACGCCCGCCGGCACCCCGGCCTGGTGGGCCAGCTCGGCCACGCGCAGGGCGCTGAGGGTGGTCTCCTGGGCCGGCTTGACCACGATGGAGCAGCCGGCGGCCAGCGAGGGACCGATCTTCCAGGCCAGCATCAGCAGCGGGAAGTTCCACGGCAGCACCAGGCCGACCACGCCGATGGGCTCGCGCACCACCATCGCCAGGGCGCCGGCCCCGGTGGGGGCGGTGGCGTCGTAGATCTTGTCGATCAGCTCGGCGTGCCAGCGCAGGGTGTTGATGGTCTCGGGCACGTCGATGGTCTGGCACTCGCGCACCGGCTTGCCGCTGTCGAGGCTCTCGACCACCGCCAGTTCATGGGCGTGCTCTTCCAGCAGGGCAGCGAACTTCTGCAGCACGGCCTTGCGCGCGGAAGGATGCAGACCGCTCCAGCGGCCATCCTCGAAGGCGGCCTTGGCGGCGGCCACGGCCTGGTCCACGTCGGCGGCGCCACAGGCGGCCATCCGCGCCAGCTCGGCACCGGTGGCCGGGTTGCTGGTGACGAAGGTGGCGCCGTCCTGGGCGGGGACGAAGGCGCCATCGATGAAGGCCTGGGTACGCAACTCGAGAGAGGCGGCAAGATCGGCGTAGGCGGCTTTGCTCAGCAGATCGGTCATGATCAGGCTCCTTGGACGATGAGGTTGACGTTGCTCTTCAGCGCGGTGATCACCTGCGCCAGTTCGGCTTGTTCGGTCTCGGTCATGCCCTTGAGCGGGGCGCGCACGCCGCCGTTGGGCAGGCCGGCCAGTTCGCAGCCGTACTTGATCGACTGCACGAACTTGCCGCCTTCGAGGTAATCCATCAGCGGCAGCATGGCGGCCATGATCCGCCGGCCCTTGGCGAAGTCGCGCTCCAGCACGCAGGCCTCGTAAAGCGCCACGTGCTCGCGCGGCACGAAGTTGGAGCCGGCGCAGACCCAGCTACGCGCGCCCCAGGCGAAGAACTCCAGGGCCTGGTCGTCCCAGCCGCAGGAGAGTTGCAGGTCCGGGCGCTTGACCGCGTGGCGGTGCAGGGCGGCCATGTCGCCGCTGCTTTCCTTGATCGACTGGACATTGCGGCAGCCGGCGATGGCGGCGTAGAAGTCCTCGCCCATGGCCACGTTCATCCGGCCGGGATAGTTGTAGAGCATGATCGGCAGGTCGGCGGCGCGATCCACCGTCAGCACGTGCTCGGCGATCTCCTGCTGGGTCGGCAGGGCATAGGGCGGGGTGCCGACCAGGATGGCGTCGGCGCCCTGCTGGCGAGCGGCTTGGGCGAACAGCACCGAATCCTCGGTGCGGATGGCGCCGGTGCCGATCACCAGCGGCAGGCGCTTGCCCACGACGTCGCAGGCCTGGGCGATCAGCGCCAGGCGCTCTTCGCCGCTGTGGGCGTAGTACTCGCCGGTGGAGCCGCCGACCACGATGCCGTGCACCTTGGATTCGATCAGGTGTTCCAGGACCTGGGCGAAGCCGGCCTGGTCGATGGCGCCGTCCGCGGTGAGCGGGGTGATGGCCGGGGTATAGATGCCGTCGAAGTTCATGGGTGGAGTCTCCAGAGGTTGCACGAGGGTCGGTGGGGCGTGGGCCGTCAGCTTTCGCAGCCGGCGCGGTACTGCCCCCACAGGAGGTTGAAATTGACGCCGGCCGAGAGGAACGGCTGCGGCGGGTTGGCATTGGGGCCGGGGGCGGCCAGCAGGAAATCGATCAGCTCGTCGCGCTCGCCGGCCAGCCAGTCGGCCAGCAACTTGCCGGTGGCGGTGCCGCGGGTGACGCCCAGGCCGTTGCAACCCAGGGCGCCATAGACATTGGGCGCCAACTGGCCGAAGAAGCCGTTGTGGTTACGGGTCATGGCCAGGGCGCCGCCCCAGGTGTAGTCGAAGTCGACCTGCGGCAGCATGGGAAAGCGCCGGGCGAAGGAGGCCCGATGGCGCTGTAATACCCGCTGAAGGTGCTTGGGATTGCTGCGGCCATCGGGGTTGAAGCTGAAGCTGTTGCGGATCAGCAGGCGCTGGTCGGGGGTGCGCCGCACCGTGGTGCCGAAGGGATCGGCGGGGATGGCGCCCCAGTAGGGCTTGCCGCCCAGGCATGCCTGTTCCTCGGCGGTCAGCGGCCGGGTCAGGCTGCCGTAGGTGAAGATCGGTAGCATGCGCCCCTGCAGGAAGCCGAAATGCTGACCGAAGGAATTGTTGGCCAGCACCAGCTTGCCGGCGGTGATGCGCCCGGCGGCGTGGCGCAGCTCGGGGCGAGGACCGTAGTCCACGGCCTGGATCGGGGTACGCTCAAAGAGGGTGACGTTGGCCGGCAGGCTGTCGGCCAGGCCCTTGACCAGGGCGCTGGGTTGGATCAGTACCGCGCCCGGGGTGTAGAGCGCGCGCTGGTAGAAGGCGGTGCCCAGGTGCTCGGGCAGGGCCTCCCGCTCGATCATCTGGTAGGGTTGCTCGAGCTTGTCCAGGCCACGCCGGTAGGCGTCCAGCACCGCCAGGCCGCGGTCTTCCACGGCGGCCTGGTACTTGCCGCAGGCCTTGAGCTGGCAGTCGATGGCGAAGCGCTCGACCTGCTCGCGCAGATAGGCCTGGCCGCTCAGATTCAGTTTCAGCACGCTGCGGGCGATGCCGATGTCGCCGATGTAGTCCTCGGCGCCGATGTCGTGGGGCAGGTCGATGGCGAAGCCGGCATTGCGCCCGGCCGGCCCCAGGCCGACCTCCTGGGCTTCCACCAGGATCACCTCGTCGTCCGGGAAGTTCAGCGCCAGTTGCCGGGCCGCGGCGAGACCGGTGAAGCCGGCACCGACCACCACCCAGGGCGCTTCGCTGTGACCGCGATGGCTGGGGCGCGGCGTGCGCGGCGCACTGGTGTGGTACCAGCCACAGCTGTTGTCGTCGGCGGGCAGGGCTTGGACTTTCATGGTGCGCAACCGTCTCGGTGGGGGTATCTGGCCTGGACGCGGGGCGCACAGGGCTTGCCCGCCTCCCTGGGGAGGCGGGATGTCGCTGGGGTTCGGGTGGTTCGGCGCCACGCGGGGCGCCTAGGGGATCGCTAGGTCGTGGCGGCGGCGCTGTGCTCGGCTACTGCGTGATCGCAGCGCCCAGGCGATCACTTCTGACCGGCGGCGCGGGCATCCGCCAGCCAGCCATCCCATTCGCTCTGGTGCGCCTTGATCCACTCGGCGGCCTGGCGCTTGATGTCGTCCAGCGACTTCTCACCGTTCTGCATCTTGAGGTTCTGGGCGCTCTCGTCGGCGGTGGCGATCTTCAGCTCCGAGAGGAACTTGACCGCAGCGGGATTCTTCTTGGCGAAGTCCTTGTTGACCACTGCCACCACGTTGTCGATGGGGGCGCCGAGATTCTTGCCCTCGAAGGTGGTGTTCACGTCGTTCTTGCCGTCGGGAAGGGAGGTGTAGGGCACCGGCAGCCAGACCACGTCACGCCCTTCCACCAGCACGTTGGAGATCCACTGCGGCACCCAGGTGTAATAGAAGATCGGCTTGCCGTCCTTGTAGCGCTGGATGGTGTCGGCCATCAGCGCGAAGTAGGAGCCGCGGTTGTCGGTGACGGTGTCGTTCAGGCCATAGGCCTTGAGCTGGTGCTCGACGATCAGCTCGCAGCCCCAGCCGGGGTTGCAGCCGGTGAGGTCGGCCTTGCCGTCGCCATTGCTGTCGAACAGCTTGGCGATTTCCGGTTTCTTGAAGTCCGAGAGATCCTTGATGTGGTACTGGTCGGCGGTCTTCTTGTCGATCATGAAGCCCTGGATCACGCCGGGCATCACGTAGCCGGCCTTGACCATGGTGTCGTCGCCACCGGCCTTGTCATAGAAGGCCTGGTGCAGGTGCTCCCACATGTGCACGGTGAAGTCGGCGTCACCGTAGGACAGCGCCAGGAACAGCGCGGGGTAGTCGGTTTCCTTCGGTGCCTGGACGTTGTAGCCCAGCGCCTTGAGACCGGCGATGGCGATTTCGCCGCGGAAGCGTTCTTCGGCGATGGTGGGGAAGATCGGCGTGACCTTCACCCCGGCACCCGGTTGGTCGGCGCTGGCGGCGTGGACCGCGCCGCTTAGCGCCAGGCCCAGGAAGGAGGCGGCGAAGCCGGTCAGGAGTGCCTTCTTGCATGCGGATAGAGTCATGGAGCACCTGTCGCTGTCTGGTGATTTTTTTGGGTGGAAAGGCACGTTCAAGGCGTAACCGGCTGGGGAAGCGCTTTCTTCTTGCCGACCAGTCGCACCACGAGACCGACCGGACCGCTGTGATACCAGCGTTGACCGGTGGCAAGGTGGGCGCTGCGCTCGCCCATGGCCTGGGTGAAGCGATCGAGGAAGATCGCCAGCAGCACCAGGCCAATGCCGCCGACGCTGGCCAGGCCCATGTCCAGGCGACCGATGCCGCTGAGGACCATGAGGCCGAGCCCGCCGACGGAAATCATCGAGGCCACCACCACCATCGACAGCGCCAGCATCAGGGTCTGGTTGACCCCGGCCATGATGGTCGGCGCGGCCAGCGGCAGCTGGACCTTGACCAGCATCTGCCAGGGCGTGCAGCCGAAGGCACGGGCGGCCTCGATCTTGTCTTCCGGTACCTGGCGGATGCCCAGGTTGGTCAGCCGGACCAGCGGCGCCAGGGAGAAGATGATGGTGACGATGACCCCCGGCACGTTGCCGATGCCGAACAGCATCACCACCGGCACCAGGTAGACGAAGGCCGGCAGCGTCTGCATGGCGTCCAGCAGCGGGCGGATGCACAGTTCCAGGCGATCGCTGCGGGCGCTGATGATGCCCAGCGGAATGCCGATCACCGCGCAGAACACCAGGGAGGTCAGCACCAGGGCGAGGGTGACCATGGCGTCGTTCCAGACGCCGATCAGGCCCAGGGCGGTGAGCGTGGCCAGGGTCAGCAGGCCGATGCGGCGGCCACCGATCTGCCAGCCGATCAGCGCGGCCAGCACGATGAACACGGTGGGCGGGACCGACATCAGCGCCGTCTGGATGCCCTCCAGCACCTGGTCCACCGGCCAGCGGATGGAGCGGAACACCTCACGGAAGTTGTGCACCAGAAAGCGCAGCGCGCCTTCCACCCAGGAGCCGACCGGCACCGTGAGCGTCTTGAAGGGATCGAGCAGGCTGAAATCGGACATGAGCGGGACCTCCGGCGCGAACGGGCGCGCCCGTACAGATGAGAACTGCGATCAGTGGCCGCCGAGATAGCTCAGCAGGCGGCCCTGGGAAATGTGGCCCTGATAGGTACCTTGGGCGTCCACCACCGGTACCGGCGCGCAGGCGCGGGCCAGGGTGCCGAAGATCTCCTTGAGCGGCGTGTCCGCCGTGATCGGGGTGTCGCGGCCAGGGGTGTAGCGGATCTGGCCCTCGCGCTCGGCGATGTCGCCGGCCTTGAGGATGCGGCTGGCGTCGAAGCCGTTGAAGAAGGTGCGCACGTAGTCGTTGGCGGGGTTGCACAGCAACTCGCGCGGGGTGCCGATCTGTACCACCCGCCCGCCTTCCATGATGGCGATGCGATGGCCGATACGGACCGCTTCCTCGATGTCGTGGGAGATGAAGATGATGGTGCGGTCCTGCTGCTGTTGCAGCTTGATCAGCTCGCCCTGCATCTCGTGGCGGATCAGCGGATCGAGGGCCGAGAAGGCTTCGTCCATCAGCAGGATGGCCGGGTCGTTGGCCAGCGCCCGGGCCAGGCCCACGCGCTGCTGCATGCCGCCGGAGAGCTGGTGCGGATAGCAGTATTCCTGGCCGGCCAGCCCCACCTGGCGCAGCGCGGTGACGGCGCGGCCATTGCGCTCCTTCTCGGACACGCCACTGATCTGCAGGCCGAAGCCGACGTTGTCGAGCACCGTCATGTGCGGCATCAGGGCGAAGGACTGGAACACCATGCCCATGTCCTTGCGCCTTACCTGCAGCAGGTCGCGGTCGGAGAGGCCGGTGATTTCCTTGCCGTTGAGGAAGATGGAGCCGGCGGTGGGCTCGATCAGGCGGTTGAACAGGCGCACCATGGTCGACTTGCCCGAACCGGAGAGGCCCATGATCACGAAGATCTCGCCGCGCAGCACCGAGAAGTTGGCGTCGAACACGCCGATGACCTGGCCGGTCCGCTCGAACACCTCGGCCTTGGAGGCACCGCCACGGACCAGCGCCATGGCCTGGTCCGCCTGGGCGCCGAACACCTTGTAGATATTGCGGACCGAGATGATTTCGTCGGAGCGAGTCATGCCAGGTCTCCTGCGTGCCCAGCATGGCGGTTGGGCACCACCATGCCGATTGGGTTGATGAAAGGTACTGGGCAGGAGCAAAGAGGTTCTATTTTCACGAGGGCGGTCCCTTCTTATTGTTGTTCGTGCCCTCTTGGCAGGGGCTTTACAGCAAATCTATAAGCTCATCCCTGGCAAATCCAACAACATTTCCGCGCCCGATTTGATAACGTCCCGTTATGAGTTCGCTGGGCGCGCCAGGATTGTCGTCGTGGGATATGCCAGGTGGCGCCGGGGGTTCTAAGGTCGGCAACGCGCGGCCAATAATCGTGTCTTCCACCCGTCCCCTTCGTCGAGAAGCGCGATGTCCAAACCCGTCGATCCCGATACGCTGCTGCTGAAAATGCCCTCGCTGCGCGCCGTCAAGGCCTTCGTGGCGGCGGCCAAGTACGAAAGCTTCACCCGCGCCGCCGAGGCGCTGTGCGTTTCCCAGGCGGCCATCAGCCGGCAGATTCGCGAGCTGGAGGGCTATCTCGGTGCCCAGCTGTTCAGTCGGGTCGGTCGCGCGGTGGCGCTGACCCCGGCGGGCGAGCTGTTCTTCGATGCGGCCCAGTTATCCTTCGTCAACATCGCCCAGGCCGCCGAACGCATCCGCAGCAACCAGGCGGCCAAGCGCATGCTCACCCTGTGCTGCTCCCCGGCGTTCTCGGCGCTGTGGCTGTCCCACCACCTGCCGGACTTCTTCGCCCAGCACGGCGACATCGAACTCAACCTGGTCACCACCCAGAACTTCCTGGCCATGGAGCCGGGGGTGCAGCCGGACGTCTTCATCACCAAGATGCCCAAGGTGCGCGAGGGCTATCACAGCACCGCGCTGTTCCACGACATCATCTATCCGGTGTGTTCGCCGCTCTACCTGGAGCGCAATCCGCAGATCCGCAGCCTCGAAGGGGTGCGCGACGCGGCACTGCTCAACCTCAGTCCCTATGGCCGCTCCCAGGTGGCCGAGCACGTCGACTGGGGCGTCTGGCTGGCCTTCCAGGGGGTGGACCTGGACGAGCGCCCGGCCGGCAGTCCGCAGCTGTTCAATGCCAACGACTACAACCTGATCATCGGCATGGTGCTCACCCACCAGGGCATTAGCCTGGGCTGGAACCACTTGGTGGCGGCCCTGCTTGAGCAGGGGCTGCTGGTGCGGCCGATCCAGGAGCAGGTGGTGCTGCGCAACAGCCGGCACTACCTGTCGATCCGCGAGGAAGCCGAGGATCACGAGGCGGTGCGGCGCTTCCAGCAGTGGCTGCTCGGGCGGCTCGGGCGGGCGCCTGCCTGACCTGGCGTTATCCTTTGCCCGGCGGAAAAGTCGTTAGAAGGGGCGCCCAACCCTGGCTCATTGTGTGTTGACCCCCAGCGTTCGGTCAGAACAGAACGAGGAGCCCGAGGATGTCGCTATACGCCTTTTGCCGAGATTTCACCCTGGACCAAGTACCTCGCCATACCCGGGCGATCCTGCAGAAGAGCCTGCTGGACATCCTCGGCACCATGGCCGGGGCGGTGTCCAACGCCACCAGCCAGACTCTCTATCGCTACGCACGCAAGCACTATCCCGGTGGTGAATTCCTCGCCCGCTTGCCCTTCGATGGCACCCCGGTGAACCTGCTGGGCGCCGGTTGGGCCGGTGGCTTCACCGCCGACAGCCTGGACGCCCACGAAGGCCACTTCACCTCCAAGGGCCACGCCGGCGCCACCGTGGTCCCGGCGCTGCTGGCCCTGGCCGATGCCCTGCATGCCCAGGGTCGGATCATCAGCGGCCGCGAACTGCTCGAAGCCCTGTGCCTGGGTTACGAGACCGGCCTGCGCGCGGGCGTCGCCCTGATGGCCACCTCGCCGACCTACCACGCCTCCGGCGGCTTCTCGGCCAGCGGGGTGGTCTGCGGCGGTGCGCGCCTGCTGGGGCTGGACGAGACCACCTTCCGCCATGCCCTGGGCATCGCCGAGTACTTCGCCGCCCGCTGTCCGATGATGCGGGTGATCGAGCATCCCACCATGCTGCGCGATGCCCATGGTGCCGGTGCCTACAACGGCCTCAATACCCTGCTGCTGGCCCGCGAGGGCGTCACCGGGGCGCCGGCGGAAACCCTCGAGGCCGAGGTCGCCAGTCCCTACTGGAGCGACCTCGGTAGCCGCTGGGAGATCGATGCTCAGTACTTCAAGCCCTGGCCGGTATGCCGTTGGGCACAGCCGGCGCTCACCGCCATGACCCGCCTGAGCGCGGAGCACCCGCAGATCGACACCGCGTCCGTCGCCGCCATTCGCGTGGAGACCTTCCGGGAATCCAGTTGCCTGCAGGGGCATCGCCCGGCCGATGCCGACGAAGCCCAGTACGCCCTGGCCTTCCCCCTGGCGGCGCTGATCGCCCGCGGGCGGGTGGGGCCGGAGGAGGTCACCGGCGCGGCGATCGGCGCGGCGGACATCCTGGCGGTGAGCGAGCGCATCGAGATCGTCGAGGCGGCGGACCTGTCGGCGCGCTTCCCGGAGGAAATCCTCTCGCGGGTGACGGTGCGCCTGCACGACGGCACCACCTTCACCTCGCCGATCACCGCGGCCCTGGGCGATCCGCACCAGCCGCTGACCCTGGCCGACATCGAGGCCAAGTTCGAGCTGTTCGCCGCCGTCAACCTGAGCCCCGCCGCTCGGGCGGCGGTGAAGGGGGCGGTGCTGGAGCTGGAGGGCGCCCCCGTGGCCATCGAAACCCTGGCGCCGATCTTCGCGCCCTGGCACCGATAACCCCAGCGCATGCTTTGCCCGTCCGAAATGTCGTTTGTGACGCGGGCGAGCGGCGACCTAGGCTGCGACCAGTAGCCTGATTCCCGCAGCCAGCTCCGGCTGCCTCGTCGCCCCGCCGCGCGTGACGATCGTCCAAGCATTTCCGCGTCGCTGCGGACCCCCAATAACAACGACAGCCTTAACCGAAGCTGCCAGCCGCCCGAGGAGCCGTGACCATGAATCCCCAGCAAGCCGTCATCGACCTGATCGCCAAACGCAAACCCCGGCATTCGCTGCCCCGCGAGCTGTACAGCGATCCCGCGGTCTATCGCCAGGACCTAGAACAGTTCTGGCACCGCGACTGGATCTTCGCCGGTCATACCTTCGAGATCGCCAAGCCCGGCCAGTACTTCATCCTGCAGGTCGGCGACTATCCGGTGGCGGTGGTGCGCAGCAAGGACGGCCAGTTACGCGCCTTCCACAACGCCTGTCGCCACCGCGGCGCCAGGATCTGCGAGCACGAGCAGGGCAAGGTCGCCAAGTTGGTCTGTCCCTATCACAAGTGGACCTACGAGCTGGACGGCAACCTGTTGTTCGCTGGCAACATGGGCGCCGATTTCGACAAGACCCAGTACGGCCTCAAGCCGGTGCACCTGGCAGTGGTGGAAAGCTGCATCTATGTCTGCGTGGCGGCCAAGGCGCCGGATTTCGAAGCCTTCCGCGCGGCGGTCAAGCCCTTTCTCGCCCCGCACTGCCTCGACAACTGCAAGGTGGCCTTCACCTCCAACCTGATCGAGCGCGGCAACTGGAAACTGGTGTTCGAGAACAACCGCGAGTGCTACCACTGCGACGGTACCCACCCCGAACTGCTCAACTCCTACGTCGAGAATCTCTCGGTAGCCGGCGTGAGCGACGCGGACGATCCGGAGCTGACCGCCCACTGGGCCCGCTGCGAGCGCGCCGGGCTGCCCAGCAAGCTGGTGATGGATATTCACGACCGCTTCCGCATGACCCGCATCCCGCTCTCCGCCGGCGCGCTGAGCTACACGATGGATGGCCAGCCGGCGGTGGCGGGGCGCCTGGACCGTAGTGGTGAGCCCGACATCGGCGCGCTGCTCTATTTCAACTATCCCTCCACCTGGAACCACTTCCTCGGCGATCACGCCCTGACCTTCCGCGTGCTGCCCCTCGGCCCCAACGAAACCCTGGTGACCACCAAGTGGCTGGTGCCGGAATCCGCCGTGGAAGGGGTGGACTACGACCTGGAGCGCCTGACCAAGGTGTGGATCGCCACCAACGACCAGGATCGCCGGCTGGTGGAAGGTACCCAGGCCGGGGTCAACTCACCGTCCTACGAGCCCGGTCCCTACTCGGAAGTCGCCGAGAATGGCGTCTGCCAGTTCGACGACTGGTACTGCGCCACCCTGCTGGAGCGTCTGCAAGGCCCGATGCCGTTGCAATCCGTGGGTTGATTCCGCCCCACCCAGGTTCCGTCCCGTCACCGGGGTCGCGGGGCCTGGTCGTTGGCGAATTGGTGGGCGGCGGTTCTCTCGCCGAGCAAGGGGAGGGCTTGGGCTAGGATGGGCCCAGGCGCAAGGCAGGGCGGTACGACGTGATCGATTCGAGAACCTTCGGCAGCGGTATCCAGGGCAAGAACTACCTGCAGTTGCAGTCGACGCGACCAAAGCCGGAATTTTCCCGGCTGGTCGGCTTCCTCCTGCTCGATCACTTCTCCCTGCCGTCCTTCACCCAGGCGCTGGACACCCTGGTCACCGCCAACCTGCTGGCGGCCGGCACCTTCGCCACCCAGACCTACAGCCCAACCGGCGCCGAGGTGCTCAGCGACCTGGGCATCGTCATCCGTCCGGATGGCGACTACCGCGCCGCGGAGAGCGCCCGCTTCGACCTGCTGGTGGTCTGCGGCGGCCTGCGCACTCCATTGGAACTCGATCCGCGTCTCAAGGCCCTGCTGGTGCGCGCGGCCAAGCAGCAGGTCACCCTCTGCGGCCTGTGGAACGGCGCCTGGCAATTGGGTCAGGCCGGGATGCTGGACGGCTACCGCTGCGCCATCCATCCCGAGCAGCGCAGCGCCTTCAGCGAGCGGGTCCGCGGCTGCAAGACCTCGGCGGAAAGCCATGTGCTGGATCGCGACCGGCTGACCGCCGCCAGTCCCAGCGGCGCCTTCCACCTCTTCCTCGAATGGATCGGCGCCCAATGCGGCAGCGCCCTGGCCGACGGCCTGGTCAACATCCTCGCCTTCGAGGAGTCGCGCTTCCGCCAGGTCAACCCGACGCTCAAGGTGCAGATGACCCCGCCGCTGCGCGAGGTGGTGACCCTGATGGAGGCCAACATCGAAGAACCCCTGACCATCGAGCAACTCTGCGACTACGCCGGCCGCTCGCGGCGCCAGGTCGAGCGGCTGTTCCGCGAGCAGCTCGACACCGCGCCCATGCGCTACTACCTGGAATTGCGCATCACCGAAGGGCGACGCCTGCTGCAGCACTCCACCCTGTCGGTACTGGAAGTGGCGGTGGCCTGCGGCTTCACCTCGGTCACCCACTTCAGCAAGAGGTATTCGGCCTACTTCGGCTATCCGCCCTCCAAGGAGCGGCGGTTGAAGTACTAGGCCTGGCGACAGGCCCCCTTGGCCAGCGGTGGCCGTTCGGTTTTTGGCCGCTCCGCTGCATTCAGGCAGAGCAACCCGGCCAGGGCGAACAGCAGGCCGAGCAGCATGCCGGGTGCCAGGGGTTCGTCGAAGCAGGCCCAGGCCCAGAGCAGCGCCACCGGCGGACTGAGATAGAGGGCGCCGCTCACCGCCTGGGGACTGCCCTGGCGCAGGCACAGCCAGTAGAGGCCATAGCCGAGCAGCGTCGGGATCAGCAGCCAGAGCAGCGCAAGGGCGAAGCCAGGCGTCAGCGGCGGCCGCAGCGGGCCATCCAGGCCAGCGACTACCGTCATCAGCAGGCTGCTAGCCGTAAGCTGAATGAACAGCTGGGTCGGCAGGGCCAGACTTACCGCCGGCAGCCGGCTTTGCACCAGGGTCGCCAGGGCCAGCGCCAGGGCGCCGCCCAGGGGCAGGGCATAGGCCCAACCTGGTGCCACACCCAGGCCCAATCCAGCCCCGGTGGCCAGCAGCACCCCGGTCAGGCCCAGGGCTAGCCCCAGCCACTGTCGTCCGCTGGTGCGCTGGCCGGGCAGCAGGCAGCAACCCAGGGCCACCAGCAAGGGCGACAGGTCCGAGAGCAGGGCAGCCAACCCTGGCGAGACCCCCAGCTCGATGGCCTTGGCCGAGGGCGCGATGCAGCCGGCGAAGGCGAGGACGCCAAGGGTCGCCTGCTGCCCGATGATCCGCAGCGGCAGCCGCCGTAGTTCGGCCCAGGCGAAGGGCAACAGCAGCAGCGCGGCCAGGGCGAAGCGCCAGAGCGTCACCAGCAGCGTGGGCGCCTGTTCGGCGGCGTAGCGATAGCCGACGAAGCCGGCACTCCAGCACAGCACCAGGGCGAATTGACGTAACAACGGCGAAGACAGTACAGGGGACATGACCAGGCTCCAGGTGACGGGATGCCTTGAGCCTGGCTCAGAGTAGTAATACACTCAAACGACATTATTGGCATCTATGGTTCGATAAAAGCGCATCATGCCTCTGCCCCTCGATATCGATGTCCTGCGCACCTTCCACACCATCGTCCGCCTGGGCCAGTTCCGCGCCGCCTCGCTGCAGCTCAATCGTAGCCCCTCGGCGGTGAGCAGCCAGATCCGCCGGCTGGAAGAGCAGACCGGTGGCCGACTGTTCGAGCGCGACAACCAGGCCGTGACCCTGACTCCGCTCGGACGCCGCGTGCTGCTGGAGACCGCCGAGCTGCTGCAGGCCCACGACCGGATACTCGCCGGGTTCACCGGCCAGCCGGTGATGGGCGAGGTGCGTTTCGGGGTGGCCGAGGATTATGCGGCCCGACTGCTCAAGGAGGTGCTGCCCCGGCTGCGCAGCGAACATCCGGGCATCGTGCTCGAGGTGCTCACCGGCAACAGCGGCCAGCTCAGACGCTGGCTCGGCCAGGGCCTGCTGGACCTGGCGCTGCTGGTGGGACCGCCGCGCGACGGTCAGGCGGATGGCCAGGTGTTCGGCCATACCCAGCCGGTCTGGGTCGCCGGGCCCGGCCTGCCGCTATCTCCGGAATCCAGTGTGCCCCTGGCGCTGCACGGCGAGGGCTGCAGCTATCGCGAGCTGGGCATCGACCTGCTGACCGGGCAAGGCCGTAACTGGCAGGCGGTGGTCACCAGCGCCGCGGCCTCGGCGCTGGAAGCAGCGGTGGAGTTGGGCCAGGCGGTGGCCATCATCGACCGGGTGCGGATGACGCCCCTGATGCGCGAACTCACGCCGGAAGAGGGCTTTCCCCAGTTGCCGGTGCACGAATTGCGCCTGGCCTCTCCGCCCGGCGAACGCAGCCCGGCCTGCGCCCACCTGGCGGCCCTGATCGCCGAGGATTTTCGGTTGTAGCCTGGCGGCCCAGATCAGCCGATCACTCCCGACCTGCGTTCGCCGGCAGCAGACGCGCGCAGAGAAAATCCACCAGGGCGCGGACCTTGGGCGCCGGTTGCTTGCTGACCGGCCAGAGCACGTGGAAGACCCCGTTGTACTCCAGCCGCTCGGCCAGCATGGTACGCAGCCTGCCCTCGGCCAGGGCCTCCGCCACTGCGAAATCCGGCAGGTAGGCGATGCCCAAGCCGCGCAGGGCGAAGCACAGGCGGGTCTCGATGTTGTTGCAGATCATCGAGGTGGGCAGGACCACCTCCGCTTCGCCGGGTAAACGCCGCAGCGCCCAGGCTTCCAGCTTGCCGCTGTTGGGAAAGCGGTAATGCAGGCAGGTATGGTGCAGCAGGTCGGCTGGTGTCTGCGGCGTGCCCCGCTGGGCCAGATAGCCGGGCGAAGCGACCAGGTGCATCCGAAAGCTGCCCAGTCGATGGGCTGCCAAGCGTGAATCTGAGGGTTCGCCGGTACGGACCACGGCGTCGAACCCCTCCTCGATGACATCGACCAGGCGATCGGTGAAATCCAGATCCAGCTCGATCTGCGGATACTCGCGCATGAAGTCGCCAAGCACCGGCAACACCAGGCTGCTGACCAGGGGCAGGCTCACTCGCAGGCGTCCACGCGGGGTGCCGGTGGCTTGCGACAACTCCAGCTCCGCCGCCTCGATCTCGGCGAGGATGCGCCGACTGCGCTCCAGGAAGAGGGTGCCCTCGGCCGTCAGGGTGACGCTGCGCGTGCTGCGATGGAACAGGCGCACGCCCAGCTTATCTTCCAGGCGCGCCACGCTCTTGCCGATGGCCGAGGCGGATACGCCCAACAGGCGGCCAGCGGCGACGAAGCTGCGTGTCTCGGCGACCTGTACGAACACCACGAAACCGTTGAGGCTGTCCATGACGCCCTCTGTTGCAGATTGCGGACATCCAGCTCCGCACATCGAGGAACTCTAGCCTACTTTTTCTCCAATCCCAGGCTTTTTATCGTCGCGGCTTTGACCCCCACAGCGAGGCCTTGCCATGACGACTCTCCAGGAACCCCAAGATAGCGCCGTCCCCGACCTTCCCCTGTCCGCTCCTATCCAGGCGGTCGTCCAGCGAGCCCTGGATGAGCAGCGCCTGGTCGGTGCCGTCGTCCTCGTCGCCCGGCACGGCGAGCTCATCCATCGACAGGCCGCCGGTTTCGCCGATCGTGAAAGCGTCCGGCCGATGACCCTTGCGACGCTGTTCCGCCTGGCGTCAGTGAGCAAACCCATCGTCGCCACCGCCGCCCTGGTGCTGGTGGCGCGCGGCCTGCTGGCGCTCGACGCGCCCATCGCAACCTGGCTGCCCGAGTTTCGCCCACGCTTGGCCGACGGTAGCCCGGCCACCCTTACCGCGCGGCAGCTGCTCAGCCACACCGCCGGCCTGGGTTACCGTTTCCTGGAGGCCGACGGGGAGGGGCCCTATGCCCGGGCCGGCGTCTCGGATGGGATGGATGCCGCCGGGATCACCCTGGCGGAGAACCTGCGCCGCCTGGTCAGCGTGCCGCTGCGGTACGCGCCGGGCAGCGCCTGGGGCTATTCCCTGGCAACCGATGTGCTGGGAGCCCTGGTCGAGCGTATTCACGGTGCTCCCTTGGCCGAGGCGATAAGACATCTGGTGACCGGGCCCCTGGGCATGACCGATACCGACTTCGTCGCTCGCGATTCGCTGCGGCTGGCCACCCCTTACGTCAGCGACCGGCCGCGTCCGCATCCCTTGGTCGAGGGTGAGCGGGTCCCGGAGTTCGAGGGAATCGTCGGTATCACCTACAGCCCGGCACGCATCTTCGACGCCCAGGCCTTTCCTTCCGGAGGCGCCGGCATGGCGGGGACTGCCGGGGACTTCCTGCGCCTGCTGGAAACCCTGCGGCGCGGTGGCGAGCCCTTGCTAACGGGCGAGCTGGTGGAGGAACTGGGGCGCGATCAGACCGGAGGTCTGGCGTTGCCCGGCGCGCCGGGTTTCGGCTTCGGCTTGCTTGGCTCGGTGCTGCGCGATCCGTCGCTCGCCGCTTCACCCGAATCCCCCGGGACCTGGCGCTGGGGCGGGGCCTATGGCCATTCCTGGTTCGTCGACCGCCAGCGGGGGCTGAGCGTGGTGGCCTTCACCAATACCCTTTACGAAGGCATGTCCGGTCCTTTAGTGACCGATCTGCGCGATGCGGTCTATGCCAGCGTGGAGTCCGGGCTATGAGTCGCCCGGCCCAAGACCGCCTACCACTGGGGGCACTGCTGGCGTTGGCCATGGCGGCCTTCGTCACCATCCTCACCGAGGCACTGCCCGCGGGTTTGCTGCCGCAGATGGCCCAGGGCCTGGCGGTCAGCGAGGGTTGGATCGGCCAGACCGTGACGATCTACGCCTTAGGCTCGCTGCTGGCGGCGATTCCCCTCACCACCGCTACCCAGGGCCGGTGCCGCCGTGGGCTCCTGCTGGTCGCCCTCGCCGGTTTCGTCATCGCCAATACCCTGACCGCGCTGTCCACCTGCTATCCGCTGACGCTGGCGGCGCGTTTCCTGGCCGGCATGGCGGCCGGATTGTTGTGGGCCCTGCTGGCAGGCTATACCGCCCGCCTGGTTCCTGAGCAGCAGCGCGGCCGCGCCATTGCCATCGCCATGCTGGGAACGCCCCTGGCGCTTTCCCTTGGCGTACCGGCGGGCACCTGGCTCGGCAGCCTGGTGGGCTGGCGCTGGTGCTTCGGCAGCATGAGCGTACTCGCCCTGGCGCTCATGCTCTGGGTCCGCCTCGGCTTGCCGGACTTCCCGGGCCAGCCGGCGGACCGGCGACTGACCCTGCGTGCGGTATTCGAGGTGCCTGGCGTACGCCCGGTGCTGCTGGTGGTGTTGACCTTCGTGCTGGCGCACAACCTGCTCTTCACCTACATCGCGCCCTTCCTGGCGGCTGCCGACCTGGCCGAGCGCACGGATCTAGCGCTGCTGGTCTTCGGCTTGGCCTCGCTGCTTGGCATCTGGATCGTCGGTGTGCTGATCGACCGCCACCTGCGCGCCCTGACCCTGGTCAGCACCCTGCTGTTCGGCCTTGCCGTCCTTACGCTCAACCTGGCGGGAACTACGCCTGCCTTGGTCTATGCCGCGCTCGCCGTCTGGGGCCTGGCCTTCGGTGGTGCTGCAACCCTGTTCCAGACCGCCTTGGCCAAGGCCGCCGGCCAGGCGGCGGATATCGCCCAGTCCATGTTGGTCACCACCTGGAACCTGGCGATCGCCGGTGGTGGCCTGCTCGGCGGCGTATTGCTCGAACGCCTGGGCGTCAGCGCCTTCGCCCCGGTCTTGCTGGGTCTGCTCGGGGTGACGCTGGTAGTGGTAGGGCGTGCGAGGCGGCATGGCTTTCCGCAGCCTAAGAGCCTGTTCACGATCTGCTGCGCGTCGGCCAAACGGCGTTGAAAACGGCCTGGAAGGCCAGCCCCACCTAGGCGGCCCCGTCGCAATGCTCATTTACCACTCGTAAACCCGAGCGCGGGTCCGATCCGCTTCCTCAGTTGTTTTCGTGGGGCCGCCTAGGCCTTAATTGTCTCTAACTCGCGAGATCGTGAACAGGCTCTAAGGGCGCCGATGGGGAAGGGGAGACGACGCTAGAGCAGGCAGTCAAGCGTTAGCGGTGCGGGATTTGTGCTTGTTCAACGAGTCCTGGGGTTGTGCATTTGGGCAGCCAGCGGCACCCACTCGACCCTGACGGGAACTGAAGGCTAACCCCGCGAAGGCGCGCCTGGGCCGGCGGTGCGGCCATCGACGCCGGTCAGGGCCTGTGCGCCCTGCTGTGGGTCGGGCTGGCCTTGGCGGTGTTGGGGCTGCTCAGTCTCGTCCCCTGGGGTTGCGGCGACATCTGGCGGCATACGCGAGATGATCAATCCGCCGGGTGTCCCGGTGTGGGTTTCCTTCGGTGCGATGGGAGGAGGATACTGCTCGTCTTTGCCGCTTCGACCCGCCTGACCATGGAAAACCTCCCGCTCTTCGATCTGCCCCCTGCCGTTCCTGTGGAAAAACCCAAGCCCAAGCGCGCGCGCAAGGCGTCGCCAGCAGGCGGCCTACGGCTGCTGCACACCTCCGATTGGCATCTGGGGCAGCATTTCCTTGGCCGCACCCGCGAGGCCGAGCATCGGGCGTTTCTGACCTGGTTGGTGGGCCAGGTGGAAGAGCAGCAGGTGGACGTGGTGCTGGTGGCGGGGGACATCTTCGATACCGCTACACCGCCGAGCTATGCCCGCGAGCTGTACAACGGCTTCATCGTCGCCCTGCGCGGCACGGGTGCCAGCCTGGTGGTGCTGGGTGGCAACCATGATTCCGCCGCGGTGCTGGCCGAGTCACGCGAGTTGCTGGCCTGTCTGGATACCCGGGTGATCCCCTGCGTCAGCGCGACGCCGGCCGATCAGTTGCTGGAACTGCGCCGCCGCGATGGCGAGATCGCTGCGCTGCTCTGCGGCATTCCCTTCGTCCGCCCGCGCGACGTGGTGCAGAGCCAGGCGGGGCAGAGCGCCGATGACAAGCGCCAGGCGCTGCAACAGGCCATCCAGGGTCACTACGCAGAACTCCATGGCCTGGCCGAGGCCCGTCGCGCCGAGCTGGGCGGCGGCCTGCCGATCATCGCCACCGGCCACCTGACCACCGTGGGCGCCAGCGCCAGCGAGTCGGTGCGGGAGATCTACGTCGGTAGCCTGGATGCCTTCCCCACCAGCGCCTTCCCGCCGGCGGACTACATCGCCCTCGGCCACATCCATAGACCCCAGCGGGTCGGTGGCCTGGAACACGTCCGCTACAGCGGTTCGCCGCTGTGCCTGAGCTTCGACGAGGAGCGCGCCAAGGAAGTCTTGCTGGTGGAGTTTGGCGCGGCGCTGGAGCGGGTGACGCCCCTGGCGGTGCCTTGCTTCCAGCCCCTGGCGGTGGTGCAGGGTACGCTCGACACGCTGGGCGAGGTTTTGACGCGGGCGGCGGCCGACGGCAGCGCCGAGTGCCCGGTCTGGGCCGAGGTGGTGGTGGCCGGCGGCGACTACCTGGCTGACCTGCAACCGCGCATCTCCTCCCTGGTGGCCGAATTGCCATTGGAGGTGCTGCGGGTACGCCGGGCGCGCAGCGCAGCGGCGCCGACCTTGCAGGGCACCCAGCGCGAGACGCTGGAGGAACTCAGCCCGCTGGACGTCTTCCAGCAGCGCCTCGCTGAGGAGAGCCTGGACGACGAGCTGCGCACCCGGCTGGAAGGCCTTTACCGCGAGGTTCTCGGCGAGTTGCCCGCCTGATCGCCTTGTAGATCCCAGGCTCAGGCCAGCTCTGGCGCCAACTGTTCCGCCAGGAAGTCGAGCAACACCCGCACACGGGCGGGCAGGTGCCGCCCCGGACCGACGAAGATGGCCCGGATCTCTTCGCGGTCGCGGGGATTCCACCTTTCCAGAAGCGCCACTAGCCTGCCCTCTGCCAGGTCTGCGGCTATGTGATAGCGCGCGAGCCGGGCTATGCCCAAGCCTGCCAAGGCCATCTGCCGCAGACTTTCGCCATCGCCCAGGCGTAATGGGCCTCGCGGGGTGATGAGCTGCCTGCTGCCTTGGGCGTCGACGAACGGCCAGGCGTCCAGATGCCGTGCGTAGGTCAGGGCCAGTCCCCGATGTTCGCGTAGCTCCTCGGGATGCTGCGGTATGCCGGCACTTTCGAGATAGGCAGGGGAGGCCACCAGTGCCAGATCGCTGGCACCGATCCGGCGCTGGCTCAGGCGCGAGTCCGGCAGGGGGCCGGTGCGGATGGCGACGTCGCAACGCTCGGTCAGCAGGTCCACGACCTGATCGCTCAGCACCACATCGAGTTGTACCTCGGGATAACGGGCGAGGAAGACGGGCAACTGGGGCAGTAGGTAATGGGTGCCGAAGGCAACCTGGCAGTTGATGCGTACACGACCACGGGGGGAACCGCGTTGGGCGGCTTCGTGCTCCGCGCAGTCGATGTCATCGAGAATGCGGAGACAGCGCTCGTGGAAGAGGAGGCCTTCCGGCGTGGGCTGGAGCCTGCGCGTGGTGCGATGCAGGAGCTTCACGCCCAGGCGAGCCTCCAGACGGCTGACGAGCTTGCTGACGGCCGATGTGGTCAGGCCCAGGGTCCGGGCGGCCGGGGTAAACCCCTCGCTGGCGACGACGGTCTTGAAAACCTCCATGTCGAAGGCCCGGTTGATGTTCTGGCGGGACATCCTGTGAATCCATTTCAACAATGAATGGAACCCACCCTAGCTATTTCACCAAGCTCTTTCTACCTAGGCTGGCACGCATCGTCCGAGCGCTTTCCCAGGAGGTCGTCATGTCCGCCATTCCACGGCGTGCCTTGCCGGCGTTGTTGTCCATGATGGTGGGCGGCTTCGCCATAGGCACCACCGAATACGCCAGTGTCGGCGTGCTACCGCAGATCGCTGCCGAGTTCGAGATCAGCCTGGCCCGTGCCGGCTTGGTGGTCAGCGGCTATGCGCTGGGCGTCAGTCTGGGGTCCCCCGTTTTGGCAGCCCTGACCGGCGGGCTATCGCGCAAGACGCTGATGCTGGCGATCATGGCGCTGTTCGTGCTGGCCAATGTCATGGCGGCTCTCAGTGACAGCTATGAAGTTCTCCTGCTGGCTCGCGTTCTGTCGGCGTTACCCCATGGGGTGTTCTTCGGTGTCGGCGCGGCCATTGCCGCGAGTTTCGTGCCCCCTGACCGCCGTGCCTGGGCGGTGGCTCTGGTGTTCGCCGGGCTGACGGGAGCGGTGGCCGTAGGTGTCCCCCTGGCCACCCTGATCGGCCAGCGCCTGGGGTGGCCCCAGGCTTACTGGTTCGTCGCGACGCTCGGCCTGGTTTCTTTGCTGGCGATGGCCGTCAGCTTGCCGCGGCGGATCGAGCTCGCCCCCGCCAGCGCTCTGCGCGAACAATTCAGGGTGCTCAATAGCGGTCGCCTGCTAGTGGCGTTCGGCATGAATTTTTGCGCCTGGGGTGGCACCTTCGTCACCTTCGCCTATCTGCCCAACATCCTGACCGACATCAGTGGCTTCAGTGCGACGGGCGTTGCTTGGATGCTGGCGCTCTACGGGGTTTCCCTGATCCTTGGCAATGTCCTGGGCGGACGGGTGAGCGAGGATGCCGTACTACCGGCGTTGGCGCTGATGTTCGCCGCTCAGGCGTTGGTGCTCTGGTTGTTTTCCTTCACGGCGGTGTCCATACCTGGGGCCATGCTCACCCTCGCTATCCTCGGCGCGCTGATGTTCTGTAACGTCCCGGGCCTGGCGCTGTATGTGGTGCAACTGGCTCAGCGTTATCGGCCGGGCGGTGTGGACGTCGCCTCTACACTCAATGTCTCGGCCGCCAATGCCGGCATCGCCCTGGGCGCGCTCATGGGCGGGTGGGTAGCCGATTCTCGCCTGGGCTTGGGTGCCACTCCCTGGGTAGGAGCCTGCCTCGTCGCGGTGGGGTTGGTGTTGACCCTGGTGAGCGGCTGGCTCGACCGGCGGGAGACGGGTGCACTGCGGCAACTCGATTGAGCTCGCACGCGCCTGGAAGGGCTTTCCCGCGAGGTTCTCGGCGAATTGCCCGCCTGATCGCAGCGAAACGCTTCCATCGGACAGATTTTCCCAGCTGGAACAACGTCCGTTTCCCCGGGGTCACCCTCCTACGTACCCGCCATAGGAGACCCCCATGCACGATCTATCGCAACCCCTTGCCGCTACACGCCATGAGCGCTCCGACAACCTCGTACCCAACGTCCAGGGCAGTGAGCGCGTCATTTCCCTGGTAGGTGGTGGCCTGCTGATCCTTGGCGGTTTGCGCCGCGGCGGCCTGACCGGCTGCGTGAAGATGGTGCTGGGCGCCATGGCGCTCAGCCGGGGAGTACGGCAGCGTTGCGAACTCAAGGCCGCGCTGCAGCCGTCACCCTTCGAGCAGGCCCTGGGCGAACGTTGGGGCTGGCGCAATCCCACCGCTATCCAGCGCAGCGTGACCATCGCCCGGCCGCGCGAAGAGGTGTTCGCCTACTGCACCGACCTGCAACACCTGCGCGAGCTGCTGCCTTTCGTCGACCGTATCGAGCTGGGCGCCGACGGTGACAGCCATTGGCACGCCTCCGGTCCCCTGGGCCGTACCCTCAGCTGGACCCTGGAGCAGAGCGAGCGGCGCGACAACGAATTCCTGCTCTGGAGCACCGTGCCCGGCACGATCATGGCGCACAAGGCCAGCCTGACCTTCAGCGATGCGCCTCAGGGCCGTGGCACCCTGGTCCAGGCCGTCCTGGCCTGCGAGGCGCCCGCCGGCCTGCTCGGCCATGCCGTCACCGAGGGCATCAGCCGCTTCACCGGCAAGGCGGTCAACCTCGGCCTGCGTCGGCTCAAGCAACAGCTGGAGACCGGCGAGATCGCCACCCCCGAAGTCACCCGCAGCGGTCGCCCGCTGGCGCCCTCCCATCCACCGGTCACCCGGCCGGCCGACGAACCCCGGGCTGATCTCGATGCCGGCCTGGGCACCCCCGCGAGGACCGAATGATGCGCGCTCTGACCTGGCAAGCGCCCAACCGTCTGCAAGTGGAAACCGTTCCCGACCCGGAAATCCTCAATCCGCGTGACGCCATCGTGCGCGTCATCATGTCCTCGGTATGCGGCTCGGACCTGCACCTGCTCGGCGGCTACGTCCCCGCCATGAAGCCCGGCGACATCATCGGCCACGAATTCCTCGCCGAGGTAGTCGAACTCGGCAGCGGCCTGCGCAATGGGGACCTGGCCATCGGCGACCGGGTGATCACCATCTCCATCATCGGCTGCGGTGACTGCGAACACTGCCAGCGCGAGGACTACAACTGCTGCGACAACAGCAATCCCAAGCCCGAGCTGACCGACCTGGCCTATGGTCAGCCCTGCACCGGCATCTTCGGCTACAGCCACGCCTTCGGCGGCTATGCCGGCAGCCACGCCACCTACGTGCGGGTGCCCTATGCCGACGTCAACCTGTTCAAGGTGCCCGATGGCGTCAGCGACGCCCAGGCGGTATTCGTCTCCGATGCCGTGCCCACCGGCTACTACGCGGCTGACCTGGCCGACATCCAGCCCGGCGATACCGTGGCGGTCTGGGGCTGTGGCGGGGTCGGGCAGATGGCCATCCGCAGCGCCTACCTGCTGGGTGCCGAGCGGGTCATCGCCATCGACCGCTTCAGCGATCGCCTGCAACTGGCGGCGCAAAAGGCCGGCGCCATCACCCTCGACTACGAGACCACCAATATCCACGAAGCCCTGCTGGAACTGACCGGCGGCCGTGGCCCGGATCGCTGCCTGGATTGCGTCGGCATGGAGGCCCATGGCACCCAGGTCGACTACGCCTACGACAAGACCAAGCAACTGCTGCGCCTGCACACCGAGCGCGGCTCGGCCCTGCGCCAGGCCATCCGCGCCTGCCGCAAGGGCGGCACGGTGTCGGTGATCGGGGTCTATGGCGGGGTGATCGACAAATTCCCCATGGGCGCCATCGTCAACAAGGCCCTGACCCTGAAGTCCGGTCAGCAGCCGGGGCAGCGCTATGTGGAGCGGCTGTTCGAGCACATCCGCAAGGGTGAACTGGACCCGTCCTACCTGCTCACCCATCCGATGAGCCTGGAGGAGTCGCCCTACGGCTACGAGCTGTTCAAGACCAAGGACAAGAATTGCATGAGGGCGGTGTTCATGCCCTAGGAGTGGTTCGCTCGCCCTGGGTCAGCGTCCGGTACTCCCGTGGCGACTGGCCCAGGACCCGGCGAAAGGCGTGGCTGAAGGCACTGTCCGAGAGATAGCCGAGCTGCGCCGCGATGGCCGAGACGGTCTGCTGTCCGTGGGTGAGGGCGGTGGTAGCCAGCAGCATACGCCAGCGGGTGAGGTATTCCAGGGGGCCCAGGCCGGCACTGAGCTTAAACTTGAGGGCCAGGGTCGAGCGGGACACCCGCGCGGTCGCCGCCAATTCGGCGACCGTCCAGCGGCGCGCAGGATCGGCGTGGATGGCCCGGATCGCCGGTGCCAGTTGGCCATCGGCCAGCGCCCGTAACCAATTGGGAAAGGATTGCCGGGTATCACTCAGGTGCAGGCGCAACGCCTGTACCAGCATCAGCTGGCCCAGTTGCCGGACGGTCAGTTCACTGCCCGGGGCGGGTTGTGCCAGTTCCCGTGCCAGCAGGGGCAAGGTCCAGCGCAACAGCGAGGCGGGTTCCGAGTCGTGGCGGATGACGATGACCGGGGGCAGGCCCTCGAACAACAGGCGCGCATTCGTGGCGAAGGTGAACCGGCCACCCACCAGGAAGAATGCATCGGCACTGCCGTGGCGGGCAATGCCGGCGGGCGCGACGGCGTACAAGGGTGCTGCAGGTGTCGTGGGCAGGTTCGGATCGCTGGCCAGGGCGAAGGCCAGGGGTTGGGTCAGCAGAAAGCAGTCGCCGGCGTCCAGGGAGACGGCATCGGCCAAGCCCGCGACGTTCAGCCAGCAACGGCCCTCGATGACGGCGTTGAACTTGATCCCCTCGGGTGGCGGAAAGCTCAGCGCCCAGTTGCGACCGGCCTGCAAACCGGCGAAGAGGGCGCTTTGGGGCTGTAGGGTGCTGAGTACCGAAGACAGGGGGTCCATGGAAAGCCGGACGCTCTCGACAGAAAAGCGGATTATTCCGCATTCAACGCCGTTCCTGCACCCGAGACACTAGGGGCCTGTCGCAACCGACCACAGGAGTCCCTCCATGCTCAACCAATCTCCCCTGAATTCTCCCTTCGGCGCCCACTCCACGGCCCAGGACGTCGTCAGTGGCCTGGACCTGTCCGGCGCGACTGCCTTGGTGACGGGTGGCCACTCGGGGCTTGGGCTGGAAACCACCCGCGCCCTGGCTGCGGCCGGCGCCCGGGTCATCGTCGCGGCCCGCGATCCGGAGCGCGCGCGGGCGAGCCTCGGCGAGCTGCCGTCGGTCGAGTTCGAGCGACTCGATCTGAGCGACCTGGGCAGCGTGCGCGACTGTGCCGCCCGCTGCTCCGCACGGATAGCGTCGCTGGACATCCTCATCGGTAGCGCCGGGATCATGGCCTGCGCAGAAACCCGCGTCGGGCCGGGCTGGGAAGCCCAGTTCGCCACCAATCACCTGGGCCATTACGCACTGGTCAATCTGCTCTTGCCGCACCTGGCGGCGGGTGCCCGGGTGATCCAGGTGTCTTCGGCCGGGCACCAGCTCTCCGCCATGCGCTGGGAGGATGTCGACTTCACCCAGGGCTATGACAAATGGCAGGCTTACGGTCAGTCGAAGACGGCCAATGCCCTGTTCGCCGCGGAGCTGGATCGCTTGGCCCGGTCGGCGGGCATTCGCGCCTTCTCCCTGCATCCGGGCAAGATCTTCACGCCCTTGCAGCGGCACCTGACGCGAGAGGAAATGATCGCCGCCGGCTGGCTGGACACGAACGGCCGACCGGCCGATCCCTCGTTCAAATCCCCCGCGCAGGGCGCTGCCACCCAGGTCTGGGCGGCTACCTCGACGCTGTTGGCTGGCCTGGGCGGCCTCTACTGCGAGGATTGCAACCTGGCCCCGGTGGTGGACGCCCCGACCGCGGACGCCACCGGCGTGATGCCCCATGCGCTGGATGCCGAGGCGGCGGCATGGCTGTGGGAGCTGTCGGCCCGGCGCACGGGTGTGAATGCTTTCGCCTGAGCCAAACCTATACCAACCAGGTAGTCAGCGGCTGCACCAGCGCGGCGACCCGGTGCCCGCCGCTGCAACTGACCAACGCCAAGATACCCAGGCCGATCAGGAGGGGCATACCGAGAAAATCGAAGGGGGAAAGAGGCGAGCGCACGACGAATCCTCCCGGGATACGAGGTTGCAGAGCTATACCTTGCAGTTGAGAGCCGCAGCGGAGGCAAGTTCAGCGGCGGGCACCCCCATAGGTCGAGTGGTCGGTTGCCATGGGCGAGCGGGCGCAACAATGCCAGAATTGGCGGTTCGCCGAGTCGTCCTGGAAAAGCCCGATGAAGATCCTCACCCTGCGCCTGAAGAACCTCAATTCCCTCAAGGGTGAGTGGAAGATCGACTTCACCGCCGAACCCTTCGCCAGCAGCGGCCTGTTCGCCATCACCGGGCCCACCGGGGCGGGCAAGACCACCCTGCTGGATGCCATCTGCCTGGCGCTCTATCACCGCACCCCGCGCATGAGCAAGGTGGGCGGCGAGAGCAACGAACTCATGACTCGCCATACCGGCGACTGCCTCGCCGAGGTGGAATTCGCCGTGCGTGGCGAGCGCTATCGGGCCTTCTGGAGCCAGCGCCGGGCCCGTGACCAGGCCAATGGCGCCCTGCAACCGCCCAAGGTCGAGCTGGCCAAGCTGGACGGCAGCATCCTCGCCGAGAAGACCGGCGACAAGCTGCGCCTGACCGAAGAGCTGACCGGCCTGGATTTCGAACGCTTCACCCGTTCCATGCTGCTGGCCCAGGGCGGTTTCGCCGCCTTCCTGGAGGCCAGCGCCAGCCAGCGCGCGGAATTGCTGGAGGAGCTGACCGGTACGGCGGTGTACGGGCAGATCTCCCAGCGGGTGTTCGAGCGGGCGCGGGAAGCCAAGGTGGTGTTGGAAGGCTTGCGCCAGCGCGTCGCCGGGGTCGAGGTCCTGGATGACGAGCGCCGCCAGGCGCTGACCGCCGAGGGCGCCAGCCTGGCGGCACGCGAGGTGCAGCTGGGCGAGCAACTGGCGACCTGGCAGGCGCAACGCCAGTGGCTCGCTGCGCTGGAGCAGGCGGCGACCGCGGCGCAGACGGCCGAGTCTCGCCTGGCCGAGGCCCAGCAGATCTGGGACGCCGCCGAGCCCCGGCGCCAGCGCCTGGCGGCGGCCGAGCCGGCGGCGCGCCTGTTGCCGGTCGAGCAGGCCTGGCGCGAGGCCCAGGCGCGCGAGCGCCAGAGTCGTGACGAACTGACGCAACTCGACCAGCGCCTCCAGGCCCTGACCGCTCGCCGCGAAGCCGCCCTGGGCCAGGCGCTGGGTGCCAGCCTTGAACAGTGGCGCCAGGCCGAGACGCAGCAGGCACATACACTCGACGAGCAGCAACGCCTGGCCGCCAGCCTGGCCGAGCGGACCCGCCATGCCGAGCTGGGCGAGCGCCTGGGTGACTGGCGCAGCCGGCTGGCTCTGCGTGACGAGCGCGCCGACACCCTCGCGCGGCTCACCCGGCGCCAGGAGGAACAGACGCGCCAACTGCAACTGCTGGCCGAGGAGCGCGAGGCCCAGCAGGTAGCGGTGCATCGGGCGCGCGACCAGGCGGCCCAGGCCCAGGCCGCGGAGCAGGCCCAGGTCGAGCGCTGGCAGGCCGCCCTGGACGGCCGCGACGAAAAGGCCTGGCGCGGTCTCTGGCAGGCGGCGCTCGGGCGGGTCAACGAAGTCGACCAATTGGACCAACTGGTCGAGCGCCGCCGTCAGTTGCAGACGCAGCTGGAGCGCCTGGCGCGCAGCCAGGGCGAGCGCCAGCGCCAGCATGGCGAGCAGCAGGTGCGGTTGGACGCCTTGCGCGGTCGCTATCGCGAGGTGGCCCAGCAGGTTCGCGAGCGGGAGAAGCTGCTTGAACAGGAGCGGGTCATCCGCAGCCTGGAGGCCCAGCGCGCCGAACTGCGCCCGCATGAACCCTGCCCGCTGTGCGGCTCGCGCGAGCATCCGGCGGTGGCCGACTACGCCGCCCTGGACGTCTCGGCCACCCAGACCGCCCTGCAGGACGCCAAGACCGAGCTGGAGCGCCTGACCCAGGAGGGCAGGGAACTGGGCGAAACCCTGGTGGCACTCAAGACGCAACTCGACCAGACCAGCGAACAGCAGGCCGATGCCGGCCAGCAGCTGGAGCAACTGGGCGAACTCTGGCGCCAGCGCTGCGTGGCCCTGGGCGCCGATCCCGAGGCACCCGGTGCGGTGGCCGAGCTGCGCCGTCGGCAGGACGCCGAGTTGGCCCGCATCCAGCAGGTGTTGGCCACCCTGGACGGCCTGCGCCAGCAGGGTGAGGAGAGCCGTCACGAAGCCCAGCGCGCGGCGCGCCAACAGGCCGATGCCGAACAGCGCCTGGCCCTGGCCGAGGCGGCCTGGGAACGTGCCCGCCAGGGCCTGGCTGAAGGTACGCAGGAACTGCAGGAGGCGCAGCGCCAGCAGACCGAGGCCGAGCGGCAGCTTACCGCGGACCTCGCCGCCGCCGGCTACGAGCTGCCCAGTCGCGCCGCCGAGTGGCTGGCCCAACGTGACCAGGAATGGCGTACCTGGCAGGCCGACCGCCAGCGCGCCCAGGAACTGCAGCAGGGCCTGCGCGACGGAGAGCAGCGCCTGGCGGCCCTGGCGCCGCTGCTGGAGACCTGGCGCGAACGGGCGGCGGGGATCACCGCGGCGCCGGTCGACCCGAGCGCGGCGGCGACCGTGCTGGCCGAGGCCACCACGGCCTGGGAGGACTGTCGCGAGCAGGGCGCGGCGCTGCAGGGCACGCGGCTGTCGCTGGCCGAGCGACTGGACCGGGAAGCGCGGCTGGCCGAGGAAGCCGGCGCCCGCTGGGAGACGGCCCTGGCCGCCAGCGCCTTCACCGATGTCGACGCCTGGAGCGCCGCGCAACTGGACGAAGCGGAGCGCGACGCCCTGGGCACCGAACTGGCGCGCCTGGATACCACCCTGACCGAGGCCCGCGCCCTTGCCGGTGCCGCCCGGCAGCACCATGCCGCCCTGGGCGCGCAGCCGCTCACCGAAACATCCGCCGCCGAACTGGATGCCGAGCTGGCCGCCGCCAGCGCCGAATTGCGCACCCTGGGCCAACGCCTGGGGGAGGTGGGTGCCGTGCTGCGCGATGACGAACGCCGTCGCGAGGGCCTGCAGGCGCTGCTGGCGGAGATCGCTGCCCAGGAGCGCGACCATGATCTCTGGCAGCACCTCAACGGCCTGATCGGCTCGGCCGATGGCGCCAAGTTCCGCAAGTTCGCCCAGGGGCTGACCCTGGATCACCTGGTGCACCTGGCCAATGGGCAGCTCCAGCGCCTGCACGGTCGTTACCAGCTGATCCGTCGGCAGGCGGCGGAACTGGAGCTGCAGATCCTCGACACCTGGCAGGCCGATGCCCTGCGCGACATCCGCACCCTGTCGGGCGGCGAGAGCTTCCTGGTCAGCCTGGCCCTGGCCCTGGCGCTGTCGGACCTGGTCAGCCAGCGCACCGGCATCGATTCGCTGTTCCTCGACGAAGGCTTCGGCACCCTCGACGGCGAGACCCTGGAGGTCGCCCTCGATGCCCTGGACCAGCTCAATGCCGGCGGCAAGACCATCGGCATCATCAGCCACGTGGAGGCGCTCAAGGAACGGATCCCGGTGCAGCTCAGGGTGCGCAAGGGCGTCGGCCTGGGGCACAGCGGCCTGGACCGGCGCTACGCGGTGGAGAAAAACACCGACGAATGAGTATTTTTTCCAGCACCGTGGTCGAAGGCCAGCGAAGCGAAACGTCGAAACTGTTAACTTAGACAGGTTTGGCCCGCACGTCGCTTCTCGGTGACGTCTCTTTCCCCTACCGGCCTCTTAGCTACCATGCCCCAGTTCCTTGCCGTCGGACTGTTCGAATATGACTCCACCCGTGCCGAATGGCGCGGCGACGCGGCCTGTGCGGCCATGCTGGAGCGGGATGTCGAACGGCTCGCCCAGGGCATACCGCTGGCCGAACTGCTGGCGGAACTGCGGAGCGGGAACGAGGCTCCTGCAGGCTTGTTGCCCGCACCGGGCGACTGCTGGGAGGCCCGGCGCCTGGGGCGGGATGGCCAGGTGCGCTACCTGCAGTTCCAACGGCGCGAGGGCGGCGGCGTGCTGCTCGACGTCACCGCGCAGCGCCGTCACGAAGCCGAGCTCTGGCAGGGGGAGGCCTTCAAGCGCAGTGTCATGGTCTGCAGCGTCGACTGCATCAAGCTGATCGACCTCGAAGGGCGCCTGGAATACATGAACCCGGGTGGTCTGGTGGTGATGGAGATCGACGACTTCCTGCCGTTCCAGGGTCGCCTGTGGGCCGAACTCTGGCCCGAGGCGCAGCGTCATGAGGTGTTCGCCTCCATCGAGGCGGCGCGCCAGGGCGGCACCGGGCGCTTCACCGGGCTGGCCCCCACCGCCAAGGGCACGCGCCGCTGGTGGGACGTGGTGGTCACGCCGATTCTCGACGATGACGGCAACCCCCTGCAGTTCCTCTCCATCTCCCGCGACGTCACCGAAACCGTGCAGGCCCGCGAGGCGCTGGACGAACTCAATCGCAACCTCGAAGACCGCATCGAGGTGCGCAGCCAGGAGCTGGTGGCGCTGGAGGAAGAGCTGCGCCAGGCGCAGAAGATGGAGGCCATCGGCCAACTCACCGGTGGCATCGCCCACGACTTCAACAACCTGCTCACCGGCATCGTCGGCTCGCTCGACCTGATGCGGCGGCGGGTGCAGCAGGGGCGTATCCAGGAGCTGGAGCGCTACCTGGATACCGCCACCCGCTCGGCGGAGAACGCGGCGGCCCTGACCCAGCGCCTCTTGGCCTTCGCCCGGCGCCAGGTGCTGGAGCCCCGGCCGGTGGACGCCGGCCAGCTGGTCCAGGGCATGCACGAACTGCTGCGCCACAGCCTGGGCCGCAAGATCCGCAAGGAGGTCCAACTGGAACAGGATCTCTGGCTGTTGCACTGCGATCCGCACCAGCTGGAAAACGCCATCCTCAACCTCGCCATCAATGCCCGGGACGCCATGTCCGAGGGTGGCAGCCTGAGCATTCGCGTGGAAAACGTCCAAGGCCCCCTGAGCGTCGGCCTGTCGGGCGAGACGCTGGAGGGCGACTTCGTCCGTATCCAGGTCTGCGACACCGGCACCGGGATGGACGCCGACACCCTCAAGCGCGCCTGCGAGCCCTTCTTCACCACCAAGCCCAGTGGTCGCGGTACCGGCCTCGGGCTGTCGATGATCTATGGTTTCGTCCGGCAGTCGGGTGGCCAGGTGGAAATCCATTCGGTGCTGGGCGAGGGTACCTGCATCGGTCTCTATCTGCCGCGCCTGCTGGCAGAGCCCATCGTGACCATCGCTCCCCACGCTACCGAAGGCTCGGAGCTGCTCGAGGTGTCCGGTGACTGCGCCCTGATCGTCGAGGAGGAGCGGGAGGTGCGGGTGATCATCAGCGAGGCCCTCGCCGAGCTGGGCTACACCCCCCTGGCGGTGAGCGACAGCACCACGGCCGTCGCCCTCATCGCCTCGGGCAGCCTGCGCATCGACCTGCTGGTGACCAGCCTCGGCCTGTCCGGGCTGGATGGCCGGCAACTGGCCGAACAGGCGCGCGCCACCACCCCCGGCTTGCCGGTGCTCTACCTGTCCGGTCAGGCCGATCCGGCGATGCTGCCGGAGCTGGCCGAGGAGGGCGTCGAACTCATCGGCAAGCCCTTCGGCCTGGACGAACTGGCGCGCTGCGTGAAGCGACTGCGCCCAGGCGTCTGAGCCGCACGCGGCGAACTGTCGCGGCCCTCCAGGGTCGATCCTTTCGTGTCGCAACGCCCGTTGCGACTGCTGTCGTGTCGACAAGAAAAGGAGCGCTTCATGAAACGCCTGCCACCTGCGCCGCCCGCGCGGATGCTCGTCCTGTCCCTGTCCATCGCCTTCCTCGCCGCCTGCGCCCACGAGGCCGGCAAGCCGGAAACCCCGACCTGGAGTTGGCGCGACGCCAGCAGCGCCCGCGCCGTGCCGCCGGACCAGGCCTATCCCGAGCTGTTCGTCGCGGTGCAACAGGGCAAGCTGTTCAGCGACCAGAAGCATTTCGTCGACGCCCTGCCCAAGCGCAACCCTGCGGACATCCGCCGCGACTTCCTGGCGCAACGCGACCAGCCCGGCTTCGACCTCAAGGCCTTCGTCGCCGCCAACTTCGAGGAATCCGCGCCGATCAAGGCCGACCCACCCAAGGCCGGCGCGGACCTGCCCACCCACGTGAAGGACCTCTGGCCGGTGCTCACCCGCCACTACGAAGAGGTGCCGGCCTACAGCAGCCTGCTGCCGTTGCCCAAACCCTACGTGGTCCCTGGCGGTCGCTTCCGCGAGGTCTACTACTGGGATTCCTACTTCACCCTGCTGGGCCTGGCCAAGGATGGTCGCACCGACCTGGTCCGCGACATGGTGGACAACTTCGCCAACGAGATCGATGTGTACGGCCACATCCCCAACGGCAATCGCAGCTACTACCTGAGCCGCTCGCAACCGCCGTTCTTCGCCTACATGGTCGACCTCCAGGCCAGCCTGGAAGGTGACTCGGCCTATCGCCGCTACCTGCCGCAGCTACAGAAGGAATACGCCTACTGGATGGCCGGCGCCCAGGGGCTCCAGGCTGGCCAGGCCAATGCCCACGTGGTCAAGCTGGCCGATGGCACCCTGCTCAATCGCTACTGGGACGCCAGCGACACGCCGCGCCAGGAGTCCTACATGGAAGACCTGGCCACCGCTGCCCAGGCCAGGGGCCGTCCCGCTGGCGAGGTCTATCGCGACCTGCGCGCCGGCGCCGAGAGCGGCTGGGACTTCTCCTCGCGCTGGCTCGGCGACGGCAAGACCCTGGCGACCATCCGCACCACCGCCATCGCCCCGGTGGACCTGAACAGCCTGCTGTATCACCTGGAACAGACCATCGCCAAGGCCTGCGAGAAGACCGGCGAAGCCAGCTGCGTCCAGGCCTACAGCCAGAAGGCCAGGACCCGCCAACAGGCCATCGACCGCTACCTGTGGAATCCGGCCGGCTACTACACCGACTTCGACTGGCAGGCCAAACGCCGTACCGACAAGGTCACCGCTGCCGCCCTGTTCCCGCTGTTCGTCGGTCTCGCCAGCCAGAGCAGCGCCGACCAGACCGCGGCCACGGTCGCGAACCAGTTGCTGCGTCCGGGCGGCATCGCCACCACCACGGTCAAGACCGGCCAGCAGTGGGACGAACCCAACGGCTGGGCACCGCTGCAATGGGTTGCCGTCGACGGCCTGCGTCGCTACCGGCAGAACAAGCTGGCCGAGGACATCGGCACCCGCTTCCTCACCCAGGTGCAGAACCTCTATGCCCGCGAGCAGAAGCTGGTGGAGAAGTACGACCTTACCGGTGGCTCAGGCGGTGGCGGCGGCGAGTACGAACTGCAGGACGGCTTCGGCTGGACCAATGGCGTGACGCTCAAGCTGCTCGAACTCTACGGCAAGCCGCAATCCGGCGCGCAGTGAGCCAAGGAAAAGGTCCGCTATGGCGGACCTTTTCGTGAGGGGGTGGTGAGTACGGTTGGTTCTGCGGTGCTCAGTCTTGTCCCGTAACCCACCGATCAGCTTTTCGTAGCTGACCCTGGGTGCAGGGTCATTGCTGCCACAGAATCCGCCCCTTCTCCCCTTGGGAGAGGGCTGGGGTGAGGGAAACCAAGCTGCGTGCAGATCGAACTGGGTATCCCTGGATCACAGCGGATCCACCGGTGGCGCATCGTCTTCGTCGGCGGGCAGCTCCGCCGGGTGCAGGCCGTCGGGATCTTCATCCTCTGGCAGCGGCATGATGACGTTCATCAGCTGTACTCCGGATTGCGTGGATTCTTCTGCGGCAGGCGCTCCTCGACCGGCTTGTCTGCCGGATCCTCGCCTACGGGCTCTTCGGGATCGGGTGCGATGTCCGGATCGATGTCCAGGTCGTCGGGGTTTTCCTTGATCTGATCGTTCATGTGGCCTCCGCGAATGGTTGTTAAGCGTTGGGCAGGGACCTCCATGCGAAGTTCGCCACCGGCGATCAGCGATAGCCCCGCGCCTGCAGGTCGAACAGCTGGGCATAGCGGCCACCACCGGCCAGCAACTGCTCGTGATCCCCTCGCTCGCGGATCTCGCCGTCTTCCAGTACCAGGATCTGGTCGGCGTTGCGCACGCTGGAGAAACGGTGTGAGATCAGCAGGGTCATGCGCTGCTGCGCCTGGGCGCGGAAGCGTTCGAAGATCACCGCTTCGGCGGCGGCATCCAGCGCGGCGGTGGGTTCGTCCAGCACCAGGATGTCGGCCTCCTCACGCATATAGGCCCGCGACAGGGCAATCTTCTGCCACTGCCCGCCGGACAGCTCCTGCCCACCCATGAACCAGCGGCCGAGTTGCGTCTGGTAGCCCTCGCGCAAGCCGGCGATGACCTCGTCGGCCAGCCCCTGGGCCGCCGCCTTGTGCCAGCGTGCCTCGTCGGCGAAGGCGGCCGTATCACCCACGCCCAGGTTTTCCCCGGCGGTCAGCTGGTAGCGGATGAAGTCCTGGAAGATCACCCCGATGCGCCGGTGCAGGGCCGCCGGCTGCCAGTCCTGCAGGTCGCTGCCATCGAGCAGGATGCGCCCCTGGGTCGGCGCATGGAGGCGAGTCAGCAGCTTGATCAGGGTGGTCTTGCCCGAGCCGTTGGCGCCCACCAGCGCCAGGCTCTGGCCCGGTGCCAGGTGAAAGCTGATGTCCTTCAGAGTCGCTGTCGTGGCGCCCGGGTAGGTGAAGCCGACCCCCTCGAATCTTAGGCCGTCGCCGGGCTGGCTGCCCGCGGTCAGGCTGCCTCCCTCGGCGGTAGTCGGCTGGCCAAGGTAGTCGTAGAGATTGCTCAGGTAGAGGCTATCCTCGTAGAGCCCGCCGAGGGCGGTAAGGCTGGCGCTGACCGCTGCCTGGCCCTGGCGGAACAGGGTGAGGTAGAGGGTCATCTGGCCCAGGCTCAGGCGACCGCGCACGGTGTCCAGCACCACCCAGGCATAGGCGACGTAGAAGGCCAGGGTGCCCAGCAGGCCGAAGACGAAGCCCCAGCCGTCGCGCCTCAGGGTGAGACGCCGGTCCTCGGCATAGAGCTTGGCGAAGGTGCTGCGATAGCGCTCCAGCAGCAGCGGTGCGAGGCCGAACAGCTTGACCTCCTTGATATAGGCTTCATGGGAGAGCAGCGTTTCCAGGTAGGTCTGGCGGCGGGTCTCGGGCGCGCGGCGACTGAACAGGCGGAAGGCATCACCCGAGAAGCGCGCCTCGGCGAGGAACACCGGCAGGGCACCCACCACCAGCAGGAGCAAGGCCCACGGCGAGAAGTGCACCAGCAGCACGGCGAAGCTCACCAGGGAGATGAGGTTCTGCAGCAAGGTCAGGGACTTGGTCACCAGGGCCAGTGGCCGTACCGAGGCCTCGCGCCGCGCCCGCACCAGCTTGTCGTAGAAGTCGGCATCCTCGAACTGCGCCAGCGACAGGGTCTGGGCCTTTTCCAGGATCAGCAGGTTGACCGTTTGCCCCAGGCGCACCCGCAACAAGGATTGCTGCACCGACAGGAGTCGTTGCGCCGCGGCGAGGGCCGCCAGCACCCCGGCCTCGGCCAGGACGAACTTCAGTACTGGCCAGAGCGGAGCCTGGCCTTGCTCGGCGTGTAGCCGCATGGCCGCCACTACCGCATCGACGATGCGCTGCCCCAGCCAGGCCGCCAGCGCCGGCAGCAGACCCGCCACCAGGGTGGCCAGTACCAGCCCGATCAGCAGGACGGGCGAGGTGCTCCAGACCAGGCGGGCCGCGCGGCGCATCTGCAGTTGGACGATGGCGAAGGAGGTGGACAGGGCCATGCGGAGATCTTCGAAGGAGGTCAGCGTTAGTGGGGGTGCCGGGCACGACGTTCCCGGCGGTATGGCAAAAGGCTTACATGGACTGCTATCACCTGGCCCTATTCGCCCCGGAGCGGGCTGCGTAATCTACTCCCATCAGCCGCGCAGGAAGCGCAGCTCAGAGGTCAAGGACGATGACCAGGCCAGGACGGCTCCTGACAGGATGTTGGGATGGTCAACAGAGAACCCGCTTCGGCGGGTTTTTTGTTGCCTGGCGTTCCGCCGTTCCTTGGCTTGCACGATGGAATAGCGAAAGGCTTACACGAGGTGCTGTCACCTGACCCTATTCGCTCCGGTGCGGACTGCGTAGTCTACCTCCATCAGCCGCGCAGGACGCGCAGCTCAGAGGTCAAGGACGATGACCAGGCCAGGATGGCGCCTGACAGGACGTTGGGATGGTCGCAACAGAGAACCCGCTTCGGCGGGTTTTTTGTTGCCTGGCGTTCCGCCGTTCCTTGGCTTGCGCGATGGAATAGCGAAAGGCTTACACGAGGTGGTGTCACCTGGCCCTATTCGCTCCGGCGTGGACTGCGTAATCTACCTCCATCAGCCGCGCAGGATGTGCAGCTCAGAGGTCAAGGATGATGACCAGGCCAGGATGGCGCCTGACAGGACGTTGGGATGGTCGCAACAGAGAACCCGCTTCGGCGGGTTTTTTGTTTTCTGCTGTCGCGCATCCTTCATTTGGAGGATGCGCGATGCCTGGACCAGGCAGCACAGTGCGGACTCTTCCTTGGAGATCTTCGCCAGGCGCCCGCTATCGACCCTTTCGCTCGTCCTGGCTCTCCTGTTGACTGCGGCCTGCGCCGTCAATGCGCGCCCAGCGCAGTAACCGCCGCCTAACGCCGGGACGCTGGACGATGCGGGCATTCGGGCCGCCATCATCGGGAAAACCCTGAGTAGGCGAAACCAGCGGGGAGAAACCGTCACCCAGACCTTCAATGCCGATGGCACCAATGTCTTCATCCTGGGCGCACGGCGGTTCGTTGAGCGTTGGCAGGTAGCCGACGGACAAGTCTGCATAGATTCGCCTGGATATGCGCGGGAATGCGACGTGGTCAAGCAGTCACCGGAGGGCCTCTGGTTTTTGGATGGCAAGACTGGCGCGGTACAGAATCACTACCAAGGGGTGCCGTGACACTCAGCCAGCCACTCGATTGCGCCCCGCGGCCTTGGCCGCGTAAAGCGCCTGGTCGGCTGCCTCGGTGAGGTCGTAGGCGGTCATGCCAGGTTGATGGGTCGCCACGCCAAGACTCAGAGTGATCGGGCGGCGTGGCCAGGGATGCTGAGCCACCACCAGGCGACAACGCTCGGCCACCTGCTGGGCAGCCACGCCATCGGCACCCGGTAGCAGGATGGCGAATTCCTCGCCGCCGTAGCGGAAGCTGGCGTCGCCATCCCGGCAACTCTGCAGCAGCAGGCGGCTGATGTCCTGCAGGGCAGTGTCACCTGCCTGGTGCCCATGGGCGTCGTTGTAGGCCTTGAAGTGATCCACGTCGATCAACAGCATGGACAGGGGCAGGGCACCTTCCTCAGCGCGCTGGAGCTGTTCCGCCAGGTGCAGGTCGAAGGCGCGACGATTGTAAAGGCCGGTCAAGGCATCCGTGACGCTCCGCTGCTCGGCGGCCTGCATCATGTCTAGCAATTGCTGCTGGGAGGCTTCCAGCAGGTGCTGCTGCTCGATATGTTCGGTGACGTCCACCGAGAGGCCGGCCAGGGCGATGCCGTGGCGCGTTGCCAGAGGAAACTTGTAGGACTGCCAGAAGAAGCAGCGGCCATCCGGGGTGACGAGGCGCTCGATCTGCCGGCTCGGCTTGAGTTCGCGCATCACCTGTTCGTCCATCTCGCGCAGGCGGGGCGCGGCCTCCGGCCAGAGGGCGAAGTCGTCCTTGCCGAGAATGTCGTCGCGCGTCAGCCCCAGCTGTTGCAGGCAAGGTTCGTTGACATAGGAGTAGTGCCAGTCGCGATCCTTGATGTAGGCGACGAAGGGGCCATTGTTCATGAAGGCGGAAAAATTGATATCCAGCTCTTCCAGCCGATTCAGGGTTTCCCGCTGCTGCAGCAATAGCATGATTTGCCGTGCCAGGCGCTGCAGGCTCTCGATCTGGTCGGTCTCGAAGCGCCGTACCCGGTCGTCCAGTACGCAGAGCGTGCCGAGGGCGATGCCCTGGGGGGCGAGCAGGGGTACCCCCAGGTAGGCCCGCATCCTCTCCATCCCTGGCGCCACCGCGAGGTGGGCGACACGGGGATCGCTGCGCAGGTCTTCCACGATGAAGGGCTGGCGAGGCGTGAGGATCGCCAGGTGACACAGTGAAGACTCGGCTGGAACCTCGTTCATCACCAGGCCCTGGCAGGCCTTGAACCAGAGCCGTTCCCGATCGGCCAGGGTGACGAAGGCCACCGGTGCCCGGGTGAGCTGGCAAGCCAAGGCCACGAGATCCTCGTAGGCGGACTCCGCGCCACTGTCGAGAATCCGCAGCTCACTCAGGGCGTGGAGACGTCGGGCGTCGTCGAATGGGGTCATGCGAGCTCGCGAGAACGGTGTCCTGTCTGGAGCATAGTACCCATGCCCGGCCAGGAAAGCCGCACCCGTTGCGCAAATCGTAGCGAGATCTGCGCAACGGCGAGCCCGCCGGGCCCTTCTATCGCCGCGGTTGCAGCAGGAGCGCGACCAGGGCGCTCCAGCCGGTCTGGTGCGAGGCGCCCAGGCCTCGCCCGTTCTCTCCATGGAAGTATTCGTGGAACAGGACCAGGTCACGGTCGCGCGGGTCGTTCTGCAACTGCGGATAGTCCACCATGCTCGGCCGCTTGCCGTCGGCCTCCTTGAGGAAGAGTCGGGTCAGGCGCCCGCTGAGACCCTCGGCGACCTCTTCCAGATTGGCCAGATAGCCCGAGCCGCTGGGGTACTCCACCGAGAAGTTGTCGGCGTAGTAGCGGTGGAACTCGTGCAGCGACTCGATGAGCATGTAGTTGATCGGCATCCACAGCGGACCGCGCCAGTTGGAGTTGCCGCCGTACAGGCGCGAATCCGACTCGGCCGGCTGGTAACGGGCGCTGAGCAGGTTGCCGTCGGCCTGGCGCATCTCGAAGGGCTGCTGCTCATGGGCCTTGGACAGGGAGCGGATGCCGTAGTCCGAGAGGAATTCATCGTCGTCCAGCATGCGCTTGAGCAGCAGCTTGGTGCGATGGCCGCGCAGCAGCGACAGCAGGAATCTATTGCCCTGGCCGGGCTCGGTCCAGCGGGAGACCAGGCGGGCGAGATCCGGGCGCTGCCGCAGGAAGCCGCGCAGGCGCCCGCCCAGGCCGGGCAGGCCCTCGTGTTCGCGCTGTTCCAGGACCTGCACGGCGAACAGGGGGATGAGACCGACGATGGACCTCAGGCGCAGTGGTTCGGCGCTGCCATCCGGCTTGTGCAGGACGTCGTAGAAGAATTCGTCTTGCTCGTCCCAGAGGCCGTCCTCACGGTTGTCGCTGTGGTTGATGGCGTTGGCGATGTGCAGGAAGTGCTCGAAGAACTTGATGCCGAGGTCGACGTAGACCGGGTTTTCCTTGGCCAGCTCCAGGGCGATGCGCATCAGGTCGAGGGCATAGGCGGCCATCCAGGCGGTGCCGTCGGCTTGGTCCAGGTGATAGCCCGGGGGCAGCGGTGCGGAACGGTCGAAGAGGGCGATGTTGTCCAGGCCGAGGAAGCCGCCCTGGAAGATGTTGCGACCTTCGGCGTCCTTGCGGTTGATCCACCAGGAAAAGTTCAGCAGTAGCTTATGGAAGACCCGCTCGAGGAAGACGCGGTCGCCGACGCCGGTGAGGGATTTGTCCTGCAGGTAGACGTGCCAGGTGGCCCAGGCGTGTACGGGGGGGTTGGCGTCCTCGAAATTCCACTCGTAGGCCGGCAACTGGCCGTTGGGGTGCATGAACCTGTCCTTCACCAGCAGCAGCAGTTGCTGCTTGGCGAAGCCGGGATCGATCAGGGCATAGGCCACCGCCTGGAAGGCCAGGTCCCAGGAGGCGTACCAGGGGTATTCCCATTTGTCCGGCATGGAGACGATGTCGAAGTTGAGCAGGTGCCGCCAATGGCCGTTGCGGATGCTCTCGCGCTGCTTCGGCGGGGTGGGCTGTGCGGGATCGCCGTTGAGCCAGCGGTTGACCTCGAAATAGTAGAGCTGCTTGGACCACAGCAGGCCGGCCAGGGCCTGGCGCTGCACCAGGCGGGCATCGGCGTCGGCGATCTTTTCCTGCAGGGCGGCGTAGAAGGCATCGGCCTCGGCGATGCGCTCGGCGAAGATCGCCTCGGCATCCACCGCGAGGGCGCTGGTGGGCGCCAGGCGCAGGTAGACCACCGCCGTGGCGCCGCCGTCCAGTTCCACGGCGAAATGGGCTGCGGCCTTGCTGCCGAAGTCACGGCGGACCGCTTCCCGGGCGCCCTTGACCACGTAGTCGTTGATGCCGTCCTTGAAGGGGCCCTCGGCGGGCTCGCCGGTGAGGCGGGGCAGGTTGGTTTCGTTGTTGCAGAACAGCCACTCGACGTCCTGCGGGCCCCAGGCGCTGATGACCAGATCGGGCCGGTCGAAGTAGCTGGCGCGGACCTGCTCGCCTTCCAGGCTGAGCATGGAGCGCGGCGGGGTGCCGGTCCAGGTCCAGGTGTTGCGCGACCAAACCTGCGGCAGCACATGGAGGCGGGCCCGTTCGGCGCCGCGGTTCTCCACCGTCACCCGCATGAGGATATCGTCGGGGGTGTGCTTGGCGTACTCGACGGTGACGTCGAAGTAGCGGTCCTGCTCGAAGACGCCGGTATCGAGGATCTCGTATTCGCGATCCTCCAGGCCGCGCCGGGCGTTCTCTTCCACCAGTTGGGCATAGGGGAAGGCCGCATGGGGATACTTGTAGAGCATCTTCTGGTAGGCATGGCTCGGCACGCCGTCGAGGTAGAAGTAGAGCTCCTTGACGTCCTCGCCGTGGTTGCCTTCGGCGTTGGTCAGGCCGAACAGGCGTTCCTTGAGGAAGGGGTCGCGTTCGTTCCATAGGGCGATGCCCAGGCACCATTGTTGGGCCTGATCGCAGAAGCCGGCGAGACCGTCCTCGCCCCAGCGATAGGCACGGCTGCGGGCATGATCGTGGGGAAAGTAGCGCCAGGCATCGCCGTCGGCGCTGTAGTCTTCACGGACCGTGGCCCACTGGCGTTCGCTCAGGTAGGGCCCCCATTGGCGCCAGGCGGCGGCGTCGCTGTCGGCCAGGCGCTGGCCTTCACGGGTATGCAGGATGCCCGGGGCGGGATGTGCCGTCATCGTGTCTCCAGAGTCAGGTAACGGTTAGGGCTCGAGAATAGAACACCATTGTGGCGTGCAAAGGCTCTCGCTGGCGCGTCGTTGCACTTTTAGTGCCTGATGGCGCTGAAAAATTCACGTCCTTGCGGTTTCCGTCACAGCACTGCGCCTGGCGTACCCAGCGACCGATCCGGGGCGAAAAAAAGCCCCACGCCCGGATCGGGGTGAGGCTCGTGCGTCCGACGCGACCCGGCGGGGGAGCCGGGTCGACAGGCGATCAGAGGGCCATGTCGTTGGCGGCCTTTTCCGCGCGCGGAGCGGCACCGGCAGTGGCCTTGGCATCGGCGTTCTGGGCAGCGGTGGCGACCGGCGGGGTAGCCAGTTGCAGCACCTCGGCGGTGTAGTTCCACTCCTGCTGCACGCGCGCGGGATCGCTGTTCAGCTTGGTGCCGTAGCTGGGCACGATCTGGTGCAGCTTGGCCTGCCACTCGGGTGTGGCGACCTTGTCCTTGAACACCTTCTCCAGCACGCTCAGCATGATGGGCGCGGCGGTCGAGGCACCCGGGGAGGCGCCCAGCAGGCCGGCGATGCTGCCGTCCTTGGCCGCGACGATCTCGGTGCCCAGCTTCAGCACGCCACCCTTGTCGGCGTCACGCTTGATGATCTGCACACGCTGACCGGCCTGCCACAGGCGCCAGTCTTCCTTCTTGGCATTGGGGAAGTATTCGCGCAGCGCCGCCAGGCGGTCGTCATCAGACAGCATCAGCTGGCCGGCGAGGTATTCCACCAGCGGGTACTCGGCCACGCCCACGCGGACCATCGGCCAGGCGTTGTGGGTGTTGGTGCTGGTCAGCAGGTCGAGGTAGGAGCCCTGCTTGAGGAACTTGGTGGAGAAGGTGGCGAAGGGCCCGAACAGGATCACACGCTTGCCATCGAGCATGCGGGTGTCCAGGTGCGGGACCGACATCGGCGGCGCGCCGACCGAGGCCTTGCCATAGGCCTTGGCCAGGTGCTGCTGGGCGATCGCGGGATTGTCGGTGACCAGGAAGGAACCGCCCACCGGGAAGCCGGCGTAGTCGTTGGCTTCGGGGATGCCGGACTTCTGCAGCAGGTGCAGGGCACCGCCGCCGGCGCCGATGAAGACGAACTTGGCGTCGGTCTCGGTCTTCTTGCCGTCCTTGAGGTTCTTGTACTCAACGCGCCAGCTGCCATCGGCATTGCGGGTGATGTTCTCGACTTCGCTGGACAGGTTCAGCTTGAAGTTGGGCTTGGTCTGCAGGTAGCCGGCGAACTGGCGGGTGATCTCGCCAAAGTTCACGTCGGTGCCCAGCGGGCTCCAGGTGGCGGCGACCTTCTGCTGGGGATCACGGCCTTCCATCATCAGCGGGACCCACTGCTTGATCTGCGCCGGGTCCTCGGAATACTGCATGCCGGAGAACAGCGGGCTGGCCTTGAGGGCTTCGTAGCGCTTCTTGAGGAAGGCGATGTTGTCGTCACCCCAGACGAAGCTCATATGCGGGGTGCTGTTGATGAAGCTCTTCGGGTCCTTGAGGACGCCGTTCTTCACCTGCCAGGACCAGAACTGGCGGGACACCTGGAAGGCCTCGTTGATCTCGATGGCCTTGGAGATGCTGACCTTGCCGTCCTTGTCTTCGGGGGTGTAGTTCAGCTCGGCCAGGGCGGAGTGGCCAGTACCGGCGTTGTTCCAGCCGTTGGAGCTTTCTTCGGCGACCTGGTCCAGGCGCTCGACCATTTCCATGGTCCAGCTCGGCTCCAGCTCGTTCAGCCAGATGCCCAGGGTGTTGCTCATGATGCCGCCGCCGATCAGCAGGACGTCGACTTTCTTGACGTCGTCCGCGTGGGCGGTGCCCAGGGCGGAAGCGATAGCCACGCCGAGCAGCGCGCCAGTCATTTTCTTCAACATGTGGTCTCTCAATCGATAGAAGCTGGGGTCTGCTTATCGAGTTTCGGTGCGGTGCGGCACCATGGCACATGGGTGGATGTGCGCTGGGCAAGGCAGAATGCAGCCGGAACACGCAAGGGCAGGTTCTTGTCCCTCCCCCCGCCCTTCTCTCGTGAGTCACCGGAAGGGTCGGAGCAAAAACGCGATACGCGCTCAGGCGGCGGCTTACCGAAGACGAAGGTCTCGGGAGCGGCTGCGTGCGCATGCGTTTTTGTTGCCGGGTATTTTAAAGGGAAGGGTGTCGCGTGCCTAGCCCGGAATAAATCGTATTTGGCTATTAGCCTTTGGTCTAATCCGGATCGCTTCCGATCCGAAGGGCGCTTTCCAAGGGCGTTCGCACGGCCGATGCTGGCGCTTCGCTGGCTGGATGCCTGGCCTTTCCTGGGCCGCCGCACGCCGACGAAACTGGCCGGAAAGCCGCCGAAGGGTCGCTTCCCGGTCTTTTCAGGGTATTGATATCCGTCAGCGGGCCTCCGCTCGAAGGATCCAAGGGGCGCTTCAGACGAAGCGCCAGGCCAGGAAACGGCTTTGCTTCTGGCCCTGGGCCATGGACACCACCCGAATCTGACTGGCCTGCTCGCGCCGCAGCGCCGCCTGTAGCAGGGGCAGGTTGCTGGCCCTGGAGACCAGGCAGGTGAACCAGCCGACCTGGCTGGCGAAGGTGCGACTCTCGTGGATCATCCGCTCGATGAAGGCCGCCTCGCCACCGGGGCACCAGAGTTCGGCCGCCTGGCCGCCGAAGTTGAGCAGGGGCGCCTGCTTGCCGGTGGTCTTGCCGAGGTTCTTCCATTTGCGTTTGCTACCGCGCACGGCATCGTCGGGGCTGGCGTGGAAGGGCGGATTGCACAGGGTGGCGGCGTAGCGCTCGCCGGGCTGCAGGATGCCAGCGAAGATCGCCTGGGGATCGGGCTGCAGGCGCAATTCGATGGCGGCAGCGCAATCCGGATTGGCAGCGAGGGTGCGCCCGAAGGCGGCCAGCGCCGCAGGGGCGATGTCGCTGCCAACGAAGTGCCAGCCGTATTCCTTGAAGCCGATCAGCGGATAGACGCCATTGGCACCGGTGCCCACATCCAGCAGCCGGACCGCTGCGCCGCGCGGAAGCTGGCCGCCATTGCCCTCGGCCAGCAGGTCGGCCAGGTGGTGCAGGTAGTCCGCCCGGCCGGGAATCGGCGGGCAGAGGAAGTCGGCAGGGATGTCCCAGTCACGCACGCCATGATGCAGTGCCAGCAGCGCCCGATTGAGCGCGCGAACTGCCTGGGGATCGGTGAAGTCGATGGACAGATTGCCCCGTGGCGTCGGCGCCACGAACGGCTTGAGCGCGGGACTCTCCCGCATCAGCGCCGGAAAGTCGTAGCTGCCCTGATGGCGATTGCGGGGATGCAGGGGCGCGGTGCGGCCAGGCAGGGGACGACGGGGCGAGGTCATGGCGACGGGCAGGGTGGAAAAGGGGGCGGCAGCCTAGCACAGCCGCGCCCCTGGACTCACGGGGGGACTCACGCCGGCGTCGGGGCATCTTCCGGCAGCACACCGATCTCGCGCAGGTTACGCCAGAAGGCGGCGGGAATGGGCGCGCGTAGCAGTTCGGCGTTCTGCCGCGCCCGCTCCGGCTTGCTGCTGCCAGGGATGGTGGCGGCCACAGTGGGATGGGCGAGGCAGAACTGCAGGGCCGCGGCGCGGATGTCCACCCCGTGATCGCGACAGACACCCTCGATCAGCTCGACCTTGCGGCGCAATGCCGGCTCCGCTTCGGCATAGTTGTAGTGCTTGCCGCCGGCGAGCAGGCCGGAATTGAAGGGCCCGCCCACCACGATGCCCACGCCGCGGCGCTCGCATTCCGGGAAGAGGGTGTCCAGGGCTTCGCGGTGGTCCAGCAGCGAATAGCGACCAGCCAACAGGAAGGCGTCGGGATCGCTTTGCTCCAGGGCGAGGCGGCAAGGCTCCACCAGGTTGACGCCCAGGCCCCAGCCCATGATCAGGCCTTCTTCGCGCATTTCGGTGAGGGCCTTGGCCGCGCCCTGCATGGCCTGGGCGAAGTAGTCGCGCCAGGCCGGACCGTGCTGGTCTTCCGAGAGATCGTGAATCCAGACCAGGTCGAGGCGGTCGGTCTTGAGCCGTTCCAGACTGGCTTCGATGGAGCGGCGGGCGCCGTCGGCGGAATAGTCGAGCACGCGCTTGAAGGGCAGTTCGTTGACGAACGGCGGGGCGTTTTCCGGCTGATCGGCGGGTTCCAGCAGGCGGCCGACCTTGCTGCAGAGGACGAAGTCGTCGCGTGGCTTGTCGGCCAGCACTTCGGCGAAACGGCGCTCGGACAGGCCGGCGCCATAGTGCGGCGAGGTGTCATAGAGGCGGATGCCGGCGTCCCAGGCGGCTGCGAGGGTCGCTCGGGCGTCGGCCTCGCTCACCTCGCGGAACATGTTGCCCAGGGGGGCGCCGCCGAAACCCAGGGAGGGGATGTCGATACGCATGGGAAGTCTCCGGATGGTGCGTGTCTGCATCCCGACCGACGCTCCCGAGGTCCTGTTCCCCTAGTCCGCCGGACGTAGCAGGGCCACCTCGTCGGCCGTCAGAGAGCGATAGCTGCCTTCGGCCAGCGCCGGATCCAGGGCCAGGGCGCCGATACGGTCGCGGTGCAGGGCGATGACCTCGATGCCGAAGCGGCCGAACATGCGCTTGACCTGGTGATAGCGGCCCTCGACCAGGGTCAGGTAGGCGCTGCGCTCGCCCAGCAGCTCCAGCTGGGCGGGCTGGGTGGTGAGGTCTTCGTAGGCGAAGTACAGCCCTTCGGCGAAGGCCGCGACCAGCTGCGGCGGGATAACCTCGGCGGTGGTGACGAGATAGCGCTTGGTCTGCTTGTGGCGCGGATGACTCAGGCCACGCGACCACTGGCCGTCGTTGGTCAGCAGCAGCAGGCCGGTGGTGTTGAAGTCCAGCCGGCCGGCCAGGTGCAGGTCGGCGCGCTCCTCCGCCGCTAGGCAGTCCAATACCGTGGCATGGCGGGCGTCGACGGTGGCGCTGACGCAGCCGCGCGGCTTGTGCAGCATCAGGTAGCGACCGCCGGGGCCGTCCTGCAGCAGGCGGTCGTCGGCCTCGATGCGGTCGAAGGCGAACACCTCGCGCGCGGCCTGCAGGGTGGTGGCGCCGTTGATCCTTATCCGGCCTTCCGCGAGCAGGCGGCGGGCCAGTTGGCGACCCAGCTCGGGTCTATTGCCCAGCCAGCGATCCAGGCGCATCAGCCGTTCTCGGGCCTGACTCCCGCCGCGCAGGCCGGGCACAGGCAGCGTTGATGGCGCTCGTCGTCGGGCAGGCGCGCCAAGGCCGCCGGATCGACCGGTGCCTGCAGGCACCAGCAATCCTGGATCTCGCCGCCCGCGGCCAGCACGCAGCGATTCGTACCGCCGCACAGGGGGCAGCGGGTGGGATCGAAGGGCGTGGGCGCTGCAGTCATGGTGATCTCGTCGGGCGAAGCGGGCGGCAGAGTACCGGAAATTGCGACCTGGATAACGTCTCCTGCGCCGGATGTCTGCGTACTGTCGCATCCGGAGTGCAAGCTGCATCCAAGGTTCTGTACGAAAAGTCGCCGAGCGAAGGTCAGGCGAGGCGAAAAAGGCTGAGGAAGCGGAGTTTACGAGTGGTAAATGAGCATTCCGAGGCCTTTTTCAACGAAGCATCACCGAGCGCAGGCAGTTTTCGTACAGGACCTAGCTCCGATCATCGGACCACTGAGGAACCCATGACAATAACGGCACTGCGCACCCTGATCCGTACCCTCATTCCCGGCACCCTGCTGGTCAGCCAACTGGCCCTGGCCACCGAGGCCGACGTCGGCCAGACCCTGGCCCGCCAGGCCGGCATTCCCTGGCCGGCGGTGATCGCCCATCGCGGCGCGTCCTTCGATGCCCCCGAGTCCACCGCTCCGGCCTACCTGGTGGCGCGGGAACTGGGCGCGGACTATCTCGAACTCGATCTGCAGCGCACCAAGGACGGCCAGCTCATCGCCCTGCACGACGACACCCTCGAGCGCACCACGGACGTCGCCAAGCGCTTCCCGGATCGCGCCAAGGCGCCGGTCAGCCAATTCACCCTGGCCGAGCTCAAGTCGCTGGATGCCGGCAGCTGGTTCAACCAGGCCCATCCGGACCGTGCCCGCCCGACATTCGCCGGACTCAAGATCCTCACCCTCGACGAGGTCATCGATATCGCCGAGGGCGGGCGCAACAAGCCGGGTCTCTACATCGAGACCAAGCAGCCCAAGCTGTTCCCCGGTATCGAGCGCGATCTCAAGGCCAAGCTGGCACAGCGCGGCTGGCTCGGCCAACCCAAGGCCGGCGCCACGGGCGTAGCGGCCATGCCTGGGCGGGTGATCCTGCAGACCTTCGAGAAGAGCAGCCTTGAGCTGTTGCAGAAGGAGATGCCGACGACGCCGAAGATCCTGCTGCTGTGGCTGGGCGACGACTACATCCCGGCCAAGCCCGGGCCGAGCTACGCCGAGTCGGGCGAGGCTAGCAAGGCGGCCTACTATGCCAAGCAGCAGGTACGCTCCGAGGGTGACTTCACCGCCTGGGTGGAATGGGCCAAGGCCCATGGCGCCATCGGCATCGGCCCGTCGGCGGCGCTGGAGGAAGGCGGCGACCAGAGCTACGCTGACCTGGTCAAGCCCTGGATGAACGACGTGGCTCACGAGCGCGGCCTGCTGGTGCACGCCTATACCGTGGATTCGGCGGTGGACTACGCCCGCCTGGCGCCGCGTGGTGTGGATGGCTTCTTCACCAACCGCAGTGCCGAACTGCTGAAGTTCTACCAGCGGCCGGTCAAGCAGGAGCCGGGTGCGCTGCTCAAGCAACTCGGTTATTGAGCCCGGACGGGGATGTCCAAGAGCCTGTTCAGAGTCTCGCGAGCTAGAGACAAACAAGGCCTAGGCGGGCCCGCGAAAATAGCTGAGGAAGCGGATCGGGCCCGCGCTCGGGTTTATGCGTGGTAAATGAGCATTGCGACGGGGCTGCCCAGGCGGGGCTGGCCTTCCAAGCCATTTTTAACGCAGTTTGGCCGACGCGCAGCAGACTTTGAACAGGCTCTAAGGTCTTTCCGTCTTCATTGGATGTTCTGCCATGCCCATCGAACCTTTCAATGGTGCCAAGCTGGCGCTGCTCTGCGACGACCAGGTACTGGTCTATCAGCGCGACGACAAGCCGGACATTCCCTGGCCGGGCCTCTGGGACCTGCCCGGGGGCGGTCGCGAAGACGGCGAGACCCCGGAGGCCTGCGTCCTGCGCGAGCTGGAAGAGGAATTCGGCCTGGTGCTGGAGGAGTCACGGTTGACCTGGGGCCGCTGTTATCCACCGCGTCTGCCTGGCTACCTGCCCAGCTGGCTATTCGCCGGTGAGCTGTACCCGGCCGACATCGCCGCCATTCGCTTCGGCGATGAGGGCCAGCACTGGCGGCTGATGAGTCTCGCCGACTTCCTCGCCCATCCCCAGGGTGTGCCCCATCTGCAGACGCGACTGCGGGACTACCTCGCCGAGCGTGAGCTGTTCTAGACCTTCGCCCGCGCCGCGAGCCAGCGGCGCCAGCCGCCATGGGCGGTGATGTCTTCGGCGCCTTCTAGGCCATAGGGCTCGCAGATGAAGCCGGTTTCCCAGCTGCCGTCGGCCAGTTCCACCTTGCCCAGGCCGAGCGGGGCGGGGATGCCGGTGAGGAAGCTGCCCAGCTCGCTGCTGGGTAATTCCCAGACCTCCACCTCGATGGCCGCGCCATCTTCGGCGACCCGGACCATGCCCGGGCGTAGCGGCGGTCCGCCGGCCAGGGCGTAGAGGCGATAGCGCGGAGCGCTCCGGGTCAGGGCCAGGCGCCGGGCGCCGCGGGCGAGGAGCTGGCCGTTGAGCGGCAAGCCTTGCAGATGGGCGCCGCAGACCACCAGGCGCGCGCGGTCATGGCGGGCGGAGCGGGTCGGCAGGGTGGCGCTTGGCAGTGTACCGCCCACCAGGGGCAGTCCTTGGGCCTCCTGCAGCGCCGCCGCCAGGCTCAGCAGGTACTGATCGGTGAAGACCCGGCCGAACAGCGTCACGCCCCAGGGCAGGCCGTTGGCCATGACGCCCGCCGGCACGGCCACGGCGGCGTAGTCCAGCAGATTCATGAAGTTGGTGTAGTAGCCCAGGTCGGCGTTGCGGGCGACCGGTTCGGCGGCCAGTTCAGCCAGGGTGACCGGGCGCGGATAGGTGGGGGTGAGGACGCAATCCAGCTCGGCCAGCAGGGCGTCGCATTGGGCTTTCAAGGCCTGTAGGCGATAGCCGGCGCGGAAGGCATCCACTGCCGTGGCGCTGGGAGCCTTTTCCAGCACGGCGCGGATCACCGGCAGCACCGCGTCCGGGTCGGCCTCGATCAGGGCGCCGGCCACGCTGTAGCGCTCGGCCACCCAGGGGCCTTCGTAGAGCAGGCGGGCGGCCTCCAGGAAGGGGGCGAGATCCAGCGGCACGGCTTCGCCACCCAGGGCTTCCAGGCGCGCCTGGGCCGCCGCGAATAGCGCCGGGCTTTCCGGGCAGCCGAGGAATTCCAACTGGGTCGGTACGCCGAAGCGGAAAGGCCGCGGACGGCCGAAGGCGCTGGCGTCGTTCCACTGTGGATTGGCGCGGCTATAGGGATCGCGCGGATCGAGGCGGGCGGTGAGGGCCAGCAGCTCGCTGGCCTCGGCGGCGGTGGCGGTGAAGAAGGTCACGCAGTCCAGGGTCTGGCAGGCGGGCACCACCCCGGCGATGGAGAGCAGGCCCTTGCTGCCCTTGAGACCGACCAGGTTGTTCAGCGCCGCCGGAACGCGCCCGGAGCCGGCGGTGTCGGTGCCGAGGGCGAAGCTGGCGACGCCCAGGGCCACGGCCAGGGCCGAACCGGCGCTGGAACCGCCGGACGGGTAGTCCGGATGGACGCTATTGCGGCAGGCGCCATAGGGCGAGCGGGTGCCGTTGAGGCCGGTGGCGAATTGGTCGAGATTGCACTTGCCCAGGGGCACGGCGCCCAGCGCTACCAGTTGCTCCACCAGGGTCGCGGAGCGCTCGGGCACATAGGCATAGGCCGGGCAGGCGGCCGTGGTGGGGATGCCGGCCAGGTCGATGTTGTCCTTGAGCGCGAAGGGGATGCCGTAGAGTGGCAGCCCGGCTGGATCGCGGTCGTCCAGGGCGGCCAGGTAGGGCTCCAGCTCGGCTGCCGTCAGCAGATGGATGAACAGGTGGTACTCAGGGTCGAGCTGGGCGGCCTTGTCGCGCAGCGCGGCGATGAGGGCGCGTGGGGTGAGGGTGCCGGCGGCGTAGGCCGCGCGCAGGGTGTCGAGACGCAGATCGAATGTCATGGTGGCTTCCTTCAAGGCTTGTCGATCACCAGCAGGCGCTGGCCGGCGCGGACCGGCGAGCCGGGCTGGACGTGGAGGTCGGCGATGCGCCCGCGGCAAGGGGCGAGCAGCGGAATTTCCATCTTCATGGATTCCAGGATGAGCAGTGGCTGGCCGGCTTCGACGAGATCGCCAGGCCGGACCTGGGCCTGCCAGAGATTGCCGGCCACCGGGCTTTCCAGTGCCAACTGGCCGGTGGCGAGGGGCGCTTCCGCGGTAGGCTCGACCGGAGCCTCCTGGCTGTCGAAATGCGCCTGGCCGGAGTCGATCCAGCGTTGCCGCTCGGCAGCGAAGGCGCTTTGCTGGCGTGTGCGGAAGCTGGCGATACCCTCGGCTTCGCGGGCCAGGAAGGCCTGGTAGTCGGCCAGCGACAGCTCGCTCTCTTCGATGCGCAGGGGCACGCGGCCGAGGGGGAAGTCGGCGCGGATGCGCAGCAGTTCGTCCGCCGAGACCTCATAAAAACGGATCTGGTCGAAGAAGCGCAGCAGATAGGGCTGGCCGTGGAAGGCGGCCACCTCGCGATAGCGATTCCACATCTGCAGGGTGCGCCCGACGAATTGGTAGCCGCCCGGACCCTCCATGCCATAGACGCAGAGGTAGGCGCCGCCGATGCCCACCGAGTTTTCCGCGGTCCAGGTGCGCGCCGGGTTGTACTTGGTGGTGACCAGGCGATGGCGCGGATCGAGGGGGGTAGCCACCGGGGCGCCGAGGTAGACGTCGCCCAGGCCCATCACCAGGTAGCTGGCGTCGAAGACGATGCGCTTGACCGCCTCCAGGGAGTCCAGGTCGTTCACGCGACGGATGAACTCCAGGTTGCTCGGGCACCAGGGGGCATCCTTGCGCACCGTGGTGGCGTACTTCTCGATGGCCAGGCGACAGGCCGGATCGTCCCAGGACAGCGGCAGGTGGACGATGCGCGAGGGCACCCGCAGATCCTGGGCATCGCCCAGCGCCTGCCAGCAGCGGGTGACCGCCGCCAGCAGCTCGGCCAGGGGCAGCGCCTCGGGCTGGTAGTGCACCTGCAGCGAGCGGATGCCGGGGGTGAGTTCGCACAGGCCGGGCAGCGCCAGGGCGGCCAGGGCCTGCATCAGGCCGTGGCCGCGAAAGCGCAGGGCCAGGTCCAGCTCGGGTGGGCCGATTTCCAGCAGCAGGTGGGTGTCGCCGGAGAGCCGGGCCACCAGCCGCTCGGCGCCGCTGCCGAGGTCCAGCACCACCGGGTCGCCCAGGTGCGGGATCACGGTGGTCGCCGCCACAGGTTGCAGCGTGCGTTCCTCGACCAGGCGGTCCTGCTGCAGGCGGCGGGCGGTCGCCGGGTCAACCGGCAGGAAGCGCACCCGGTCGCCGGCCTTGAGCTGGCCCAACTGCCAGAGGTCGGCCTCGATCACCGTGACCGGGCAGACGAAGCCGCCCAGGCTGGGCCCGTCCGGACCAAGGATGACCGGCATGTCGCCGGTGAAGTCCACGGCGCCGACCGCATAGGGATTGTCGTGAATGTTGGAGGGGTGCAGACCGGCTTCGCCGCCGTCTTCACGGGTCCATTCCGGCTTGGGACCGATCAGGCGCACGCCAGTGCGGCTGGAATTGAAGTGCACCTCCCAGTCGGTGGCGAGGAACAGTTCCAGATAGGCCCGGCTGAAGTAATCCGGAGCGCCATGGGGGCCGTAGATGACGCGCAGCGTGCGGGTAGCGGGCAGCCGGGTGGCCAGGGCCTTCGGCAGGCGGGCCCCGACCGCCGGATCGCTTAGAGGATGTAGGTGCAGCACGTCGCCGGCGCGCAGGGCGCGGCCGCCGTGGCCGCCGAACTGGCCGAGGGTGAAGGTGCTGCGGCTGCCCAGGTAGGCGGGCAGGTCCAGCCCGCCTCTGAGGCAGAGGTAACTGCGCGCGCCGGCACCGGTGACGGCGCCCAGTTGCAGTACGGCGCCGGCCGGCACGCGGAAGACGCTATCCATGGCCTGGGGCTGGTCATCCAGCAGGATCGCCAGGGGCGCTCCGGTGATCGCCACCACGGCGTCGGTGTTGAATTTGAGGATCGGGCCGACCAGGGTGATTTCCAGGGCGGCGGCACGCTCGTCATTGCCCAATAGGCGATTGCCCAGGCGCAGGGCGCGGTCGTCCATTGGGCCGGAAGGGGGAATGCCCACCGACCAGTAGCCGAGCCGCCCGGGAGCGTCCTGTACCGTGGTCTGGGTGCCGGCGCTGAGCACCTCCAGAGTGGTGGCCTGGTAGACGAGGTCCTCCAGGCAGCGGGTCCAGGGCTGGCCCGCGGCGAAGGGCGCGGCGGCGAGAATCTGCCGTAGGTAGTCGCGATTGGTTTCCACGCCGTAGAGGCGGGTCTCGGCCAGTGCCTGGTCGAGGCGCTGGCGGGCGTTCTCACGGTCCGGAGCCCAGGCGATCAGCTTGGCCACCAGGGGATCGAAATAGGGCGGGATCTCGCAGCCGGCTTCGACCCAGGTGTCCAGGCGCAGCGCGCGGCCATCCGCCGGTGGGAAGTCGACCTGGGTGAGCAGACCGGGACTGGGCTGGAAATCGCGGCCCGGGTCTTCGGCGTAGAGCCGCGCCTGGATGGCATGCCCTTGTGGCACCAGAGTGTGGGCGAGATCGGCCAGCGGCGGCAGGTCGCCGGCGGCCAGTTCGATCATCCAGCGCACCAGGTCGACGCCCCAGACCTGCTCGGTGACGCCATGCTCGACCTGCAGGCGGGTGTTCACTTCCAGGAAATAAAAGCGGTCGGCGCCGCTGTCGTAGACGAATTCCACGGTACCGGCGCTGCGATAGCGCACCGCGCGGGCAAGGTCCAGGGCGGCGGCGCAGAGGGCCTCGGCCATGCCGGCGGGCAGGTTGGGCGCGGGGGTTTCCTCCAGCACCTTCTGGTTGCGCCGCTGCACCGAGCAGTCGCGCACGCCCAGGGCGAGCACCTCGCCCTGGCCATCGCCGAACACCTGCACCTCCAAGTGTCGCGCCCGCTCGATGTACTTCTCGAGGAAGACGCCGGCGTCGCTGAAGTTGTTCTGACCCAGGCGGCGCACCGTCTCGAAGGCCTCGGTCAGGTCGCTGGCCGAGCGGCAGACGCGCATGCCGATGCCACCGCCACCCGCGGTGCTCTTGAGCATCACCGGATAGCCGATCCGCTCGGCGGCATTGAGCGCCGCGGCCAGGTCTTCCATCAACTCGGTACCTTCCAGCAAGGGTACGCCCTGGGCACGGGCCAGGGCGCGGGCGGTGTGCTTGAGGCCGAAAGTCCGCAACTGCTCCGGGGTGGGGCCGACGAAGGCGATGCCGGCGGCTTCGCAGGCCTCGGCGAAGGCGGCGTTCTCGGAGAGAAAGCCATAGCCGGGGTGGATGGCCTGGGCGCCGCTTTGGCGGGCCACGTCGAGCAGCTTGGCGGTGTCCAGGTAGGTGGCGGTGGCCGCGCCTTCGCCGAGGCTGAAGGCCTGGTCGGCGCCGCTGACGTGGCGGCTGGCGCGGTCGGCCTCGCTGTAGACGGCGACGGAAGCGACGCCCAGTTCGCGCAGGGTGCGCTGGATACGGCAGCCGATGGCGCCACGGTTGGCGATGAGCAAGGTGGTGAACATTCGAGGCGTCCTCGAAGGTGACGGGCCGTCCCGCCGGATGAAGGCTCCCGAGGTCGTCCCCGGGAGGCGTGCGATGGCGGCGGACTAGGGCTTGCGCGGCGTGGGATAGCGCGCGGCGCGCAGTTCGCAGAAGCGATACAGCCACGGCCGCAGCCACCGCCAGAGACGCTGGGCGCGGTTCAGTTCCATATCAGCACCTCCGCCGGGGTGGGATTCCAGCCGTTGCAGGGGTTGTTGAGTTGCGGGCAGTTGGAGATCAGCACGATGACGTCGGTCTCGGCGCGCAGCTCCACGTACTTGCCGGGGGCGGAGAGGCCGTCCTCGAAGGTCAGGCCGCCCTCGGGGGTGACCGGCACGTTCATGAAGAAGTTGATGTTGGCGCCCAGGTCGCGCTTGCCGAGCCGGCCATCGTGCAGGGCGGCGCGCAGGAAGTTGTCGCGGCAGCTGTGCATGTGGCGCTTGTCCAGGGCATAGCGCACCGTGTTGCTCTCCTGGGCACAGGCGCCGCCGAGGGTGTCGTGGCGCCCGCAGGTGTCGGCGACGATGGTCAGCAGGGCATTGCCGCGGTTGGAGTAGAGCACCGTGCCGGTGGTGAGGTAGACGCGATTCTGCCGGCGCAGGGTGCGCTGGGGGTCGAAGCGCTCGCGCGGGTCCTGGGCGGCGAAGAACAGGGTGTCGATGGCCTGGTTGCCCTCCAGGTCGTGCAGGCGCAGGGTCTGGCCGGCCTTGACCTCGAACAGGTAGGGCTCGCCGGCCGGGATGGTGTGGCGGAAGACGGCGGTGTCGGGATGCAGCTCGCTTTCGATCAGGCTCATGGCGCGGCCCTCAGAGGTACTGGCGTTCGGTGTTGTGGAAGCCGCGGCCGTTCTCCGGGCGCGAGCTGCGGCAGAGCAGGGTGATGCCGTCGCTGGCGACCTTCTGCCAGCTCAGGCGCACCGGCTTGGGTGCATAGACCGGATTGGGGTCCAGCGGGTGCTGCAGGGCGGTGAGCACCACCAGGGTGTCCATGGGCGCATAGAGCTCGACGTAGTCGCCGGCCTGGGAATTCTCCGGGTGGAAGCGGAAGGCGCCGGTGGCGTCCACGTCGACCCGGCTGAACAGGTTGACGGTCATCAGCAGGTCGGCCAGGCCCAGGTCATGCTTGCCCAGCTCCACCAGCAGGTTGTCGGTGCCGTTGCGGAAGAAGCCGTTGCGCAACTCCTGGTAGCGGCCCTGGCCGTATTTTTCCCGGACTTCGGCGGCATCGAGGACGCCGCCGAAGCTGTCGTGCCAGCCGCAGGTGTCGGCGGTGAGGGCGGCGAGCACGCGGCCCATGTCCGAATAGAGGCAGTGGCCGGCGGTGAGGCGGGCGGTGTGCTGGCACTTGAGGGTGTCCGGCAGGTTCAGGCGCTCGCTCTTGTCCAGGGCGTTGAACAGCAGCAGGCTGACGTTGGCGCCACCCTCCAGGTCGGTCAGGCGCAGCAACTGGCCACGGCGCAGCACGAAGGAGGTGTGGCCGCCGCCGGGGAGGATTTCGTCGTAGAGGGTGGGGCTCAGGTTCAGAGAAGCGGTCATGGCAGGTCTCGCGGCTCGTGGCGGGGCGCGGACCGCCCGCTGCGGTCCGCGCGACTCGGGAAGGGAGGGGTCAGAGCTTGCCGTCGGCGGCCAGCTGGACGTAGCTGGGGTCGAAGCGCAGCTTGAGATTGCCGCTGTCGCCGGTGACCACGCCCTTGGCGAAGCTCATGCCGATGGCCTCGGGGCTGCGCGCGCCTTCGCCGAGGATGCCGTGCTCGAAGCTGAAGCGGGCGACCCGGGTCATGGTCTCCGGCAGGCTGGGGCTGGTGGCGAAGGCCAGCGCCTCCTGGGGCGTATAGAACAGCTTGGTAGTGGCCAGCTGCGCTTGATAGCCGGCGAGATCGGTGCCGGAGGCCTTGGCCATGCTGGTCAGGGCCTCGGTGGCCGCGGGGGTGCCGGACTGCATCAGGCCGAGGATCTCGAACCAGGCGCCGACCAGTACCTTGCCCAGCGCCGGGTTGTCCTTGAGGGTCTGGGTGTTGACCACCAGCATGTCGAGGATCTCGCCGGGAATCTGCGAGGAATCGAACACCTGGGTGCTGCCCGGCTGGCTGCGGATCTCCGCCAGCATCGGATTCCAGGTGGCCGCGGCCTTCACATCGGGCGTGGCGTAGGCGGCGACGATGTCGGCGTCCGAGGTGTTGACCACCTTGACGTCACGCTCGCTGAGACCGGCCTTTTCCAGGGCGCGGGCGAGGAAATAGTGGGAGACCGAGAGCTCCACCAGGTTGACCGTCTGCCCCTTGAGGTCGGCCAGGGTCTTGCCTTCACCCTTGATCAGCAGGCCGTCGTTGCCGTTGGAGTAGTCGCCGACGATCAGCGCCGTGGAGTCCACCCCACCGGCGGCGGGAATGGTCAGGGCGTCCATGTTGGTCATGGCGCAGCCATCGAACTGGCCGGCGGTGTACTGGTTGATGGATTCGACGTAGTCGTTGAGCTGCACGACCTCGACGTCGATGCCGTACTTCTTCGCCCATTTGTCGATGATGCCGGCGGAGCTGGCGTAGCCCCAGGGCATCCAGCCGGCGTAGAGCGTCCAGCAGACGCTGAATTTGTCTTTCTTCTCCGCCAGGGCGGAGCAGCTCAGGGCCAGGGCGAGGCCGGCGACAGCGAGGGAGAGCAGGGGCTTACGCATGGAAACCTCCAGTTCAGGGTCGGATGAGGCACAGGAGCCGCGGCACTTGACGAACTACTTCGCAAGTCGCGTTCTCCCGGGCTTTTGTCCCGCCGTGTAACCTCGCTGGAGGTCGATGGCTCTCGGACCAGACACCCGCTCGCGCGGATCGGAACCCTAGCCATCCATTTACCTGATTGTGGTGCCGCTTTACCGGGATGGGCCCGGTCAGGTCCTGCACGAGGCTGACCGAAGCGAATAGCGTGCCAGCCGCCCGAGTCGCGCTGTCCCTGGGCCATAGCGCCACAAGCAGGGACAGGGATGTCTTGTCTTGGCGCGCATTGGGCGCCCGTTGCACCGATGCGGGGCGGAAAGGGCCCACGGCAGGCCGCTCGACGCCTGGCATGGAAATCGCTGCACTATGTGGGCAGGGGCGGCCTGGCGGTCGCTCGCGGGACGACCCGCCGCGCTGCTCGTCTGGACGACCAGGTAACCTCGTCAGCCCGGGAGGGTTGCCATGGCGCATACCCCGTTCACGTCCATTCCCCTCATCGATATCGCTGGCCTTGCCTCCCGCGACCTGGCCGAGCGCCAGCGCGTGGCCGTCGAACTCGGCCGCGCCGCCCGCGAGGTGGGCTTCCTGCAGATCGTCGGTCACGGCCTTTCGACCGAGTTGCGCGCCGGGCTGATCGAGCAGGCGCAACACTTCTTCGCCCGCCCGCTGGAAGAAAAGCTACGCTTCTATATCGGCCAGTCGAGCAACCACAGCGGCTACGTCCCCGAAGGCGAAGAGCGCTTCGCCGGGGGCAGTCGCGATCTCAAGGAAGCCTACGACGTCAACTACGACTACACCGACGGGCCGCAGCGCTATCCGCTGCTCGGACCGACGCTCTGGCCGGACGACCCGGCGTTCCGCCAGGCGGTGGGCGCCTACTACCGCGCCGCCCTGGCCCTGGGCGATCGATTGTTCCGCGGCTTCGCCCTGGCGCTGGGGCTCGCCGAGGACACCTTCGCCGCCGTCACCCGCCAGCCCACCAGCCAGTTGCGGCTGATCCACTATCCGCTGGACCCCGATCCCCAGGCGGATCGACCCGGCATCGGTGCCCATACCGACTACGAATGCTTCACCTTGCTGCTGCCCACCGCGCCGGGCCTGCAGGTGCGCAATGGCGAGGGCGACTGGATCGAGGTGCCGCTGATCGCCGACGCCCTGGTGGTCAACATCGGCGACATGCTGGAGGTGCTCAGCAACGGCCAGTTCCTGGCCACCGCCCACCGGGTGCGCAAGGTCAGCGAGGAGCGCTATGCCTTTCCGCTGTTCTGCGCCTGCGACTATCCCACCCGCATCGCGCCCCTGCCGGGCCTGCCGGCTCGGCAGGGGCGCCACTATGAGCCGGTGATCTGCGGCGACCACCTGTTCGCCCAGACCGCCCAGACCTTCGCCTACCTGCAACGGCGTCTGGCCGAGGGCAGCCTGACGCTTCCCGAGGGCAGCCTGGGCCTGGCCAGCTTCGGCCCCGGGCAGGAGGTGCCCGCATGAACCTGCTCGAACTGGCCCGCCGTCATCCGCAGCAGCCCGCAGACGGCGTGCCCGCCTGGATACTCGGCCACTTCCGCCGGCGCAGCATCACCTTCGCCGACGGCCGCAGCGATACGCGCACCCAGGTGCATTGGCTGCAGAGTCGCAGCTTCACCCTCGACCTGCGCCTGCCGGATGCGCCATCGCCGCCGCTGAAAGCCTGGGCGGACTACCGTACCGAGGAGCTGCGCCAGTTGGCCAACCAGGAAGGCTGGATGGCCGACAGCCATTGGGTGGACGGTCAGCTCAGCTGGCACGGAGGTGTCTCCCTGCACGTCCACAACCGCTGGCCGGAGCCGGCGCGGCTGCAGCGCATCGGTAACTGCCTGATGGAATTCGCCCCCAGTGGCGCCTACGTCGAAGACTGGCGCCTGCAGGCCGGGGGTGGCCCGCTGATCGGCCTGCGCCTGTGGGAAGAGCGGGAGGTCGAGAGCGGTCGCCTGCTGGGCCGGGGCGGCGGTCTGATCCTCTGCGGCGACCGGCTCGGCTGGGTCCGCGGACGCCCCCAGCCACTGGCCGAGTCGCCCCTCGGCCTGCGCGAGCGGGTGGCCCAGGCCCAGGGCGACCCCGCCGAGCTGGCCCGACTGTTCGATGTCGAGACCTCCCTGGCGCTGGCCGATGGGCAGGGCGGCTATCGGGTGGCTCTGTCCACCCTGCCGGCGCGACTGGGGCGGTCGGTGGCGCTGGACGGCTTCGCCTGGGACGCCGCCGGCCACCTGCGGCAGCGGCTGATCAACACCGAAGGGTGCCTGATCGAGCGCACCTTCGAAGTCGACACCCTGGAGCCGGACTGGCACGCCGAGGTCGCTACGCCCTGTTCCGCGGCGGCGCAGGTCTGGTTCGTGGCCGAGCGGGAAACCCTGGCCCGGGATCTGGAGATCCTCACCTGAGGCGAACGCCGGGGCCTGGCGCCCCGGCGTCCTCAGAACCTCTTCACGATCTCGCGAGCTAGAGCCAAACAAGGCGAAAATGCCTGAGGAAGCGGAATTTACGAGTGGTAAATGAGCATTCCGAAGGCATTTTCAACGCCGTTTGGCCGACGCGCAGCAGATCGTGAACAGGTTCTCAGCGCGCCAGTCGCTCCGCCAGGTGCGCCGGCAACTCCGGGCGCGCCGCCCGGCGTTCGGCGTTGAGCGGGATGTCGTAGGTGATCCGCGCGCCATAGGCGCCGGGCGCCTGGGGATCGTGGCGGATCTTGTCGAACACCAGCAGCCGGGTGCCGAGGCTGAAGCCCTCGGCGAGATCATGGGTCACCATGAACACCGTCAGCCGCGTTTCCTGCCACAACTCCAGCAGCAGGGCGTGCATGTCCTTGCGGATGCCCGGGTCGAGGGCGCCGAAGGGTTCGTCGAGCAGCAGCATCCGTGGCTGCATGATCAGTGCCTGGGCGATGGCCAGGCGTTGCTGCATGCCGCCGGAGAGGGCGCTGGGATAGCGCTCCAGGGCATGACCGAGACCGACCTTGACCAGCAGCGCCGCCGCGCGCTCGCGCGCCTCGCGCCGCGCCTGGCCGAACAGCCGGCCCAGCAGCGGTGAGCGGGGCAGTTCCAGGCCGAGGGCGACGTTGTCCAGCACGCTCAGGTGGGGGAACACCGAGTAGCGCTGGAACACCACCCCGCGGCTCGGGTCGGGCTCGGCCGGCAGCGCCTCACCGGCCAGGCGCAGGCTGCCGCGACTGGGGCGCTCCTGGCCCAGCAGCAGCCGCAGGAAGGTGGACTTGCCGCAGCCGGAGGCGCCGACCAGGGTGCAGAACTCGCCCTCGGCCACCTGCAGGTCGAGGCGTTCGAGCACCACCTGGTCGCCGTATTCCTGCCAGACGTTGCGGGCCTCGATGAAGGCCGGGGCGGCGATGGGAACAGCCGGGACGCCGTTCATGCCTTGCCTCCTTCGTGCCAGGGAAAGGCGCGCCGGGTCAGGCTGCGCAGACTTAGGTCCATCAGCCAGGCCAGCAGGGTGATCCAGGCCACGTAGGGCAGGATGACGTCCATCGCCAGATAGCGGCGCACCAGGAAGATGCGATAGCCAAGGCCGTCGGTGCTGGCGATGGCCTCGGCGGCGATCAGGAACAGCCAGGCCGAGCCGAGCATCAGCCGCAGGGAGGTCAGCAGCCGCGGCAACAGCTGCGGCAGCACCAGGCGCAGGATCAGCGTCCAGGAGTTGGCGCCCAGGGTCTGGGCCTTGATCAGCAGTTCGCGGGGGATCTCCCGGGCGCGCTGCTCCAGGTCGCGGGCGATGCAGGGGGTGACGCCGATGGCGATCAGCAGCACCTTGGACAACTCGCCCAGGCCGAGCACGATGAACAGGATCGGCAGGATCGCCAGCGGCGGGATCATCGCCAGCACCGTCAGCAGCGGCGACAGCGGCGCGCCCAGCAGGGGCACGCTGCCCGCGGCGATGCCCAGGGCCAGGCCCACCAGGGCGGCGATACCCAGGCCGAGGCCCAGGCGTTGCAAGCTGGAGAGAGTGTCCTGCCAGAACAGGTAGTCGCCCGAGCGCTTGTCCGCGGTGAAGGCCAGGCGGTCGACGGCCTCGGCCATCTGGCCGAAGCTGGGCAGCAGCTTGTCGTTGGGATTCTCTACCAGGCGTTCGGCCGAGCTGGTCAGGTACAGCAGCAGGAGCAGGGCGAAGGGCAGCAGCACCAGGAACAGGCGACCGCCGCGACCGGGCTGGCGATTGATCAGGCGCATGGGCGAACCTCGCTGGATCGCCAGAGCGGGGGCGCCGAGTCGGTAGGGAGGATCAGGAGCGAGGATGGATACATGACAGGCCTCCGGGAGGTGAGAGACGAAAGACAGGAGCCAGCGTCTGACGCTGCGTCTCCCGGGCTTTTGTCCCGCCGTGTAACCTCGCTGGAGGTCGACGACTCTCGGACCAGTCACTCGCCAGGCGAGCCGGAACCCTAGTCGTCCATTGCCGATTGTGGTGCACCAAACCGGTCGAGCCGGCGCTCCTGCACGCCAAGGGGCTAGCCAGATACGTGCCAGGGCGCCAGGCCTGGATTCCCGCCGTTGCCCGGGTCGAGCGAGCCTGACTTTAGTGCGACCCGAGCGCTGCGTGCACCGCTAGAGGGCGTAAGGGGTGCGGGTCGAATGGAGCGCCGTGAGGGCGCCTGGCGTCTCTTAATCCCGGCTGAATGAACGCGCGATAATCGAGCGCGAGCGGTGGGCACCGCTTAAGCTTTCCCCAGGCCCATCCGGGCCGTTCTGGAGATCTCCCATGCGCCATTTCCTCTTGGCGTCGCTCTGTGCCCTGACCCTCACCGGCTGCACCGTCTACGACACGTCCCCCCGCTATTACGCCCGTCCGGCACCGCCCGCGGCGGTCTTCTACGGCACGCCGGCCTATCCGCCGCCAGCGGTCATCGTGCGGCCCTATGGCTACGGCTACTACTATCGCCCGGTACCGCTACCCCCGCCGCACTGGGGGCCCGGCCCCGGTTGGGGTCCGCCGGGCTGGGGACCGCGTCCGGGCTATGGTCCGCCTGGCTGGGGGCCGCGCCCCGGTCCGCGCTGGTAGCGGGTTTGACAGGGGCATCCGGCTTTTCTAGGGTGCTGCCCTGGTCTTGAACAGGAAGCCGAAGCGTGGACGACGATCGCATCAAGCTCGACCCCCAATGGAAAGCCGCGTTGCGCGACGAATTCGAGCAGCCCTACATGCGCCAGCTGGGGGATTTCCTGCGGCGCGAGAAGGCGGCCGGCAAGGTCATCTATCCGCCCGGTCCGCTGATCTTCAACGCCCTCAACACCACGCCGCTGGACCAGGTGAAGGTGGTCATCCTCGGCCAGGACCCCTATCACGGTCCGGGCCAGGCCCATGGCCTGTGCTTCTCGGTGCAGCCCGGCGTACCGGCGCCGCCCTCGCTGCAGAACATCTTCAAGGAACTCAAGCGCGACCTGAACCTGCCCATCCCCAACCATGGCTATCTGCAGCACTGGGCGGAACAGGGCGTGCTGCTGCTCAACACCTCGCTGACCGTGGAGCAGGCCAACGCCGGTTCCCACGCCAAGGCCGGCTGGCAGCGTTTCACCGACCGCATCATCGAGGTGGTCAGCACCGAACGGGAGAACCTGGTATTCCTGCTCTGGGGCAGTCACGCCCAGAGCAAGCAGAATCTCATCGATCCGCAGAAGCACCTGATCCTCAAGTCGGCGCATCCGTCGCCGCTGTCGGCCCACCGCGGCTTCCTCGGCAACGGCCATTTCGGCCGGACCAACGAATTCCTGCGCAACGCTGGCCTCACGCCCATCGACTGGGCGCTGCCGCCGCTCGCCTAGGAGCGCCCTAGAGTGCTTACAGCCGGTTAAGAATCTCGCGAGCTAGAGCCAAACAAGGCGCAACGACCATCGGGAGTAACAGCCAACGGCTGGCCCGAAGGGTGAGCGCTAGCGAATCAAACATCTGAGGAAGCGGATCGGACCCGCGCTCGGGTTTACGAGTGGTAAATGAGCACTCCGACGGGGCCGCCTAGGTAGGGCTGGCGAGCCAGGGCATTTTCAACGCCGTTTGGCCGACGCGCAGCAGACTTTGAACAGGCTCTTACACCTTGTAATCCTCTGGTGCTTGTTGACCGACCGGTCATCCGGGACAGTCGAGGGGCATGTCCCCGCACCGGAGAGAGCTCATGGCCGAGAACAACAACAAGGTCGCGCCCGCCCCCTCGGCGACCGATTCCGCCCAGCCGCCGAGCGGCACCCTGGCACGCTGGAAGCTGGTCGGCCCCGGCATCGTGGTCGCCGTGACCGGCGTGGGTGCCGGCGACCTGGTGGCCACCCTCATCGCCGGCTCGCGCTTCGGCTATGCGCTGCTCTGGGCCGCGGTGGTGGGCTGCATCGTCAAGATCGCCCTGGCCGAGGGCTCCGCGCGCTACCACCTGGCCACCGGCTCGACCATGCTCGAAGGCTGGCGCTCCCTGGGCATCTGGACCTACTGGTACTTCGGCATCTACATCGTGCTGTGGGGCTTCGTCTACGGCGGCACCGCCATGAGCGCCACCGCCCTGCCGCTGGCCGCCTTGTTCCCCGATGTGCTGCCGTTCTGGGCCTGGGGCGCGCTGTCGGGGGTCGCCGGGGCGGTCTTCGTGCTGCTCAATCGCTATGCCGTGTTCGAGGCGGCGATGAAGTTCTTCATCGGCGTGATGTTCGTGGTGGTGGTGGGCCTGGCCATCCTGGTGGTGCCCAACCTCGGCCATGCCGTCACCGGTCTGGTGCCGACCATCCCCGAGGGCTCGGCGATCTACACCCTGGGCCTCATCGGCGGGGTCGGCGGCACCATCACCATGGCCGCCTATGGCTACTGGGTGAACGCCAAGGGCTGGCGCACCCCGGCCTGGATGGGCGTGATGCGCCTGGACAACCAGGTGGCCTACATCGCCACCGGCATCTTCGTCATCTCCATGCTGATCGTCGGCGCCGAGTTGCTGTACACCGCACAGATCACCCTTTCCAGCGGTGATCGCGGCCTGCTCGACCTGGACGAGGTGCTGGAGCAGCGCTTCGGCCCGGTGGTCTCAACCGTCTTCCTGATCGGCTTCGCGGCGACCACCTTCTCCTCGATCCTGGGGGTGTGGCACGGCGTGTCCCTGCTGTTCGCCGACTTCGTCCGCCAGGCCACTGGCGGCAACGGCAGCCGGGACGACCTGGAGAAGACCCCTGCCTTCCGCTTCTATGTGCTCTGGCTGACCTTTCCGCCGATGGTCCTGCTGCTGCTCGGCCGGCCCTTTGGATTGATCATCGCCTACGGGGCCTTCGGCGCCTTCTTCATGCCCTTCCTGGCGCTGACCCTGATCTGGCTGCTCAACTCCAAGCGGGTACCCCGGGAGTGGCGTTCGGGTTGGTTGTCCAATGGCCTGTTGGGCCTGGCCGCGGCGCTGTTCATCGTCCTCAGCCTGAACGAGATCGCCCGGCTGTTCTAGGGCTGCGCTGCTAGCAGGCCGACCCGGCTGGCGCGCTGGCCGGGACAGGCTGCTGGTGGCACCTCAGGCACCAGACCACCCCCACGACCAGCAGACCGATGGCCAGGGCTTCCAGCAGCGTCGGCAACCGCCACTGCCAGAGAAAGCCGTAGAGTAGCGAAGACAGCGTTTCGATGACGATGGCCTGGCCGCTCAGGGTCAGCGGCAGGCGGCGACTGGCCTGGTTCCAGCAGAAGCCACCGACCACCGAGGCGAGCAGCGCCACGCCGGCGGCTACCACCAGCGGCTGCACCCAGTCCTGCGGCGCCCGTACCAGCAGGTCCGGCCCCAGCAGGAAGGGCGCGGCCAGCAGCGCCTGGAGGCCGGTCACTCCGCCCAGCAGCAGGGCCCAGTCGTGGCTGCCGATGGCGGTCACGGTCAGGTGACGGGTATTGACTACCGCGAACCAACTCCAGGCCAGCAGGGCGCCGCAGGCGCAGAGCAGACCCAGGACCGGTTGGGCACCCAGGGCCGTGGCGGTCAGCGCCTCGTAGCTGATCAGCCCCACCCCGAGCAGGGCGCAGGCCAACGATGGCCAGAGGCGATCGACACCCACGGCCCCGGCGTCAGCGCGCCCAGCCAGGGCCACCAGCAGCGGAATCAGGCCGACGATCAGGGTGGTCGCGGCGATGCCAGCCTGCTGCACCCCGGCGCCGACCAGGGCGTAGTAGCCCAGGTTGCCGATCAGGCTCAGCCAGAACAGGCGTCGTCCGTCCGCGCGGGTGAGCCGGCTTCGCAGCCGCTGCCAGCGCGGCAGGAGCAGCACCAGGGAGACCCCGCCGTAGCAGAGAAAGCGCAGCACGGCGAACTGGGCGCCGCTGAGATCGGGCACCAGCGCCGGGGCGAGAAAGATCACCCCCCAGCACAGGCCTGCCGCGACCCCATAGCCGATTCCCGTTGCCGATAGCGCTCGTTCGTTCATCTGTCGCCTCCACCGATTCGCGATCAGTCTGACGACGGAGGTGCTGACGGGTCTTGCCTGAGGCTACGGCGCTTTTTACCCGGCGTGCGTCACCCCAGCGTGCGCTGGCTGCGCCGCCAGGCGGCGGGGCTGATGCCCTGTCGGCGAGTCATGGCCCTGGTGAGGGCGGCCTGATCGGAAAAGCCGACGCGCAGGGCGATCTCGGCGATGGGCAGGCGACTGTCTCCCAGCCAGCGCTGGGCCTGGCGCAGGCGCAGATCGGTCAGCCAGGCCTGGGGTGTCTGGCCGAAGCGCTCGTGGAACAGCAGGTGCAGTCGCGTCAGACCGACCCCAGCCAGGCGGGCCATGTCCGCATTGCTCCAGTCACCGGCCGGTTGGGCTTCCACCCGCGCTAGCAGGCGCGCGAAGGCTGAGGCCTCGGTGGGCGCGGTGAGGGTGGTCAGCAGTAGCCGGGTGAGTTCATGGGCCTGCTGGGCCAGAGTCTGCGCTGGCGTCAGCTCGGCAAAGGCGATCAGCTGCCGCGCCGCCGGTGGAATCGGCAGGCCGGGTTGGCGCAGCGCCTGGTCCAGGGTCTGGGCCGGCAGCCAGTCGGCGGAGCAGTCGATCACCAGAAAACGGCTGTCCGGCGCTGAGCGCTGCGCATGACCGCAGTCGGGCGCCACCAGGGCGGCCAGCCCGGTATGCAGCCGTGCCCCGTTGCGGCCTTCCAACTCCAGCTCCATGCCACCCTGAATGGGCAGCACCAACTGGGCGAAGGCATGGGCGTGGGGCTGGTGGTCGCCCTCATAGCGCTTGATGGCGAGGCGTGGAGTCACGAGTCACCTCGGGAGAAGGGTACGGGGGCACAAGAGCCGGGATCTTCGCACGGAACCCAGGGCGAGGCGTAGCAGGGGAATCAGGTATGTCGCCTCGCGACCGCGATGGATGCCAGGATGAGGACGGCACCAAGGAGCATGCCCATCGTTGGTCGTTCATCCAGCCAGAGAAAGGCGGCGACCAGGCCGAATACCGGAATGAGGGCAAGATAGAGACCGGCGCTGGCGGCGCTCAGGTGGCGCAGGCCCAGGAGGTAGAGCCAGAAGGGCAGGGCGTATTGCAGCACCCCGGACAGCGCCGCCTCGGCGATCACGGCCTTGTCCAGCGCTTCCCAGTGTGGGGTAGCCAACCCCGCGGCAACCATGCCCCCCTGCAGCGTCAGGATGAACAACAGCCCAGCGCCTTGTTGCACCAACGCCAGGCTGGCGGGTGGATAGTGGCTTGCCAGGCGCGACGAGGCGATGACGTAGCCGGCGGCGAACAGCGTTCCCAGCACGATCAGCAGATCGCCCTGGAGCGAGGTCGCCGAGTTCCCGGTCTCGTTACCGCAGATGCCGATCAGCAACAAGCCGATCACGGTGGCCAGCAGGCAAGCGAGCAGGCGTCGCCGAGGACGCTGCCCCAGCAGCAGCCAGCCCAGCAGGACGATGAACATGGGTTCGGCCGAACCTATCACCGCGGCATGGCCGGCGCTGGTCAGGGAGAGACCGGCGAGCCCTATCCCATAAGCCAGCCCTGGTTCGAGCACGCCTGGCCAGGCGGTACGCAGCAAGAGCGGCCATGATGCCGGTTGGCGGCTCTCGCGCGATGCGAGAATGGCCAGAAAGAGCAGACTGGCTACCAATTGGATCGGTAGCAGGGTCGAGGAGGGCACCTGTTCCAGCAGGTCGCGGCTGGCGACGGTGGCCAGCCCCCAGCAGGCTGCCGAACCTATCATGGCTAGGATCGCCAGGCTGCGGTCGCGCCCGAAGGGGATCGCTTGGGTAGTTGTCATTTAGGCTAGGCTCCGCAAGCTGAAGCGTCATAGGGGTGAATCTGCTGGGTAATCACTCATTTTTAAATGTATTCAGAATGCATATATTAAAATCATGAACGAAGTGCAATTGGAAAATCTTCTGGGCGCCTGCGCCCTAGCCTTGGCCGATGCCCAGACAGAGGCTTTACAGCGGGCCGGTGGCGTCAGCAGCGCCGGCTGTACCGTGCTTAATGCCCTGGCTCAGTATCCCGGCCTGACGATCCGTGAGCTGGCGGCCATTGCCGGTCTCAGTCATTCGGTCATGGTGAGGACGCTCGATGCCCTGGTCGGCGCGGGCTTGGTCAGTCGCCAACCTGGGCAAGATCGTCGTGAAGTCCAGGCAAGCCTGACTTCGGCGGGCGAGGCGCAACGCGAGCGGCTGGTCGCGGCGCGAACGGCGGTATTGACGCGGGCGCTGGATGCCGTACCCAAGACCCAGCGGGACGCCTTGCAACAGGCCTTGGCAGCCATGCTGGCCGCGCTGACGACCGGCGCGCAGCAGGCCGATCATCTCTGCCGCTTCTGCGATGAGTCCGCCTGTGGCTCGAGGTGTCCGGTGGCAGCCGAGGTCGAGCACTTGGCTGCCAGAGAAACCTAATCCGACAGTGCGGCAAGCACACCGCTCGGGGTTGTCGGTACGTTCTACTACAGCGGCTGACCGTCCAGAGCGATGCCAATCCGTTGGCCATGCCGCCCATGAGCGATGGAGGCAGTCCTAACGCACCGGCTGCAGCGGCAACTCCACCTCGCCCGCGTCGTTCAGGTCGACCACCACCGGCTCCTGGGTCAGGTACAGCGGGCGACCGCCGAGTAGGATACGGCCGCTGAGCAGGTAGCGCTCGCCACTCTTGACCCGCGAGGGCGCGTAGTCGAGGCGGAAGGGCACCTGGCCGGGCTGTTTGACGAACAGGGTGCGCTGGGCCAGGCGACCGGCTGGGGTGTCGCCCGCGCTGGCGCCGTAGAGGCTGACGGTGAGCTTGGCGGTAGGCGGTACCGGCTCGTTGGCAGTGAAGGTGGCCTGGCCGCTGAGGCTGGTCATGCTCGGCTGGGCCGGCGTGCCAGGGGTGGTGGTCTGCGGCTGCTCGGTGGGCGGCAGCGGCTGGCCGGCTGGCGGCGGCGTGGAAGGGCCGGGGCGCAGCCCGCTACAGGCGCTGAGCAGCAGCGAGGTGGCGAGCAGGGTGGCGATTCTTTTCATGGGTAGATCCTGGACTGAAATCGACTGCTGTGACCCATCCGCGCCGGCTTAGTTGCCCGCCGCGGGCGGCGATTCACTCTCCGGCAAGTCCGGGGCGTCGGGGCGATCCAGCGCCACCTGGCGGATCGACAGGCGGATCTCCGCCGGCAGCACCCGTTTGCCCGCGCCCTCGGCCAGTTCGCCGAGCAGCTCATGATGGCCCAGGGTGCCGTCGTCGGCCTTGCGCAACACCCCTTCGGCCAGCAGCGTCTGGATGAAGTGGCGGAACAGCGACTTGTCGAAGAACTCCGGTGCATTGAGGCCATGCAGCACCGACAGCCGTTGGGCCATCACCGTACAGAGTTCTTCCAGTTGCGGCGCGGTCAGGCTGTTCTGGCCATGGTTGAGGATCAGCGCGGTGGTCATGTAGTAGCGCTGCAGGGTCTGTAGGATGGCCCGCGCCAACAGGGTGAGACGGACGAACTGCCGCGAACTGGGCGCCGCACGCACGAAGACGTCATCCTCCAGGCGCAGCAGACCGCGCTCCACCATGGCTTCCAGCCAGCCGTCCACCACCAGGGGCAGCTCCTCGCGCTCCCAGTGGATGAACAGCTCGGCCTGCAGGTAGGGATAGAGCGCCAGGGCGAATCTATGGATCAGCTCGCGGGTCATCCGCCCGGTATTCTGGAAGAAGCTGGCGATCAGCGCCGGAATGGCGAAGAGGTGCAGGACGTTGTTGCGGTAGTAGGTCATCAGGACCGCGTTCTGCTCGTCCAGGTAGAGGATGCGGCCCAGGGCGTCCTGCTGCTCGGAAAGGAAGCCCAGGGCGCGGACCTCTTCGATCATCGACTGGCCGTCGCCCTCCGGCAGGGTGACGCTGGTGGAGTAGGGCACCCGCCTCAACAGGTCCAGGTAGAGGTCGATGGCGCGCACCAGGGCGCCTTCGTCCAGCGCCTGGCGGTTGGTCGACAGCAGCGCCAGGGCCACCAGGTTGACCGGGGTGACGGCCGCGGCGGCATTGATGCGCCGGACGATCCGCTCGCCCAGTTCATGGGTGACCGGGTTGAACCAGCTGGGTTTCAGATCTTCGTCGAGAGGTTCGTCGCGCCAGCCGGGGCGACGGGCATCGAGAAAGCTCTGCAGCGGGATGGGTTCGCCGAAGTTGACCCAGACCCGGCCGAAGCGCTGGCGCAGGGCACCGAAGACCTTGACCAGATCGAAGATGGACTCCTTCTTCTTGGCGGCGCCACGCAACTCGCCCAGGTAGGTACGGCCCTCGAAGACCTTCTCGTAGCCGATGTACACCGGGACGAAGACGATGGGGCGGCGCGAATCGCGCAGGAAGCTGCGCAGGGTCATGGCCAGCATGCCGGTACGGGGTTGCAGGGTCCGCCCGGTACGCGAACGGCCACCTTCGACGAAGTACTCGGTGGAGAAGCCGCGGCTGAACAGGCTATGCAGGTATTCGTTGAACACCGCTGCATAGAGGGCGTTGCCCTTGAAGCTGCGCCTCATGAAGAAGGCACCGCCACGTCTGAGGATGTTGCCCACCACGGGCATGTCCAGGTTGATGCCGGCGGCGATGTGCGGCGGGGTCAGGCCATTCTGGAACAGCAGGTAGGACAGCAGCAGGTAGTCGATGTGGCTGCGGTGGCAGGGCACGTACACCACGGTATGGCCTGGCGCCATCTCCTGGATGCGCTCGATGTGGCTGACCGTCACGCCCTGGTAGATGCTGTTCCAGAACCAGCGCAGGCCGACGTCCAGGCAGCGCACCACCGGATAGGAGAAGTCCGAGGCGATTTCCCGGGCATAGTGCGCCGCCTCGTCTTCGATGCGCCCGGGTGTGGCCTTGCGCTGGGCGATCTCCCGGGCGATGGTCGCGCGGACCTGGGGCGCCCGCAGCAGGCCGCGCAACAGGGTACGCCGGTGCGAGAGGTCGGGGCCGATCACCGCCTGGCGCACGTTGCGGAAGTGGATGCGCAGGCGGCGCATCACCAGCCGCTCCAGGCGCTGCGGGTCGGGGCGTTGCGCGGCCAGTTCGCCGAGCGACAGCGGCTTGGAGAACTGCACCCGGGTCAGCCGGCCCAGCACCAGGATGCGCGCGGCCTTGCGCAGCCGTCCGGTCACCACCCAGTTGTCCGCCCAGAGCAGCTTCCAGGGGCTGGTCTCGCGATCCGGCGACTGGCCCCAGAAGACGCTGACCGGAACCAGCTGGACGTCGTCCAGCTGCTGCTCGGTCACTGCCGCCACCACCCGGCGCAGGGTGGGCGGCACCGAGCGTCGCGCCGGCCGTCCGCGCCAGTCCGGCTTGCCGACGGCATTGAAGTAGGCGAGGGGTTCGGTACGGGCGCCCAACACCAGCGGCCGTAGCGGGCGGGGCAGGCCGGCCTTGCGGCACTCCCGGTCGAGCACCGCCAGGTCGCTCAGCGAGGCTTCGGGCAGCACATAGAGCACCGGTTTGGTCGGATCGATGCGGCTGAGCAGGCTGGCGGCCTGGGTGGTCTCGGAGCGAACCCAGAGGTAGAGCAGGCGCTTGAGCAGCGAAAAGGCCAGGAGACGCAGCGGCGAACGAGTCATGAAGGGCTACCGGATTGACGAGGCGGCAGTGTGCCGGAAGGCCTGGCGGGCGTAAAACCACCCGTCTTGTGCAGACTTCGACCTGCCAGCCGCGATCTTGTCACCCGTGCTGGGAAATTGCCTTGCGAGTCGACGGAAACCCGGCACTGGCGCGGCTTCCAGCCATGATGGCACTTTGCGTAAAGAACGTTGCTTTTGCCGGGCAAGCCATGCTTCATAAGGCATCGGCAGGTTTTTGCCGATGCTTGGCAGGGCTGCCCGCGGGTGGCGTTGCCGGCACGCAGTCCGTACCGACACAACAAGGCAACCCGGTTGCCCGCACTTGGGCGACCAGGGATAGGAAATCCAGAAAGCTTCGGAGAGATGTGATGGGTGAGCAACGCGAAACCGGGACCGTCAAGTGGTTCAATGACGCCAAGGGCTACGGATTCATTCAGCGCGAGGGCGGTGCGGATGTGTTCGTCCACTACCGCGCCATCCGCGGAGAAGGACATCGCTCCTTGACCGAAGGCCAGCAGGTGGAATTCTCGGTGGTCGAGGGCCAGAAGGGCTTGCAGGCCGAAGACGTCGCCCGACTCTGAGCCCGTCTCGCGATGAGCGCCAGACTCCTCGCGATTTTAGAGTCTGTTCAAGGTCTCGCGAGCTAGAGCCAAACAATGCCTAGGCGGCCCCACGAAAAGACCTGAGGAAGCGGACCGGGCTCGCGCTCGAGTTTACGAGTGGTAAATGAGCATTGCGACAGGCCGCTCAGGTGGGGCTGGCCTTCCAAGGTCTTTTCAACGCCGTTTGGCCGACGCGCAGCAGACTTTGAATGGACTCTGGTCATTCGGTCCGCCAGACGATCTCCTCGACACCGGCGTCCGTGACCTTCAGCCAATGATCCGCGGCTTCCTCGTCTTCCTCTTCGCTCCAGCCACTCGGGGCGCAACGCACCTGCACCTGCAGCGCCGCCTGGGCATCGCGCGCGCAAGCCAGATCGTCCACCCAGGGCGAGACGTCGCTTTCCAGCAGCAGGCTGTGCCACTTGCCCACCGCCTTCGGCAGCCAGGTGACTGGAATGGACTCGCCGCCATAGCGCAGGGTGCACTTGAAGGTCTGCCCGCGGGCCTGCCATTCGCAGGGCATGGCGAACACCTGTTCGAGCCAGGTCGAGACGGCGTCCCGGTCGACGTCCTTGAGGTAGATTTCGATATCGGGCTGGCGCATGGGACTTAGGCTCCGGATTTGACGATCCAATCGTAACGCACGGCTACTCGCACCTCGAAGGGCTCAGCCAGCACGCGCTCGCGGCGCTCGGCATTGACCCGCCAGCCGTGGGGCGTCATGGCCAGGAGGTCTTCGCGGGTCTGGCGCTCGGCTAGCGGCAGCACGAATTCGAGCCCCTCGCTGTGGGCCAGTTCCAGCCCCGGTGGCAGATCCTGGAGGTGCTTGTCCTCGGCATAGTCGCGCACCTCGTCGTAGAGCCGCTGGCGCAACTCCAGCAGATGGGCACTGGCGGGGCCCAGTCGCAGGATACCGCCACCCGGTGCCAGCACGCGCTGGGCCTCGCGCCAGTCGATGGGGCTGAAGACACTGGCCAGCAACTGGCAACTGGCGTCCGCCAGCGGCAGACGCGCCATGCTCGCCACCAGCCAGGTCAGCGCCGGGGTACGCCGGCAGGCGCGGCGCACCGCCTCGCGGGAGATGTCCAGGGCGTAGCCGTCGGCCGCAGGCAGGGCCTGGGCCAGGCGTTCGGTATAGAAGCCTTCGCCGCAGCCCACGTCGATCCAGCGCTGGGGCGCGCGCTCGGCGGCCAGTTGCGCCAGGCGCTCGGCCAGCGGCGCGTAGTGGCCGGCGTCGAGGAAGCGTCGGCGCGCCTCGACCATGGCGGCGTTGTCACCCGGGTCCAGGCTTTTCTTGTGCTGCACTGGCAGCAGGTTCAGATAGCCCTGGCGGGCGCGGTCGAAACGATGGCCGGCGGGGCAGCCGACGCCGCCGTCGACGTCGGCCAGCGGCGCCTGGCAGAGCGGACAGATCAGCTTCATGCCAGCAACCGCACCAGGGTGCCGTAGTACACCTCGGTCAGCAGATCCAGGTCGCTGGCCAGGACGTGTTCGTCCACCTGGTGAATGGTGGCGTTGACTGGTCCCAGCTCCACCACCTGAGCGCCCAGGGTGGCGATGAAGCGGCCGTCCGAGGTGCCGCCGCTGGTGGAGGCCTCGGGACGATAGCCGGTGACGGCTTCCACGCTGGCCGCGACGGCGTCGAGCAGGTCACCCGGCTCGGTGAGGAAGGGCAGGCCGGAGAGCGACCAGTCGAGGTGCCAATCAAGCCCGTGGCGGTCGAGGATGGCCTCTACGCGTGCCTGCAGGCCTTCCACGGTGGATTCGGTGGAGAAACGGAAGTTGAACAGCGCCTGCAACTCGCCCGGCACCACATTGCCGGCGCCGGTGCCGGAATTGAGGTTGGAAATCTGGAAGCTGGTGGGCGGGAAGAAGGCATTGCCCTCATCCCATTGCTCGGCGGCGAGATCCGCCAGGGCCTGGGCCGCCAGGTGGATGGGGTTGCGCGCCAGGTGCGGATAGGCCACGTGCCCCTGCTTGCCGCGTACGGTCAGGCGGCCGTTGAGCGAGCCGCGACGCCCGTTCTTGACCACGTCACCCAGCAGCCGGGTGCTGGAGGGTTCGCCGACGATGCACCAGTCCAGCCGCTCGCCCCGTTCGCGCAGGCGCTCCACCACGGCGCGAGTGCCGTGCAGGGCCGGGCCTTCCTCGTCGCTGGTGATGAGGAAGGCGATGGCGCCACGGTGGTCGGGATGGTCGGCGACGAAGCGCTCCACGGCGATGATCATGCTCGCCAGGCTGCCCTTCATGTCGGCGGCGCCGCGGCCGCGCAGCATGCCGTCGGCATCCACGTGGGCATTGAAGGGCGCCTGCTGCCAGGCCTCCAGCGGGCCGGTGGGTACCACGTCGGTATGGCCGGCGAAGCACAGCACCGGACCCTCGCCGCCACGGCGTGCCCAGAAATTGTCGACCTCTTCGATACGCAGGGGCTCGAGGGCGAAGCCCAGCCGCTCCAGGCGCTGCATCATCAGCGCCTGGCAGCCTTCGTCCAGCGGCGTGACCGAGGCTCGGCCGATGAGGTCGCAGGCGAGTTCCAGGGTGGGGGTAAGGACGGTGGTCATGGCGGGTCCCGGGAGGCGGCTAGGGTTCAAGGGGGAGCGGTATGGTAAAGGAAAACCTATACTGTGGCTTTTGTGGAAAGCCTTCATGACGTTCGATGAACAACGCTTCGGCGGGATCGCCCGGCTCTATGGGCAGGAGGCCGTCGAGCGCCTGGCCGCCAGCCACGTCGCCGTGGTCGGCATCGGCGGGGTGGGTTCCTGGGCCGCCGAGGCCCTGGCCCGCAGTGGCGTCGGCCGCATCAGCCTGTTCGATCTGGACGATGTCTGCGTCAGCAACACCAATCGCCAGGTGCATGCTTTGGAGGGCCAGGTGGGGAGGCCCAAGGTCACGGTGATGGCCGAGCGCATCCAGGCCATCAACCCGGCCTGCGCGGTCAAGGCGGTGGCGGACTTCGTTACCCGCGAGACCATGGCCGACTACATCACCGAAGAGCTCGACCTGGTGCTGGACTGCATCGACAGCGTGGCCTCCAAGGCGGCGCTGATCGCCTGGTGCAAGAGGCGCAAGATCGCCATCGTCACCACCGGCGGCGCCGGTGGGCAGATCGATCCTACCCAGATCCAGGTGGTGGACCTCAATCGCACCTACAACGACCCCCTGGCCTCGCGGGTACGCTCGCTGCTGCGCCGCGACTACGGCTTCTCGCGCAATCCCAGTCGCCACTACAGCGTGCCCTGCGTCTTCTCCACCGAACAGCTGCGCTATCCCAAGCCGGACGGCAGCGTCTGCCAGCAGAAGAGCTTCGTCGGCGAAGGTGTCCGTCTGGACTGCGCCGGTGGTTTCGGCGCGGTGATGATGGTCACCGCCACCTTCGGCATGGTGGCTGCGGCGCGCGCCGTGGACAAGCTGATCCAGAAGCCCAAGGGCTAGCGCTCAAGGTACCTGTAGGGTGGACAACGGCGCAGCCTTGTCCGCGCGGGCGGGTGCCGGGTGCCAGTGGAAAACGCTGCCGTGGTTTTCCACGCTACGAGGCTTGGCTCGACCCTCACCCCAGCCCTCTCCCGTGGGGAGAGGGGGCCGCATGGTGTGTAGGGTGGACAACGGCGCAGCCTTGTCCGCGCGGGCGGGTGCCGGGTGCCAGTGGAAAACGCTGGCGCGGTTTTCCACGCTACGGGGCTTGGCTCGACCCTCACCCCAGCCCTCTCCCGTGGGGAGAGGGGGCCGCATGGTGTGTAGGGTGGACAACGGCGCAGCCTTGTCCACGCGGGAAGGTGTCGGAGTGCCAGTGGAAAACGCTGGCGCGGTTTTCCACGCTACGAGGCTTGGCCCGACCCTCACCCCAGCCCTCTCTCCGAGGGATAGGGGGTGGTACTGGCGCATCGGCTGAACAACGGCACGCCTCAGGCTACATGTCCTGCGGCGCTTCCTGGACAGGGCGGGCGTCGGACACGGCGGGAACGTGCAGGCCCGTCTTGGCCAGTTGCTGGCCTTCCATCTGCGGCTGGGTGGTCCAAGTGAGGATGTCGTAATAACGGCGCACGTTCTGCACGAACTCCACCGTCTCGCCGCCGCGGGCGTAGCCGTAGCGGGTCTTGCTGTACCACTGCTTCTGCGCCAGGCGCGGCAGCATCTTCTTCACGTCCAGCCAGCGATCCGGGTCCAGGCCCTGGGATTCGGCCAGCCGGCGGGCATCGAGGATGTGGGCGATGCCGATGTTGTAGGTAGCCAGGGCGAACCAGGTGCGATCCGGTTCGTGGATGCTGTCGGGCAACTCGTCGCGGATCTGGTCGAAATACTTGGCGCCGCCGGTGATGCTCTGCTCGGGGTCCAGGCGGTTGGACACACCCATCGCCTGGGCGGTGTTGTTGGTCAGCATCATCAGCCCGCGCACCCCGGTCTTGGAGGTGGCGTCCGGCGTCCACAGCGATTCCTGGTAGCCCATGGCGGCGAGCAGGCGCCAGTCCAACTGGTGCTTCTGTGCCACCTTGCGGAAGTGCTTCTCGTACTTGGGCAGGCGCTCCTGCAGGTGCTGGGCGAAGGTGTAGGCACCCACGTAGCCGAGTACGTCGACGTGACCGTAGTAGCGCTCCTTGAGCTGCTGCAGGGTACCGTCGCGGCGGACCTTGTCGAGGTAGGCGTTGACCGCATCGAGCAGGCTGTTGTCCTCCCCGGGTTGCAGCGCCCAGGCCTGGCCCTGGTTGTCGCCCAGGTCGAAGGCCACCCGCACGTTGGGGAAGTACACCTGGTTCATGGCCAGTTCGTTGGAATCCACCAGGGTCAGGTCGATCTGGCCTTCATCGACCATGCGCAGCAGGTCGCTGACCTCCACCTGGTCGGATTCGTCGAAGGTGAGCTCCGGCACCTGGGCCTGCAGCGCCCTGAGCTGCTGTGCCTGGCTGCTGCCCTTGAGCACCAGGATGCGCTTGCCGACCAAGTCCTTGGGCGTGCTGGGGCGGACGGTGCCGTTGCGGTAGATGACCTGGGGCACCACGTCGAGATAGCTGCGGGAGAATTTCAGGCCCTGGCGATTGGTGGAGGGCGTGAGGCCGGCGGCGGCGATGACCGGGCCGTCCGGTGCGGTCAGGCGGTTGAAGAGGTCATCGAGGTTGTCGGCGGTGCTGATTTCCAGGCGCACTTTGAGCGATTCGGCGAAGCCCTTGACCAGTTCGTACTCGAAGCCGGTCTCGCCGTTACGGTCCTGGAAGTAGGTCGCCGGACTGTTGCGCGTCACCACGCGCAGCACGCCCGCCTGCTGGACCTGCTCGAGGGCGGTCGGCTTGGGCGGCGCGGGCACGTCCGCTTCCCCGCAACTCATGAGCAGGGCGAGGAAGGGCAGGGTAAGCCAGGCGAATCGCTTGAAGGCTCTATTCAAATGGGCTAGCTCGGCCATACGGCATCAAAACGGCACTGGCGCCTTGCTGACGCGCTATCGTTCGGCCCTCCTGGGGCCTTTCGTTATCGTCGGGACGCTCCGCGCCACCGGTCCGGCCAAAGGCTCTATCCTGAGCCCAATGGGAGGCCGCGTCCATGGGCGCGGCAGGCCGTATCGGCGCGCAGTATACGCGAGAACTGGCAAAGCGCCCATTTTATACATACAAGACTGGTGGTAAGGCTGGATGAACCCTCGTCGCCGGAAGGTGTCCCGAGCGCGCCTTTAGGCTAGAATGCACGGCCCCAAAGTGACTTGGCCCCGAGGCTGTCCCCGATGCTGATCCTGCGCGGCGCTCCCGCTCTTTCTTCGTTCCGTCACGGCAAACTTCTCGACCAGCTGACTCGCCTGGTTCCCGGTGTTTCCGGGCTCTATGCCGAGTTCGTTCATTTCGCCGAAGTCGCCGGCACCCTGAGCGCGGAGGAAGAGGGCATCCTCGGCCGACTGCTGCAATACGGCCCCAGCGTCCCCCAGCAGGAACCCAGCGGCGCGCTATTCCTTATCGTCCCGCGCCTGGGCACCATTTCGCCCTGGTCGAGCAAGGCCACCGACATCGCCCACAACTGTGGCCTGGCGTCGATCGAGCGCCTGGAGCGCGGTGTGGCCTACTACGTCGCCGGCGAGCTGGACGCCGCTGCCCACGGGCAGCTGGCCGCGGCCCTGCACGACCGCATGACCCAGCGGGTGCTGCCGACCCTGGACGCCGCCGCCGACATCTTCAGCCATGCCACGCCCAAGCCGCTCACCGCGGTGGACGTGCTCGGCGGCGGTCACGCTGCCTTGGAACAGGCCAACCTGGCGCTGGGCCTGGCCCTGGCCGAGGACGAGATCGACTATTTGGTGCAGAGCTTCACCGCCCTGGGGCGCAATCCCCATGACATCGAGCTCATGATGTTCGCCCAGGCCAACTCCGAGCACTGCCGACACAAGATCTTCAATGCCAGCTGGGACATCGACGGCGAAAGCCAGGAGAAGTCCCTGTTCGGCATGATCAAGAACACCTACGAGATGACCCGTACGGGCGTGCTGTCCGCCTACAAGGACAACGCCGCGGTCATGGAAGGCTTCACCGCCGGGCGCTTCTACCCCGACGCCGAGTCCCGCGAGTACGGCGCGCATAGCCAGCCCGTGCATATCCTGATGAAGGTGGAGACCCACAACCACCCGACCGCCATCGCCCCCTTCCCCGGCGCCTCCACCGGTTCCGGCGGCGAGATCCGCGACGAAGGTGCCACCGGTCGCGGTTCCAAGCCCAAGGCGGGTCTGACCGGCTTCACCGTCTCCAACCTGAACATCCCCGGTTTCGAACAGCCCTGGGAGCAGCCCTACGGCAAGCCCGAGCGCATCGTCACCCCGCTGGACATCATGATCGAGGGCCCGCTGGGCGGCGCCGCCTTCAACAACGAATTCGGCCGTCCGGCCCTGGCCGGTTACTTCCGTACCTTCGAGCAGCAGGTCGAGACCCCCCGTGGTCCCGAGGTGCGCGGCTACCACAAGCCGATCATGCTCGCCGGCGGCCTGGGCAACATCCGCGCCGACCACGTACAGAAGGGCGACATCTCGGTGGGTGGCAAGCTCATCGTGCTGGGCGGCCCGGCCATGCTGATTGGCCTGGGCGGTGGCGCGGCCTCGTCCATGTCCACCGGCGCCAGCTCCGCCGACCTGGATTTCGCCTCGGTGCAGCGCGAGAACCCGGAAATGGAGCGCCGCTGCCAGGAAGTCATCGACCGCTGCTGGCAACTGGGTGAGCACAATCCCATCACCTTCATCCACGACGTGGGTGCGGGTGGCCTGTCCAACGCCTTCCCCGAGCTGGTCAACGATGCCGGGCGCGGTGGCCGTTTCGAATTGCGCAACGTGCCCAACGACGAGCCGGGCATGAGCCCGCTGGAGATCTGGTGCAACGAGTCCCAGGAGCGCTACGTGCTCTCGGTGGACGCCGAGAACTTCGAGACCTTCAAGGCCATCTGCGAACGCGAGCGCTGCCCCTTCGCCGTGGTCGGCGAGGCCATTGAGGAGCGCCAGCTGACCGTGGCCGACAGCCACTTCGGCAACAACGCCGTGGACATGCCGCTGGACGTCCTGCTGGGCAAGCCGCCGCGCATGCACCGCAGCGTGACCCGTGAAGCCGAGCTGGGCGATACCTTCGACGGCGCCGGCCTCGACCTGACCGAGTCGGTGGAACGCGTCCTGCGTCACCCGGCCGTGGCCAGCAAGAGCTTCCTGATCACCATCGGCGACCGCACCATCACCGGCCTGGTGGCCCGCGACCAGATGGTCGGTCCCTGGCAGGTCCCGGTGGCGGACTGCGCCGTCACCGCCACCAGCTTCGACGTCTATACCGGCGAAGCCATGGCCATGGGCGAGCGCACCCCGCTGGCGCTGCTCGACGCACCCGCTTCCGGCCGCATGGCCATCGGCGAGACCATCACCAACCTGGCCGCCGCGCGCATCGAGACGCTCGGCGACATCAAGCTCTCCGCCAACTGGATGGCCGCCGCCGGGCACCCGGGCGAAGACGCGCGGCTCTATGAGACCGTCAAGGCGGTGGGCATGGAACTGTGCCCGCAGCTGGGCATCACCATCCCGGTGGGCAAGGACTCCATGTCCATGAAGACCCGCTGGCAGGACGGCGGCGAAGACAAGAGCGTCACCGCACCGCTGTCGCTGGTGATCACCGGCTTCGCTCCGGTGCAGGATATCCGCCGCACCCTGACCCCCCAGCTGCGCCTGGACAAGGGCCAGACCGACCTGATCCTCGTCGACCTGGGCCGCGGCCAGAATCGCCTCGGCGGCTCCATCCTCGCCCAGACCCACGGCAAGCTCGGCCAGGCGGCTCCCGATGTCGACGAAGCCGAAGACCTCAAGGCCTTCTTCGCCGTGATCCAGGGCCTCAACCAGGACGGCCTGCTGCTGGCCTACCACGACCGCTCCGACGGCGGCCTCATCACCACCCTGGTGGAAATGGCCTTCGCCGGTCACTGCGGCCTGGCCCTGCGCCTGGACGCCCTGGCCGCCGACCGTGACGAGCTGACCCGTGCCCTGTTCGCCGAAGAGCTGGGTGCCGTCATCCAGGTGCCCCAGGACTTCACCCACGAGGTGCTGGCCCAGTTCAGCGCCGCCGGCCTGGAAGACTGCGTGGCGGTGATCGGCAACCCGGTCAACGGCTACGAGATCAACATCCACTACCACGACGAGCACCTCTACCGGGCCGAGCGGCGCCTGCTGCAGCGCGTCTGGAGCGAGACCAGCTTCCAGATCCAGCGCCTGCGTGACAACGCCGAGTGCGCCCAGCAGGAATTCGACGCCCTGCTGGAGGAGGATCATCCGGGCCTGTCGGCCAAGCTGTCCTACGATCCCAACGAGGACATCTGCGCGCCCTACATCAAGAAAGGCGTGCGGCCCCAGGTCGCCATCCTGCGCGAGCAGGGCGTCAACGGCCAGGTCGAGATGGGCGCGGCCTTCGATCGCGCCGGCTTCGCCGCCATCGATGTGCACATGAGCGACATCCTCTCCGGCCGCATCGACCTGGCGGACTTCAAGGGCGTGGTGGCCTGTGGCGGCTTCTCCTATGGCGACGTTCTCGGCGCTGGCGGTGGCTGGGCCAAGTCCATCCTGTTCAACGCCCGTGCCCGCGATGGCTTCCAGCAGTTCTTCGAGCGCACCGACACCTTCACCCTGGGTGTGTGCAACGGTTGCCAGATGGTCGCCAACCTGCGCGAGCTGGTGCCCGGCAGCGAATTCTGGCCGCGTTTCGTGCGCAACCGCTCCGAGCAGTTCGAGGCGCGGGTGGCCATGGTCCAGGTGCAGGATTCGCCTTCGCTGTTCCTGGCCGGCATGGCCGGATCGCGGCTGCCCATCGCCATCGCCCACGGCGAAGGCTTCGCCGAGTACCCGAGCCAGGAAGCGCTGATCGCCGCCGATGTCTCCGGCACCGTGGCGCTGCGCTACGTCGACGGCCACAGCAAGGTCACCGAGACCTACCCGGCCAACCCTAACGGCTCGCCGCTGGGCATCACCGGGCTGTCCAGCCAGGACGGTCGCGTGCTGCTGATGATGCCGCACCCCGAGCGCTGCTTCCGCGCCGTGCAGAACTCCTGGATCCCCGCCGACTGGCAGGGGGAGGATGGCGGCTGGATGCGCCTGTTCCGCAATGCGCGGGTCTGGGTGGACTGAGGGTTCGGCGTCTGGCCAGGCTGGCTCGACCTGCGGTCGGGTGAGCCTGGCTCATAGGCTCTCTTCCAAACCGACGGCGAGCCACCCGGCATCCGCCGCTGCGCTCTTACCCCCTCTCCCTCAGGGAGAGGGCTGGGGTGAGGGCCGCCCAGCCGGAGAGCGTCACCATGCTCAAACTCTGTTTCTACGTCCCCGACTCCCACCTGGAAGCCGTCAAGCAGGCGATCTTCGCCGTGGGCGGCGGTCGCATCGGTCTGTACGACAGCTGTTGTTGGCAGGTCCAGGGCGTCGGCCAGTTCCGCCCTTTGCCTGGCAGCCAGCCGCACCTGGGCGAGCAGGGCAGTCTCGAACAGCTGGAGGAATGGCGTGTGGAGCTGGTGCTGGCCGACGAACAGATCGCCCGCCAGGCGGTGGCGGCGCTCAAGGGCGCGCATCCCTATGAGACGCCGGCCTATGACGTGGTGCAGGTGCTGGATTTCTAGTCGTCAGGGATAACCCAGAACCGTCCTGATCCGCGGCAACTCACGCTCGACCCAGCGCGGATCCACCGCGCCCCAGTCACGGATCTCGTAGCCACCGGCGTTGTTGCGGGCGCCTTCGCCCTGCACGAACTGGCAGTCGATATCCAGATCGGCCAGGGCCAGCAGGGTGTCCTGGGCGGTACGCCGCGGCATGCCGGTGGCAGCCATCAAAGCCGGCACGCTGGTGGCGGTGCCGCTGGCCACCAGCCAGGCCACATAGAGACGGCGATAGAAGCTGGTCTTGGTCTTGCTCACATCCATGAGAGTCGTCCTGGGTAATAAAAAGCCCACCGCGAGGGTGGGCTTTAGGGGCATCAGAGGGTGGCGATGCGCTGCCGCTGCTCCACCAGCTTGGCCAGGGCCTGTTCGGCCTCTGCCAGTTTGGCACGCTCCTTCTCCAGCACCTCGGCCGGGGCCTTGGCGACGAAGCCTTCATTGGCCAGCTTGCCACCGACGCGCTTGACCTCGCCTTCCAGGCGGCCGATCTCCTTGTCCAGGCGCGTAAGCTCCGCGTCCTTGTCGATCAGGCCGGCCATGGGTACCAGCACTTCCATCTCGCCGACCAGGGTGGTGGCGGACATCGGCGCTTCCTCGCCGGCGGTCAGGACGCGGACCGATTCCAGCTTGGCCAGCTTGTTCAACAGCGGCTCGAAGTCGGCCAGGCGGCGCTGGTCCTCGGCACTGGCGTTGGCGACGATGATATCGATGCGCTTGGCCATGGAGATCTTCATCTCGCCGCGGATCTGCCGCACGCCCAGCATCAGTGCCTTGACCCACTCGATGTCGCCTTCGGCGGCGGCGTCGATGCGCGCCTCGTTGGCCACCGGCCAGGGTTGCAGCATCAGGGTCTCGCCCTGGACGCCGGCCGGTGCCTTGAGGCGCTGCCAGATTTCCTCGGTGATGAAGGGCATGAAGGGATGCGCCAGGCGCAGCACCACTTCCAGCACGCGCGCCAGGGTCCGACGGGTGCCGCGCTGACGCTCCAGGGAAGCGTTCTCGTCCCACAGCACCGGCTTGACCAGTTCCAGGTACCAGGCGCAGTACTCGTCCCAGACGAATTCATAGAGCGCCTGGGTGGCCAGGTCGAAGCGGAAGGCGTCGAGCTGGCGGGTCACCTCGGCCTCGGTGCGCTGCAGTTGGGAGATGATCCAGCGATCCACCGAGGACAGCTCGACGGGTTCGTCGTTGACCCCGGTGTCCTGGCCCTCGACGTTCTCCATGACGAAGTTCGCCGCGTTCCACAGCTTGTTGCAGAAGTTGCGATAGCCCTCGACGCGACCCATGTCGAACTTGATGTCGCGGCCGGTGGTGGCCAGGGAGCAGAAGGTGAATCTCAGGGCGTCGGTGCCGTAGCTGGCGATACCGTCCGGAAACTCGGCGCGGGTCTGCTTGGCGATCTTCTCGGCCAGCTTGGGCTGCATCAGGCCGCTGGTGCGCTTCTGCAGCAGGGTGTCCAGGTCGATGCCGTCGACGATGTCCAGCGGATCGAGCACGTTGCCCTTGGACTTGGACATCTTCTGGCCCTGGCCGTCACGCACCAGGCCGTGGACGTAGACGGTCTTGAACGGGATCTGCCCGGTCAGATGGGTGGACAGCATGATCATCCGGGCGACCCAGAAGAAGATGATGTCGAAGCCGGTGACCAGCACGTCGGTGGGGTGGAAGGTCTTCAGGGCCTCGGTCTGCTCGGGCCAGCCCAGGGTGGAGAAGGTCCACAGCCCGGAGCTGAACCAGGTGTCCAGCACGTCATCGTCCTGGCGCAGGGCGATGTCACCCAGGTGGTGCTTGGCGCGCACCTCGGCCTCGTCACGGCCGACATAGACGTTGCCGGCCTGGTCGTACCAAGCCGGAATGCGATGGCCCCACCAGAGCTGGCGGCTGATGCACCAGTCCTGGATGTCGCGCATCCAGCTGAAGTACATGTTCTCGTACTGCTTGGGCACGAACTGCACCTCGCCGCTCTCGACCACGGCGATGGCCTTCTCGGCCAGGGGCTTGGTGGAGACGTACCACTGGTCGGTTAGCCAGGGCTCGATCACGGTGCCGGAACGGTCGCCCTTGGGCACCTTGAGGGCGTGGTCGTCGATCTTTTCCAGGCGGCCCGCGGCTTCCAGGTCGGCGACGATGCGCTTGCGCGCCTCGAAGCGGTCCAGGCCGGCGTAGGCGGCGGGGAGGGTGGCGTCGAACATGCCGTTGACGCTGCCGTCCAGGTTGAACACCTGGGCACCGGGCAGGATGGCCGCGTCGGCATCGAAGACATTGATCAGCGGCAGGTTGTGCCGCTTGCCGACTTCATAGTCGTTGAAATCGTGGGCCGGGGTGATCTTGACGCAACCGGTGCCGAATTCGGGGTCGCAGTAGTCGTCGCCGACGATGGGAATGCGACGGCCTACCAGGGGCAGCTCGACGTACTGGCCGATCAGGTCCTTGTAGCGCGGGTCTTCCGGATGCACGGCCACGGCGGCGTCGCCCAGCAGGGTCTCGGGACGGGTGGTGGCGACCACCAGGTGATCCGCGCCCTCGGCGGTACGGGCGCCGTCCGCCAGCGGATAGCGCAGGTGCCAGAGGTGGCCCTTCTCGTCATGGCTTTCCACTTCCAGGTCGGAAATGGCGGTATGCAACTTGGTGTCCCAGTTGACCAGGCGCTTGCCGCGATAGATCAGGCCGTCCTCGTGCAGGCGCACGAAGGCTTCCTTGACCGCCTCGGAGAGGCCGTCGTCCATGGTGAAGCGCTCGCGCGACCAGTCCACCGAGGAGCCCAGGCGGCGGATCTGCCGGCTGATGTTGCCACCGGATTCGTTCTTCCATTCCCAGACCTTCTCCAGGAATTTCTCCCTGCCCAGGTCGTGGCGCGACAGCCCCTCGGCACCGATGCGGCGCTCCACCAGCATCTGGGTGGCGATGCCGGCGTGGTCGGTGCCCGGTTGCCAGAGGGTATTGCGACCCTGCATGCGGCGGAAACGGATCAGCGCATCCATGATGGCGTTGTTGAAGCCATGGCCCATGTGCAGGCTGCCGGTGACGTTCGGCGGCGGGATCATGATGGTGTAGGGCTCGCCCGACCCCTGGGGCGCGAAGTAGCCCTGGCGTTCCCAGGTCTGGTACCAGGAGGTTTCGATGGCGTGCGGCTGGTAGGTCTTGTCCATGGAGGGGGCTTTTGTCGCTGGAAGAGGAAAGCCTCCGAGTATAGCGATTCCCGCCCGCCGACGGCAGGGCGCCTTGGCGCCCCGGGTCAGGGACGCTGCAGCAGTTCGTCCAGGCGCTGCGCCAGTCGGCGCTGAAGTTCGGCCTCCAGGCGCGGCAGCTCTTCGTCCAGCAGTTCCTGGAGAATGGCCGGTGCCTCCTGGCGCAGCCGGACGCGGGCCAGGTCGTCCCGCGGTTCCTGGGGGATCACGTCCTCGATGGCGTCCGGCACGATCTGGTCGAGCAGGGGCGGGATGGCCTTGAGGCGTTCGGCGCTGGGGGCGATGACGTCGGAAAGGATGGGAATGCCGTCGGCGCTGCTCGGGGTGACCGCGTTGCGGCTCTTGTCGAGCACCTGGCGGATGGCTTCGAGGTCTTGCAGGACGTGCGCGGGGGGCTTGGTGCTGGTCATGAAATCAGACACGTGACAGCTGATGGTCCTGTAGAGCATAGCCAAGCTTGCGGTAGAAGCGAAAACCTTCGCGCATCGCCTGGCGGACTTCGGGGGCTTCGACGACCACTTCGGCGATCCGGGCGAAACCCGCATGGCAGGGCGGTGGGGCCAGGCTGAGGTTGATCAGCAGCTCGCCAGTCTGAGCCGCGGGCGTGTCCAGGCCGAGCACTACTGGGCTGTCGCTGGCGTTCTCCGCCAGATCGTGGGGAACGAAGCTGTCCGGGCGGAAGGCCCACAGTTGCTCGTCCAGGCGCTGGCGCTGCTCGGCGTCGGCGCAGTGCACATAGACCGGCATCCCCTGTTTCCAGGCCTTGTCCACCAGCCGGCAAGCGAAGGCCAGCCGCGCCGCGGGATCGGTGGAAGGCAGGACGTAGAAATCGACACGGGTCATGGAGGGTCACGCGGAGGAGAGGAAAACGGCAAGGCCGCGACATAGGGGCGTCGCGGCCTTGGACGGAGGCTTAGGCCTCGTTACTGCGGTCGAGCAGATACTGCACCAGCAGCGGGACAGGACGACCGGTGGCGGCCTTGTCCTTGCCGCCGCTGATCCAGGCGGTGCCGGCCACGTCCAGGTGCACCCAGGGATAGGCCTTGGCATAGCGCGCCAGGAAGCAACCGGCGGTGATGGTGCCCGCCTTGGGCCCGCCGATGTTGGCCATGTCGGCGAAGGGGCTGTCCAACTGCTCCTGGTACTCGTCGTGCAGCGGCAGTTGCCAGACGCGGTCGTCGGCCTGGTCACCGGCGCTCTTCACCTGGGCGATCAGGGCCTCGTCGTTGCCCATCAGACCGGAGACCAGCGAACCCAGGGCGGTGATACAGGCGCCGGTGAGGGTGGCGATGTCGATCACCGCCTTGGGCTGGAAGCGCTCGGCATAGGTCAGGGTGTCGCACAGCACCAGACGGCCTTCGGCGTCGGTGTTGAGGATCTCGATGGTCTGGCCGCTCATGCTGGTGACGATGTCACCCGGACGGGTGGCGGTGCCGCTGGGCATGTTCTCGGCCAGGGCCAGCAGGCCCACCACGTTGATCGCCGGCTTGAGTTCGACCAGGGCGCGGAAGGTGCCCAGGACGCTGGCAGCGCCGCACATGTCGTACTTCATCTCGTCCATGCCGGCGGCCGGCTTGATGCTGATGCCGCCGGTGTCGAAGGTGATGCCCTTGCCGACCAGGGTGTAGGGCTGGGCATTCTTGGCGCCGCCCTTGTACTGCAGTACCACCAGGCGCGGCGGCTGGGCGCTGCCCTGGGCCACGGCGAGGAAGGAGCCCATGCCCAATTCGCGCATCTTCTTCTCGTCGAGTACCTCGACGGAGAGACCGGCGTCCTTGAACTGCTTGCCCAGGGCCTTGGCCTGATCGGCCACGTAGATGGGGTTGCAGACGTTCGGCGGCAGGTTGCCGAAGTCCTTGGCGTAGGCGGTGCCGTGGGTGATCGCCAGGGCGTGGGCCAGGGCGCGCTCGGCGTCTGCCTGGGAGGCCTTGGTGGTGACCAGGGTCAGCTTCTTCAGCGGCCGCGGATCGGCCTTCTTGCTCTTGAAGCGGTCGAAGACGTAGTCACCATCGGCCAGGGTCTCGGCCAGCAGGCGCAGGCGACCGTAGCCGTCGCGGTTCTTCACCGGCACATCGCCCAGGGCGAGGGCGGCGTCGCTGCCGCCGAGGCTCTTGAGCACGCCCAGGGCGCCGCTGGCCAGCTTGCGGTACTGACGGTCGGACAGCCCTTCGGCGGCCCCGCTGCCGACCAGCAGCACACGCTCGGCCTTGATGCCGGGCAGATTGGTGAGCAGCAGGGTCTGGCCGGCCTTGCCGGCGATGTCGCCGCGCTTGACCGCCGCGCTCAGGGCGCCGGAGGTGGCAGCGTCGACGGCGCTGGCCGCAGCGTCGAGCGCGCCGCCTTCACCGACGGCCACGACCAGGGTGGCGGTTTTCAGGGTTTCCGGACGAGCGTTTTTGACGACGAATTCCATTAGGAGAAGCTCCCCAAGACAAACACATGAGTTCGCAGGATATAATGCGGGGCTTTCGCCAGGGCCTTTTCCCGGCGATCGGCCTTCAACGGGTGGGCCTTGCAACGCAAGCCGTGTAGCCGAGCTAGTGTGAGCGTTCGCGCCAGAGCCTGACAACCCTGGAGAATCCTGTTTGATCGTCTTCCGCTATCTGTCTCGAGAAGTTCTCACCACCCTCGGTGCGGTCAGTGCCGTGCTGCTGGTGATCATCATGAGCGGCCGTTTCATTAAGTACCTGGCCCAGGCGGCACAAGGCCTGCTGGACCCCGGGGTGCTGCTGCTGATCATGGCCTACCGTATTCCCGGCTTCCTCCAGCTGATCCTGCCGCTGGGCCTGTTCCTTGGCTTCCTGCTGGCCTATGGGCGGCTGTACCTGGACAGCGAGATGACCGTGCTCACCGCCACTGGCCTGAGTCCGCGGCGGCTGCTGGCCTACAGCATGGCACCGGCCGCGGTGGTCGCCCTGGTGGTGGCCTGGCTGAGCCTGTCGCTGGCGCCCCTGGGCGTGCAGAAGGTCACCGCCATCCTCAACCAGCAGGATGCCATGACCGAATTCGATACCCTGGAGCCCGGGCGCTTCCAGTCGCTGCGGGACAACTCCCGGGTCACCTACACCGAGCGCCTGTCGGCGGATCGCAGCCAGTTGGGCGGCGTCTTCATTTCCGAGCGCAACACCTCCACCGTGGGTGGCAAGGACCGTGGCGTGGGCGTGCTGGTAGCCGACACCGGGCGTCAGGAAATCCACCCCGACGGCAGTCGCTACCTGATCCTGCAGAATGGCTTCCGCTACGACGGCGTGCCCGGGCAGGCCGACTACCGGGCGGTGCAGTACGACACCTACGGGGTGCTGCTGCCCAAGCCCGCGGTGAGCGAGGACATCAGCGAGCGGGATGCCGTCACCACCGGTGAACTCCTGCGCAGCAACGACCTGCAATACCGCGGCGAGCTGCAATGGCGACTGTCCCTGCCGATCCTGGTGTTCATCGTCACCCTCATCGCCGTGCCCCTGGCCAAGGTCAATCCGCGCCAGGGTCGTTTCCTCAAGCTGCTGCCGGCGATCCTGCTGTACATGGCCTATCTGTCGCTGCTGATCGCTGCCCGTGGCGCCCTGGACAAGGGGCGTCTGCCGCCGGCCATCGGCCTCTGGGGCGTGCACCTGCTGTTCCTGGTGCTCGGCCTGCTGCTGTCCTTCTGGGAACCGCTCAAGGCGCGGTTGCGTGGTAACAAGGTGGGGGTGCCGGCATGAACAAGCTCGACGGCTACATAGGGCGGACCGTCTTCGTCAGCATCCTCGCGGTGCTGGGGGTGATCGTCGGCCTGGCCCTGCTGTTCGCCTTCATCGACCAGCTCGGCGACTTCGATGACAACTACGGTGTCGCCGAGGCGCTCAAGTTCGTCCTTCTCACCACGCCGCGCCGGGCCTACGAGATGCTGCCGATGGCCGCATTGATCGGCTGCCTGATCGGCCTGGGCACCCTGGCCAGCAGCAGCGAGCTGATCGTGATGCGGGCCGCCGGCGTTTCCCTCGGTCGCATCGTCTGGGCGGTGATGAAGCCGATGTTCGTGCTGCTCATCGCCGGCATCCTCATCGGCGAGTACGTGGCGCCCTGGTCGGAAAACCTGGCCCAGAGCGGTCGCGCCCTGGCCCAGGGCGCCGGCAAGGCGCAGAGCTCTCGTCACGGTTTGTGGCACCGCCAGGGGCACGAATACATCCACATCAACGCCGTGCAGCCCAACGGCCTGCTGCTGGGCGTGACGCGCTACGAATTCGACGACAAGCGCCACCTGCTGCAATCCAGCTTCGCCCAGCGCGGTATCTATCGCGGCGATCACTGGGAGCTGGAGAACGTCAGCATCACCGACTTCGGTGACCGCCAGACCAGCGTCCGCCAGGAACCCACGGTGATCTGGAACGTCGAGCTGACCCCGCAGGTGCTCGACACCGTGATCATGGAGCCGGATGCGCTGTCGATCTCCGGGCTGTGGTGGTACATCCACTACCTGGCCGATCAGGGCTTGAGCAACAAGAGCTACTGGCTGGCCTTCTGGTCGAAGATCTTCCAGCCGCTGGTGACCGCCGCCCTGGTGCTGATGGCCATCTCCTTCATCTTCGGCCCGTTGCGTTCGGTGACCCTGGGGCAGCGCATCTTCACCGGGGTGATCATCGGTTTCGCCCTGCGTATCTTCCAGGACCTGCTGGGCCCCTCCAGCCTGGTGTTCGGCTTCTCGCCGCTGGTAGCCGTGCTGGCGCCGGCGCTGCTCTGCGCCCTGGCCGGGCTGTTCTTGCTGCGCAGGGCCGGCTAAGCGCGCACGACGACACTGCACGTGGCCTTCAGGCGGGCGCGTGCAGTGTGCGGAAGGCTCCGATCATGGGCAGGTATGGCACGCGTCCCGCGGTCCCTGGAGCACCCATCTTCCAGTGGTGTAGGGCGTGCTCCAGGCCGTCTGATGTCGTGCGCTAGGCGGCACCCTGGGCCCCTGACGTGGGCTGCAGCCAGTTGGCATGCTCCGCGCAGAAGGCCAGGATCCGCTGGACCCGGCGGATCTGGTCTCGGTGGCGGCACTCACCCGTCACCGTACGCACCAGCAGATCGACATTCTGCATGTGAATCAGGCGCAGGTCGGGGCTCATGTCGGGAAAGTCCTCCATCTCGCCTATGCGCGTCTCGCAGCGCGAGAGCAGGCGATCGATGAAGTCCGGGGAAAAGCGGGCGGGAGACTGAGCGGTTTCCAGGTCATTGACCGCAACCTGGGAGCAGGGGGCAAGCGTTTCCATGCGCAATGTCTCACGTCCGTAGCGAAACCTTACTATTGCACGCTTTGCCCCGGATATTCAGCTGCCGATTGTCAGCTGAGTTCACGGTCGACTCCGGCATTCAGGGCGAGCGCCATCCCTCGTCTGTCGCCGTCTCCAGCAGCTGCGCCCGCGCGGCCTGGTAGGTCTGCTTGAGCTGCAGGTCGGCGGGGTGCTCGATGGTGAGACTGTCGAGATAAGTCTGCCAAGTCAGCAGATAGCGCTTTTGCGCATTGCGCAGCACGCGATCCTGGCCCTGGGGCAATTTCTCGACCGCTTCCCGCCCAGCCCCGTTGGCGTTGACCTGGCAGTCGCTCAGTTGCTGGCGAAAGCCTGGCAGCCGTGCCTGTTCGCCAGCGAGCCGGGCGTTGTTGCCGTTCAGTACCAGCAATTCGCAACCGTAGAGTGCACTGTGTAGTCGCGCTTGCAGCAGCCAGCTGGGCGAGCGGCCCCACTCGCCACCCTGATCGGCCAAGCCGACCGGTCTCTGCCCGGCACAGCCCTGTAGCCCAAGCAGCAGGACGATCAACAGCGGCGCGGTTCGCCTCATACCCAGCTCTCGATAGGGGATCGAAAGCACCAGCCTACTGGTAGCGTTCCCATTCCCGATACTCGTCCATCAGATAGTTGCCGACCGGCTGCCGATTCTTGCAGTCCTCACCGCTCAGCGGACTGGGCTCGCAGATCGGGCCGGCATCGCTTTAATGGCTGCAACCCGCCAGCAGTAGCGCGAGGCCAAGCAGTAGCGATTTCAAAAAGCTTTTTTCCTCGTGATGAAACAGGCGTAATGACCAAGAATACGCCTGAAAAATTGGACCAGCGGGCCAGAAAGTTTAATGACTGTTGCCAGTGTGTTGCTACGGTGCTCATTTGGTTCTTCTCTCTGGCCTCGCTGGTCATTTTTATTTCGCGGATTGCGATCACAAAGCTTTTAATTTTGCGGCCGTGAAAAGTGGTTGGGCGGGTGGTGGGTAGCCATTAGGTCTGGCGACTGTAATAGCGGATAAAAAGCGGCGAGGAATTCGAAGGGCTGCAAGGGAATCACGCAACCTCCTGGCCACTATCGGCCAAGTAGTAGATTGCTACGCGCCTATGGTGGCGTCCCTGCTCGTCGTGCAAAGGTTGCAGGTGGGTTAGTACAGGTACACCAGACTCACGCAGCTCTTTGATCCGAGCGGCGGGCGCCATGATGTTGAGGTCGCGTCGCGCCTCAATGGTACTCACGGGCCCAAGCTGTAGCTGAGCGTAGAGCCTCGCCCGCTGAGCCTGGGCAGCGGTAATCTGAACGCTACTATCTTGTAGGTTGCTCTCTTGGGGACAGCCCTTCATTTTGTCCATTAAGACAGCGACTTCCCCTGCTTCGGCGATGCAGGCTTCTACCCACTTGGTCACCTCAGACTCCGACCATACGGTACGCCCGTGGTTAGGCCTAACGGTGGCAGGAAAGGTACGCATTTTCATGCGCTCGTAGATCTCAGCTTGGCTGAGGCTAGTCAGCTTCTGGACCTGGGGAAGGCGGATGAAGCGGTGAGATTGTTTTGTGGCCATGCCGTTTGCCTCCATGGGCGCTTTGGGTATGGCTAGATGGTCGTAGGACGGACAAAGTTATAATAGGTGGCACGTTGCAAGAAAGGTGTGACACCAGGCTGTGGATAAGAGCCAGATGCCTTGCGGTGCTTGGCGTGGAAGGTGTTACCCCTTTTCTTTTGAAAGCTTGGAGACTGCGCCTCCTCTTTTCCGAGCAGGCCATGTGAGCGCCCAGGTGCATCGTTTTATCGCGATATCAGGCGCGTCTGGATAATTACGTTTGAACCACCTGGCAACGATCTCTCTAACGCCTATCCCGCTTTCATAAACCGGATCACGAGTGCCGCCTTCAGTTTCATCGTCCCATAGGTTGACTATCCGCCGACCTTCCGGTGGAGATAGCGGATTGTTCTCGTCCATGAACGCAATGACCCCCGCATGCTCGGCAACGACTTCTTCAGCCTTTTGCTGTGCCCTACGTGCCTCCTGTGCTTCATGTCTCGCCTCGTCTACATCGTGCCTTGCTTGTTGCAATGTAGCCTCATAGGTGACTTTCCTTGCGCGTTCTCTTGCCAATTCTTCGCGTAACCGAGAAGCCTCGATCCGTGCATCATCGAGCTGTTCTGCAGCGGACTTTTCGCCCTGCTGACGTCCTAGTTGCTGCCCGATATAGAGAAAGCCATCCTCGCTTCCTGACGGCGTACTTTGTCTTTGCAAGAGGGTTGGGTAGGGGGCGTTTACTGTGGTCGCTACAGTGCTGGCTCCAGCAGCGGTGGCAAGCCCAACTGCGAAGCTAGCCCGGTTTGTAGCTTCCTCGGTTATGCGATCTATCCATTTCCTAGATATCAAGGCATTGGCAGGTTCGTAAGCTTGCCCACGTGAGTCGAGGATAGAAGCGCCACTACTTACGCTAGATGATGCGAAGTAGTCAGCTAATGCGCCGTAAGTGAATTGAACGTCGGGTAGTGCTTTGCCTTCTGCGAAGGCGGTGAGGAGGGCCGTATTGAGATGGTGTTCGGCTAATCCGAGACTCCTAATAACCTTTGAAACCTGTTCACCGAGCAGGCGCGGGTTATACGGGTTGCTCTCTGACCAGTCACATAGGACTTGGCTCAGCGCTATACGCCCGAATCGGGTCAGTGATTGTTCTTCTCGGTCGCTTACCATCGACTGCGCGGCCCCAAGCTGTTTGAATATCCAGTGAGGGCATTCTACCAGCACAAATGGCAACGCCTAGGCATTTCCGGGATTAGCTAGACACAAAAAAACCGCCTCGAAGGGCGGTTTCTTGGCTTCCATGATGATCACGGAAGATAACGCTTGGTGCCCCGGGGGAGACTCGAACTCCCACTCCTTTCGGAAACGGATTTTGAATCCGCCGCGTCTACCGGTTCCGCCACCGGGGCAATGGCGGCGGAGTATAGGGACGCGGGGAGGCCCGGTCAATCCAAAGTGCGTTGGTGAAAAAGGCCGCTTCCGGTAAGCTGTGCGGCCTTTCGAGATCTACCTGCCATGCACGTCGCCGACTTCCATTTCGACCTTCCCGAATCCCTCATCGCCCGTCATCCGCTGGCCGAGCGCCGCGGCAGTCGATTGCTGGTGCTCGACGGCCCCAGCGGTGAGTTAGGTCATCGCCACTTCTCCGATCTGCTGGGCTATCTGCAGCCGGGCGACCTGATGGTGTTCAACGACACCCGGGTGATTCCGGCGCGGCTGTTTGGCCAGAAGGCCAGTGGCGGCAAGCTGGAGATCCTGGTGGAGCGGGTGCTGGACGAGGAGCGGGTGCTGGCCCATGTGCGTTCCAGCAAGTCGCCCAAACCGGGCAGCCGGATTCTCATCGACGGCGGTGCCGAGGCCGAGATGGTCGCGCGGCACGATGCCTTGTTCGAGTTGAAATTCGCCGAAGCGGTGCTGCCGCTGCTGGAGCGGGTCGGCCACATGCCGCTGCCGCCCTACATCGACCGGCCCGACGAGGCCGAGGATCGCGAGCGCTATCAGACCGTCTATGCGCGCAATGCCGGCGCCGTGGCGGCGCCCACTGCCGGGCTGCACTTCGACGAGCCGCTGTTGGACGCCATCCGCGCCAAGGGCGTGGCTACCGCTTTCGTCACCCTGCACGTGGGCGCCGGCACCTTCCAGCCAGTACGGGTGGAACGCATCGAAGACCACCACATGCATCGCGAATGGCTGCAGGTCGATCAGTCCGTGGTCGACGCCGTGGCTGGCTGCCGGGCACGCGGCGGCCGGGTGATCGCCGTTGGCACCACCAGCGTGCGGTCGCTGGAAAGCGCGGCCCGCACCGGCGAGCTCAAGGCCTTCGCCGGCGAGACGGACATCTTTCTCTATCCCGGTCGACCCTTCCATGTGGTCGATGCGCTGGTGACTAATTTCCACCTGCCCGAATCGACCCTGCTGATGCTGGTGTCGGCCTTCGCCGGTTACCGCGAGACCATGGCCGCCTATGCGACCGCCGTGGCCGAGGGCTACCGTTTCTTCAGTTATGGCGACGCCATGTTCATCACCCGCAATCCCGGGGCCCAGGGCCCGGAGAGCTGATATGAGTTTCATGAATTTCGAATTGCTGGCCACCGAGGGCAAGGCCCGTCGCGGTCGCCTGACCTTCCCGCGCGGCGTGGTCGAGACCCCGGCCTTCATGCCGGTCGGTACCTACGGCACGGTCAAGGGCATGCTGCCGGACAGCGTCGCCGACATCGGCGCCCAGATCATCCTCGGCAACACCTTCCACCTCTGGCTGCGGCCGGGGACCGAGGTGATCCAGCGCCACGGCGACCTGCACGACTTCATGCAGTGGCAGGGGCCGATCCTCACCGATTCCGGCGGCTTCCAGGTGTTCAGCCTGGGTGCGCTGCGCAAGATCAAGGAGGAGGGTGTCTACTTTGCCTCGCCGGTGCACGGCGCCAAGGTCTTCATGGGGCCCGAGGAATCCATGGCCGTGCAGCGCGCCCTGGGCTCGGACATCGTGATGATCTTCGACGAATGCACCCCCTACCCGGCCGACTTCGATACCGCGCGTCGTTCCATGGAGCTGTCGCTGCGCTGGGCCAAGCGCTCCCGCGAAGCCCACGGCGACAATCCCTCGGCGCTGTTCGGCATCGTCCAGGGCGGCATGCACGAGGAACTGCGCCTGAGATCCCTGGACGGTCTGGAGCAAATCGGCTTCGACGGCTACGCCATTGGCGGGCTGTCGGTGGGCGAGCCCAAGGAAGAGATGATTCGGGTGCTGGACTTCTTGCCGCCGCACCTGCCCGCCGACAAGCCGCGCTATCTGATGGGCGTCGGCAAGCCGGAAGACCTGGTGGAAGGGGTACGCCGTGGCGTCGACATGTTCGACTGCGTGATGCCCACCCGCAATGCGCGCAACGGCCACCTGTTCATCGATACCGGCGTGCTGAAGATCCGCAACGCCGTGCATCGCCACGACGAGACGGCGCTGGATCCGACCTGCGACTGTTACACCTGCAAACATTTCTCCCGGGCCTATCTGCACCATCTGGATAAATGCGGGGAAATGCTGGGGAGTATGCTGAATACGATCCACAACCTGCGGTATTACCAGCGCGTGATGGCCGGTTTGCGCCAGGCTATCCAAGAGGGTAAATTGGCCGACTTTGTGGACGCCTTCTATGCTCGGCGCGGCCTGCCTACACCGCCGCTCGGCAGCTGAAAGCCCCTGTCCGATCGTTGCAGCGAGACGGCGCTAGTCCGCCGTCTGCCGCGGTCGTGAACCGCGGCCCCAGGCTCGTCGAGGTGGTCGCGAGCGACCGCCGGCATGTCTTCTCTTTCCGTCATCCAACTCTGCAAGGAGTAGTGCAATGAGTTTTCTGATTTCCACGGCCCAGGCCCAGGAAGCTGCCGCGCCGGCCGCCAACGCCGCACCGGGGGGTGAATACATTCAGTTCATCTTCCTGATCGGCTTCGTGGTGATCTTCTATTTCCTGATCTGGCGTCCCCAGGCCAAACGCACCAAGGATCACAAGAACCTGCTCGGCGGCCTGCAGAAGGGCGACGAAGTGGTGACCACCGGTGGCATTGCCGGCCGCATCAACAAGGTCACCGACGATTTCGTGGTGCTGGAAGTGTCCGACAACGTCGAACTCAAGTTCCAGAAGGGCGCCATCGCCGCGACCCTGCCCAAGGGCACCCTGAAGGCACTCTGAGCCTTCCTCACTCTAGCTAACACCGGGGCGCGCAAGGCGCCCCGCCTTTATCTCGGGCGGTGTCATGCTCAATAAATATCCCCTCTGGAAGTACCTGCTGATCCTGGCCGTACTGGTCGTGGGCTTCATCTACTCGGTCCCTAATCTGTACCCCGACGATCCGGCCCTGCAGATCAGCGCTTCCAGCACCGAACGTGCGGTCACCCCTGCCGATGTGCAGCGGGTGAACGCGGCCCTGGCGCAGGCGCAACTCGCCGTGAAGGCCAGTGACGTCAACGAGAACGGCAGCCGCTTGCTGGTCCGCCTGATGCGTGCCGACGACCAGTTGCCGGCCCAGGAAGTGGTCCGCCGCACCCTCGGCGACGACTTCGTGGTGGCGCTGAACCTGGCCCCCACCACGCCGCAGTGGCTACGCAAGCTGGGCGCCAGCCCGATGAAGCTGGGCCTGGACCTTTCCGGCGGGGTGCACTTCCTGCTGGCGGTGGACATGGACAAGGCCGTGGATGCACGGTTGAAGGTCTATGACAACGAGGTCAAGACCCTGCTGCGTCGCGAGAAGGTGCGCTATCGCAGCATGCCCGACCAGAACGGTGCCCTGCAGCTCGGCTTCACCGACGCCGCCGACCTGCAGCAGGCGCAGAGCCTGATCCGCAAGAACTACACCGATTTCGACCTGACCACCGACACCCGTGGTGACCTGCAGGTGCTGCGCCTGCAGCTGACCGAGGCCAAGCTGCGCGAGATCCGCAACTATGCCGTCACCCAGAACCTGACCACGGTGCGCAACCGGGTCAACGAACTGGGCGTGGCCGAGCCACTGGTGCAGCGCCAGGGCGCCGACCGCATCGTGGTCGAGCTGCCGGGCGTGCAGGACACCGCCGAAGCCAAGCGCATCCTCGGCAAGACCGCCAACCTGGAGTTCCGCCTGGCCGCCACGGCCGACACCCCGCGGGCCTCCACCGAGAGCTTCGAGTTCCGCGAGCCGGGTCGTCCGGCGGTGCCACTGGAGCGTAACGTCATCATCACCGGTGACCAGGTCACCGACGCCTCGGCCAGCTTCGACGAGAACGGCCGGCCCCAGGTCAACATCCGCCTGGATGGTCACGGTGGCGATCTGATCAACCGCGCTACCCGCAGCAACGTCGGCCGCAGCATGGCCGTGGTGTTCATCGAGCAGCGTCCGGTCACCCGCTACACCACCCAGACTGTCGATGGCGTACAGAAGGAAGTGGCGGTACCCGGCTTCGAGGAGGAGCGGCGCATCATCAGCCTGGCGACCATTCAGTCGGCCCTGGGCAACAGCTTCCGCATCACCGGCCTGAACGGCTCGGGCGAGGCCTCGGAACTGGCGCTGCTGCTGCGTGCCGGTGGCCTGGCCGCACCCATGTACTTCGCCGAAGAACGCACCCTCGGCCCGAGCCTGGGCGCCGACAACATCGAGAAGGGCATTGATGCCTCGCTGTGGGGCATGGCCTTCGTCTCGCTGTTCCTGATCGCCATCTACCGCTTCTTCGGGCTGCTGGCGACCATCGCCCTGGGCTTCAACATGGTCTTGCTGATGGCCTTGATGTCCATCCTGCATGCCACCCTGACCCTGCCGGGTATCGCCGGTATCGTCCTGACCATGGGCCAGGCGGTGGACGCCAACGTGCTGATCTTCTCGCGGATCCGCGAAGAGATCGCCAACGGCATGCCGATCCAGCGCGCCATCCATGAGGGCTTCAGTCGCGCCTTCACGGCGATCCTGGACTCCAACCTGACGACCCTGCTGGTGGGCGCCATCCTGTTCGCCATGGGTACCGGGCCGGTCAAGGGCTTCGCCGTGACCATGTCGCTGGGTATCTTCACCTCCCTGTTCACCGCCATCTTCGTGACCCGTGCCATGGTCAACCTGATTTATGGCGGCCGGAACGTCAAGAAGCTGTGGATTTGAGGACGCGGCGATGAAAAAGACCATCAACTTCATGGGCGTACGCAACATCGCGTTCGCCATCACCGCGCTCCTGACCGTCCTGGCATTGTTCAGCTGGTTCTACAAGGGGCTTAACTTCGGCCTGGACTTCACCGGCGGTACCCTGATCGAGCTGCGCTACGAGCAGCCCGCCGATCTCGGCAAGATCCGCCAGGAACTGCAGGGTGCCGGCTTCGAAGAGGCCGTGGTGCAGAGCTTCGGCGCCACCACCGATGTCCTGGTGCGGATGCCCGGCGACGATCCCCAGCTGGGCCAGAAGGTGACCACCGCGCTGAAGCAGGCGAGCACCGATGGCTTCTCCCTGACCCGTACCGAGTTCGTCGGTCCGCAGGTGGGCGCGGAGCTGCGTGACCAGGGCGGCCTGGGCATGCTGCTGGCCCTGGGCGGTGTGCTGGTCTACGTGGCCTTCCGCTTCCAGTGGAAGTTCGCCGTGGGCGCCATCGTTTCGCTGGTGCACGACGTGGTGGTGACCCTGGGTCTGCTGTCGTTCTTCCAGATCACCTTCGACCTGACGGTGCTGGCGGCGGTCCTGGCCATCATCGGCTACTCGCTCAACGACACCATCGTGGTGTTCGACCGGGTGCGGGAAAACTTCCGGGTGCTGCGCAAGGCCAGTCTGATCGAGAACATCAACGTCTCGACCACCCAGACCCTGCTGCGCACCCTGGCGACCTCGATCTCGACCCTGCTGGCCGTGGCGGCGCTGCTGTTCTTTGGCGGCGACAACCTGTTCGGCTTCTCCCTGGCGTTGTTCATCGGCGTACTGGCCGGTACCTACTCGTCGATCTATATCGCCAACGTGGTGCTGATCTGGCTGGACTTGAAGAGCGAAGACCTGATCCCGCCGCAAGCCAAGGAACTCGACGAGCGTCCCTGATGTCCAAGGCATGGCAAAGGGCCAGGTGCCCGCTATGACAGAGTAGTCAGGAGGTTGTAGTGAACAAGTCGATGCTCGTAGGTACGGTTCTGGGTGTCGTCGTCGCCACTGCGGGTGGCGCGGTGGCTTACAGTTTCGTCGACCGCGGGCCTCAGTACGCCGAGGTCGTCGCCGTCCAGCCGGTGAAGGAAACGGTCAAGACGCCCCGCGAGGTCTGCAAGGACGTGACGGTGACCCACCGTCGCCCGGTCCAGGACCAGCACCAGATCGCCGGTACCGCCGTAGGTGCGGTAGTGGGTGGCCTGCTGGGCAACCAGGTCGGCAACGGCAGCGGCAAGACCCTGGCAACCATCGCCGGTGCGGTCGGCGGTGGTTACGCTGGCAACAAGGGTCAGGAATACATGCAGAACCGCGATACCTATACCACCACCCAGACCCGCTGCAACACGGTCACCGACAGCAGCGACAAGGTGGTTGGCTATGACGTGAAGTATCTGCTGGATGGCAAGATCGGCCAGGTCCGCATGGACCACGAGCCCGGCAAGCAACTGGAAGTCAAGAACGGTCAGGTACTCGCCAGCCAGTGATTCGCCTTGGCGGCTGAAGCTCCAGGGCTTCAGCCAATAAAAAACCCGCTACCAGGTGACTGGTAGCGGGTTTTTTATTGGGTCTTGCGCAGTGACCGGAGAGGTTCTCGGCTCTGGCCAGGAGCGCAGGGCGCCCTGGCCGGGTCCCTCATTCAGACGGCGGGACGGGGCGTTTCAGCTTTGGGCCGAAGCCACCGCCGGGCGGAGATCCACGCCGGCGCCTCGAACAGCCCGTTGATGTGGCGCGCTTCCAGGAACTTGGCGACGGCGACCGGCACCAGGATGCCGAAGGCGCAGCCGGCCACGATGTGCAGCATGCCGTCGTTGATGTGCAGGCCCTTGCTCAGGATGATGCGCGCCCCGCTGCCGCTGAGTACGTGCATGACGTAGATGGGCATGGACAGGGTACCCAGGGTCAGCAGCCACTGCATCGGACGCTGCGCCAACACCATGCAGGTGGCGCAGACGAAGATGATGCCGTTGAGCGCCAGTACCAGGGTCGCCAGACCACGGTCGGTATAGACCAGGCCCAGCAGGCCGTGGAACCAGTATTCCAGCACGACGAACAGCAGGCCCGAGCCCAGCATCACGCGGCCCGCCTGTTCCTCGATGGCCTGCTTGAAGTTGTTGAACCAGACACCGAAGGCGAAGAAGACGAAGTTCTGCGCGGTGAAGGTGAAGAAGAAGTCTTCCGGGCCGGCGTTCTGGAACAGATAGACCAGGGCACCGAAGGCGAACACGGCGAAGAAGGCCATGGGCTTGGCCCAGCGGTAGGCGAGCATGGCCAGGCAGAACACCAGGAACAGCGCATAGAGGAACCAGAACTGCTGGCGGGGCTCCCAGACCGTCAGCACCTCGCTGAAGCTCACGCCGCCGCCATTGGTGTAGCGCGACATCAGCGCTTCCACCGAGCCTTGCAGCAGCGACCAGACCAAGAACGGATAGACGATGGTGTCGATCTTGTTCACCAGCAGTCCGCCGGTACCGCGCTTGACGAAGGAGTTGTAGAAGAACAGTCCGGACAGGAAGAAGAACAGCGGCATGTGGAAACTGTAGATGACACTGTCCACCAGACCGTGGAATTCGGCATCCTGCAGGATGCCGGCGTTGAGCAGACCGCGCACGACGTGGCCATAGACCACCAGGATGATGCCAATGGCCTTGGCATAGTCGACCCAGAGATTGCGAGTGTTCATTGAATGATCCTTTTCAAAAGAGAACCTGTGCCGCTGGAGCCAAGCGCTGGTGCAAACGAAAGCGTGATCGCTGCGGCGCCAGGGGCGCGCATTGCGACAGGTTCGATCATGGTAGGACTCCCGGAGGAACGACGTCCGTAAGTAGCCGGTGACAGGATGGGGCTCCTTGCCCGCGTTCTGACCGTGGCTATCTGCCATTGTTCATGGCTTGTTTCCTGCTGGACGTGAACCGGACGACACTTTGATGGCTAAGAGCCCCATTGTCCGACGAGCTGTTACCGAATGTTTAGAGAGATTGCTTGAGCAACTGCAGTTGCTTCTCCTTGAGCAGTTGTTCGTAGCGAGGCGAGGTATAGATCAGCAGGACCTGTTTCTTGCGGGCGGCACGGGCGCTGAACTTGTAGAAGACAGTGTCGTGATCGAAGGCCAGGTAGGCCTGGGCGTCGGCATCGTGGGACAGCTGCTCGAAAGCCTCGGCGGATGACTGGGACGAAGGCTTGCCGTACTTCTGGGTGAGGCCCTCGGCGATCAGGAAGGACTGGGCCAGCGGCGTGACGATGGAGAAGCGCAGGAACTTGCCATCGATGAAGAAGGCACCGGCCTCGACCTTCTCGCCCGCGAAGGCAAGGTCGTCGCAGCCGAGGTAGTCGACGCCATTCACGTCGCTCTTGCGTGGCTGGAAGTTGCACAGGCGCTTGGCGAGGAAAGTCTTCTGATCGGTGCCGAAGGCGATGCCCGCGTAGCCGTCGACGGCCCGCACGCAGGGCGCGACGAGCATCAGCAGAGTGACTGTGACGAGCGCAAGGAGGGGCGACAGGCTGGACCTGACGGGCATGGTGACTTCGATTCCCTTCACGAAGGCCCAGGGGCCGACTTATCCCGGCCGATGCTAGAAGCTCCGCCAAGGCTTTGCCACCCTCGTAGGTGGCTTTTGTCGAGAGGTTCAGGGTTGGCGTCAGGCGACGCCGGGCGGGATCTGCTCCCGGCCATAATCCTTGAGCTTGTCCAGGTTCTCCGGCTTCTGGTGCTCGGGGACGTCGTCCGGCTCGACCGGGGTGTCCAGCGGCTGCTGGTCTTGGGTGTCTTCGCTCATGGCAGGACTCTCGGCAGGGGGTTCCCGGCTTTGAGGGGCGCGCTACCCGGTCGGTTCCGCCAGTTCAGTTGCCGGGGGCATCGGTCAACCAGCCTTCGCGCCGGGCCAGGCGCCAGGCCAGGAGCGCCGAGATCACGCCGCGCAAGGCCATGAAGGTAAGGAAGGCCAGCCACAGGCCATGATTGCCGAGTCCGCGCAGCAGCCAGCCGAGGGGGAGGGCGAGCAGCAGCGCCAGCAGCATCGAGTTGCGCATCTCCCGGGCGCGGGTGGCACCGATGAAAAGACCGTCCAGCAGGTAGCTGACCATGGCGATCAGCGGCAGCAGGGCCAGATAGGGTAGGTAGTGATGGGCTTCCTGGCGCACCGCGGCGATGTCGCTCTGCAGGGCGACGAACAGATCGCCGCCGAGGGCGAAGGCGACGGCGAACACCAGGCTGGCCAGCAGCGACCAGCCACCGGCGATCACCAGCACCCGGCGCAGGGTGGCACCCTCGCGCGCCCCCAGGGCATGACCGGCCAGGGCCTCCACCGCATGGGCGAGGCCGTCCAGGGCGAAGGCAGTGACCAGCAGGCCGTTCAGCAGCAGGGCATTGGCGGCGACGGTGGTCTCGCCCAGCTGGGCCCCTTGAGCGGCGAACAGCAGGAACACCGCTTGCAGCGCCAGGGAGCGGATGAAAATGTCGCGATTGACCGCCAGTAGCGGGCGCCAGCTGGAGAGGCGACGCAGCGCCGGGCGGTCGATCCGGCCCGGCCACAGGCGCAGGCGGCGGAGCACCAGCCAGAGGCCGAGCAGCACGCCGCTCCATTCCGCCAGGACCGAGGCCAGGGCGATGCCCTGCACCCCGGCGCCGAGACCGAGCACGAAGGCGGTCACCAGCAGCAGATTCAGGGCGTTGGTGGTGAGCAGCAGCACCAGCGGCGTGCGTGCATCCTGGGTGCCGAGCAGCCAGCCGATCACGGCGTAGCTGAGCAGGGCGGCGGGCAGGCCGAGCAGGCGCAGGTGCAGGAAGCGCGCGGCCAGTTCGGCGAAGGCGGGATCCAGGCCGAGCCAGGCGAGCAGGGGATCGAGTGCGAGGCTGGCGACCAGCAGCAGGACCAGCGACAAGCCCAGGCCCAGCAGGCCGGCCTGCAGGAGGATCTGGCGCAGGGCGGCGCCATCGCGCCGGCCGCTGGCCTGGGCGGCGAAGCCGGTGGTACCCATGCGCAGGAAACCGAGGATGCCCAGCAGCGCGGTGTAGAAGGCTCCACCCATGGCCACCGCGGCTAGCTGGCGGGCTTCCGGCAGGTGGCCGGCGATGGCGCTGTCGACCAGGGTAACCAGCGGCACGCTGAGGTTGGACAGGATCATCGGTGCGGCCAGCGCCCAGACGCGACGGTGCAGGACGGGGTGGCGCCAGTCGGCGAGCAGGGTGGTCATGGGCGATTCGCAGCGGCCGCAAAGCCGTCATTGTAGGGCAGGCGCCACGGGCGGTCCTCTCCTTGCATACTGGAAAGATTCGTTACCCCAGCCGGAGCTCTGCCATGTTCAAGCACTACCCCGCCGCCTATCAGCCATCACCCGGTACCGCCTTCGATGTCGACAAGGCCTTCTATGATCGCATCCGCAACCAGCCGGAAGGCCGCACCCTGGTCGAGGCGTTCGAGGTGCCGATCCGTACCGGGCGCGCCTGGCAGGTCCCGGCCGGCCACGTGTTCCGCGTCACTGCGCCGCACGGGCCCCAGGTGGGCGATTTCAACGTCTGGAATGCCCTGGATCCCCGCGAGCGCTTCTGGGCGGCGCGCACCCGGCAGCTGCAAGGCGCGCACGTCTCCACCCACGACCGGCTGTGGTCCAACCTGCCGTTCCTGCGGCCGCTGTTGACCATCACCGACGACACCCTGGCCAACTATGGTACCGACGAGCACGGCGGGCGCATCCACGATCTGCTGGGCACCCGCTGCGATCCCTACGTCAACAAGCTGCTGACCGGCGAGGACTTCCACCACCACTGCCATTCCAATCTGACCCGTGCGGTGCTGCCTCATGGGCTGACCGAGTTCGATGTGCACGATGTGCTGAACATCTTCCAGGTCACCGGGTTGAACGAGGACGGCATGTACTTCATGAAGGCCTGTCCGGCCCAGGTCGGCGACTACCTGGAATTCTTCGCCGAGATCGACGTGCTCTGCGCGCTCTCCACCTGTCCGGGCGGCGATCTGTCGGTGGCGCTCTGGGGACCGGAAAAACAGGACCCGTTGTCGGTCTGCCGGCCGCTCGGGGTGGAGGTCTATCGCCTCGCGCCCGAGTTGCTCGACGGCTGGCGCTCGCCGGAGCGGGCACCCTATCGGGGCAACCATGGGCTGGAGGTGGTCAAGCCGGCCTGGGAGCGATAGCGGCTATCGGCGCGGGCAGGCGTTTTTCGTTGGACAGCGGTGGTCGTTCTTTCCGACACTCAGGCCACTGCCTTCGAGGACCCTGTCATGCCCGCTCGCCTGCTGCTCAATTGCGATTCCGGTGAAAGTTACGGTGCCTGGACCCTGGGCGACGATGCCCATGCCATTCCCCTGGTCGACCAGGCCAACCTGGCCTGCGGTTTTCACGCCGCCGATCCCCTGACCATGCAGCGCGCCGTGACCCTGGCGGTGGCCAATGGCGTGCAGATCGGCGCCCATCCGGCCTATCCCGATCTGGTGGGTTTCGGTCGCCGCCCCATGGCCTGCACCCCTGACGAGGTGGAGGCCATGATCCTCTACCAGATCGGCGCGCTGGATGCCTTCTGCCGTGCCGCTGGCGTGCGGGTCGAATACGTCAAGCCCCATGGCGCCCTCTACAACGCCCTGGTCAAGGACGATGCCCTGCTCGCCGCCGCACTGCGCGCCTGCGCCCGCTACCGCCAGGGCCTGCCGCTGATGGTGCTGGCCAAGGCCGACAATGCCCGTGAGCACCGCCTCGCCGAGGCGGCCGGTGTGCCGCTGTTGCTGGAGGCCTTCGCCGACCGCGCCTACCTGGCCGACGGCTCCCTGGCGCCGCGTGGCCAGGTCGGTGCCGTCCACCACGATCCCGAACGTATCCTCGCCCAGGCCATCGCCATCGCCCGTGGCGACGACTTCCCCGGCTTCGACGGCCAGCCCATGCGCCTGCAGGCCGATAGTCTCTGTGTGCACGGCGACAACGCCGAGTCCCTGGCGGTCCTGCGGCGCCTGCGCGTGGCGCTGGACGCCCTATGATCGTCCTCAAGCCCTTCGGCGTGGCGGCCCTGCTGATCGAACTCGCGGAGCGCCCGGATGCCGAGCTGCCGTTGCGCATCGCCCGCCTCGGCGCGGGTATCCGTAGCGTTTTCGGTGCGGCGGTGACCGACCTGGTAGCGGGTTGGACCAGCCTGCTGGTGCACTACGACCCGCTGCGCCTGACCCTGGACGAGTTGCAGGCCGGGTTGCAGCCGCTGCTGGCCGACTGGCCAGGTGTGGTGGATACCGCCGCGGGTGGACGTCTGCACCAGGTGCCGACCCTCTACGCCGGTCCTGACCTGGCCGAGGTAGCCGAGCGTTGCGGCCTGAGCGAAGCCGACGTCATCGCCCGGCACAGTGGGCGCGACTACCAGGTGGGGGCCATCGGCTTCATGCCGGGCTTCGCCTTTCTCGGCGAGCTGGACGAACGCCTGGCGCTGCCCCGGCGGAGTACGCCGCGTACCGCCGTACCGGCCGGCAGCCTGGCCATCGCCGAGCGCCAGACCGCCGTCTATCCCCAGGCCTCGCCGGGTGGCTGGAATCTCATCGGCCGCTGCCTATGGACCGTCTTCGACGCCCAGGCCGAGCCGCCCTGTCTGCTGGCTCCCGGTGACCGGGTACGTTTCGTGCCGGTCGATGAAGCGACCTTTCGTGCCCAGGGAGGCCAGCCATGAGCGGCCTGCAGGTCATCAAGCCCGGTCCCCTGACCCTGCTGCAGGACCTGGGTCGCCAGGGCTGGCAGCACCTGGGCGTGGCACCGTCGGGGCCCATGGACGGCCAGGCCGCGCGCTGGGCCAATCGCCTGGTGGGTAATCCGGTCGCCGCACCGCTGCTGGAGATCGCCCTGGGCGGTGCGGAATTCGAGATCCGGACCGACACCTGGCTAGCCCTCACCGGCGCGCTCCTGGACGCCCGGCTGGACGACGAGTCCTTGCCGCCCTGGTCGTGCTTTCCGGTCCGTGCCGGAGCGCGCCTGCACCTGGGTTTCGCGCAAGCCGGCCAACGGGCCTACCTGGCCGCCGCGGGCGGCGGCTTCCAGGCGCCGCCGACCCTTGGCAGCGTGGCAAGCAACCGGCGTGAGGGCCTGGGCGGCCTGGATGGCCGGGGCACGCCGCTGGTAGCGGGGCAGCGGCTGGCGTGCGCCGCGATGAGCGACCTGCATGAGCGTCGTTGCGGGCCGGCCTGGCGCTTCGTGCCGGACTACCGGCAGAGCCCGACGTTGCGGGTGATCTTCGGCGGTGATGCCGAGGCCTTCGGCGCGGCGCAGCGGGAGGCGTTCTGCGCGCAGCCTTGGCGGCTCAGCCCCCAGTCCGACCGCATGGGCATCCGTCTGGCCGGCGCCACGCCCCTGTCCCCGCCGCGCCGGCAGTGGTCGCTGGGCGTGGTGAGCGGCGCCATTCAGGTGCCGCCCGATGGCCAGCCCATCGTGCTCATGGCCGATCGGCAGACCATGGGCGGCTATCCGCTGTTGGGCTTCGTCCATCCGCTGGACCTCGGGCGCCTGGCGCAGTGTCCGGCCCACCAGGAGGTGCGTTTCGCCCCGGTGGAACTGGCCGAGGCCCAGGCCGAATGGCGTCGGTTTCTCCTCTTCTTCGCGGGTTGAGGGGGCAGTCGGTCATGCCCGAGGAATCTTGGCCGCTACGGTGAGTCGCACGCTCAAGGCGACGCCGAACTTCCCTTTCTCGGCGGCTGGCTTGAAACTTGCCTCACACGTCCCCTGTGACGACCGAAAAGAAGGAGCTGGAACCGGTAATGAAAACTCCCAAACGCATCGAGCCGTTGATCGAGGATGGCTTGGTCGATGAGGTGATACGGCCCCTGATGAGTGGCAAGGAAGCGGCGGTCTACGTCGTGCGTTGTGGCAGCCAGGTACGCTGCGCCAAGGTCTACAAGGAAGCCGACAAGCGCAGCTTCCGCCAGGCCGCGCAATATCAGGAGGGACGCAAGGTCCGTGGCAGCCGGGAAAACCGCGCCATGGCCAAGGGCTCCAAGTTCGGTCGCCGCGAGCGCGAGGACAATTGGCAGAACGCCGAGGTGACGGCGCTCTATCGGCTGGCCGATGCCGGTGTACGGGTGCCCAAGCCCCACGATTTCCTCGACGGCGTGCTGCTGATGGACCTGGTCACCGACGGCAATGGCGAAGCCGCGCCGCGCCTCAACGACGTGACCCTGAGCGCCGAGGAAGCGCGCCGCTACCATGACCTCATGATTGGCCAGATCGTGCGCATGCTCTGCGCCGGCCTGGTCCACGGCGACCTGTCCGAATTCAACGTGCTGCTGGCCGAGGACGGCCCGGTGATCATCGACCTGCCCCAGGCGGTGGATGCGGCCGGCAACAACCACGCCTTTCGCCTGCTGGCCCGTGACGTGGAGAACATGGCGCAGTACTTCGGCCGCTTCGCCCCTGAATTGCGCGAGACGCGCTATGCACCGGAGATGTGGGCGCTCTACGAGAAGGGTGAGTTGTTCGTCCATTCGCAACTGACCGGTGAATTCGCCGAGCGCGAAGGCCAGGCCGATGTCCGCGCGGTGATGCGCGAGATCGAGGCCGCCCGGCGTGACGAGGAACGCCGCCAGGCCGCACGCCGCGAACAGGATGAGCCCAGCGGGCGTGAGGAGCCGCCGCCACCCTGGTTAAGCTGAGCGTTAAGCAGAACGATTAGCGCTGCGATGAGACGAACGGCCCCAGTGGTCGGGCGATGAACGGCGCCTGTTCGGGAGTGGCGCGCTAAACTGGCGACTGAACAGCACAGGACTCTTTTCATGCAAGGCCATCCGGACGTCATCAACTACCTCAACCAGCTGCTGCGTGGCGAGCTGGCAGCGCGTGACCAGTACTTCATCCACTCGCGGATGTACGAGGACTGGGGCCTGATGCGGCTGTACGAACGGATCGGCCACGAGATGGAGGAGGAAACCCAGCACGCCGATGCCCTGCTGCGCCGTATCCTCTTCCTCGAGGGCACCCCGGACATGCGGCCCAACGCCATCACCGTCGGCCAGACCGTGCCCGACATGCTGCGCGCGGACCTGGCGCTGGAGTACGAGGTGCGCGAGGCCCTGGCCCAGGGCGTGGCGCTGTGCAATCAGCACAAGGACTTCGTGACCCGCGAGATCCTGGTCGTCCAGCTGGAGGACACCGAGGAAGACCACGCCTACTGGCTGGAACAGCAACTCGGCCTGATCGACAAGATCGGTCTGCAGAACTACCTGCAGTCGCAGATGAAGGGCGGCTCCACGCCCCACGGCACCGGTCTGTGAGACCGGCTCACCGGCGTCCAGTGGACGTCGGTCAGGCCTCGTTGCCGGCTTCTTCGGGAGCCCGCGGCAGATAGAGCGAGATGCAGGTGCCGACGCCGGGTGTGGTGTCCACCTGGATCTGGCCGCCCGACTGGTGCACGAAGCCGTGCACCATCGATAACCCCAGCCCCGTGCCCTGACCCGGCGGCTTGGTGGTGAAGAAGGGGTCGAAGATCCTTTCGCGGATTTCCGCTGGTATGCCCGTACCGGTATCTCTCACCTGTACCCTTACATAATCCCCTGCTGGCAAGCCCTCTGGCCGTTCCGGGGCGCTCTGCGGCAGGTTGGCCGTGGCCAGCAGTAGCTGCCCGCCCTGGGGCATGGCATCCCGGGCGTTGATCGCCAGGTTGAGCAGAGCGCTCTCCAATTGCACCGCATCGATCACCGAAGGCCACAGGTCGGACGCCGGAAGTGCCTGGACATCTATGGCCGGCCCGACGCTACGGCGGATCAGCTCCTCCATGGCCAGCATCAGCTCGTTGACGTCGGTGGACCTGGCCTCCAGCGTCTGCCGTCGGGAGAAGGCCAGCAGGCGCTGGGTCAGGGAGGCGGCGCGTTCGGCGTAGGCCTGGGCACCGCTGAGCAGACGGTCGAGCTGATCGGTGCGATGCTGCTGCAGGCGACGCTCAATCAGCTCCAGGCTGCCGATGATGCCGGCCAGCAGGTTGTTGAAGTCATGGGCGATGCCGCCGGTCAATTGGCCGATGGCTTCCATCTTCTGGGCCTGGTGCAGGGCTTGTTGGGCCTGGGTCAACTCGGCGGTGCGCTCGGCGACCCGCTGTTCGAGGGTCTCGTTGGCGGTGCGCACCGCCTGGAACAGTTGCGCCTGCTCGATGGCGATGGCCGCGCGGGCGGCGAGCGCCGCCATCAGGCGTTCATGACGCGGCGTGAAGCGCGCCGGTTCGGGATGGCCGAAGAACAGTCCGCCGAGCACGTTGCCGTTGCGTGCCACCACGGCGACCGCGAGGTAGCTGCGCACGGGCGGCAAGCCGGGCGGGGGTGCCGATGCTGCACGGTAGGAGTCGCTGGCGAGGTCGTCGCAGCGCACCACGCCCTCGTCACGCACCGTAGGTGCGAACAGTGCCCTGGCATGGGACTGATCGAGACGTTCGAAAGACGCGCGTTCGGCACCCGACAGGGTGAGACGTTGCAGGCCGCTGCAGTTCTCATCGGCCTGGTGGTTGAAATAGGCGCCGACACCCGCCCCGGTGAGTTCGACGCCCGCGTCGGTCACCGTCTGCACCAGGTGGGCGAGATCGAGTTGCGCGGCCAGTTCGGTATCGATGCGCTTGAGCGCTTCTAGGGTCCGGGTCTCTTCGCGCAGCTCCGCCTCGGCGTGCTTGCGATCACTGATGTCGACGATGAATTCGAAGGCGCTGCCATCGGGCAGGCGCTTGGCCGCGACCAGTGCCCAGCCGGTGGTGCCGTCGCGTCGTTGGTAACTACGCTCCGCGGGTGGCAGCTGGTCACCATCGCGGCGCAGGTAGGGGGCGGGCCAGGCGATGCGGCCGGCGCGCAGGTCGTCGTGATCGTGACCGCTCATGCGCAGGAAGGCGTCGTTGGCATCGATCAGGCGGCCGGCGGGATCGAAGCAGAGGGCGCCCACCGTCTCGATCTCCAGGGCGGTGCGGAACCGCCGCTCGCTGGCCTCCAGCGCGGCCTGGGCCAGGTGGGCCTCGGTGACGTCCTGTCCCTGGCAGAAGATGCCGATCACCTGGCCGGCCTCGTCTGTCAGGGGCTCGTAGATGAAATCCAAGTAGAGGGTCCGCGCCGGTTCGCCTACGCGCTCCAGCCGCAGCGGGGTGCGCTCGGCGACGAAGCGTCGACCGCTACGGTAGACCTGATCGAGCCACTCGAAGTAACCCTGGTCACGCAATTCGGGAAAGACCTGGCGGACCGCATGCCCTTCGAAGGTACGTTCGCCGAACAGCCGGCGATAGGCGACGTTGACGAAGTCGAAGACATGTTCCGGACCGCGGACGATGGCGACGAAGCCGGGTGCCTGCTCGAACATGCGTCGCTGGCGTGCGGCCTCGGCAGCGCGGTGGCGTTCGTCGAGGATCCGTTGGGTGGTCTCGTGGCCCTGGTTGAAGATGCCGGCGATCTCGCCCCCTTCGCCACGGATCGCGGTGAAGCTGTAGTTCCAGTAGGTCTCGCTGACCACACCTTGGCGCGCCATCGGCAACATCTGGTCGAAGACGGAAAAGCCTTGGCCTGTGGTCATCACCTGGGCGAACTGCGGCCCGACCACTGGCCAGATATCCTGCCAGACCTCTCGCGCCGGACGACCGAGCGCCCAGGGGTGGCGCTCGGCGGGGATGGGTGCCCAGGCATCGTTGTACAGCAGTAGGAGGTCGGGGCCCCAGTAGATGGCCGTGGGAAAGCTCGAGTTGAGGCAGATGCTCAGCGCGGACCTGAGGGATTGCGGCCACAGGGACGGCGGTCCCAGGGGCGATTCGGACCAGTCGTAGGTGCGCAGTCGTGCGCCCATCTCGCCGCCTCCGGCGAGAAAGTCCACCTCGTTCCAGTCGGCAAGCTGCGTTGCCATCTCTCCCACTCCCCTGATACGGCTCTCTTTCCAGGCGTTCTGACCACGGGCGCAGCGCAACTGCAGCAGCGGTCCGCATTTTTTTAGCGGCCCGGGCGTGTTCAGGCTCTCGGGGCGTAGCGCTCGATGGCGTCCGGCAGCGCCCAGCCGGCGGCGAACACGAAGAGCAGCAGGATCAATGGCAGCAGCACCAGCCAGAAACGGGAGGGCACGGGCTCCAGGCGATTGCCGCCGGTCTTCTGCAGCACCGCCAGGCTCAGACCGCAGAAACCACCGGCGAGCAGGGCCCCGGCGAGGATGTCGGTGGGCCAGTGCACGCCCAGATAGACACGGCTCAGGGCGATGAGCACCGCTGGCAGGGTGACGATCACCAGCCAGGCCAGGCGCCCGCGCGGTCCGTAGCGACGGCCGACGAGGATGCCCAGGGTGAGGAAGAAGGCGAAGGAGGCCGAACTGTGGCCGCTGGGCAGGCTGTAGGTGGTCAGGGGCTCGGCGAGGACGTCCGGTCGGGCGCGGGCCAGCAGGTTCTTCAACTGACCGTTGGCCAGCGCGGTCCCCAGGGTGGTGCCCAGGGCGAACAGCAGCGGGCGCCACTGGCGGAAGGCGGCGAGCACCAGGATCAGCAGCGCGGCGGCGATCAGTTGGGTACGGAAGTCGCCCAGCCGGGTGATGACCACGGCGACCCCATTGAGCCAGCTCTCGCGGTGCTCCTGGACCAGTGCCATCAGGCCTTCGTCGAAGGCGCGCAACTGGTGCCAGCCGAACAGCAGCGCCAGCAGGCCGGCCAGGCAGAGGGCACCGCTGAGCAGGGTGGTGCCGGCGCGCTCGCGCCAGGCGCCGTGGGCGATGACCGCCACCAGCACCGCGACGCCGCCGAGGATGATGCCCGCCTGCTGCCAGAAGCCGTCCGGCAGGGGCAGGCGGAAGGCGGCGCCGGTCACCCAGCCCGGGCCGAGGTAGGCGATGGACCAGCCGGCGGCAGCCACCAGGCTGACGCTGACGAACTTCACCAGCGGCATGTCGAGCATGCCGGCGATCAGCGGCAGCAGCGGCCGTAGCGGACCGATGAAACGCCCGACCAGCAGGCTGGCCACGCCATACCTGTGGATGAAGCCTTCGGCCGAGCCGATCCACTCCGGATGGGTGCGTAGGCCCGGCAGGGCGCGGATGCCCTGGTGGAAGCGGCGGCCGATGAAATAGGAGACGGCATCGCCGAGGATACCGCCGAGGAAGCCCAGCAGCAGGGTGTCGAACAGCCCCAGCGCACCATTACCGGCGGCGATGGCCACGGCGAAGAGCACCACCGTGCCGGGCACCACCAGGCCGGCCAGGGCCAGGCACTCGAGAAAGGAGATGATGAAGATGGCCGTGCCCAGCCATTGATGATGCTGGTTGATCCACTGGGTCAGGCCGGCGAGCAGTTCCGTCATCGAAAGGCTTCCTGGGGTCCGGGGTTCGCGTCCTCAGACCGGCAGGAGTTGCCTTTGGTTGCCTCAAGGACGCGGATCGAGACGTAACGCCTCGGGGCCGGGGGATTGTAAATCGCGTTCGGGAATTTCCCAGACCAATAACTGTGGCGGGGTTTGTCGAAACGCGGGACTGGCGAAGTAGTCGCGGGCGGCACCGGCGAAGTGCCCGCCGTCCTTGGCGAAGCGGCCGATACTGGCGCCCAGGGCCTGTTCGAGGAAGGGCAGGAAATTGGAATTGCGCGAGAAGGAGGTGCCGACCAGCGCCAGGTTGGGCAGGTCGCCATCGCCGAAGAGGTCGTCGCTGGCGGTGGCCGCGGCGCGGCTGTCCACCTGGGTCAGGGACAGCAACTCGGGCAGCGGCTGCAGGCGGGGTGGTAGCCAGTCCAATCCGGCCAGCCGCACCAGGTCGCCGGGGCGCGGTGCCGGAGGCAAGGGGGTGCGGCTGAACTCCCGGGCCGGCGTGGCCTGGAAGGGTAGGGCCTGTATCTGCGCAGCCAAGGCGTGGGCAGCGGCGTCGGCACCCGCTTCGTTCCAGTGGGTGTCGGTGCGCAGGAAGGCGCCGCTGCCGAGCGGCGTGAGCACCGGGGTGAGGTCGAGCACCGGCACCTGGGCTGCGGCGAGCAGGCGGGTCCAGTCGCTGATGCGGCTGGCGAAGGCGGCCGGCCGGCGCAGGCCGCACAGCTGGTCGGCGGCGATGCGGCTCTTGTCCGGCACCACGGCGACCAGCAGGCGAATGTGGCGGGCGGCGAGCTGACGCTGCAGCTCGGTCACGGTCCGGGCGCGCGCCTGGGCGTTGGCCTGGGCATGACGGTGGACTTCGAATTCCTCGGCGAGGAACAACCAGCCAGGGCAGCCCTGGCGCACCCGCGGACCGGTGTCGCCGAGCAGCAGCCAACTGGCGCCCCGTTCCAGGCGGGCAGCGACCTCGGGCAGCGGTGCCTTGGCCAGTTCCTTGGCGATGTGGTGGGTGATCTCGCCTTCGAGCAGGGCGTGGCGATCCAGGTGCTCGGGCCACAGCGAGAGCCGGTCGGTGAACAGGGCCCAGGCGCAGGAGGCGAGGCCGATGGCCAGGAACAGGGCGAAGACCATCCCTGCCAGGGGCGCCAGGCGGGTGCTGGTGGCGCTGGGCGGCTTGGGCGCGGGCGAGGGCGGCAGGGCGGGAGCGCTCATGACGGCGGCCTCAGAATTGGAAGTAGAGGAAGGGCACGGCTTCGCGGCTGGCGATCAGCGCGAAGCAGAGCAGGAAGCCGGCCACCGGCCAGCCGGCGCCGAGGCCGCGGAGCAGGGCACTGCCGGGCAATCGCGCTTCGATCCGCGGCTGCCACAGCGGGGCGACGACGCAGACCACGCCGAGGAGGGCGGCCAGGCCGTGCACCGGTCTCAAGGTGGCCGCCAGGGCATCGCCCAGGGCGAAACCGTGCAGGCCGAACTGGCCGGCGTACATCGTCAGCGCCGTGGCGAAGTCCGGCGCGCGGAACAGCGTCCAGGCCAGCGCCACGAACAGCAGCGTCAGGCCGTGGGCCAGGGGGCGCGGCAGCGGGCGGCCGCCAAGTTCGTCCCAGAGCCGGTCCAGGCACAACGCCAGGCCGTGCAGCATGCCCCAGAGCAGGTAGTTCCAGCTGTCGCCACCGTGCCAGAGGCCGGCGATGGCCATGGTCAGGAAGAGATTGCGATAGGTCCGCCAGCGACCGCCGCGGTTGCCGCCCAGGGAGATATAGAGGTAGTCGCGCAGCCAACTGGACAGCGACAGGTGCCAGCGCCGCCAGAAGTCCTGGATGCTGCGGGCCAGATAGGGCCGGTTGAAGTTCGCCGGGAAGTGGAAGCCCAGCATCAGGCCCAGGCCGATGGCCATGGCGCTGTAGCCGGCGAAGTCGAAGAACAGCTGCAGCGAATAGGCCAGGCAGCCGATCCAGGCGTCGACGAAGGACGGCTGGTCGAGATGGAAGGCGACGTCCACCAGCGGCGACAGGGTGTCGGCCACCAGCACCTTCATGCACAGGCCGATCATGAAGCGGCGGGCGCCGAGGGCGAAGTTCTCGCGATTGAACCAGCGCTGGTTGAGTTCGCGGCGGACCCAGTCGTAGCGGATGATCGGTCCGGCGATGGAGTGGCCGAACATGGAGATGTAGGTGGCGTAGTTGACGAAGCTGCGCTCCACCGGCACCACGTGGCGATGGACGTCCACCAAGTAGGAGATGGCCTGCAGCACGATGAAGGACAGCCCGGCCGGCAAGGCGACCTTCTGCCAGTCCAGCGGCAGGGCGCCGGCGGTTACCAGCACCTGGCTCCAGGTGGCGGCGACGATGTTGGCGTACTTGTACCAGCACAGCACTGCCAGGTTGATCACGATCAACCCGGCGAGCAGTCGTAGCCGGGTCTTCGAGCTCTCTTGCGCCCGGTCCACCAGCAAGCCGCCGACCCAGGCCAGCAGCGCCAGGGCCATGTGCAGCAGCAGGAACAGTGGACTCAGCCAGCCATAGAACAGCCAGCTGCCTACCAGCAGTACCCCGTTGCGCCCGCCGGGCCGCGCCAGGGCGTAGACCAGCAGAAACAGCGGCAGGAAGAGGGTGAGGAATTCCAGAGAGGCGAAGACCATCGAGAAGCTGTCCTTAGCGGGCGATGCTGTCCTGGGCGGCGAGCAGTCGTGGGCCCTTGGCACCGGGCAACAGCAGCACGCTGTAGCGCTCGCCGGCCTTGAGTTCGCCCAGGTCCAGGGGTTCACCCGTGGCCTGGCCGGCGCAGGTCAGCTGCACCTTGAGCGCCACGGCGTTGAGGCTGCGGCGCTGCAGGGTGCCGTCGGCCACGTCCTTGAAGATGTCGGCATTACGACCGGCGGCCTGTAGCCCGGGTGTCGCGCAGTGCGGGTCCAGGCTGTAGAAGGCCAGCGAGGCCTTGAGCGCATTGAAGTCGTCGGGCTGCTCTCGCACTACGCGCTGCACCAGCGGCGAGCCGGGCAGTACCACCAGGGTGGCGAATTCGCCGGCAGCGACGGTCAGCTCCAGCGGGACCTTGGCCGTGCCCTGGACCAGTTCGCCCTTGATGGCCTTGGTGGCCGGGACGGTCAGGTAGTCGGACACTGGCTTGGCGGCCTCCACCTGCAGCCGCGCGGCAGAGCCGGAGGCCAGCAGGGTCAGGGGCTCGCTGCCGGCGTTGACGAATCTGAGGAAGGCGGAGTCTTCGCTGGGGCCGGTGGGGTAAAGGGATACCTCGGCTTGGGCGAACCCGGTCGCCAACAGGCCGAACAGCAGCAGGGCCTTCACTGGGCGGCTCCCTTGAGCTTGTCGGCGGACAGCTTGTTCAGGGCGTCGACGATGGACGCGCTCCAGGCCTTGTAGCCCGGACCGGTGAGGTGCTGGCCGTCGATGGTGGCCCACTGGCCGGGTTTGGCGAAGCTCAGGGAATCGATGTAGCTGCAAGGGGCGACGTTGCTGGCGAGAAAACTCGACATCAGCTTGACCCGCTCGAAGGTCTTGCCGTACTTGCCACCCTCGGTGCCCCAGGCCGGACCGACCCAGGCGCAGTGGGTCTTGGTCGCGGCGATGGCTTTGGTCAGGCTGGTGGTCTGCTGCCAGACCCAGGTCTTGGGAAAGCTGGGATTGGTGTAGCTGGCCATGGTGTCACCCATGACGATCAGCACCAGGTCGGGCTTGTCGGCGGCGATCAGTTCGTTGATCGGCTGGGTGGCGGCCTTGCCACCGAGCACCACGGCCTTGTCGCCGTTGCGCCGCTCGGCACCGCCGCAGGTGCCCGGGGTGACCTTGAGCCAGTCGCCGGCGTTGGTGCCGCAGATACCCAGGGTGTGCACCTTGGCACCCTGCTGCACCAGGCTGTCCTGCAGGGCGCCGATCAGGTAGTCGGGGGTGGCCAGATGGCTGTCGCCGATCATGAGAATGGTGAGGCCGGTAAGGAGGCTGGCTGCCATGGGAGCTCCGTGAATCAGTTGTCGTAGGGGGAACGATAGGGGCTGACCGGCAGGGCGAGTGACCGGTCCTGGGGTTCGAGCGTGTAGCGCAGATAGACGCCGCCATTGAGCTGCTGGTAGTCGCGGCCGTTGTCGACGCCGAGGTTGCCGCCGACGAACAGCTGGCGGCCGAGCTGGTACTCGGTGGCGCCATAGAGGCTGTAGCCGAGGCTGGTCTTGCTCTGGCCGCCGTAGACCGCCGGAGCGCCCAGGGCCTGGCTCGCGGCCGCCTGCAGGCGGGCATCGGTCGGGTAGAAGTCGGCGCCATCCTGGGCGATGCGCTGCACGCCCACCGCACCCCGCAGTTGCCAGGTCCAGCGGTCGGTCCGCTGCGACCAGGTCAGGGGCACGCCCAGGGCATAGAAGCGCTGCGGGCTGAAGTAGCCGCCATGGCCGTAGGTGAAGAAGGCCTGGTTGTTGTCGTAGGCGATGCCGGTGAGGGACAGGCCCAGGGTCAGGCGGCTGTCTTCGCTGTTGATCAGATAGCGGTACAGCCCGGTGCCCAACTCGGTACGGCTGTTGTCGGCGACCTCGTTGCCCAGCAGGCGATACCAGGAGGCATACGCATAGGCGCCGAACTGACTGTCGTCGTAGCCGAGCTGGCCGCGGAAGCCGTTGGCGGTCACGCCGCCCCATTGCTGGCCGGTGCGGGCGTCTTCGCTGCCGGCGAAGGAGGTCAGGCTGTCGATCACCGCGCGCCGCGAGGCCGACAGGGTGTAGCGGGTGTTGTCGGTCAGGGGCCGCTCCAGGCTCACCCCGCCCACCGGGGTGGAATGGAGGAACCCCAGCGGGGTGGTGCCGACGTCGGCCTTGAGCCCGCGTTGCGGATCGCTGAAGGCCACCGCCAGGCCCACGCCGCTGTCGCTCTGGCTACCGGGTGAGGCCGAGGGCGCCGCCGCGCTGGCCGCCGGACCGCCGCCGAAGCGATTGCGGGCAGCGCTGCCGACACTGCCGGCGGTCAGGCTGACCGGGGTCACCCGGACCGCCAGGCGTACGTCGCCCAGCGGGAAGTCGATCTCCAGCGGTGCCTCCACGTCGGTGAGCTTGCCGAGGCCGCTTTCGTTGTCGTTGCTGCGCACGGTCAGGCCCTGAGTGACCCGGGCGCTACGGGTCTGCAGCAGGTCGTCGAGGGCACGCTCGGCGGCGCTATCGTTCGTCGTGACCGCAACGTCCGCCGCCGGGGCCGCCTTGGCCGCCGCCAGCAACTGATCGGCGGTCGGCGGGATGGCCTGGCTGGCCAAGGTGGCGCTGCCGCGCCGCGGACCGAAGGGGTTGGCCGGGGCGCTGGCCAGCGGCCGCGCGGTTTCGGCATCACGACGCTGCACGGCGACCACCTGGCGCAGCAGTTCGGTGGCGCGACCGTCGCGACCGAGCGCCCGGTAGAGGCCGGCGGCGTCGGTCAGCACCCCGACATCGTCGGCGGCCAGCCTCACCGCCTGGTCGAGCGCGCGTTTGGCGTAGGCCGCCTGGTGCGCGCGGATCGCCGCGTCGGCTGCGCCCAGCTGCAGCCGGGGATTGGCGGGATCGCGACGCAGCAGCGGTTCATAGAGTTGCAGGGCCTTGGCGGCGTCGCCATTGGCCAGGTACAGGCGGGCCAGGGCGGTGTTGACCAGCGCATCGTCCGGCCGCTGGGCCAGGGCCGGGGCCAGGGTGTCGTAAGCGGTGACCAGGTCACCGCGTTCGCGCAGGCGATCGGCCTGGCGGACGCGGTAGCGGTAGAGTAGGTCATCGTAGAGCTGGCGCTGGGCTGCGCTGAGGCGCTGGTCCTGCAGATCGTGCAGCAGGGCGTTCACCTCGTCGTCGGCGCCGCTGCGCAGCAGCACCTCGCCATACTGCAGTCGCAGGGCCGGATCGGGCGTGCGCTCGCGGGCCAGGACATCGCGCAGCAGGCGCAGGCCATGCTCGGCGTCACCGGCTTCCGCGTAGGCAGCGGCCAGCCCGCCCAGGGCCCCGGCGCGCTGACCGGCGCGGGATTCCAGTTCCGCCAACTGACGGCGTGCGGCGTGCTGCTGGCCCCGGCGGGCCAGGTCGCGGGCGGCACTGACCTGGGCGTCGAAGTCGAGATCGGCCGCCAGGGTGTTCATGGCTGCGCTGCGCTGAGCCGGTGGAATACGGCGCAGATAGTCGCGGGCGGCTGCCGGATCGTTCTGCTCCAGGGCGAACAGCGCTCGTATATAGAGCGCCTCGGGGCGCTGTGGGTCCTTGGCCAGCCCGCTGTCCAGGGTCTGGCGCGCGGCCAGGGTCTGGCCCTGGCGCTGCTGGAGCCGAGCCAGGGCGAGCAGGGTCCAGACGTCGTCCGGGTTGGCGCGGCGGGCGTTCTCCAGGGCGCGACGGGCGCCGGCAAGATCGCCACGACCCTCGGCCAGCTTAGCTTCCTGCAGGGCGCGGATGGCCTGCAGGCGCTCGAGGTTGCCGAGCTTGGCCTGCTCGGCCGGGGTGAGGCCGTCCAGCAACCGCAAGGCTTCAGCCGGGCGATCGCTGTCGGCGAGCAGGTCGATGAAACCGCGCCGGGCTTCGAGATTGCGGGGGTCCTGCTGCAGCACGCGGCGATAGCCGGCTTCGGCAGCGGCCAATTGGCCGGTCTGGGCCTGCACGCCGGCCAGGGCCAGGGGCGCTTCCGGTCGCTTGGTATCGAGGCGCAGGGCCTGCTCCGCGCGTTCTCGCGCGGTGCTGAAGTCATTGGCCTGCTGGGCGCTACGGGCCTGGGCGAGCAGTGCCCAGTAGCGGACTTCCGCCAGGGGGGCCTGCCAGCGTGTACCCCCGGGCTGGCGACTGGCACGGGTCAGCAGCTCCTGGGCGTCACCGAAGCGCTCCTGCCGCTGGCGGACGATACCCAGGCCACCGAGGGCGTTGGGATCGTTCGGCGCCAGCTTGAGACGCGCCTGGAAGGCACTCTCGGCTGCGCCCAGATCGCCGCGGCGCAGGGCTTCGATGCCGCGCGCCAGTGTCGGGTCCAGTCCGCCGCTGCGGCTCAGGGCGCGCCCCTTCTCCAGTTGTGCGCGCAACTCGGCGTCATCCGGATGCTGGCGCAGATAGGCTTCGAACAGCGGTGCCTCCGCCGGCCCCGGCGGACCGCTCCAGACCAGCGCCTGGCGCCAGTACTCGCTGGCCTCGCCGCCGACGTCCTTGCGCGTGCTCAGCCTGGCCAGGGCCTGGATGCCCTGGCTGCGACTGGCCGGGAAACGGGCCAGGTGCTTGGCCTGGATCAGCATCAGCGCCGGATCGTCGGGGTCGAGCTTGCGCAACCGCTCAATGCCCGGTCCGGCCTCCTGCCAGCCGTTGGGCGTGTAGGCGAGGATGTCGTAGTACTCCTTGGCCAGATCGCCCTGGGGCAGCCGCCCGCCGAACAGCTGACGGTACAGCGGCAGCGCCTGCACCGGTTTCTCTTCACTGACGAACTGGCGTGCGTCCACCAGGCGCTGCGGGTTGTCGCCGCTGGCCAGGGCGATGTCCTGCTCCAGTTGCAAGGCCTGTTGCGGCAGGGGCGTGATGGCCTGAAGGCGGCGCAGATAGCCCTGGGCCGCCGGCAGTCGCCCGGCCTGCACCTCGATCAGCCCGAGACCGTAGAGCGCCTCGGGTTGCCGGGCGTCCAGCTCAAGCAGCTTGTTCCAGGTCTCCTGGGCACGGGATGCGTTCTTGCGCGCCTGCCAGAAGTGGCCCTGTTCGATGAGCAGGGCCTGGGGCTCGTCGAGCGCCAGGGCCAGCGCCGGGGTCAGGGCGCCGGTCAGGAGGGTGGCGAGCAGCGGTACGCGGGTCATGCGCTAGCGCTCCAGACGGCGGCGGGCACGGGCGCGCAGGGCGGCGTAGACCAGTCCGGCGAGCAGGGCCACGCCCACGGCGCTCAGCAGCAGCATCAGCAGCGGATGGCGTGCCAGTTGCCAGCGGGCATAGAGCAGCGGGCCGAGACTGCCGACGTGATAGGTCTCGTCGGCCACCAGGCTTTCCACCTGCTCGCCGCGTACCGTGGCCAGACTGCCTTGCAGGGCCTGGGCGTAGTCCTCCCGGGTGGTGAGGGCGCGGCTGATGTCCGCCAGCCCCTCGGGGCGTGCGGCGACCAGGGCGACGACGCTGCGACCGCTCTTGAGTGGCGATTCGAAGCCGGCCACGTAGGCACCGGCCAGGCCACCGCTGGCGCTCAGCGCCGCGCGGCTGCGCTGCAGGCTGGCCTCGCGGTCGGAGCTGAACCATTGGCGCAGGCGGAAGGCCAGATCGGATACCTCGAAGCGTTGCTGGGTGCCGTCGAAGCCAGCGGGCAACTGAGCGGCCCAGCGTTGCAGCAACGGCTGGTCGGTGCCGCTGGCGATCAGCAGCAGGTCCTTGTCCGCCAGTCGATCGACCGCCGCGGCACGCGCCACCGTGACAGCGGTGGCGGGATAGCCGGTGGAGGTGCCGAAGCGACCGAGCACGTTCAGATAGGCATCGATCTCCGCCGGCGTGGGCGCATCCGGCAGGATCACCGCGGTCTCGCTGAGGTCCGCCAGGCGGGTGAAGGGGAAGCCACTGTCCTTGAACACGCCGAGGTTGGGCAGGGCGATGAAATGTCGATAGCCGGACAGGTCCAGGGTGGAGTCCGGTTCGAGGGTGCCGCGCATGTTGTCGATGATGACGTCGCGGCATTCGCCTTGCTTGAGGTAGTCGTACATGAAGCGGAACTGTAGTCGAGCCTGTAGCGCTTCGCCGTCCAGGGGCAGGCGAATGTCGGCCTCGCGGGGCAGTTCCTCGTTCTTGATCAGCGCCAGCAGGCCGCTGTCCAGGCGCTCTTGGCCGGGCAGCGGGATGGATTGGACGAACCGGTCGTTGAAACTCACCAGCAGCGAGGAATTGGTCGACACCGGCTGCGGCGTATAGCGGTACTTGAGGTGCAGCGGCAGGCCGTCGTTGCGCCAGAGGAACAGGTCCGGCGGCAGGCGCAGCGGGACGGTCACGGTACCCGGATCGTAGCCGGAGACGGCCAGCTGCTTGGGCGTCGCCAGTTCGCCCAGGCGCACCGGACGATCGCTCGGCAGCCAGTTGGGGGCATCGTAGGGCTGGCGCGGCTGCAGGGTCTGCAGGCCATCGATGGCCATGCCCGGACCGGACAGCGTCTGGTGGCCGAGGGCCACGGCGGCCGCCGCGCGCTTGAGTTCGCCGGCGTCGCGACCGGAGATCACCAGCAACTGGCCCTGGGGATCGAAGGGGTTGACCAGGATGTCCACCCGCGCCCCCGTCGGGGCCGGCAGGCTCAGGCCGAGGGTCTTGGCGCGTTCTTCGCTGGTCACCAGTACCACCGCATTACCCTTGGCCGGCAGCGCGGTCTGGCTGCTGGGGAAGCGGGCGCCGCGATAGCTGGCCAGGGCGCTGAACCAGGAGGACAGGGTGCCGGCGGCTTCCAGGGTGCCATCGTCCGGCGTCCCGGCGATCACGAAGGGCAACTCCAGGGGGCGGGCATCGCGGCGGTCGAAGAAGGGTTGCGGCAGGCGCGCCAGGTCCGGTGTCAGATCCAGGCGGGTGACCTGGACTTCCAGGCGGCTGGCATTGCTCACCTTGGCCCACAGGCTGGAGTGCAGCGGATCCTCGCACTGCATGGTGTAGTGGCCGACCAGCTGGATGCTCAGGCGATTGAATTCGGTGATCAGGCGCGGCGGAATGTCCACCGTGCGCGTCTGCGGGATGCCGGCGGTCTCCTTCGGCAGCGGGATGCTGGCGGCCACCTCGTCGTTGACCAGGACGTTGAGCTGGGACAGATCCGGCAGCAGCGCCGGCGAATAGGTGTAGTTCAGCGTCACCTTGGCTGCGCTGACGATTTCGTCGGCGCGGATATCGAAGCTGACCCCGTCGCGACCGTCGATCCCCCGCAGGTTGAAGGGATAGACGGCGCCCAGTTGCTTGAAGCTGTTGTCGTAACCGGTGCCGGCCATGGCCACCGGCGGCGTGGCCTGGTCCAGGGCGACGGCGGGCGCGGCGCCCAGGGCGGTGAGCAGGAGCGGAAGGAGACGAAGCGACACGGTCATGGGCGGTCCAAGGGGGCGGAAGAGGAGGGCGTCTGGCGCCAGAGGCGTCGGCTCGTGCGCCAGAGGTTGCGATTGAGTTCGGTAACGCCACGCAGGCCGATCAGGCCGACGCCGCGCAAGGAGCCCAGCAGCGAATCCGGCTGGTGGTTACCCCAGGCCTCGGCCCAGAGGTCGGCACGGGAAAAGGTCATGCGGACCAGCTCGCGCTGCTCGGTGACGCTGAGGTCGGCGAAACGGGTACCCACGGTGTTGTTGCGGCTGAAGACCACGATGGCGGGGAAGCGGCGCGCCTGGCCGTTGCGGGTGAGCTCGATGTGCACCGGACTGCCTTCGGCGACCTGGACGCCCTCGGGCAGGCGCAGGCCCAGACCGCTCTGGGAAAAGTCCTGGGTGGTGCAGGGCAGGCGGGTACCGTCGGCGAGGATCAGCTCGACCGGCAGGGTCGCGCTCACCCGGGGCTCGGCGCGCACCTGGCGGGTCTCGCTGGCCACCGCCACGGCGGCGCTGGCGATCACCAGGTTGTACAGCGTCCAGGCCAGGTTGATGGCGACCGTGGTCACCGCCTCGGGGTCGCCGAGGAACAGCCGCCCGATACCGACCACCAGGCCGAGCAGGTTGAGCAGCAGCAGGACGATGTAGGGCCGCCCCAGCTCCCAGTCGAAGTAGTCGCGGGCGATGATGCCGCCCTTGTCGGTCACGTTGAACGTGCCCAGCCGCGGGTTGATCAGCGCCAGCAACGTGGGTCGCAGGATGTACCAGGCCAGTACCGTCTCGTACACCTCGTTCCAGAACGAATAGCGGAACTGGCCCTGGATGCGCGAGTTGGTCAGGTTCGAGTGCAGCACATGGGGCAGTACGTAGCAGGTGATCAGCAGCGCCGAGGCGTGGAAGATCTGGGCGCTGAACAGCAGGTAGGCCAGCGGCGCGGTGAGGAACACCAGCCGTGGCAGCCCGTAGAAGAAGTGCAGCATGGCATTCAGGTAACAGAGGCGCTGGCCGAAGGTGAGGCCCTTGCCCAGCAGCGGGTTGTCCGTGCGGAAGATCTGCGCCATGCCGCGGGCCCAGCGAATGCGCTGGGCGATGTGGCGCGACAGGCTCTCGGTGGCGAGGCCGGCCGCCTGCGGAATGCCGAGATAGGCGGTGTTGTAGCCCAGCCGATTGAGCTTGAGCGCGGTATGGGCGTCCTCGGTCACCGTCTCGGTGGCCACCCCGCCGATCTCCTCCAGCATCGAGCGCCGGATCACCGCGCAGGAGCCGCAGAAGAAGGTGGCGTTCCACAGGTCGTTGCCGTCCTGCACCAGGCCGTAGAACAGCTCCCCCTCGTTGGGCACGGTACGGAAGGTCTTGAGGTTCTTCTCGAAGGGATCCGGGGAAAAGAAGAAGTGTGGGGTCTGCAGCATGGCCAGCTGCGGATCCCGCAGGAACCAGCCCAGGCAGACCTGCAGGAAGGAGCGGGTCGGCACGTGGTCGGCATCGAAGATGGCGATGTATTCGCCGTCGGTCACCTTGAGCGCCGCATTGAGATTGCCAGCTTTGGCATGCTCATTGTTCTCGCGCACCAGGTAGGAGACGCCGGCAGTGGCGCAGAAGTGGCGAAAGTCCTCGCGGCGGCCGTCGTCGAGCACGTGCACGCGTAGTTTGTCGCGCGGCCAGTCGATGGCCTGGGCCGCCAGGATCGACAGCTTCACGATGCTCAGGGCTTCGTTGTAGGTGGGGATGAAGACATCCACCGTCGGCCATTGCGCGGGGTCGTCCGGCATCGGCAGCGGTGACCGCCGCAACGGCCAGATTGTCTGCAGATAGCCGAACACCAGCACTGCCAGGGCATAGAGTTCGGCGGCCACCAGTCCGTAGCCGAGCAGCATCTCCAGCGGCGTCTCGAAGCCCAGGGTGGACGTAAGGCGCCAGTAGAGATAACGCAGCGAGGCCAGCAGCGACAGCATCACCAGCAGGATCACCGGCAGGCGTCCGGGTAGCCGGCGCAGCAGCAGGGCGGCGACGAAGCAGCCGCTGGCGAACAGCGCCTGCTCTGCCAGCGCCAGGGGCACGCTCACCAGCAGGGCGCCCAGCAGCGCGGCGGCGGTCCAGGCCAGCAGTTGCAGCCACAGCGGCGCCGCGGGCAGCTCGTACGGGGCGTCGGCACCGCGCGCCGTGCGGCGCTGGCGAACCTGCTCCAGCCGGTCGAGAAAGCTCATAATTAGGAATGCGCTGCGTGACGGACGGCCGGTCGAAGCTCGTCGAGCAACTCCTGACCCAGTTCGGCGAGGCTGCGCGCCCAGGCGTCCTGGACGCTGGCCAGGCCCTGGCCTAGCGCCAGGGCCTGCTCCAGTTCGGGACTTTCCGGCAATACGCCCAGCAGGCGCTCGCCCCAGGCGTGTGCCACGATGGCGGCGATGTCTTGACTCAGGGGGCGGTCAGGGTCGACCCGGTTGAGCAGATGCAGCGGCTTGACCTGAGCGGCGCAACGCTGCCATTGGCGTTCGAGACGCGGCAGACTGGCATAGCCGGTCGCATCCGCGGTCGTCACCCCGAGAACCCGGGTGGCCAGGGCCAGGGCCTGGCGACTCAGGGGCGTCGAGCCCGTGGGGCAATCGAGGATCACCAGGGTGTCGGCCGGCACCTCGAGCGCCTGCAGGCGTCGGCTCAGCCACTGGCCGTCGGTGGTCAGCGCCTGCTCCAGGGCCTGCAGGTCGAGGTCGTCGGGGGTGCCGAAGGGCGTCAGGCGCAGGCGGTCGTCCACCGCCAGACAGATGGAGAGCGGTGCCCTGGTCGAGCCGGTGGTGGACGAGGCTTCCTGCAGCAACAGCGAAGAGAGTACGTTCTGACTGTCCAGCTCCACCAGCAGCACCGGCTGGCCGCTGCGGCTCAGCGCCTGGGCCAAGCCGGCCGCGATGACTGTCTTTCCGGTCCCGCCCCGGGCCGAGGTCAGCGCCAGCACTGGACCGCTCAGCGCTGGCAGGGTCCGATGCAGGGCCTGATCCAGGGCGGCGACGGCCTGGCTGGCCTGGCGGCTGTTGTGCAACTGCGCCAGCTCCCGCGACAGCGGTGGTAATTCGCCCGGCTCCGCCTGAATGGCCGGCTCGGCAATCGCGATGACCGGTGCGCGTGCGGCCAGCTGCGGCAGCGGTGCAGCCGGCGGGACCGTCTCATGCAGCTGCGCTTCCGGCGCCTCGAACTCCTGGTAGCGCTGCGGATCACCGCCGAAGGAGCGGAACAGATTGGCAATATCCAGCGAACGGACCATGGCTGATTCCGGAAGGTCGAGGGGTCTGGGGCAGCTGTTTGGCGTCAAATTAATGGCTAAACGCCACTAGGTGTCATTTTTGCGAATACTGTCACGCGGACTTCGTGACCTACCAATGAAATATGCTTATACGGGCATCGAAGCGGAGCGAACGGAACAACGCCTCGTTCAGCCGTTTCGATAGGAATGGTTAGTGGGCATAGCGGGGGCGTCAACGCCACCACCGCTGCGGTTCGGACGAAAGGCGCGGTTTGCAGAGGCGGCGGTTGCAGGGGCGACGAACGCGGGGATGGGCGGTCGTTTCCGCAGCGATAGGTGCGGTGCCAAGGGGTAAGAAAAAAGCCCGCTTGCGCGGGCCTTTGTCCTTACTCTTCGTCGCGCGACCGGTAGGGTTGCGGACGCAAGAGTTGCGGTCGGCCCTCCTGCTCTTCGAAGAAGTAGCGCAGGTAGAGGTTGCCGTTGACGTCGCGCTCGTCCTGGGCGTTGTCCATGCCCAGGCGTCCGCCCAGGGCGAACTGCCCGCTGAGGCGGTACTCGCCATTGGCCGAAAGGCTGTAGGCCACACCGGTCTTGCTCTTGCTGCCGTACTGGCCTTCGCCCGCGGCTTCCGCCGCGGCCTGCAGCGCCGCATCGTCGGGGTAGCGATCGGCAGCGTCCTGGCGAATGGTCTGCACGCCCAGCATGCCCTGCACTTGGTAGGCCCAGAGATCGCCGCGCTGCGCCCACACCAGGGGTACGCCGATGGCGAAGTAGCGCTGCGGGCTGAAGTAGCCGCCGTGGCCGTAGGTCAGGTGGTTCTGGTTGTTGTCGTAGCCGATCGCCGTGGCCGACAGGCCCACGGTGAACAGGCTGTCCGGACCGTTGCGCAGGTAGTAGTAGACGCCGGTGCCGATCTCGAAGCGGTCGTTGTCCTTGACGTCGTGGCCGGTCAGGCGATGGGCCGCGCCGTAGATGTAGGAGCCGTAGCGGCCGTCATCATAACGCAGGCGGGCCAGGCCGCCGTTGGCGGTGACGCCACCCCACTCCTGGCCGGTGCGTGGATCGCGGATGCCGCCGTAGGAGGCCAGCGAATCCGTCACCGAACGACGCGATACGCTCAGGGCATAGAGCAGGTTCTCGCTCAGGCTGCCGAGCGGCCGCTCCAGGGTCGCGCCGCCGACCACGGTGCTGTATCTCAGGCCCACCGGCGAGACGCCGATGTCGCCCTTCAGGCCGCGACCGGCGTCTTCCACGGCGATGGACGCCGCTACGCCGTTTTCCTTCTGGCTGCCGTCGCTGCTGCTGTCGTTGATGCGGGTCGGGGTGACGCGCACGGCCAGGCGCTGGTCGCCAGCCGGGAAGGAAATTTCCAGGGGCGCGCTGACGGTGGTCTGGCGCGAGCTGCCACTGGGGTCGTAGCTGCGCACGTTCAGGCCCTGGGTGATGCGGATGCTGCGCTCGCGCTGCAGCTGGCCGAGGATCTGCTCGGTGGCCAGGCTGCTCGACAGGCTGCTGGTGGGCACCACGGACAGATCGCTGAAGGGGTTGTCGGCGGCCTTCTGGGCCTGCAGCGGATCGCTCCAGGCGTAGTCGGCGCTACCTGCATTGCCACCAACGGCGGCCGGGACGGCGGTCAGGGCGTCATCGCTGCGGGTCTGGCCGGGCAGGGCGGCAAAGGGGTTGTCGCTGGCGCCGGCGGCACGGGCGGCGGACTCACGATCCTTGCGCTCCACCTGGACCACCTGCTCCAGCAGGCTGGTCGCGGTGCCGGCCATGCCGATGTCGCGATAGAGCAGAGCGGCGCGGCGCAGCACCTGCGGATCGCTCTGGCCGAGCTTGACCGCCCGGTCCAGGTACTGGCGCGCGGTGACGCTGTCCTGCGACTTGGCGGCGATCTCGGCGGCACCCAGGTAGAGTTCGGCGTCCTTGGGGTTGTCGCTCAAGACGTCGCGATAGAGCTGACGGGCCTTCTGGGTGTCGCCGCTGGCCAGGTACATGCGCGCCAGCGCCGCCTGGGCGGCCTTGTCGTCGGGCCGGGCCTTGAGTGCCGGGGCCAGGGTGTCGTAGGCGGCGGCCAGTTTGCCCTGATCGGTGAGGCGGTCGGCCTGGCGGATGCGGTAGCGGGCGAGCAGGTCGTCGTACTGCTGCTTCTCGCCGCTGTCGAGGACCACGCCCTGCAGGTCGCGCAGCACGTTGCCCACGGTCTGGTCCTGATTCATCTGCAGCTGGATGCTGGCGTAGTGCAGCTGCATGGCCGGAGCCGGACGGGTATCGCCGCTGATCAGCGGCTTGAGCAGTTCCAGGCCGTGTTCGGGATCGCCAGCGGTGGCGAAGGCCTCGGCCAGGTCGCCGATCAGGTCGGGGTTGCGACCGGCGCGGGCTTCCAGACGCTGCATCAGGCTGCGGGCCTCTTCGCGCCGACCCTGCTTGGCCAGGGCCAAGGTTTCGGCCAGCTGTTCGTTGAAGGTGATGCGCGCGGCTAGGGCGTTCATGTCGGGCGAACGCTGCGCCTGGGGGATGCGCATCAGGGTCTGCATGGCCCGCTGGTATTCACCCAGCTCGTTGGACAGCAGGGCGCTGGCGTAGAGTACCTCGGGGCGCTGGGCGCCATCCTTGACCAGGCTGTCCACCAGGTCGCGCGCAGCGCGCGGACGGCCCTGGCGAACCTCCAGGCGGGCCTGGGCGAGGCGCAGCCAGGGGTCGTCCGGCGCTTCCTTGCGTGCCTGTTCCAGTAGGCGCGAGGCGCCCTGCAGGTCGCCGCGGGCCTCGGCGGCCTCGGCCTCCTGCATGGCCTGGCCGGCGCGCAGGCGATCCAGGCCCTTGACCTGGGTCTGGGCGCTCGGCTGCAGGTTCTTGGTCAGCTGCATGGCCTCTTCGGTGCGACCCAACTCGTTGAGCGCGGCGATGCGACCGTAGTAGGCGTCGACGTTGGCCGGTTCGCGCATCAGCACCTGGCGATAGGTGGCCTCGGCCAGGTCCCATTGGCGCTTCTGGCTCTGGATCCCGGCGAGGAACAGCTGCGCCTCGACCGCCTCGGGCTTGAGGCGAATGGCCTCGACGCTGAAGTCGCGTGCCTCGTCCAGGTCGCGCTTGGCCTCGGCGGCATGGGCGCGCTCCAGCAGGTGGTGGTAGCGGGCCTCGTCCAGGGCCGGCTGCCAGGTCTTGCCGCCTTTCTGGACGGCCTGGGTGAGCAGGCGCTCGGCATCGGCATAGCGCTTCTGCGCCAGGCGGGCGCTGCCCAACTTGCCCAGGGCATCCGGGTCCTGGGGCGTCTTCTTCAACTGGGCTTCCAGGGCCTGCACGGCAGCGGCGGTCGGCGGCACATCGGCAGCGGCTGCCCAGGTGGCTTCGGCGTGGATCAGCAGGGCGAGCAAGCCGAGGGACAGTGTGAGGTGCTTGGGCATGGTTCTTTCCGTGAAGGCTATTGGGCGTCGCTGCAGCGCCCGGTCGACGCAGGGCTGGAACGGTTCCGGCTACTGGGGAATAGCTGAACGCAAGCTGAACGGCAAATCTAGCCGCGGATGATTCCCGACAGGCCGTGGCGAGTCAACCGAATCGAAATCGCAATACCATATCCAAGGGCCCTCCGCGCTGGCCGCCCGGGACGTGGCGACGCTATACTGCACAGCTTTCCCATCGTCTTTCGCAGGCCGCCGACCATGACCGAGTCCGTCTCCGCCTACATGACCCGTCTTGGCCAGGCAGCGCGTGCCGCGTCGCGGGTTGCCGCCCGGGCCAGCACCGCCCAGAAGAACCGTGCCCTGCTGGCCGCCGCCGCTGCCCTGGACGCCCGTCGCGCCGAATTGAGCGCCGCCAACGAGCAGGATCTGAGTGCCGCCCGGGCCAATGGCCTGGAGCCGGCCATGCTCGATCGCCTGGCGCTGACGCCCAAGCGTATCGACGACATGATCGAGGGCCTGCGCCAGGTCGCGACGCTGCCCGATCCCATCGGCGAGATCCGCGACATGAGATACGTGCCCTCGGGCATCCAGCTGGGCAAGATGCGCGTACCGCTGGGCGTCATCGGCATCATCTACGAGTCGCGGCCCAACGTGACCATCGATGCCGCCAGCCTCTGCCTGAAATCCGGCAACGCCACCATCCTGCGCGGCGGCTCCGAGGCCATCCATTCCAACCAGGCCATCGCGGCCTGCATCCAGGCTGGCCTGGCCGAAGCCGATCTGCCGGCCGAACTGGTCCAGGTGGTGGAGACCACCGACCGGGCCGCTGTCGGTGCGCTGATCACCATGCCGGAATACGTGGACGTCATCGTGCCGCGCGGTGGCAAGAGCCTGATCGAACGCATCAGCCGCGATGCCCGCGTCCCGGTGATCAAGCACCTGGACGGTATCTGCCACGTCTATATCGACCGCGCCGCCGACGTCGACAAGGCCATCCGCATCGCCGACAACGCCAAGACCCAGCGCTACGCACCCTGCAACACCATGGAGACGTTGCTGGTGCATGCCGCCATCGCCGAGCGGGTGCTGCCGCCCCTGGCCGCCATCTATCGCGACAAGCAGGTGGAACTGCGCGGTTGCGAACGGACCCGGGCGCTGCTCGGTGCTGACGTCCTGCTCGCCACCGAGGAGGATTGGCGCACCGAGTACAACGCGCCGATCCTGTCCATCCGGGTAGTGGATGGCCTCGAGGCGGCCATCGAGCACATCAACGCCTATGGCTCGCAGCACACCGACGCCATCGTCACCGAGAACTTCAGCGATGCCCGACGCTTCCTCACCGAGGTCGACTCGGCGTCGGTGATGGTCAATGCCTCTACCCGCTTCGCCGACGGCTTCGAATACGGCCTCGGCGCCGAGATCGGCATCTCCACCGACAAGCTGCACGCCCGTGGGCCGGTGGGCCTGGAAGGGCTGACCAGCGAGAAGTACGTGGTCTTCGGCGACGGTCACGTCCGTAGCTGATGAGCAGCCTGCCCACCCGCATCGGTCTGTTCGGCGGTACCTTCGATCCCGTGCACATCGGCCACCTGCGCGCTGCGCTGGAGGTGGCCGAGGCTCTGGCGCTGGACGAACTGCGGCTGATTCCCAGTGCCCGGCCGCCGCATCGCGAGGCGCCCAGCGTCGCGGCCGAGGACCGGCTGGCGATGGTCCGGCTGGCGGTGGCGGACAGCGCGCCGCTGGTGGTCGATGACCGGGAACTGCGCCGGACGCGCCACTCCTATACCATAGAGACCCTGGAAAGCCTGCGCGCCGAACTCGGCGATGAGGTGCAGCTGCTGCTCATGCTCGGTTGGGATGCCTTTTGCGGCTTGCCGACCTGGCATCGCTGGCGTGAGCTGCTGGAGCTGTGTCACATCCTGGTCCTGCAACGGCCCGATGCCGACAGCGAGCCCTGTCAGGAACTGCGAGATTTCCTGGCGGCGCGCAGTCAGCCCGATCCCCAGGCCCTCAAGGGGCCGGGCGGGCAGATCACCTTCATCTGGCAGAACCCGCTCGCGGTGTCCGCTACCCAGATCCGCGGCCTCCTGGCCACCGGGAAGTCCATCCGCTTCCTGGTGCCCGATGCCGTGCTTGACTACATCCGGACGCACGGACTCTATCCGGCGTCCTCCGAACCGAGGTAAGAGCTACACCATGCAAAGCGAACAACTCGTCCAGGTGGCCATCGCCGCCCTGGAAGACATGAAGGCCCAGGACATCATCTCCCTGGACGTGCGCGAGAAGACCAGCGTGACCGACATCATGGTCATCGCCAGCGGCACTTCCAGCCGCCACGTCAAGTCGCTGGCCGACAACGTGCTGGAGAAGGTCAAGCAGCAGGGCGTGCGCCCGCTGGGCAGCGAAGGCCTGGAAGGCGGCGAATGGGCCCTGCTGGATCTGGGCGACGTGGTCGTCCATGTCATGCTGCCGACCACCCGCGAGTTCTATGACCTCGAGCGCCTCTGGCGCGGTGCCGAGCAGAGCCGCGCCGCTCACGGCGAATAACGCCCGTGCGCCTGCGTCTCATCGCCGTCGGCTCGCGCATGCCGCGCTGGGTCGAGGAGGGCTGGCACGAGTACGTCAAGCGCCTGCCGCCGGAGCTGCCGCTGGAGCTCGTCGAGATCCCGTTGCAGACCCGCGGCAAGAACGCCGACGTCGCCCGGCTGATCCGCCAGGAGGGTGAGGCCATGCTGGCCAAGGTGCAGCCGGGCGAGCGCGTGGTGACCCTGGAGGTCACCGGCAAGCCCTGGAGCACCGAGCAACTGGCTGAAACACTCCAGCAGTGGCGCCTGGAAGCCCGCACCGTCAACCTCATGGTCGGCGGCCCCGAGGGTCTCGCCCCCGAGGTGCAGGCGCGCAGTGAGCAGCGCTGGTCGCTGTCGCCGTTGACCCTGCCGCATCCGCTGGTGCGCATCCTCGTCGGCGAGCAGCTCTATCGCGCCTGGACCGTGCTGGCCGGCCATCCGTATCACAAATAGTCCATACCTGCGATGTCGCAACCCATACGCCTCAAGGACCACGAGAAAGACGCCCAGCTCGTCCGCGCCCGCGTGACGGTCGGTGCGGCGGTGTTTCTCGTGCTCGCCTGCGTATTGGTGGCGCGCATGTACTACCTGCAGGTCATCCAGCACGACTACCATTCGACCCTGTCGGAAAACAACCGCGTCCACGTTCAGCCGATCCCGCCCACCCGCGGGCTGATCTACGACCGCAACGGCATCATCATCGCCGACAACCGGCCCAGCTTCAGCCTGACCATCACCCGCGAGCGCGCCGACGACTGGCGCCAGACCCTGGACACCCTGGTGCAGGTGCTGGGGCTGACCGAGGAAGACCGCGAGCTGTTCGAGAAGCGCATGAAGCAGGGCCGGCGCCCCTTCGAGCCGGTGCCGGTGCTGTTCGAACTGACCGAGGAGCAGATCGCCAAGATCGCCGTCAACCAGTTCCGCCTGCCCGGGGTCGAGGTGACCGCGCAGCTGGTGCGCCACTATCCCATGGGCGAGCACTTCGCCCATTCGGTGGGCTACGTCGGCCGGATCAACGAGCAGGAACTCAAGCGCCTGGATCCGGTGAACTACAGCGGCACCCACCACATCGGCAAGACCGGCGTGGAGCGCTTCTACGAGCCCGAGCTGCACGGCGAGGTGGGCTACGAAGAGGTCGAGACCAACGCCCGTGGGCGGGTGCTGCGGGTGCTCAACCGCACCGATCCCAAGCCGGGCAAGGACATCGTCCTGACCATAGATTCGCGCCTGCAGGCCGCCGCCGAGGCCGCCCTGGGCGGCCGCCGGGGCGCCATCGTCGCCATCCAGCCCAGGACCGGCGAGGTGCTGGCCATGGTCAGCCAGCCGAGCTACGACCCCAATCCCTTCGTCACCGGCATCAGCTTCAAGGAATATTCCGAGCTGCGCGACTCCATTGATCGCCCGCTCTACAACCGGGTGCTGCGCGGCCTCTATCCGCCCGGCTCGACCATCAAGCCGGCGGTGGCCATCGCCGGCCTGGACAGTGGCGCCACTACGCCCCAGGCGAAGGTCTTCGACCCGGGCTACTACGAGCTGCCCAACTACGATCACAAGTACCGCAACTGGAACCACGGCGGCGACGGCTACGTGGACATGGACATGGCCTTGATGAGGTCCAACGACACCTACTTCTACGACCTCGCCCACAAGATCGGCATCGATCGCCTGTCGGAATACATGGGCAAGTTCGGCCTCGGGCAGAAGGTCGCCCTGGACATGTTCGAGGAGGCGCCGGGCCTCATGCCTTCCCGGCAGTGGAAGCGCGCCACCCGCCGCCAGGCCTGGTTTCCCGGCGAGACGCTGATCCTCGGTATCGGCCAGGGCTACATGCAGGTGACTCCGCTGCAACTGGCCCAGGTCACCTCGTTGATCGCCAACCATGGCCAATGGATACGTCCGCACCTGGCCAAGACCCTGGACGGCCAGCCGCCGGTGGACAGCAATCCCATGCCCGACATCGACCTCAAGGACCCGAGCTACTGGGATAGGGCCATCCACGGCATGGAAATGGTGGTGCAGAATCCCCGCGGCACCGCCCACAAGCTCAACGTCGGCGCCCAGTACCGCATCGCCGGCAAGAGTGGTACCGCTCAGGTGGTCGCCATTCGCCAGAACGAGAAGTACAACTCGGCCGCGCTCAAGGAACGCCACCGCGACCACGCCCTGTTCGTCGCTTTCGCCCCGGTGGACAATCCGCAGATCGCCGTGGCGGTCATGGTGGAGAACGGCGAATCGGGTGGCGCCGTGGCCGGCCCGGTCGCGCGCCAGGTGCTCGACGCCTGGTTGCTGGACGAGCAGGGTCACCTCAAGGCCGAGTACGCCAAGCCCGGCACCGCCGGTGCCACCGCCTCCGCGACCAAGGTGCAGCCATGAGTCTCGCTCCCAACTTCGATCGCACCATCCCCGAAGGGGACGTGATGAAGCGGCGCGCCACGCTGCTGCAACGCCTGCACATCGATGGCCCCTTGCTGATCCTGCTGCTGATGTTGGGGGCGACCGGGCTGTTCGTGCTCTATTCGGCGGGCGGCCGCAACCTCGACCTGCTGTTCAAGCAGGCCAGCTCCTTCGGCCTCGGCCTGGTGGCCATGGCCATCGTCGCCCAGCTCGAACCCCGTTTCATGGCCCGCTGGGTGCCGCTGGGCTACGTGGTCGGCGTGGCCCTGCTGGTGGTGGTGGACGTCATGGGCCACAACGCCATGGGCGCGACCCGCTGGATCAACATCCCCGGGGTGATCCGCTTCCAGCCGTCGGAATTCATGAAGCTGCTGATGCCCATGATGATGGCCTGGTACCTGTCCAAGCGCAGCCTGCCGCCGAACTTCAAGCACAGCCTGATCAGCCTGTCGCTGGTGGTGGTGCCCTTCGTGCTGATCCTCGACCAGCCCGACCTCGGTACCGCCATGCTGGTGCTGGCCTCGGGCGGCTTCGTGCTGTTCGTCGGCGGCCTGCAGTGGCGCTGGCTGATCGGTGCGGTGAGCGCCGCGGTGCCCATGGCGGTGGCCATGTGGTTCTTCGTGCTGCACGACTACCAGAAGCGCCGGGTGCTGACCTTCCTCGATCCGGAGATGGACCCGCTGGGCGCCGGTTGGAACATCATCCAGTCCAAGGCGGCCATCGGCTCGGGCGGGGTGTTCGGCAAGGGTTGGCTGCTGGGTACCCAGTCTCATCTGGATTTTTTGCCGGAAAGTCACACGGACTTTATCATTGCCGTCCTCGGCGAAGAGTTCGGCATGGTCGGCGTCTGCCTGCTGCTGGTGCTCTATCTGCTGCTCATCGGTCGCGGCCTCACCATCACGGTGCAGGCCCAGACGTTGTTCGGCAAGTTGCTCGCCGGCGGCGTGACCATGACCTTCTTCGTCTATGTCTTCGTCAACATCGGCATGGTCAGCGGCCTCTTGCCCGTCGTGGGCGTGCCGCTGCCGTTCATCAGTTATGGCGGTACCTCGGTGGTCACCTTGCTCACCGGGTTCGGAGTTTTGATGTCGATCCACACGCACCGCAAGTGGATCGCCCAGGTTTAACAGGTAATGAAGAAGGGTTAGATGCCGATAATGGGATGGATGCGTCGCTGCCTGCAGGGCTTCGGCCTGGCGGGTGCGATGGGCGTGACGACCGGCGTCGTCGCGGGAGACTACGACACGGCACCGCTGGCGCGCGACTTCATCGCCGAGATGAGTCAGAGCTATGGTTTCGCCCCGGAACAGCTGCAGGCGCTGTTTGGCGAGGTCGAGCGCAAGCAGGCCATCCTCGACGCCATCTCGCGTCCGGCTGAGCGGGTCAAGCCGTGGAGCGAATACCGTCCCATCTTCATCACCGATCGCCGCATCGCCCAGGGTGTGGAGTTCTGGAAGGCCCACGAGGAAGCCCTGGCGCGCGCCGAGCGCGAATTCGGCGTGCCGGCCCAGTTCATCGTCGCCATCATCGGCGTGGAAACCTTCTACGGCCGCAACACCGGTAACTATCGGGTGCTGGATGCGCTCTCCACCCTGGCCTTCGACTATCCGCCCCGTGCGCCCTTCTTTCGCAGCCAGCTGCGCGAGTTCCTGCTGCTGGCCCGTGAGCAGCAGGTCGACCCGCTCAGCCTGACCGGTTCCTACGCCGGGGCCATGGGGTTGCCGCAATTCATGCCCGGCAGCTTCCGCGCCTATGCAGTGGACTTCGACGGCGACGGCCACATCAATATCTGGTCCGATCCCACCGACGCCATCGGCAGCGTGGCCAACTACTTCAAGCGCCACGGCTGGTCCGGCGGCGGTCCCACCGCGATCCGTGCCCAGGTCAGCGGCAGCCGGGTGGAGGAGGGCGTAGTGCCCGGGATCGAGCCGGTCAAGAGCGTCGCCGAGCTGCGTGCCCTGGGCTGGAATGCCCAGGACCCTGCCCTGCGCGACGATTTGCGTGTAACCTCGTTCCGCCTCGACGGAGACAAGGGACCGGAGTACTGGATGGGCCTGCCCAATTTCTACGCCATTACCCGTTACAACCGCAGCGTCATGTACGCCATGGCCGTGACCGATCTGGCCAATGCCATCGCCGAGCGGCATGCCGCCGAGGGTGCCAAGCCGTGATGCGCCTGACCGTCGTCCTGGCACGCCTGGCCGGCTGCCTGGGGCTCGGCCTGCTGCTGGTGAGCTGCTCCAGCCAGGCCCCCAAGCCAACCAGCAAGGGCGTCGCCGGGCCGGGTGGCTACCTGCGCCCCCATCGTGACGGCGCGCCCTGGTGGGACGTGGACGTCAGCAAGATTCCCGACGCCGTGCCCATGCCGTACAACGGGCCGTTGAAGAACAATCCCTACACCGTGCTGGGCAAGACCTATTTCCCGCTGACCGATGCGCGCAACTATCGCGTGACCGGTACCGCGTCCTGGTATGGCACCAAGTTCCACGGCCAGGCCACCGCCAACGGCGAGACCTACGACCTCTACGGCATGACCGCGGCGCACAAGACGCTGCCGCTGCCCAGCTACGTGCGGGTCACCAACCTGGACAACGGCCGCAGCGTGATCCTGCGCGTCAACGACCGCGGTCCCTTCTATTCCGACCGGGTCATCGACCTGTCCTTCGCCGCCGCCAAGAAGCTCGGCTACGCCGAGATCGGCACCGCGCGGGTCAGCGTCGAGGGCATAGATCCGCAACAGTACTGGGCCCAGCGCGGCCAGGCGGTACCCATGGTGCTGGCGCAGCCGCGCCAGGCGCCGGTGGCCCAGAAGACCACCGAGGTGCAGACCTTCGGCGCCATCGAGACCTACACCCCGCCGGTCAACCAGCACGCCGAGCCGGTGACGCCGGCCGCCGTCGACGCAAAAAAAAACGTTTCTGCCCCAGCCGCTGGGCTCTATCTGCAGGTGGCGGCCTTCGCCAATCCGGACGCTGCGGAATTGCTCAAGGACAAGCTCAGCGACCTGACCGGTGCCCCGGTGTTCATCAGCTCGACGGTGCGCAATCAGCAGACCTTGCATCGGGTCCGGCTCGGACCGGTCCAGCCGGCTGAGGTCGCCCAGCTCCAGAACAGCGTACGCGTGGCCCGCCTGGGCCAGGCATCTGTCGTGCAACCGGATTGAAGCAAGGATGCTTCATGACGCCCAGTCGCCGGCCCCTGCCAGCGTGATCCGCCTAGCGCGGATCGCCGTGGGTCGCGCGGTCTGGGTCCGCTGCTCCTGCCATACTCCAACCTTTCAGAGATTCGGATGACAATCGCAAAACTCGCTCGACGCCTGCTCTTCCTCGTAACGATCGCCTGTGTCCCGGCCGTCTGGGCGGCCGAGACAATGATTCCGGCGGCGCCCCAGCTGGCAGCCAAGGCCTGGATTCTCATGGACGCCAACAGCGGCGCCGTGCTCACCGAATCCAACTCCGACCAGCGCCTGCCGCCGGCCAGCCTGACCAAGCTGATGACCGCCTACATCGCCACCCTGGAAATCAACCGGGGTCGCATCAAGGAATCCGACATGGTCACCGTCAGCGAGCACGCCTGGCGTACCGGCGGTTCGCGGATGTTCATCAAGGTCGGCACCCAGGTGTCGGTCGGTGACCTGCTGCATGGCATCATCATCCAGTCCGGCAACGACGCCAGCGTCGCCCTGGCCGAGCACATCGCCGGCAGCGAAGACGCCTTCGCCGACATGATGAACACTACCGCGCAGAAGCTGGGCATGCAGAACACCCACTTCATGGACGCCACCGGCCTGCCGGACCCGAACCACTATTCCTCGGCCCATGACATGGCCATCCTGGCGCGCGCCATCATCAACGCCGATGCCCAGCACTACGCCATCTACTCCCAGAAGGAATTCTTCTGGAACAACATCAAGCAGCCCAACCGCAACCTGCTGCTGTGGCGCGACAAGACCGTGGACGGCCTGAAGACCGGCCACACCGACGAAGCCGGCTACTGCCTGGTGGCTTCCGCCGTGCGCGACGGCATGCGCCTGGTGGCCGTGGTGTTCGGCACCAACAGCGAGCAGGCGCGCGCCGCCGAGACCCAGAAGCTGCTGACCTATGGCTTCCGCTTCTTCGAAACCCAGTCCTTCTACAAGAAGGGCACCGAACTGGCCAAGGCACCGGTGTGGAAGGGCGACGCCCGGGAAGTCCAGGCCGGTCTGGCCAACGACCTGACCATGACCCTGCCGCGCGGCCAGGCCAAGAAGCTGCATGCCGAGATGGTGCTCAATCCGCAGCTGATCGCGCCCATCGCCCAGGGCCAGGTGATCGGCAAGGTCGAGGTGAAGCTGGATGACAAGGTGGTGCACACCGCCGACCTGGTCGCCCTGCAGCCGGTCGAGGAGGGTGGCCTCTTCCGTCGCCTGTGGGATAGCATTCGCCTGTTCTTCTACGGATTGTTCAACTGATCCGTCGTCCTGGAAAGGCCCGCGCTCGCGGGCCTTTCACCCCCGCCGACAGCGGTCGGCCTGGAAGTCCGCATGACCGAAGACGTTCAACCCCCCAAGATCGAATTTCCCTGCCCGCGCTATCCGATCAAGGTGATCGGCGATGCCGGTGCCGATTTCGCCGAGCTGGTGCTCGATACCGTGCAGCGCCACGCGCCGGATCTCGACCGCGGCACCCTGGTGACCCGCGACAGCCGCAATGGCCGCTTCCTGTCCGTGCAGGTGCTCATCACCGCCACCGGCGTGGAACAGTTGCAGGCCATCCACCAGGATCTGCGCGCCACCGGCCGCGTGCACATGGTGATCTGATGACGACTCCCGCCCCGGTGAGCCTGGGCGTGCGCCGCTGGGGCCTGAGACCCTACGAGGCGACCCTTGAGGCCATGCGGCGCTTCACCGACGAGCGCGGCACTCAGACGCCCGACGAACTCTGGTTGCTGCAGCACCCGGCGGTCTTCACCCAGGGCCAGGCTGGCAAGCCCGAGCACCTGCTCGCCGTGGGTGACATTCCGGTGGTACAGGTCGATCGCGGCGGCCAGGTGACCTACCATGGTCCGGGTCAGCTCATCGCCTATGTGTTGCTGGACGTTCGCCGCAAGGGCCTGGGCGTGCGAGAATTGGTCAGCGCCATGGAAGACAGCCTGATCGCCCTGCTCGCCGACTGGGGCGTGCGCGCGGAGGCCCGGGCCGATGCGCCGGGCGTCTACGTGGACGGCGCCAAGATCGCCTCCCTCGGGCTGCGCATTCGCAATGGCCGGTCCTTCCACGGCCTGGCGCTCAACGTTGACATGGATCTGGCGCCGTTCCGCCGGATCAACCCCTGCGGTTATGCCGGCCTGGCCATGACCCAGCTACGCGATCTGGTGACCGGGCCACTAGCTTTCGACGAGGTCCGCGAGGCTCTGGTGCGTCACCTGAGCGTCCGCCTGGGCTACCCCGAACCGATCACCCTGGAATCGGATTGACATGACCACGACAGTACAAGACAGCGTCCAGACCCTCACCCCGCCCGCCCGCCCGAACAAGGTGGAAGCCGGCGTCAAGTTGCGTGGCGCCGAGAAGGTCGCACGCATCCCGGTGAAGATCATTCCCACCGAGGAGCTGCCGCGCAAGCCGGACTGGATCCGCGTGCGCATCCCGGTCACCCCCGAGGTCGAGCGCATCAAGCAGTTGCTGCGCAAGCACAAGCTGCACAGTGTCTGCGAAGAGGCCTCCTGCCCGAACCTGGGCGAGTGCTTCTCCGGTGGCACCGCCACCTTCATGATCATGGGTGACATCTGCACCCGCCGCTGCCCCTTCTGCGACGTCGGCCATGGCCGACCGAAGCCGCTGGACGTGGACGAGCCGAAGAACCTGGCGGTGGCCATCGCCGACCTGGGTCTGAAGTACGTGGTCATCACCTCGGTGGACCGCGACGACCTGCGCGACGGCGGTGCCCAGCACTTCGTCGACTGCCTGCGCGAGATCCGCAAGCTGACCCCCGGCATCCAGCTGGAGACCCTGGTGCCGGACTATCGCGGGCGCATGGACGTGGCCCTGGCCATCACCGAGCAGGAGCCGCCGGATGTCTTCAACCACAATCTGGAGACCGTGCCGCGCCTGTACAAGGCCGCCCGCCCGGGGTCGGACTTCGAGTGGTCGCTGGACCTACTGCAGAACTTCAAGAAGCGCGTGCCCCACGTGCCGACCAAGTCCGGCCTGATGCTGGGCCTGGGCGAGACCGACGAGGAAGTCATCGAGGTCATGCAGCGCATGCGCGAGCACGAGATCGACATGCTGACCCTTGGCCAGTACCTGCAGCCCTCGCGCAACCACCTGCCGGTGCAGCGTTTCGTCCACCCGGATACCTTCGCCTGGTTTGCCGAGGAAGGTGCCAGAATGGGCTTCAAGAACGTGGCCTCGGGTCCGCTGGTGCGGTCGTCCTACCATGCCGACCAGCAGGCGCATGGCGCGAAGAAGATCGGCTGATCCTCGCGTCGTCATGAAAAAGGGCAGCCTGGTGGCTAATGCCAGTCAGTTAAGCCTTCGCTTAGCGGGTTGGAAAGACATTGGCGGCTGCGCGCTAGCGGGTGGGGCCTGGATCTGGCTTTAGGCCTTCTATCGCGGCCATGGGCCGCTTCTACAGCAGCCGGATAACCTGTAGGAGCGGCCCATGGCCGCGATAGGTAGAGCTCCTTGGCATGGGCTCAATGCCGATCAGTTACAAAAACGCCGTGTTCTTGCGAAGAGGACACGGCGTTTTTGTGGTCATCAGGGTAGCGGGAAGCTCAGTGTGGACTGCGATCAAGGCTTAACCTGACTGGCATTAGCCCAATGGCTGCCTTTTTCCATGGAGGCTCCAAAGCCGGCAAGCCCCCACCGATCTGCTTTCAGCTCCCTCTCCCTGGGGAGAGGGTTGGGGTGAGGGTGCGCGCCATCAGCCGCGCAGCACGCCGTCCACCAGCGCCTTGGCCTCTTCCTGGATACGCCCCAGGTGGGCTTCACCCTCGAAGCTCTCGGCGTAGATCTTGTAGACGTCCTCGGTGCCGGAGGGGCGGGCGGCGAACCAGCCGTTTTCGGTGACCACCTTGAGGCCACCGATGGCGGCGCCGTTGCCGGGGGCCTCGGTGAGGATGGCGGTGATCGGCTGGCCGGCCAATTCCTTGGCCGTGACCTGGGCCGCGGAGAGTTTGCTCAGCCGAGCCTTCTGCTCGCGGTCGGCAGCGGCGTCGATGCGCTGGTAGACCGGCGCACCGAAGCGCTCGGTCAGCGCCTGGTAGCGCTCACCCGGGTCCTTGCCGGTCACGGCGGTGATCTCCGCGGCCAGCAGGCCGAGGATGAGGCCGTCCTTGTCGGTGGACCAGGCGCCGCCGGCCTTGCGCAGGAAGGAGGCACCTGCGGATTCCTCGCCGCCAAAACCCAGGCTGCCGTCCAGCAGGCCGTCGACGAACCACTTGAAGCCCACCGGCACCTCCACCACCTGGCGGCCGATGCCCTGGGCCACACGGTCGATCATCGAGGAGGACACCAGGGTCTTGCCGATGCCGGCCTGTGGGTTCCACTGCGGACGGTGGGTGAAGAGGTATTCGATGGCTACTGCCAGGTAGTGGTTGGGATTGAGCAGGCCCACGGAGCGGGCGACGATGCCGTGGCGGTCATGGTCGGTGTCGCAGGCGAAGGAGACGTCGAATCTGTCCTTGTTCTCGATCAGGCCGGCCATGGCATGGGGCGAGCTGCAGTCCATGCGGATCTTGCCGTCCCAGTCCAGACGCATGAAGCGGAAGGTGGGGTCGACGCGGGTCGACAGCACCTGCAGCGGCAGGCCGTAGCGCTCGGCGATGCGCGGCCAGTAGTGCACCCCGGCGCCGCCCAGGGGATCGACGCCGAAGGTCAGGCCGGACCCGCGGATGGCGTCCAGATCGATGACCTGGCCCAGGCCGCCGACGTAGCTGTCGAGGAAATCGAATCTCTGGGTGGTGGCCGCCTTGAGTGCCTGGCGGTAATCCATCCGCTTGACGCCTTCCAGTCCGGCCACCAGCAGGGCATTGGCGCGATCCTGGATACTCTTGGTGACGTTGGTATCGGCCGGGCCGCCGTTGGTGGGGTTGTACTTGAAGCCACCGTCGGCCGGCGGGTTGTGCGACGGGGTGATGACGATGCCGTCGGCCAGGCCCGAGCGGCGGCCGGCGTTGTATTCGAGGATGGCGTTGGACAGCGCCGGGGTGGGGGTGTAGCCCGGTTCGCCCTGGGTCTCGGCGCAACCGGCGTCGATGCGGACTGCCACGCCATTGGCGGCGAGGACTTCCAGGGCGGAGATGAAGGCCGGTTCGGACAGGGCATGGGTATCCATGCCCATGAACAGCGGGCCGTCGACGCCCTGGGCCTGGCGGTATTCGCAGATGGCCTGGGTGATGGCGAGGATGTGCCACTCGTTGAAGCTGCCCTTGAGCGAGGAGCCGCGATGCCCGGAGGTGCCGAAGGCGACCTGCTGACCCGGATCGCTGGGATCGGGACGATCGCTGTAGTAGCGCGCCACCAGGCGCGGCAGGTGGGTCAGGGTGTTCTCGTCGGGGAGGCGTCCTGCATTGGGAGCGAGCGTCATGAAAGCGTCCTGTATACGTCGGAAAGAGGCAGCGGTCGGGCACGGGGCCGGATCTGAGTGGTCACCGCGGTGCGGTGACGGTGTCAGCCACGCCCATAGACCGTGGTGCCCGTCGAAGGTGCAGCCTACACCGGCTGAGCCAGGTCGCACTGTGATGACGGGCTCAGCCAAGATAGCCCAAGCGCAGCAGATAGTGCAGGACGGCGTAGGCGCCCAACAGCAGCAACCCCCCGAAGAACAGGCGGCGGAACAGGCGCTCGTCGAGTCGCTGGCGCACGCGCTGGCCCAGATCCATGCCCGCGAGGGCCGGTAGCAGCAACAGGCTTGAGGCATCCAGTTGCTCGACCGCCAGTCCGTTCTGCCACCAGAGGCCCACCAGCAGGGCCAGGGTGGCGACGGTGAAGGTCAGGCCAAGGGCTTCGATCAGGTGCTCCTTGGCCAGCGCCAGGCTTTGCAGATAGGGCACCGCCGGCAGTACGAAGACCCCGGTCATGCCGGTGATCAGGCCGGTGACGAAGCCTACCAACGGGCCGAGCCTGCCCTCATGGCGACCCGGTACGGGCAGGCGCCAGCCCGTCCAGCCGATCAGGCCATAGGCGACCAGCACCGCGCCCAGCCCGGCGGCGAGTCCGGCGCCATCACCCCGGGTCAGCAGCGGGATGCTGAGCAGGGTGCCCGGCACCAGCGCCAGTTGCAGCGGCAGCAAGCGCTTGAGTGTCTGCCAGGGGGAGGGACCGGCACAGAACTGCCAGACGTTGGTCAGCAAGGAGGGGATCAACAGCAGGGCAGCGGCCTCGGCTGGCGTCATCAGCAGCGCCAGCAGGCTCATGGCGACGGTGGGCAGGCCCAGGCCGAGCACGCCCTTGGTCAATCCCGCGAGCACGAAGATCAGGATACAGAGCAGCAGGGTCATGAGCCTCTCCTTCGCTGGAGGCGTTACCATGCGGCCCGGGACCAAGGGTGAGAAGCCGGGATTGGCGAAGGCTGCCTACGGTCGGCACAGAGGCTTCCAACGATGCGCTACGACCTGCTCGACCTGCGTCTGTTTCTCCATGTCGTGGAGGCGCGCAGCATCACCCTGGGCGCCGAGCGGACCCACCTGGCACTGCCCTCGGCCAGTGCCCGCATCAGGGCTCTGGAAGATAGCCTGGGCACGCCCCTGCTGATCCGGCATGCCCGGGGCGTGCGCCCCACGCCAGCCGCCCGGACCCTGGAGCGCCACGCCCGGGCGATCCTGCAGCGCTTGGACGAGATGGACCAGGATCTCGCCGGCGCGATGGCGGGCAGCCGTACGCGGGTGCGCCTGCTGGGCAACGGCGCGGCGGTAATGGAGCACCTCGATGACCCCCTGGCCAGTTTCCTCCAGGCGCAGCCCAGGGTAGACGTGGACGTCGAGGAGTTGCCCAGCCCGCGCATCGTGCTGGCGTTGCGTGAAGGTCGTGCCGATCTGGGGATCTTCGTTGCGGCGCCGGGTGTGGAAGGGCTGCAGGTCCGGCCGTTCCGGGATGATCCTCTGGTGCTGGTCGCGGCACCGGGCAGCTTGCCGTTCACGGACGGCGAGGCGGTCGACTTCGCCGGACTGCTCGAGCAGCCCTTCGTCGGCCTGTCCCGCGGCAATGCCTTGCAGTTGCACGTGGAAGCCCAGGCGGCCCAGTGGGGGCGGGAGCTGGCGATCCGTATTCGGGTGCCGAGTCCGGTCCAGGCCTGTACCCTGGTCGCCCGCGGGCTAGGCATCGCCATCCTGCCGGCTGCGAGCCTGGCCCGGGCAGGACGGGGGTTGGCGTTGGCCAGTCATCCGCTGGGCGATGGCTGGGCCCGTCGCGAACTGGTGGTGGGCTGTCGGGATTTCGCCGAGTTGTCGCCAGCGGCGAAAGCCTTGCTGGAGGTACTGGTGGGGGAGGCGGAGCGATACGGCTGAGCGACGACCCGGCTTCGGTCGAGGACGGGTCGTCGCCACGTATCAGCCGCGCAATTTTTCCAGCAGCTGATGGTTGGGATAGCCGTCGGCAGGCCAGCCCTGGGATTGCTGGTAGGCGCGGATGGCCTTGCGGGTGTTGGCGCCGATGATGCCGTCGGCGCTGCCCGGATCCAGGCCGAGGGCAGCCAGGCGTTGTTGCAGTTCGACTCGCTCGCTGCGACTCAACGGCAGGTCGTCGGTGGGCCAGCTGGCGGCGATCTGCCCGGCATCGCGATAGCGCTCCGAGAGCAGCGCCACGCCCAGGGCGTAGGACGTCGAGTTGTTGTACTTGAGGATGGTACGGAAGTTGTTGAAGACCAGGAAGGCTGGGCCGCGATACCCGGCAGGAAGCAGCAGCGAGGCGCTGTCGCTCGGTTGGGCGGCTGGTTGCGGCAGGTCGAGCCCCTGGATACCGAGGGCGGTCCATTCGGCCAGGGTCTTGCGCACGCTCATGTCGGCCAGGCTGTAGTCGAAATTGGCCGGCACCCGGACCTCGTAGCCCCAGGGCTTGCCATCCTGCCAGCCGGAGGCCTTGAGGTAGTTGGCGGTGGAGGCCAGGGCGTCGGCGGTGGAGCCCCAGATGTCGCGGCGACCGTCGCCATCGAAGTCCACCGCGTACTGGTCGTAGGTGGTGGGAATGAACTGGGTCTGGCCCATGGCGCCGGCCCAGGAGCCGATCATGCGGTCGGCGGTGACGTCGCCGTGCTGCAGGATGCCGAGGGCGGCGATCAGTTGATCCTGGGCGAAGTCCGGACGGCGACCTTCGTAGGCGAGGGTGGCCAGCGAACGGATCACCCCCTTGTTGCCCATGTTGTTGCCGTAGTTGCTTTCCATGCCCCAGAAGGCCACCAGCCGCGCCGGTTCGATGCCGTAGCGGGCTTCCAGGGCAGCCAGCAGGCCAGCCTGCTGGATGATCAGGCTCTTGCCGTTGCGTACCCGCAGCGGCGAGACGGCGGTGTTCAGGTATTCCCACACCGGCTTGGTGAATTCCGGCTGGCTGCGATCGGCAGCGATCACCGCCGGATCGGGTTCGACGCCGACGAAGGCCTGGTCGAAGATGTTCGCCGAGATCCCCCGGCTTAGGGCCAGGGCGCGAAAGCGGTTACGCCATTGCTCGAAGCTTTCGTCCGGCTGCGGCATGGCTTCGGCGGCCGTGGCCGGTGCCGTCGTGGCGGATGCAGGAGCGGGCGAAGCGGGAGAGGAGGGCGTCGCAGCTGGCGTGGACTGGTTCTGGGCGCAGGCGGCCAGGGCGGCGGTCAGCAGGGTGACCAGGGTACCGGCGAGCAGGCCGCCAGTCTTGAATCCGCGGGATTTCCCGAGTTGCATCTGTCTCCACCGGACGTCTAGGCAGGAAGGGGCACCTTAGCACGCCCCGGCTCACGGCGTCTGGTAGCCGCCTTTTCAGGCCGCCAGAAAGACCGAAGCCTTCTCGTCGTTGAACGAGAAGGCTTCGCGGCGGTAGCTGCCTTTGCCCTTGGCGGGCTTTTCCTGGCGGGGGCGATAACGGGGATCGCTGACGAGGACCTTGGCCTTGTTGGGGCCGCGACTGTATTTCTTGGCCATGGATGCGTGCTCCGGTGGGATGGATACTACCCCTAGGGGCACGCCAGTGTAGTGCAAGGGCCAGCCGTTACAAGGGCTTGCCCAGGGCCAGTCGCTTGCCGGCGAGTTGCAGGGCGAGGCTGGTCAGGGTCAGCCAGACGTCACCGGGCGCCTGGCCCTTGATCTGTTCGTCGGCGACCTGGGCATCGCGCAGCAGGGCTTCCAGGCGGCGGGCGCCGTGGCGCTGCAGGGCGCGGGTCATCAGGGGACGACGCTTGTCCCATACCGGCGGCTTGACCTGGGTGAAGGCGCGCTCCAGCGGCGTGCCGCTTTCCTGCAATTGCGCCAGGTTGGCCAGCAGCCGTATCTCTCGGGCCAGGGCCCAGAGCACCACGGCCGCTTCCACGCCTTCGCCGCGCAGCCCTTCGAGAATGCGCAGGGCGTGGGCCGCGTCACCGGCGAGGGCGGCGTCCAGCAGGCCGAAGACGTCGTAGCGGGCGCTGTCGGCCACCGAGGCGCGCACCGTCTCGGCATCCACCTGGGAGCCCTCGGTGAGCAGGCGCAGCTTCTCGATCTCCTGGGCGGCGGCCAGCAGGTTGCCCTCTACCCGTTCGGTGATCAGGTCGACGGCCTCGGGGGTGGCGGCCAGGCCCAGGCGCGACAGGCGCTGGTTGATCCACTGGGGCAACTGCGCCAGTTCCACCGGCCAGATCTGCACGAATTGCGCCTGGTCGTGCTCCAGCAGGGCCTTGGCCCATTTGGTCTTCTGGGCGGCGGCATCGAGCCGCGGCAGGCTGATGAGCAGCAGGGTGTCCTCGGCGGGACGGGCCAGGTAGTCGAGCAAGGCAGCGGAACCCTTGTCGCCCGGCTTGCCGGTGGGCAGGCGCAGTTCGAGGATGCGTTTCTGGGCGAACAGCGACAGGCTGGCCCCGGCTTCGTAGAGGCGGCCCCAGTCGAAACTGGCGTCGACGTCGAAGACCTCACGCTCGTCGAAGCCCTGGGCACGAGCGGCACCGCGGATGGCGTCGCTGGCTTCCTGGCAGAGCAGGGGTTCGTCACCGCTGACGGCATAGACGGCGGCCAGGGAGCCCTGGAGCTGCTTGCCCAGCTGGTTGGCGTTGAGTTTCATGATGGGCCGTGACGGCAGCCCGGAGCCTGGCGGCTCCGGGCGCGGCGCTTAGCGCGCGGGGGTGGGGATATCGATGGGCGACTGCTGCGGCGGCGCGGATTCGCGGGCGCGGCGCTCGGCTTCGGCCTGGGCGGCAGCGCGGGCGTCGGCATCGCGCTGCAGCTTGTCCAGGTGCTCCGGCGTCAGGGCCTGCAGGCGAGCGGCCAGCTGCTGTACCAGTTCGCGACGCATCTCGCGGCGCAACTGGTCCTTCTGCTGCTCGGAACCGACGATGTTGTTCTGGTCGGTCACGTAGTAGCGCTGGGTTTCCAGGTAGTCACTGACCAGCACGGCCTGGTTCTTGCCAACGATGGTGTAGGGCTGGCGGGTGGTCAGCTCGACCTCGGCGCTACGCGCGCCGCTGGTGTAGCTGGCGGTACGCTCGCTCTGGCCTTCGCCACCCAGGTCCAGGGTGTAGGGTGCACCGGAGGAGACCCGGACGTGGGCATCCTCGAGCATGTCGCGTACTTCCTTGACGGTCTGGCCATAGGCGTCGCGGGCCGTCAGGTTCAGTTCGGTAATGCTCAGGCGCGTTTCGCCGGTGCCGCGCAGCTGGAAGCCGCAGGCAGTCAGTAGGGTCGCCAGGCCGACTACCGCAAGGCCGGGGAGAATCCGTTTCTTCATCTGTTGTCTGCTCCGTTCGCGTGTCTTAGTTGGCGACGATGTTGACCAGTTTACCCGGGACCACGACGACCTTGCGGATGGTCAGACCCTCGGTGAAGCGTGCCACGTTCTCGTTGGCACGGGCGGCGGCCTCGATGGCCTCGCGGCTGGCGTCGGCCGGTACTTCGATCTGGCCGCGCAGCTTGCCGTTCACCTGGATGACGATCTGCAGGCTGTCCTGCACCAGGGCGCTTTCGTCCACCTGCGGCCAGCGGGCGTCGATGACCGCATCGCTGTGGCCCAGCTGCTGCCAGAGACCGTGGGCGATGTGCGGGGTGATGGGGGCCAGCAGCAGGGTGACGGCCTCCAGGCCCTCCTGCAGCAGACGGCGATCGGTGTCGCTGTCCTGGGCGGCCTTTTCCAGCACGTTCATCAGGGTCATGACCGCGGCGATGGCGGTGTTGAACTTGTGGTGCTGACCGATATCCTGGCTGGCCTGACGGATGGCCAGGTGGATGGCGCGACGCACCTCCTTCTGGGTCGGCGACAGCTCGCCAAGGGTGCCAGCGCTCGGCAGGCCCTGGGCGACGTGGGCCTGGGCCAGGCGCCAGACGCGGCGCAGGAAGCGGCTGGCGCCCTCGACACCGGAATCGGACCATTCCAGGCTCATGTCGGGCGGCGAGGCGAACATCATGAACAGGCGGCAGGTGTCGGCGCCGTACTGGTCGATCATCGCCTGGGGGTCGACGCCGTTGTTCTTCGACTTGGACATCTTCTCGACGCCGCCGATTTCCACCGGCTGGCCGTCGCTCTTCAGCCGCGCGCCGATCACCTTGGCCTTGGCATCGCGTTCCACCTCGACATCGGCCGGGTTGAACCAGTCCTTGCTGCCGTTGGGGTTGGTCCGGTAGTAGGTCTCGGCCACCACCATGCCCTGGGTCAGCAGGTTCTCGAAGGGCTCGTCAGAGTCGATCAGGCCCTGGTCGCGCATCAGCTTGTGGAAGAAGCGCGAGTAGAGCAGGTGCAGGATGGCATGCTCGATGCCACCGATGTACTGGTCGACCGGCAGCCAATAGTTGGCTTCTTCCTTGTCCAGCATGCCACCGGTGAAGTTCGGCGAGGCGTAGCGGGCGAAGTACCAGGAACTCTCGACGAAGGTGTCCATGGTGTCGGTCTCGCGGCGGGCCGGCTGGCCGTTGCGCGGATCGACGGTCTCGTAGAATTCCGGCATGCGCGCCAGGGGCGAGCCGGCGCCGTCGGGCACCACGTCCTCGGGCAGCACCACCGGCAATAGGTCGGCCGGCACCGGGATGTCGACGCCGTCGTCGCCGTGGATGATCGGAATCGGGCAACCCCAGTAGCGCTGGCGGCTGATGCCCCAGTCGCGCAGGCGGAACTGGGTACGCGGCTGGCCCAGGCCCTTGGCCTGCAGGGCCGCGCCGATGGCGTCGAAGGCGGCGTCGTAGCTGAGACTGTCGTAGGCGCCGGAATTGATCAGGAAGCCGTCCTTGCTGCCGTACCAGTCCTTCCATTGCACCGGGTCGAACTGGTAGCGCTCGTATTCCTCGGGGCTGAAGTCGTCCGGGTTGGCCAGCACCTGGGTGGCCTCGGCGGTATCCACCACCTGGACGATGGGCAGGTTGTACTTGTTGGCGAATTCGAAATCACGCTCGTCGTGACCGGGCACGGCCATGACCGCGCCATCGCCGTAGTGCATCAGCACATAGTTGGCGACCCACACCGGCAGTTGAGCGTCGGTCAGCGGGTGACGGACGAACAGGCCGGTATCCAGGCCCTTCTTCTCCTGCGTGGCGATGTCGGCTTCGGCGACGCCGCCGCGCTTGCACTCGTCGATGAAGGCCTGTAGCTCGGCATTGCCCTGGGCGGCCTGGGTGGCCAGCGGATGTTCCGCGGCCACGGCGACGTAGGTGGCGCCGAGCAGGGTGTCGGGGCGGGTGGTGAAGACCTTCAGGGTGCCTTCGGCGCCGATGCTCGCCTGGTCATAGGGGAACTGGACCTCCATGCCGCGGGACTTGCCGATCCAGTTGCGCTGCATGGTCTTGACCTGCTCGGGCCAGCCGGGCAACTGGTCCAGGGAGTTCAGCAGCTCTTCCGCATAGTCGGTGATGCGGAAGTAGTACATGGGGATCTCGCGCTTCTCGATCAGCGCGCCACTGCGCCAACCGCGGCCGTCGATGACCTGCTCGTTGGCCAGTACGGTCTGGTCCACCGGATCCCAGTTCACCGTGCCGTTCTTGCGGTAGATGATGCCCTTCTCGAACAGCTGGGTGAACAGCCACTGCTCCCAGCGATAGTAGTCGGGCTTGCAGGTGGTGACCTCACGGGACCAGTCGATCGCCAGGCCCAGGCTCTGCAGCTGGGACTTCATGTAGGCGATGTTCTCGTAGGTCCACTTGGCCGGGGCCACGCCGTTCTTCATGGCGGCGTTCTCGGCGGGCATGCCGAAGGCATCCCAGCCCATGGGCTGCAGCACGTTCTTGCCCAGCATCCGCTGGTAGCGCGCGATGACGTCGCCGATGGTGTAGTTGCGCACGTGCCCCATGTGCAGCTTGCCGCTGGGGTAGGGGAACATCGACAGGCAGTAGAACTTCTCCTGGCCCGGGCGCATGGTGGCCTTGAAGGACAGATTCTGGTCCCAGAAGGACTGGGCGGCGGCTTCTATTTCGCGGGGCTGATAGTGTTCGTGCATGGGCGTGTCGAGGGCTGCAGAGGCGTTTGATCAAGCCGCCAAGCATACATGACCCCCCGAGCGCGGGGAAATGTCCTAGTCCGCCGCTTGCTTCGCACTCCGGGGGAGGCAGGGTTGGAAGGGCCGTACTAGGCTGATCAAACGTCCGTTCAATTATCCGGGAGGATGATCGCCATCATGGGAAAGTTTCGACGCGAGTCCGAAAAGCTGCCCGTCGACGTACGCCTGCAGCGACGGCTGGCCCTGGCCCTGGATGAAGCCGCGACCCAGGAAAGTCTCTATGATGAGATATGTGTTGATGTAGAGCTGAGTGGTCTCACTACGGATGAATACCGCTTGCTACAACTATGGCTTACTAGGCATCAACGCGCCTTAGGTAGCGTGTTCCCTCCGAAAGAGATTTCTTCTGTCCGTAAGGTGCCTTCACTAAACTAGAGCCCTATCGGCCTTATCGGGTCGTATGACTTGTGGAGGCCTGATGGGACTGCGCTATTTGTTCAAGCATCTATTGTTGCCACCTGCTGGCTTGCTTTTGCTGATCTTGTTGGGCTGGTGGCTACGTCGACGCTATCCCCGCTTAGGGTTGAGCTTTTTCCTGCTTGGTTTGCTTGGCTTCTGGTGTAGTAGCCTTCCGGTAGTCGCAGAAGGACTCGCGCGACTACTGGAGAGTGATCCGCCGTTGGCCCAGACGCGCTGGCCAGAGCTGTCTCAAAATGTCCAAGCTATCGTAGTACTTGGTGGAGGAAGAGAGGCGGAAGATCCAGGGTGGGAGGGGGATGCGGCCAGCCCTCAAGCTGTAGAGCGACTGCGCTACGCAGCGCGAATGTCCAAAGCTAGCGGCCTGCCAGTGCTAATCAGTGGTGGCTCACCCTATGGGCGGCCGCTAAGCGAGGCAACTTTGATGGTAGAGGTAATGGAGCATGACCTAGGTGTGCCGGTTCGCTGGCAAGAGGGGAGCAGTCGCACTACTTGGGAGAATGCCACGTTCAGTGCTCCTCTGTTGCATTCAGCCGGAGTACAAAAAGTGGTGTTGGTGACTCAGGCGTACCACATGGCACGTGCTCGCTGGTGCTTCGAACGTCAAGGTTTTGAGGTTGTGGCCGCTCCTATAGGCTTTACCTCCGGGGCTGAAACGCTGCCATTTGGTGGGTGGCTTCCGGAGGCCAGTACGCTTGAGCAGGTCAACAAACTACTCAAAGAAGCCGCCGGCCTACTACTCTATCCGCTGGCCTATCGTTGAGTGACTACCCGCGGCGTCGGCTCGGCCCTGTCCTGCCGACGCAGCACCAGACCCCACAGCAGCACCAGGGCGGAGAAGATCGCCAGCGGCCAGAGGCGGTAGTGCAGGTAGGGGGTCAGGCCGTCCATGGGCACCACGGTGCCCTGCAGCACGCCGACCTGGTAGGCCGGGATCTGCTGGCTGATCCGACCGAAGGGGTCGACCAGGGCGGTGATGCCGTCGTTGGTGACCCGTACCAGCCAGCGACCGCTTTCCAGTGCACGCATCTGCGCCATCTGTAGGTGCTGCTTGGGACCGATGGACTTGCCGAACCAGGTGTCGTTGCTGATGGTGAGCAGCAACTGACTCTGGGTCGCCAGGTCGGCGACGAATTCCGGATAGACCACCTCGTAGCAGATGTAGGGCGCCACGCGGTAGCCCTTCACCAGCAGTGGCTGCTGGTGCTCGGGGCCTCGGACGAAGTCGGACATGGGCAGATCGAAGAAGCCGATCAGGCCGCGCAGGTAGTCCTGCAGGGGTACGTACTCGCCGAAGGGCACCAGCTTCTGCTTGTAGTAGGTACCTGAGCCATTGCCGACCGCGGTGATGCTGTTGAAGTAGCGCGAATCACCATTGGCATCGCGCTCGCGGTCAGGCAGGCCGGTCACCAGGGCCCCGCCATGGGCCGCCACCTGGGCGCCTTCGGCGGCGAGGAAGTCACCGACGTATTCACGCAGCACGGGGATGGCGTTTTCCGGCCAGACCACCAGGTCGGCATCGGTCTGCTCGGCTGTATGGTCACGATAGAGCGCCAGGGTGGCGCGGGCATGGTCGGGATTCCACTTGAGTTCCTGGGCGATGTTGCCCTGGACTCCGGCGACCTTGAGCGGTGCACCGGCCGGGTGCGTCCAGACCTGCCCTTTGAAGACATCACCGGCCACCCAGGGCAGGGCGACCAGTACCAGGGCTGCGATCAAGGCCAGCGGGCGCAGGATCAGTCGGGGCGCGTTGACCAGCAGCGCTGCGGTGAAGGCCAGCACTGCCGAGATCAGCCAGACGCCACCGAGGGGGGCCAGGCCCTGCAGCGGACCGGTCAGCTGGCTGTAGCCAAGGAACAGCCAGGGGAAGCCGGTCAGCGCCCAACTGCGGAACAGTTCCAGGGCGAACCAGAAACCGGCGAAGGTGAGGGCATCGCCCAGCGGTGCCTGGTTGCGTCTCAGGCACAGGGCCCAGAGCCAGGCGGGCAGGGCGAAGAACAGTGCGATGCCGGCGCTGAAGCCCAGGGTGAGAAACAGTGCCAGGGGCGTCGAGGCGGCGCCGTAGGTGTGGATGCTGACGTAGATCCAGCTGGTGCCGGCGAGGAAGGCGCCGAACCCGTAGCACCAACCCCGCAGGAAGGCGCGCCAGGCGCCGAGGCCCTTGAGGCCAAGGTAAAAGAGACCGGCGGACAGCAGCGCCAGCGGCCAGATATTGAAGGGGGCCAGCGCCAGGGGCGTGAGGGCACCGGCGAACAGCGCCAGAAGGTTGCCCTTCCAGCCAGGTTGAGAGATCCAGCGCATCGAAAATCCTTGGTCCGATCGAGGCTGCGCAAGCTTACTCGTCGGCGCGGGGGAGTGCCAAAGGCGCGTGAGGGAGAGAGCGAGGCAGGTCGCAGTTGGGGGAGGGGGAGAAAAGCGATCGCGGCCATGGCGGTCCGCCGATGCGGCCGCTCCTGCAGTAATGTCCGTGCCTGTAGGAGCGGCCCATGGCCGCGATGCGATCGATAGCGTGTTGCCCTCGCCCCAGGGGAGAGGGGGTAGGCGCCGTGCTAGCGATTGACCGGGGTGACCCGCAGCAGATGGATGCGGCGGCCGTCGGCGTTGAGCACGCGGAAGCGGAAGTCGTCGATCACCGTTTCCTCGTTGCGCTTGGGCAGATGGCCCAGGCGATTCATCACCAGGCCACCAGCGGTGTCGGCCTCCGGGTCGGCGAAGCGGGTTTCCAGGGTTTCGTTGAGGGTCTCGATGGGGGTGAGCGCCTTGACCACGAAGTCGCCATTGGGCAGCGACTTGATGAAGCTCTCTTCCTCCACGTCGTGCTCGTCCTCGATCTCGCCGACGATCTGCTCCAGTACGTCCTCGATGGTCACCAGGCCGGCGACGCCGCCGTATTCGTCCACCACGATGGCCATGTGGCTGTGGGTGGAGCGGAATTCGCGCAGCAGCACGTTGAGGCGCTTGGACTCGGGGACGAAGGTGGCCGGGCGCAGCACTTCCTTGAGATCGAAGGTGCGCTCCGGATCCAGCAGCAGCGGCAACAGATCCTTGGCCAGCAGCAGGCCGAGCACATCGTCGGGGCCGTCGCCGATCACCGGGTAGCGGGAGTGGGCGGCCTCGATCACTGCCGGCAGGAATTCCGCCGGGGTCTGGTGGGCGCGGATACTGATGATCTGCGAGCGCGGCACCATGATGTCGCGCACCTGCAGGTCGGCCACCGAGATGGCGCCCTCGACGATGGATAGCGCCTCGCTGTCGAGCACCTTGTTCTCGTGGGCTTCGCGCAGCAGTTCCAGCAGTTCCTGGCGGCTCTTGGGTTCATGGGCAAAGGCCTGGACGATGCGTTCCAGCCAGGAACGATGCCCATTGCCTGATCGATCTTCGTTCATGTGTGTGTCATTCACCGTAGGGATCGGGGTAGCCCAGTTCTGCGAGCAATTGGCGTTCCAGTTCTTCCATCTCCTCGGCTTCGTCATCTTCCAGATGATCGTAGCCGAGCAGGTGCAGACAGCCGTGGATGACCAGGTGCGCCCAGTGCGCTTCGGCAGGCTTGCCTTGCTCGGCGGCCTCGCGGGCGACCACGGGAGCGCAGATCACCAGGTCGCCGAGCAGGGGGATGTCGAGAAATTCGTCCGGCACGTCGGCCGGGAAGGACAGCACGTTGGTGGCGTAGTCCTTGTGCCGCCAGGTTCGGTTCAGCTCGCGGCCCTCGTCTTCGTCCACCAGGCGGATGGTGAGTTCCGAGTCACCCTGGCGGGCGCGCAGGGCCAGTTCGCACCAGCGGCGTAAGTCCGGCTCCTCGGGGAGGTCGGCCGCCTCGCTGGCGACCTGGACGTCCAGTTCAATCGCCATGGCGATCCTCTGCGTTGCCGCGCGGCTGAGCCTGCAGCGCCTCGAAGCGGTCGTAGGCCTCGACGATGCGCTGCACCAGCGGGTGGCGCACCACGTCCTTGGACTCGAAGTGGGTGAAGCCGATGCCGGGGACGTCGCGCAGGACCTCGATGACGTGCTTGAGGCCCGACTTGGTGCCGCGCGGCAGGTCGACCTGGGTGACGTCACCGGTGATCACGGCGGTGGAGCCGAAACCGATACGGGTCAGGAACATCTTCATCTGCTCGAGGGTGGTGTTCTGACTTTCGTCGAGAATGATGAAGCTATTGTTGAGGGTACGGCCACGCATGTAGGCCAGCGGCGCGACCTCGATGACCTGGCGCTCGATGAGCTTGGCCACCTGCTCGAAACCCAGCATCTCGTAGAGGGCGTCGTACAGCGGTCTCAGGTAGGGGTCGATCTTCTGCGCCAGGTCGCCGGGCAGGAAGCCGAGCTTCTCGCCGGCCTCCACCGCCGGGCGCACCAGCAGGATGCGACGGATCTGCTCGCGCTCCAGGGCGTCCACGGCACAGGCCACGGCCAGGTAGGTCTTGCCGGTACCGGCCGGGCCTATGCCGAAGTTGATGTCGTGATCGAGGATCGACTTGACGTAGCGCTGCTGGTTGGCACCGCGGGGGCGGATCATGCCCTTCTTGGTGCGCAGGGCCACGCTGGTGTCGCCGCCGCGATGCTCCTGCTGCAGGACTTCCAGGCCGGATTCCTGCAGATAGAGGTGCACCAGTTCCGGGGCCACCGGGGTGCCGCTGGCGGTCTCGCGATAGAGGCGCTGCAGGAGGTTCTGGGCGGCGCGGGTGCGCTCGGGATCGCCGACCAGTTCGAACTGGTTGCCGCGGTTGCGGATCTCGATGCCGAGACGGCCTTCGAGCTGGCGCAGATTTTCGTCGAGCTGGCCGCACAGGTTGGCGAAGCGGTCGGCATCGAAGGGTTCGAGGGTGAAGTGCTGGAGCGTCTGGGGGGTATTCAAGGTGAGCTGGGGGCCCTTTGGCTTGGCTTTACGAAAACTTGACGTAGCTTGAGAGTAACCTGGGTCGCGCCCTTGGCAAAGGGCGCGTGCGACCATCCATCAGGCCAGCGCGGCGGCGACCGGCGGACGTGCACCGCTGGCGACAGGGGCCAGCAGGGTGCCGCGCAGGGAGTGCGGCAGGGCCTCGTCGATGTGTACCTGGACGAACTGGCCGATCAGGCTGGCATCGCTGCAACGGAAGTTGACGATGCGGTTGTTCTCGGTGCGGCCCTGCAGCATGCCCGGGTCGCGCTTGGAGAAGTCGCTGACCAGGATGGTCTGGACGCTGCCGGCCATGCGCCGGCTGATCTCGAAGCCCTGTTGGTGGATGCGCGTCTGCAGGATCTGCAGGCGCTGCTTCTTGACCTCGTCGGGGGTGTCGTCGACCAGGTCTGCCGCCGGGGTACCGGGGCGGGCGCTGTAGATGAAGGAGAAGGAGAAGTCGAAACCGACGTCCTCGATCAGCTTCATGGTCTGTTCGAAGTCCTTCGCGGTCTCGCCGGGGAAGCCGACGATGAAGTCCGAGCTGATGCAGATGTCGGGCACCGCCGCCTTGAGCTTGCGGATGCGCGACTTGTATTCCAGCGCCGTGTGGTTGCGCTTCATGGCCGCCAGGATGCGATCCGAGCCGGCCTGCACCGGCAGGTGGACGAATTTCACCAGTTCCGGGATCTCGGCGTGGGCCTGGATCAGGGCGTCGGAGAATTCCAGCGGGTGCGAGGTGGTGTAGCGGATGCGGTCGATGCCGTCCACCGCGGCCACCACGTAGAGCAGTTCGGCGAAGTCGGCGATGCGGCCGTCGCCGGTGGCGCCGCGATAGCCGTTGACGTTCTGGCCCAGCAGGGTCACCTCGCGCACGCCGTGCTCGGCGAGGTGGATGATCTCGGCCAGGACGTCGTCCAGTGGCCGGCTGACTTCCTCGCCACGGGTGTAGGGCACCACGCAGAAGGTGCAGTACTTGCTGCAGCCTTCCATGATGGAGACGAAGGCGCTGGGGCCGTCGATGCGCGGCTCGGGCAGGCGGTCGAACTTCTCGATCTCGGGGAAGGAGATGTCCACCTGGGGCGCGCGGGTGGTGCGCGCGGCGTCGATCATCTCCGGCAGCCGGTGCAGGGTCTGGGGCCCGAAGACCACGTCGACATAGGGCGCGCGGTCGCGAATGGCAGCGCCTTCCTGACTGGCCACGCAGCCACCGACACCGATCACCAGGTCGGGATTCTCCAGCTTGAGTTCGCGCCAGCGGCCGAGCTGGGAGAACACCTTCTCCTGGGCCTTCTCACGGATCGAGCAGGTGTTGAGCAGGATGACGTCGGCCTCGGCCGGATTCTGGGTGACTTCCAGAGGCTCACGCTCGCCGAGCAGGTCGACCATGCGCGACGAATCGTATTCGTTCATCTGGCAGCCATGGGTTTCGATGTAGAGCTTCTTGGACATGCGCGGCGAGGAGTCGGTGGCGAGTGGACCGCGCATTATAATGATGGCCTTCCGGACGGGGAAGAGCCGCCCGGAAGGGTGCAGCGGTGCTGGCCTGCATTGCGGGAGGGCAGGGCGCGCGGCAACTGGTCGTCCCGGCTGTCGTCCGGGCAGGCCCGTGCTATGCTCGCCGCCCCTTTTCTTTCGTGAATCCTGCACCCGTCCATGAGCTCATCCCCCAGCAAGCCGGCCATCTACAAGGTCATCTTCGTCAACCAGGGCCAGGTCTTCGAGATCTACGCCAAGCAGATCTTCCAGAGCGATCTCTGGGGCTTCCTGGAAATCGAGGAATTGGTGTTCGGCGAGCGCACCCAGGTGGTGGTGGACCCGAGCGAGGAAAAGCTCAAGGCGCAATTCGAAGGGGTGGTGCGCAGCTTCGTGCCCATGCACTCGATCATCCGCATCGATGAAGTGGAGCGCCTGGGGCAGCCCAAGATCAGCGAGGCCAAGGGCGGCACCAACGTCATGCCGTTCCCCATGCCAATGCCCGACAAGAGCTAGGGATTGCTGAGGCCGCCTGGGTCGGCTGAGCTACGTAGGAAGGCTAGTTCGGCGGCGGCTGGAAGGGATTCAGGTTGCCGGCGGTCTGCATGTCCTGCAGGTAGTCGCGGAAGATCTGGCCCAGCACCTGGGTGGCCATCTCCAGTTCGTCGCGACGCATCTGGGCACTGACCAGGTCGGCGGTGTCCATGGCTTCGTCGTTGCCGTTGATGGCAGCCATCTTCAGCACGATATAGGCCTGGATGTTGTTCGGCGGTACGCCTTCGCCGCGGAAGAACATGTTGCCGAGTCGATTCTGCGCATCGGCATTGCCCTTGAGCGACGCCTGTTCGAACCACTGGCGGGCCTGGTTGAGATCCTTGGGCGTCTGCTTGCCTTCGTAGTAGAAGTCACCGAGCTCGTACTGCGCCTGGGCGTCACCATCATGGGCGATCTGTTGGCAACGGGCGATCGCCTGCGCCAAGGCTTCGTTGGCCAGATTCAGGTTGCACCGGCTGGTGCTGGGGACGAGCAGGGAGTTGCCACCGGCCCAGGAGGCCAGGGGCAGCAAAAACAGGGCTGCGCAGAGGATACGACCAGCGCGGTGCATGAAGCGCCTCCACAATCGAGGCAGGTTCTAAGAACCCGGCCGGCGAAACGCGCCGACGTCTCATTATGGGTCAAGCCGCCGCACGCTTTCAAAACCTTTACGCGTTGCGGTGGAACTTTTTCATCTGTGACGCCGGCCTATCAACTAATTGTGAGGCCGGCGCAGCAGAGAGGTTCCGTAACCGAGACGGATGGTACCTAGTCCTTGAAGGTGGCGAAGGCACGCTCGGCAGCATCCAGGGTGATGCGCAGCTCCTCGTCGCCATGGGCGATGGAGGTGAAGCCGGCTTCGAAGGCGCTGGGTGCCAGGTACACGCCGCCGTCCAGCATCAGGTGGAAGAAGCGCTTGAACCTGTCGCTGTCGCTGGCCATGACGTCGCTGAAGGTGACGATGTCCTCGGCGCCGCTGAAGTACAGGCCGAACATGCCGCCCGCCTGGGTGGTGACGAAGGGCACGCCGGCGGCATCGGCGCGATCCTGCAGGCCCTGCAGCAGGCGCGTGGTGTAGTCGGTCAGCTCGGCGTGGAAGCCGGGGCGGCGGATCAGTTGCAGGGTGGTGAGACCTGCGGCCATGGCCAGTGGATTGCCCGACAGGGTGCCGGCCTGGTAGACCGGGCCGAGCGGGGCGATCTTTTCCATGATCTCGCGCTTGCCACCGAAGCAGCCGACCGGCATGCCGCCGCCGACGATCTTGCCGAAGGTGGAGATATCCGGGCGGATGCCGTAGTGCTCCTGGGCACCGCCGAGGGCGACACGGAAGCCGGTCATGACCTCGTCGAAGATCAATACCGCGCCGTACTGGTCGCAGAGGCGGCGCAGGCCTTCCAGAAAGCCCGGCGCGGGCGGTACGCAGTTCATGTTGCCGGCCACCGGCTCGACGATGATGCAGGCGATCTCGTCGCCGACCTTCGCCAGTGTCTCTTCGACCTCGGCCAGGTCGTTGTAGGCCAGGGTCAGGGTGTGCTGGGCGAAGGCCGCCGGCACGCCGGGGGAGCTGGGCACGCCCAGGGTCAGGGCGCCGGAGCCGGCCTTGACCAGCAGGCTGTCGGAGTGGCCGTGGTAGCAGCCCTCGAACTTGATGATGGTGTCGCGCCCGGTGTAGCCGCGCGCCAGGCGGATGGCGCTCATGGTGGCCTCGGTACCGGAGCTGACCATGCGCACCATGTCCATGGACGGCACGATCTCGCAGATGAGCTCGGCCATGGTGGTTTCCAGGGCGGTCGGCGCGCCGTAGGAGAGGCCGTGTTCCAGCTGCCGACGCACGGCGTCGAGCACGTCCGGATGGCTGTGGCCGAGGATCATCGGTCCCCAGGAGCCGACGTAGTCGACATAGCGCTTGTCATCCTCGTCGACGATGTAGGCGCCCTGGGCGTGCTTGAAGAACAGCGGCGTGCCGCCGACGCTCTTGAAGGCGCGGACTGGTGAGTTGACGCCACCGGGAATGTGGCGCTGGGCTTGGTCGAAGAGTTGGGCGGAGCGGGACATAGGGGTCTCCTTGAAAGAGGGATCAGGCCGTGAACAGCTGGGCGAAGGCGCGCGCGCGGCGCTCCACTTCGCCGGCGCTGGCGGCGGAGAACAGGGTGTGGACGACGGCGAGCAGATCGACGCCGCGCTCGAGCAGGCGCGGGGCGTTGTCCAGGGTGACGCCGCCGATGGCGCAGAGCGGCAAGGTGAAGCGACTGCGCGCCTGGTCGAGCAATTCCAGGGGCGCCGGGGGTGCATTCGGCTTGGTGCTGGAGGCGAAGAAGCGGCCGAAGGCCAGGTAGCTGGCACCGGCCTGGGCCGCGCCCTCGGCGAGTTCCAGGCTGGCGTGACAGGTGCCGCCGATGATGGCGTCCACACCCAGGTCGGCGCGGGCCGCGGCCAGGGAGCCGTCTCCCTGGCCCAGGTGCAGGCCGACGCCCAGCTGGCGGGCCAGGGCGAGGTCGTCATTGATGATCAGGCTGGCGCCATGCTGCCGGCAGAGTGCGGCCAGGGCGGCGGCCTCGTCCTGGCGGCGGCTGGCGTCCTGCGACTTGTCGCGATACTGCACCAGCCGGGCTCCGCCTTGCAGGGCGGCTTCGACATAGGGCAACAGGCGACCCTCGGCGAGCATGGCGCTGTCGGTGATGGCATAGAGGCCGCGCAAGGTGCTCATGAGCAGAAATCCAGCGGCAGCCGGCGCGGCACGTATTGGCCGCGGCCGGGGCGTTCGGCGTCCCTCAGGGTCCGCCAGGTATAGTCCAGGGCGCTGCGCACGGCGCTGGGCAGGGCTTCGCCCAGGGCCAGGCGCCCGGCCAGGGTACTGGCCAGGGTACAGCCGGAGCCGTGGTAGCTGCCGGGCAGCCGCTGGCAGACGTGGGTCTCGCAGCGACCGTCGCGGTCATAGAGACGGTTGTGCACCTCGTGTTCTTCACCGTGGCCGCCAGTGATCAGCAGATTCGCGCAGAAGGGGAGCAGGCGCTTGGCGCATTGCTCCGGGGTGCCCTCGGGCAGCTCGGCGAGGATGCGCGCCTCCGGCAGATTGGGGGTGGCGATGGTGGCGCGCGGCAGCAGCCGTTCGCGGATGGCGTAGCCGACTTCGTCCTTGCCCAGGGCGCCGCCACCGCCGGCACGCAGCACCGGATCGCAGACCAGAGGTACGCCAGGCAGGGCTTCCATGATCTCCAGCACCGTCTCGACCATCTCCACCGAGCCGAGCATGCCCAGCTTGACCGCCGCCACCGGCAGATCGGCGATGATCGCCCGGGCCTGGGCCAGTACCCACTCGCGATCCAGTACCCGGAAGTCCTGGACGTCGACGGTGTCCTGCACGGTCAGGGCAGTGACCGCCGGGGCCGCGTGGCAACCCTGGGCGAGCAGGGCTTCGATATCGGCCTGCAGCCCGGCGCCGCCACTCGGATCGTGGCCGGACAGGCAGAGGACGACGGGACGTTGGGGTTCGAGGGTCATGGACGTCAGCCTAGCAAAAGGAAAGGAGGCGCAGCGGCCGGGCGGCGCAGGGAGTGGCACCCTACAACGACCTTGCGCCCCGCGCCACCCGTTGACATGGGACCCGGCGCGGGACGAAGGAACTCCGCGGCCGGTTGGGTAGCCGATATACTGCAGCTTTGCTCGGGAAAGGCGGTTCTCATGGCGTTGTGGCGGTTGTTGCGTGATTTCTTCCTCCGCCAACGGCGTGCCTACGGGACCGCCATCCTCTGCCTGCTGGGCGTCGGCCTGCTCAACCTGACCCTGCCCTGGTGGATCGGCAAGGCCATCGATGCCTTGCGCGCGGGCGAGCTGGATCAGACCGGCCTGCTCTGGCGCGTCGCCCTGATCGTGGCGGTCGGCTGTGGCCTCTATGTGCTCCGCTATCAATGGCGGGTGCGGTTGTTCGGCACCTCCTACCAGGTCGGCGTGGAACTGCGTGACGCCTTCTTCGCCAAGCTGGCACGTCTCGATCCCGGCTTCTTCCAGTCCAGTCGCACCGGTGACCTGCTGGCCCGCGCTACCCAGGACATCGACGCCGTGGAAACCGCCGCGGGCGAAGGAGTGCTGGCCAGTTTCGACGGCATGCTGACCCTGCTGCTGGTGCTGCTGGCCATGTTCATCGGCATCGATGCGCCTCTGGCGGCCCTGGCGCTGTTGCCCTTTCCCTTCATGGCCTGGGGCTTCTATAGAGTGGCGCGGCGGGTGCAGCAGCGCTTCGGCCTGGCGCTGGCCGGCTTTTCCGCCCTCAACGACCGCACCCAGGAGGCCCTCAGCGGCCTGCGCATGCTGCGCCAGCACGCGTTGATCGAGGCCGAACTGGACGACTTCGACGCCCGCGCCCGCAGCGTGGCCAGGGCCGACTACCAGGTGCAGCGCACCGAGGCACGCTACGAGCCGATCATCTTCGTCGCTCTGAGCTGCGCTACCCTGCTGACCCTGGTCATGGGCAGCTGGCGCTATCTGGATGGTCACATCACCCTCGGCCAGCTGACCAGCTTCAGCCTCTACCTGGTGCAGCTGATCTGGCCGATGTTCGCCATCGGCTGGTGCTTCAACCTGCTGCAACGCGGCGAAGCCGGGGCGCGGCGACTGGAAGAGGTGTTCGCGGTGCCCGAGCGCATCCGCGACGAGGGTACCCAGACGCCGCCGGACCAGGCCGATCTGTCGGTCTATATCCCGGCCTTCACCTATCCCCAGGCACGCCAGCCAGCCTTGCAGGACGTGGTCATCGACCTGCCCGCGGGCGATACCCTGGGCATCGTCGGCGCCACCGGCAGCGGCAAGAGCACCCTGCTGCGCCTGCTGCTGCGCCAGTTCCCGCTGGAGCAGGGCTGCATCCGCCTGGGCGGGGTGCCGCTGGAGGACTATCGACTGGCCGACCTGCGCGCCCAGTTCGCCTATGTGCCCCAGGACCCCTTCCTCTTCGCCCGCACCCTGGGCGAGAACGTCGCCCTCAGCCGACCCGATGCCACCGCTGGCGAAATCCGCGAGGCCCTGGATGCCGCCGCCTTCGGTACGGACCTGGCGGCCCTGCCGCAAGGCCTGGACACCCCGGTGGGCGAGCGCGGCCTGACCCTCTCGGGTGGCCAGCGCCAGCGGGTGGCCCTGGCCCGGGCGCTGCTGTCGCCAGCGCCCATCCTGCTGCTGGACGACACCCTCTCGGCGGTGGATACCGCCACCGAAGTCCGGCTGCTGCGCACCCTCGCTGGCTTGCAGGGGCGTACCACCCTGATCGTCAGCCACCGCCTCTCGGCCGTCCAGCAGGCCGACGAGATCATCGTGCTCGACCAGGGCAGCCTGGTCGAGCGGGGTCGCCATGCCGAATTGCTCGCCGCGGGCGGCCTCTATGCCCGACTGTGGAATCTGCAGCAGGCAGAGGAGGCCGGCCAATGACCAGGACGCGTGTGCTCTCGCTGCTGCTCAAGCCGGTACTGGCCAATCCACGCAAGCTCGCCGGTACCCTGGCGATCCTGGTCCTGGCGACGCTGTTCGATGTGCTGGGGCCCTGGCTGACCAAGCACTATCTGGACAACTACCTGGTGCCCCACGACCTGCGTCTCTGGCCGCTGGTGGGCCTGGTGGCGGCCTATGTGGTCTCCCAGGGCCTGGCCGCCTATGGCCGCTACCTGCAATCGCTGAGATTCGCCGAGATCGCCATGGACGTGGTGCTCTTGCAGCGGCGGCGGCTGTTCCGCCATGTGCTGAGCCTGCCGCAGAGTTTCCATGACCGCACTGCCACCGGCGAGCTGGTGGCGCGGGTGACCAACGACACCGATGCCCTGCGCGAACTCTATGTGGCCTTTCTCGGCAACATGGTCGGCAACATCGTGCTGCTGATCGGCATCCTGGTGGCCATGGCATTGCTGGACGTGCGGCTGATGGCCATTGCCGTGCTGCTCATCCCGGCGGCCATGCTGATCGTCTGGGCCTACCAGAGATACAGCGGCGCCGCCGCCATGGAGGTCAGGATGCTGCGCGCCGAGCAGAGCGCCCGGTTGGGCGAGGCGATTGGCGGCATGGGCCTGCTGCAGGCCTTCAACCAGACCGACCGCTTCCGCGCGGATTTCCAGCGGCTGAACCAGGCCCAATACGGCGCCCGCATGCGCACCATCCGCGTCTCCGGGCTGTTGTTGCGCTCGGCGCTGGACCTGGTCAGCGTGGCGGTGCTGGGGATACTGCTGCTGGTCTACGGGATGGGGCATCTGGAGGGCGGCGCCCAGATCGGCGTGCTCTATGCCTTCGTCACCTACCTGGGGCGGGTGACCGAGCCGCTGATGGACATCACCCAGAGATTCAACCTGTTCCAGCAGGCCACCGTAGCCGGCACCCGCTTGCTGCACCTGCTGGAAGAAAAGCCGGCGCTGCGCGGCGAAGACGACCGGCCCATAGAGACCGCGCACTTCCACCTCGACGGCGTGCGCTTCCGCCATGCGGGTGCCGGTCATGACACCCTGCACGGCATCGACCTGGACATCCCTCCAGCTACCTTCCTCGGCATCGTCGGCCCCACCGGCAGCGGCAAGTCGACCCTGCTCGATCTGCTCGCCGGGCTGCAGCCGGTCACTGGCGGTCTCCTCTGCCTGGACGGTCGCGAACTGGGCAGCCTGACCCCGGAGGTGCTGGGCGCGGCCCTGGCCAGCGTGCCCCAGGAGCCCTTCATCCGCTCCAGCAGCCTGAGGGACAACCTCCTGCTGGGCAGCCAGGTATCGGATGAGCGCTTGCGCGAGGCCCTGGCCGCCGCCCACCTGGACGATCTGGTGTCGCGCCTGCCCGAGGGCCTGGACACCCTGCTGGGCGAACGCGGCTTCACCCTGTCCACCGGCGAGCGGCAACTGCTGGCCCTGGCCCGGGCGCTGCTGCGCGAACCCAAGGTGCTGTTGCTCGACGAGGCCACCGCCAGCATCGACAGCGCCACCGAGGCGCGGTTGCAGGGCGCGCTGGACGAGTTGCGCGGCCAGGTCACGCTGATCGTGGTGGCGCACCGGCTCTCCACCATCCGCCACGCCGACCGCATCCTGGTGCTGCGCGATGGGCGCAAGGTGGAGGAGGGCAGTCACGAGGATTTGTTGCAACGCCCCGAGGGGCACTATCGCCGACTGTGGGAGCAGCACGCCCAGGGGGAAAAGATCCTTTAGCGGCCTAAGTCGTTGTCACGTGGGGGTGTTAGGGTGTCAGCTATAGCCTGCGTCCCAACAAGGAAACCCGCATGACCTCCGTACCCGAGGATTTCACCACCGTTGCCACGGCCAGCGAGGCGGTCGACCGTCTCGCGGCGCTGCACCAGGAAGCTACCCAGGCCCTGGGTGCGGCCCTCAAGCGCTATCTCAAGGATCGCGTCGAACCCAGCGTGGCCGAGCGGGAGCTGTTCCGCTATCCCGAGATCCGCATCCGCTATCGCGCACCCGGCGTGCCGCCGGCCACCACCCGCGCCTATGCCAAGATCCAGCTGCCCGGTACCTACGTGGCCACGGTCACCCATCCGGCGGCCTTCCGCGGCTATCTGCTGGAGCAGCTCGAACCCCTGATGCGCGACTACGACGTCCAGGTCGAGATCGGTCGCAGTCGCCAGGACATCCCCTATCCCTATGTAGTGGAGCAGGGCGACGAACTGGCCGGCAGTGGCGTGACCGCCGCCGAGCTGGCGCGGGTCTTTCCCAGCACCGATCTCTCCGCCGCCCACGACGACATCGCCGACGGCCACTACGACTGGGAGCGTATCGATCCACTGCCGCTGGCGCTGTTCGACGCCGCCCGCACCGATTTCTCGCTGCGCCGCATCGTCCACTACACCGGCAGCGACTGGCGCCACGTGCAGCCCTGGATCCTGCTGACCAACTATCATCGCTACGTCGACCAGTTCATCCAGCATGGCCTGGAGCAGCTGCGCAGCGATCCGCGCTTCGTGCGCCTGGTGTTGCCGGGCAACGTGGTCATCGAGCGCGATATGGACCCCAGCGAGGCCCAGGCGGTCATCGCCGCCATCGCCTGGCACCGCTTCCAGATGCCGGCCTACCACCTGATCGCCAGCGATGGCCATGGCATCACCCTGGTCAACATCGGCGTCGGGCCGTCCAACGCCAAGAACATCACCGACCACCTGGCGGTGCTGCGCCCGCACTGCTGGCTGATGATCGGCCACTGTGGCGGCCTGCGGCAGTCGCAGACCATCGGCGACTACGTGCTGGCCCACGCCTACATGAGGCGCGACGGCATCCTCGACCGCGTGGTACCGCCGCACATCCCCATCCCGGCCCTGGCCGAAGTGCAGGTGGCGCTGCAGGAAGCCGCCGCCAGCGTGACCGGCGAACGTGGCGAAGCGCTCAAGCGACGCCTGCGTACCGGCACCGTGCTGACCTACGACGACCGCAACTGGGAGCTGCGCTGGGCCCAGGAGCGCCCGCTGATCAACCTGGCCCGCGCCGTGGCGGTGGACATGGAGAGCGGCACCATCGCCGCCCAGGGCTATCGCCTGCGGGTGCCCTATGGCACCTTGCTGTGCGTGTCCGACAAGCCCCTGCACAGCGAGATCAAGCTGCCGGGCTCGGCCAACGCCTTCTATGCGCGTGCGGTGAGCCAGCACCTGGCCATTGGCATCGCTGCCCTGGACCAGTTGCGCACCCAGCTCGACTCCCTGCACTCGCGCAAGCTGCGCAGCTTCGACGAGCCGCCGTTCCGCTAGGGCGTCGATAGTGGGCGTGTCGGGCTTCGCTGTGCTCAACCCTACGTACGGACAGCGATGATTCAGGACCGACGGAAGCCGATAGTCGCTGGGATGACCCCCTCTCCCTCTGGGAGAGGGCTGGGGGTGAGGGTGCCCCCGGCAACGAATGCCCAGTGGAAAAGGCTGCGCCGTTTTCCACGCTACGGTGCTAATGGAGGCCGAGCGTCGCTCGGATGGCCCTGGAGTAAGATCGTCCTTGCAGCCATGCTTCCATGGAAAAACTGCGCCGTTTTCCATGCTACGGTGCCAAGGGACTGATCGCGGCCATGGCGGTCCGCCGGTGCGGCCGCTCCCACAGCACTCCCGGGGACTTTGTTGATCGCGGCCACGGGCCGCTCCTACAGGGGGTGATGCTTTTGTAGGAGCGGCCCATGGCCGCGATAGCACAACTCCACCGTCAAGACCCACCGATGGCGTTGTCCGGCATCTTGATTCTCCGCTTGGAAACCCCCTGTCATCGACCCATCGGAACATCTTGTCGCCTGCTCCGGTCGGTTGCAGGAGGGGGGTGAGTCCGCAGGCGTCACCGTTCGGTAAAGATCATGGATTTAACATTGATCTCTGAGGCGTCTGGCCCTAAAGTTCGCGCCCGAACGTCCATGCTGGAAACGATCCATCCGGCTCAAGTACCGACGACGAGACAGCGAGGTCAACGCCAGTACGCGTTGACCTTTTTGCTTTCGGCGATGTGCCTTGGGAAGTAGGCGAACCAAAGTGGGGAAACGGATTAGGCGTTCAGAACACCCCCTCATTCAATTTGTTCTGCCCATCGGGAGTCCGACGCATGTCCATCAAGGTCGAAGATTACTATTCTCGCGAAACCTTCCAGAAGATGAAGGCCTTCGCCGACCAGCAGGAAACCCCCTTCGTCGTCATCGATACCGCCACCATTTCGCGGGCCTATGACGATCTGGTGAACAACTTCCCCTTCGCCAAGATCTACTACGCGGTCAAGGCCAACCCGGCCATCGAGATCACCGAGTTGCTGCGCGACAAGGGCTCGAACTTCGACATCGCCTCGCGCTACGAGCTGGACAAGGTGATGTCCGCCGGGGTCGGTCCGGAGCGCATCAGCTACGGCAACACCATCAAGAAGGCCCGCGACGTCCGCTACTTCTACGAGAAGGGCATTCGGCTGTTCGCCACCGACTCCGAGGCCGATCTGCGCAACATCGCCAAGGCCGCCCCGGGCGCCAAGGTCTATGTGCGTATCCTCACCGAGGGTTCCGATTCCGCCGACTGGCCGCTGTCGCGCAAGTTCGGCTGCAACCCGGACATGGCCCTGGACCTGTTGATCCTGGCCAAGCAGCTGGGCTTGGATCCCTATGGCATCTCCTTCCACGTGGGCAGCCAGCAGCGTGACATCGACGTCTGGGACGCCGCCATCGCCAAGGTCAAGGTGATCTTCCAGCGCCTCAAGGAAGAAGACGGCATCACCCTGAAGATGATCAACATGGGCGGCGGCTTCCCGGCCAACTACATCCAGCGCACCAACAGCCTGGAGACCTATGCCGAGGAGATCATCCGCTTCCTCAAGGAAGACTTCGGTGACGAGTTGCCGGAAATCATCCTGGAGCCGGGCCGTTCGCTGATCGCCAACGCTGGCATCCTGGTCAGCGAAGTGGTGCTGGTGGCGCGCAAGTCGCGCACCTCCGTGGAGCGCTGGGTCTACACCGACGTCGGCAAGTTCTCCGGCCTGATCGAAACCATGGACGAGTCCATCAAGTTCCCCATCTGGACCGAGAAGAAGGGCGAGATGGAAGAGGTGGTGATCGCCGGCCCGACCTGCGACAGCGCCGACATCATGTACGAGCAGTACAAGTACGGCCTGCCGCTGAACCTGGCCAGCGGTGATCGCCTCTACTGGCTGTCCACCGGTGCCTACACCACCAGCTACAGTGCGGTGGAATTCAACGGCTTCCCGCCGCTGAAGTCCTTCTACCTGTAAGCCCGAGCGTCTTACCCAAGCCCGCCTCCCGCAAGGAAGGCGGGCTTTTTCATGCCCGCCTGGCAGGGTCGTATCCGGTACGTCAGGCGCTGTCAGGAATAATTTACATTCGCTATAGATTTGATAATCATTTGCAAATAGAATCGCGCCGCATTCATAAAAGGAGGCGGCTCGCCATCATGTCCAAGGAACTTTCCTCGCTGTCCCAGCGCCGTTTGCTGGTTTCCACTTTCAGTGTCGCGGTGGCGTCCCTCTCCCTGGGGGCCCTGGCCCAGGAGGCCCAGGAACCGGTGACCAAATTGGAGAGCCTGACCATCGAGGGGCAGGCGCAGCAGGAGGGCTTCAAGACGGAGCAGTCGGCCTCGCGCAAGTACACGGCGCCGCTGCTGGACACCCCGCAGACGGTTAACACGGTGCCGGCGCAGGTCATCCAGGACCAGCAGGCGCTGAGCCTGAGATCGGTGCTGTCCAACGTCTCCGGCATCACCTTCAACGCCGGCGAGGGCGGCGGTGGCTCCGGCGACAGCATCAACATCCGCGGCTTCAGTGCCAACTCGAACATCCAGATCGACGGCCTGCGCGACAGCACCCAGAACAACCGCACCGACACCTTCAACCTGGAGTCGGTGGAGGTCATCAAGGGCCCCAACTCGGTGTTCGGCGGCGCCGGCACCACCGGCGGCTCCATCAACCTGATCAGCAAGAAGCCCCAGGAGCGCCAGTTCACCCGCATCGGTGCGGGTCTGGGCACCGACAGCTATCGCCGGCTGACCCTGGATACCAACCAGCCGCTGCAGGGCGTGGGGACCGACAGCGCCTTCCGCCTGAACCTGATGGCCCACGAGAACGATGTGCCCAGCCGCGACAAGGTCGACCGCGAGCGCTGGGGCATCGCGCCGTCGCTGGCCCTGGGCCTGTCGGACGATACCCGCCTGACCCTGAGCTATTTCCACCAGACCGACAACAACCTGCCCGACTATGGGGTGCCGGTGCTCAATGGCAAGCGCCTGGCTGGCGTCGACCATGAAGACTACTTCGGCTACTCGAACATCGACCACGAAGACATCAACAACAATGTCTTCACCGTGGAGTTGGAGCACCGTTTCAACGACAACCTGAGTCTGCAGAACCTGACCCGTTACAGCCGCATCCAGCGGGACACCGTGATTTCGGCCCCGCAGCTCAGACTCATCGGCGGCGGTCGCTACCTTCCGGGCGGCCCACAAGGTTATGGTCGGGACATCACCTCCGAGATGTGGACCAACCAGACCAACCTGACCGGCAACTTCGATACCCTCGGCCTGGGCCACGCCTTCGTGCTGGGCGCCGAGTTCTCCCGTGAGGACTACGATCGCGATACCTACACCGAAAATCTGGTGTTCCCGGCCAGTGGCTATTCGCTGAGCAATCCGCCGGGCCGCTACGCTGGCCCCACCAACCAGCAGACCACCGCCCTGGTCAGCAACACCTTGGTCGACAAGGCCGTCTATGCCTTCGATACCATCGCCCTGAACGACCACTGGGACGTGAACCTGGGCCTGCGCTACGACTGGTTCGATGGCGACAGCGACTCCACCCCGGTCAGCAATGGCGTGCGCGGTGCCAAGACCCAGCTGAGTTCCGACGACGGCAAGCTGAGCGGTCGCGCCGGCCTGGTGTTCAAGCCGGCACCGAACGGGCGGATCTATGTCGCCTACGGGACCTCCTTCAACCCCTCGGCGGAAAACCTGACCACCACGGGGGCCGGCCTGAGCGCGACCAACCAGGATCTCGAGCCGGAGAAGAACAAGACCTGGGAGCTGGGCACCAAGTGGGAATTCCTCGACAGGCGCCTGGAGCTGGATGGCGCCCTGTTCCGCGTGGAGAAGACCAACGCCCGCGAAACGCTGGCGGACAACAGCATCGCCCTGGTGGGCGAGCAGCGGGTGCAGGGCATCGAGCTGGGCGCGACCGGGCGCCTCACCCAGCAGTGGAACGTCTACGCCAACTTCACCTTCCTCGACAGCGAAACCCTCAAGGCGGCGGATACCGCGGCCGGGCGTGCGCGGGAAGGCCAGGCGCTGGCGAACACGCCGCCGCGCTCGTTCAATCTGTGGACCACCTACGAGTTGCCGGCCGGCTGGCGGGTAGGTTATGGCACGCGCTATGTCAGCGAGCGTAACCTCACCTCGAACGACGACGGGATCAAGCTCGACCAGTACTGGCTGCACAATGCGATGCTGGGCTATCGGGTGAATCGCAACCTGGACCTGCAGCTCAACGTCAACAACCTCTTCGACAAGGAGTACGTGGAGCGGGTGCGTTCTTCGCTGGGGACGAGCGCCACCGGGACGACCGCGGCTTCCTCCTCCTTCATCGAATACGGCGATGCCCGCGCCGCCATCCTGACCGCGACCTACAGCTTTTAATCGTACGCGTATTCCGAAGCCCTGCCGCCGCAGGGCTTTCGGCTTTGAGGAGAAAACCACCGATGATGATCAGCGTTCCAGGTGTGCTGACGCCCGAGCAGGTAAGGGATTGCCGGGAGCGGCTGGAGGCTGCGGCCTGGGCCGATGGCAAGCATACCGCCGGCTTCCAGTCGGCCATGGCCAAGGACAACCTGCAACTGCCGGCGGACGAGCCGGCGGCGCGCGTGGTAGGCGAGCTGATCCAGCAGGCCCTGGCGCGGCATCCGCTGTTCGTCGCCGCGGCGCTGCCGGCACGGGTGTTTCCGCCGCTGTTCAATCTCTACCGTGGCGGCCAGTCCTTCGGCCTGCACGTGGACAATGCCCTGCGTGCGCTGCCGGATGGCAGCGGCTACCTGCGTACCGATCTCTCCGCCACCCTGTTCTTTTGCGAGCCGGATGAATACGACGGTGGCGAGCTGGTGGTGGAAGACACCTATGGCGCCCATCGCGTCAAGCTGGCGGCCGGCGATCTGATCCTTTATCCAGCCAGCAGCCTGCACCGGGTACTGCCGGTAACCCGTGGTGCCCGGCTGTGTTCCTTCTTCTGGGTCCAGAGCCTGGTACGCGACGAGGGCCAGCGCAGCCAGCTGTTCGAGCTCGACCAGGGCATCCAGCGCGCCGCTGCCGAGCTGGGGCAGGGCCACGAGGCTTGCCTGCAACTGACCGGCGTCTATCACAACCTGCTGCGTCAGTGGGCCCAACCCTGATCCGCCGCGGCCTGTTCCAGCTGCACAGTCTGCTCGGGCTGGCGGCGGGCCTGGTGCTGGTCGTGCTGGGCGTGACGGGTGCGCTCTACAGCTTTCAGCTGGAGCTGCTGCAACTGCTCAATCCGCCGCCGACCGTCGCCACTCCGGACCGCCGCCCCCTGACGCTGCCGGAGGTGCGTCAGCGCCTCGTTCCTCCAGACCGTGAGCTGAGCTTCGTCTCCAGCATGGCGGGGGAGGGCTACGGTCTGCTCGGCCTGGCGCCGGCGGGTGGCCAGGGTCGTGGCGAGGTGCAGCTGTTCGATCGCTATACGGGCGAGGTGCTGAGTTCGCCCCGTGGCCAGGCCTTCTTTCGCCTGGTCCTGGACCTGCACCGCTCCCTGGCCCTGGGGCCGGTGGGCAAGGCCCTGACCGGCGCCGCCACCCTGATCCTGCTGGTGCTCTGCCTGTCGGGGCTCTACCTGCGCTGGCCGCGCCAGGTCAGGCGCTGGCGCACCTGGCTGACCCTGGACTGGGCGCGCCGTGGGCGCAGTTTTTATTGGGACCTGCACGCCGTGGTCGGCACCTGGTGCCTGCTGCTCTATCTGCTGGCGGCGCTGACCGGTCTCTACTGGTCCTATGACTGGTATCGACAGGCCAGCGAGCGGCTGCTGGGGGCGGCGCCGGAGCCCGAGATCAGCGGCGTGGTGGCGCGCCAGGACGTGGACCTGGACGCGCTCTGGCGGAGCTTTCGGCAGGAGACCGGCGGACGGGTGGAGGGCTACGGCCTGCTGCTGCCCAATCCGGCGCGCAAGGTCAGCCATCCCACCCTCTGGTACCTGCCCGACGATGCCGAGCATGTTCGTGCCCTCAATCGCATCGTCTTCGACGGCGCGGGGCGGGTGCTCGATCATCGCCGCTATCGCGAGCAGCCGCTGGGCGCTCGGTTGCTGCTCAGCGTCTATGCCCTGCATTCGGGCGAATACTTCGGCCTGGCGGGACGGGTGGCCCTGCTGCTCGCCAGCCTGGCCATGCCGCTGTTCATGGTGACCGGGCTCTGGCTCTATCTGGATCGCCGGCGCAAACGCCGCCAGGCGCGCCAGGCGCAAAGCGGGCTGACACCCGCCCCGGCGGGCGCCGCCGACTGGCTGATCGGCTACGCCAGCCAGAGTGGCCAGGGCGAGGCGCTGGCCTGGCAGGCCGCCACCCAGTTGCAGGCGGCGGGACTGAGCGCCGAGGTGATCGCGCTGGGGCGGCTCTCGGTCGAGCGGCTGCAGGAGGCCACCTGGGCGCTGTTCGTCGTCGCCACCCACGGCGACGGCGAGGCACCGGATGCCGCGCGCGGCTTCGAGCGACGCATGCTGACCCAGGTGGCGCTGCCGAACTTGAACTATGGCGTGCTGGCCCTGGGCGACCGCCGCTATCCGGCCTACTGCGCCTTCGCCCGGCGCCTGGATGCCTGGCTCGCTGGGCAGGGCGCCCGGGCACTGTTCGCCGCCGTGGAGGTGGACAACGGCGATGCCCGGGCGCTTGCGGGCTGGCAGGGTCAGCTCCAGGCCCTGGGCGCCGCAGCCGGCGAGCCACCGGTCGAGCGGCCACTGCAGGCCTGGCAGCTGGCAGCGGTGCAGCCGCTCAATGCCGGCAGCCCCGCTGACCCGGTCTTCGAGCTGCGGCTGCTGCCGCCGCCCGGGAGCAGCTGGGCACCGGGCGATATCCTCGAGATCGCGCCACGCCAGCGCGCCGAGCGCGTGGCGGCCTGGCTGCAGCCCCTGGGCCTGGCCGCCGACAGCGGTGTGGAGAGCGACGGTGTGACGCTCAGATTGGCGACGGCCCTGGAAACCCGCCTGTTGCCGGAAGATCAGACCGCAGTGTCTGGCCTGGACGCCCAGGCACTGCTCGACGCCCTGGTGCCGCTCGCCCTGCGCCAGTACTCCATCGCCTCGCTACCCGACGAAGGTGACCTGCGGCTATTGGTGCGTCAGGAGCGCAAGGCGGATGGTCGCCTGGGCATCGCCTCCGGCTGGCTGACCACGACACTGCAGCCCGGTGATCGGGTGCAGGCGCGGCTGCGCGCTCATGCGGGCTTCAGACCACCGCTGGATGAGCGCCCCCTGATCCTGATCGCCGCGGGTACCGGACTCGCCGGAGTGCGCCCGCTGCTGGCCGCACGCATCGCGGCCGGGTACCGGCGCAACTGGTTGCTGTTCGGCGAGCGCACGGCGGCGCACGATGATTTCTATGGGGCGGAACTGGCCGCCTGGCAGGCGCGGGGCGAGCTGGCCCGGCTGGACCGGGTGTTCTCGCGGGACGGCGACGGCTACGTGCAGGACCGACTGCAGGCGCAGCGCACCTTGCTACTGGACTGGCTGGCGGCCGATGCCGTGATCATGGTCTGTGGCAGCCTGCCGGGCCTGGGGCACAGCGTCCATGCCATCCTGCAGGAGCTGCTCGGCGAGGCCGAGGTCCAGCGATTGATAGAAGAAGATCGCTACCGGCGCGACCTGTACTAGGTCTAGGCCCGGGCGATGCACCAGACGCCGGCGCCGATCAGCACCACACCGGCCAGCTTGCCGAGGGTGACCGGGTCCTGGCGAAAGCCGGCCCAGCCGAAGTGATCCAGGCTCAGCGACATGGCCAACTGACCGGCGATGACCAGGGCCATGAACAGGGTGGCGCCGATGCGCGGACCGGCGAAGGCGGCCATGGCGATGAAGAACATGCCCAGCAGACCGCCGCACCAATGCCACCAGTGCAATTCGCGCAAGGCATCCAGGGTGGGGACGCCGCGCTGCCAGAAGGTCAGGCCCAGCAGGGCGAGCAGGCCGACCATGAAGGAAATGGACGCCGCGGCGAAGACGCTGCCGAGGTGCCGGGCCAATTGACCGTTGATGCCGGCCTGCAGCGGCAGGCAGGCACCGGCGACGAAGGGCAGGACGAGTAGCCACCAGACGGGCATCGGCAGGACTCCAGCTAAAAAAGGGCGCGCAGTATGCCCCGGATGGCGGCGAAGCGGTCGAACCGGCGACTCCCGGTCAGGCTCCAAGCCCTGTCGGCAGGGAGAGACCAATATGGCGCCACCGACGCACGAAGCCCGGCCGATCCGCTAGGATCTGCGGCTACAACGCTGGATCTGGCGTTGCGAGCGCCTGGGCTGGGCGCTATTGGGGCTGTTGATCTCGGTGATTCCCGAGCCTGGAGCTCGGTAATCGGGACTGGAAACGCAAGAAGGGCAGGATGATCCTGCCCTTCGTCATAGCGGAGTAGGCAAGCCGCTAGCGGCTGCCGCCCTTGCGACCGGCTTCGGACGCCTTCTCGCGATCATTGGCGAAATTGCCACCGCTGTTCTGGCCGCCCTTGCGCCCGGTCTCGGAAGCCTTTTCGCGGTCATTGGCGAAGTTGCCGGGATTGGAATTCGATTGCTTGGTGGTCATGGTCGCTCTACCTCTGGTGGGAATGTAGTGCAGAACTCATTGCCTGCCTGGGTATTGAGGGGCGAGCGCGGCAAGGTTTCCCGGCGATGGGATGGGTGGTCGCTGGCCATCCGCCACTGCCGGACCCGTATCTAGATTTGTCCGAATGGCGGTCCAAGCCGGCCGCTGGGCTGGACGGCGCGTGGTGGCTGTCCGGGTCCACGAAACCTGGACGCAGCGGCGCCGCTGCGTCCAACTCCTGTGGCTTTTACCTTGTACGACGGGTGGCGGGCGAAGTTCCTTACGAAAAGTCGCCGAGCGAAGGTCAGGCGAAGCGTTTTTCAACGAAGCATCACCGAGCGCAGGCACTTTACGTATAGAACTCAGAAGCCGTCGATGGGGATCTTCAGGTAGCGCCGCCCATTGGCTTCGGCCGGCGGCAGGATGCCGGCGCGGATGTTCACCTGGATCGCTGGCAGGATCAGCGTCGGCATGGCCAGGGTGGCGTCGCGGCGGGTACGCAGGGCGACGAAGGCTTCTTCGTCCACCCCGTCGCGGACATGGACGTTGAGCGTCCGTTCTTCGCCCACCGTGGTTTCGTAGCGCGGTTCGCGACCGGCGGGTGGATAGTCGTGGCACAGATAGAGCCGCGTGGCTTCCGGCAGCGCCAGCAGCCGGCGGATCGAGCGATAGAGGTCGCGGGCGCTGCCACCGGGGAAGTCGCAGCGGGCCGAGCCGACGTCGGGCATGAACAGGGTGTCGCCGACGAAGACGTGGTCTTCTTCCACCTGGTAGGCCATGTCGGCCGGGGTGTGACCGGGCACGTGCAGGGCGCGGGCGGCAAGCGCACCGATGTGGAAGACCTCGTCGGGCTGGAACAGGTGGTCGAACTGGGAGCCGTCGAGGCGGAATTCCGGCTCCAGGTTGAAGACATCCTTGAAGGCGCCCTGGACACGGCGGATGCCTTCGCCGATGGCGATGCGGCCACCCAGTTGCCGACGCAGGTAGGGCGCGGCGGAAAGGTGATCGGCATGGGCATGGGTTTCCAGCAGCCACTCCACGGTCAGTCCCTGGTCGCGGACGAAGCGGGCGATGCGATCCGCCGACAGGGTGGCGGTTCGGCCCGAATGCGGATCGTAGTCCAGCACCGAGTCGACGATGGCGCAACGGCTGCCAGGCGACTCGTAGACCACATAGGTGAAGGTGGACGTGGTGGCGTCGAAGAAGGGTTCGATGCGCGGAGTCATGACCGGGCCTCGTGGACGAAGGGGATGGCCTACCTTACCACGAGGCCCAGCCCAGGCTGGCATACGCCGTCGCCGCACCCGAGGGCCGCGTGGCTGAGCACGCGTGACCGTTCGTCGCCAGATGACGGAATTGCAACGGATGCGACAGGATGTTTCGGCGACTGCGCGGTAACGTGCCCCGGTCGATTGCCGCTGCCCAGAGGTCGAGCGTGTCTTCATCCGGTTCCCTGGCCAGCTCCGCGGCCAGGCCTTTGCGTTTCGTCTTGGTCGGTGCGGCGGCTACCGGGGTGCACATGGCCGTCGCTAGCTTACTGCTAGGGTTTTGGGGTTGGCCGGCCTATTCCGCCAACCTGGGCGCCTTTCCGATCGCCTTCTGCGCGTCCTACCTGGGGCACCGCTACCTGACCTTCGCCCGTACCGGCTCGCTCTGGCGCTTCCTGCTGGTGGCGTTGGCCGGCTTCGGCCTCAACAACCTGTTGCTGACCGGGCTGCTCGCCTGTGGCCTGCCGGCGCTCGGGGCGCTGCTGGTCGCCACGGCCTTGGTACCGGTGTTCAGTTATCTGCTGTCGTCCCTGTGGGTGTTCCGATGAGCGATACCGTGAAGCTGTCCCTGGTGGTACCGGTGTTCAACGAAGAGCAGGCCATAGGGCTCTTCCACCAGGCGGTCTGCGACCATCCCGAGCTGACCCGCTACGATCTGGAGCTGCTGTTCGTCGACGATGGCAGCCGCGACGGCAGTGCGCGGATCTTGGAACGCCTGCGCCGGGAAGACCCGCGGGTGGTGGTGTTGCAGCTGTCGCGCAACTTCGGCAAGGAGGCTGCGCTGTTCGCCGGTATCGAGCACGCCAGCGGCGAGGTGGTGGTGCCCCTGGACGTCGACCTGCAGGACCCGCTGGACGTCATCCCGCGGCTGCTCGAGCAGTGGCGGCAGGGCGCCGACGTGGTACTGGCCAAGCGCGTCGACCGGCGCAGCGACAGCCCGCTCAAGCGGCTGACCGCCGAGGGCTTCTACCGCCTGCACAATCGCATCGCCCAGACCCCCATCGAAGAGAACGTCGGTGATTTCCGGCTGATGAGTCGCGAGGTGGTGGACGCCATCAAGGACCTGCCCGAGCGCAACCTGTTCATGAAGGGCATCCTCTCCTGGGTCGGCTTCGACACCCGGGTGGTCGAGTACGAGCGTGCCCCGCGCAGCGCCGGCAGCAGCAAGTTCAACGGCTGGAAGCTGTGGAATCTGGCCTTGGAAGGCTTCACCTCCTTCAGTACCGTGCCGCTCAGGCTGTGGACCTATCTCGGTGGCGGCGTCGCCCTGCTGTCCCTGGCCTATGCCGGGGTCATGGTGTTCCGCAAGCTGGTATTCGGCAACCCGGTGCCGGGCTATCCCTCGCTGATGACCGCCATCCTCTTCTTCGGCGGCGTGCAACTGATCGGCATCGGGGTGCTGGGCGAATACATCGGCCGCATCTACATCGAGACCAAGCGCCGCCCGCGCTATGTGCTCAAGCGTTCCGGGAAGCGTGATGTTTAGGTTCTGTACGAAAGGTTGCCGAGCGCAGGCACCTTTCGTACAGAACCTAGTAGCGTGCCTGCTGCATCTCCCGTAGCCGACTCAGAGTGCGGCGAAAGGGGAATTCCAGAAAGCCACAGGTGTACAGCCGCTCCAGCGGCACGGCGGCGTTCAGGTAGAGCGGTCGACGGCGGTCGTAGGCTTCGTCCACCAGGGCGATGAAGCGGCGCACGGCGTCATCGTGCGGCGCCAGGCGCGGCAGTTCGCGGTCACCGGCGACCACCCGTTCCACGCCGTCCTCGGTGCCGCGGGCGATGCGTCCGTCGCGAGGGGCGCCCGACAGGCAGGGCACGCTGTCCAGCAGCAGGGCGGGGAAGCCCGTACAGAGGTCGATGTAGTCGGTGGTCGCCCAGGCGCCCTGGCAGAGGGTGACGAAGTCCAGCCAGATCGCGCCAGGTGCGCGCTCGATCACCGGCAGTGGACGACCGCCGAGCAGCAAGGGGTCGCTGGTGACGGATTCTCCGGCGGTGAGCCGGGAGAAGGTCGTGGCGAGGGCGGCGGGATCGTCCACCCAGTAACGCGGTTCGGCTGCGCCCTCGTGCAGGCGGTGATCCTGGCCGCCGTCCACTTCCAGTACGTCCAGCTGCGCCTGGAGCGCGGCGATGGCCGGCAGCAGGCGTTCGCGGTTGAAGCCGCCGGCATAGAGCTGCTCCGGCGGCTGGTTGGAGGTGACCACCAGCACCAGGCCCTGGTCGAGCAGGGCACGCAACAGGCCGCCCACCAGGATGGCGTCGCCGATGTCGCTGACGAAGAGTTCGTCGAAGCACAGTACCCGCACCTCGGCGGCCAGTTCCCGGGCCAGTACCTGCAGGGGATCGCGGGTGCCGGTGAGCTGGAACTGGCGTTGGTGCACCCAACGCATGAAGTGGTGGAAATGCTGGCGGCGGGCGGGGACCGGCAGGCTGGCGTGGAACAGATCCAGCAGCCAGGTCTTGCCACGGCCGACCGGCCCCCATAGATAGAGACCGCGTGCCGGACGGCCCGCCAGCAGGGCGGCGTGGCAGGCTTCCAGCTGCAGGGCGGCGGCTTCCTGGGCGCTATCGGGCAGCCGGTCGCCACGGGCCAGGGCCTGGTGATAGGCAGCGAGGGGGGAAAGGGCAGTCGACATGGCCGCCACTCTAGCGTCCGTGCTGACCCCAGACCATGCCTCGGCGGAATGATGTGAGTCCTTTATAGCGTTTGAAGGCCAGCCGCGACGGTTCGATAGTACCAAGCGACCGCTGCCGGACGCGCCCGGCAGCCCTCCGCTATCCCGACTGGAGCCCGTCATGACCGCCGCTTCCACCCTGCACCTCGCCCAATGCCTCGCCTCCGTGGGCGTCTCCGAGATCCTCAAGATCACCGAGCGCGCCAATGCCCTGCGCCGCCAGGGCGCCGACCTGCTGGTGCTGGGCGCGGGCGAGCCGGATTTCGATACGCCGGAGCACATCAAGGAGGCGGCGATCCAGGCCATTCGTGCCGGGCAGACCAAGTACACGGTGCTCGACGGCAGCCCGGCGCTCAAGGAGGCCATCCGCCGCAAGTTCGCCCGGGAGAACGACCTGGTATTCGCCCAGGACGAGGTGACCGCCTCGGCCGGTGCCAAGCAGGTGATCTTCAACGCCATGATGGCGACCCTGAACGCGGGCGACGAGGTGATCATCCCGGCGCCGTTCTGGGTGACCTATGCCGACATCGTCACCATCCTCGGCGGCACGCCGGTGGTGCTGCCGTGCCGTGAGGAAGACGGCTTCCGCCTGACCGCCGCGGCCCTGGAGGCGGCCATCACCCCGCGCACCCGCTGGGTGATGCTCAACTCGCCGTCCAACCCCTCGGGGGCGGCCTATGGCGAGGAACACTATCGCCCGCTGCTGGAGGTGCTGCTGCGCCATCCGCAGGTCTGGCTGATGGTGGACGACATGTACGAACACATCCTTTACGACGGCTTCCGCTTCGTTACCCCGGCGGCGTTGGAGCCGCGGCTGCGCGAGCGGACCTTGACCATCAACGGCGTTTCCAAGGCCTATGCCATGACCGGTTGGCGGCTGGGCTATGCCGGTGGGCCGCGGGCGCTGATCCAGGCCATGGCCAGCGTGCAGAGCCAGGTGACCTCCTGCCCCTGCTCGGTGAGCCAGGCGGCGGCCATCGCCGCCCTGGATGGGCCGCAGGACATCGTGCGCGCGCGCTGCGAGTCGTTCCGTGAGCGGCGGGATCTGGTGGTGGATGCCTTGAATGTGGTGCCGGGTCTGTCGGCGCGGCGGCCCGAGGGGGCCTTCTATGTCTACGCCAGTTGCGCGGGGATATTGGGTCGGCGGACGCCGGGCGGGGCGGTGATCGACAGCGATACGGCCTTTGCCCGCTACCTCATGGACGAGGGCGGGGTGGCGGTGGTGCCAGGCTCGGCCTTCGGCCTGGCGCCTTACTTCCGGGTGTCCTACGCCACCTCGCGTGAGGTGCTGGAGGAGGCCTGCCACCGGATCGCCCAGGCGACCCAGCGGCTGCTGGCCTGATCAGCCGGCCGGCGGCTGCACACCCGGCGCGACCGGCTGGACGCCGGGGGGCGGGGGCGGCGGCAGGCGACCGGGACCACGCGGGGGCGGCGGGGTGTCCAGGGTCTGCAGCGAGTTGGCGTCGGCGCCGAGGGCGCTGACCCGGAAGGCACGCCCCTGGGCATTGGCGACCAGCTCGCCACGGGCGGCTATGTTGGCGCCGGGCTTGAGCAGGGCTTGCAGGCGCAGCGCTTCGTGGGGCGGCAGGCGCAGGGCGGTGCCGTCCTGCAGCAGGGCACCGTTCACATCGCCACGGGGGCCGTGCAACAGCTGGACGATCTGGCCCTGAAGGCTATCGCCGTCGCGTTCGGTGCCAGGTGCCGGGGGAGCCGGCGGACGGCGGCCGCCAGCACGGTCGGGGCCTTCGTCGGTAACGGTCTTGCCGCTCTGGACGTTGGTCAGGGACACCGCCTGGACCAACGGCAGGCTGGCGGCGCGCAGGCCGGCGACGTTGATGCTGTCACCCGGCTTGAAGGTGGCGGCCAGTTGCTCGGACAGGTGCGGCGGGGTGTTGACCTCGGTGCCGTCGGCCAGGATCAGGCCGTCGATGTCGCCCCGGGGATTGAGCAGGAACTGCTTGAGCTGGCCCTGCTGGGTGGGAATCTGGGCGCTGGCAGCGGTGGTGGTGGCGGTGCTGCCGGCGGGTGCGGTTTGGGCCAGGACGAGGCCGCTGACGGACAGCAGGGCGAAGGTCCCGAGCATAAGGGTTTGGGTCTTGGTAGGCATGGATGACTCCTGCGGTGGTTGACGCTGAAGATATTGCAGGGCCTGTGCCAAGTTTTTTATTGCTTATAAATCAATGGCTTGTTGTTTTTATGGACCGCGCTGACCGGCCATTGCGTCCGGCGTGCGGACACCCCTGTCGGTAAAGCGGACACTCTAGGCGGGGCTGTCTTCTTCACCGCCACCCAGTCCCAGGCGGCTCAGCTTGGTGTAGAGCAACTGGCGGTGAATCCCCAGCCGGCGCGCCGCCTCGGCGCGGTTGCCGCCACTGCGCTGCAGGGCGCGCTCGATCAGCAGCCGCTCCAGGCGCGCCGTGGCCTCGGCCAGGGTTTCCTCGGGCCAGCTGGCGTCGATGACCGGGGCCTCCGGGTCCTCGACCTGCAGGAAGGCCAGGTCGGCGGCGGCGATGCGCTCGCCCTGGGCCATGACCGCGGCGCGCTGCATGACGTTGCGCAGTTCGCGCACGTTGCCGGGCCAGGCGTGGCGCAGCAGCAGGGCGGCGGCATCGTCGGCCAACACCCGGCCGCTGGGCGCGAGGAAGTGCTCGGCCAGCGGCAGGATGTCGGCACGGCGCTCACGCAGGGCTGGCAGGTGGATGGGTACCACGTGCAGGCGATAGAAGAGATCCTCGCGAAAGTCGCCGCTGGCGACACGCTGCGCCAGGTCGCGGTGGGTGGCGGCCACCAGGCGCACGTCCAGGCGCACCGGCGCGCCGCCCACCGGGGTCACCTCGCGCTCCTGCAGGGCACGCAGGATCTTGGCCTGCATCGGCAGCGGCATGTCGCCGATCTCGTCGAGGAAGAGGGTCCCGCCCTGGGCCTCGCGAAAGGCACCGAGACGATTGGCGGTTGCTCCACTGAAGGCGCCGCGCACATGGCCGAAGAGTTCGCTTTCCAGCAGGTCCGGCGGGATGGCCGCGCAGTTGACCGCCACGAAGGGCGCGCCGCGTCTCTTGCCGTGCTCGTGGATGGCGCGGGCCACCAGTTCCTTGCCGGTGCCGGTCTCGCCGGTGACCAGTACCGTCGCCTCGCTGTCCACCAGGCGGCCGATGGTCTTCTGCACCTGGCGCAGGGCGTCGCTGCCGCCCACCAGGGTATGGCCCTCGACCGCCGCCGGTGGCGCCGGGGCCGGGCCGCGCTGGGCGGCCATGCCGGCCAGCACCCGGATCAGTTCCTCGCGGCCGATGGGCTTGGTGAGGTGGTCGAAGGCGCCCAGGCGCATGGCCTCGATGGTGTTGCCAGCGCTGGCGAAGGCGGTGAGTACCGTGACCGGCGGCGGTTCGGGCCGCTCGCGGATGCGCGCCAGCACTTCCAGGCCATCCAGCCCGGGCATGCGCAGGTCGAGTAGCACGGCGTCGACGGCTTCCTGCTGCAGCAGCCGCAGTCCGGCCTCGCCCTGGTCGGCCTGGAGCACCCGGTAGCCCTGGTCCACAGCGGTTTCCGCCAGGGCGTCGCGCAGGCCGGCGTCGTCGTCGATGATCAGCAGGGTTGGCATGGCAGCAGGATCTCGAAGCGGGTGGGGGCGGGTTGTTCGGCCAGGCGCGCCTCGCCGCCGTGGGCGCGGGCGGTCTCGCGGACCAGGGCCAGGCCCAGGCCGGTACCTTCGGCGCGGCCGGTGACGAAGGGTTCGAACAGCTGGGCGCGCAGCTCGGCAGGCGGGCCCTGGCCCTGGTCTTCCACCGCCAGCACCAGCCAGTCGCCGCGCCGGCTGGCGTCGAGGCGGATCTCGCTGTCGGCCGGGGCGGCCTGGAGAGCGTTAAGCAGCAGGTTGTCCAAGGCACGCGCCAGGGCGTCGCGGTCGAAATAGCCCTGCTCGACCGCCACCTGGGCGGTCAGACGAAGGCCGCGCTGGCTGGCCTGGTCTTCATGGTCGGCCAGGACTTCGTGGCAGAAGGCTGGCAGCTCGACAGTGGTTGGCTGTAGCTGCGGCGGCTGGGTGAGGTCGAGCAGGCGCCGCAGCAGGACGTCCAGCCGGGCGATCTGCGCGAGGATAGCGTCCAGCGCTCTTTGCTGGCGCCCGCCATCGCCGGCCAGGGCGTTCTCGGCCTTGAGGCGCATGGCGGCCAGGGGATTGCGGATCTCGTGGGCGACCCCGGCGGCCACCCGGCCCAGGGCGGCCAGCCGCTCGCTGGCGTGGACCTGGGTGGTCAGCCGCTGGGCCTCGTCGCGGGCCTGGGCCAGGCGCTGGCCGGCCTGGTTGAGCGCGGCCAGCACCCGGTCCAGCTCCCGTTCGCCGGTGAGGGCGAGGGTAGGCAGGTCATGACTGGCGGCGGCGCCGAGATCGCGCTCGACGCGGGCGACGTGGCGCGACCACTGCCAGGTGAGGCGGCCGAGCAGCAGGGTGGTCGCCAGCATGGCCAGCAGGAGCAGGCCAAGGCCCAGCTTGAGTTGGCGCTGACCACTGCTCTCGGCAAAGGTCAGGCGGGTGAGGGTCCAGGCGGCGAGATCGACGATGGGGCCAGGCAGCGGACAGGCGGCGAGCAGGGTCGTGGTGCCGCCGCTGCTGAAGCGGTCGGTCAGGCTGCGCGTGTCGGCGAGGGTCGCCGCGATGAGGCTGGCCAGGCGCTGGCGCTCGGCGCTGGACAGTTCGAAGGCACTGGCTTCGGCCAGGGGGCCGGCTTGCTCCTGCCAGAGGCCGCCGGCCATGCCGCGATAGCGCAGCAGGGCGGTGGCGGCCACGCCGGTCAGGCCTTGGCGTAGCGTCGGCTCCTTGAGACCCGCGGTGGGGCCGGACCAGCCGTTGCTGTAGAAGCGATAGCTGCTGGCGATGGCCTGGCAGGCCTGCTCGGCTTCCACCCTGGCCTGGCCGAGCTGGGCGCTTTCCGACTGGCGCAGCAGCAGGATCATCAACCAGCCGACCCCGATGGCCATGCCGCCGAGCAACAGCAACACGGCCAGCAGGCGACTGCGCAGCGATCCGAACATGGGGTTTCTCTTCCAGGCCTTGGCCTGGATAGAGTGCCACACCCGGGCGGAGTTCGCGGGCCAGAGCGGACGTCAGGCGCGGCGGCCGAATTCCGCCTCCTGCGCCGTCCAGCCGGGCACCCGCTCGCTCAGGGATAGCCCGAGCCCCGGACAGGTCGGCACCTGCATTCGCCCGTCACGGGTTTCCAGGCGTTCGTTGAACAGCGGCTCCAGCCATTCGAAGTGTTCCACCCAGGGCTCGGTGGGATAGGTGGCGGCCAGGTGAACGTGCAACTCCATGGCGAAGTGCGGTGCCAGCATCACGCCGGCCTGCTCGGCCAGGGCAGCCACCTTGAGGAAGGGGGTAATGCCACCGACCCGGGGCGCGTCGGGCATCAGGAAATCGGCGCCGCGCAGGCGGATGAATTCCTGGTGCTCGGCGATGCTGGTGAGCATCTCGCCGGTGGCGATGGGGGTGTCGAAGGCCGCGGCCAGGGCGGCGTGGCCCTCGGCGTCATAGCAGTCCAGCGGCTCCTCGATCCAGATCAGGTTGAACTCCTCGAAGCGCCGGCACATCCGCTGGGCGGTGGGTCTGTCCCATTGCTGGTTGGCGTCGACCATCAGCGGGAAGCTGTCGCCCAGGTGGCGGCGCACGCGGGCGACGCGTTCCAGGTCCAGGGCGCAGTCGGGCTGGCCGACCTTGAGCTTGATGCCGCCGATGCCTTTCTCGCGGGAAAGATCGGTGTTCACCAGCAACTGCTCCAGTGGCGTGTGCAGGAAACCGCCGGAGGTGTTGTAGCAGCGCACCGAGTCGCGCTGGGCGCCCAGCAGGCGCGCCAGGGAGAGGTTGGCGCGGCGCGCCTTGAGGTCCCAGAGGGCCACGTCGAAGGCGCCGATGGCCTGGGTGGCGAGGCCGCTGCGACCCACCGAGGCGCCGGCCCAGCAGAGTTTGGTCCAGAGCTTCTGGATGTCGCTGGGATTCTCGTCGAGCAGCACCGGGGCGATTTCCTGGGCGTGGGCGAACTGGCCCGGGCCACCGGCGCGCTTGGAGTAGCTGAAGCCCAGGCCGCGCTGGCCGTCGCGGGTCTCGATCTCGACGAAGAGGATGGCGATCTCGGTCATCGGCTTCTGCCGGCCGGTGAGCACCTTGGCGTCGCTGATGGGGGTGGCCAGCGGCAGGAACACGGAAGCCAGGCGGACCCAGGCGATGCGGTCCTGGTCGGCGCTGTAGGAGGTGTCGGTCATGGCGGGAGTCTCCGGGGTGCGGGATCAGGGACGGGTGGCGGTCAGGGCGGCGTCGGCGGGGGCGGGCGGCTCGTCGTTGAGCTCGCCCAGGTCCAGGCGCTTGAGCGGGCCGACGATGACCAGGTAGGAGAAGGCGCCGAGCAGGCCCATGGCGGCGACGTAGGTGAGGGCCACGTCGAAGGAGCCGAGCTGGTTGATCATCAGGCCGATGGCCAGTGGGGTGACGATGCTGGCGAGGTTGCCGCAGAAGTTGAAGAGGGCGCCGCTCACGCCCATGGCGCGCTTGGGCGAGACGTCACCGACGATGCACCAGCCGAGGTTGCCCACGCCCTTGGCGAAGAAGGCGATGGACATCACCAGGGTGACCAGGGCGATGGACTGGGTGTAGTTGGCCACCACGATGCTGCTGGAGAGCAGCAGGCCGACGATGATCGGCGTCTTGCGTGCGGCGGTGAGGCTGTAGCCGCGGCGCAGCATGCCGTCCGACCAGAGTCCGCCGAGAACGCCGCCCAGGCAGCCGGCCACCGGCGGGATGGCGGCGATCAGGCCAACCTTGAGCAGGGTCAGCCCCTTGGCCTCGACCAGGTAGGTGGGAAACCAGGTGAGAAAGAACCAGGTGATGGTGGTCAGGCAGAACTGGCCCAGGTAGATGCCGAGCATCATGCGGTTGCCGCTGATGGCCTTGAGGGTGCGCCAGCTGAAGGGCGCCCGGGTGTCGCCCAGGTCGGGCAGGCCGCCGCCGGCCTCGATATGGTCCAGCTCGCTCTGGCTGACACGCCTGTCGTGCCTGGGCTCCCGCACGGTGACGAACCACAGCAGGCCGATGAGGATGCCGGCGCCGCCGGTCCAGAAGAACACGTGCTCCCAGCCGAACTGGTTGAGCAGGATCACCATCAGCGGGGTGAACACCGCCAGGGCGAAGTACTGCGCCGACTGCAAGATGGCGGTGGCCAGGCCACGCTCCTGGCGCGGGAACCACATCACCGTGAGGCGGTTGTTGGCCGGGAAGGCCGGCGACTCGGCCACGCCCATCAGAAAGCGCAGCACGAACAGCGCCAGCAGGGCCGAGGAGAACAGCCCGACGTAGCCCTGCAGGAAGGTCAACGCCGACCAGAGGATGAGGCTGGCGCCCAGCACCAGCTGCGAGCCGAAGCGGTCGAGCACGATGCCGCCGGGAATCTGCATGGCGGTGTAGGCCCAGCCGAAGGCCGAGAAGGCCAGGCCCATGGCCACGGCGTCGAAGCCGAGGTCGTGGCGCATGGCCGGTGCGGCGATGGAGAGGGTGGCGCGGTCGACGTAGTTGAATACCGTGACCAGAAAGATCATCGCCAGGACGAGATAGCGGACGTGGGTACGCCGCGACGGGTCGGTAGGAGTGCGCATTGTTATTGTCCTTTTCAGCGGGCAAGACCGGCGGCGAGGCCGGCACCTGCAGGAGGACGCTAAGCTGATTACGCAATCATTCAAGCGTCAGCGCGTGCTCTCGCGCATGACCAGCTCGAAGCCGGTATCCCTTCGCAGCTGGGTCTCCGCGCCTGCCAGCCGGGCGAGCAGGGCCTCCGCGGCCTGGGCGCCCATCGCGGCGCCGCGCACGTCCACGGTGCTCAGCGCCGGGATCAGATGGGCGGCGCTGGCCAGGTTGCCGAAGCCCATCACGGCCAGTTCCTCCGGTACCCGCAGGCCGCGGGCATGGGCTTCGGCAAGCACCCCATGGGCGAGGGTGTCGGAGCTGCAGACCACCACCTCGGGGCGGACGCCGGCGTCGAGCAGGCGGGCCAGGCCCTGGCGCCCCAGCGCCGGGGTGGCTGGCGGCGGCAGGCTGACGTCGGCTGGCGCGGCTATTCCCTGGCGGGCCAGTTCGTCACGCAAGGCATCGCGGCGCAGCCGCCCGCGGGGATCGTCCAGGGTCAGGCTGGCGAAGTGGCGATAGCCGCGCGCCAGCAGCGCTCGGGCGATGGCCTCGCCGACCTTCATGTGGGAAAAGCCCACCAGCATGTCCAGCGGCCGTTCGCCCTGGTCCCAGCACTCCACCAGTGGAATGCCGGCCTGGGTCAGGCGCAGCCGGCTGGCGGCCGTGTGCAGGGTGCCGGTGAGCACCATGGCGTCGGGACGGCGGCGCAGCAGGGCATCCAGCAAGCGCTCTTCGCGCTCGGCGGAATAGTCGGTCAGGCCCAGCAGGGTCTGGTGGCCGGCCTCGGTCAGGGTCTGCATGAGCGCCTGCACGGTGTCGGCGAAGATAGAATTGACGATGGTGGGCACCAGGATGGCGACCAGCCGGCTGTCCTGGGGCGCGGCGCCGGTGGTGAGCATGGCCGGTTGGTAGCCGCTCTCGCGCACCGCGCGAAAGACCTTCTGGCGCAGCGCCGGCCGGACGATCTCCGGCTGGTTGAGGGTGCGCGAGACGGTGATCGGCGAGACCCCGGCCAGGCGAGCCACGTCCTTCAGGGTCGGCGGCTTGCCGTCCGGTCGGCCACGCCAGGGCGGGGCACTGCGAGCATCGCTGGACAAGGACGGTCTCCACGGCAGGGGCTGAAGCGCGATTCTGCCGAGTCGTACGATGACTCTCAAGGCAGTGGAGCCACGAACGTACAAGCCAGGGCCGGGGCTCCTAGCTAGCCTGGGCACTCCTTTCGACTGCTGGCAGGTGCCCCGTGGAAATCTTTCTCTATGCCTTGAGCGTCATGTACAGCCCTGGCCCGGTCAACGCCCTGGGCCTCGATGCCGGCCTGCGCGGCCAGGCTCGGCGGGCACTGGGTTTCTATGCCGGGGTAGGCTGCGCCATGCTGCTGATGTTCCTGGCGCTCGGCTATGCCGGCGCGGCGCTGATCTCCGGGGCGCTGCTGCCCTGGTTGGCGCTGCTCGGTGGCGGCTACAGCCTCTACCTGGGGTATCGCATCGCCCAGGCTCCACCGCCGGCCGCGGAAGGGCGGGGCGAATCGGCGGAGCGCCTGACCTTCACCCGTGGCCTGCTGATCCAGGGGCTCAATCCCAAAGGCTGGCTGGCGGTGCTGCCCATCGCCACGGTGATGTTCCCGGCGGCCCAGATAACCGGGATGAAGATCGCCCTCTGCTCGGTGCCGCTGGCCGTGGCGGCCTGTGGTGCGCCGGCCGGTTATGCCCTGCTCGGCGCCGGACTGGGACGCTACCTGGTGCGGGGGCGCGGGCTGCGCTGGGTGAATCGGCTGCTGGGGCTGAGCCTGGTCGGCTGCGCCCTGTTGTTGTTCCACGATGCCTGGCGCGGTCTGCTAGGCTGAGCGCCGACAGGGAGATGCCATGAGTACCACGACCGAGCTGCCCTATGCCACGGACTGGGTGCGCCACGCCCCGGCGTTCGCCGAGCTGGAATCCATCGAGGCCTTCTTCAGCGGTCATGCCTTCGACCCGCATCGCCACGCTACCTATGCCATCGGCCGCACCCTGGCCGGGGTACAGAGCTTTTCCTATCGTGGCGCCCAGACCCACAGCCTGCCGGGCGAGACCATGGTCTTCCACCCGGATGAGGTCCATGACGGCCGCGCCGGCGCCGCCTGCGGCTTTCGCTATCGCATGCTCTATGTGCCACCGGCGCTGGTGCAAGACGTCCTCGGCGGGCGGCCCTTGCCTTTCCACCGCGAGGGAGTCTCCCTGGATCCACGCCTGGCCCGGGCCACCGATGCGGTGTTCGCCGCGTTGGACGAACGTCCCGATGCCCTGGGGCGTGATGCGGCGCTGTTCGATCTGGTGAGTACCCTGGCCGAGGTCTGCCAGGCCTGGCCCAGTCGCGGGCGGGTCGACTTCGCCGCCGCCCTGCGCGCCCGCGAATACCTGGAGGACCACCTCGACCAGCCCGTTACCCTCGACGACCTGGCCCGCTGTGCCGGACGCGACCGCTGGAGCCTGAGTCGCGACTTCCGCGCCTACTTCGGCACCAGTCCGCACCGCTACCTGACCCTGCGCCGGCTCGACCGGGTCCGGCTGCAGGTGCGCCTGGGCGTGGACTTGGCCCAGGCGGCCGTGGCGGCGGGCTTCTATGACCAGAGTCATATGACCAGACATTTCCGCCAGGCCTTCGGCATCGCCCCGGCGCGCTGGTTGCGTGGCTTGGCCGCAGCCCCCGGCTTCTCTGGCGCGAAGGCGCCGCTCCGGGATTAGCGCCAGCTCTCCGAGCGGCGGGCGCAGAACGACAGGCGCCATTCAATCGGCGTCGCCAGCGAAACGATCACGGCCGAGGGCAGTCCACCTGTGCGCACTTAACGAACAGGAGCCCTTTTCATGACCGGCCAGGGAGAATCCGCCGCCCGTCCCACCTTCAGTCCCCCCGTGTTCTGGACCTCGACCCTGCTGCTCTTGGCGCTGGTGCTCTACGCCAGCCTGTTCCAGGCCAACGCCCAGTGGTTGTTCGCCGCCATCCAGGGCTGGATCATCACCAACCTCAGCTGGTTCTACATTCTCGCCGTGGCCATCATCCTCGGCACCGTGGTCTTCCTCGGCATCAGCCGCTACGGTGACATCAAGCTGGGCCCGGACCACAGCGAGCCGGACTACGCCAACACCACCTGGTTCGCCATGCTGTTTTCCGCCGGCATGGGCATCGGCCTGATGTTCTTCGGCGTCGCCGAGCCGGTGATGCACTTCCTCAATCCGCCCTATGCCGACGGCCAGACGGTGGACGCCGCGCGCGAGGCCATGCGCATCACCTTCTTCCACTGGGGGCTGCACGCCTGGGCCATCTACGCCATCGTCGCCCTGATCCTGGCCTATTTCAGCTATCGACATGGCCTGCCACTGACCCTGAGATCGGCGCTCTATCCATTGATCGGGGAACGCATCCATGGCCCCATCGGCCATGCGGTAGACATCTTCGCCATCATCGGTACCGTGCTGGGGGTCGCGACATCCCTTGGCTTTGGCGTGGCCCAGATCAATACCGGACTCAATGCGCTGTTCGGTGTGCCCATCTCGGTGCCGGTGCAGATCAGCCTGATCATCGTGACCACCGCCTTGGCTACCCTGTCGGTGGCGACCGGTCTGGACAAAGGCGTCCGCCGTCTATCCGAGCTGAACCTGGGGTTGGCGCTGTTGCTGATGGTCTCGGTGATCGTGCTCGGCCCGACCGTGCTGATCCTGCAGACCTTCGTGCAGAACACCGGCGGTTACCTGAGCGAGATCGTCAGCCGCACCCTCAACCTCAATGCCTACCAACCCACCGACTGGATCGGCGGCTGGACGCTGTTCTACTGGGGCTGGTGGCTGGCCTGGTCGCCCTTCGTCGGGCTGTTCATCGCGCGTATCTCCCGCGGGCGGACCATCCGCGAATTCGTCTCCGGCGTACTGCTGGTGCCGGCCGGGTTCACCCTGCTGTGGATGACGGTGTTCGGCAACACGGCGATCCACATGATCCTCACCGATGGCCTCACCGATCTCGCCGCCGCGGTGAACAAGGACAGCTCCCTGGCGCTGTTCGCCTTCCTGGAGCACTTCCCGTTGCACAGCGTGATCTCCATGGTGGCCATCGTCATGGTGGTGGTGTTCTTTGTCACCTCCGCCGACTCGGGCGCCATGGTCGTGGACATGCTGGCCTCGGGCGGCCAGGACCAGACGCCGGTCTGGCAGCGGGTGTTCTGGGCATCCAGTATGGGCCTGGTGGCCATCGCATTGCTCTTGGCCGGTGGCCTCAAGGCGCTACAGACCGCCACCATCGCCAGCGCCCTGCCGTTCACCATCGCCCTGTTGTTCAGCATGCGTGGCCTGCTCAAGGCCTTGAAGCTGGATGCCACCAAGCGCGGTCTTCGTCATCAGGCGCTGAGCATCTCGCCCCCGACCATGAGATCGCCCGGTGGCTGGCAGCGTCGGCTGCGCGGCCTGGCCATGTTCCCACGACGCAGCCACGTGGTGCGCTTCATCGGCGAGGTGGCCAAGCCGGCGTGCCTGGCGGTGGCCGAGGAATGGCGCAAGCAGGGTTATGAGTGCGGCGTGGAAGACCGTGACGATGGCGGGGTGCGGCTGCACGTCGGGCCAGCCGAGCAGCCGGAGTTCGTCTACGAGGTACGCCCCCACGCCTACGCCATGCCCAGTTTCGTCATGGGCAGCGAACCGGGGGAAGAGCGCAAGTACTTCCGCGCCCAGGTACACCTGCGCGAGGGCGGTCAGGACCATGACGTCATGGGCTGGTCGCGGGAGGACGTCATCGGCGACATCCTCGACCAGTACGAGCGCCATATGCACTTCCTGCATCTGGTGGGCTGAGAACCTGTCCACGATCTACTGCGCGTCGGTCAAACTGCGTTGAAAATGCCCTGGAGGCCAGCCCTGTCGGAATGCTCATTTACCACTCGTAAACTCGTTTGCGAGCCCGGTCCGCTTCCTCAGGCATTTGATTCGCTGGCGCTCACCCTACGGGCCAGCCGTTGGTCGTTGCGCCTTGTTTGTCTCTAGCTCGCGAGATCGTGAACAGGTTCTGAAACGAGAAAGCCGGGCGCAGTGCCCGGCTTTCTCGTGTTGCGGAGGGTGGGTTACTTCACCCGGAAGCGCCGCACAACCGCGATCAGCTGTTCGTTGGAGGACTGGACCGCGGCGGTGCTTTCAGCGGTACGCTGGCCGCTGGTGACCAGATCATCGACGATATGGCGCACGGCGACCATGTTCTGGTTGATCTCGCCGGCCACCGCGCTCTGCTCCTCGGCGGCCGCGGCGATCTGGGTCGAGAGATCGCTGATGCGCACCACCGAACCGGTCATCTCGTCCAGGCCGCTGGTGACCTCACGGGTCCGCTCGGCGGTGCTCTGGCAGCTGGCCTTGGTCACTTCCATGGCTGCTACGGCGGAACTCACCCCTTGCTGCAGCCGGTTGAGCATCTCGTTGATCTCGGCAGTGCTCTGCTGGGTACGACCGGCCAGGGCGCGGACCTCGTCGGCCACCACCGCGAAGCCACGGCCCTGCTCGCCGGCGCGCGCCGCCTCGATGGCCGCGTTGAGCGCCAGCAGGTTGGTCTGACCGGCGATTTCGCCGATCACGCCGAGTACGTCATTGATGCGTTGGGCATCGCTTTGCATGGCCTGCACCTTGAGGGTGGCATCTTCCACCTGCTCGACCAGGGCCAGCACGCTGGTGGACGCCTGCTGCACCACCGCGCGGGAACGCTCGGCTTGACCGGTGGCGGACTGGGTGAGGGCGGCGGTATCGCCGGCGCTACGCGCCACGGAATCGGAGGTGGCGCTCATCTCGGTGATGGCGGTCACCGCCTGGTCGGTCTCGCTGGCGTGGCGCGCGAGGATGGCCCCGTTCTGCTGGGCCTGGCCATGGAGCTGCTTGAGGCCGGTATCGATGCGATCGGTGGCGTCACCGACCTCACCGATCAGCCGCTGCAGGTAGGCGATGAAGCCATTCACCGCACTGGCCACCGCATCCACTTCGTCCTTGCCGTTCACCGGCACGCGGCGGGTCAGGTCGGCGTCGCCGGCGGACAGCGATTCGATGTTGCGCTGCAATACGCCCAGGCGGCCCATCAGCTTGCCCAGGGCCAGCACCATGATCGCCACCAGCAGCAGGACCAGAGGCAGCTGGATGGCCGCCAGGGTCTTGAGGATGCTGGTGTTGGTGGCGCCCAGCAGGGCGGTCGGCAGCGCCGTGGCCAACAGCCAGGGCGTACCGGCCAGGGGTTGCAGGAAGAAGGTGTGCGGGGTGCCATGCTCGTCGATGTAGGCGTCCCGGACCAGGGCATCGCCGCGCAGCTTGCCGAGATTCTGCTGGATGGCGGCGACGAAAGGCGAACGGGCGGCGTAGGCCGAGACGTTGTTCAGGACCTGCGAATCGCCCAGCTCGGTGAGGTTGCTGAGGATCTTGCCATCGGCCTCGACGATCATCATGTCGGTGTCGTCGAGCTCCTTGCGCAGCCCATCCACCAGCGGGTTGAAGAAGCCCAGGGTGAGGTCGATGGTGGACACGCCGTAGGCCTTGCCATCGCGCTGGATGGCCATGGCGCAGTTGGTGCGCGGCTGGGCGCTGGCGGCGTCCTTGTAGGCGGCGGCCCAGACGCACTGGCCGGCGGTGGCCTTGAGACCGGCCTGGAACCAGGGCTGTTCCCAGTAGTTGAGCGACTCGGCCGAGTTCCAATGGGTATTGACGATCAGCTTGCCGCTGGCATCGCGGTGGTAGAAGGTGCTGAACTTGTCGCGGCCCTGCTCGCGCTGATTGGGTAGCGGCCAGATGCCGCCGCCGAATACCTTGGCGTCGCCGTACTGGTTCACCAGGCCGGGCAGGACCTTGTCGATGGTGGCGCTGTCCAGCAGCGGGACCGTCTCGGTGATGGCACGCTGCTGCGCCTGGATCTGGTTGAGTTCGCGATAGATGCGCGTCCCTATCTCATTGACCCGCGTCAGCACGGCGGACTCGCCCGCGGCGACCAGGTCCGGGGTGACCCAGAGGCGAATGCCGACGATGGTGGCGAGCACGGTCGCGCCGATGAAGCCGAGGAAGATCAGTGTGTAACGAGTCCGGATAGTGGCCAGGGCCATGGTGCCGCTCCTTCGAATACAGCGTCGTCCACGCTGCGAGAAGCATCCTTTGGAATTGTCTGAAACGAGGATGTTAGAGGCTTATCGGCGTCCGATGTGTGACCTTTAGTCGCAGAAAGGATTGGGATATCAGATCGCCATGACGGTCGCGACGTGACCAGCTGGCCGCTTTGCAGTCAGGAGGTTTTCCTGCGCCGATCAGGCCGGCAAGGCGCGGATTTCACCCTGCCAGTCACCCGCTGCCCGGCGGACGATCACCAGGCAGGTGCCATCTCCCGGCGCCGCGACCAGACACTGGCCATCGGCCTGCCAGAAGGCACTGCGGCCCACACAGGCATAGCCGCCGGTGGGCGCGCCGTGGTTGGCCATGAGCACGGGCATGCCCAGCCGTCGGGCATGGCCGGCCAACAGCGCGCTGTCGGCGGGATAGCCGGTCGGGCCGATCACCGCCGAGGCCAGATAGAGGTCGGCGCCCTGGGCGCGGGCGGCATCGGCATGGGCCCGATGGTTGCTGTCGGCGCAGATGGCCAGGGCGGCCTTCAGGTCGCCCAGCTCCAGCAGGGCACCACCGGAACCAGCCGTGAACGGCGGTGACTCGCCGGGATGCAGGTACTGCTTGGTGTGAACCTGGCAACTGCCATCGGCGCCCAGGATCAAGGCGCCGATGTGCAGGCCCGCCTCGCCCTGGACAGGCGCGCCGACCACGGCGGTAAGCCCGGCCTGCCGGCAGGCCTCGCGCAGCGGTAGCAGGCGGGCATCGGCGAGGTCCAGCGCTAGCGCCGTTGCCAAGCTTGGCTCGTAGCCGGTCAGCGACAACTCGGGAAACAGCAACAGGTCGACCCCGGCTTCCGCGGCCGCGGCGATGAAGTCCCGGTGAATGCGTAGATTGGCAACGAGATCGCCCGGAACCGAGGTGGACTGGGCGGCGGCAAGGGTGAGGCTGGGCATCTTGGTTCCTCTGGTCGGGCTTCCCTCACCCCGGCCCTCTCCCTGAGGGAGAGGGGGAAAAGCGCTGGGCCTGCCGCTTAGAGCCTGTTCACGATCTCGCGAGCTGGAGACAAACAAGGCCTAGGCGGCCCCACGAAAACAGCTGAGGAAGCGGATCGGACCCGCGCTCGGGTTTACGAGTGGTAAATGAGCATTGCGACGGGGCCGCCCAGGTGGGGCTGGCTTTCCAGGCCGTTTTCAACGCCGTTTGGCCGACGCGCAGCAGATCGTGAACAGGTTCTTACAACAGCGTGAAGCTCCCCTCACGTACCCGCTCCGAATCCAGGCCGACCATCACCTTGAACTCGCCCGGCTCCGAGACCAGCTTGAGGTCGTTGTTGTAGAAGCGCAGGTCCGTCTCGGTGATGGGGAAGTCCAGTTCGCGACTCTCGCCCGGTTGCAGCATCACCTTCTGGAAGCCCTTGAGCTCCTTGACCGGTCGCGCCAGGGAGGCGGTCACGTCGTGCAGGTAGAGCTGCACGACGGTGGCGCCGGCGCGGTCGCCGGTGTTCTTCACCGTGACCTTGGCGGTGAGGGTCTCGCCCTTCTTCAGGGTGGCGCTGGACAGCTGCGGCGCCGAGACCTCGAAGGAGGTATAGCTCAGGCCGTAGCCGAAGGGGTAGAGCGGGCCGTTGACGATGTCGAAGTAGCGCGAGGTGTACTTGTTCGGCTTGGCCGCATCGAAGGGCCGACCGCTGCTCAGGTGGTTGTAGTACAGCGGCACCTGGCCCACTTCGCGGGGGAAGGTCATGGTCAGCTTGCCCGAGGGGTTGTAGTCGCCGAACAGGACATCGGCCACGGCGTTGCCGCCTTCGGTGCCGGGGAACCAGGCTTCCAGCAGGGCATCGGCCTGCTCCTGTTCCCATTCCAGGGCCAGCGGGCGGCCGTTCATCAAGACCAGCACCAGCGGCTTGCCGGTGGCCTTGAGCGCCTTGATCAGCTCGCGCTGGGTGTCGGGCACGCTGATGCGGGCGCGACTGGAAGCCTCGTGAGCCATGCCCTGGGACTCGCCGACCACGGCCACCACCACGTCGGCCTGGCGCGCGGCGGCCACCGCCTCGGCGATCATCTCGGCCGGGCGGCGTTCGTCCACCGCCACCGCCGGTTCATAGGAGTTGAGATAGGCCAGCACATCGCGATCGGCCAGCAGATTGGCGCCCTTGGCATAGAGCACCTTGCCGTTGCCGGCCACGGCGTTCTCCAGGCCGCGGCGGATGGACACGGCCTGGGCGGCCACGCCGGCAGCAGACCAGTTGCCCATGACGTCGCGCGGGCTGTCGGCCAGCGGACCGACCACCGCCAGGGTGGCGCCCTTGCGCAGTGGCAGCACGCCTTTCTCGTTCTTCAGCAGCACCAGGCTCTCGCGGGCCACCTGGCGTGCCTCGGCGCGGTGCAGGCGCGATTCGGCGTTGGTGTCCGCCGGGTCCTGGCCCTGCAGCCGGCGATAGGGATCGTCGAACAGGCCCAGGCGGTACTTGGTCAGCAGCATGTCGCGCACGGCCTGGTCGATCTCCGCCTGGGTCACCTTGCCGGCCGCCAGCAGGGCGGGCAGCTGCTTGCCATAGACGTCGTCGTGCATGTTCAGCTCGACACCGGCCTTGAGCGCCTGCTCGGCGGCGTCGCGGGTGTCCTTGGCCACGCCGTGCAGCACCAGTTCGTTGATGGCGCCATGGTCGCTGATCAGCAGGCCCTGGTAGTTCCAGTCCTTGCGCAGCAGATCCTGCAGCAGCCAGCGGTTGGCCGTGGCCGGGACGCCGTTGATGCTGTTGAGCGCCACCATCACCGCCCCGGCACCGGCCTCGGCGGCGGCGCGATAGGGCGGCAGGTAGTCCTGCATGAGTCGCTGCGGACTCATGTCGACGTTGCTGTAGTCGCGGCCGGCTTCCACGGCGCCGTAGCCACCGAAGTGCTTGATGCTGGCCATGAGACTGTCAGGGGCGCGCAGGTCCTTGCCCTGGTAGGCGTGCACCAGGGTGGCGCCGATGCGCGAGGTCAGCCAGGTGTCTTCGCCGAAGGTTTCCGAGGCACGGCCCCAGCGGGGTTCGCGGGTGACGTCGACGGTAGGGGAAAAGGTCAGGTCGAGGCCATCGGCCGCCGCCTCGATCGCGGAGATGCGCGCACTGGTGGCGATGGCATCGAGATTCCAGGTGCTGGCCAGACCCAGGTTGATGGGGAAGATGGTGCGCATGCCGTGGATGACGTCATAGGCATAGAACAGCGGGATCTTCAGCCGGCTGTGGGCGACCTGGTCCTGCATCTGGCGGATGTCGGGACGGGTCACGGTGTTGAACATGGCGCCCACCTTGCCGGCGCGGATGTCCGTCATGATGGCTTCCTTGGGATAGTCCGGCCCGACGCTCACCAGGTTGAGCTGGCCGATCTTCTCTTCCAGGGTCATCTTCGCCAGCAGGGCGTCGACGTAGGCGCGCGCCGGATCGGCGTCCTGCGCCGCGACGAAGGTGACGGTGGCGGCCAGTCCCAGGCCGAGCATGAGTGCGGTGAGGCGTGGTGCGTTCAACATCTTCCCCCGATTCCCTGTAGGTCTTTCTCGTTGTCTTGGCACGGCGTGCGCCGCCGATTGTACAGGGCGAAGGGTGGGGCACCAGAGCCGTCGACGGCCGGCGCGGGGCCGGTCGTTAGGGGCCGGGCGGGTAGCGAAGTCGCTCTAGAAGCGTGGCTTGCGAGTCTCCCAGTCCGGCTGGTACTTGCGCATCTGGCGCACGTCGTCGCGGCTGCGGATGTCGATGGCGAGGAACTGCTCGTGCAGCTTGGCGAGCTGGTCCTGATCCAGCTCCACGCCCAGGCCGGGCGCATCGCTGATCGCCACGCAGCCATTGCGGATCGGTAGCTTGCCGCCCTGGATGACTTCTTCGTCCGCTTCCTGCCAGGGGTAGTGGGTGTCGCAGGCGTAGGCGAGGTTGGGCACCGCGGCGGCTACATGGGTCATGGCCATGAGGCTGATGCCCAGGTGCGAATTGGAATGCATGGACACGCCCAGACCGAAGGTATCGCACATCCGCGCCAGGATCTGGGTGTCCCGGAGGCCGCCCCAGTAGTGGTGGTCGGCCAGCACGATCTGCACGCTGTTCTGCGCCACGCTGCGGCGGAATTCGTCGAAATCGGTGACCACCATGTTGGTGGCCAGGGGAATGCCGGTGCGCCGGTGCAATTCGGCCATGCCGTCCAGGCCCGGGGTCGGATCCTCGTAGTACTGCAGATCGTCCTTCAGCACCTCGGCGATGCGCAGGGACGTCTCCAGCGACCAGTTGCCGTTGGGGTCGATGCGCAGCGGCGCTTCCGGGAAGGCCCGGCGCAGCGCCTTGATGCAGGCCGCTTCGTGGTCCGGGCCGAGCAGGGTACCGGCCTTGAGCTTGATGCTCTGGAAGCCGTTCTCCTCGATCATCCGCGCCGCCTGGGCCACCACCTGCTCGGGGCTGATGGCTTCGCCCCAGCTGTCAGGCGGGTAGGGCGCCTCGATGTGTTCGGCGTACTTGAGGAACAGGTAGGCGCTGAAGGGCACCTCGCGGCGGACCGCGCCGCCGAGTAGTTCGACCAGGGGAATGCCCAGGGAGCGCGCCTGCAGGTCGAGAAAGGCTACCTCGAAGGCGGAATAGGCATTGGCCACCTGCTTGCTCGGATGGGAGCCGGGCGCCAGCTCGGCGCCGGCCACCACGCCACCGGCGAGCCCCGCGACGGTTTCCACTACCCGGGCGCGCAGGCCGTTGAGGTCCCAGGCGGAGAGGCCGACCAGGCTGCTTTCCATGGCCTTCAGCACCGCCAGCACGGGGGCGTCGCCGTAGCTCTCGCCGAGGCCGATGTGGCCGTTGTCGCCTTCCACCTCGATGATGGATCTCAGCGCATAGGGTTCGTGGATACCGCTGGCGTTGAGCAGCGGGGCATCGCGGAAGGCGATGGGGGTGACGGTGATACGTTTGATCTTCACGCTCAGACTCCTGGACTTATAGTTGTGGTGGTCTTTGTCAGTCATCGTATGACTAGTGGTCGGGATCTTCAACCATAAGAAGTGCCACGGTTCCAGGCGGACGACCGCGCATCGCATCGGACTTGCTCGCTCCGGCCAGGGCTGGATAAATAGCCAGCCGCCTACCTGCTTGCCCGTTTCGCATGAAAGCTCCGCTCGAAGATCCGCTCTACTATCTGCACAACTTCCAGCGGGTACTGGACTGGGTGGCCCTGCGCTATCCCGATCTGCTCGACGACCGCGAGCAAGGCTTCATCGCCGCCTTCGCCAAACTGCCGCAGCCCTCCCGGGCGCTGCTGGTGCGCCTGGTGATGCGCAAGGGCGAGGTGTTCCGTGCCAGCAAGCTGGTCTACAACGAGATCGGCTGCCCGCGTGCCGCCGCGTTGCCCCTGGTGGACCTCGGTTGGCTACTGGCCGATCCCGAATTGCACCTGATCGAACTCTTCGCCCTGCTGCGCAAGGAGGAACTGCTTGGCTGTTTCGGCAACCGCCTGCCCAAGGCCGGTCGCAAGGAAGACTGGCTGGCCCTCCTGGATGCTGAACAGACCACCCCTCTGGCCTTCAGCGGCTGGGCCGGCCCGGTGCCCGAGTTGGTGGCGGAGGGCGTCTGGCGGCTGACGCTGATGGACCTCTGCGACCGTCTGCGCCTGCTGTTCTTCGGCAACCTGCACCAGGACTGGACCGATTTCGTGCTGGCCGACCTGGGCATCTTCCAGTACGAGACGGTGGCCTTCAGCGCCGAATCCCGCGCCTTCGGCCAGCGCCAGGAGGTGGATGCCTATCTGCATATCCAGCGCTGCCGCCAGGCCCTGCGCGATGGACTGCCGGCCGCCGAGTTGCTGCCGCTACTGCCTGCCGAACGCTTCGCCAACACCTGGCTGGAATTGCGCCGCGGCAAGCTGCTCCATGAACTGGCGCAGCACCACGAGCGCCTGGGCGAGCTGGCCCAGGCTCAGGCCCTCTATGCCGCCTCGGCGCACCCCGAGTCGCGCATCCGCGCCCTGCGCATGCTGGAACGGCTGGAGGACTGGGCCGCCGCCCAGGCGCTGGCGGAAGCCATCGCTGCCGCTCCCGCACACGACGCCGAGCGCCAGCAGGTGGCGCGCATCCTGCCGCGACTGGTGCGCAAGCAGGGTGGCCCGCCCAATCGGCGGCGCCCGGCCAGCCCGGTGGAGCGCCTCGATTTCCAATTGGTCAACGATGGCCTGCGCCGCGTCGAGTGGCTGGTGCGCGAGCACCTGGGCCGCGACGAGGCGCCGGTGCACTACGTGGAAAACACCCTGCTCACCAGCCTGTTCGGCCTGCTGTGCTGGGACGCGGTCTTCCTGGCCATCCCCGGCGCCTTCTTCCACCCCTATCAACGCGAACCAGCCGACCTGCGCCTGCCGGGCTTTCGCGAGCGGCGCGCCGAGGCCTTCGCCGACTGCCTGGCGCGGCTCGACGACGGCTCCTATCCGGCGGTGATCCGCGAGCGCTTCGCCGGCAAGCGTGGCCTGGCCTCGCCCTTCGTCGCCTGGGGCATCCTGAGTGCGGAGCTGCTCGACCAGGCGCTGGCCTGCCTGCCGGCGCAGCATCTGCGCCTGTGCTTCGAGCGGCTGCTGGAAGATCCGGACAACAACCGCAGCGGCCTGCCCGACCTGATCCAGTTCTGGCCGGCGGAAGGGCGCTACCGGATGATTGAGGTCAAGGGGCCGGGTGACCGCCTGCAGGACAACCAGCGCCGCTGGCTGGACTTCTTCGCCGCCCATGCCATCCCCGTCAGCGTCTGCCACGTGCAGTGGCAGGCGGCCACGACCCTCGCATGAGCTATCGCATCGCCGTTCGCGCCCTCTGCGAATTCACTGCCAAGGCCGGGGACCTGGACCTCAGGTTCACCCCGTCGCCCACCGCCCTGGAAGGCATCGAGGGCCACCAGCGGGTGGTGGCGCGGCGCGGACCCGATTACGAGTGCGAGATCAGCCTGCAAGGCGAGTTCGAGGACCTGCAGGTGCGTGGCCGCGCCGATGGCTTCGACGCCGCCGCCACGCGCCTGGAAGAGATCAAGACCCACAGGGGCAGCCTGGAACGCCAGCCGGGCAACCATCGCCAGTTGCACTGGGCCCAGGCCAAGGTCTATGGCCATCTGCTCTGCCAGACCCGCGAGCTGCCCGGGCTGACCCTGGCACTGGTCTATTTCGACATTGGCAGTGGCGCCGAAACCGTCTTCACCGAGGAATGGACGGCAGCGGATCTGGCCGCGCACTTCACCTTGCAGTGCTCGCGCTTTCTCGCCTGGGCGCGCCAGGAACTGGCCCATCGCGCCGCGCGGGACCAGGCGCTGGCGACCCTGGCCTTTCCCCATCCCGATTTTCGCCACGGCCAGCGGCCGCTGGCCGAAGCCGTCTACAAGGCCGCCAGCGTCGGTTGCTGCCTGCTGGCCCAGGCGCCCACCGGCATCGGCAAGACGGTGGGCACCCTGTTCCCGCTGCTCAAGGCCATGCCGCGGCAGAAGCTGGACCGACTGTTCTTCCTGGCCGCCAAGACTCCCGGCCGCGCCCTGGCCCTGCATGGCCTGGAATCCCTGGCCGCGCCGGTGCGGGTGCTGGAACTGGTGGCGCGGGACAAGGCCTGCGAGCACCCGGAGCTGGCCTGCCATGGCGAGTCCTGTCCGCTGGCCCGCGGCTTCTACGACCGCTTACCGGCCGCTCGTGCCGCCGCCCTGGCCGAGCCTGCTCAGTTGACCCGGGCGCGGGTGCGGGAAACGGCCCTGGCCCACGAGGTCTGTCCCTACTACCTGGCCCAGGAGCTGGCGCGCTGGAGCGACGTGGTGGTGGGCGACTACAACTACTATTTCGACGGCAGCGCCATGCTCCACGCCCTGGCCCAGACCCAGGAGTGGCGGATCGGGGTGCTGGTGGACGAGGCCCACAACCTGCTCGACCGCGCCCGCGGCATGTACAGCGCCAGCCTCGACCAGCGTCGCCTGGCCGCCGGCAAGGCCGTGGCGCCCCCGGCCATCGTCAGGGGCCTGCAGGCGCTCAATCGCGAATGGAATTGCCTGCACAAGGAGCAGCAGGTCGACTACCAGGTGCAGCCGGAATTGCCCGCGGCCTTCCTGAGCGCCCTGCAGCGGGTGGTGGGTCTGCTCACCGAGCACTTCGGCGAACCCGGCCAGCCGCCGTCGCCGGACCTGCAGACGCTGTTCTTCGACCTGCTGCAATTCATGCGCCTGGGCGAGGCCTTCGGCGATCACTCGCTGTTCGACGTCACCCTGCTCAAGGGCCGCGGCAAGGCGCAGTCGCAACTCAACCTGCGCAACCTGGTGCCGGCGCCCTTCGTTGGCCCGCGCCTGGCCGCGGCCCATAGCTGCACCCTGTTTTCCGCCACCCTGACGCCGGCGCATTTCCATCGCGACCTGCTCGGGGTGCCGGCCGGCAGTGCCTGGGTCGACGTGGCTTCGCCTTTCGCCGCCGAGCAGTTGGAGGTGCGCCTGGTGCGACTCTCCACCCGCTACGCCGACCGCGCTGCCTCCCGCGCGCCCATCGCCGCCTTGATCGCGGCGCGCTATCGCCAGCGGCCGGGCAACTACCTGGCCTTCTTCAGCAGCTTCGATTACCTCGACCAAGTGGCCGAGGCTCTCGCCGAGCTGGCGCCCGACGTCCCCCAGTGGCGTCAGTCCCGCGGCATGGGCGAAGCCGCCCGCCAGGCCTTTCTCGAGCGTTTCCAGGCCCACGGCCGCGGCATCGGTTTCGCCGTGCTCGGCGGCAGCTTCGGCGAGGGCATCGACCTGCCGGGCGACCGCCTGATCGGCGCCTTCGTCGCCACCCTGGGGCTGCCCCAGCTCAATCCGGTCAACGAACAGCTGCGCCAGCGCCTGCAACAGCGCTTCGGCGACGGCTATCGCTACGCCTATCTCTATCCGGGCCTGCAAAAGGTCATCCAGGCCGCCGGCCGGGTGATCCGCACCGTGCAGGACCGCGGCTGCCTCTATCTCATCGACGACCGCTTCAGCCAACCCGAGGTACGTGCGCTGCTGCCGAGCTGGTGGCAGGTGGAGGAGGGGGCGGTGCCCACGGTCGAGCCTGCGCCGGCTTGAAGGCTATCGCGGCCATGGGCCGCTCCTACGGTGGTGTCCGTACCCGTAGGAGCGGCCCATGGCCGCGATCCGCAGAGGAGCCGCTCACGCCTCCGAGGCCTGCTCACAAAACCTCAGCCGATTGCCAAAGGGATCGGCGACCTCCATCACCAGACCCCAGGGCACCTCCTCGAGGCCGGGACGGGCGAAGCCGTAGTTCTGGGCGAGCAGTTCGGCCTGGAAGGCGCGGATGCCGGTCATGCGGACGAAGACCGTCGACCCGGGGCAGGCGTCGCCGTGGTGGCCAGACAGGTGCAGGCGCAGGCCCTGGCGTTCGACTTCGGCGTAGAGCGGCAGCCCCGGCTCGAATCTATGCTCCCAGACCAGGCGGAAACCCAGGAAACGGCAGTAGAATTCGCGCGCCTTTTCGTCATCGAAAATGCGCAGGATGGGGCTGGGTTGCCCGAAGGCGATGGTGGTGCTGGACATGGCAGGGCTCGCTGCGGGTTTGCTAAGCGCCCAGCATCCGCGTTTCACGCCCGCCGGCAAGCCGAACTGTGAACCGGAAAGCTTTGGTTACCGTCCTGGCGGCTCAGAGCGTGCGCTGGGCTGCAGTTCACCGGTGCGATGGCGAACCTATCGGGGTATCGTGCATTCTTTTTTCTCTCTGGCGGTTCGGCTGGGCCGAATCTTTCATCCTTAGTGACCAAGGTTGATCCATGCAGCGTAGACACCTGCTCAAAGCGTCCCTGGCCCTGGCGGCCTACACCGGCATTCCCTCCACCGGGCTGTTCGCCCTCCAGGCCTTCGCCAATCCGGCCGATGGCGAAGGCCAGGCCTTCGATTACGACTGGCTCAAGCAGCACGCCAAGGACCTGGCCGGCCAGGCCTACCAGCCGACCGCCCAGAAACTGCCCGACACCCTGGCGAACATGACGCCCCAGCAGTTCAACGCCATTGGCTACGATGCCCAGCATTCGCTCTGGCATGACGTCAAAGGGCAGTTGGACGTGCAGTTCTTCCACGTCGGCATGGGCTTCAAGACGCCGGTACGCATGTACTCGGTGGACCCCAAGACCAAGCAGGCCAAGGAAGTCCACTTTCGTCCCGAGCTGTTCAGCTACAACAACAGCAACGTCGACCAGAGCCAGCTCAAGGGCGACCTGGGCTTCGCCGGCTTCAAGCTGTTCAAGGCGCCGCACCTGGCGCAGTACGACATCGTCTCCTTCCTCGGCGCCAGTTACTTCCGCGCGGTGGACAAGACCCGCCAGTACGGCCTGTCGGCCCGCGGCCTGGCGATCGACACCTATGCCGATCGTCCCGAGGAATTCCCCGACTTCACCAAGTTCTGGTTCGTCACCCCGAACAAGAACAGCACCCGCTTCGTGGTCTATGCGCTGCTGGACTCGCCCAGCGCCACCGGCGCCTATCGCTTCGACATCGACTGCCTGAACGACCGGGTGGTGATGGAAGTGGACGCCAACGTCAACGCCCGCCGCGACATCAAGCAGCTGGGCATCGCGCCCATGACCAGCATGTTCAGTTGCGGCACCTACGAGCGCCAGACCTGCACCACCTACCACCCGCAGATCCACGACTCGGATCGCCTGTCCATGTGGAAGGGCAACGGCGAGTGGATCTGCCGTCCGCTGAACAACCCGCCCAAGCTGCAGTTCAACGCCTTCAAGGACGACAGTCCCAAGGGCTTCGGCCTGGTGCAGACCGATCATGAATTCGAGAGCTACCAGGACGTCATGGTGCGTTACGACCGCCGGCCGAGCCTGTGGGTCGAGCCCACCACCGCCTGGGGCGAGGGTGCCATCCAGCTGCTGGAGATCCCCACCACCGGCGAGACCCTGGACAACATCGTGGCCTTCTGGGCCCCGGCGGAGACCATCACCGCCGGCAAGTCGCTGCACTACGGCTACAAGCTGCACTGGAGCGCGCTGCCGCCGGTGAGCACGCCGTTGGCACGCGTCTATGCCACCCGCTCCGGCATCGGCGGCTTCCCCGAGGGCTGGGCGCCGGGCGAGCACTGGCCCAAGGTCTGGGCACGGCGCTTCGCCCTGGACTTCAACGGCGGCGGTCTGTCGTTCCTGCCCGAGGGTACCGGTATCGAGCCGGTGGTGACCGTTTCGGACGGCAAGGTGCAGGATTTCCACGTGCTGAAGATCGACGAGATCGGTGGCTACCGGGTCATCTTCGACTGGTATCCCACCAGCGACAGCACCGAGCCGGTGGCGATGCGCGCCTTCATCCGGACCCAGGACCGCGCTCTGAGCGAGACCTGGCTGTACCAATACTTCCCGCCGGCACCGGACAAGCGTCGCTATCCGGACTGGAAACAATCCTGACCTGACCGGTAGCTATCCAGCCGCCGCTGCACCCTCGCCGGGGCAGCGGCGGTTTTGTCTGGGGGGCGAGGATGCGCCAGGCCTTGAGGACCCTGGGCGATCCGGCGTCTAGTTGGCCAGGATCACGCGATTGCGGCCGTCACGCTTGGCCTGGTAGAGGGCGGCGTCGGCCAGGCTGTAGGCGATGTCGAAGGCGGTGCCCGGGGTGTTCAGGCTGATGCCGAAGCTGGCGGTCACGGGTGCCGGTCCGGCCGTGTCCGTGGCGATGCGCTGGCGCAGGCGCTCGGCCACGACCAGGGCCTCGCCAGGCTCGCAGGCCGGCAGCAGCACGGTGAATTCCTCGCCGCCCACCCGGCCGACAATGGCCGGTTCCTGGACGATCTCCTGCAGGCAGCGGGCGATGGCCTGGATGACCGTGTCCCCCGCCGGATGGCCGAATTCATCGTTGATGCGTTTGAAGTGATCGATGTCCAGCACGATCATGGCGCCGCCGGACTGGCGCAGAATGCCACCGGCATGCTCGATCACCGCGCCCCGGTTGAACACCCCGGTAAGGGCGTCGTGGCTGGCCCGGTATTCCAGCTGTTGGGTGAGGGCCTGCAACTGCTGGTTGAGGGCGTTCATCTCCCGCTCGGCGCGGTCGCTGCGGGCGATCAGGCGGCGCGTCTCGCGCATGAGCCGCTCGAAGTGCAGGCTCAGCTCGCCCAGCGCTGCCCGGTAGCTCTCGCTCGAGCCGTCGCCGTTCGCGTACAGGGCACGGGCCGCCTGCAGCACCGCGGCTTCCTGCTCGAACAGGTCGGGCCCGACGCCGACCGGGCTGCAGCGCTTGGCACTGGCGGTCATGCCGGCAGCTCGGGGTGTTCGACGAACACCAGGGCCTCGAAGTCCAGCCGCAGCTCTTCACCGAATTCCTGGATGGTCTCGTCCTCGGCGTCGTAGTACCAGTGCAACTCGACGACGTTGCCGGCCTGGGCCGCCTGGTCGAGGGCATCGAACAGGGTGAACAGCATCTTGGTGCTGGAGCTGTTGAAATAGGCCAGGGCGACGTGCACCAGGATGGTAGCGCCGTGTCGCTGCTCCAGATAGGCGCGCAGGCGTTCGATCACCGGCAGGTAGAAGGCGGCGGCATTCTCGGGAAAGGATTCTCCCTTGAGCCAGAGCACGTCTTCGGCGAAGCGGAAATCCACTTCCGGCGACGTGGGCGTGGGAGCGATGAACACGGTGTCCATACGAGGTTGGCCCTGATCAGATGGTGGCTTTCAGGCAGAACAGGGTGATGCCCGCGTTCTGCGTGGAAGGATGGAAGGCGAATTCCAGCGGTGCGCTGGCATCCCGGGCCATGGTCAGGAAGCCGAGCCCGGCGCCCTTGCTGTCGGCTGGGGTCTCGGCGCGCAGGGATTCACGATAGGCCTGCTTGATCTGCTCCAGCGACATGCTGCGCAGCGGCTCCAGGCGGTCCCGCAGGGCGTCCACCTTGTCGCTGGCGATGGGATTGGCACAGAGCATCTGGTAATGGCCGTCCTGGCGGGAGATACAGACCGAGCCCTGCCCCAGCTTGGCGTCTTCGGGAGGCTCCGTGGGCAACGCATCCGCCGAATAATGCAGGACGTTCTGTGACAATTCGATGAAGGAGGAGAACAGCTTGCGCCGAGTGGTGCCGTTGACCCCCTCGAATTCCAGTTGCAGCTTCACCACCTCGGCCATGGCGGCGACGATGCCATGGGAGAAGTAACCCAGGTGATAGAAGATGACGTGTTGCTGCTGGGCGATCTCGAGGAAGGCGCCGTCCTGAGCGAAGGATTTCATCATGTCAGCGAAGCCACGCGAATGCAGAGGAAGGTGAGGTCGTCCCGGCGAGTCTCGTCGCCTTGCCAGGTGGCGAGGTCCTCGCTGAGCTGCCGGCAGAGCTCTGCGGTAGGCAAGTGTCGCGAGTCGACCAGCCGGCTCAGGGCGCGCCGTTTGCCGAAGGAGGTCCGCCGCGGGCCGCCGATCTGATCGACCAGGCCGTCGGTGGTGGCGAACAGCAGGCTGCCCGGTTGCAGGGGCAGGGTGGTGGCCTGCCAGCTCTGGTCGGTGGGGCTGTCGGCGTAGCCGAGGCCGATGCGCAGCGGTGCCAGGGTCAGCACCGTGGCGTCGTCGGGCGGCAGCACATGGAGTGCCAGGCGCGCGCCGGCATAGGTCAGCAGATGGTCGCGCCGATCCACCCAGAAGCAGGCGATGTCCAGGCCGTCATTGGATTCGGACAGATCCCCGGATTGGCCGAGCATGGCCTTGACGCTGACGTTGACCGCCGCCAGCAGGGCGGACGGATCGCGCGGCCCCAGCTGTTGCAGCGCCTGGGTCAGGGAGGCGGAGGCGATCATGGTCATGAAGGCACCCGGCACGCCGTGGCCGGTGCAGTCGGCGATGGCGCCGAACCAGCCGTCCTGGTACTGGGCGAAGTGATAGAAGTCGCCGCCGACCACGTCGCGCGGCTGCCAGACCAGGGTGGCGTCCTGCTCCATGATCGCCAGGGCCTCGCGGGAGCTGCGCAGCATGGCCCGCTGGATCACGCTGGCGTACTCGATGCTGTACATGATCTGGCGATTCTTCTCGGCCTGCAGGTCAGCGACGATGCGCATCAGTTGCACACCCAGGCCGAGACCGGCGAAACGTCCCTCGCGGGTGACGATGAAGCCATCGGCCAGGGCCTTCTCGCCCACCTCGACGGTCCGTCGGGTCAGCTCCTCGATGGACAGCCTGGCGTCCACCACCAGGGGCTCCTTGTCCATGAAGGCGATGCAGCTCTTGCGGTCGTAGACTTCCCGGTGGTACGGCTTGCTCATCTGCGAGAGGAAGATGTCGCGGTTGATGAGGCCGATCGGCCGGTCGTTCTCGATCACCGCGAGACTGGTGATCTCGCGCCTCTCGTTGAACAGGTCCATGACCATGGCGTTGGTGTGCTCGGCCTCGACCGCCGGCCAGGAGGTGCACAGATCGATGGCGCAGCGCTGGCTGGGACGCGAGGCGGCGCGGGAGGCTTGCAGGGGAGCGGACGACATCAGTTCGAATCCGTTCGGGAGGTCAAGCCAGCCTAGAGACTCTGTGTTGAGCTTTCATGACAAAATGTGGCAAGACGCCATCACGGGGTGAACCCGCGTGGCGTTCGGGTAATTACCGTGCTCAGCCGGTCAGGACGCCCAGCGTGCCGCGGGCGAAGGGTGCCGGGGGCACGGCGTTGAGTACGGCACCCTGCAGCACCAGGCCGCTGTGGGCGAACTGTCGCTGCGTGGCCTCGATCTCCTTGGCGGTGTTGCAGCCATGGCGGGTCACCAGCAGCGAGGTGCCGGCCTGGGCGGCCAGCAGCACCGCATCGGTCACCGCCAGTACCGGGGGGGTGTCGAGGATGATCAGGTCGTAGTGGTGCTGCAACTCGCGCAGCAGTTCGGTGCAGCGCGGGCTCATCAGCAATTCGGCCGGATTGGGTGGCCGGGTGCCGCCCACCAGGCAGTCCAGCTCGGGCAGGCCGGTGGGCTGGATCGCCTCTTCGGCGGTCGCCAGGCCAGCCAGCACATCGGCCAGTCCCGGCCGGCGGGGCAGTTGCAGGCGCCGGTGCAGCCGTCCACGACGCAGATCGGCGTCCACCAGGAGGACCCGCGTTCCCCCCTCCGCCAGTACCCGGGCCAGTTGCAGGGCCACCGTCGACTTGCCGGCGGCCGGGCTGGCGCTGGTGATCAGCAGCAGGTCATTGCGGGCCTCGGTGCGGGTGAAGGCGAGACTGGTACGCAGGGTGCGCAGCGCCTCCTGGTAGCTGGAGTCGGATGACGTCTGCCAGCCACCTAGCTCGCGGCGCGTGGCCAGCGGCAGTGGCGCCAGCAGCGGCAGGCCCAGGCGCTCCAGGGCGTCGGCGTCCTCGACCCCGCGTTCCAGGCTGGCGCGCAGATAGACCCAGGCGCCACCGGCCAGGCAGCCGAAGAGCAGGGCGCTGAGCACCAGCAGCGGCTTCTTGGGATAAACCGGGGCGGTCTGCACATAGGCATCGTCGATGATGCGGACGTCGCTCACCGTGCCGGCGTGGACCACCGACAGTTCCTGGATGCGCTTGCTCATCAGGGCATAGAGCTTGTCCGCCGCTTCCACCTCGCGTTGCCGCCGCAGCAGTTCCTGCTGGGTCTCCGGCAGCTTGCCGAGCCGGCGTTGCAGCACCTGGTGCTGCTGGTTCAGCACCTGGCGCCGGGCCAGCAGTGCCTGGTAGAGCGGATGGGTGGGGGTGAAGCGCAGGGCCAGGCCCAGGCGCTCCACCTCCAGGGCCGAAAGCTGCGCATCGAGGTCCACCGCCTGGCGCAACAGGCTGCGCGCCTCTTCGCCGATGGCGATGGAGCCCTGGCGGCGCTGGTAGGCATCCAGGGCCTGGCGCCCATCGGTCAGACGCTGGCTCACCTGCGGCAGTTCGTGGCGCAGGAAGGCCAGTTGCTGGGTGGATTCGTCGGCGTTGCGGGCGACATCCTGGCGGACGTAGGCCTCGACGATGCCCTGCAGGATCCGCTGCGCGCGCCCGGGATCGCTGTCCTGCAACTGGATCGACAGGATGCCGGAGCGCTTGCCGCGCTCGCTGACGTTGAGGCGCTCCTGCAGCGCCTGGACGGCCACCTCGCGGCGTTGCTTGACCAGGATGAACTCGGTACCCGGATAGGCGCGCAACTGGGCGATGTCCAGGCGCAGGGCGCCGGCGCTGGCCGGCTGGCCCAGGTGGCCCTCCAGCACTTGCGTCCCCTGGGCATCGCTGAGCACGAAGCGATCCGGCGCCTCCGCCCGGAGAGTCAGCGGTTGGCCGTAGAGTGCATCGGGCACCGTCAGGCTGGCGATCCTGAGGCGCTCGCCTCCCCAGCCGTAGTGGCCGAGGCCGAAGCGCGCGGTGGCGATGTCGGCGCTGCCAGCCTCGTGGCGGCGAGCCAGCCAATCGCCGAGCAGCGGCAGGCGCCGCGGCGTGACGCTCAGGTCCAGTCCCAGGGCATCCACCACCTCGCCCACTACGCGTCGCGAGGTCAGCAACTGCATCTCGGTGATGGCTTCCGGCGGCGGCAGGGGGCGGCCGTTGTCCGCCTCGTCCAGCCGCACGATGCCGCGCTGGTACTCGATCTGCACCGTCGCCACCGCCTGGTAGCGCGGCGCGGCGAACTGGGCATAGGCCGCCCCGGCCAGGGTGCAGACCCCCACCCAGGCGAGCAGGCTGCGGCGGTGACGCCAGAGGGCCGCGCAATAGCGGGCGAAACCTATGTCCGCGGCGGCAGGGGCAGCGGGTAGAGCCTGGTGCGACATGTCCATGCAGGGTCGGGCCTTGGGCGAGTTCAGGAGGGACATCCGTCGCAAGAGGACACGCGCAATGCACGCGTCGGAAGGTGGCGAAACGGGATTCGCATCTTCGCACCTGGTGGAACGCCAGGCGCTAGATCGGGCATCCGCGCCTTACCGGCTGGGTGCCACTTCGACTCTAAGCGAAAGCAAAGGCCAAAAGTGTGACTGCCCGTGCAGAACGAGACGCCTGCCGTCTTGGCAGCGTCAAGGTGCTAAGGCAGTCTTCTTCGCGACATGACGTAGTCCCCAACGACCGACGATTCCACGTACCGGATCGTGGGGCTGCTTCTAGCCGTTCACCGTCGTGATGGTGGACGGGTCTGCGCGTTCCGCGTCATCCCGGCGATGACGTCTCTGTACGGCTTCCTGAATGTAGTCAGCGGTTGAAGCCCGGTTACCCGCTTGTGTGGCCTATGGCCGGCGTGGGCGGTTTTGCACCGGTTGTACCAGGCCCGCGGATGGCGGCGTCCTGGTTCTTCACTGCCCTGGACGGCGTTCTCGACTGCACGGCTGTCAGGAGACAGGAACGATGAGCGTGTTATCCGGCGTCACCCATACCGGCGTCCAGGCCCGGCGGTTACCCTTCTGGCTGGGCGGCCTGGCGGTCGGCCTGCTGCTGCTGGCCGCGCTGCTCTGGCGGTTGCCGGATTTCCGCGATGGCGTTGGCGCCCAGAATCTCGAGGCCAGCTACCACGTGGTGCTCAGTCTCAACGCACTGGACGAGTCCGGCGTCGCTCAGCACTGGTGGCTCCCCACCGTGACCCTGGGCGGCAGCCATGACAAGCAGGTGTCCTGGGGCGCTACCATTCCCACTCGCACGGGCGACTACGTCTACACCAGCTTCAGCAGCTACGGTTTTCTCGCGCCCTACCTGGGGCTGAAGGCGGCGGGCCTGCCGCCCTCGTTGCACAATCTCGCGCTGTTCAACGCCGCCCTCGGTGCCTTGACGGCGCTGCTGCTGTTCCGCCTGCTGTACCTGGTGCTGAGGCGCAACGCGGCCAGTCGTGCCCTGGCTGCCACCGCGGCGACCCTGGGTTGCCTGCTGGCCGTGTTCAGTCGTGAGGCGCTGCTCTCCCAGGGGCTGCTGTACTGGGTCCAGAGTTTCTACCAGGTGCTGCTGCTGGCTGGGCTGCTGACCTTCTTCCACTACCTCGAGGCCCCCACGGGCCGCCATCGGACACGCCTCGGCTGGCTGCTGGCCGCCCTGGTCTGCTTCGGCGCCCTGACCGAGTGGACCGGCTACGTGTTCGGCGGTGGCCTGGCCGCGTTGCTCTGGTTGCAGCGCCGGCACCTGCCGGACGGCCAGCGCCTGGCCTGGCGGCTGGCTTTCGCCACCGCGCTGGCCGGCTTGCTGATCCTGCTGCACTACAGCCTGGCCGCCGGCCTGCTGCCGACCCTCAAGGCCTTCGCCCGCCGCTTTCTCGCCCGCAGCCCGAACAACGCCCATCTGGCCGATTTCTTCGCCGGCTATGGCCTGTCGTTCGGCCTGTTCCTCGCGGCAGTGGCCATCGCCGGCGGCGTGTTGCTGTGGCAGCGGCGCCGCCTGAACTGGCCGCGCAGCACGGTCCTGCTGCTGGTCGCCGCCAGTGTGCCGCTACTGGAAAACCTGCTGCTGCTGCAGCACGCCACCCAATTCTCCTTCGACCGCCTCAAGTTCATCTTCCCGGCCGCCCTGGTGATCGTCCTGGCCTTCCGCGTGCTCAACGGGGGCGGCCGTGCCCTGCTCGCCGGCCTGCTGCTGGTGGCCGCGGTGCAGAATGCCCAGACCTATCGCAGCGACCTGGCCGCCTACGCCGGCTGGGGCGCCATCGACCGGCAGAACCAGGCGCTGGCCAGTCTGGTGCGTGGGCAGGTAGACCTGGGTTGCACCCTGATCTCCACCGACATGACGGTGCGCGGCTACGGCAGCCTGCTGTTCCACCGCAGCATCCATGAGCTGCAGCGCCAGCCGCTGGACTACCGCGGCGAGCAGGGTGCCTGCGCCGGCCTCTATCTGGAAGGGCGAGACTTCCGCGTCGATCTGCCGGAATACACCCGCGCCCGCCTGATCCTGGCGGACGGCCGCCAGCTGACCTACGCCAAGGTGGAGGGCGATTGGCGCCAGCAATGACCTTTTCATCCATGACGTTGCCACGAGGAGACCGGGAATGCCGGGTTCGCTGATCAATAGACTGAGTTTTCTGGCCCTGGGTGGCCTGATGGTCCTGCAGTTCGGCGTGTTCGAGCAGAGTCCCACCAACCCGGTGGGCATCCGCTACGTGGGTGAGCTGTACCTGGCGATTTGCCTGGGGTTCTTCGCGCTCTTCACCCTGAGCACCTGGCATCGGCCGCAGCGCGACTACCGCCTGCTGATGGCCTTCTGTCTGTTTTCGACGGTGGTGTTCTGCGGCCTGCCGGCGGTGTTCGCCCAGCTGTTCTGGGGCCAGCCGCTGGTCTACGGCCTCATCGAGGAGCGGCGGGTGCTCTACTGCTTCAGTGCCTTCCTGGTGCTGTACCTGGCCAAGCGGCTGACCGCCGCCCAGTTCGAGAACCTGATCATCCTGGTCGGCCTGCTTTCGGCGCTGCTGTGCTGGCTGTCCTATTTCAAGATGCTCCCCGACCTGCGCGAGGAGGTGAAGGACCTCAGTCGGCCTGGACGAGCGTCGACTGGCGCGGGTGCCATCTTCTTCGGCTACTTCATCTGCATCTACTTCGCCGGTCGCGGGCGTTCCTTCCTCGACGGCCAGTTGCGGCCCAAGCTGCGCAACGGGGCGCTGGCGTTGTTCTTCCTGGCCACCATCGTGGTGGTGCTGCAGACCCGCCAGCTGATCATCGTCTGCATGGTGTTCACCATCCTGGCGCTGCGCGCCCGGCTGATCGGCCCGGCGTTGTTCGGGGCCATCGCCATCGCGCCGCTGATCCTCTATCCGCACCTGCTGGAAACCCTGGGCTTCAACCTGGATTTCTATGCGCGCTCGGTGCAGGAAGGGCCCACCGACAACGTCCGGGAGAACACCATCTCCCAGATCATCAATCACCTGCAGCTGTACAACGGCCTACCCAGCGGTAGCCTCAGCCTGATGTGGAACGACGGCTTCAAGCCGATCTTCGGCGACTACTTCTTCCTCTCCGACGTCGGCATCTTCGGCACCGTGTTCCGCTTCGGCTTCCTGTCGATCCTGGTCATTCCCATCGGGCTCGCCGTCCACTACCTGGTGGCCCGCAAGCTGTCGCGGGATCTGGAGTTCACCCTGGCGGTGTTCCTCGCCTTCATGGTCATCTGGCCGCTGCAAGGACTCTTCGAATACCAGGGCACCTCGGCCTTGCTGTTCGTCATGCAGGCGCTCAAGACCTTCCATGGTGCGCCCCAGTACGGCGTGGTGACCATGCAGGAGCGACCGGGCGCCTTGCCGGCCGGTCGCCAGCCGTTGCCGGTCTAGCAACCAGTCAGGCGTTCCACGCGGCGCTCGCTGGGGAAGAACAGCGGGCGCAGCCGTACGCCAACACCGTTGCCGGCGAAGGCCGCCACCAGCCACAGCCAGCCGTGCAGGCTGCCCGAGGCGATGCCGCTGAAGTAGGCGCCGATGTTGCAACCGTAGGCCAGGCGCGCGCCGTAGCCGAGCAGCAGGCCGCCGATGACCGCCGCCACCAGTGAGCGCGCGGGGATGCGCAGGCTGGGAGCGAAGCGACCCGCCAGGCCCGCCGCGACCAGGGCACCGAGCACGATGCCGAGGTTCATCACGCTGGTGACGTCGAACCAGAACGGCTCGGCCAGCGCCTTGGCATTGGTTGGTTGCTGCCAGAAAGCCCAGCCGGAGACGTCCAGCCCCAGCAGCCCCGCACCCTTGGCGCCCCACAGCGCGAAGGCCGAGGTGATGCCCCAGGGGCGACCGGCCAGGGCCAGGGTTGCGAAGTTGAGCAGCGCCAGGGCGATGGCGCCCCAGACCAGCGGCCAGTGGCCGCGCAATAGCCGCGCCACACCCTGGTGTTCTCCGGGCAGCCTGGCTTCCAGCTGGCCATGGCGCCGCCGCTCCAGTACCACCGAGATCCAGGCGATCAGGGCGAAGGCCGCTAGGCTGACCAGGATGCCGGGCAGTACGCCCAGGCTGGTCACCAGCGAGGTGGGCGGCAGGCTGGGCAGGGCGAACCACCAGCCCAGATGATGGGTGGCGACCACCGAGCCGATGATGAAGAACAGTAGGGTCACCAGCATCCGCGCATTGCCGCCACCCACGGTGAAGAGGGTGCCGGAGGCGCAGCCCCCGCCCAGTTGCATGCCGATGCCGAACAGGAAGGCGCCGATCACCACCGAGGTGGACAACGGCGAGACGTTGCCCCGCACCACCTCGCCGAGCAGGCTGCCGGCGCCCAGCGCCGGGAAGAACAGCAGCACCGCGATGGCCAGCATCATCATCTGGGCACGCAGGCCAGCGCCGCGGCGGTCGCGGATGAATACCCGCCAGGCCGAGGTGAAGCCGAAGGCCGCATGGTAGAGCGTCAAGCCCAGGGCACCGCCGACCAGCAGCAGGAGCGCCTGGCGGCTACCCACGGTCTGGCCGACGAAGACCATGCCCAGGGCGAGCAGCAGCGCTGCCCAGAGTGCGGGCCAAGGCAGGCGGGGTGCGGAGAGGGTGGAGGTCTGCTGCATCATCTTTCCAGTAGCTTCGAACTAAAGTCCGACTATTTTAGTCGGACTTGCCGCTGGTGCCCACTGGCTGAATCCCGGTTGTTGAATGAATCCGTTACAAGCATATGACTACTGGTTATAACCCCGGCCGATCGGTCGTTTCCTGCGGAACGTGGTCAAAGCGGCCAGACGTTTTCCAAGGAATCGCCGTGTCGTCCGTTGCCCGCTTGCCGTTTTCGATCTCTTTGTCACCTCGCGCCTGGCGCGGGCCCGCGCTCCTGGCGGCGGTGCTGCTGGCGGGCTGTAGCCTGACACCCACCTCGCAAGGTCCACAGCGTTCCCCGACCGAGGTCCGTGCCGAACTCCTGCGCTTGCTACCAACCAGCGTGGCGGATCGCCAGGGTTGGGCCGCTGACATCCAGAGTGCCTTCAGCGCCCAGCGCCTCGATCCTTCGACCGAGAATCTGTGCGCCGTGCTGGCGGTGGTGGAGCAGGAGTCCACCTACCGAGTCGATCCACCGGTACCGGGCCTCGGTCGCATCGCGCGTGAGGAGATCGACCGGCGCGCGGCTCGGGCCTATGTGCCTCCACTGCTGGTGCGTGCGGCACTCAATCTCCAGTCTCCCACCGGCAAGACCTACGTCGAGCGCCTGGACGGCGCGCACACCGAGCGCGAACTGAGCCTGATCTTCGAGGACTTCATCGCCATGGTGCCGCTGGGCGGCCAGCTGTTCGGCCGCTTCAATCCGGTGCGCACCGGCGGTCCCATGCAGGTCAGCATCGAGTTCGCCGAGGCCCACGCCCGCGACTATCCCTATGACCGGCAGGGCTCCATCCGCCATGAGGTGTTCAGCCGTCGCGGTGGTCTCTACTTCGGCACCGCGCACCTGCTCGGCTATCCCGTCGACTATCCCTCGCCGCTGTACCGCTTCGCCGATTTCAACGCCGGCTGGTACGCCAGTCGCAACGCCGCCTTCCAGAGCGCGGTGAGTCGAGCCGCCGGAGTGAAGCTGGCGCTGGACGGCGATCTGGTGGTGCCGGGCTCGCGGGCCATGGGCGAGACCGAGCGGGCAGTGAACCGCCTGGCGCCGGCCCTGGGCATGAGCGACATCGCCATTCGCCACGACCTGGAAGCGGGCGCTTCGGCGGAGTTCGCCGAGACCGATCTCTACGCCAAGGTCTATGCCCTGGCCGAGCGCAAGGCCGGACGGACGCTGCCACGCGCCGTGCTGCCGGGCATCACCCTGGAAAGTCCCAAGATCACCCGTAACCTCACTACCGCCTGGTTCGCCCAACGGGTCGAGGAGCGCTGGCAGCGCTGCCTGAGCCGTGCCAAAGGCTGACGGCGGCAGTCGTCGCCGAACGGTGGCGCCTGGCGGACGAGGATCAAGGGAGGGGATGGCACTTAGCCAGACTATTGGCCTACCATGGCGACATGCAGCGGCCTTGCGCCGTCCGGTTCTGGTGTAGTCCCTAGAGGTCCAGATGGCCGATTTCCCTTCCGGGTCCGGGTTGACGCTCGTCGTCGACCAACCCAACCCTGCGCCCAGTCTGCGCATTCCGCCGCGCGAGCAGGCCAAGGCGCTGCGCCTGCTGCGTACTCTCGGCCTGGAAGCCGATACCCCACCCGAGCTGGTGCTGGCCTGGCTGGAGCGACGCGGCGGTGGCTGTTCACTACCCGAGGCGGCGCGCCAGATCGGCCTGGGCAACTGGCTGGGAATCACCACCAGCCTGGCCGATCTCACGCAAAACCTGGCGCGCTTCGAGGCGGCCTACGCCCTGGACAAGGTGCTCGACTCCCTGGCCGTGCTGGCCGAACGCTCGCCGCCGGAATCCCGCTGACGGCTGGCCGGCCGGGCTCGGCGATGCCATGTCAACCGGGGCCTCGCCTGAGCTTCGCTCCTCGACCTTCCTCCCGAACCTACAGCCCGGCGCCGCGGATATTGACGTAGAGGCTGTACAGCGAGTGGGAGCCGGCCATGAACAGCCGGTTGCCTTCCGCTCCGCCGAAGCACAGGTTCGGGCAGCGCTCCGGTAGGTGGACATGGCCCAGTGCCTTGCCGCTCGGATCGAAGACCCGCACCCCGTCGAGGGCCTCGGGCTTGGCCGCCGGCGCGCCGCTGCTGCCCCAGCCGCACCAGAGATTGCCCGCCACGTCGCACTTGATGCCGTCCAGGGCGCCGTACTCCAGCGCCTCGATGTGCTTGCGCCGTTCCCCCAGGCTGCCATCGTCCTGGACGCCATAGGCCCACACCAGGCGATTGGGCTTGGCGCGGCCTTCCACCACGTAGAGCAACTTCTCGTCCGGCGAGAAGGCCAGGCCGTTGGGGCCGTTGAGCTCGTCGATCACCCGCGTCACCACCAGGCTCTCGCCATCGATGCGATAGACCCCATCGGGCTGTTCGGTCTTGACCCGGTGGCCTTCGTAGTCGCTGTTGGCCTGGAACGGCGGATCGCTGAACCAGATGGAGCCATCGCGCTTGACCACCACGTCGTTGGGCGAATTGAACGGCTTGCCCTCGAAGGCATCGGCCAGCACCGTGAGGCGCCCATCATGCTCGGTGCGGGTGATCCGTCGCCCCAGGCCGTGAGTGGTTGAGCCTTCGCAGGCGATCAACCGGCCCTGGCGGTCGCGGGTCAGGCCATTGGCGAAGTTGGCCTGGGCACGATAGGTGTCCAGTCGGCCGCTCACCTCGTCCCAGCGCACGATGCGGTTGTTGGGGATATCGCTCATCAGCAGGTAGTTGCCGTCACCGATCCAGACCGGGCCTTCGGCCCAACGCAGGCCAGTGGCCAGGCGTTCGACGCTGGCATTGAAGAGGCGCAGTTCCAGGAAGCGGTCGTCGAGGATCTCGATCAGGGGATCGGGGTAACGCTGGCTGAGGGGTTCGGCGGCTCGCGCGAGAGCGGGCAGGGCGAGCGCCGTGCCGCAGACGAGGCCATGCTGGAGCAGGCGGCGACGGGATAGCGGTCGGGCAAGGCCCGGGAAGGCATCGGTCATGAAGCGAGTCCTTGATTGTTATTGTGGGCAAGGCGCAGATCATCCACCACGGCAGGCCGCCGACTGCTGGAGGACAATCATATGACATCATATGTCTTGCGGTGTAACGTGCCAACCCGCGGTGGCGCTCAGTCGGCGTCGAGCGTCAGGCAGGTACGCCCGCGACCCTGGTGCTTGGCCTGGTAGAGGCGGCGATCGGCCTCATGGAGAAAGCCTTCCAGGTCGTCCGGCACCCCGGCGAAGACCCCGGCGCTGAACGACAGCGGAGGTGCGCCGGGCGCGTAGACCTGTGCCTGGCAGTAGCGGCGCAGCAGGTCCAGCGCCTGCAGCAACTGCTCCGGCGGCAGGCGGCTGACCAGGGCGAATTCCTCGCCGCCCAGGCGTCCGGTGAGGTCCTGGGGCAGGGTACGCAGCAGGGCCTGGGAGAACACCACCAGGGCGCTGTCGCCGCTGGCATGGCCGTGTTCGTCGTTGATGCGCTTGAAGTGATCCAGGTCGAGCATGGCCACGCTCAGCGACTGACCCTCTCGCTCGGCCTGGCGAAACCATTCCAGCGCCTGGTCCTGGAAAGAGCGGCGATTGCGCAGTCCGGTCAGGGAATCGTACTGGGCGGCATGGGTCAGGGCGCGCAGCAGATCCCGGCGCTCCAGGGTGGACACCACGCGGCAGTTGAGTTCTTCGGGACAGAAGGGTTTCCGGAGGAAGTCGTCCGCGCCCTGCTTGATGAACTTGGCGCTGAGCGAGCCCTTCTCGTCGGCCGAGAGGCCGATGATGCAGAGATCGTTGCGGCGCAGCTTCTGCCGTAGCATCTGCACCAGTTCGAAGCCACTGATGCCGGGCATGCTGTGGTCGACCACCAGCAGGTCGATGTCGGGCTGCTCCTGCAGCAGACGCAAGGCCTCATTGCCGTCACGGGCGTCCAGCAACTGATAGCGGTGGGGCGTCAGTACGTGACGAATGTAGTTGCGGGTGGCGTCGGAATCCTCAGCGATGAGGATCTTCACCCCGGTATTGCTCTCCAGCCGGCGCAGCAGGCGAAAGGCAAATTCGTACGAGTATTGGCTCTCCTTGAGCACGTAATCGACCACGCCCTTGGTCAGCAGGTCGTCGCGCCGACGTTCGTCGTAGGAGCCACTGAGCACGATGCAGGGCAGTCGATAACGCAGCACCAGGTCGACGCTCTCGCCATTGGGTGCATCGGGCAGGTTGAGGTCCACCAGGGCGGCGAAGAACAGGCCGCCCGAGGTCTCCAGCATCACCTCGGCTTCGGCCAGGGTGGCGCAGAACACCGGCTCGAAGTCGCGCTGCTGACGAAAGAGGTGCGCCAGGATCTTGAGGACCATGGGGCTGTCTTCGATGACCAGGATGGAACGCACCGATAACTCCTGCGAAAGGCAATGATCGACCGAGCGCGGGGCCTGGGCGGTTGGGGCGAGACTCACTCCAGGCATATCGACCGCACGTTCGGCAACTTGAAGGTCGCCGACCGTGCGTTCGCCACGTTCTGTTCAGAGCGTTTCGAGCTGCCGATGGCGCGGCAGCCGCAGCGCCTCGTCACGGGGTAGCGGCCTGCTCAGCAGGTTGCCCTGTACCTTGTCGACATTCAAGGCTTTCAAGGCGTGGAGTTCGGCCAGGGTCTCCACCCCTTCGGCGATGACCTCCTTGCCGGTTTCCCGGGCGAAGGCGATGATCGCCGAGGCCAGCGCCCGGCGCTCGGCGTCGTGGTCGATGTCGCGCACCAGGCTCATGTCCAGTTTGATCATGTCCGGTCGCAGCCGGAGGATGTGCCTCAGGCTCGCATAGCCGGCGCCGGCATCGTCGACGGCCAGGCGTACGCCCTGGGCGCGCAATGGCTGCAACTGGGCATGCAGGGTGTCGTAGTCGTCCACCTCGGCATGCTCGGTGATCTCCAGCACCAGCCGTCCGGGGGCGGTACCGGCCAGCAGCGCCGGCAGGCGACCGCCGAGGATGGTCTGCGGCGAGCAGTTCATGGTCAGGTAGGTATCGCCCGGCAGGCGCTGCAGACCTTGCAGGGCATAACGCATGGCGCTCTCTTCGAGTTCGTCGCCGAGGCCCACCGCGCTGGCTTCGGAGAACCACAGGTCGGGGCTGCGCTGCGGCGGGCAGTGGAAGCGCGACAACGACTCCCAGCCGGCGATGCGCAGGTCCGCCAGGTAGTAGATCGGCTGGTAGACGATGCTCGGCTGGTGCGCAGCCACGGCACCCTGGATGCGCTGGCGCATCTCCACCTGGCCGCGCCGACTGGAGACGTCCAGGCTGAGCCGATCGGCCACCAGTTCGGCGAAGGTGCGCACCAGCTCCAGGTCACGGGGGCTCAGGGTGGGATCGGGCTGGTACTTGAAGCAGCAGAAAGTGCCGAACAATTCGCCGTCGTTCAGGCGCACGGGCACGCTCAGGTGCGCCCCGATGGGCACGCTGCGGGTTTCCGGGATCAGGCGCGTGGCGCCCAGGGCACGGGTGTCGGGGATGAATTCGGGCAGGTGGCCCTTGACCACCTGCTGGCAATAGCCCTGGCTGAGCGGCAGGGCGTCACCGGCCTTGAGCGGTGCCCCTGGCTCGGCGTCGACGTTACGGAATACGCGATCCTGCTCGCGGAATTCGGCGAGGAAGGCCACGTCCATGTCCAGATGGGTGCGTAGCGCGTGCAGCACCTTGTCGATGCAGCCTTGGCTGCTCAGATCTCCCGTGTCCAGGCCGACGACATCCAACAACTCGGTACTCGAAGCCCTCATGTCCTCACTCCTGGGATACTACGACACGAACCAGTGTAGAGGCTGAAGTGAATTTGTCAGTCAAATGACGTCGATCAGCGCCGCGCGTCGTACCAGGCTTCGAAGGCGGGGAGCGCCATGGGGCGGGCCAGCAGATAGCCCTGCACTTCGTCGCAACCGGCGTCCTGCAGGAAGGTCAGTACCTCTTCCGTCTCGATCCCCTCGGCGACCCGGCGATAGCCCAGCTTGCCGATCAGCGTCAGCAGCGCCCTGATCACTTCCTGCTTGCGCGGATCGGTGGGCAGGTCGTGGAGCAGCGAACGGTCGAGCTTGACACTGGTGATCGGCAGTTCATAGAGGTAGGCGAAGTTGCTGTAGCCGCTGCCGAAGTCGTCGATGGCGATCTCCACCCCCAGGGACCGCAACTCGTGCAGTTGGGCGATGGCCCCCGGATTGCGGCGCAACCAGGTGTCTTCGGTGATTTCCATTTCCAGTCGCTGCGGGAGCACACCCTGTTGCTGGCAGGTCTCGCGCAGCAGCTCGACCAGATCGCCCTCGTCGAAGTCGCGCGGCGACAGGTTGAGCGACAGCCTGCCGGTATAGCGACTGCCCCAGCGCGCCAGCTGGGCGATGGCGGTGCGGACCACCCAGCGGGTGACGGTGTGGATCAGCGCGGTCTTCTCGATCGCCGGGATGAAGTCGCCGGGCGCGATGGGGCCGAGCTGCGGATGGGTCCAGCGCAGCAGGGCCTCGGCGCTGCGCAGCGCGCCTCCGGGCAGCGCCAGGCGCGGCTGGAACGCCAGGCTGAAGTCACCGCGCTCGAGGGCTTCGGGGATTTGCCGGACCAGCTGGAAGATTCGCTGGAAGGCCTCGTCCTGCGGTCGCTCGTAGGTGCCCCAGTAGCGCGGGCCCAGGGCCGCCTGGTCGACCGCTACCATCCCCTTGCGCAGCAGGTCGCGTACGTCGTCGGGGCTCAGGGTGAAGGGCACCACGCCGGCCTTCACCGGTGGATCGATAGGGATCTGGTCGGCCTGCACCGGGGCGCGCAACTGGGCGATCAGGCTATCCAGCAGCGGTGGGTAGTCGCAGTCCGCCGGCAGCAGGAAGGCGAATCTCTTGGTGTCCACGTGATAGACCTTGGCGCGCCCGCTCAGGGCCTCGCACAGGCGCAGCGCCAGGCAGCGCAGGAAGGTCTCGAACGGCCACATGCCCTGGGCCAGGATCAGTTGTTCCTTCCACCGGGTATCCAGTGGGTCCACCAGCACCAGCAGGCGCACCTCGCCCGGATGGAGCTCGGCCAGCTGGGCGACATCGGCCTGGAACTGCTGGCGGTTGGGCAGGCCACTGACCGGATCGCGGCGGCGCAGGTGCTGGCGTAGGGCGATGAGACGCATCACCTGGGCGGCGAAGTCGTCCAGCCGCTTGCGCTCCGCCGAATTCAGCTCGCGTGGCTGGTTATCGAGGATGCAGAGACTGCCGATGGCATAGCCCCCCTCGGTGACCAGCGAGGAGCCGGCATAGAAGCGCACGTGCGGTGCCCGTATCACCAGCGGATTGTGGCTGAAGCGCGCATCGCAGCGGGCATCGTTGATCTCCAGGCGGCCATCCGCGCTCTGGATGGTATGGGCGCAGAAGGCATCTTCCACCGGCATCTGCGCCAACTCGAAGCCGACCCGGGCCTTGAACCACTGGCGGTCGCGATCCACCAGGCTGATCAGCGCGGTCGGCACGTTGAAGCTGCTGGCGACCAGCTCGCAGAGGCGATCAAATTCCTCCGCTGGCGCCGAGTCGAGGAGCTCCAGGGCGTGCAGGGCGTTCAGGCGGTCATCTTCGTTGGGCGGGGCAGCGACCATCAGGCGATCTCGGGGATGTCGACGAGCCTTGTACGAGCAACGGGTCTCCTGTGGGAGGGGTTGCCATCCAAGCCGAGCGGGGCGGCGTCGGAAGAGGCCGCTTGCCTGAGAATGTCGGCAGGCACCCCGAGGACTTTAGCTGCGTCGTTGCGCTTGGCAACCCCGTGAACCCAGGCACGGGTAGAGGTCGCGTGCGCCAGCGGGCGCGAGCGCAGCCTGCCTGGAATTCCTGCCGTCAACTGCCTGTTCGACATCGATGAAACCCTGCTCGACGTGTCTGTCCCAGATGGCCTGTGCGTCCGAGCAGGTGGCCGATTCGTCGGCGCGACGCTGGTCACGGCGAGCTATTCCAGAAGCTGGAGTGACGCTCATTCTGCCGCATGGAGGCCGCCGCCAGAAGTCAGTCGTGCTAGTGTGGTGCATCAGCAGTTTACTGCACAAGTGGGCGGCGCTTGTCGACCTTGGCGGTGTTGCCACTCCTCGCCATGGCCCGGCCATGAGTCGTCGCGGCACCTGGTCCAACAGGCCGCCGAAGCGACCGAGAGGTCACTCGCCAATTCTTGTGCGAACATCTGAAACACTAGCCTGACGTCCGCGCCATCGCCGGCCTGATCCCGGTTCTTCCCAGACAGTGAGAGTCGCTTTCCCATGACGGATACCCTAGCCCGGCTGCGCGCCGGCGAACTGGCCGGGGCCACGCGCCTGACCCTGCGCGCCGACCTGACCGAGTTTCCAGAGGAGATCTATGCCCTGGCCGACAGCCTCGAGATCCTCGACCTGTCGGGCAATCGACTGCGCAGTCTGCCTGCCGACCTCGGTCGACTGCACCGGCTGCGTATCCTGTTCTGCTCGAGCAATCCCTTCAGCGAGTTGCCCGAGGTGCTGGGCACAATGCCCAACCTGGAGATGATCGGCTTCAAGGCCTGCGCACTGGAGCGGGTGAGCGCCGCGGCCTTGCCGCCGCGGCTGCGCTGGCTGATCCTTACCGACAATCGCATCGCCGAGGTGCCCGCCGCCCTGGGTGAGCGGCCCGCCTTGCAAAAGCTGATGCTGGCCGGCAACCGGCTGGAAGCCCTGCCGGCGTCCATGGCCGATCTGCACCAGCTGGAGCTGCTGCGGTTGTCGGCCAATCGCTTCACGGCGCTGCCGCCGGCCATCCTCGACCTGCCCCGCCTGACCTGGCTGGCCTACGGCGACAACCCGCTGGGCGCCGCCCGTGAGCAGGCGGTGCGGGCCCAGGCGGCGCGCCAGCAGCGCATCGCCTGGAACGATCTGGTGCTCGGTGAACGGCTGGGCGAGGGCGCGTCCGGCATCATCCACCAGGCGCGCTGGCAATCGCCCAGCGGAGTGCGGGAGGTGGCGGTCAAGCTGTTCAAGGGCAGCATGACCAGCGACGGTACCCCAGAAAGCGAAAGCGCCGCCAGCCTCAGCGCCGGCACCCATCCCTGGCTGATCGGCGCTCTCGGCGACCTAGCCGAGCATCCCGAACAGCGTAGCGGTCTGGTGCTGGAACTGGTGGAGCCGGCCTTCGGCAACCTGGCCGGTCCGCCCAGCTTCACCACCTGCAGCCGCGACGTCTATCAGGAGGACACCCGCTTCGGCGCCGCTGCGGTGCAGGGGATGGCTGGCGGCATGGCCAGTGCCCTGGCGCATCTGCACGCCCGCGGCCTGGTGCATGGCGACTTCTATGCCCACAACATCCTCTGGGACGGCGGGGCGCGCTGCCTGCTCGGCGACTTCGGGGGTGCTTCGCTGCTACCCGATGATACCCGCCAGGCCGCGCGCCTGCAGCGCTTCGAGAGTCGCGCCTTCGGCATCCTGCTGGAGGAGTGGCTGGCCCGTTGCAGCGAGCCGGTCGCGGCGGACCTGGTGGCGCTGGCCGAGGAGTGCCAGCAGCGCACCCTGGACGCACGCCCGCTGCTGGCCGAGGTCGCGCGGCGCCTACAGGGCTAGCTGAGCGCCCAGTCCACGGCGGCCAGGGCGTGCAGGGTGGTGGTGTCGAACAGCGGCACCGCACTGTCGCTCTGGTCCACCAGCAGCATGATCTCGGTACAGCCGAGCACGATGCCTTCGGCGCCCTGGGCGACCAGCTCGGCGATGACCCTGCGATAGGCGTCCCGCGAGGCCGGCCGGACGTCGCCGCGCACCAGTTCTTCATAGATGATGCGATGCACGACCTGGCGCTGCACGGGGGCGGGCGTCAGCACCTCCAGGTCGAAGCGTTGCGCCAGTCGTTCCCGGTAGAAGGCCTGCTCCATGGTGAAGGCCGTCCCCAACAGGCCGATGGTCTTCAGTCCCCGGGCGCGGATTGCCGCTCCCGTGGGATCGGCGATGTGCAGCAGCGCTAGCCCACTGGCCGCTTCGATCTCCGCGGCCAGGCAATGCATGGTATTGGTACAGAGCACCAGGCCCTCGGCGCCACCCGCCGCCAACTGCCGTCCTGCCCCACCCAGTTGCCGACCCAGCGTGGCCCAGTCGCCCGCATGCTGAAGCTTTGCGATCTCGGCGAAATCCACCGACAGCAGCAGGCAGGCCGCCGAATGGCTGCCGCCCAGCCGGCGGCGGACTTCTTCATTGACGAGGCGATAGTACTGCGCCGAACTCTCCCAGCTCATACCGCCCAACAGGCCCAGGGTGCGCATGGGTTTTCTCACGACAGTTGGTGAATGGGCATCTTGGCGATTATCGGAGCCTTGGGTGAGGGGCAGTGGGGTGCAGATCGGGCGGTACAGTCGGCCGCTCAAAGGCCGGCAGGCTGTCAGGGCGTAATTCTTTCTCACGAGAAACAGCGGATGAGGTCGAGGTATCGGTAGGAACCACTGTCTTATCGCGGCCATGGGCCGCTCCTACGGAAGCATCCCGCCGTTGTAGGAGTGGCTGCATCGGCGGGCCGCCACGGCCGCGATCTCCCAAGCGATGCGCATGAGCCGCTCCCACGGATCCCGTGTTCCCCATGGCAGAGCTGCCACCCCCGAGCTACGCTTCGATTGGCCATTCCCGGCCCTGGAGGTGATCGCCATGCTGAAAGCCCTGTTTGCTGCCTTGACCCTGACCCTCTTCGCATCCGCCACCGTCCAGGCGGCGCCCTGTCGGGATGCCCAGGGCAAGTTCGTGAAATGCGCGGCCGCCAAGACCAAGGCCGTGCAGTGCAAGGATGCCAAGGGCAAGTTCGCCAAGTGCGACGCGCCGGGGGCCAAGCCGATCAATTGAGTGTCCTGAGCGGAGCGACCGAGCGACTGTCCGGCAGGGAGCCGGGCCGTTCGCTCTGTGTCGCTTGCGTCAGGCGACCTTGAAGCGTCCCACCAGCTGATTCATCTGCACCGCCAGTTGCGAGAGTTGGCTGCTGGCCGTGGCGGTCTGGCTGGCGCCGGCGGCGCTCTGCACCGAGAGATCGCGGATGGTGACCAGGGCCCGGTCGACTTCCCGGGCAACGTGGGCCTGTTCCTCGGCGGCGGTGGCGATCAGGGTGGTGCGCTCGGTGATGCCGGTGACCGCGCCGGTGATGACCGCCAGCGACTGGTCGGAGTCTCGGGCGAGGGCCAGGGTACGCTGGGCCAGGCTGGCGGTGGCGTTCATGGTGTTGACCGCCTCGCTGCTGCCGCGCTGGACCTGGCCGATGACGGCCTCGATCTCCTGGGTCGACTGCTGGGTACGCTGCGCCAAGGCCCGCACCTCGTCGGCCACCACGGCGAAACCGCGGCCGGCATCGCCGGCGCGAGCGGCTTCGATGGCGGCGTTGAGCGCCAGCAGGTTGGTCTGTTCGGCGACCCCGCGGATCACCTCCAGGACCTTGGTGATGTTGCCGACGTCATTGGCCAGTTGCTGGATGCGGTCGCTGCTGTCGACCACGTTGCCATTGAGGGCCTCGATGGCCTGCACGGTCTGCTCGACGCTGGCCTTGCCCTGGCGCGAGGCCAGGTCGGAACTGCGGGCTTCGCTCGAGGTGCTCTCCGCATTGCGAGCCACTTCTTCCACGGCGGCGGTCATCTGGTTGACGGCGGTGGCGGCCTGTTCGATCTCCTGGTTCTGCTGGTTGAGCCCACGGTTGGCGTCCTCGGTCACGGCGTGCATCTCGGTCGCGGCGGAAGACAGCTGGATGGCGGAATCGCTGATCTGTTGCAGGGTCTGCACCAGGTTCAGGCGCATCCGCTCGAAGCTCAGGCTCAGTTGATGGATCTCGTCGCGGCCTTCATCCTGCCAAGACTGCAGCAGGTCGCCATCGGCGATGCTCTCGGCCACCGCCATGCTGCGCCGCACCGGCACCACCAGGCTCTGGGTGAAGCGCCAGGCGATGAGCAGGGTCATCACCAGGGCCAGGACCATGCTGGCGATGACATAGGTCAGGCTCTCATGATAGAGCGTGGTCGCCTCATGCCCGACCAGGGCGGCCTCTTCGTGGTTGGCCTTGATCAGGGCCTGGACCTTGGCCAGCAACGGCTCGCTGAGCGGACGGAAGCTCTGGGTCACCACCGCCTGGGCCGCCTGCATGCCATTGCTCTCCGATTGCCGTAGCACCTCGTCCAAGGCGCTGCGCCAGGGCCCGACAAGTTGAAGCAGCTCCTGGTAGGCCCGGCGCTCGCTTTCGGCGCTGACCAGCTTCTGGTAGTCGCTGACGCCCTGGACGAAGGCCTCGCGCTCCTGCTTGAGCAGCGCCTCGGTCTTGTGGCTCAGGTCGGGGTCCGAGGTGCTGATGAATCTCAGGGTTTCCAGGCGAATGCGCAGGATGGTGGATTCCAGGAAGGCCGCCTGCATGACGCTGGGCAAGGTGTTCTGCTCGACCTGCTGCTCGCTGTCGCGCAGCTTGCCGATCTGTACCAGGCTGAAGCTGCCGATACAGATCAGCAGCACGGCGAAGCTGGTGAAACACAATAAAGCACGATTGCCTATTTTCAGATCACGTAGGGACATCTTCCACTCCTCGGCCAACACGGTATTCCTTAAAAATACTGTTTCAAAAAACACGAGGTCTGAAACGTTCGGTCCGATGGGAGTGCGTAAATAGACCCTGATCGGTCATTTGTTGAATGGGTGTTATTAGTTGGTTTTTGAGTCGGCAATTTAATGGCGTTATTATTCTGTCGGAAAAACGCTTTGGTCTTGGAAGATGAATCGATTCATCTTCCAAACCTGAGGTACGACTTCGGATTGGCTCGTCAACAGCGTGCTGGAAGGAAGTTCGCGACAAGCCTGGCTAGGACAGGTGGAGAGAACTATACGGTAGGGAGATGGGTGGGGCGTCGGTTATTGCCATTTACAACTTTTATTAAAGCGTTGCGGAGAAATGACGACTGGCCTTTTAAAGCGCTTGTCAAGGACCCTGGTTCCAGGTTGGAGAGGTCTCGGAAGTTTAATGCCGGTATCGAAAGGTTCGATCTAGATCAACTGTTCTAAATAAGACCAACAGTAAGGCTGAAACTTCCGTGAGCCAGGGTGCCGGTGTAACGCGGCACCCCGATGGTCAGGGTCGTTTCAATTGTCGCGATCCGCCGATCCAGGCTCTGACCAGGCGCGATGGCGTTCGGCCTGCTCGGCCTCGCTCTCGATCCGATTGAGCACCTCGCCTTCATGCTGCACCTCGGGGCCGCCTCCATAGACGTGATCCAGCCCCTGCATCAGGGCTGCGTAGCCCTGGGCAGCCACCTGCGCCGGGTCGTTCTTCGGGCCGGCGCCGACGCTGGTGTCGTCCTCGCCGGCCCGATGGAAGAAATTGGTGTCCGTCTGGCCGGGCATGAGCACCGTAAGGGTCACGCCGCTGTCCTTGAGTTCGTTGCGCACGGCGAAGGCGAAGGAGTTGATGAAGGCCTTGGAGGCACCGTACACGGCTTCGAAGGGAATGGGAGCCGTCGCCGAGATGGAGGAGGTGAAGAGCACCCGCCCGCGACCGGCTGCCACCATTTCCGGCAGCACCAGCTTGGCCAGGTGCACGGTGGACATGACGTTGAGCTGGATCAGCGCCAGCTCCTCTTCCAGGCGCGTCTGGCCGACGAAGGCGCCGCCCAGGCCGACTCCGGCATTGAGCACCAGTACGTCCAGCGGACGGCCCTGGCGCCGGAGGAAGCGATAGGTTTCCTCCACGCCCACCGCCGTCCGCAGGTCGGCGGCATGGCTCCAGACCTTGACCCCCAGGGCGCGCAATTCCCGTTCGGCGGCGTCGAGGCCATCGCCGCGGGAGACCAGCAGCAGGTCGTGGCCATGGCGCGCCAGCTGCTTGGCCAGTTCGAAGCCGATGCCGCTGGAGGCGCCGGTGACGGCGGCCAGCGGCCGGGACACAGTGTTCATGCTTGAATCCTCTGCTGGTCTGATGTTGCTGGGATCGCGAGGGCCGCTTGGCGCTCCTCCGGGCCGACGAGTAACCCGAGCCGGCATGGCATAATCGCCACGCCGTTCGAAGGAGACAAGCGATGCAATCCGCGGATCTGGAAGCCCTGGTGACCTGGACCATGCCCTATGGCAAGTACGCCGGCCGGCTGCTGGCCGACCTGCCGGGTCACTACCTCAATTGGTTCGCCCGCAGTGGCTTTCCGGCGGGCGAACTGGGCCGGTTGCTGGCGCTGATGCAGGAGATCGACCATAACGGGCTCAAGCCGCTGCTCGACCCGCTGCGGCGGCGTTAGCTGGCCGTGCGACGCATATCGATATGGGGAATGCCATCCTCGTCGTACACCGCCGAGCAGGACGTGAAGCCGTAACGGCCATAGTAGGCCTGCAGATGGGCCTGGGCGGAAAGGAACTGCGGACGCCCCGGCCAACGCTCGGCGCAGGCGCGCAGGGCTTCCTCCAGCAACCGATGACCAAGACCGCTGCCGCGACCTTCCGGAGCGACGATCACCCGGCCGATCACCACCTCGTCGCGCACTTTACCAAGCAGCCGCAGGTAGGCATGCAAGGCGCCCTCCTGCCAGCCGAACAGGTGCCAGACGTCTGCCGCCAGGTCCAGGCCGTCGGCATCCGGATAGATGCATTGCTGCTCCACCACGAAGACCCGCGCGCGCAGCACCAGGGCGGCATAGAGTTCGGCGGTGGTCAGCGCCTGGGCGGCGCGGCAGGACCAGTCGATAGCCATCCTCAGTCCTTGCGCCGGCCGAACATGAAGCGGAAGCGGTTGCGGTTGAGCAGTACGTAGCCGGTCAACTGCAGCCCCGCCGCGAACAGCAGGCTGCGGATCGCGCCGGGGTCGGCAGGGCGGGGCCCCTGGTAGAGACCGTAGAGGGCGAAGGCCACGCCCAGCAGGCCGAGGATGAAGAAGACCAGACCGATCTTGGTCAGGCGGGGGAGGTTGCGCAGATTCATGGGCATGTCGTCAAAGGTAAAGGCCGCCACGCTAACCGTCCGAACCAGGCTTGTCGAGCCGATAGGCAGCCGCGGCGGACTGGTCTACCGTGGCCTGATGGCCCCTGCAAGCGGGAGAGAGCCCATGTTCAGCCATGTACAGGTAGGCGCGCGCGATCTGGAGCGCCTGATTGGATTCTATGACAGCGTTTTGCACGAACTCGGTCTGGTGCGGATGCCGCTGGAAGACGACGGCGGCCCGCCCGGTTGCGGCTGGCAGCGCCCGGGGCGGGCATGGCCGCAATTCTATGTGCAACTGCCGTTCAACGGCCTGCCGGCCTCTTGGGGCAATGGCGTCCAGGTGAGCTTTGCCGCGCCTACGCCGGCGGCCGTGGAGGCGGCCTGGCACCGCGCCCTGCAACTGGGCGGCAGCGACGAAGGGGCGCCCGGGGTGCGCCCCGGCTACGGCGCGGACTTCTACGCCGCCTATTGCCGCGATCCAGAGGGCAACAAGCTGTGCTTCGTGCATGCTGCGGGGCTGGTCGAGGCCAGCGCTTGAGGCGTAGAGCCTGTTCAACGTCTGCTGCGCGTCGGCCAAACGGCGTTGAAAATGGCCTGGGTCGCCAGCCTCGCCTGGGAGGCTCCGTCGCCATGCTCGTTTACCACTCGTAAATCCGAGCGCGGGTTCGATCCGCCTCCTCAGGCTTTAGCGATCATGGCGATGCCTATGCTTCTACGATGATGTTCTGATTGTAGGCGCAACTGTCCTTATCGCGGCCATGGGCCGCTCCTACAGGCACCGATCTATCCCGTAGGAGCGGCCCATGGCCGCGATAAGAGGTCTGCTGTGCGTCGGCCAAGAGGCGTTGAGAATGGCCTGGGTCGCCAGCCCCGCCTGGGCGGCCCCGTCGTCTCGCTCGCGAGACGTTGAGCAGAATCTTAGGCCTGGGCGGCCAGGGCGACGGCATCGGTGCGCGCCGCCATGATGAAGTCGTTGCGGTGCAGGCCGCCGATGTTGTGGGTCCACCAGCTCACCGTCACGCCGCCCCACTCGGTGAGCAGGGCCGGGTGATGGTCTTCGTCCTGGGCTTCCCGACCGACCCTGTTGGTGAAGTCCAGGGCCTCCAGAAAGTTGCCGAAGGCATAGCGTCGCTCCAGGCGGGGAATGCCCTCGCGTTCCACCAGGGTCCAGCCGGGGACCGCCTTGAGCAGCTCGGCGCTGGCGGCCTCGCTCAGCGCGGGTTCGTTGGAACGGCAGGGAACGCAATGGGAGTGGGCGAGATCGGCCATGGATGCTCCGGCGGGCATAGAGGGTGAGGCGCCCAGGGTAGCAGACCCGCCAGTCAACTCCCGGCGTCCCGTCCGACCATGGTCGAATGGCTCGAAGCGGGTACGCGCCGTACAACGGACGACAACAAGAACAACAGTTTCCCGCCGAGGAGATCGTCCCATGAGTGCCGCCTTTTACCCGGTCCGCGCGGAAGTCGCTTCCCGGACCCTGACCGACGAGGTCACCTATCGTCGCCTGTACCAGCAGTCCATCCTCAACCCCGATGGCTTCTGGCGCGAGCAGGCCCAGCGCCTGGATTGGATCAAGCCCTTCAGCCGGGTCAAGCAGACGTCCTTCGACGACCATCGCGTCGATATCCAGTGGTTCGCCGACGGCACCCTGAACGCCTCCTACAACTGCCTGGATCGGCACCTGGAAACCCGTGGCGACCAGACCGCCATCATCTGGGAAGGCGACGATCCCGCCGACAGCCGCCACATCACCTATCGCGAGCTGCACCGCGAGGTCTGCCAACTGGCCAACGCCCTGCGCGGCCAGGACATCCACCGCGGCGACGTGGTGACCATCTACATGCCGATGATCCCCGAGGCGGTAGTGGCCATGCTGGCCTGTGCCCGCATCGGCGCCGTGCACTCGGTGGTGTTCGGCGGCTTCTCGCCCGAATCCCTGGCCGGCCGCATCAGCGACTGCCAGTCCAAGCTGGTGATCACCGCCGACGAGGGCGTGCGCGGCGGCCGCAAGATCCCACTCAAGGCCAACGTCGACGAGGCCCTGACCAATCCGGCCACCTACTCGGTGCGCAAGGTGATCGTCTGCAAGCGCACCGGCGCCGACATCGTCTGGAATCGCCATCGCGACGTCTGGTACGAGGACATCACCTCGGTGGCCCCGGAGCACTGCGAGCCCAAGGAGATGTCCGCCGAGGCGCCGCTGTTCATCCTCTATACCTCCGGTTCCACCGGCAAGCCCAAGGGCATCCTGCACACCACCGGCGGCTACCTGACCTATGCCGCCCTGACCCACGAGCGGGTCTTCGACTATCGGCCCGGTGAGGTCTACTGGTGCACCGCCGACGTCGGCTGGATCACCGGCCACAGCTACATCGTCTATGGCCCCCTGGCCAATGGCGCCACCACCCTGCTGTTCGAGGGTGTGCCCAACTACCCGGACGTGACCCGCATGGGGCAGGTAGTGGACAAGCATAAGGTCAATATCCTCTACACCGCGCCCACCGCCATCCGCGCCATGATGGCCCAGGGCGACGCCGCCATGCGCGGCATCGACGGTAGCAGCCTGCGCCTGCTCGGTTCGGTAGGCGAGCCCATCAACCCCGAAGCCTGGCACTGGTACTACAAGACCGTGGGTCAGGAGCGCTGCCCCATCGTCGACACCTGGTGGCAGACCGAGACCGGCGGCATCCTCATCAGCCCGCTGCCGGGCGCCATCGGCCAGAAGCCCGGTTCCGCGACCCGGCCCTTCTTCGGCGTCCAGCCGGCGTTGGTGGACAACGAAGGCAATCTGCTCGACGGCGCCGTGGAAGGCAATCTGGTGATCCTCGATTCCTGGCCGGGCCAGTCGCGCTCCATCTATGGCGACCATGACCGCTTCGTCGACACCTATTTCAAGACCTTCAAGGGCATGTACTTCACCGGCGACGGCGCCCGGCGCGACGAGGACGGTTACTACTGGATCACCGGCCGCGTCGACGACGTGCTCAACGTCTCCGGTCACCGCATGGGTACCGCCGAGATCGAGAGCGCCCTGGTGGCCCATCCCAAGGTGGCCGAGGCCGCGGTGGTGGGCATGCCCCACGACCTCAAGGGCCAGGGCATCTACGTCTACGTCACCCTCAACCAGGGCGAGGAGGGCAGCGAGGCCTTGCGTCAGGAACTCAAGCAGTGGGTGCGCAAGGAGATCGGCCCCATCGCTACGCCCGACGTCATCCAATGGGCGCCAGGCCTGCCGAAGACCCGCTCCGGCAAGATCATGCGGCGTATCCTGCGCAAGATCGCCGTGGGCGAATACGACGCCCTGGGCGACATCTCCACCCTGGCCGATCCGGGGGTGGTCCAGCACTTGGTCGGTACCCACAAGCAGATGAACCAGGCCGTCGCCTGATCTCTTAGAGCCTTTTCAACGTCTCGCGAGCTAGAGCAAAACAAGGCGAAAATGGCTGAGGAAGCGGAGTTTACGAGTGGTAAATGAGCATTCCGAAGCCATTTTCAACGCGGTTTGGCCGACGCGCAGCAGACTTTGAACAGGCTCTTATCGCCCCGAGCCGCCCGCTACCCTTAGGTAGCGGGCGGTTTCTTTTTGGGCGCGCCGCTCCTGTAAGGAGTTGTCGCCAGGGTAAAAGCCGCCACCGCCTGGCTGGGTCTAGAATCGCGCCAGCCGGCGGGTCGGCGGGCACGTCGATCCGCCACCGGCGCAAAGGCCGGGACAGGGGCAACGCGCCGGCGTACCATGCCCTCCACCCCACAAGGGTCTTCCGGTGCGCGGTCCCTGGATCGGTCCGCCATCGCCGCTCTCGACAGGAAGCCAGACGTTAGATGACCACCCGCATCGCCTTTCTGCTTTGGCCCGACGTCCGTCCGCTGACCGTGGGCCTGGTCGAGGAAGCGCTGGAACTCGCCGCTCGCCATTCGGGCGATACGCCCTACGAGGTGCGTTTTCTGCAAGTCGCCAGCGACTTGCAGCCGCGCCTGCCGGGTGGCCACTGGGAGGGCCAGCTGGAGCGGCTGGATCGCTTGTTCGTGCTGGCCGACGAGCCACCGCGCGCCTTGCCGCCGCCCCTGGCCGCCGCCCTGCGCCAGAACGCCCGTGCCGGCGTGGTCATGGGCGGCTTTTCCGCGGGCGTGCAGGTGCTGGCCCAGCTGGGTCTGCTCGACGGCCATCGCGCCGCCGTGCACTGGCGCTGGCTGGAGGAATTCAGCGAGCAGCATCCCAAGGTCATCGCCACCCACCATCTCTACGAATGGGACCGCGACCGCTTGACCGCCTGCGGCGGCCTGGCCATTCTCGATCTGCTGCTGGCCATGATCGGCCGTGACCGCGACGCCGAACAGGCCGGCGCCATCGCTGAGGAACTGATCGTCGAGCGCCTGCGTGAAGGCAGCGAGCGGCAGCGTATTCCGCTGAAGAATCGCCTGGGCTCGAGCCATCCCAAGTTGACCCAGGCGGTGATGCTGATGGAAGCCAACATCGAGGAACCGCTCACCACCGACGAGATCGCCCAGCACGTCTGCGTGTCGCGGCGGCAGCTGGAGCGTATCTTCAAGCAGTACCTGGCGCGGGTGCCCAGCCAGTATTACCTGGAACTGCGGCTGAACCGGGCACGCAAGATGCTCACCCAGACCAGCAAGTCCATCATCCAGATCGGGCTGTCCTGCGGCTTTTCCTCGGGCCCGCACTTCTCCAGCGCCTACCGCAACTTCTTCGGCGTCACCCCCCGTGACGACCGCAACCAGCGGCGCGGGGCGAGCGGCGAGGGCAACGTGATGGCCGAACGCTAGTGTGATGTTTCAGACGTTAACTACACAATTTTGGCGGCGCTTTTGGCCCCTGAGCGGCGTTGCCGCTCCTCGCCATAGCCCTGCTATGACTCGTCGCAGCGCCTAGCTCAGTCGGAGCGCCGAACCGAACCAAAATCACTCGCCAATTCTTGCACGAACTTCTGAAACACCACACTAGGGCTGTACCGGGGCCGGCTCTTCCAGCCAGACACCCAGGCGATTCGCCGGTAGCGGTTGGCCGCAATGAAAGCCCTGGATCTCGTCCGCTGGCAGGCGCTGCAGCAGGCGCAGGTGGTCGGCGTCTTCCACGCCCTTGAGCGTAACCGTCAGGCCCAGGGAGCGACCCAGGTCGATGAGGGCACGCACCAGGGCGCAGTCTTCCGGGGCGCGGTCGCGCTTCTCGATCAGGCTGCGGTCGATGCGGATGCCGTCCAGCGGGTAGCGGCGCAGATAGGCCAGGGAGCAGAGCCCGGAACCGAAGTCGTCCAGGCACAGGCGCACGCCCAGGCCCTTGAGCGCGGCCAGGGTGTTGGAGATGTCCGCCGCCGGATCGAGCAGGGTGCGTTCGGTCAGCTCCAGCTCCAGGCGCCGGGGCGGCAGGCCGCTGCGATAGAGCACCTCGGCCACGCTCTGCACCGGGTCTTCGTTGGCGTGGAATTGCTGGGGCGACAGATTCACCGATACCGAGAGGTGTTCCGGCCAGCCCTGGGCATCGTGGCAAGCGGTTTCCAGCACCCACTGGCCGAGCCGCTGCGCCAGGCCGGCATCCTCGGCCAGGGCAAGAAAGTCCAGGGGTTCCAGCAGGCCTTGGGTCGGGTGTTCCCAGCGCACCAAGGCCTCGAAGCCGCTGAGGGCACCGTCGGCCAGCCGCCGCCGGGGTTGGTAGTAGAGGCTGAGCTGATCGTCGCGCAGCGCCTGGCGCAGATCCTGCTCCAACTGGCGGCGCTGCAGCACCTCGTCGTTCATGGCCGGCTCGTGGAAACGCCAGGTGCCGCGGCCGGAGATCTTGGCCTGGTAGAGGGCGATGTCGGCCAGGCGCAACAGCTCGGCGGGGATACCGGTATCCCGTGGGGCCAGGGCGACGCCGATGCTGCTGCCGATGAACACCCGCTGCTCGCCGAGCCGGAAGGGCTGGCGCAGCTGTTCCACCAGCCGTCGACACAGGTCGGCGATGGCCCCCGGCCCGCGTTCGCCGCCGAGCACCACGCAGAATTCGTCGCCACCCAGGCGCGCCACCAGGTCGCTGGCGGTCACGTTCTGTCGCAGTCGCTGCGCCGCCTCTTGCAGCACCTGGTCGCCGGCTGCATGACCGAGGGCGTCGTTGACCGTCTTGAAACGATCCAGGTCCAGGCTGAGCAGGGCCAGGGGCTGGGGCTCCGGGCCCTCCAGATGGGTCGCCAGGAACTGGTGCAGGCGATGGCGATTGGGTAGGCCGGTCAGGGGATCGTGCCAGGACAGGTGCTGGACCTGGGCCAGGGCCTCGATCTCGTCGGTGAGGTCGGTGACGGTGCCCCGGTAGCCGCCCTCGGGAATCGCCCGGGCGGCCACACGGCAGGTTCTTTCGCGGCCGGTGCCGTCCAGGTAGTGGCAGATCAGCGGCGGTCGCGGCTTGCGTTCGTGATGGTGCCCGGCCAGCCAGTGGGCGAGGGTGTCGGCATGGGGGGTCAGCAATTCGGCGAGCGGCCGGCCCAGCCAGAGCTCCGCGGCTTCGCCGGTGACCTCGGCGAAGCGCTCCGAGACGTAGACCAGGCGCAGCTCGGCGTCCACTTCCCAGAGCCAGTCCGAGGTGGCCTCGGCGATGTCGCGAAAACGCCGTTCGCCGATGGCCAGTTCGCTGCGACTGGCCAGCAGGTCGTCGTACTGGGCATCCAGCTGCCGTGCCGACGTCAGCGCCTGGCGCAGCAGCCAGACCAGGCCCAGCAGCAGGATCAGCACGCCACCGCCGAACAGCGGCAGGGTCTGCTGCATCAGCCACAGGCCGGGGCGTAGTGGCCGCCAGGTCAGCTGGAAGCTGGAACCCGGCAATTGCCAGCTGGCACGGCCTTCAGCGGGCGTGGTGGTCGCGCTCAGGGGCGGCAGGCCGTTGGCCGCGCTGAGTTCGGCCAGCTTGGCCGGGCTCAGCAGGTCGACGAAGACCAGCACCGACAGCGGCGAGTCCGTTGCACGGTCGCTTGCCTGGTCGCCGGGGGTGATGGCGGCGGCGGCGACCAGGGCTGGCACGCCGGCCACGCTGAGGATGCCGGAAACGCTGCCGTCGCGGGCGTCCGCGCTACGGGCGGCCGCCAGCAGGCCGGCGATGTTGCCCTCCAGCCAAGGGGCGGTCGGTTCGGCGAGTTCGCCGTTGAGCAGGCGATAGCGGGGCTGGTCCTGGCCGTCGTATACCAGGACCCCTTCGTACCCATAGACCTTGAACAGCGACGGACCGAGGTTGTTCTCCTCGAAGGCCCACTCCTGATCCAGCGTCTGGTGGAGGCGGCGATAGGCCTCTTCCCATTTGCTGTAGTCGATGAGGTTGCGTGCCACCTCCTCGTCGAGGCGGGTGAAGGTGCGGCTGACGGTGCGTGCGGTATGCTCGGCGACGCTGGCGTCCTGGCGCACGGCATTGTCCACCAGCAGGTAGCAGCCCAGGCCGATGAGGCCCAGCAGCAACAGGCACAGGGCCGGGAACAGCCGCAGGATGAGGGTGAGCCCCCGGCGACGCGGCAGCGCGCTACGTGACGATGACGATGGATGCATGCCTGGACCCTGGCTGGATGAGCCTTCCTGTGCCTTCGCCTCGCGGATCGACACGACTGACGGGTGAACATAACGCGTGATGCCACGGCGCGGCCAGACTAGCCCGCCGGCGCTCGCGCCGCTGAACGTAAAGAGGGAGATGCCAAGGGGATCGCGCTATTGGCGCGAAAAGCCGCCGGCTAGCCGGGATTGCCCGCGCCTCCGTAGAAGGCGCAGCCTTGCCAGGTCTCGCCGTTGATGCGCAGTTCGGCCTGCAGCGACTGCACGGTGCCGGTACGGCCATCCACGCAGCGGCGCGGACTGATCCACAGTTCGACCTTTTCGCCATTGGCCTCGGTGGACAGCGCCCGCATGCCGCCAGGCAGCTCTTCCTGCAGGTAAGGCAGGGCGCGCCGCTGTTCGCCGCCGGTGCTGACCAGCATGCCCTGGTTGCTGACCTGGACGCTCCAGTCCGGGCCATGGCCGCCGGCGCTCATCGCCGTACGCTTGAAGTTGGGATCGCTGCAGCCGGGGCCGGTGTATTGCACGCGGTAGACATCGGTGACGGCGAAGATGCCCTGGGCGCCGTCGCGGCCCCCGGACTTCAGCTGGCCGCGCAGGTCGGCGAACAGCGAGGCGGCGCCACTATCGGCCGCCAGCTCGTGGGCATCGCGCAGGATGGCGGTGTTGTTGGCGTCGGTGACGTCGAAGAAGCGCTGTTCGCGACAGGGACGGAACAGCAACTGATCGCCGCTCCAGCGCAGATCGCCTTGCAGACGCTCGCCACCCGGCGCGCGGGGCGTGTCGTCGCTCTGGAACAGACTGCAGCCGCCGAGTAGGCCGAGCAGGGCGAGGGGAAGGATGGAACGCGGCGCTGACATCGCAGGACTCCGACTGAGGTGGGCACACGTTACTCAGACAGCGCCGCGAGCTCAAGGACTTACCAGACGCGATACGTCTTGCCGGTTTCGGCGCCTTCGACACTGCGTTCGTAGGCGCGCGCCGCGGCATCGACGGGGATGGCCTCGAAGCCGAGGAAGAAGTCGCCGTAGTGTTCCACCGACTCCTCCACCACGGTGGGGCTGACCACGTTCAAGCGCTGGCCGCGTGGCAGTTCGATGGCGGCACCGCGGACGAAGCCCTCCAGTGCCGCATTGACCATGGCCGCCGAGCTGCCCTGGCGGATGGGATGTTCGCTGACGATGCCACTGGTGAGCGTGAAGGATGCCCCGTCGGCGGCCTGGGCCTGGCCCAGCAGCACCAGGTTGACCTGGCCCATGAGCTTGTCCTGCAGGCCGGTCTGATAGGCCTCGGGGGTCATCTCTACGAAGGGGGCGAAGGTCACCGAGCCCACGGCGCTGACCAGGGCGTCGAAACGGCCGATCTTGGCGAAGAGGGCACGGATGGCGTTCGGCTGGGTGATGTCCACCTGCAGATCACCGGATTGGCGACCGACCCGGATGAGGTCGTGCCGACGGCCGAGACGAGTGGCGATGGCGCTGCCCAGAGTGCCACTGGCTCCAACGAGGACGATTTTCATGACGATGACTCCGTGAAAGGAAGGGAGCCTCCAGCCTAGAAGGCGGCATTGATCTGATAAATTATCTAATTGGCAATCCAGTGTTTCCAGGAGGAAACGATGCAGGACGACTTCGCCGATCTCGCCGCCTTCGCCATCCTGTGCGAGAGCGGTAGTTTCACCCGCGCGGCCGAGCGACTCGGGTGCAGCAAGGGTCAGTTGTCGAAGCGCATCCGGGCGCTGGAGTCGCGCCTGGAAACCACCCTGTTGCACCGCACCACCCGCCGGCTCGATCCCACCACGGCTGGCCGGGCCCTGTTGCCCGAAGCCCAGGCCCTGGTACGGCAACGCGAACGGGCGCTGCAGAGCGTAGCCCGGCTGCGCGAGGAGGCGGCTGGGCAGGTCCGCCTGACCGTACCGGTGTCCCTCGGCTATACCTTCTTCGAGGTGCTGCTGGCCTGTCGTGCCGCCCACCCCGCCATCCAGCTGGACCTGGTGCTGGACAACGGTTATCGCGACCTGGTGGCGGAGGGCTTCGACCTGGCCATCCGCGCGCGGGTAGAGCCGGACGAGCGCCTGGTGGCCCGCCCGCTATTCGCCATGCAGGAGGTGACCTGCGCCGCGCCTGGGTATCTGCAGGATCGCCCTTCACCGGACCGTCCCGAGGCGCTGCTCGAGCACCACTGCCTGGTGAACAACCACTATGTCGAGGGCGATGTCTGGCTCTATCACCGGGAGCATCGACTCAGTCGTGTCCGGGTGGCGCCCAGCCTGGCCTGCAACCACTACAGCCTGCTCAAGCAGGCGGCCCTGGCGGGGCAGGGCATCGCCCGGCTGCCATCCTTCATGGTCCACGAGGAATTGGCCAACGGGGCGCTGGTCTGGTTGCTCAAGGAATGGCGCACGCCCAGCCAGCCGCTGTTCCTGGTGCATCCCTACCAGAGCGGATTGCCCAGGCGCACACGGGTGGTGGCGGAGGCGCTGAGCGATTGGTTCGAGCGCAGTCGGCAGCGGCTGGAGGCGTTGGGGTAGAGGGCGCCCTTTGCCACGAAGTCCCCAGTGGAAAAGGCTGCGCCGTTTTCCACGCTACGTCGCTGGTCCGAGCGTAGCCGGAGGCGTTGGGGTAGTCAGGAAGATCGCGGCCATGGGCCGCTCCTACAGGTTGTGCCACTGTAGGAGCGGTCGCATCGGCGAACCGCCATGGCCGCGATTGGAACCAAAGACTCAACCGCCCAGATACGCCTTGCGTACGTCCGGGTTGGCCAGCAGCTCGGCGCCGCTGTCCTGCATGACGATCCGCCCGTTCTCCAGCACGTAGCCGCGGTCGGCCAGCTTGAGCGCCTGGTTGGCGTTCTGCTCGACCAGGAACACCGTCACCCCATCCTGGCGCAGCTGTTCGATGATCTCGAAGATCTGCTGGATGATGATGGGCGCCAGGCCCAGCGACGGTTCGTCGAGCAGCAGCAGGCGCGGCTCGCTCATCATCGCCCGGCCGATGGCGAGCATCTGCTGCTCGCCGCCGGACATGGTGCCGGCGCGCTGCGCATAGCGCTCCTTGAGCCGCGGGAAGAGGCCGAGGACCTTGTCCAGCTGGCGCTCGTAGGCGTTCTTCTCGGTGAAGAAGCCACCCATGGCCAGGTTCTCTTCCACGGTCAGGCGGGCGAACACCCGGCGGCCTTCCGGCACCACGGCGATGCCCTTGCGCATGATCTGCGCGGTTTCCTGGCCGACCAGTTCCTCGCCTTCGTAGCGGATGCTGCCGCTGTGGGCGCGGGGGGAGCCACAGAGGGTCATCAGTAGGGTGGACTTGCCAGCGCCGTTGGCGCCGATCAGGGTGACGATCTCGCCCCGGTTCACCTGCACGCTGACGCCATGCAGGGCCTGGATCTTGCCGTAGAAGGTGGAGACGTTGTCGAACTGCAGCATGGAGGTCTCCATCAGGATTCGCCCAGGTAGGCCTTGATCACGTCGGGATTGTTGCGGATCTGCTCCGGCGTCCCGTCGGCCAGGGGGGTGCCCTGGTTGATCACCACGATGTGGTCGGAAATGCTCATCACCAGGTGCATGTCGTGCTCGATCAAGAGCACCGTTACGCCATGCTCGGCACGCAGCAGGGCGATGAGCGCCTTGAGGTCCTCGGTCTCGCGCGGGTTGAGGCCGGCGGCCGGCTCGTCGAGCATGAGGATCTGCGGACGGGTCATCATGCAGCGGGCGATTTCCAGGCGCCGCTGCTGGCCGTAGGCGAGGTTGCCGGCGTTACGGTTGGCGAACTCGCTGAGGTTGACCTGCTCCAGCCAGAAGCGCGCGTATTCCATGGCCTCGGCCTCGCTCTTGCGAAAGGCCGGGGTCTTGAACAGGCCGGCCAGGAAGCCGGTGTTGAGGTGGCGGTGCTGGGCGACCAGCAGGTTTTCCACCGCGGTCATTTCCTTGAACAGGCGGACGTTCTGGAAGGTGCGCACCACTCCCTTGCGGGCGATCCTGTGTCCCGGCAGGCCCTGGATGGCCTCGCCGTTCAGCAGGATCTCACCGCCGGTGGGGCGGTAGAAGCCGGTCAGGCAGTTGAATACCGTGGTCTTGCCGGCGCCGTTGGGACCGATCAGGGAGACCACCTGGCCCTGTTCCACGCGGATGTTGACGCCGTTGACGGCCAGCAGGCCGCCGAACCTCATGGACAGGCCGGTGACGTCGAGAAGGGCTTGGCTCATTTGCGCAACTCCAGGTGCGGGCGTTGCATCGGGAGCAGGCCTTGCGGACGCCAGATCATCATCACGACCATCAGCAGGCCGAACATCAACATGCGGTATTCGCTGAACTCGCGCATCAGCTCCGGCAAGAGGATCATCACGATGGCCGCGAGGATCACGCCGAGCTGGGAACCCATGCCGCCCAGCACCACGATGGCCAGGATGATGGCCGATTCGATGAAGGTGAAGGATTCCGGCGAGACCAGGCCCTGGCGGGCAGCGAAGAAGCTACCGGCGAACCCGGCGAAGCAGGCGCCCAGGGTGAAGGCCGAGAGCTTGATCAGCGTCGGGTTCAGGCCCAGGGCGCGGCAGGCGATCTCGTCTTCGCGCAGGGCTTCCCAGGCGCGGCCGATGGGCATGCGCAGCAGGCGGTTGATCACGAACAGGGTCAACAGCACCAGCAGCAAGGCGATCAGGTAGAGGAAGACCACCTTGTATTCCGAGTTGTAGGGGATGCCGAAATACTCGTGGAAGGGCGTCATGCCTTCCGGCGCGCGGCGTTCGAAGGTCAGGCCGAACAGGGTCGGCTTCTCGATGCCGCTGATGCCGTTGGGACCACCGGTCCATTCGGTGAGGTTGCGCAGGAGGATGCGGATGATCTCGCCGAAGCCCAGGGTGACGATGGCCAGGTAGTCGCCGCGCAGCCGCAGCACCGGGAAGCCGAGCAGGAAGCCGAACAGCGCCGCCATGCCGCCGGCGATGGGCAGGCATACCCAGAAACCGAAACCGTAGTAGTGGGAGAGCATGGCGTAGGTGTAGGCGCCGACGGCGTAGAAGCCGACATAGCCCAGATCCAGCAGGCCGGCCAGGCCCACCACGATGTTCAGGCCGAGGCCGAGCATCACGTAGATGAGGATCAGGGTAGCGATGTCCACCGCGCCACGTGAGCCGAAGAACGGCCAGACCAGGGCGACCAGGACCAGGGCGAGGATCACCCAGCGCTGGGTCTTGGGTTCGGTGAGCTTGGTGCCCAGGCCGGTCTGCGGCAGCTGGATGCCGCCACTGCGGCGCCAGCCGGCGGTGAGCGGGTCACGTACCAGCTGCCAGACGAACATCAGCACCGCGGCCAGGGCCACGGTCCAGAGGGTACGAGGCGTGGCGCCGTGCACCTCGAGGTTGACGCCGACGGTTTCCAGCTTGAGGCCGAGGATGGGATAGGCGACGGCCAGCACCAGCAAGGCGCTGAAGAAGGCGGTTCGCAGACGGGCAGTCATACCTTTTCCACCTCCGGGCGACCGAGGATGCCGGTGGGGCGGAACAGCAGCACCAGCACCAGCAGGCTGAAGGCCACCACGTCCTTGTACTGGTCGCCGAAGACGTCGGCGCCGAAGGCCTCGGCCACGCCCAGCACCAGGCCGCCGAGCATGGCGCCGGGAATGCTGCCGATGCCGCCGAGTACCGCCGCGGTGAAGGCCTTGATCCCGGCCAGGAAGCCCAGGCTCGGGTTGATCACGCCGTACTGGATGCCCAGCAGCACCGCGGCCACGGCAGCCAGGGTGGCGCCGATGACGAAGGTCAGGGCGATGATGCCGTTGGTGTTGATGCCCAGCAGGTTGGCCATCTTGATGTCCTCGGCGCAGGCGCGGCAGGCGCGGCCCAGGCGGGAGCGGGAGATGAACCAGGTCAGGCCGAGCATGGTGAGCAGGGTGACGATGAAGATGAGCACCTGCACGTAGGAGATCACCACGCCGTTCATGGCGTCGGTGCCGATGATGAAATTACCGGGCAGCAGGTTGGGGATCGACTTGTCCTTGGAATCCTGGGCCAGCAGCACCCAGTTCTGCAGGAAGATCGACATGCCGATCGCCGAGATCAGCGGGATCAGCCGGTTACCGCCGCGCAGGGGGCGATAGGCGATGCGTTCGATGCTGTAGCCATAGGCGCTCGCGATGACGATGCTAGCGGCGAAGGCGGCGAGCATGACGATGGGCAGGCTGTGGATGCCCAGCATGGCGAGACCGGCGATGGCGATGAAGGCCACGTAGGAGCCGATCATGTACACCTCGCCGTGGGCGAAGTTGATCATGCCGATGATGCCGTAGACCATGGTGTAGCCGATGGCGATCAGGGCATAGGTGCTGCCGACCGTGAGGCCGTTCACCAGCTGTTGCAGGTAGTGGTAGAACTCGGGCATGGGTGTCTCCAGGGGACCGATGAGCACTTCTGGTGCGGGTCCCAGGCCTCGGATGGAGGCGGATAAACGAAGCCCACCGCCGTTGGCGGTGGGCTTCGGTGTCACAGGTAGGGCTTACTTGGCTTCGGTCTTGGTGCCGTCGGCGTGCCATTCGTAGACGACGAACTCGAAGTTCTTCAGGTCGCCCTTCTCGTCGAACGCCAGTTCGCCGGTGGGGGTGTTGAAGGTGTTGCTGCGCAACGCCTTGGCCACGTCCTCGGGCTTCTCGTCGCCGGCCTTCTCGATGCCTTCGGCGATGACCTGCACGGCGGCGTAGGAGGGGAACACGAAGGGACCGCTCGGATCCTGCTTCTTGTCCTTGAACGCCTGCACCAGGGCCTGGTTCTTGGGATCCTGGTCGAAGGAGCGCGGCAGGGTGACCAGCAGGCCTTCGGAGGCCTTGCCGGCGATGGCGGAAATGGAGCTGTTGCCCACACCTTCCGGACCCATGAACTTGGCGGTCAGGCCCTTCTCGGCGGACTGACGCAGGATCAGGCCCAGCTCGGGGTGGTAGCCGCCGTAGTAGACGAAGTCCACGTTGGCCTGCTTGAGCTTGGCGATCAGCGAGGAGAAGTCCTTGTCGCCGGAGTTGATGCCTTCGAACACGGCGACCTTGACGCCCGCCTTGTCCAGGGTCTGCTTGACCGCGGTGGCGATGCCTTCACCGTACTGCTGCTTGTCGTGGATGACGGCGACGATCTTCGGCTTGACGTGCTCGACGATGAACTTGCCGGCGGTCGGGCCCTGCATGTTGTCCAGGCCGATGGTGCGGAAGATCAGCTTGTAGCCACGGTTGGTGATGTCGGGGCTGGTGGCCGCCGGGGTCACCATCAGGATGCCTTCGTCCTCGTAGATGTCGGAGGCGGGCTGGGTGGAGCTGGAGCAGAGGTGACCGACGACGAACTTGACGCCATCGTTGACGATCTTGTTGGCAACCGCCACGGCCTGCTTGGGATCGCAGGCGTCGTCGTAGACCACGCCTTCGAGTTGCTTGCCCTTGACGCCACCGGCCTTGTTGATCTGCTCGATGGCCATCTGGGCACCGATGAACTCCATGTCACCGTACTGGGCGACCGGACCGGTCTTGGGGCCGGCCAGGCCGATCTTCAGGGTGTCGGCTGCCAGGGTGTGGCTGGCCATGCCGGCGAGGGCCAGGGCCGCGACCAGGCGGGAGAAACGCAGAGTTGCCTTTTTCATGAGTGCTCCACTCGGAATGCTTTTTTAATGAGGCAGTTGGACGCGAAAGTGTGCCGATTTTGTTCGTTATGACGCGCTGCGCAGTTTAATCACCGTCCGTTCCTCTTGGAAAGCTGGCCATGACAACTCGTCGGCCATGGATGCCGCGTGTCCGGGCGCTCGGCAAGCGGGGAGGGGGCCGGTAGAATCCGCCCTTTTCGCGAGACCCGCACCATGACCGATCACGCCACGCTCTACGCCACCCTGCTCGGGCAGACCGCCGCCATTGGCTGGGAAGAATTGCAACCGCATTTTGCACGGGGCGTGCTGCTGGAGGTGGCGCCGGAGCTGGACCTGATCGAGGCGGCCATCGCCGTGACCCAGGACGATGCCGCCCGCGTCGGGGCCTGGCTGCAAGCCGGGCAACTGGCCAAGGTCGACGAGGCCCGGGCCCTGCGCCGGCTGGAGGCGCCCGAGGTGGCGCTGTGGGCGGTGGTGGTGGCGCCCTGGGTGCTGATGCAGGAGCGTCCGGCCGAGCGCGCGGCGGACTAGCAAGACGCCCGCCCGCAAGAGGCGGGCGGGCGAATGATGGGCGGCGATCAGCGCTCGCTGTCGAGGTCGCGCAACTGGTGCTCGCCGTAGCGGTCTCCGACCATCGCGCCTGGTGGCAGCAGCCGTTCCAGTTCGGCGCGGTCCGCGGCGCTGAGGGTCACCTCCCGTGCGCCGAGGGATTCGGCGAGCTGGTCGCGCCGACGGGCGCCGACCAGGGGCACGATATCCTCGCCCTGGGCGGCGACCCAGGCTATCGCCAGCCGGGCGGGCGTGGTGCCCCTGGCTTCGGCGAAGCGGCGCAGCTCCGCCACCAGCGCCAGGTTGTGCTCGACGTTACCCGGCTGGAAGCGCGGGCTGTGGCCGCGGAAGTCGCTGTCGCCGGCGGGCTGGCGCCAGTGACCGCTGAGCAGGCCGCGGGACAGCACGCCATAGGCGGTGATGCCGATGCCCAGGTCGCGACAGGTCGGCAGGATCTCGGCTTCGATGCCGCGCGAGACCAGCGAGTACTCGATTTGCAGGTCGCACACCGGATGCACCGCGGCCGCGCGCTTCAGGGTGTCGGCGCCCACTTCCGACAGGCCGACGTGGCGCACGTAGCCGGCCTGCACCAGCTCGGCAAGAGCGCCCATGGTGTCTTCGATGGGCACCTGGCGATCCAGCCGGGCCGGGCGATAGATATCGATGTGGTCCACGCCGAGGCGCTTGAGGCTGTAGGCGACGAAGTTCTTGATCGCTGCCGGGCGGGTGTCGTAGCCCAGCCACTCGCCACCCGGCCCGCGCAGGGCGCCGAACTTGACACTGATCAGTGCCTGGTCGCGGCGGCCGCGCAGGGCTTCGCCCAGTAGCAACTCGTTGTGGCCCATGCCATAGAAGTCGCCGGTGTCGAACAGGGTGACGCCCTGCTCAAGGGCGGCGTGGACGGTGGCGATGGCCTCGCCGCGATCGGCGGGACCATAGAGGTCGGACATGCCCATGCAGCCCAGACCGAGGGTCGATACCTGCGGGCCCTGGCGGCCCAGACGACGCTGTTGCATGAGGAATTCCTCCTGAAGTGAACGAGACCTCACTCTAGCCGTGGATGCAGCGTGCGATAATCCGACCTCGACACAACAGCCTGTTCGCCTTTTCGTACGATAGGTGGCGCGATGAATCTGGACGACCTGGCGGCCTTCGCTGCCGTGGCCGAGGCCCGCAGTTTTCGTGGCGCGGCCTATGCCCGCGGAGTGGCGGCCTCTTCCCTGAGCGACGCCGTGCGCCGGCTGGAGCGTGAACTGGACGTCCGCCTGCTGCACCGTACCACCCGCAGCGTGACGCCCACCGATGCCGGCCAGCGGCTGCTGGAGCGCCTGACCCCGGCGCTTCGCGAGGTGCAGGGGGCGCTGGACGCCATCAACGCCGAGGGCGAGAGTCCGGTCGGCAACCTGAGGCTCAACGTGCCCACCATCGTCGCCCGCGTGCTCCTGCCGCCGCTGATCGGCCCCTTCCTCGCCCGCCATCCTGGCATCCGCCTGGAAGTGGTGGCCGACGACCGGCTGATCGATGTGCTCGCCGCGGGTTTCGACGCCGGCGTGCGCTACGACGAGCATCTGGAAGGCGACATGGTCAGCGTGCTGCTGGGCCCTGCCACCCAGAGATTCGCCGTGGCCGCCACCCCCGACTACCTGGCGCGCCACGGCGTACCGACCCATCCGGGTGACCTGGTTCGGCATTCCTGCATCGGCCATCGCTTCGCCAGCGGTCTGGTGGCGCAATGGAGCTTCGAGCGCGGCAGCGAGGTGATCAACATTCACCCGGGCGGTCGCCTGCTGGCTTCGGCGCTGGATCTGGAGCTGCAGGCTGCGCTCGAGGGTGTCGGCCTGATCTGTTCCTTCGCCGACTATCTGCGCGAACCCCTGGCCGATGGACGGCTGGTGGAGGTCCTGGCGGAATGGTCCACCCCCTTTCCCGGTCCGCGGCTCTACTATGCGGATCGCCGCCAGCCGCCGGCGCCCCTGCGGGCCTTCGTGGCCTTTCTGCGCGAGCGCAACGGCTAGGCGTCACCGCCGGGCGCCGCTACCCTGGGGCCCTGCCTGCCGCCTGGAGCCGCCATGACGTTCCTGTTTTCCCGCCCGGTACCCTGCCCATGATCATCGGTACCGCCGGTCACATCGATCATGGCAAGACCGCGCTGATCCAGGCCCTCACCGGGGTCGCCGGTGACCGTCGTCGCGAAGAGCAGGCCCGCGGCATCACCATTGACCTGGGCTACGTCTATGCCGACCTGGGCGACGGCCAGCTCACCGGCTTCATCGATGTGCCCGGCCACGAGCGTTTCGTGCACAACATGCTGGCCGGCGCCAGCGGCCTGGACCTGGCCCTGCTGGTGGTGGCCGCCGACGACGGCGTCATGCCCCAGACCCGCGAGCACCTGGCGATCCTCGAACTGCTCGGCATCCCGCGGGCGCTGGTAGCCCTGACCAAGGCCGACCGGGTGAGCGCCGAACGGCTGGCCGAGGTGCACGAGGACGTCACCGCGCTGCTCGCCGCCGGCCCCTTCGCCGGGGCCTCGCTCTATCCGGTCGCCAGCCCCAGCGGCGAAGGCATTCCGGCCCTGCGCGCGGCCTTGCTCGCCGCCTTGGGGAAGGCGCGCGCGCGCAATGCCCGTGGCGGTTTTCGCCTGGCGGTGGACCGGGTGTTCAGCGTCGCCGGGGCCGGGGTGGTGGTCACCGGCACCGCCTTCGCCGGTCAGGTGGCGGTAGGCGACGAACTCATCCTCACGCCGCGCGGCCAACGCCTGCGGGTGCGGGGGCTGCATGCCCAGAATCGCGCGGCCGAACAGGCGCGTGCCGGGCAGCGCGTCTCCCTCAATCTGGCGGGCGAGCGCCTGAGCACCGACAGCCTCGCCCGGGGTGACTGGCTGGTAGCCGAGGTGCTGCATGCCCCTACTACCCGCATCGATGTGGAGCTGCGCCTGCTGCCCGGCGAGACGCGCCACCTGGCGCACTGGACGCCGGTGCACGTCCACCTCGGCGCCCAGGACCTCACTGGCCGGGTGGCCCTGCTGGCAGGCGACAGCCTCGCCCCGGGTGCCACGGCCCTGGCCCAGCTGGTGCTCAATGCGCCGCTGCACGGCGTGCATGGCGATCACCTGGTACTGCGCGACCAGTCCGCCCAGCGCACCCTGGGCGGCGCGCGACTGCTCGATCCCTTCGCCCCGGCGCGCCATCGCCGCACGCCACAACGCCTGGCGCAACTCCAGGCGCTCTCCCGCGGCGGCCTGGAACAAGCCCTGCCCGAACTGTTGGCCCAGGCCGAGGGTGGCCTCGATCCGCGCCTGCTGGCGCGCCAGTTCAATCGACCCGAAGACGACTGGCAGTTGCCGGCGGATACCCTGAGAATCGACACCCGGGTCGGTCCCCGGCTGTTCGCCACGCCCCTCTGGCGGGCCGCCCTCGAACGCCTGAGCACGGCGCTGGCGACTTTCCACCAGGAACAGCCCGACGAGCTGGGCCCCGACCGTGATCGTCTGCGCCGGATCGCCGCGCCGGACCTGGAGCGGCCGGTCTATCTGGCCTTGCTGGAGACGGCCCTGGCGGAGGGGCGCCTGCAGAGCAGCGGTCCCTGGCTGCACCTGCCCGACCACCAGGTGCGTCTCACCGAGGCCGAGGAAAGGCTCAAGACCCGGCTCTGGCCGTTGCTTACGGTCGAACGCTTCGATCCGCCCTGGACCCGGGATCTCGCCAAGGCCCTCGGCCAGCCCGAGGCCGAGGTGCGGCTGCTGCTGCGCAAGCTGGCGCGGTTGGGGGAACTGACCCAGGTGGTCAAGGATCTCTTCTATCCCCAGGCGAGCCTGGAAGCCGCGGCTGGTGAGGCATTGCGCCTAGAGCGCGAAGCGGGGATCATTCGCGCCGCGGCCTTCCGCGATGCCCTGGGCATCGGTCGCAAGCGCAGTATCCAGATCCTCGACTGCCTGGATCGCATCGGCTTCACCCGACGCTACGGCGACGGACGCCGGGTCCGCCCGGACAGCGCCTGGGCCCGCGCCGCCGAGGACTAGCGTGACAGAGGAAGGCAATCACGCCCGGTGGCGTGGCCGGGCTTCAAACCCGGTTGGGGACGGCAGCCGTTCCCGGGTGGGTTCGACTCCCACTGCCTTCCGCCACTTCTGGCATGGGCCGCCCTGGCCCGCGCTGCCCCTTGCAAATCTGCAAGGGGCGTTTCGCGATTACCGCTCAGGCCGGCTGGCCATTGGCCTTATGCTGGGGACGTTGTCCTGCCCTAGAGCGTTTGCAAACGCCATCGTGGTCTGGTCGCTCGCGACCCTTACCCCCTGCCGTCCTTCGTCGTCTGGAGTACGGATCATGTCCACCCCTTCCGCTATCCCCTGGGAACTCATCAGCCGTGACACGGAGTTCGTCGCTACCACGCGTGCCAAGGCGCGACTGGTCACGGCGCTCCTGGTGATCGCGGCCTTGTACTACTTCGCCTTGCCGCTGGGCGCCTCGCTGCTCAAGCCGTTGTTCCAGCACAGCCTGGTGGGCGAGCTGAATGTCGGCCTGGTCTTCGCACTGTCGCAGTATCCCGTGGGCGGCCTGCTGGCGCTGGCCTACCTGCGCGGTACCCGCACCCTCGACGCCCGCTTGCAGACAGTCCGCCAGCGTTATCTGCCGGAGGTGGCACCATGAGTCGTCATCCCCTTGGCGCCGGGGTGGTGCTGTTGGCGCTCTGGGCACTGGCACCTTCGGCCTCGGCTGCCGACGCCGTGGTAAGCGCCGACTATCGCACCCTGACCTTCAGCGTCTTCGGCGCCATCCTGTTGCTGACGCTACTGGTCACCGCCTGGGCGGCGCGCCAGAATCGTTCGGCGAGCGCCTTCTATACCGCCGGCGGCGGGATCAGCGGCCGGCAGAACGGCCTGGCCATCGCCGGGGACTACCTGTCCGCGGCGGCCTTCCTCGGCGTCTCGGGGTTGATCGCTCTCTATGGCTTCGACGGCATCCTCTATGTGGTGGGCTTCTTCGTTGGCTTCGTCCCGGTGCTGTTGCTGGTGGCCGAGCCCTGTCGCAACCTGGGGCGCTATACCCTGGGTGACGTGCTGGCCTTTCGCAACGGTTTCCGGGCGGCCAAGAGCGCCGGGGCGCTGTCCAGCGTGGTGGTGGCCATCTGTTACCTGATCCCCCAGGTGGTGGGCGGTGCGGTGATCATCAAGGCGTTGATCGGGGTGCCTTTCGAGTGGTCCGTGGTGCTGGTCGGAACGCTGATGCTGATCTACGTGTTCTTCGGCGGCATGCTGGCGACCACCTGGGTGCAGTTGATCAAGGCGGTCTTGCTGATCTCCACTTGCTTCCTGTTGGTGGCCCTGGCCTGGGCACCGTTCGGCTTTCGCATCCCCACCTTTCTTGGCACCCTGGCCGCCGACCCGGCGCTACGCAGCTACCTGGGAGGCCTAGTACCGGGGCAGGAGGGCACGCGCGCCTTCTTCGAGCCGGGCCTCTACCTGAAGAATCCCGTGGAGCAATTTTCGCTGGGTCTGGCCCTGGTGCTGGGGACTGCCGCCATGCCCCACGTGCTGATGAGATTCTTTACCGTGAGCGATGCCGAGCGGGCGCGTAGCTCGGTGCTCTGGGCGATGCTGGCCATCGGCGTCTGCCATCTATTCATCATCGGTATCGGCTTCGCCGCCGCCTATTACGTCGGCTCGGCGACCATCGCCGGCTTCGACAAGGGCGGCAACCTGGCCGCGCCCCTGCTGGCGCAATTCCTTGGCGGTGGCGCCGAGAGTCTGCTGGGCAACTTCCTGCTGGCCTTCGTCGCCGCCGTGGCCTTCGCCACCATCGTCGCGGTGGTGGCCGGGCTGGCCCTGGCCGCAGCCTCGGCGCTGGCCCACGACATCTACGTAGGGGCCGTGCGCGGTGGCCAGGTCAGCGAGCGCGAGCAACTGGTGGCCGCTCGGTTGGCCACTGTGGCGGTGGGCCTGCTCGCCATCGTGCTGAGCATCCTGGCCAAGGGGCAGAACGTCGCCCATCTGGTGGGGTTGGCCTATGCGGTGGCGGCCTCGGCCAATTTGCCGGCGCTGTTGCTGACCCTCTACTGGCGGCGCTGCACCACCGCCGGAGTGTTGGCCGGCGTGATCGGCGGCACCCTCGCGGCGGTGGTCCTGGTGTTGGTCTCGCCGAACATGACCTATCCCCAGGCCGTGCGGGTGGCCGCGGAGCAGCGCGTGGTTCAACTGCAACAGCGGCTGGATGCCTTGCCGGTCGGTGCCGAACGCGCCGCCCTGGAAGCCAGCCAGACCCAGGCCCGGCAGACCGTGGCGGGCATCGCCCCGGATGCGACCAGTCTGGTGGGCCTGGCCCAGCCGCTGATCAGCCTGCGCAATCCGGGGTTGATCTCCATTCCGCTGGGTTTCCTGCTGGTGATCCTGGTGTCACTCCTGCGCCGTGATCCGCTCAGCGAAGGGCGCTGGGCCGAGATGCAGGTGCGCCAGCACACCGGCCTGGGCATCGACAGCCCGGTCGCCCACTGACGCTGCCGGGCGACGCGTGTCGCCCGGTCCATTCCTCCGTAGAAGGGCTCTGCCATGACCTCTCTTGCATCGCTCAAGGCGGCGGCGTGCCACGTCGCGCCGGTATTCCTGGATAAAACCGCCACCACCGCCAAGGCCATCGACCTGATCCGCGAGGCCGCGGCCAACGGCGCCGACCTGGTGGTCTTTCCCGAATCCTACATCCCAGCCTTTCCCATCTGGGCGGCGCTGTGGTCGCCCCTGCTCAACCATGATCTGTTCGAGGCCATGGTGCACAACAGCCTCTATCCCGCCGGGCCTGAGCTGGCCGCGATCCGCGCCGAGGCCAAGCGTCGCGGGGTGTTCGTCTCCCTGGGTTTCAGCGAGCGCAGCGAGGTGAGCGCGGGCTGTGTCTGGAACAGCAATCTATTGATCGGCGACGAGGGGGACGTACTGGTGCACCACCGCAAGCTGGTGCCGACCTTCTACGAGAAACTGGTATGGGCCGCCGGCGATGGCGCCGGCCTGCGGGTAGCCGATACCCGCATCGGCCGGATCGGCGCCCTGATCTGCGGGGAAAACACCAATCCCCTGGCGCGCTATGCCTTGATGGCCCAGGGTGAGCAGCTGCATATCTCCTGCTGGCCGGCGCTGTGGCCGACGCGCCCACCGGCGGGCGGCGGCAACTTCGACAACGTGGCGGCCAATCGCATCCGCGCGGGCGCCCATTCGTTCGAGGCCAAGGCCTTCGGTATCCTCTGCGCCGGCTACCTGGATGCGGGCATGCGCGAATTCCTCTTGGCCCGCGATCCAGCGGTGGCGCCGATCCTCGATGAAACGCCGCGCGGCGCGACGCTGTTCCTCGATCCCACCGGCAGCCAGATCGGCGGGATGCTGCAAAACGAGGAAGGCATCCTCTACGCCGATCTCGACCTCAATCGTTGCATCGAGCCCAAGCAATTCCATGACGTGGTCGGCTACTACAACCGCTTCGACATCTTCGACCTGCAAGTGGAGCGCCGTCGGCACCAACCGGTGCGCTGGCAGGACGAGAGCGGCGCGCCGAGTCCCTGGCCCTCAATAGGCGTAGAGCGGATCGTTGGCGAATAGCTGCTGGAGAAAGCCCACCACGGCCTTGATGCGCGGCGCGTAGCGCAGGTCGTGGTGCACGCTCAGCCAGAGGTCGCGGCGCACCTCCACCTCCTGGGCGAGCAGGCGCTGCAAGCCAAAGCGCCCGGCGCCGGCGAATTCGGGCAACAGCACCAGGCCGCTCCCGGCCGCCGCGGCGAACATCTGCGCCAGCATGCTGCTGGACTGGAATACCGTCTGGGCCTCGGGGACGGCCTCTTCCAGCCAGCGGACCGCCTCGATCTGCACCAGATCATCGATGTAGCCAACGAACTCGTGGGCACCCAGTTCCGCCACCGTGCGCGGCTCGCCCAGGCGGGCCAGGTAGGTGGGCGAGGCATAGAGGTGCAGGGCGAAGCGGCCCAGGTGCTCCACGTCCAGGCCACTGCCGCTGGGTTGGAAGAAGCTCAGGAATATGTCGGCTTCACGACGGGTGACGTGCAGTTGCTGGGTGGAGGTGACCAGTTCCAGGGTGATGCGCGGATGGCTCTGGCTGAAGCGTGGCAGGTGCTGGGTGAGATAGAGCGAGGCGATGCCTTCCATGGTGCCGATGCGCACCGGCCCGGCAGCCTCCCGTGCCTGGCCGCCGAGGCTCGCCAGCGCGGCGGCATAGGCGCTGTCCATCGGATCGGTGGCGGCCAGTACCTGGTGACCCAGGGTGTTGAGCTGTAGGCCCTTGGGCGTGCGCTCGAACAGGCTGGCGCCAAGGGCCTGTTCCAGGTGCGCCAGGCGCCGGCTGACGGTTGATTGGTCGATCTTCAAGCGCTTGGCCGCCCGGGCCAGGCTACCGGCGCGAGCCAGTTCGAGAAAGATGCGCAGGTCGTCCCAGTTCAGGTGTTTGGTGAGCATGGGGTCAGGATCGGTGGTGGCGGTCGAGTCCAGCTTGGCAGTGTTGCGGTCGCCGGCCAAGGGGGCCTAGATGGCTAATCAAGACCTAGCCGATTTGATCTTCCAGGTCTGCGATCCAGCAGCGCTGGCTGGGTAGGGGGCCATCCGGGCTACCTTGAAGGACGAGGTCATCTGGCGCCTGTCTTGAGCGCCGATGTACGCGGACCTAGCTCAAAGAAAGGGCACGCAGCCCCACACCGACTGATGCCAGGCCGATCAGGCAGAGGGCGACGCTGGGTAGGTGGTGGGTGAGCCGACCCAGGCGAGCCAGCCGGCGCATCTGTCCTGCCAAATGGCCATAGGCGAGCAGCACCAGCAGGTCGATGGCGGCCCAGATCGCCAGCAGCAGCGGGGCCTGCTGGGCGAGCGGCGCCTGCAGGGAGATGAACGCCGGCAGGAAGGCCACCAGGAAGAGGATGTCCTTGGGATTGGAGAGACCCACCAGCAGCGCGCGGCCGAAGCTGCCACGCCGGGCGCCCGGTGAATCGTCGGCCGGCGCCTGGAACAGCCGCACGCCCAGCCAGAGCAGATAGAGACCGCCGAGGATCTGGCCGGCCAACAACAGTGTGGGGCTGATGCCGATGGCCAGGTGGATCAGGGTCAGGGCCAGTACCAGCAGGACCTGGGCGGAGAGCAGGCCGCCCAGGATGGTCCACCAGGGAAAGGCATGGCGCCCGTCGGCGACGACCAGGGCGACGATGGGGCCTGGCGAGGAGATCAGCAGGAACACCGTGATGGCGAAGCCGAGGTACTCGCTCATGGCCCTGGCGGTCTCAGACCGATGATCCGCGAGGATTCACCCGTCTCGCCGATCAACTGCCGTTGGTGGCAGATAGCGAAGGTACGCTGGATCCAGCGGTCCTGGCCATCGAACTGCGCCTGGAAGGCGCTGCGGGCGTGGACCGCGCGGCGATTGTCGATGATCAGCAAGTCTCCGGCGGCGAGCCGTACCGGCTGGGCGACGCTCCAGGCGATTTCCTTGATTTCCTCGATCAGCCGCTGCATCCGTGCCGAGCGGGCGAGCATGAAGTGCGGGTCGAACCTCAGGTAGGGCCTGGTGGGTTGGCCATAGAGGATCGGGCGGTGCCGGCCCAGGTCGATCCGACAGTTCTTCTCGTGCAGGCAGTAGTCGGAGAGGAAGTTGAAGGGTTCCTGGAACAGCAGGTCGGTGGTGTCGGCGTCTATCACCTCGAGCATCCGGTCCACCGAGGCGATGTAGGTAACGGCGTCGTCCTGGGGTGCGCCTCTCAGGCAGAGCAGCGCGAGGAAGTCCGGCGGTACCTCGTGGAAGGCATTCTCGGTATGCAGTTCGAGTTCGGTGTCGAAGCTGTCCGAAGAGGGCTGCCGGGCCTTGGCGGCCTGGGGAAAGAAGTTGTTGATCAGGCTGCCGTCGCTCTCCTGTGGATAGCCGACGGGATCACCCAGCAGAGCCGTGGCCTGCAACAGCAGGAGCTCGCTGCGGTAGTCCGGCTTGGCGAGGTTGGCCCGGTCCGCGGGCGTGGGCGGGACGTCGCCGATATCCTGATCCGGCAGCAGCAGGAAGCCCTGGGGATTACCGAAGAGGCGGAAATGCAGCAGGTCGGCGATGGCAGCGGCCGAGAGCTCGCCATGACGGATGGCCTGGTCCAGCAGGGCGTCGAAGGAGACTGATCCCAAATACATGCTGTGTCTCGATGAGCTTTGGCAGTCATGACGCTCCGGGGCGTCAAGGACGGCCATCATCCGGTGCTGGACGCAGCGGAAAAAACGGATAAAACTCGGAGAAAGGATGATTCAGACTCATCATCGAGGACCAGGGATGTCCCGCCTTCCGCCGCTCTATGCGTTGCGTGCTTTCGACAGTGCGTCCCGGCAACTCTCCTTCACCCGTGCGGCGAAGGAATTGAACATCACCCAGAGTGCGATCAGTCGCCATATCAAGACCCTGGAGCAGGACCTGGGCTGCCTGCTGTTCGAGCGCAAGGGGCCCAACCTCAAGCTGACGCCGACCGGGCTGATCCTGGCGAAGGACCTGAGCTCGGCCTTCGCCGACATGCAGGGCGTCTGCGATCTGGTGCGCAGCGGTCGCGGCTGCCTACGGCTGAAGGCACCCTCCACCCTGACGATGCGCTGGCTGATGGGTGCCATCGAGGCGCATCGGGTGGCGACGGGGGAGAATCGCGTGCAGCTGACCAGCGTGTGGATGGACATCGATTTCGTCGATTTCCGCACCGAGCCCTATGACTGCGCGGTGCTGCTGGCCGACGGCGAATTCCCCGGCGATTGCGACTGCGTCCGGCTGTTCGATGAGTGGCTGGTGCCGGTCTGCGCGCCGCGCTATCAAAGCGCCTGCGATGGCAGGGACCCGATCTTCAGCGGCGACGGCCTGTTGCATGCGTCCCACGACTGCCGCGACTGGCGCCTCTGGCTGGATAGGATCGGCCGGCTGGCCGAGGTGAACTGGCACGCGGGCAAGCGATTCGAAACCCTGGATGCGGGGATTTCGGCTGCAGTCCAGGGCTATGGCGTGGCGATTGGCGATCTGTCGCTGGTCCAGGAGCAGATCGCCAGCGGGCAACTGGTGTTCGCCAATCGCGCTGTGGTGCGCTCGGGCCTGAGCTACTACCTGGTCTGGCCCCGGCGCAGCGAAGCCCATGATGCCCTCGCCGGGTTGCGCGAGCATCTGCGTATGGTGGCGCCCGTCCTACCGGTGCAGCAGGGGCTGACCTTCATCGAGTGAGCGGCTGGCTCAGGCCGGCAAGCCCCACTCAATACACATCCTTCAGATAGCGCTTCTGCTCGCTCATCACACGCAGGTATTCGGCGGCGGCTTCGTCGCCGAGCTGGCCGTGGGTCGCCACCACCTGGCGCAGGGCCTGGTCAACGTCCTTGGCCATGCGGCTGGCATCGCCGCAGATATAGACGCGGGCACCGTCCTGCAGCCAGCGCCAGACCTCGGCGCCGCGTTCGCGTAGCCGATCCTGGACATAGATCTTCTCGGCCTGGTCGCGAGAGAAGGCCAGACTGAGTTCGTCCAGGGTGCCGTCGTGCTGGAAGGCCTCCAGCTCGTCGCGGTAGTAGAAGTCGTGGGCGGCGTGCTGTTCGCCGAAGAACAGCCAGTTGCGGCCGTTGTCGCCACGGGCGCGGCGTTCGTGGAGAAAGCCGCGGAAGGGCGCGATGCCAGTGCCGGGGCCGATCATGATCAGCGGCACGTCGCCCTGTTCCGGCAGGCGGAAGTGGCGCGACGGCTGGATATGGACGTCGGTGGTAGCGTCCTGCAGGCGGTCGGCGAGGAAGGTGGAGGCCACGCCCTTGCGCGCGCCGTAGCGTACCGCCGACACGGTGAGGTGCACCTGGCCGGCATGGGCCAGCGGGCTGGAGGCGATGGAATAGAGGCGCGGCTGCAGGCGCTTGAGGCTGGCGAGCAGTTCCTCGCCGTCGAGGCGAGCGGGGAAGCTGGCCAGGACGTCGGCCAGTTGCCGGCCCCAGAGCCAGGCCTTGAGTTCGTCGCGGGCGGCCAGCAGGGCACGGCAGTCGGCGTGGCCGCTGCGTTCGGCCACCAGGGCCAGGGTTTCGTGGCTGGGCCGGGCGATCTCGTAGTGCTCGGCCAGCGCCTGGCGCAAGGGCAGCTCGCCGACCTTGGGCACGCTAACGGATTGCTCTCCGTCGAGTCCGGCCAGGGTCAGGATTTCCTCCACCAACTCGGGGCAGTTGCGCGCCCGGACGCTGAGGGCGTCGCCGGCCTGGTAGTCCAGGGGGTGTTCGCTTTCGAAGCCGAACAGCCTGACTTCCTTGTTGGAGCCGGCGCTGTTGAGTCTCTGGTTGATCACCAGCCGCGCCGGCCGCGCGGCAGGGCGAGCTGGCGTGGCGGTGCTGGCAGCCGGGGAGCTGGTCGCGGTGGGTGCCAGTTGCCTGTGCAGCCCGGTCAGCCAGGCGTCGGCGCGGTCGTGGCCGTCGGCGTCGCACTCGAGCCGGGCGCACAGGCGACGGGCGCCAAGTTCGGCCAGGCGGGCGTCGAGGCGCTGGCCATGGCCGCAGAATTGATCGTAGGTGGAGTCGCCCAGGGCCAGGACGGCGTAGTCCAGGTTGGCGAGCGAGGTGTCGAGGCGGCTGAGGCCTTGCCAGAAACTCTGGCCATTGTCCGGCGCCTCGCCGTCGCCAAAGGTGCTGCTGACCAGCAGGGCGCGGCGCGTTCCGGCCAGGCGCTCCACGGCGTAGGTGGCCATATCGTGCAGTTCCACCGCCAGCCCCGCTTCGCGCAGCCGCGTGGCGCAGCGTTCGGCCAGGGCTTCGGCGCTGCCGGTCTGGGAGGCCCAGAGCACCACCAGGTCGGCCGGCTTGGCAGGTGCCAGGGTTTCAATCGGGGTTTGTGGCAGGCGACTGAACAGTCCGGCGAGCAGGCCATCGAGCCAGAGGCGGGTGTCGGCGGCCAGGGGTGCCTGGGCGGGCAGGCAGGGCACACCCTGGATACCACCGTCGCGCAGGCCGTCCAGGAAACCGGCCAGGTAGGTGCGCTCGGTGGCGCTGAGCTGGGGTCGCACGGCGGTCGTCGCGCCCGTGAGCTCGCCCAGGCGGTCGAGGGCGGGCATGCGAGACGCCTCCAGGGCGGGTTCGTCGGTGGGGAGCTGGTGGTGCGGGATGGTGGCGACACGGGTCAGGCGTACGGCGCAGACCTTGAGTTCCGGCTGCTGGGAGAGTGGGTCGATGGCATCGCTGGTGACGGCGTTGATGGCCAGGTCCTGGCCATACACGTCGGCCCAGTGGAAGGGGGCGAAACAGTTGCCAGGTTGCACGCGGTCGCTGAGGGTCACCGGCAGCACGGCGCGACCGCGGCGGGAGGTGATTTCCAGGCGGTCGCCATCCGTGAGGCCCAGCGCCTGGGCGTCCTGGGGATGCACTTCGACGAAGGGGGCCGGATTGAGGCGATTGAGGGTGGCGATCTTGCCGGTCTTGGTCAGGGTATGCCACTGGTGCTGCAGGCGACCGGTGTTGAGCACGAAGGGGTAGTCGGCATCGGGCAATTCCGCCGGGTCCAGGTGGGGGCGGGCGAAGAACTGCGCCTTGCCGCTGGCGGTGGCGAAATTGAGCACGGTCGGCTCGCCGGATTCGTCCAGGCGCAGGGTCTGGCTGCGGCCGTCGTTGCGGTAGCGGATCGGTTGGCGCGGGGTGCTTTCCACGCAGGGACAGGGCCATTGCAGCGGGGTCTCGCGCAGGCGGGCATGGCTGGCGCCGCGGATGTCGTAGCCGGTCTGCGGATTGTGGAATTGCTTGATTTCCTCGAACACCTCGGCGGCCGAGCTGTAGGCGAAGTGCTCGCCATAACCCATGGCACAGGCGACGTCGGCGATGATCCGCCAGTCGGCACGGGCCTCGCCGGGCGGATTGACGGCCTGGGGCGCCAGGGTCAGGTTGCGCTCGGAGTTGATCAGCACGCCATCCGCCTCGGCCCAGAGGGCGCCGGGCAAGAGGATGTCGGCGTACCTGTTGGTCTCGGTATCGAGGAAGGCATCCTGGGTGATCACCAGCTCGGCGGCCTGGAGCCCGCGGATGACGCTGGCACGATTGGCCACACTGGCCACCGGGTTGGTGCAGATGATCCAGCAGGCCTTGACGGTGCCGGCGGCCAGATCCTCGAACAGGGCGACGGTGCCCTGGCCCAGGCGGGTGTGCAGGGTGCCTTCCGGCACGCCCCAGGCTTGCTCGACGAAGGCGCGGTCGGCGGCGGACAGCACGCTGCGCTGGCCGGGCAGGCCGGGGCCCATGTAGCCCATCTCGCGTCCGCCCATGGCGTTCGGCTGGCCGGTGAGGGAGAAGGGGCCGCTGCCCGGCCGGCAGATCTTGCCGGTGGCCAGGTGTAGGTTGCACAGGGCGTTGGTGCTCCAGGTGCCGTGGGTGCTCTGGTTCAGCCCCATGGTCCAGAGGCTGGTCCATTCGCCGGCTTCGCCGATCCAGCGCGCGGCGGTACGGATGTCCGCCTCGACCAGGCCGGTCTCCGCGGCGACGCGCGCCGGGGGGTAGTCGGCGAGAAAGGCGGGCATGGCCGCCCACCCCTCGGTGTGTGCGGCGATGAAGGCTTCGTCGACATAGCCCTCGGCGTGCAGCAGATGCAGCAGGCCGTTGAGCAGCAGCAGATCGGTGCCCGCCCGTAGTTGCAGGAACAGATCGGCCTTCTCGGCGGTGGCGGTGCGCCGCGGATCGATGACGATCAGCTTGGCGCCGCTCTTGACCCTGTCCAGCAGGCGCAGGAAGAGGATGGGGTGGCAGTCGGCCATGTTGGCGCCGCTGACCAGGAAGAGGTCGGCGCGGTCGAAGTCGTCGTAGGAACCGGGCGGACCGTCGGCACCGAGGGACAGCTTGTAGCCGGTGCCGGCGCTGGCCATGCACAGCCGGGAGTTGGATTCGAGCTGGTTGGTGCCGATGCAGCCGCGCGCCAGCTTGCTCGCCAGGTATTGGGCCTCCAGCGACATTTGCCCCGACACATAGAAGGCGATGGCGTCGGGCCCATCGCGCTCGAGGATGGCGCGCAACCGCTCGGCGGTGGCGGCGATGGCCTGGTCCATGCCGGTCTGCACCGGTTCGTGGGAGCGGTCGCCCCTGATATAGGCGTGCTCCATGCGGCCACTGTCCACCAGCGCCTGGTGGCTGGTGCTGCCCTTGGTGCAGAGGCGGCCGCGATTGGCGGGGTGGTCGCGATCGCCGCTGACCTTGGTGACCCGGCCATCTTCCACCTGCATGACGATCCCGCAGCCGACGCCGCAATAGGGGCAGACGCTCTTGAGGTGGGTGGTGGTCATGGCAAGGGTCCCCTGATACCGAAAGCAAAGGCACGGAAAGCAAAAAGGCGCCGGTCGCTCTCCCTTGGCGGGAAGCGAACACGGCGCCTTTGTCGTGAAAGGGAGCGATCAGCGTTGACCAACCCCTGGGCGAGATTTAGCAAGGCCCGCGCCAGTTCGCTTCGGCGGGCGGTAGGAAGCGCTTCAGTCCTGGCTTCGCCCGGGCTGGACGACGCGGGCGAGGGGCTCGCCCACTGCCTGTCAGGTGCGCCGCGACGGGGCAGGCGGGCCCGGTCCTGCACCGTTCTGGTTCCACCTGGCGGCCAGGCCTTGCGCGGCATTTCCTTGCCTACAGTGGCTACAGGCCGCGCCAGCCGGGGGTTTTCACGACCTCCAGCGGAACTGGCACAGCCGATGCAGGAGCCATGGCAGACCCGCCAATTCGGGTCGCCCGGTCGATCAACGGCGATCGACTGCCACTGCAGGCAACGGGCACGGAGCAGCGCCAAGCGCTCCTCCTTACAGAGAACAGGCAAAGGCGCCTGAGACCGCAAGGTTTCAGGCGCCTTTTTTTATTGCCGCGAATCAACCTGATTGGCCTCGGCCGGGGGATAGCCTCCATGAACAGCATCGTGACCCGCAAAGAACGCCTGATCGTCGTCGGCAACGGCATGGTCGGCCATCACCTCGTCGAGCAACTGCTGGCGGCCGGTGCCCTGGACCACTACGAGATCCACGTTTTCGGCGAAGAGCGCCAGCGTGCCTATGACCGTGTGCACCTCTCCGAATACTTCGCCGGTCGCGACGCCGAATCCCTGGCCATGAGCGAAGCCGGTCTCTATGCCGTGCCCGGCCTGGTACTGCACCTGGGCTGCGCGGTGACCGCCATCGACCGTGAGCGGCGCGAGGTGCTGACCGCCGACGGCGCCTTCGGTTACGAGCGCCTGGTGCTGGCCACCGGCTCCTACCCGTTCGTGCCGCCCATCGAAGGGGCCGAGGGTGATTCGCGGCTGGTCTACCGGACCCTCGACGACCTGGACACCATCCGCCTGGCCGCCACCAAGGCCCGCCGTGGCGTGGTGGTGGGCGGTGGCCTGCTCGGTCTGGAAGCGGCCAATGCGCTGAAGTCCCTGGGCCTGGAAGCCCATGTGGTGGAATTCGCCCCACGCCTGATGCCGGTGCAGCTGGACGATCTCGGCGGCGCCGCGCTCAAGCAGCGTATCGAAGACCTCGGCGTGGGCGTGCACCTGTCCAAGGCCACCCAGAACATCACCGCCGGCAGCGAGTATCGCTACCGCATGAACTTCGCCGGCGAGGATTTCCTCGAGACCGACCTCATCCTGTTTTCCGCCGGCATCCGTCCCCAGGACGCCCTGGCCCGCGGCTGCGGCCTGGAACTCGGCCCTCGTGGCGGGGTGGCGGTGGACAACCTCTGCCTGACCAGCGACCCCGCCATCCATGCCATCGGCGAGTGCGCGGCCTGGAACGGCAGCATCTTCGGCCTGGTCGCCCCGGGCTACCAGATGGCGCGCCTGGTGGCCGCCGAACTCTGCCACGGCCAGAGCACTCCCTTCACTGGCGCCGACATGTCCACCAAGCTCAAGCTGCTGGGCGTGGACGTGGGCTCCATCGGCGATGCCCACGGCGCTACCCCGGGTGCGCGCAGCTATCGCTACATCGACGAGGCCAGCGCCAGCTACCGCCGCCTGGTGGTCTCCGCCGATGGCAAGCACGTCCTCGGCGCCGTGCTGGTGGGTGACAACAGCTACTACGACACCCTGCTGCAATACGCCCAGAACGGCATCCCGCTGCCCCAGGACCCGGCCAGCCTGATCATGCCGGTGGGCGAGGGCGCCCCCACCCTGGGTGCCGATGCCCTGCCGGCCACCGCGACCCTCTGCTCCTGCCACAACGTCACCAAGGGCGCGGTGTGCGCCGCCATCGACGCCGGCTGCACCGACCTCGCCGGTATCAAGAGTTGCACCAAGGCCGGTACCGGTTGCGGTGGCTGCGCCGCGCTGGTCAAGCAGGTGTTCGAGCACGAGCTGATCGCCCGCGGCGTGGCGGTCGACAAGAGCCTCTGCGAGCACTTCGCCCATACCCGTCAGGAGCTCTATCACCTGGTGCGCGTGGAAGGTATCGAGAGTTTCGACGAACTGCTGGCGCGCCATGGCCGCGGTCACCACGGCTGCGACATCTGCAAGCCGGCGGTGGGCTCCATCCTGGCGTCCTGCTGGAACGGCTCCATCACCGATCCGCACCTGGTGCCTCTGCAGGACACCAACGACACCTTCATGGCCAACATGCAGAAGAACGGTACCTACTCGGTGGTACCGCGCATCCCGGGCGGCGAGATCACCCCGGAAGGCCTGATCGCCATCGGCCAGGTGGCGAAGAAATACGACCTCTACACCAAGATCACCGGCGGCCAGCGCATCGACCTGTTCGGCGCCCAGTTGCACGAACTGCCGGACATCTGGGGCGAACTGATCGCCGCCGGCTTCGAGACCGGCCATGCCTACGGCAAGTCGACTCGTACGGTGAAGAGCTGCGTGGGCAGCACCTGGTGCCGCTACGGGGTGCAGGACAGCGTCAAGATGGCGCTCGACATCGAGCACCGCTACAAGGGCCTGCGTTCGCCGCACAAGCTCAAGTTCGCCGTCAGCGGCTGCACCCGTGAATGCGCCGAGGCGCAGAGCAAGGACATCGGCGTGATCGCCACCGAGAACGGCTGGAACCTCTATGTCTGCGGCAACGGTGGCATGCGCCCGCGCCACGCCGAGCTGTTCGCCACCGACCTGGATGACGAAACGCTGATCCGCTACATCGACCGCCTGCTGATGTTCTACATACGCACCGCCGACCGCCTGCAGCGCACCTCGGTGTGGCGCGAGTCCCTGGAAGGCGGGCTGGACTACCTCAAGCAGGTGATCATCGACGACAGCCTGGGCCTGGGTGCCGAGCTGGAAGCCCAGATGCAGCTGGTAGTGGATCGCTACGAGTGCGAATGGGCCAATGCCCTGAACGATCCCGACAAGCTCAAGCGCTTCCGCACCTTCGTCAATGAGCGCGGCGGCGATCCGGACATCCACTTCGTCAAGGAGCGCGGCCAGCGCCGGCCGGCGCGCCATGGCGAGCTTCAGCTCATCGCCGTCACCGAGGAGGCTTGACTCATGACCCAGACCAATACCGCACGCGCCCCGCAGCCTGCCTGGCGCCCGCTGTGCAGCCTGGCCGACCTGGTGCCCCAATCCGGCGTGGTGGCCCTGCACGACGGTGAGCAGGTGGCGCTGTTCTACCTGCCCGACACCGCGCAGAAGGTCTTCGCCGTGGGCAACCGCGATCCCAAGTCCGGCGCCAATGTCATCGGCCGCGGCATCGTCGGCCAGTTGGGCGACGACCTGGTGATCGCCTCGCCGCTGTACAAGCAGCATTTCCGCCTGAGCGACGGCGGCTGCCTGGAGTATCCCGAGCAGGCGCTGCCCACCTGGGCGGTGCGGCTGAACGGAGACCAGGTGGAGATCGCCTGAGACGGATCTACCCTCACCCCAACCCTCTCCCGGAGGGCGAGGGGACGGTAGGGAGCGAAGGCCTGAGTGCCGTAGCCTGGACAACGGCGGAGCCTTGTCCGGGACCGATCAGCGAGGCGGTCGGATTGCTCTCATCCTGGCGCTCTCCCGGGAGGAGAAGGGATGGTTCGGTGTAGCGATGTTGTTTCTGTTGTGGCCTGGACAACGGCCGAGCCTTGTCCGGGACTGATCAGCGAGGCGGTCGGATTGCCCTCATCCTCGTCCTCTCCCAGGGGAGCGGGGAATGGGCTGGTGGGGAGGGCGGCCGCGCAGCCTGGTCCGGGAAGCCCTGCGTCCGCAGAGGTAACTGTTGCACCAGCGGTAGTGCAGCATTGCGCGAATGGTGTCCGTCCGGGGCGGCGGAGCAGCCGCGGTGGGTCGATACTGCAGAGGCAGGGCATTGTCCGTCGGACTGTCGCCATGCCCCGCAGGAGGTCACCATGCGTACGACAAGAACCATTTGCTCCGTGCTCTTCATCGCCCTGTTGCTCGCGCTCGCCGTGCTGGATGGCTGGTTGACGCGGTCGCCGCCGGAGCCGCTGCAGCTCGCCGATCCGGTTTGCACCCATGGCTATGCCCCCTACGGCTGTTATCCGGTGCCGACGCGGGGCGGCGACCTCGGTTGGCTGGAGCGCCTCTGACGCAAGGCTAGACGGGAGGCGCCACGCGGGCCAGTAGCGGCGCCAGCTCGCTGGCGGCCAGGGCGATGTCGTCCTGGACCTCGTCGCAGGGCAGGTCGTCTAGCCACTCCCGCTGCGTTGCCGTCAGCCCTTCGATGACCACGTCTACGCCCAGCGACCGCCCGAGGATGGCCAGCGAGCGGACGATGGTCGGATCGGCCGAGCCGTTCTCGTCGGGTGGCAGTCGGCCCGGGTCGAGGCGCACGCCGTCCATTGGCAGGCGGCGCACCTGGGCGAGTGCGGCGCAGCCCCCCGCGAAGTCCGCCAGGCTCAGGCGCACGCCCAGCCCCTTGAGCGCTGCCAGTTGCCCGAGCCGTGCTTCGGTATCGTCTTGTAACGTCGCTTCGCTGACCTGGAGTTCCAGCCGCGCGGGCGTAAGACCGCTGTCCTGCAGGGCCTGGGCGACGCCGTCCGCCAGTGGTGCACGGCCATTGAACTGGCGGGTCGACAGCCGCACCCCGACCTTGAGTCCGGCGGGCCAGGTCGCCGCCGCGCGGCAAGCCTGGTCCAGCAGCCAGCTACCCAAGGGGAGGCTGAGGCCGCTGTCCTCGGCCAGCGGCAGGAAGGCGGCGGGAGGCAGCAGACCGCGGGTCGGATGCGCCCAGAACACCTGGGCCTCGAAGCCCAGCAGGTCGCCGTCGCGATTGGCCCGGTACGGCAGGAAGTGCAGGCGCAGCTGGTCGCGGGCCTGCTCCATGGCCAGGCGCAGCTCCTGTTCCAGTTGGCGGCGCTGGCTGAGCTGGGCGTCCATCGCCGAAGCGTAGAAGCACCAGCCGTTACGTCCCGCGGCCTTGGCCTGGTAGAGCGCGATGTCGGCCAGCCGCAGCAATTCTTCGGCCTGGCTGGCCTGGCTGGGGGCCTGGGCGATGCCGATGCTGGTGCCGACGCTGACGGTCTGCTCTTCCAGGACGATGGGCTGGTTCAGGGCCGCCACCAGGCGCGCGCAGATCTGCTCGATCACCTCCGTTTCCAGGGCGCCCAGCAGGACCACGATGAATTCGTCGCCACCGATGCGGGCCACCAGCCCCCCGGGACGCAGGTTGGTCTGCAGGCGCTGGGCGACCTTCTGCAGCACGTGGTCGCCGGCGGCGTGCCCGAGACTGTCGTTGATCGGCTTGAAGCGGTCCAGGTCGAGGCTGAGCAGGGTGAGGGGGGCCGCCGTCTCCATGAGCTGACCGGCAAGGAATTGCTGCAGATGCAGGCGGTTGGAGAGGCCCGTCAGGCTGTCGTGCAGGGACAGGTGCTCGATTTCCGCCTGGGCGGTGACCGCGGCGGTGATGTCGCTGGCGGTGCCGCGGTAGCCATTGCCCTGGGGCAGCGGCCGGGCGGTGATCTCGCAGACGCGGGGCTGGCCCAGGCGGTCGCGATAGTGGCAGCGCAGCACTTCGCGCTCATCGCTGCGCTGGGTGCTGGCGGCGAGCCAGGCGGCCAGGGTGGTCGTCTCGGGGCTGAACAGCTCGGCCAGGGAGCGGCCCAGCCAGCTGTGCGGGGTATTGCCGGTGACCCGGGCGAAGCGCTCGGACAGGTAGGAGATCCGGCCTTCGGTATCGACCTCCCAGAGCCAGTCGGAGGCGGCCTCGGCGAGGTCGCGAAAGCGTCTTTCGCTGCGGGTCAGTTCCGCCTGGCTGGCGACCAGGGCATCGAACTGCTGGTCGAGCTGGCGGGCCGAACTCAGGGCGTGGCGAATCAACAGCGCCAGCACCAGGGCCAGCATCAGCACCCCGGCGAGAAACACCGGCAGGGTCTGGCGCAAGAGGTGGGCACCGGGCTGCGGCGGCCGCCAGTTGAGCAGCCAGGGGGAGTCCAGCAGGTGCATGGACTCGAAGCCTTCCAGGGGCGTCGGCGAAGGCTGCAGCGCCGGCAGGCCGTAGGTATCGCTCAGGTGGTCCAGCTTGACCGGATCGAGGACGTTGACGAACAGCATCACCGACGGCGTCCCGGCCTCGGCGGAGACGCTGGAGCTGGCACCGGGCGTGATGGTCGCTGCGGCGACCAGCGCGGGTACCCCGGCGACGCCGAACAGGCGTACCACGCTGTCGGTTTCCCCGGGGTGATCGCGCGTCGCCGCCAGCAGTTCGGTCAGGTCGCCCTGCAGCCATTGCTCGGCGGGACGCTGCGTAGGCACGCCGTCGATCACCGCATAGACGGTGCGATCCTCGGGGTTCAGGACGAACACGCCGTTGTAGCCATAGAGCTCGTAGGGAATGTCGCCGACGTTGCGCTCGTCGTTGGCCCAGAACAGGTCCACGCTCAGATGCAGGTGCTTGTAGGCCTCGCCCCACTTGGCGTAGTTGATGATGTTGTGGCCGATCTCGTTCTGCACCTGGGCCAGAGTACGGGCGATGTAGGTCTGGGCGCGTTGCTGGACGTCGGCATCCTGGCTGGTGGCGGTCTTGATCAGCAGGTAGCAGCCCAGGCCGAGCAGGATCGGCAGGGCGCAGATGGCCGGAAATAGCCGCAGCAGGAGGTTGTGGCTGCGGCGGGTGGCGACGGGAGTTGACGACATGCGAGACCTGGGGGCGGAAGGACGACGGTCAGGTGCTCGGACGGCTGCCGGAAAGGGTCGAGAGGCTGACCTGGCCAGCGGTCATTATCCCTGGCCCTACGTCCTACGTCCCCTGGCCTTCTGACCAGGGGCGGTGGCGATTCCCCGGACGGTCGTTGCGCTCAGCGGTGCGGCGGGTAGGCGGTCAGCAACTCGTTGACCAGGCGGCCGAAGGCGGCGTTGCGCTGGGCGGGCGTGGCGTTCTGGTCGTCCGCCAGGCGCTCTTCGCTGGCGCGCCAGACCAGCTTGCCGTCGCGACCGTCGAGCATGTCGAGCTGCACCGTCATCACCGGATAGCTGACGGTCTGGGTGCGCACGTAGCCGGGTCCCCAGGGACCAGGGCCCCAGCCAGGACCCCAGGGGCCGCCCCAGCCACCGCCCCAGTAGGGATCGGCGTAGCTGTAGCTCTGCTGGCGCTGGTCGAGGATCACATAGAGCTTGATCTTCAGGTCCGGCCGGGTGCCGGCCGCGGCAGGGCGCAGCCCGCGCTGATCGAGGCCGCCGCTGACCGCATCGCGCAGGCGCTGCTCGGTGAGATCGCTGCGGATGCGCGGATCGTTGGGGCGGTACTCGATCGCCGGATCGGCCCAGCTCCAGCTGCGATAGGCGGCGAAATCGCGGCTGGCATCGTAGTCCAGATTGTTTGGCCCCCGCTCGGCGCAGGCGGCGAGCAGCAGGACCGAAAGTAGGAGCAGGCAGCGTTTCATGGGCAGGCCTCGACGATGAGGTGGTCAGTCTGCTTGGACTGGCTTAAGGACGACTTATCCCCCGTCAGCGTGGCGGATAGTTGGCCAGCAGCCGCTGGGTGGTGTCCCTCAGGGCACGGGCGCGTTCGCCGCTGCTGCCGCCCGCGGCCTGCTCGGCGGACGAATGCCAGAGCAGGCGGCCGGTGGCGGGGTCCAGCAGTTCCACCTCCAGCACGTCGACCACGTAGGTGCGGGTACGGGTGCGCGCCTGGCCAACCGTGGCGCCGTAGCCGGGGCCGTAGCCATAGGGGCCGTAGCCACCGTAGCCATAGTTGGTGTCGTAATAGTCGGTGTACTGCTCGCTGCGCTGCTGCTGGGTGAGGCGGGCGCGTACCTGCAGGTCGGCGCGGGTGCCGCCGACGGCTGGTCGCAGGCCACGCTGGTCGAGGCCGTCCGCTACCACCTGCTGTACGGTCTGGCCATCCAGGCCTCCACTGACCACCGCGGCACCGGGCGCCCAGGTCCAGGTCCGGTAGCGACTCCAGTCGGTGAGCGCCACCGGATAGGCCGCCGGATCCTGCTGCGGCAGCACCGGCGCGGAGGCCTCCGGCAGGCTGCTGGCGACGTAGGGATTGGGACTCTGGCAACCGGCCAGGGTGAACAGCGCGAGCGACAGGCAGAACAGGGGGCGACGCATGACCTCTTCCTCGACGGAGTGCCTGGCCAGAGCATACCGTGCCCGGCGCTATCCTGCCTTAGCCTGGCAGAGCCAATGCAGGTAGCGCCCCAGGCCAGCGAAGACCGGATGGCGCCGATGGGCCAGCTCCATGGCCACCAGTTCCTCGGCGTCGGCACGGGACTGGAAATCCGCTGGCATGTAGTCGTGGAAGACGCGCACGCCGCTGCGTGCCTGGATCTGCCACTGCGGCGCCAGCCAGGTCTCCACCTCGCGCGGATCGAGGGGCTGTTGCGGGGTGAGGCCGCGCCCTTCACCGGCGTAGTGGCCGCGCCTGAGCTTGCGGAAATGCCCCTTGAGCAGGTTGCGATAGATCAGGGCATCGCGGTTGTAGAAGGCCAGGGACAGCCAGCCGCCCTGGGCCAGGCAGCGGTGCAGCGTGGGCAGGATCGCCGTGGGCGTCTCCAGCCATTCCAGCACGGCGTGGCAGAGCACCAGGTCGAAGGGTTCGGCGAAGCCGGGCAACTCCTGCCAGGGCAGCGCCAGCCAGTCGGCGGTCAAGCCGGCAGCGGCGAAGGCCTCCTGGGCGCCAGCGAACATGGGGGCCGAGGGTTCGGCCAGGGTCACGGCGTGACCCTGCCGGGCCAGCCAGAGACTCATGTGGCCGAGGCCGGCACCTATGTCCAGCACCCGCAGCGGGCGTTGCGGCAGCACCTCGGCGAGGTCCGCCTGCAGCACGGCGAGGCGAATGGCGCCCTTGGTGCCGCCATAGATGTTGGCGGCGAAGCGGGTGGCACGGTCGTCGAAGAAGGTATCGCTCATGGCAGGAAGCGCCTTTCGTTGTCGGCCAGCTTGGCCAGTACCGCCTGCTCCACGTCCAGCCCCAGTTCGCTGCCCAGTTGCAGCAGATAGAGCAGCACGTCGGCGATCTCCTGGCCGGCATGTTCGCGCTCGGCAGCGCTCAGTTCGCGCGCCTCGGCGTCGCTCTTCCACTGGAAGATCTCCACCAGCTCGGCCATCTCGACGCTGGCGGCCATCGCCAGGTTCTTGGGGTTGTGGTAACGCCGCCAGGCGTTGGCGTCGCGGATGGTGTGCAGGCGGGAGAGCAGGGCGGGGAGGTCCATGGGCGTCCGAGGATTCGCGGAAAAGGCTCATTCTCCCATGGGTGAGCGACGCCTGTAGAGGACAGCCTGACGCCGCTGCTCTACCCTGAGGCCATCGAGGCAAAACTGGAGACCCTATGAGCGTTCGCCTTTGCGCGCTGTGGTTGGCGCTGATCACGTTCACCGGCAGTGCCCATGCGGAAAAACTGCTGCTGGAAGGGACCCTCGGCAAGGCCGTCGTGGTGGTGGACGTCGACACGGCGGCGGGTGACGAAGCCTATGGTCGCTATTTCTACGACCGCTACCGACGTGATCTGCGGCTGAGCGGTCCGGCGCAGTCGGGTGACCAGCTGAAATTGGAGGAAGGCGCGCCCTGGCAGGACGGCCCCAAGGCAAGCTGGTCGCTGACGCGCGGGAAGGACGGTCGCTGGACCGGCATTTGGAGCGGCGACGGCAAGACCCTGCCCATCGCCCTGGCCCCCCTGCAGTTGGAGCCGGCCACCGCCCTGGATGGCTATCGGCAGAAACTGCGCCAGGACGATCCCTACGAATTCCGTCGCCTGCAGGGGCTCAAGCTGGAACAAGGCGAGCGCCAGGCCTTCATGGGCCGCGAGCTGCGCTGGTGGCGCGAGCCGGTCTCGGGCATGCGGCTGTTCACCGTGGCAGGCGCCAGCGAGACGGCCAATGCTGCGCTGCGCGAGCGACTCTGGGCGGAGGTGGATGCCCATCTGAGCTGCGTCGGCAGCGATGGCGACCATAGCCTGACGGTGACGCCCCAATTGCTCACCGAGCGGGTGCTCAGCGTCAACCTGTTCAGCCAGTACAGCTGCAGCGGCGCCGCCCATCCGGATTTCGGCAGTGCGCCCCTGACCCTGGACCTCAAGACCGGCCAGGAGCTGGCGCTGGAGGATTTCCTTTGGCTGGGTCACGGCAAGCCGATTCGGCCCGTGGCGGAAGATCGCTATTCCCAGGTCCTGGCGGACTACCGGGCAAAGTCCCTGGCACCCTGGGTGATACGGCTGTTCATTCGCCTGTATCCCGAATTGATGCAGGCCCCGGCCCCTGGCGACGGCTGCGACTACCGCAGCGCCGACGTCTGGCAATTCGCCCCCTGGTACCTGACGCCCGAGGGCCTCTACCTCGGCCCGACCTTCTTCCGCGCCGCCCGCAACTGCGACGAACCCGGCGGCACCCTGGTGCCCTACGCCGAGGTCCGCAAGCATCCGGGGCCGCGGGTGGGGTTGTTACCTCGGTAAGGTGGCTCCGTAGCGTGGAAAACCGCGGAGCGTTTTCCACTGGGAAGGAAAGCCCCATGTGGGTAAGGCTGCGCCGTTACCCACCCTACGCGTAGCCGAGCGTCTGTAGCGTGGAAAACTACACAGTGTTTTCCATTGGCACTAGGGTTTCAGCGGCGAGCAAGGCTGCCTCCTCATCCACGCTAATCATCAACGATCAGCCGTTTGCCCAAGGTAACGGCCTCCACCTCGGTGTAGCCCAGGGCGGCATAGAAGCCGGCCACCGCGGTGTTCTCGCGACGCACCATCAGGTGCAGCTTGGGGCAGCCTCGTTCGATCAGCAGGCGTTCGGCGGTTTCCATCAGGCGCCGGGCATGGCCCTGGCGTCGATGCGCCGGTGCCACCGCCAGGTAATAGAGCCAGCCGCGATGGCCGTCATTGCCGACCATGGCGCTGGCCATGAGGGTGCCGTCCACCTCGCCCACCAGGAACAGCTCCGGCTGCTCGGCGAGCTTGCGCTCGATGTCGCGATAGGGATCGTTCCAGGGGCGGGTCAGGCCGCAGGTCTGCCAGAGGCTGACCACGGCCTCGGTATCGGCGGGCTGGAAGGGGCGGATGTGCATGGCAGAGTCCAAAAGCGGGGCGACGCCCAAAGATAACAGGCGTGGTTTTGGGCTTCGAGGATGGTGCTGGCTTCAATGGCTCCATCGCGGCCATGGCGGTCCGCCGATGCGGCCACTCCTACGGTCCTGATACACCCTGTAGGAGCAACTGTCTTATCGCCTGAGCCACCCAAGACGAATGTCCGCTCGAAGCGCCCCCTCTCCCTCCGGGAAAGGGCTGGGGTGAGGGAAACTCTAGCGGCGAACTCCCCGTGGAAAAGGCTGCGCCGTTTTCCACACTACGGCCTGACGACACAGCCTCATCCACCGGGCAACCTAGCGCGGCCATGGCCGCGATTAGCTTCCAGCTAGAGAAAGTTCTCCGCATAGTGACAGGCCACCTGGCGGGCTTCCACGTTGCGCAGGGCCGGCACCTCGGTCTTGCACTTCTCCGTGGCATAGGGGCAGCGACGGTGGAAGACGCACCCGGGTGGCGGGTCCAGCGGATTGGGCAGTTCGCCCTGGATGCGGATGCGCGGCTTGCTCGGGTCCGGGTGCAGGCTCGGGGTGGCTGACAGCAGCATCTGGGTGTAGGGATGCAGCGGCCGCTCGAACAGCAGGTCGCGGCTGGTCTTCTCGACGATGCAGCCGAGGTACATCACCATCACCTCGTCGGCGATGTGACGCACCACCGAGAGGTTGTGGGAGATGAACACATAGGCCGTGCGGTACTGCTGCTGCAGGTCCATGAACAGGTTGAGCACCTGCGCCTGGATGGACACGTCCAGCGCCGAGGTCGGCTCGTCCGCCACCAGCACCCTGGGTTGCAGCATCATGGCGCGGGCCACGGCGATGCGCTGGCGCTGGCCGCCGGAGAACATGTGTGGATAGCGCTGGTAGTGCTCGGGCCGCAGACCCACCTGCTGCATCATCGCCTGCACCTTCTCGCGTCTTTCGCCGCGGGAGAGGTCGGTGTTGATCTGCAGCGGCTCGGCCAACTGGTCGCCGATCTTGCGCCGCGGATTGAGCGAGGCGTAGGGGTTCTGGAACACCATCTGCACCTCGCGGCGCAGTGCCTTGCGCCGGGCAGCGTCGGCCTGGGCGACGTCCTGGCCGCCGATCAGCAGACTGCCGGCGGTGGGCTGTTCGATCAGGGTCAGGGCGCGGGCCAGGGTGGACTTGCCACAGCCGGATTCACCCACCACGGCCAGGGTGCGCCCGGCCTGGAGATCGAAGGAGACGCCGTTAAGCGCCTTGACCGTGGCGCTGTCCTTGAACAGGCCGCGGGAGAGCTGGTAGTGCCGGGTCAGGTTCCGGGCTTCGAGGACGCTCCCCTGGGTAGCGGGGCTAGCGAGGACGGTGGCTTCAGACGGCGCCATGGCGATCCTCCGGCAACTGGCTGGGTCGTTGATGTTCGGGCAGCACCTTGGGCGCCTCGCCCGGGCTGACATTGCGCGGGAAGAAGCAGCGCACCGCGCCGCGGTCGTAGGGTTCCAACGCCGGCCTCTCCTGGCAGCGCGGCTGTACATAGGGGCAGCGCGGGCTGAGCAGACAGCCGGCGGGACGGTCATAGCGACCGGGGACGATGCCCGGCAGGGTGTGCAGGCGGTCCGTCTGGCTGTGCTCGGGAATGGCCGCCAGCAGGGCTTCGGTGTAGGGGTGGGCGGGGGCGTCGAACAGGGTCGGCACCACGCCTTTCTCCACCGCCTGGCCGGCATACATCACCACCACGCGCTGGGCGGTCTCGGCCACCACGGCGAGGTCATGGGTGATGAGGATCAGGCCCATGCCCTCGTCGCGCTGCAGATTGACCAGCAGTTCCATGATCTGCGCCTGGATGGTCACGTCCAGGGCAGTGGTGGGTTCGTCGGCGATCAGCAGGCGCGGCTCGGCGGCGATGGCCATGGCGATGGCCACGCGCTGGCTCATGCCGCCGGACAGCTGGTGCGGATAGGCGCCCAGGCGGCTGGCGGCCGCCGGGATCTCCACCTTCTCCAGCAGTTGCAGGGCGCGCTGGCGGGCGGCGGCGCCCTTGAGACCGAGGTGCTGGCGGATCACCTCTTCCAGCTGGAAGCCCACGGTATAGCTGGGATTGAGCGCCGTCATCGGGTCCTGGAAGACCATCGACAGCTCCTTGCCGATCAGGTGGCGCCGACGGCGGCCCTTGAGGCTGAGCAGGTCCTGACCGTCGAAGTGCAGCCGGTCGGCGGTGATGCGACCAGGATGATCGACCAGGCCCATCACGGCCATCATGGTCACCGACTTGCCGGAGCCGGACTCTCCGACGATGGCGACGATCTCGCCCTGATCCACCGTGAGATCGAGGCCTTCCACCACCGGCGGGGCGTCGGTGCCGCCGAAGCGCACCGAGAGGTTCTGGATTTCGAGGAGGCTCATGACTGCACCTTCAGACGCGGATCGAGGGCATCGCGCAGGCCGTCGCCCATCAGGTTGATGGCCAGCACGGTGAAGAGGATGGCGAGGCCCGGCAGGGTCACCACCCACCAGGCGCGCTCGATGTAGTCGCGGGCCGAGGCCAGCATGGTGCCCCACTCGGGGGTGGGTGGCTGCACGCCAAGGCCGAGGAAGCCCAGGGCGGCGGCATCGAGGATCGCCGAGGAAAAGCTCAGGGTGGCCTGGACGATCAGCGGCGCCATGCAGTTGGGCAGCACGCTGACGAACATCAGCCGCAGGGTGCCGGCGCCGGCCAGCCGCGAGGCGGTGACGTAGTCGCGATGCAGCTCGCCCATCACCGCGGCGCGGGTCAGGCGTACGTAGGAGGGCAGCGAGACCACGGCGATGGCCACCACGGTGTTGATCAGGCCTGGGCCGAGGATGGCGACGATGGCTACGGCCAGCAGCAGCGAGGGCAGCGCCAGCATGATGTCCATCAGGCGCATGATCACCGGGCCCGCGCGATTGGGCGAGAAGCCGGCGACCAGCCCGAGCAGGATGCCCGGGATCAGCGAGAAGACCACCGAGGCGAGACCGATCAGCAGCGACAGCCGGGCGCCGTGGATCAACCGGCTGAGGATGTCGCGGCCGAGTTCGTCGGTCCCCAGAAGGAACTGACGGGTGCCGCCTTCCAGCCATAGCGGGGGGGTGAGCATGAAGTCGCGGAACTGCTCGCTGGGCGCATGGGGCGCGACCCAGGGCGCGAAGAGTGCGCAGAAGACCACGATGACCATGAAGATCAGTCCGCCCAGGGCGCCCTTGTTGCGGGCGAAGGCATGCCAGAACTCCTTGAAGGGAGAGGGGTAGAGGGCGCTCGGGTCTTGAGCGGCCGGGGTGTTTACCGTTGTCATAGGCTCTGTCCGTGCGGGCGCATCAACGCTGGTGGCGGATGCGCGGGTTGACCAGGCCGTAGAGGATGTCCACGACGAAATTGACCAGGATGACCAGGGTGGCGATCAGCAGGATGCCGTTCTGCACCACCGGGTAGTCCCGGGCGCCGATGGCCTCGATCAGCCACTTGCCGATGCCGGGCCAGGAGAAGATGGTTTCGGTCAGCACCGCGCCGGAGAGCAGGCTGCCCACCTGCAGGCCGAGCACCGTCAGCACCGGGATCAGGGCGTTGCGCAGGGCATGGACGAAGACCACCCGCTTGGGCGACAGGCCCTTGGCCCGGGCCGTGCGGACGTAGTCCTCACGCAGCACCTCGAGCATGGCCGAGCGGGTCATGCGGGCGATCACCGCCAGGGGGATGGTGCCCACCACGATGGCCGGCAGGATCAGGTGCTTGAGCGCATCCAGGAAGGCGCCGGGCTCGTCGGAGAGCAGGGTGTCGATGAGCATGAAGCCGGTGCGCGGCGGGATGTCGTAGAGCAGGTCCAGACGGCCGGAGACCGGGGTCCAGCCAAGTTGTACCGAGAACAGCATGATCAGCAGCAGGCCCCACCAGAAGATCGGCATCGAGTAGCCAGTCAGGGCCACGCCCATCACCCCGTGGTCCACCGTGGTGCCGCGCCTCAGGGCGGCGAGGATGCCGGCCAGCACGCCGAACACCGTGGCGAACAGCATGGCCGCCACCGAGAGTTCCAGGGTGGCCGGGAACAGGGTCAGGAACTCGTCCCAGACCCCGACGCGACTGCGCAGGGATTCGCCGAGGTTGCCCTGGGCGAGATTGCCGATGTAGTCGAAGTACTGCTGGTACAGGGGCTTGTCGAGACCCAGGCGGTGCATGGCTTCGGCATGCATCTGCGGATCGACGCGGCGTTCGCCCATCATGACCTCCACCGGATCGCCGGGGATGAGGCGGATCAGGGCGAAGGTCAACAGGGTGACGCCGAAGAACGTCGGTATCAGCAGCCCGAAGCGACGGGCGATGAAGGCGAGCATCGGAGGGGGTATCTCCTCTTGAGGCTGATCAAGACGGCGCGGGTACCTGCCCGGCCGCGTTTTTGGATGAGACCTTGTGGGTCTCCATTCATCCCTGAAGGCGCCATCCTGGCGCTGCACGAGCGACGCCTGCTGAAGGCGCCTCGTTCGGTCCTACTGAAACTGTCGAAGAGCGCTCTGGAACGGCGCTGCAAGCCCGGCAGGTTACCACGTCGCCCGCGCTGTCGACATCCTCGACATAGCCCGGGCTTCGCCGGTGTTCGCGACGCGATCCCGGCCAGATGCCGGGCGCTTCGCTGAATCTGCCGGACCTGGCCATCACAGTAGGTTGAACGGCAGGGTGGAGACCAGGCGCAGTTCCTTGACGTTGCCGTCGACCTGGTTCTGGCTGGCGCGGTGATCGGTCAGCAGCAGGCGGAAGCGGCTGTCCTTGAGGGCGCCCTGCTGCACCTTGTAGGTGGTGATCAGGCCGATCTCGTGGTGCTTCTCGCCATCCTGCTGCAGGACCTCGGCATAGTTGGCGTACTTGCCGGCGCCGGCATCGTAGTGGGTGCCGTCGATGTCCCAGCCCTTGGCGTACCAGATACCGGTGCTCAGGCCGGGCACGCCGAAATAGCTCCAGTCAGTTTCGTAACGGATCTGCAGCGACTTCTCGTTGGGGCCGTTGTAGTCCGAGACCAGGGAGTTGGCCAGGTAGATGGCCGCCGTCTCGTGGGCGTAGTCGAAGTACTCGTTGCCGTCGATCTGCTGATAGGCCAGGGTCAGGCTGTGGGCCTGGTGGCTGCCGGTGAACGCCAGGCTCCAAGCGGTGTTGTCGATGTCGCCGGCCTTGGCGCTGCCGGCGTCGAGGGTGCGATAGGCGTTGGCCACCGCCTTCCAGGCAAAGGTGTCCAGGTTGCCACCGGACTGGGTCAGGCTCAGGAAGTACTGGTTCCAGACGTCCTCGAAGTTGGCGCCATAGACGCTGACCTCCCAGCCCTGGGGCAATTTGTAGTTGCCGCCGAGGAAGCTCAGGCGATCGGCGGTGACTTCGCGGGTGCCGTACTCGGTGGTCCACTTTTCGTCGCCGGCGCCGGTTCGCGGGCTCACCCGGGTGAAGGTGCCGCCCTGCAGCGAGAGGTTGTCCCACTCGTCGCTGGTGAAGGCCAGGCCATCGAAGCTGGAGGGGAAGGGGCGGTTGTCGTTGTAGCTGATCACCGGGGTGTCGAGCATGAAGCGGCCGACCTTGAGCTCGGTGTTGGATATCCGCATCCGTGCATTGGCGATGCCCAGCTTGGACCACTCGGCATGGCCCTCACCGTCGGCATTGGCCAGGGTGCGGTTGCCGCCGCCGCCAATTTCACCCTTGCCGCGCTCCAGGTTGGTGGCCTGGTAGCCGGCCACGTCGATACCGAAGCCCACGGTGCCCTGGGTGTAGCCGGAACTGTACTTGAGCGCCGTGGCCTGGACCCAGGTGTTGCGGGAGTGGGTACGGACCCGGGTGCCGTTCTTTCCGTAGCTGAAGATGGGATCTGAGCTGGTCTCGCGGGAGAAGAAGTTGCGCGTGGTCAGGGTCAGGCTGTCATCGGCGAGAAAGCCCTTGGCACCTTCCTGACCCTTCACCGGCTTCTGCACGTTGGGCAGGGTCTGGACTTCATTGGCGTAGCTGGGATCGGTCGGCGCCGGGGACTGGGCGTGGGCGGCCAGGGCCAGGGTCAACAGGGAGAGGGCGAGGCCGCCACGGTGGACGTTGGTCATCGGTTGTGCTCCAAAGCGATCGTGTTTTCTGGTTGTCTGGGCATTTTTCGGCCAGCCGAACCCGCCGCGCCGAGAAACGGCACGCATCGGGAAGGCAGCGGAGGCCGGGCCGCCCGGGCCCGGTTCGGTGCGGCGTCAGGCGCCGGTCAGTCGAGGGTCACCGTGGAGAAGTCATAGACCCCCAGCGGACTCTGGACGTAGCCCTGCACCTTGGGTTGCAGGACGTCGGTGAACAGCGGATGCGCCAGCGGAATCCACGGCATCTGCTGGTGGAAGATCTGCTGGGCCTGCTCGTAGAGCGCAGCGCGCTGGGCCGGATCGTTGATGCGCTTGGCCTTTTCGATGGCGTCGTTGAAGGCTTTGTCGCACCAGAACGAGCGGTTCTCGCCGCTTTCCGCCGCCGAGCAACTCAAATTGTTGGTGAGGAAGTTGTCCGGATCACCGTTGTCGCCGGTCCAGCTCGCCATCATCAGGTCGTGTTCGCCGGCCTTGGTGCGCTTCATGAACTCACCCCATTCGAACTGGGTGATCTCGGCCTTGATACCGATCTTGGCCAGGTCGCCCTGGATCAGCTGGGCCACCAGCGCCGGGCTGCCACCCGGGCCGCTACCGGTGCTGATGTAGTACTTGAGGGTGAAGCCATCGGCATAGCCGGCTTCCTTGAGCAGGGCCTTGGCCTTCTCCACGTCATGCGGCCAGGGCTTGATGTCCTTGGCGTAGCCCAGCAGCGAAGAGGGGTAGGGGTTGATCGCGGCCTTGGCACCGCCTTCGCCGAACACCGTCTTCAGGTAGTTCTGCTGGTCGAAGGCCATGGCGATGGCCTGGCGCACCCGCACGTCGCTCAGCGGCTTGTGCCTGGTGTTCAGCGCCAGGTAGGAGGTGGTCTGGCTTTCCACCTGGGCCAGCTTGAGGCTCTTGTCCTGTTTCAGCATCGGCACATCCTGCGGCTTGACCGTCAGGCCGATCTGGCACTCGTTGTTGCGCACCCGCTGGATGCGCACATTGGGGTCCAGAGTCACCGCCAGCACCAGGCCATCCATCTGCGGCTTCTTGCCGAAGTAGTCCGGGTTGACCTTGTAGCGGGTATTGGAATCCTTGGCGTAGCGCTGGAAGACGAAGGGACCGGTGCCGATGGGCTTCTGGTTGATGTCGTCGGTCTTCTTGCTGGCCAGCAGGCTGTCGGCGTACTCCTTGGACAGGATCGAACCGAAAGCCATGGCCAGGTCGGCGAGGAAGGGCGCCTCGGGCTGGTTGAGGGTGAAGCGCACGTGCTGGTCGTCCACCTTCTCGATGGACTTGATCAGGGTGCCCATCTCCATGGCCGCGGCGTAGGGGTAGCCGCTGGGCGAGAGGTTGTACCAGGGGTTGTTCTTGTCGAGCATGCGCTCGAAGCTGAACACCACGTCGTCGGCGTTGAGGTCGCGGGTGGGCTTGAAGTACTCGGTGGTGTGGAATTTCACCCCCTGGCGCAGCGCGAAGGTGTACTGCAGGCCATCCGGGGATACCTCCCAGCTTTCCGCCAGGCCGGGTTCCAGCTCGGCGCTGCCCTGCTTGAATTCCACCAGGCGGTTATAGAGCGGCGTAGCCGAGGCGTTGAAGGTGTAGCCCGAGGTGTAGCGCCCCGGATCGAAGCCTTCCGGGTTGGCCTCGGTGCAGACCACCAGGGGACGGGCGAAGGCCGCATTGGCGGTCAGGCAGAGCAGGGCGGCGAGCGATAGGGAAAAGAGTGGCTTGGACACGAAAGGCTCCTCGTGAAAGGCCCGCCGGGCGGGCCGGACAGGGTCAGCGGTCGAGGCTTACGCCATAGAAACCGGTGACGCCGAAGGGATTGATCTTGAAGCCCTGCACCTCCTGGCGCATGGGCTGGGACACCACCGAATGGGCCATGGGACTCACCGGCATCTGCTGGCGGATGATCTGCTGCGCCTGCTCGTAGAGGCGGGTGCGCTCGGCGCGATCGTTGCTGGTCTTGGCCTTCCGGATCAGGGCGTCGTAGTCCTGGTCGCACCAGCGCGCATAGTTGCTGCCGCCGATGGCGCTGCAGCCGTAGAGCACGCCGAGCCAGTTGTCCGGATCGCCGTTGTCGCCGGTCCAGCCGTAGGTCAGCACATCGTGTTCGCCGGCCTTGGCTCTCTTGATGTACTCGCCCCATTCGTAGCTGACGATCTTGGCCTTGATGCCGACCTTGGCCCAATCCTGCTGGATCATCTGCGCCGACTGGCGGGCGTTGGGGTTGGAGGCGCGCTGTACCGTCATGGCCCAGAGGGCGATCTCGGTGCCGTCCTTGACCCCGGCCTGCTTGAGCAGCGCGCGGGCCTTTTCCGGATCGTAGGGCGCACCCTTGATGCGCTTGTCGTAGGACCACTGGTTCGGTGGGATCACGTTCTGCGCTACCTGGCCGGCCCCCTGGAACACGGTGTCGACGATGGCCTGCTTGTTGATGGCCATGTCCAGGGCGCGGCGCACCTCGGGCTTGTCCAGCGGCGGATGCTGGACGTTGTAGGCGAGGAAGCCGACGTTGAAGCCTGGCTGCTGCAGCACCTTGAGATGGGGATCCTGCTTCATCTCCACCAGGTCCGCAGGACGCGCATAGCCGCTGACCTGGCACTCGTTGGCCTTGAGCTTCTGCAGGCGGGTGGCGGCATCGGGGGTGATGGCGAAGATCAGGTTGTCGAGCTTGACGTCCTCGGGCTTCCAATAGTCGTGGTTGGCCTTGTAGCGGATCACCGCATCCTTCTGGTAACGGCTGAAGACGAAGGGCCCGGTACCTATGGGTTGCTGGTTGAGCAATTCCGGCTTGCCCTGTTTGAGCAACAGCCCGGCGTACTCGGCCGATTGGATGGAGGCGAAGCTCATGGCCAGGTCGGCGGCGAAGGCGGCGTCCACCTGTTTCAGGGTGAAGACCACGGTGTGGTCGTCGACCTTGGCCACCTTGACGATGTTCTGGTCCAGCCCCATGTCGGTGAAGTAGGGGAATTCGGTGGGGTAGGCCTTCCGGAATGGCTGGTCCTTGTCCAGCATGCGCTGGAAGGTGAAGACCACGTCGTCGGCGTTGAAGTCGCGCGTGGGTTTGAAGTAATCGGTGGTGTGGAACTTCACGCCCTGGCGCAGGTGGAAGGTATAGGTCTTGCCATCGGCACTCACCTCCCAGCGGGTCGCCAGACCCGGTTCCAGGGTGGTGCCGCCGCGCTGGAACTGTACCAGGCGATTGAAGACCGTCTCGGCCGAGGCATCGAACTCGGTGCCCGAGGTGTACTGCGCCGGATCGAAACCGGCGGGGCTGGCTTCCGAGCAGTAGACGAGATTGCTCGCCGCCTGGGCGAGCGGAGTACAGGCGAGCAGGCTCGCCGCCAACAGGGAGTAGGCGTAGGGAAGGCGCATGGGGGTTCACTCCATCAGTCAAATGAACGGCCAAGGCCGGGAGCCTGGCTCCCGACCCTGACCAACAGGCTTCACTTGCTGACGCTGACGCCGTAGAACTGGTTCAGTCCGAAGGGGCTGATCTTGAAGCCCTGGACCTCTTTGCGCATGGGCATATAGAGGGTCGAATGGGCGATGGGCGCCAGAGGGCGCTGCTCCATGATGACCTTCTGGGCCTGCTGGTAGAGCTCGGTGCGTTTGGCCTGGTCGGTGGTGCGCTTGGCGGCCTGGATCAGATCCTCATAGGGCTTGTAGCACCACATGGAGAAGTTGTTGCCGCCGACCGCGTCGCAACCGAAGTTGGTGCCCAGCCAGTTGTCTGGATCACCATTGTCGCCGCTCCAGCCGATCAACAGGCTGTCGTGTTCACCGTTGTGGGCACGCTTGATGTACTCGCCCCATTCATAGCTGACGATCTTGGCCTTGACGCCGACCTTGGACCAGTCCTGCTGGATCATCTCGGCCATCAGCCGCGCATTGGGGTTGTAGGGGCGCTGCACCGGCATGGCCCAGAGGGTGATCTCGGTGCCTTCCTTGACGCCAGCCTTTTCCAGCATGGCCTTGGCCTTGGCTGGATCGTAGGGCACTGCCTTGATCGAGGTGTCATAGGACCATTGGGTCGGCGGCATGGCGTTGACAGCCTCCTGGCCAGCCCCCTGGTAGACGGTATCGATAATGGCCTTCTTGTTGATGGCCATATCCAACGCTTGGCGCACCTCGACCTTGTCCAGCGGCGCGTGCTTGACGTTGAAGCCCAGCCAGCCTTCGTTGAAACCAGGCTGCGAGGGCATTTGCAGGTTGGGATCCTTCTTCAGGCCTTCCAGATCCGCCGGTCGAGGGTAGGCGGTGATCTGGCACTCGCCGGCCTTGAGCTTCTGCATCCGTACCGAGGGATCGGTATTGATGGAGAAGATCAGGTTGTCCACCTTGGGGCCGTCTTCTTTGTCCCAGTAGCTGGGGTTGGCCTTGAAGCGGATCACCGCGTCCTTCTGGTAGCGGTTGAAGACGAAGGGGCCGGTACCGATGGGCTTCTGATTGATCTCGGCGGCCTTGCCCTGCTTGAGCAACTGGTCGGCGTACTCGGCGGAGAGAATCACCGCGAAGGGCATGGCCACGTTCTGCAGGAAGGCTGCGTCGACGTCGTTCAGGGTGAAGCGTACGGTGTGCTCGTCGACCTTCTCGACCTTGGCAATGTTCTTGTCCAGGCCCATGTCGGTGAAGTAGGGGAATTCGGTCGGATAGGCCTTACGGAACGGATTGTTCTTGTCCAGCATGCGCTGGAAGGTGAAGACCACGTCGTCGGCATTGAAGTCGCGGGTGGGCTTGAAGTAGTCGGTGGTGTGGAATTTCACCCCCTGACGCAGGTGGAAGGTGTAGGTCTTGCTATCGGGGCTGATGTCCCAGCTCTCGGCTAGGCCCGGCTTTACCTGGGTACCGCCGCGCTCGAACTGGACCAGTTCGTTGAATACGGTCTCCGCTGAGGCATCCCAGTCTGTACCGGTGGTGTATTGCGCCGGATCGAAACCGGCCGGGCTGCCTTCCGAGCAGAACACTAGGTTGGCCGCCTGGGCCAGGGGTGCCCCGGCCAGCAGACCGGAGGCGAAAAGGGCAGCGAGTACGTTCTTGTGCATGGAGACCTCATGTCGGGGACGGCGCAACCGGGTGTGGCGTTGCGAAACGAATTGCCGATGTCTTGTGGACAGATAGGCCCACATGCACAGCCTGTGCCCATCTGTAGCGCCTGGCGAAGCTATTGCCGCGAGAAGAGCCAAACGAAAAACAGATGTCGCAAAGGTGTAAGAAGGTTTGCCTAGGCAGGGTCTCTGTGCGCACCAAAAGTGCGCGCAGAGGCAGTGCTGTTACTTTTCTGCACTAGATCAGGGCATTTGTACTTCGATGGTCCCTCCGGCGGTGACTTCAACCGTAGTGGTACCAGGCGCTACATCCGGAGTCACGGCATCACTGGCGGCCTTCATCGCCGACATGCGCAGCATCGGCAGCGGCTGGGGCACGCCGCTGGTGCCCAGGTCCAGGTTGACGATGCGGTAGCCGGTGCCGCCCAGGGCCTCGGTCGCCAGTTGGGCGCGGGCCTTGAAGGCGGCCACGGCGTCCTTGAACAGGGCATCCTCCTGCTGCTTGCGGGTGCCATCGGCGATGGTGAATTGCAGGTTGCCCATCTTCAGGCTGCCGAGCAACTCGCCGGTCAACTTGGACAGGGCAGCGAAATCCGCGCTTTCCAGCCGTACTTCACCGCGCTCGCGCCAGCCATTGATGGCCCGGCCCTGGTCCTCGTAGATCGGATAGGTGTTGCGGTTGCCCAGGGAAACGGTCACGCCCGCCACCTTGCGCGCCTGCTCCAGGGCCGCGTTCAGCGTCTTGCTGGTCTCGTTGGCCAGCGCCGCCGGGTCCTGGCCCTGACTTTCGGTATAGAGCATGACCTGCATGCGATCGCGCGGCACTTCGCGGCTGACCTCGGCCCTCAGGCTGATCTGGTTGTAGCGCGGCTCGTCGGCCTGGACGCCGGTGGCCAGGACAGCGCTGAACAGGGCGGCGCCGAGGACGAGGGGGCGAAGCGGGAAGGTCATGGTGTTCTCCTAGTGGTGTTGCACAAGCTCTGGGACCGCAGGGCCGGCCGATGGTGCGTCGCTTTGCCGCGTCGGCGGTCGAGGGCGGATGGCGCTCGCTATAATGACGAGTCTGCTCCGACGGGCGCGCGCCGCTGGCGACGACCGTCTCGATCGTTTCCTGCGCCTGGAACCTCGCATGTTCTCCTTGCCCGTTCAATGGTTGTCCGCCAATCGCCAGAATCTCGGGCGCCTGGTCCTCATCCGCGTGCTGGTGCTGGCCGCCCAGGCCGGCTCGGTGGGGATCGCCCGACTCTCCGGCATCGTCGAGCTGCCCTGGACCGCCCTGGCCATCACCCTCGGCGTCTCGGCGGTGCTCTGCCTGTTCGCCGCGCTGCGGCTGACCCGCTCCTGGCCGGTCACCGAGCAGGAATACGCCGCGCACCTGGGTTGCGACCTGGCCATCCACAGCGCGCTGCTCTATTTCGCCGGCGGCCCGACCAACCCCTTCGCCTCCTATTACCTGGTACCCCTGACCATCGCCGCGGCGACGCTGCCCTGGCTCTACACCCTGGTCCTCGCCGCCCTGACCCTGACGGTCTTCTCGCTGATGCTGCTGTCCTACCAGCCGCTGCACCTGCTGGTGGCCAACGACGGCGCGGTGCTGAGCTACGGCATGTGGCTGAGCTTCGCCCTCTCGGCGGCGGTCATCACCCTGTTCGTGGCGCGGATGGCGGCTGCCCTGCGGGAGCAGGAGAGCCTGCAGGCCCAGCGCCGCGAGCAGGCCATGCGCGATCAGCAGCTGCTGGCCGTGGCCACCCAGGCCGCGGGCGCCGCCCACGAGCTGGGCACGCCGCTGTCCACCATGAGCGTGTTGCTCAAGGAACTGCAGCAGGAATACGCGGGCCAGCCGACCCTGAGCGAAGACCTCAAGTTGTTGCAGACCCAGGTCGGCCAGTGCAAGCAAACCCTGCAGCAGCTGGTACGCGCCGCCGAGGCCGATCGCCGCCAGACGGTGCAGGAGCAGACCGTCGTGGAATGGCTGGAAGCGACCATGGATCGCTGGCACCTGATGCGTCCGGAGGCCACCTACAGCTTCGAGGTGGCCAGTCTCGGCGCGCCGCCGCGGTTGACGCCGCCGGTCGAACTTACCCAGGCACTGCTGAATCTACTCAACAACGCTGCCGACGCCTGCCCGGAGAACCTCGGCATCCGGCTGCACTGGGACGCCCGGGAGCTGTGCCTGTCGATCCGCGACCACGGTGCCGGCGTACCCCTGGCCATCGCCGAACAACTCGGCAAACCCTTTTTCACCACCAAGGGCAAGGGCTTCGGTCTGGGCCTCTTCCTCAGCCAGGCCAGCGTCACTCGTGCCGGCGGTACGGTGAAGCTCTACAATCACGAAGAAGGCGGCACCCTGACCGAATTGCGCCTGCCGCGGCACTACGCCCTGGCGTGAATGCCTGGAGACTTGCATGACTGACGAACTCAACAGCGGTTTCGACGACCAGCCCCACATCCTGCTGGTCGATGACGATCCCACCTTCACCCGCGTCATGGCCCGCGCCATGGACCGCCGTGGCCTGCGCGTGTCCATCGCCGACAGCGCCGAGGAAGGCCTGCAGCTGGCCAAGGAGGACCTGCCGGACTACGCCGTGCTCGACCTCAAGATGGAAGGCGATTCGGGCCTGGTGCTGCTGCCCCAGCTGCTGGAACTGCACCCGGAGATGCGCGTGGTGATCCTCACCGGCTATTCCAGCATCGCCACCGCGGTGGAGGCCATCAAGCGCGGTGCCACCAACTACCTGTGCAAGCCCGCCGATGCCGACGACGTCCTGGCGGCCCTGCTGGCCCAGCACGCCGATCTCGACACCCTGGTACCGGACAATCCCATGTCGGTGGACCGCCTGCAGTGGGAACACATCCAGCGGGTACTGGCCGAGCACGAAGGCAACATCTCGGCCACTGCCCGGGCCCTGGGCATGCACCGCCGTACCCTGCAGCGCAAGCTGCAGAAGCGCCCGGTACGCCGCTGAGAACCTCTTCAAAGTCGGCTGCGCGTCGGCCAACCAGCGTTGAAAAGACCCTGGGTCGCCAGCCCGGCTGGGCGGCCCCGTTGCAATGCTCATTTACCGCTTGTAAACCCGAGCGCGGGTCCGATCCACTTCCTCGGGTCCTTGATTCGCTGGCGCTCACCCTGCGGGCCAGCCGTTGGCTGTTACTGCCGTTGGTCGTTGCGCCTTGTTTGGCTCCAGCTCGCGCGACTTTGAACAGGCTCTTCCTTCTCGCCATCGCCCACCGTGCCGTGGGCGGCAAACTGTTACATTGTTTCAGTCAGAATTCATTCAGGCATTCCGGCATAGGCTGTGCAGGCGTCTCGTTGTGCAGTCCTTGAGAGTCCGAGCATGTCCGAATCCGCCGTACCCGTACCCTCCGTCTATGGGGCCTCCCGTGGACATTTCCTCGCCCGTGTCTGGGCCTTGATCACCCCCTACTGGCGCAGCGAAGAGAAAGGCAAGGCCTGGCTCCTGCTTGGGGTGGTGATCGCCCTGTCCCTGGCGGGGGTCGGCCTGTCGGTCGCCCTGAACACCTGGTATCGCTATTTCTACGATGCCCTGCAGAATCGCGATCTGGCCGCCTTCATCCGGCTGATGCTGTACTTCTGCGGCCTGGCCGCCACCGCCATCCTGCTGGCCGTCTACCGGCTCTACCTGACCCAGGCGCTGACCATCAACTGGCGCCGCTGGCTGACCGAAAAGCACTTCGGCCTCTGGCTGTCCGACCGCAACTACTACCAGCTCGAACGCGAAGGCGGTGCCGACAACCCCGACCAGCGCCTGACCGAGGACATCCGCGACTTCGCCGAAACCACGCTGAGCCTGGGACTGGGCTTCATCCGGACCGTGGTCAGCCTGGTGTCCTTCAGCGTCATCCTGTTCGGCCTCTCCGGCGACATCACCCTGTTCGGCATCACCATCCCGGCCTATATGTTCTGGGCGGCACTGATCTACGCCACCATCGGCACCTGGCTGACCCACCTCATCGGTCGCCGGCTGATCGGCCTGTACAACCAGCAGCAACGCTACGAGGCGGACCTGCGCTTCGGCTTGATCCGCGTCCGCGAGAAGGCCGAGAGCGTCGCCCTGTTTCGCGGCGAGGCCAACGAGCACCGGCGCCTGCTGGATCGCTTCGGCTACGTCTGGGGCAACTACCACCTGGTGATGAACTACACCAAGCGGCTGACCTTCTTCACCGCCGGCTACAGCCAGATCGCCATCATCGCCGGCTTCGTCCTGGCGGCGCCGCGCTACTTCTCGGGCAAGATCCAGCTGGGCGACCTGATGCAGATCAACTCGGCCTTCGGCAACGTCCAGGAAAGTCTCAGCTGGTTCGTCGACGCCTACGTCAGCCTGGCATCCTGGCGCGCCATCTCCGATCGCCTGCTCACCTTCCGCGAGACCATGGCCGAATTCGGCAAGGAGACCGACATCCTGGTACCCCGCACCAGCGATGGCGACCTGGTCCTGGAAGGCCTCACCCTGGGCGCCGCCGGCCGCCTGCTGCTGCACCCCACCGACCTGCGCATCGCCCGTGGCGAGCACCTGCTGATCGAAGGTGCCTCGGGCAGCGGCAAGAGCACCCTGCTGCGCGCCCTGGCCGGACTCTGGCGGCAAGGGCAGGGCGGTATCGCCGTACCCGCTGGGCGTCAGCTGTTCCTGCCGCAACAACCCTATCTGCCCATCGGCACCCTGCGCGAGGCGCTGGCCTACCCGCAGCCGGTGGAGGCCTACACCGACCAGCGCCTGACCGAGGTGCTGCAGCAGTGTCGCCTGGCGCATCTGGTCGAGCACCTGGACGAGAGCCGCCATTGGGAACGCACCCTGTCGCCCGGCGAACAACAGCGCGTGGCCCTGGCGCGGGCGCTGCTCTATGCGCCGGATTGGCTGTTCCTCGACGAGGCCAGCTCCGCGCTGAGCGAAGCGGACGAGCGGGCGCTCTACCAGCGGCTGCTGGCCGAGAATCCGGGGCTGACCCTGGTCAGTGTCGGTCATCGCCCGAGCCTGCGCGCCTATCACCAGCGGCACCTGTTGTTGGAGGACCAAGAGCTGCGGGCCAGAGCAGTGGATGACTTGTCCTGATACGGACTGAGCGGTCTAGTTGGGGCGTTCGGCGAGAGGCGGGTGCTATGATGAAAGTATCACTTCAATCGGTACGCTAGCCTATGACTGCACCAACCCTTCCCCGCCCCCGTAAAAGACCCCGCAGCCTGGCAGAGGAGGTGGTCGCGGTACTGATCCAGCAGATCGGCGACGGCCAGTTCCAGCCGGGGGACAAGCTCCCCACGGAGTCGGCCATCATGCAGGCCCAGGGCGTGAGTCGTACCGTGGTCCGCGAAGCCATCTCCCGGTTGCAGGCAGGAGGCTACGTGGAGACGCGTCACGGCATCGGTACCTTCGTACTGGAGCGGGTCGCGGCGGTACTGCCCATCGATCCGGCCACCATCACCACCCTCAAGGATGTCCTAGCGGTGCTCGAACTGCGCATCAGTCTGGAGGTGGAGGCGGCGGGCCTTGCGGCGCAACGGCGCTCGGCCGAGCAGCTGCAGCAGATGTGGGACCTGCTGGAGACCATGCGCGCCGGCGTCGAGCAGCCCGACAGCGCCGTGAGCGCCGATCTGGAACTCCACCTGCTGATCGCCCGCTCCACCGGCAATCGCTACTTCAGCGACATCATGGGCTACCTGGGCGCGGTGCTCATTCCCCGTACCCGGCTGAATTCCGCCTACCTGGCCCATGACGATCAGCAGCGCTACCAGCAGCGTCTGGATGCCGAGCACGAGGCCATCGTCCAGGCCATCGAGGCTGGGGATGCGGAAGCCGCCGGTTCGGCCATGCGCCTGCACCTGAGCAACAGCCGCGAGCGGCTGCGCCGCGCCCATGCGGAAATGGAACGACAGGCGGAACAGGTCTAAGGAAGGGCGGCCAAGCCGCCCGCGGGACTTTTTTCATGGAAGGGTTGCCGCTCCCTTGGAATAGGTTGTACGATGACTTACAACAGGTCGCGGATTGACCGCACCTCCGTACAATCCATGCCGAGGCATTCCAGATGACCCCACAAGAACTCAAACACGTCCTCTCCTCCGGTCTGCTGTCCTTCCCGCTGACCGATTTCGATGCCAACGGCGACTTCCGTGCCGACACCTACGCCAAGCGCCTGGAGTGGCTGGCCCCCTATGGCGCCACCGCCCTGTTCGCCGCGGGTGGTACCGGTGAGTTCTTCTCCCTGGAAGCCAGCGAATACCGCGGTATCATCAAGACCGCCGTGGACACCTGCCAGGGTAGCGTGCCCATCCTCGCCGGCGTCGGCGGCTCCACTCGCCAGGCCATCGCCTATGCCCAGGAAGCCGAGCGCCTCGGCGCCAAGGGCCTGCTGCTGCTGCCGCACTACCTGACCGAAGCCAGCCAGGATGGCGTGGCCGCCCATGTCGAAGCCGTGTGCAAGTCGGTGAAGATCGGCGTGGTGGTCTACAACCGCAATGTCTGCCGCCTGCAGCCCCATCACCTGGAGCAACTGGCCGAGCGCTGCCCGAACCTGATCGGCTACAAGGACGGCCTGGGCGACATCGAGCTGATGGTCGCGATCCGCCGCCGCCTGGGCGATCGCTTCAGCTACCTGGGCGGCCTGCCCACCGCGGAAGTCTACGCCGCGGCCTACAAGGCGCTGGGCGTACCGGTCTATTCCTCGGCCGTGTTCAACTTCATTCCCAAGACCGCCGTGCAGTTCTACGAAGCCATCGCCCGTGACGACCACGAGGCCGTCGGCAAGCTGATCGACGACTTCTTCCTGCCCTACCTGGAAATCCGCAACCGTTGCGCCGGCTACGCCGTCAGCATCGTCAAGGCGGGCGCCAAGATCGCCGGCTACGATGCGGGTCCGGTACGGACGCCGCTGACCGACCTCAAGCAGGACGAATACGAGCGCCTGGCCGCGCTCATGGACAAGCTCGGTCCCCAGTGAGCCTGGGCGCTCGCGAGCGCCGCCGATAGCGCCTCGACCAAGCAGCCCGTGATCAGTGCCCTGATCACGGGCTGCTTGTCGTCCAGGGTGAATCGCAGGCGATCCCTGCCTTAAGTCGCGCCTAAGAGCCTGTTCAAAGTCTGCTGCGCGTCGGCCAAACGGCGTTGAAAAGGGCTTCGGAATGCTCATTTACTACTTGTAAACTCCGCTTCCTCAGCCATTTTCGCCTTGTTTGTCTCTAGCTCGCGAGCCTTTGAGCAGGCTCTAAGGCCCTCCTGACAGGCTGGGCGCCCACTCCGACAAATCCGCGGGTGGGGCAGGGGGCGGCCGCGCCGGTCCCGGGTCGACGTCCATACGGGGGATTCTCGCCTTGACCGCTGCCATCCTGTTTCTCGCCCTCGCCGCCAACCCGGGTAGCACCACCTGCCTGGCGGCCCGGCCACCTTCGGTCGCCGCGCTGACCCGGGCGGTGGCCCATCCGCCCGCATCGGAGCCCCAGGCGTTGGCGGTCATCCATACCGAGGGGACCTTGCCCCACACGGGCATCCACGATGAGTCCGCCGCGGCCGTACGGGATTTCGGCTATCTGCTCGATCTCGCCCTGGCCTGGCGGGACACCCACGACGCCGCGGCCCTAGCACGCTTGGCGACCTACCTCGATGCCTGGGTACAGCGCTATCGACCGAGCTTCGACCCGATAGACGAGACGAACCTCGCCCATCTCATCGTCGCCTATCGCCTCACCGCAGCAGACCTTCCCGCGCCGACGGCCCAGCGTACCCGTGCCTTCATCCAGCAGCTGGCGCTGGGCTATCTGCAGCGAATGGAGGCACACCGTGGCGATGACAAGGGCGTCTGGAGCAACAATTGGCAGAGCCACAGGATCAAGCTGGTGACGCTGGCCGCCAGCGCCCTGGCTGATCCGGCGCTGTTCGCCCGGGCCCGGGCGGCCTTCGTCGCCCAGTTGTCGGCCAACCTCCGCCCCGATGGCGAGGTGCGCGACTTCGCCGAGCGCGATGCCCTGCACTATGTCGTCTATGACCTCGAACCCCTTGTGCTGGCCGCGGCGGTGGCCCAGGGGCAGGGTGAGGACTGGTTACGGCTGCCGGGTGCCGACGGGCAAACCCTGGCGGCGGCGCTCGACTGGCTATTGCCCTTTGCCCTGGGGCAGCGCCAGCACGAGGAGTTCCGCCATTCGCAGGTACGCTTCGATGCCCAGCGTGCTGCGGCGGGCCTGTCCGGTTTCAGCGGCGTCTGGGACCCGGCGGGCGCCAAGGCGCTGTATTGGTCGGCGACTCTGCTCGATCCGCGCTATGCGAGCGTCGCCAGGCAACTGGCCGCCACACCACCCCGTGCCCTCTGGGCCTACGCCCCGCCTTGTTCAGGCCAGGCAGGCCTGCGCTGATCAATCCAGGCTGCGGATGCTGACCTTGGCCGTCCCGTCGGCCACCATGTCGAGGCGGTCGGCGGCGCTGCGCGAGAGATCGATCACGCGGCGGCGTATGGTCGGGCCACGATCGTTGATGCGAACCACCACGCTGCGGCCATTGTCGAGGTTGGTGACCTGGACGCGGGTGCCGAAGGGCAGGGTGCGATGGGCGGCGGTGAAGGCGGCGGGGTCGTACTTCTCGCCGCTGGCGGTGCGGCGTCCGGCGTGCCACTTGGAGTAGAAGGACGCGAGGCCCGTGTCCTGGTAATCGTGGGCAGCGCTGGGGGACAGGGTAGGCGGGAAGCTTTCCTGGCTGGCACAACCGGCGAACAGCAGGACCAGCGACAGCAGTCCGGCGCGGTGGATCCGATGCATCTCGATGCCTCCTGGCAAAACGACCGGCAGCAGCTTAAGGGCTCGGAGCAAAGCTGTCAGCCCTGCACCGAGCCCTGTGCGACAGCCGTCAGCCTTCCAGTTTCTGCTTGAGCAACTGGTTGACCTGGCCGGGGTTGGCCTTGCCCTTGGAGGCCTTCATCGCCTGGCCGACGAAGAAGCCGAACATCTTGCCGCGCTTGGCTTCGTCGCTGGCGCGATATTGCTCGACCTGGGCAGCGTTGGCGGCGAGGACCTCGTCCAGCATGGCCTCGATGGCGCCGCTGTCGGTGACCTGCTTGAGGCCCTTGGCTTCGATGACGGCATCGGCGCTGGCGCCTTCGCCGGCCGCCAGCGCCTCGAACACCATCTTGGCGAGCTTCCCGGAGATGGTGTCGTCCTTGATGCGCAGGATCAGGCCACCCAGCTGGGCTGCACTCACTGGCGACTGGCCGATCTCCAGGCCATCCTTGTTGAGCAGGCTGGATAGTTCGCCCATCACCCAGTTGGCCGCCAGCTTGGCATCGCCGCTGACGCGTTGGACTTCCTCGAAGTAGTCGGCCAGTTCGCGGCTGGCGGACAGCACGCTGGCATCGTAGACCGACAGGCCGTACTCGCTCTGGAAACGGTCGCGCTTCTGCGTCGGCAGCTCGGGCAGCTGGCTGCGTACCTCTTCGAGGAAGGCCGGCTCGATCACCACCGGCAACAAGTCGGGGCAGGGGAAGTAACGGTAGTCGTTGGCTTCTTCCTTGCTCCGCATGGAGCGGGTCTCGTCCTTGTTCGGATCGTACAGGCGGGTTTCCTGGACCACCTTGCCACCGTCCTCGATGAGCTCGATCTGGCGCTGCACCTCGTGGTTGATCGCCTTCTCGATGAAGCGGAAGGAGTTGACGTTCTTGATCTCGGCGCGGGTGCCGAAGGCCTCCTGGCCCTTGGGGCGCACCGAGACGTTGCAGTCGCAACGCAGCGAGCCCTCGGCCATGTTGCCGTCGCAGATGCCCAGGTAGCGCACCAGGGCATGGATGGCCTTGACGTAGGCCACGGCTTCCTTGGCGCTGCGGATGTCCGGTTCGGAGACGATCTCCAGCAGCGGCGTGCCGGCGCGGTTCAGGTCGATGCCGCTCATGCCGTGGAAGTCTTCGTGCAGGCTCTTGCCGGCGTCTTCTTCCAGGTGCGCGCGGGTGATGCCGATGCGCTTGACGGTGCCGTCTTCCAGGGTGATGTCCAGGTGGCCCTTGCCGACGATGGGGTGGTCCATCTGGCTGGTCTGGTAGCCCTTGGGCAGGTCCGGGTAGAAGTAGTTCTTGCGCGCGAAGACGTTGCGCTCGGCGATCTCGGCGTCGATGGCCAGGCCGAACTTGCAGGCCATGCGCACGGCCTCGGCGTTAAGCACCGGTAGGGTACCGGGCATGCCAAGGTCGATCAGGCTGGCGTGGGCGTTGGGCTCGGCGCCGAAACTGGTGGCGCTGCCGGAGAAAATCTTCGATTGGGTGCTGAGCTGAGCGTGGATCTCAAGCCCGATCACGGTTTCCCATTGCATGTCTTGATCCTTCCTCAGAAGCCGCTCGGCGCCTGGCGGTGCCAGTCGCTGACCTGTTGGTACTGGTGGGCGACGTTCAGCAGGCGGCCTTCCTGGAAATAGTTGCCGAGCAGTTGCACGCCTACCGGCAGGCCGTCGATGAAACCGGCCGGCATGGACAGGCCGGGGATGCCGGCGAGGTTGGCGGCGATGGTGTAGAGGTCTTCGAGATAGGCCGAGACCGGGTCGTTGCTCTTCTCGCCGAGTTTCCAGGCCAGGTTCGGCGTGGTCGGGCCGAGGATGACGTCGACCTCGGCGAAGGCCGTGACGAAGTCGTTCTTGATCAGCCGGCGGACGCGCTGGGCCTTGAGGTAGTAGGCGTCGTAGTAGCCGGCCGACAGGGCATAGGTGCCGACCATGATGCGGCGCTTCACCTCGGCGCCGAAGCCTTCGCCGCGGGATCTCTTGTAGAGGTCCTCCAGGTTGACCGGATTCTCGCAGCGATAGCCGAAGCGCACCCCGTCGAAACGCGACAGGTTGGAACTGGCTTCGGCCGGGGCGATGACGTAGTAGGCCGGGATCGCGTGCTGCAGAGTGGGCAGGGAGATGTCCTTGACGGTGGCGCCGAGCTGCTTCAGCTCCTCGACCACGGCCAGCACCTTCTCGCCGATGCGGGCATCGAGCCCGGCGCCGAAGTATTCCCTGGGCAGGCCGATGCGCAGGCCGGCCAGCGGCTGCCGCAGGGCGGCGCGGTAGTCGTCCACCGGCTGGTCGACGCTGGTGGAGTCCTTGGGATCGAAGCCGGCCATGGCCTGCAGCAGCAGGGCGCAGTCCTCGGCGGTGCGCGCCAGCGGACCGCCCTGATCGAGACTGGAGGCATAGGCGATCATGCCCCAGCGTGAGACGCGGCCGTAGGTGGGCTTGAGACCTGTGAGGTTGGTCAGGGCCGCCGGCTGGCGGATCGAGCCGCCGGTGTCGGTGCCGGTGGCGGCGGGCAGGAGGCGCGCGGCCACGGCCGCGGCGGAGCCACCGGAGGAGCCGCCCGGCACCCGGGTGACATCCCAGGGATTCTTCACCGGGCCGTAGTGGCTGGATTCGTTGGCTGAGCCCATGGCGAATTCGTCCATGTTCAGCTTGCCGAGGGTGACGGTGCCGGCGGCGGCCAGCTTTGCCACCACGGTGGCGTCGTAGGGCGCCTTGAAACCGGTGAGGATCTTCGAGCCGCAGCTGGTCAGCACGCCCTCGGTGCAGAACAGGTCCTTGTGAGCGAGGGGCGCGCCGAGCAGGGCGCCGTTCTCGCCGGCGGCACGGCGGGCATCGGCGGCGCGCGCCTGGGCCAGCGCCTGGTCGGCGGTCACGGTGATGAAGCTATTGAGCTGCGGATCGAGGCGCTCGATCCGGGCCAGCAGGTCGCGGGTCAGTTCTTCGGCGGAAAAATCCTTCGCGGCCAGGGCGGCGGCGATCTCGGTCAGGGTCAACTGATGCATGTCGTGTCTCACTCGATCACCTTGGGTACCAGGTAGAGCCCTGCTTCCACGGCGGGGGCGATGGCCTGGTAGGCGTCGCGTCGATCGCTTTCGGTGGCCTGGTCGGCGCGCAGGCGCTGGGTGGCTTCCAGTGGGTGGGCGAGGGGTTCGACGCCCGCGGTGTCCACGGCCTGCATGAGATCCACGAGGCCGAGAATGTCGTTGAGGGTGGCGGTGGTAGCGGCGAGATCCGCTTCGTCGAGGCCCAGACGGGCCAGGTGAGCGATCTTTTCGACGTCGGTGCGTTCGAGCGCCATCGGCTTCTCCAGCAGGAAGGCGGCGTGACCCGGGTGGCGGCCGCGTATGCAGGAGACGGGCAGGGCGGGTCGGGCGCCGCGTTGAACGAGGGCTTAATGGCCCGGAAAAGCTCTCAATCTAGCACATCGGCGCCTTGCCCTAAATCCCTGCGATTGTTAGAGTCTGCCGCACTTTTTTACCCGCACGTTTGTCCTGTCGCGTGCCTGCTCGTCACCGCCTAGGGTCACCTCATGTTCAAGAAATTGCGTGGCATGTTTTCCAGCGATCTGTCGATCGACCTGGGGACCGCCAACACTCTGATTTACGTCCGCGAGCGCGGCATCGTGCTGAACGAGCCGTCGGTGGTCGCCATTCGTACCCACGGCAACAGCAACCAGAAAAGCGTGGTCGCCGTCGGTACCGACGCCAAGCGCATGCTGGGCCGTACCCCGGGCAACATCGCCGCCATCCGCCCGATGAAGGACGGCGTCATCGCCGACTTCAGCGTTTGCGAGAAGATGCTGCAATACTTCATCAACAAGGTGCACGAGAACAGCTTCCTGCAGCCCAGTCCGCGAGTGCTGATCTGCGTGCCCTGCAAGTCGACCCAGGTCGAGCGCCGCGCCATTCGCGAATCCGCGCTGGGTGCCGGTGCCCGCGAGGTTTTCCTCATCGAAGAGCCGATGGCTGCGGCCATCGGTGCCGGTCTGCCGGTCGAGGAAGCCCATGGTTCCATGGTCGTCGACATCGGTGGCGGCACCACCGAGATCGCACTGATTTCGCTGAACGGCGTGGTCTACGCCGAGTCGGTCCGCGTCGGCGGTGATCGCTTCGACGAGGCCATCGTCACCTATGTGCGCCGCAACTACGGCAGCCTGATCGGCGAATCCACCGCCGAGCGCATCAAGCAGGAAATCGGTACCGCCTATCCGGGCGGCGAGGTCCGCGAGATCGATGTCCGTGGCCGCAACCTGGCCGAAGGCGTGCCGCGCAGCTTCACCCTCAATTCCAACGAGGTGCTCGAAGCCATGCAGGAATCCCTGGCTACCATCGTCCAGGCGGTCAAGAGCTGCCTGGAGCAGTCGCCGCCGGAGCTGGCCTCCGACATCGCCGAGCGTGGCCTGGTGCTGACCGGTGGCGGCGCCCTGCTGCGTGATCTGGACAAGCTGCTGGCGCTGGAAACCGGTCTGCCGGTGATCGTCGCCGAGGACCCGCTGACCTGCGTGGCCCGGGGCGGCGGCAAGGCGCTGGAAATGATGGATCGCCACGCCATGGACCTGCTGTCCACCGAATAAGGCAGTTCCAGGCTACAGGCCCCGATCCGGTCGCCCTGGGTGGCCGGATCGTCGGGCGCGTTCTGCGAGGAACTCACCATCAAGCCGATTTTCAGCAAAGGCCCGGCGCTGGGCATTCGTCTGTTGATCCTGGCCGCCCTTTCGGTGGGTGTCATGGTCACCGACGCGCGTTTCGACTATCTGAAACCCGTGCGTAGCGAGCTGGCGCTGGTACTCTCGCCCCTCTACGAGGTGGCGGGCTTTCCCCTGCGCGCCTGGGAAGTTGTCAGCGATCAATTCTCCAGCCGCAGCGAACTGATGGCGGAGAACGAAAGACTCAAGGCCGAACAACTGCTGCTGCAACGCCGCCTGCAAAAACTCGCCGCCCTCACCGAGCAGAACGTGCGCCTGCGCGAATTGCTCAATTCCGCCGCCCTGGTGGACGACAAGGTGCTGGTGGGCGAGCTGATCGGGGTCGATCCCAATCCCTATACCCATCGCATCATCATCGACAAGGGCGCGAAGGACGGCGTCTTCGTCGGCCAGCCGGTGCTCGACGCCAGCGGCCTGATGGGGCAGGTGGTGGAGGTGATGCCCTACTCGGCACGCGTCCTGTTGCTCACCGACGTCACCCACAGCATCCCGGTCCAGGTCAATCGCAACGGCCTGCGCGCCATCGCCGCCGGTACCGGCAACCCTGAGCGCCTGGAATTGCGCTACGTGGCCGACACCGCCGACATCAAGGAAGGCGACCTGCTGGTGAGCTCCGGCCTGGGCCAGCGCTTCCCCGCCGGCTACCCGGTGGCCACCGTATCCAAGGTGATCCACGACTCCGGGCAGCCCTTCGCCGTGGTCCGCGCCATTCCCACCGCCAAGCTCAATCGCAGTCGCTACATGCTGCTGGTGTTCAGCGATACCCGTACTCCCGAGCAGCGCGCCAACGACGCTGCCGAGGCCCAGGAGGCCGCCGATCGCCATGCCGCCCAGCGTCCGGCCGCGGCGACCAATCCGCCACCGGCGGGCGCCTCGGCCGCGCAACCGGCGGCGGCCGGTGCACCCGCTGCTGGAGCCCCGGCCGCGACGCCGGGCGATGCCACCCATGGACGTCAGGCGGCGCCGTCCAAGCCCCCGGCGAACGCCACGGGTACGGCTGCCCATCCGAGTACCCCGGCCAAGCCGCCGGCGCATGGCCAGTCGGCAGCCACCCCCACCCAGCCCCAGAAGCGGGTGCCCCCGCTGCCTGCCGCGAGCCAGCAGCCGGCTCCGGAATTGCCCGACGAGGGGGATCGCTGATGGCGCTGCGCATCGGCCACAACGGGTGGGTGATCTGGCTCACCCTGTTGGTCGGGCTGCTGCTGTCCGTGGTACCCATGCCGGAATTCATGGAGATCGGCCGCCCGTTGTGGCTGGCGATGCTGCTGACCTTCTGGACCCTGACCCTGCCGCACCGCGTCGGCCTGTTCACCGCCTGGATCATGGGGATCGCCGAAGACGTGCTCTACGGCAACCTGCTGGGGCAGACGGCGCTGGTCCTGAGCCTGGTGGTGTTTCTGGTCCGCTCCCTGGCGCAGCGTCTGCGCGCCTTCCCGATCTGGCAGCAGAGCTTCGTGCTGCTGGTGGTCTACGGCATCGCCCAGCTCCTGGCGCTGTGGCTCAACGCCCTGGCCGGCAGCCGGCCGCCGACGCTGGTCTTCCTCACCCCCTCCCTGGTCAGCGCCTTGCTCTGGCCGTGGATCTACATGCTGCTTCGTGGGCTGCGCCGCAGATTCGGTGTCAACTGAACTGGTTTCACCCGCGTCGGGCTGGCATGCTCCCGTCATCTTCCTGTCGTCTGGTCGTCGTCGATGCCCCAGCTCTACCTTGCTTCCGCTTCGCCACGGCGTGCCGAACTGCTCGAACAGATCGGCGTTGCCTTCGAGAGAGTCGCCGCGGCGGTGGACGAAACGCCCCATCCGGACGAGGGAGCGGAAGCCTATGTCGAGCGCCTGGCCCGGGCCAAGGCAGCCATGGGGCGGCAGGTACTGGCCGCTGCAGCGGACGCCTGCGTGCTGGGCGCCGATACCTGCGTGGTGCTGGATGACCGCCTGCTCGGCAAGCCCCACGACCGTGCCGAGGCCCTGGCCATGCTCGCGGCGCTCGGTGGCCGCCGGCATCGGGTGGTGACCGGCGTGGCCGTCGCCGATGGCGCGCGTTGCCTGAGTCGCGTGGTGGCGACGGAGGTGGAATTCCGCCCCTTGCTGCCCGGGGAAGCCGAGCGCTACTGGGATACCGGTGAGCCGGCGGACAAGGCGGGTGGCTACGGCATCCAGGGCGCCGGTGCGGTCTTCGTGCGCGGGCTGCAGGGCAGCTACAGCGCCGTGGTAGGGCTGCCGCTGTGCGAAACCGCGGAACTGCTGAGCGCTTTCGCCATCCCTTGTTGGCGGTATCTCGGACTGACCACTGCCCAGCCCTGACGCGCCCCGCGCCTCGGTCTGCCATCCGCCTTCCCACGACGCCAAGAGTCCTCCATGAGCGAAGAGATCCTCATCAACATCACTCCCATGGAGTCCCGTGTCGCCGTCGTGGAAAACGGTGTACTGCAGGAAGTGCACGTCGAACGCACCCTGCGCCGGGGCATCGTCGGCAACATCTACCGCGGGCGCGTGGTGCGGGTGCTGCCGGGCATGCAGGCGGCCTTCGTCGACATCGGCCTGGCCCGGGCGGCCTTCATCCATGCCGCGGAGATCTCCCAGCGCGAAGGCGCGGCGGTGGAAAGCATCAATGCCCTGGTGCGCGAGGGGCAGACCCTAGTGGTGCAAGTCACCAAGGACCCCATAGGCACCAAGGGCGCCCGGCTCACCACCCATCTGTCGATCCCCTCGCGTTACCTGGTCTACATGCCGCGCACCGCCCATGTCGGGATCTCGCTGAAGATCGAGGACGAGGCCGAGCGCGAGCGCCTCAAGGCGATCATGGCGCGCTGCGTGGAGAGCGAGGGGATCGAGCAGGAGGGTGGCTTCATCCTGCGTACCGCCGCCGAGGCGGCGCGCGAGGAAGACATCCTGGCCGACATCCGCTACCTGCGCCGGCTCTGGCAGCAGATCTCCAGCAATCTCCAGGGACCGGTGCCGGTGCCCATCTATGAGGACCTGACCTTGGCCCTGCGCGCCCTGCGCGATTTGGTGGGGCCACGCACCGAGAAGATCCGTGTCGACAGCCGGGAGAACTTCCAGCGCATCGGCCAGTTCGTCGAGGAGCTGATGCCCGAGGTGGCCTCGCGCCTGGAGCACTATCCGGGCGAGCGGCCGATCTTCGACCTCTATGGCGTGGAAGACGAGATCCAGAAGGCCCTGGAGCGCAAGGTACTGCTCAAGTCGGGCGGCTATCTGGTGATCGACCCCACCGAGGCGATGACCACCATCGACGTCAACACCGGCGCCTTCGTCGGCCATCGCAATCTGGAAGAGACCATCTTCAAGACCAACCTGGAGGCGGCCACCGCCATCGCCCGCCAGCTGCGGCTGCGCAACCTGGGCGGCATCATCATCATCGACTTCATCGACATGGAAGACGAAGAGCACCAGCGCCAGGTGATCCGCACCCTGGAAAAGCAGCTCGAACGCGACCACGCCAAGACCAACATCATCGGCATCACCGAGCTGGGTCTCCTGCAGATGACCCGCAAGCGCACCCGCGAGAGTCTCTCCCAGGTGCTCTGCGAACCCTGCGCCAACTGCCAGGGGCGCGGCATCCTGCGTACCGCCGAGACCATCTGCTACGAGATCTTCCGCGAGATCCTGCGCGAGGCTCGGGCCTACCAGGCCAATTCCTATCTGGTGCTGGCCAACCAGAAGGTGGTGGATCGACTGCTGGACGAGGAGTCGGGCAACGTTGCCGATCTCGAGGCCTTCATCGGCCGTACCGTCAAATTCCAGGTGGAGACCATGTACTCCCAGGAGCAGTACGATGTCGTGCTGCTCTAGGGCTGTCCGGTGATGTCTCTGCTCAAGCGCGGCACGCTGATCCTGGCGTTGACCCTGCTCGCCCTGTTGACGCTCTACGTCGGACTGGGCCGCCTGCTCATGCCCTGGGTCGGCGAGTATCGCAACGAGGTCGAGGCACGCGCCGCGACCGCCCTGGATGAGCCGGTACGCCTGGGTCGCCTCGAAGGTCATTGGGCCGTGTGGAATCCGGTGCTGGTGCTGCGCGACCTCACCCTCGGCCGTGGCGATAGCGCGGTACAGCTCGATCACCTGAAGGTGGTCCCGGATGTCTTCGCCAGCCTCTGGCATCGGCAACTGCGCCTGAGGTCCGTGCAGATCGATGGCGTCCACCTGGTCCTGCAGGAGGATGCCCAGGGCCACTGGCAATTGCGTGGGCTGCCCCCGCGGCAACCGGACGCCAAACCCTTCGATCCCGCGCCGGTGCTCGACGCCCTGGCCCGCCTGGACCATGCCAGTCTGCTGGACAGCCAGCTCAGCCTGATTCCACGGCAGGGATCGCCGGTCACCCTGAGGTATGTCGAGGCCAGCCTGAGTCGTCAACTGAACGGCTCCCTGGCGTTGGCGACGCGCTTCCGGCTACCTGATGGCGGCACGGTGGCCGCGTACCTAGACGCCTCGCCACGGCCCCAGGACTGGCGTGCCAGTGCCCTGCGGGGCTATGTCAGCTTGCCGGCCAGCGACTGGTCGCGCTGGGTCCCGGCGGAATTGCTGCAGCAGTGGCAGCTCCGCCGGGCGCAGGCGGAAGGCGAGCTCTGGTTCGACTGGGCCGAGGGGCGCCTGCAGCGCTCGCGCCTGCAATTGCGCGCTGCCGACTTGACCCTGGCCTACGCCGAGCGCGCCCCGGTGCGCTTGGAGGCGCTGCAGCTGGACGTGGCCCAGGACGGTACCGCGGCCCCTCAGCAGGTAGCCCTGGCGCTCAAGTCCCGGCTCGATGGCCAGCCGCTGGAAGGGCGCTTCGGCCTGGTCTACGACAGCGCCGCCCAGCACCTGCAGGTGCGCGGTGACCAGCTCGATCTCGCCCAGGCCGCGCGCCTGGCCAAGGATCTCGCGCCCTTGCCCGCACCGGTCGCCCAGGCCGTGCAGGCGCTGGCCCCCCATGGCCAGCTGCGCAATCTCAATGCCGATCTCTATCCGCAGAAACCGTTGGCGGAGCGTCTGACCTATGCCACCAACGTCGAGCGGCTGGGCTTCGCCGCCTATCGGGGGGCGCCCGCCGCGGATGGCATCACCGGCAGCCTGAGCGGCAGCCTGGGCGGCGGCGAGCTGCGTCTGGACACCTCGGACTTCATGTTGCACCTGGCCGATCTCTTCCCCGAGCCCTGGCGCTACCGTACCGCCAAGGCGCGCCTGACCTGGAGTCTCGACGACCAGCGCTTCACTCTGGGTAGCGCCCTGATGCAGGTCACCGGGCCGGAAGGCACGGCCAGTGGCGACCTGCACATCCAGCTCGGCCGGCATCCGGAGGTGGACAGCTACATGGACCTGCGCGTCGGTCTCAAGGACGGTGACGCCAGCTACACCCGCAAGTACCTGCCCACCCGCCTGCCGGCGGCGGACTTCAGTCCGGAACTCGCCCAGTGGCTGAGCACCGCCATCGTCGGCGGCCGGATCGACGAGGCCATCTACCAGTACCAGGGCTCCCTGCGCCACGGCTCGCCGGCGCATTCCCGCACCATGAGCCTGTTCTTCCGCGTGCACGATGCCCAGCTGGCCTACCAGCCGGGCTGGCCGGCCCTGCGCCAGGCCCGGGGCGATGTCTTCATCGAAAACGACGGGGTCAAGGTCCAGGTCCCGGAAGGGCGCATCCTCGATACCCGGGTACGGGACGTCGAGGCATTCATCCCGCTGCTGCATGACGGCAGCGCACCGCACCTCAAGCTCACTGCCCGGCTCGACAGCAGCGTGCGCGATGGCCTGAAGATCCTCCAGGAAGCGCCCCTGCCGACCGCCAAGGTGTTCGCCGGCTGGAAGGGGGAGGGGGCGCTCGCCGACAGCGGCCTGAGCCTGGACATTCCCCTGGCCAAGGCCCAGCCGCCGGTGGTGGTGGTGGACCTGACCGCGGACAAGGCGCGCCTGGAACTGGCGGACCCCAAGCTGATTCTCACCGACATCCGCGGCGCCTTCCGCTACGACACTCGCAGCGGCCTCAGCGCGCCGGACATCCAGGCCCGCGCCTTCGACCAGCCGCTCCGCGGACAGGCCCTGGCGGAAGGCAAGCCCGATGCCCCCCGTACCCGGCTGGTGCTGGACGGCCGGGTGGACGTGGACCAACTGGCGCGCTGGTTGGGCAGCGGCGATCGGCCGCTGCCGGCGCGGGGGCTGCTGGGCTATCGCCTGGGGCTGACCCTGGCCGACCACAGCGAGCTGGCCGTCACCTCCGATCTGCGCGGAGTGAGCATCGATCTGCCGGCTCCCTTCGGCAAGGGCGCCGACGAGGCGCGGGAAGGCTTCTTCAGCCTGGCCCTCAACGACGGCGAGCGCCGGGTCGAGGCGACCTACAAGGGCGTCGCCGATGCCGTGCTGCTGCTCGATCCCGCCGCCGTCGCCAAGGGCCGCGGCGAGATCGTCCTGGGCGGCGGCACCGCCAATCTCCCCGCCAACGCCGGCTACGACCTGCGCGGACGTCTCGCGGAATTCGACCTCAGCGCCTGGCAGGGCGTCTATCAGCGCTACCTCGCGCCACCGGTCGGCGACGGCGGTGGCGGCGGGCAGGGCGCTGGCAACCGACCCGATGTCTCCAGTCTCGGACGGGGCGATCTCACCTTCGGCCGCTTCCTCGCCTTCGGCCAGGAGATCGACGACCTGCGTCTCACCTATGAACCCCAGGACAGCGCCTGGCAGCTCGGGCTGACCAGCCAGGCGGTCACCGGCCAGGTGCGTATCCCGCGGCAGACCGGGCAGCCGATCGACGTCAACCTGCAGCAGCTGCGCATCCCCCAGACCCCGGCCGATCCTTCCGTGGCCAGTGATGTGCCGCGTCCTGATCCGTTGGCCGACGTCGATCCGCGCAAGCTACCGGCGCTGAACCTGGTCATCGACCGCCTGGAGCTGGGGGGTCGGCTGGTCGGTGCCCAGCGCCTGCAACTCAGGCCATCGCCTTCCGGGGCCAACTTCAACGCCCTGGACCTGGACCTGCGTGGCCTCAAGGTACAGGGCGCCCTGCGCTGGGAGGGCGCACCCGGGGCGACCCGCAGTTATTACCAAGGTCGCCTTTCCGGCGGCAACATCGCCGACATCCTGCTGGGCTGGAACTTCGCCTCCAGCGTGACCAGCCGCGACTTCCGCCTGGATGCCCGGGTCGATTGGCCCGGCTCACCGGCCTACGTCGCCCTGGCCCGCCTCAACGGCAGCCTCGACGCCCGCTTCAACAATGGCCAACTGCAGCAGGTGGAGGGTACCGCCTCGGCGCTGCGCATCTTCGGCCTGCTCAATTTCGAATCCATCCGCCGTCGGCTGCGCCTGGACTTCTCCGATCTGTTCGGCAAGGGGTTGAGCTACGACAGCATCACCGGGGTGCTCGATGCCCAGCAGGGCGCCTTCCGTACCCGCAAGCCCATCACCCTGAGTGGTCCAGGCGCCGAGATGAGCCTGCAGGGCCTGCTCGACATGGCCAGCAACCGCGTCGATGCCGATCTCAAGGTCGGCCTGCCGGTGAGCAACTCGCTACCGCTGGCTGCCCTGATCGCCGGTGCGCCGGCCATCGGCGGGGCCTTGTTCATCGTCGACCGGCTGATCGGCGATCGCCTCACCCGCATGGCCAGCATCAACTACCACATCGAGGGACCCTGGCAGAATCCGACCATGACCACGGGCAAGCGCGATTGAGCATTGCCCTACCGCCGCGCTGCCGCCTAGGATGGACGCTCCTGTCCGGAGAGTGCGCATGTCCATAGCCATCCTGCAGATGGTCAGCGGTCCCGCGGTGGCGGCCAATCTACGGGTCGCCGAGCGCTTGCTCGAACGCGCCGCCAATGCCGGTGCCCAACTGGCGGTATTGCCGGAGAACTTCGTCGCCATCGGTCACCCGGCCCCCGCCGAACTGGCCCGGGCGGAGGCGTGCGGCGAGGGTGAAATCCTGCCCTGGCTCGCCCGCCAGGCACGCGAGCGGGGTTTGTGGCTGCTGGCCGGCACCCTGCCATTGCTGCCCGACGGCGTGCAGCAGGGCAAGCCCTGCGCCTGTTCCCTGCTGTTCGACGACCAGGGCCGCCGCGTCGCTCGCTACGACAAGCTGCACCTGTTCGATGCCGACGTCAGCGATGGCCAGGGCAGCTATCGCGAATCCGATCACTATGCGGCCGGCGAGACCCTCACCGTGGTCGACACCCCGGTCGGCCGCCTGGGCATGACCGTCTGCTACGATCTGCGCTTCCCCGAACTCTACGGCGCCCTGCGCACCGCCGGGGCGGAGCTGATCAGTGCACCCTCGGCCTTCACCGTACCCACCGGCCAGGCGCACTGGGAGTTGCTGCTGCGCGCCCGCGCGGTGGAGACCCAGAGCTACCTGCTGGGCGCTGCCCAGGGCGGCGTGCATGCCAATGGCCGTACCACCTGGGGCCATGCCATGGCGGTGGACCCCTGGGGCGAGGTGCTCGCCGTGCAGGCCGGTGGCGAGGCGGTCCTGCTCATCGAGCGGGATGCCGAGCGCCAGGCCGACCTGCGTCGCCGGATGCCGCTGCAACAACACCGCCGCTTCGCGCCCGCGCGCCTGGCCGGCGCCTGAATGGCTGAACGCCAATGACGGCCATTGGTCATTTGCATCAGAGACCCGGACTCGCCGCGCGTAGGCTAGCGACTAGGTGCACCCCTTTCATCGTTCCGACGCCTCCTGGCGTCGTCTGGAGTTTCCATGAATGATTACCTGACGAGCGTCGGCTCGGCCCTGCTGAGCCCCGGCGGACTGGCCGTCGACGATCTGCAACCGGTGCTGCAGCGCCTGGCCGGTCCCGGTATCGACGCCGCCGATCTCTACTTCCAGAGCATCGTCTCCGAGTCCTGGCTACTGGAAGACGGCATCGTCAAGGAAGGCGGCTTCCACCTCGACCAAGGCGTCGGGGTGCGGGCGCTATCCGGCGAGAAGACCGGCTTCGCCTACAGCAACGCCATCACCGGCGAAGCCCTGGACCTCGCCGCCCAGGCCGCGCGGTCCATTTCCCGCAGCGGCGCTGAGGGCCGCGTCCAGGCGTTCCGTGCGGTGGAGCCGACGCAGCGTCTCTATGGCCAGGACAACCCACTCGATGTGCTGGATCGCGCCAGCAAGGTCGCCTTCCTGCAGCAACTGGACGAGGCCACCCGCGCCCTCGATCCGCGCATCCAGCAGGTCACCATCAGCCTGGCCGGCGTCTGGGAGCGGACCCTGGTGGCCGCCGTCGACGGCACCCTGGCCGCCGACGTGCGCCCCCTGGTACGCCTGGGGGTGAGCGTCATCGTCGAGCAGAACGGCCGCCGCGAGCGCGGCAACAGCGGCGGCGGTGGACGCAGCGACTACCGCTATTTCCAGGTCGACGACCGCGCCCTCGGCTATGCCCGCGAAGCCGTGCGCCAGGCACTGGTCAATCTGGAAGCCACCGCGGCCCCGGCCGGTACCCTGCCGGTGGTGCTGGGCGCCGGTTGGTCCGGCGTACTGCTGCACGAGGCGGTCGGCCACGGCTTGGAAGGCGACTTCAACCGCAAGGGCAGCTCCAACTACAGCGGCCAGCTCGGTCGCCAGGTGGCCTCCTCGCTATGCACCATCGTCGACGACGGAACCCTGCCGGATCGGCGTGGCTCGCTGTCCATCGACGACGAGGGCACCCCCAGTGGCTACAACGTGCTGATCGAGAACGGCATCCTCAAGGGTTACATGCAGGACAAGCTCAACGCCCGGCTGATGGGCGTGGCGCCCACCGGCAACGGCCGGCGCGAATCCTACGCCCACCTGCCGATGCCGCGCATGACCAACACCTACATGCTCGCCGGCCAGAGCGATCCGGCCGAGATCATCGCCTCGGTGGAAAAGGGCATCTATTGCGCCAGTCTGGGTGGCGGCCAGGTGGACATCACCAGCGGCAAGTTCGTCTTCACCACCAACGAGGCCTACCTGATCGAGAACGGCAAACTGGGTCGCCCGGTGAAGGGCGCCACCCTGATCGGCAACGGGCCCGAGGTCATGAACCGGGTATCCATGGTCGGCAACGACCTGGCCCTGGATGCCGGGGTGGGCACCTGCGGCAAGGACGGCCAGTCGCTGCCGGTGGGCGTGGGTCAGCCGACGCTGAAGATCGACGCCATCACCGTGGGCGGCACCGGCGCCTGATGCCGATGCCGGCCGTGGCCAGAGCCAACGAAAACCTAGCGCAGGCCGCGCTGGGTCTCGTCGAGGGTGCGGATGTACTTGAAGACCTTGCGCGCGGCAGCGGGCGGCTTGTTGTGCGCCGCCTCGTGCTGGGCATGGCGCACCAAGCCGCGCAGGTGCTGGCGGTCGGTCTCCGGGTACAGCGCCACGAAGGCCTCCAGCGCCGCGTCGCCCTCGGCGATCAGGCGGTCGCGCCAGCGCTCCAGGGCGTGGAAGCGCTCGTTGTACTGCCGGGTCGAGCTGTCCATCTGGTCGGCCAGCGCCAGGATGGCTTCCAGGTCCTGGTCGCGCATCAGCTTGCCCAGGTACTGCACATGCCGTTTGCGCGCGATGTGCGTCTTGTGCTTGGGCGCTTCCGCCAGCGCCTTGCGCAGCGGATCGGTCAGTGGCAGGCGGTCCAGTTGCTCGGCCGGCAGGCCAGCCAGGCGTTCACCGAGGTCCTGCAGCGCATGCAGCTCGCGCTTGACCTGCGTCTTGCTCTTTTCGCCCAGCGGCGCGTCGTCGTCGTAAGAATCAACCATGAACTATGGGGTCCAGCTAAGAATGGGCGCCATCATAACGAGTTGCCGCACGGTTGTCCGGCCTGGCCGGCGCCGTCCGTAAGGAGAACGTCATGAATCGCAACGCTGCCGTGGGTCCCGCCGCGCTTCCCGAATTGCGCGAGCAGGTCGAGGTTATCCTCGCCGAAGCCCGCCGCCAGGGCGCCAGCGCTGGCGAGGTGGCCGTCTCGGTCGACCAGGGGCTGTCCACCTCCGTCCGCAAGGGCGAGGTGGAGACGGTCGAGTTCAACCGCGACCAGGGCTTCGGCATCACCCTTTACGTGGGCCAGCGCAAGGGCTCGGCCAGCACCTCCGCCACTGGTCCGGAGGCGATCCGCGAGACGGTGGCGGCAGCCCTGGCCATCGCCAAGCACACCTCGGAAGACCCCTGCGCGGGGCTGGCCGACGCCGAGCTGATGGCGCGCGGCGAGTTGCCCGATCTCGACCTCTATCATCCCTGGGACATCACCCCGGAGCAGGCCATCGAGCAGGCGCTGGCCTGCGAAGCGGCGGCTTATGCCGCCGACAGTCGCATCGGCAATGCCGACGGCACCACCTTCAACACCCACCAGGGGTGCCGGGTGTACGGCAACAGCCACGGTTTCGTCGGCGGCTATGCCAGTACCCGCCACAGCCTGAGCTGCGTGATGATCGCCGGCAGCGGCGAGGCCATGCAGCGCGACTACTACTATGACGTCAATCGCGTCGGTAGCCAATTGCTGAGCGCCGAAGAGATCGGTCGCCGCGCCGCCGAGCGTGCCGTGAGCCGCCTGGGCGCACGGCCGGTGCCCACCGCCAAGGTGCCGGTGCTGTTCTCCCCGGAGATGGCTGCTGGGCTATTCGGTACCTTCCTCGCCGCCATTTCTGGCGGCAACCTCTATCGCAAGTCCTCCTTCCTCGAAGGCGCCCTGGGGCAACAGCTGTTTCCCGCTTGGCTGACCCTGGACGAAAGACCCCACCTGCCACGCGCCCTGGGTAGCGCGGCCTTCGATGGCGAGGGCCTGGCCACCTATGCCAAGCCCTTCGTCGAGAACGGCCAACTGGTGTCCTATGTGCTCGGCAGCTACTCCGCGCGCAAGCTGGGCATGCAGAGCACCGCCAACGCTGGCGGTGTGCACAACCTGCACGTCAGCCACGGCGCCGCCGACCAGGCCGAGCTGATCCGCCAGATGGGCACGGGCTTCCTGGTCACGGAAATGATGGGGCAGGGCACCAACCTGGTCACTGGCGACTATTCCCGCGGTGCGGGTGGCTTCTGGATCGAGAACGGCGAGATCCAGTTCCCGGTCCAGGAGGTCACCATTGCCGGTCGGCTGGGGGACATGTTCCGCCAGATCGTCGCCGTCGGCAGCGACGTGGAGCGTCGAGGCAGCCTGCGGACCGGCTCGGTGCTGATCGAGGGCATGACCCTGGCCGGGAGCTGAAAACGACATCCGGGGAGCCGCCGTGAGAAAATCCGGTCGAATTCGAGACAGCTCACCCCGATACTCGTTAGTATCCTAGCAATGCACTAGGACATAGCCCGTTCGGTCGGATCCTTTGACCGAACGGGCCTACGGTCAGTCGGGGCGCTACTGCGCACCAGCCGTACTTCCCGTCGCCTCGCCGCGACGGGTCCATACCAAAGCCACCATGGAGACAATCCGTATGTCGCACACTCTGCCTCAGCTGCCCTACGCCTACGACGCGCTGGAACCGCACGTCGATGCCCAGACCATGGAAATCCACCACACCAAGCACCACCAGACCTACATCAACAACCTGAATGCTGCGCTGGAAGGCACCGAGTTCGCCAACCTGCCGGCTGAAGAAGTGGTTCGTCAGCTGGACAAGCTGCCCCAGGACAAGCGTGGCGCCGTGCAGAACAACGGTGGCGGCCATGCCAACCACAGCCTGTTCTGGACCGTGATGGCCCCCAACGCCGGTGGCAAGCCCGAGGGCGCCCTGGCCGAGGCCATCGAGTCCCAGTTGGGCGGCTTCGACGCCTTCAAGGAAGCCTTCACCAAGGCTGCCCTGACCCGCTTCGGCAGCGGCTGGGCCTGGCTGAGCGTCACCCCCGCCAAGAAGCTGGTGGTGGAAAGCACCGGTAACCAGGACAGCCCGCTGATGACCGGCAACACCCCGATCCTCGGCCTGGACGTCTGGGAGCACGCCTACTACCTGCGCTACCAGAACCGTCGTCCCGAGTACATCGGCGCCTTCTTCAACGTCATCAACTGGCCGGAAGTGTCCCGTCGCTACGAAGCGGCGCTGAACGCCTGAGTCGACGTGCAATAGAAAAAGCCGCCCTAGGGCGGCTTTTTCATGGATGAACGTCAGGGCCTGGTTACGGATACCGGTCATTCACCTTCGTCGAAGTAGTTGTTGATCAGCTCGACCAGGGCGCGCATGGCTTCGTCGCTTTGCTCGCCCTCCGTTTCCAGCTGCAGCACCGTACCCTTGCCGGCGGCCAGCATCATGACTGCCATGATGCTCTTGCCATCGACCGGCGGCTCGCCACTGCGGCCTACCCGCACGCTGGCGGGAAAGCGTCCGGCCACGCCGACGAACTTGGCGGCCGCGCGGGCATGCAGGCCCAGCTTGTTGATGATGGTGATCTGTTGGGCAGGCATTGAGTCTGTCCTTGTCGAAGCGAAAAACGGGCGTCAGAGATCGCGATGACGGATCTGGACGTTCTTGAGCAGGTCTTTGAGTTCGCGACCCAGGCGGTCGGCCAGGTAGACCGAGCGGTGATGGCCACCGGTACAGCCAATGGCGACGGTCACATAGGACCTGTTGTTGGCCGCGAAACGCGGCAGCCACTTCACCAGGTAATCGCGGATGTCATTGTACAGGGTCTCTACCTCGGGCTGTTGCTCGAGATATTCCCGCACCTGGGCGTCCAGACCGGAAAAGTCGCGCAGTTCCGGTTTCCAGTAGGGATTGGGCAGGAAGCGCACGTCGAACACCATGTCCGCATCCACCGGCAGGCCTCGCTTGAAGCCAAAGGACTCCACCAGGTAGGCGGTACCGGGCTCCGGCGCGTTGAGCAGGCGCAGCTTGAGCATGTCGCGCAGCTGATAGAGATTCAGGTGGGTGGTGTCGATCTTCAGGTCGGACAGGTCGGCGATGGGCGACAACAGCACCTGCTCATCCTGGATGGCTTCCGCCAGGGATCTTTCCTGGTTGGACAGCGGATGCCGACGACGTGTCTCGGAAAAGCGCTTGAGCAGCGTCTGGTCGTCGGCGTCGAGATAGAGAATATCGCAGCGGATGTTGCGACTGCGCACCTGTTCGAGCAGTTCGGGAAAGCGTTGCAACTGACTCGGGAGATTGCGTGCATCGATGGACAAGGCGACCTTGGGTTGTGGTCGCTCCATGTCGGTCAGAGCATGGTGGGCGAGATCGGGCAACAGGCTCGCCGGCAGGTTGTCGATGCAGTAGAAGCCATTGTCCTCAAGCACGTTGAGCGCCGTACTCTTGCCCGATCCGGAACGTCCGCTCACGATGATGAGGTGCATGTCAGTGTCCGCTCTGGGCCTCGACGACGATCTGATAGAGCGCCTGGCTGTCCTTGGCCTTGCGCAGCCGGTCGCGGATGTCCGCGCGATCCAGGATACCGGCGATCTGGCGCAACAGGGTAAGGTGTTGCTCGGTGGCGGCTTCGGGCACCAGCAGGACGAACACCAGATCCACCGGGGCACCATCCAGGGAATCGAAATCCACCGGGTGTTGCAGATGGAACAGCACGCAAAGGGGTTGCTGCAGGCCGGCCAGGCGGCAATGGGGGATGGCGATGCCGTTGCCGAAGCCGGTGGAGCCCAGGCGTTCACGGGCCATCAGGCAATCATAGATGTGCTGGGCATCGTGGCCGGGCAGTTCCTGCGCGGCCAGTTCGGCGATGCGTTCCAGTACGGCTGCTTTGCTGCCTCCCGGCGCACCCGTCTGGGTGCGACCGGGGGTCAGGATGTTTTCGAGTCTGATCATAAAGCGGCGATCAAAGCCTCAGCGGATGCCTACGCCCTGCTGACGTTCGATCGATTTTTCCTTGTGTTTAATCAGTTGGCGGTCGAGCTTGTCGGCCAGGAGATCGATGGCGGCATACATGTCGTCATGCTCGGAGTTGGCGACCACGGCGGCGCCGGCGACGTGGAGAGTGGCTTCGGCTTTCTGCTTGAGCTTGTCGACTTCGAGAATGACCTGGACGTTGGTGATCCGGTCGAAGTGTCTTTCGAGGCGGGCGAGTTTCTCGCCGATGTAGTCACGCAGGGCGTCTGTCACTTCAAGCTGATGGCCACTGATGTTGACTTGCATACCGCTTCTCCTTATTGCCGGGCTGTGTCGGCGAAGCTGCTCGCCGACAGGACAAGGGGCGCTCGGCTACGGTCGCGACCAGGAGACGTCAGATCAGACGCTTGCGTTCGCTGGAGGGAGCGATACCCAAGGATTCCCGGTACTTAGCCACCGTGCGACGAGCGACTTGGATACCTTGCGATTCCAGTAAACCAGCGATCTTGCTGTCACTCAACGGCTTTTTCGCGTTTTCCGCCGCCACCAGTTTCTTGATGATCGCGCGGATGGCGGTGGAGGAGCATTCGCCCCCCTCGGCGGTGCTGACGTGGCTGGAGAAGAAGTACTTGAGTTCGTAGATGCCACGCGGGGTGTGCATGAATTTCTGCGTGGTCACCCGCGAGATTGTCGACTCGTGCATGCCCACCGCCTCGGCGATGTCGTGCAGGACCAGCGGCTTCATGGCCTCTTCGCCGTATTCGAGGAAACCGCGCTGGTGCTCGACGATCTGGGTCGCCACCTTCATCAGGGTCTCGTTGCGGCTCTGCAGGCTCTTGATGAACCAGCGCGCTTCCTGCAGCTGGTTGCGCATGTAGGTGTTGTCGGCGCTGCTGTCGGCGCGTTTGACGAAGCCGGCGTACTGGGGATTCACCCGCAGGCGCGGCACCGCTTCCTGGTTGAGTTCCACCAGCCAGCGCTCGTTGTGCTTGCGGACGATGACGTCCGGCACCACGTATTCGGCCTCGCCGGATTCGATCTGGGAGCCCGGTCGCGGATGCAGGGTCTGGATCAGCTCGATGACCGGCTTGAGTTCCTCTTCCTTGATCTTCATGCGCCGCATCAGCTGCGCGTAGTCACGGCTGCCGAGCAGATCCAGGTAGTCGCCGACCAGGCGCTTGGCTTCACCCAGCAGGGGGAGGGTGGCCGGCAGCTGGGCCAGCTGGATCAGCAGGCACTCGCGCAGGTTGCGCGCGGCGACCCCGGCGGGCTCGAACTGCTGGACGCGACGCAGCACCACCTCGACCTCGTCGAGATCGACCTCCAGTTCCGGGTCGAGGGAGGCGTGGATGTCCTCCAGGCTCTCCTGCAGGTAGCCGTCGGTGTCGATGCCGTCGATGATGGCCAGGGCGACCAGGCGATCAACGTCCGACATGGGCGCCAGGTTGAGTTGCCAGAGCAGGTGGGTCTGCAGGCTCTCGCCGGCCGAGGTGCGGGTGGTGAAGTCCCACTCGTCGTCGTCGTTGCTCGGCAGGCTGCTGGCGCTGGTCTGGTAGATGTCTTCCCAGGCGGTATCCACCGGCAATTCGCTGGGGATGCGATCGCTCCAGTCGGAGGGCTCGTCGGCCATCTCGCTGGTGGCGACCGACGTCTCCTTGAAGTTGATCTCGGCGCTGCCGGGGTTGGCCAGTTCATCGCTTTCGCTCAGGGGTTCGCTCTGGTCGAAGTCTTCGCCTTCCTCCTGGCGCTCGAGCATTGGATTGGATTCCAGGGCTTCCTGGATTTCCTGCTGCAGATCGAGCGTGGAGAGCTGGAGCAAACGAATGGCTTGTTGCAGCTGCGGCGTCATCGTCAGCTGCTGGCCCATCTTGAGGACTAGCGATGGTTTCATGGCTGCGGAATTACACCTTGTCTACCGACGCGAACAGCGCCACCGAACCTCGCGAAACCTGCGAGCGTTAGCAAATTATATGCCTTGTTTTGCCCTGTTTGCCTAGAGGCGGAATTCGTGGCCCAGGTAGACTTCCTTCACCAGGTCGTTGGCGAGGACTTCCTCGGCGGTGCCTTCGGCGATGAGCTGGCCGTCGTTGACGATGTAGGCTGTCTCGCAGATGGTCAGGGTTTCCCGGACGTTGTGGTCGGTGATGAGGACGCCGATGCCCTTGGCCTTGAGGTGGCGGATGATCTGCTTGATGTCACCCACCGAGATGGGGTCCACGCCGGCGAAGGGTTCGTCCAGCAGGATGAACTTGGGCGCCGTGGCCAGCGCGCGGGCGATCTCGACACGGCGGCGTTCGCCACCGGACAGGCTCATGCCACGGTTGTCACGGATGTGGGTGATGTGGAATTCCTGCAGCAGGCCTTCCAGCTCGCGCAGCCGCCCGGCCTTGTCCAGGTCCTTGCGGGTTTCGAGGATGCCGAGGATGTTGTCGGCCACGGTCAGCTTGCGGAAAATCGAGGCTTCCTGCGGCAGATAACCGATCCCGGCGCGGGCCCGGCCGTGCATGGGCAGGGCGGTGACGTCCTGGTCGTCGATCAGCACCCGGCCCTGATCGGCCTTGACCAGGCCGACGATCATGTAGAAGCAGGTGGTCTTGCCGGCGCCGTTGGGGCCGAGCAGGCCGACGATCTGGCCGCTGTCGATGCTGAGGCTGACGTCGCGGACGACCTGACGACCCTTGTAGCTCTTGGCCAGATGCTGGGCTTTGAGCGTTACCGTCATTGTCCCTGCCCCGGCTGCTGGTCCTTGGGCTGGATGACCATGTCGATCCGCGGCCGCGGCGTGGTGACCTTGCTGCCGTTGGCGCGGCCGGCATTCACGATCTGGCGCTGGGTGTCGTAGACGATCTTCTCGCCTTCGAAGGTGTTGCCCTGCTGGACCACCTTGGCCTGGTCGATCAGGATGATGCGGTTTTCCTGGGCGAAGTATTGGATCGTCAGACCATAGGCCTTGACGATGTCCTTGTCCGCCGAGGGCTTCTGCTCGTAGTACGCCGGCTTGCCCACGGCGGTGGCGACCTTGATGTTGCCCTGGTTGTCCTGGGTCAAGGTCACGGTGTTGCCGGTGATCTTCATGCTGCCCTGGGTGATGACCACGTCACCGCGATACACGGCCACGCCCTGCTTGTCATCGAGTTCGGCACTGTCGGCCTGCACGCGAATCGGCTGGTTGCGATCGGTCGGCAGGGCCCAAGCCGCGGCACTGCCCAGGGTAGCGCCGAGGGTGAACAGAAAGGGGAGGGTTTTAACGAACCTCATACTGGCCTCTTACGTTGGACAGCAGGAGCATTCTGCCGTCTTCTAGATAAGCTTTCATGCCTTTGGCCGTCGTCACCCCATTGGCAGCGTCGATTCTAACGGCTTGCTCTGTTTGCGCATATTGTTTGTCGGGAAAGACCGTCATACGAGTAGTGGTCAGCACCACCGGGCGGCCTTTCTCATCGGTTCGCTCCACGCGCACGTCGTCGATCAGCTCTGCCTGGCTGCCGCCAGGCGCCACTTCGGCCCGGGCGCTGCGGATATGCCAGGGAAAGTCGGTCCCGCGGAAGGCCAGCATGTCGGGGCGAGTCACCAGGGTGACGTCGGTGGCCTTGACGTGTTCGCTGCGCTCGGCCTTGAGTTCGTATTGCACCTTGCCGTCCAGGCGATACTGAATCGTCCGCGTATTGAGCGCATAGCCATCGATGGCGTTGTCTTGCGGATTCGTCGAGGACGGGGCGTCGACGAAGCGCTGCGGCAGGATGTTCCAGTAGCCGATCGCGATGAGCGCGGCGGCGATCAGGACCAACAGCACGGGGCGGCGCAAACTGCCAAACATGAGGCTACCTGTAGTGGGCCGCGCAAGGTGGCGGCGGTTGAACACGTTTTTCGAGCACAGCGGCCGTTCAGTATAACCCGGCCTACAGCACCCCGGCGCGTAGCAGGTCGCCCATGTTGAGGGCGCCGATCGGTCGCCGGTCCTCGTCGACCACCACCAGGGCGTTGATCTTGTACTCTTCCATGATCTTGAGCGCTTCGGCGGCGAGCATCTGCGCCCTGGCCGTTCGACCACCACGGGTCATGACGGTTGCGATGGGCGTGGTACGCACGTCGATGCCGCGATCCAGCGCCCGACGCAGGTCGCCATCGGTGAAGATGCCGGCCAGTCGGCCATCGGTACCGATCACACTGGTCATGCCCAGGCCCTTGCGCGACATCTCCAGCAACGCATCGGACACCAGGGTGTCCTCGCTCACCCGTGGCAGGTCGGCGCCGGCATGCATGACATTCTCGACCTTGAGCAGCAGCCGCCGCCCCAGGGCGCCGCCTGGATGGGAGAAGGCGAAATCCTCGGCAGTGAAGCCGCGGGCTTCCAGCAGGGCGATGGCCAGGGCATCGCCCAGGACCAGGGCGACGGTGGTGGAGGAGGTCGGCGCCAGGTTGAGCGGGCAGGCCTCGGTGGCGACGCTGGTGTCCAGGTTCACGTCGGCGGCCTTGGCCAGCGGGGAGACGGCGTTGCCGGCGAAACTGACCAGGGGCACGCCCAGCCGCTTGATCAGCGGCAGCAGGGTGAGGATCTCGCTCGAGGTACCCGACTGCGAGATGGCGATGATGACGTCGTCACGGGTGATCATGCCCATGTCGCCATGGCTGGCTTCGGCCGGGTGGACGAAGAAGGCCGGGCTGCCGGTGCTGGCCAGGGTGGCGGCGATCTTGTTGCCGACATGACCGGACTTGCCCATGCCCAGCACGACAATGCGGCCTCGGCATTCCAGCAGCAGGCGACAGGCTTGGGAGAAGGTCGCGTCGACGCGTTCGCCGAGGGCGGCCACCGCCGCTCGCTCTACCTCTATGGTGCGCTTGGCGGATGCGATGAAATCTATTGAGTCGGACATGGGTCAGAAGGCAGGTGACGGAATAATCGGAAATTATATGCGCAAAGCCGCGACCGGCAGCAATGTCAGCTCAGGTCGAGGGTATCGACAGACGAATGCTATAGTGCCGCCTTTTTTCACGGGCCGTCGCCAGCGAGCAAGGCGTGCCCTGACGCAGCGGAGCGACGTCTCCTTGCACAGAGTTGAACCTTAGGAGTTTCGATGACCGTCGATAGCCCGTACGCCGTGGAGTTGAAGGGCGTTTCCTTCAAACGCGGCACGCGTCTCATCTACGACCGGGTCGATATCCGCATCCCGCGGGGCAAGGTCACCGGGATCATGGGGCCGTCCGGCAGTGGCAAGACCACCTTGCTGCGGTTGATCGCCGCCCAATTGCGGCCGAGCGCCGGCGAGATCTGGGTCAATGGCGCCAACCTGCCGCAGCTATCCCGCGGCGAACTGTTCGAGATGCGCCGGCAAATGGGAGTGCTGTTCCAGAGCGGTGCGCTGTTCACCGATCTCGACGTCTTCGAGAACGTGGCCTTCCCCTTGCGCGTGCACACCAAGCTGCCCGAGGAAATGATCCGCGACATCGTCCTGCTCAAGTTGCAGGCCGTAGGTCTGCGCGGTGCCGTCGAATTGATGCCGGACGAGCTCTCCGGCGGCATGAAGCGCCGGGTCGCCCTGGCACGCGCCATCGCCCTGGACCCGCAGATCCTCATGTACGACGAGCCCTTCGTCGGTCAGGATCCCATCGCCATGGGCGTGCTGGTGCGGCTGATCCGCCTGCTCAACCAGGCCCTGGGCCTGACCAGTATCGTGGTCTCCCACGACCTGGCCGAGACCGCCAGCATCGCCGACTACCTCTATGTGGTGGGTGATACCAAGGTGCTGGGGCAGGGCACGCCGAAGGAACTGCGCGAATCCCCGGATCCACGGGTGCGCCAGTTCATGCAGGGCATCCCCGATGGCCCGGTACCCTTCCACTTCGCCGCGCCGGATCTGCGCGATGCCTTGCTGGGGAAACACTGATGCGTAAGGTCTCCGCCATGGAGCGGATTCGTCGGCTGGGCCGCGCCGGGCTGGACGTCGTGGCGGCCATCGGCCGCTCGGTGATCGTGCTGGTATTGGCGGTATTCGGCCGCGGTGGCGCAGGCAGCGGCCTGCAACTGCTGGGCAAGCAGCTCTATTCGGTAGGGGTGCTGTCGCTGCCGATCATCGTGGTTTCAGGCTTCTTCATCGGCATGGTGATAGCCCTGCAGGGCTACAACATCCTGGTCAAGTACGGCTCCGAGCAGGCCGTGGGACAGATGGTCGCCCTGACCCTGCTGCGCGAACTCGGCCCGGTGGTGACCGCCTTGTTGTTCGCCGGCCGGGCAGGCTCCGCCCTGACCGCCGAGATCGGCAACATGAAATCCACCGAGCAGCTGTCCAGCCTGGAAATGATCGGCGTGGACCCGCTCAAGTACATCGTCGCGCCGCGCTTCTGGGCCGGCTTCATCTCCATGCCGCTGCTGGCCGCCATGTTCAGCGTGGTGGGCATCTGGGGCGCCGCCATGGTCGCCATCGACTGGCTCGGCGTCTACGACGGCTCCTTCTGGGCCACCATGCAGAACAGCGTGATGCTCAGCGATGTGCTCAATGGCGTGATCAAGAGCCTGGTGTTCGCCTTCGTGGTGACCTGGGTCGCCGTCTTCCAGGGGTATGACTGCGAGCCGACTTCCGAAGGCATCGGTCGCGCCACTACCCGTACCGTCGTCTATGCGTCGCTCGCCGTGCTCGGCCTCGACTTCATTCTTACCGCCCTGATGTTTGGAGATCTCTGATGCAAACCCGCACCCAGGAAATCGGTGTCGGACTCTTCCTGCTGGCCGGCGTGCTCGCACTGCTGCTGCTGGCGCTGCGGGTAAGCGGTCTGACGATGAGCGACCATCGCGACACCTACAAGGTCTATGCCTACTTCGACAACATCGCCGGTCTCACTGTGAGATCGCGGGTGACGCTGTCGGGCGTGACCATCGGCAAGGTCACCGCCATCGACCTCGACCGCAACAGCTACCGCGGCCGGGTCACCATGCAGATCGACCAGCAGGTGGACAACCTGCCGACCGACTCCATCGCCTCGATCCTGACCGCCGGCCTGCTCGGCGAGAAGTACATTGGCATCAGCGTCGGTGGCGACGAGCAGGTACTCAAGGACGGCTCGACCATTCGTGACACACAATCCTCGCTGGTTCTCGAGGATCTGATCGGCAAATTCCTGCTCAACTCGGTCAATAAAGACTCTTCCGCCAATAAATGATGAGAGGCTTTTCCATGCTCAAGCTAATTCGTCACGGAGTGATCGCGATCCTGGCCCTGCTGCCCCTGGTCTCCCAGGCGGCGCCCTCGGCCCACGACGTGATCCAGCAGACCACCAATACCCTGCTGTCGGACCTCCAGGCCAATCGCGACAAGTACCGCAGTAACCCCGAAGCCTTCTACGAATCGCTCAACGGCATCCTCGGTCCGGTGGTGGACGCCGAGGGGATCTCCCGCAGCATCATGACCGTGCGCTACAGCCGCGGTGCCACCCCCGAGCAGATGGCGCGCTTCCAGGAAAACTTCAAGCGCAGCCTGATGCAGTTCTATGGCAACGCTCTGCTGGAATACAACAACCAGGGTATCCGCGTGCTGCCGGAAGGCCCGTCCGACGGCCCCGACCGCACCAGCGTCGGCATGGAGGTCAAGGGCAACAACGGCGCCGTGTATCCGGTGCAGTACAGCATGGTCAAGCAGGGTGATGATTGGAAGGTACGCAACGTCATCATCAACGGCCTGAACCTTGGCAAGCTGTTCCGTGACCAGTTCGCCCAGGCAATGCAGGACAACAACGGCGACCTGAACAAGACCATCGACAACTGGGCGGGCACCGTGGCCAAGGCCAAGGATTCTCCCGAGGCCCAGAAGGCCAAGGTTGGTTCGTGAGCCGCGCCGCCATCACCGGCGAAGGCGCCCGACTGCAACTGTCGGGCGTCCTCGATCACGCTAATGTGCCGACCCTGCGCGAGCAGGGTGGGGCGCTGATCGGGCAGTGCAGCGGTCCGCTGGTACTGGACTGCGCGGGAGTCGAGCACTCCAACAGCGCCGGCCTGGCGCTGCTGCTGGCCTGGGTGCGTGATGCCCAGGCCGCGGGTCGGTCCCTCACTATCGCCAACCTGCCCTCCGAGCTACGGCAGATCGCCGATGTCTCGGATGCTCTGGAGTTGCTCCCCCTCGCGGACCAGGCTCACGCCTGACGGTCATTGCAGTCGCCGTACAGCCGGTTTTTTTGTATGATCGCCGGCTGTACTAGATTGCCGAGGTGCCGCCATGCAGGCCCAAGAAGTCAAAAGCCTCCTGGAGGCGAAACTGGCCGATACCCAGGTCGAAGTGGAAGGCGAGGGCTGCAACTTCCAGCTCTACCTGATCAGCGACGAGCTCCAGGCCCTCAGCCCGGTCAAGCGTCAGCAGCAGGTCTACTCCCATCTCCAGCCGCAGATCGCCGATGGCAGCATCCACGCTGTCACCATGAAATTCTTCACCCGCGCCGCCTGGGCCGAACGCGCCTGATTCGCAGCGCCGAGAACTCGCTATGGACAAACTGATCATTACCGGCGGCAATAGCCTGAACGGTGAAATTCGCATTTCCGGGGCCAAGAACTCCGCCCTGCCGATCCTGGCTGCGACCCTGCTCGCCGATACCCCGGTGACCGTCGCCAACCTGCCGCACCTGCATGACATCACCACCATGATCGAGCTGTTCGGCCGCATGGGCGTCCAGCCCATCATTGGCGAGAAGCTCAATGTCGAGGTCGATGCCTCCAGCATCAAGACGCTGGTCGCGCCTTACGAACTGGTCAAGACCATGCGTGCCTCCATCCTGGTACTGGGTCCGATGGTCGCCCGTTTCGGCGAAGCGGAAGTCGCCTTGCCCGGCGGTTGCGCCATCGGTTCGCGTCCGGTCGACCTGCACCTGCGCGGCCTGGAAGCCATGGGCGCGAAGATCACCGTCGAAGGCGGCTACATCAAGGCCAAGGCCCCGGCCGGCGGTCTGCGCGGTGCCCACTACTATTTCGATACCGTCAGCGTGACCGGTACCGAGAACGTGCTGATGGCCGCCACCCTGGCCAAGGGTCGCAGCGTCATCCAGAACGCCGCCCGTGAGCCCGAAGTGGTGGATCTGGCCAACTGCCTGATCGCCATGGGTGCCAACATCAAGGGCGCTGGCACCGATACCATTACCGTGGAAGGCGTCGAGCGCCTCGGCGGCGCCACCTACTCAGTGCTCCCCGACCGCATCGAGACCGGCAGCTACCTGGTGGCCGCTGCGGCTACCCGCGGTCGCGTCAAGCTCAAGGACACCGATCCGACCATTCTCGAAGCCGTGCTGGCCAAGCTGGAAGAGGCAGGTGCCCACATCGCCACCGGCAGCAACTGGATCGAACTGGACATGAAGGGCAATCGCCCCCGCGCGGTGAACATCCGCACGGCGCCTTACCCGGCGTTCCCCACCGACATGCAGGCGCAGTTCATTTCCATGAACGCCGTCGCCGAAGGCACCGGTACCGTGGTGGAAACCATCTTCGAGAACCGCTTCATGCACGTGCACGAGATGGTGCGCATGGGCGCCAACATCGTCATCGAAGGCAATGCCGCCATCGTCACCGGTGTGCCCAGCCTCAAGGCCGCCCCGGTCATGGCGACCGACCTGCGCGCCTCGGCGAGCCTGGTCATCGCGGCCCTGGTGGCAGAGGGCGATACCCTGATCGATCGCATCTACCACATCGACCGCGGCTACGAATGCATCGAGGAGAAATTCCAGCTGCTCGGCGCCAAGATCCGCCGTACGCCCAAGTAAGGACCTCCGATGCTGACCATCGCCCTGTCCAAGGGCCGTATCCTCGACGACACCCTGCCGCTGCTGGCGGCGGCGGGGATCGCGCCGACCGAGAATCCGGACAAGAGCCGCAAGCTCATCATCCCGACCACCCAGGAGGATGTGCGTCTGCTCATCGTCCGCGCCACCGACGTGCCCACCTACGTGGAGCATGGCGCCGCGGACCTGGGGGTGGCCGGCAAGGACGTGCTGATGGAGTACGGTGGCGATGGTCTCTACGAGCCCCTGGACCTGCGCATTGCCCGCTGTAAGCTGATGACCGCGGGTGCCGTGGGTGCTCCGGTGCCACGTGGCCGGCTGCGGGTGGCGACCAAGTTCGTCAACGTCGCCAAGCGCTACTATGCCGAGCAGGGTCGCCAGGTCGACATCATCAAGCTGTACGGCTCCATGGAGCTGGCACCGCTGGTGGGGCTGGCCGACAAGATCATCGACGTGGTCGACACCGGCAACACCCTCAAGGCGAATGGTCTCGAACCCCAGGAGCTGATCGCCCACATCAGCTCGCGCTTGATCGTCAACAAGGCCTCGATGAAGATGCAGCATGGCCGCATCCAGGCCCTCATCGAGACTCTGCGCCACGCCGTCGAGGCGCGCGGCGCCTGAGAGCCTGAGTCCTGGCCGGCATACTGAATCCGGCCCAGGCTGATTTGGTCCCTCCAGCTTCGCCTATCCGTGCCATAGCCAAATTGTCGGGCGCCCACACGGAGCCGGCTGTTACTCTCGGGCGCCCCTTTCGCTCATCCTGAAGAGGACCCGCCATGACCGCTCCGCTCGCCATCCGCCGACTCGTCGCCGCCGCTCCGGATTTCGCCGAGCATCTGGATCATCTGCTGAGCTGGGAAGGGGTGTCCGACGCCGATATCAATCAGCGGGTCCTGGCGATCATCGCCGACGTGCGCCATCAGGGCGACGCCGCGCTGCTCGAATACACCCGCCGCTTCGACGGCGTCCAGGCGACGGTCATGAGCGATCTCATCCTGCCGCGCGCGCGCCTCGAAGAAGCCCTGACCCGCATCACGCCGGAGCAGCGCATCGCACTGGAGGCCGCAGCCGAGCGAGTCCGCCGCTATCACGAGAAGCAGCGCCAGGACTCCTGGCAATACCAAGAAGCCGACGGTACCGTGCTCGGCCAGCAGGTCACTCCGCTGGATCGTGCTGGTCTCTATGTACCCGGCGGCAAGGCCTCCTATCCCTCCTCGGTACTGATGAACGCCATCCCGGCCAAGGTCGCCGGTGTACCCGAGGTGGTCATGGTGGTGCCTACGCCGCGCGGCGAGGTCAACGAGCTGGTGCTGGCGGCCGCCGCCCTGGCCGGCGTCGACCGCGTCTTCACCATCGGTGGCGCCCAGGCCGTGGCCGCCCTGGCCTATGGCACCGAGAGCGTACCGCCGGTGGACAAGATCGTCGGTCCCGGCAACATCTATGTCGCCACCGCCAAGCGCCATGTCTTCGGCAAGGTCGGCATCGACATGATCGCCGGCCCATCCGAAATCCTGGTGGTCTGCGACGGCCAGACCGATCCCGACTGGATCGCCATGGACCTGTTTTCCCAGGCCGAGCACGACGAAGACGCCCAGGCCATCCTGGTCAGCCCGGACGCCGCCTTCCTCGACGCCGTGGCGGCCAGCATCGCCCGGCTGCTGCCGGAGATGGAGCGCGCCGACATCATCCGCGCCTCCCTGGAAGGCCGCGGTGCCCTGATCCAGGTCACCGACATGGCCCAGGCCATCGAGGTGGCCAATCGCATCGCCCCCGAGCACCTGGAGCTGTCCGTCGCCGAGCCAGAGCAATGGCTACCCAGGATCCGCCATGCCGGTGCCATCTTCATGGGGCGCTACACCGCCGAGGCCCTGGGCGACTATTGCGCCGGCCCGAACCACGTGCTGCCCACCTCGGGTACCGCGCGCTTCTCCTCGCCCCTGGGTGTGTACGACTTCCAGAAGCGCTCGTCGATCATCCACTGCTCGGCCAGCGGCGCCTCGGCGCTGGGTCGAGTCGCTTCGGTACTGGCGCGTGGCGAGTCCTTGACCGCCCACGCCCGCAGCGCCGAATACCGCATTCAAGAGGAGCAGTGAGCATGAGCGAACTCTGGAGTCCCTTCGTCAAGAACCTGGTGCCCTATGTGCCGGGTGAGCAGCCCAAGCTGACCAACCTGGTCAAGCTCAACACCAACGAAAATCCCTACGGCCCCTCGCCGCGGGCGTTGGAGGCCATCCGTGCCGCGGCGACCGACGACCTGCGCCTCTATCCCGATCCCAACGGCCAGGCGCTCAAGGACGCCGTCGCCCGCTACTACGGTATCCAGAGCGACCAGGTCTTCGTCGGCAACGGTTCGGACGAAGTCCTGGCGCACATCTTCCTGGGCCTGTTCGGCCACGGCCGGCCGATCCTCTTCCCGGACATCAGCTACAGCTTCTATCCGGTGTACTGCGGTCTCTACGACATAGCCTTCGAGACGCCGGCGCTGGACGAGGATTTCCAGATCGTCCCGGAAGACTATCTGCAGCCCAATGGTGGCATCATCTTCCCCAATCCCAATGCGCCCACCGGTAGCGCCCTGGCGCTGGACGCCATCGAGCGCGTTCTGGCTGGCAATCCCAGTTCCGTGGTGGTGGTGGACGAGGCCTATGTCGACTTCGGTGCCGAATCGGCGGTCGCTCTGATCGGCCGCCATCCCAACCTGGTGGTGACCCAGACGCTGTCCAAGTCGCGTTCCCTGGCCGGTTTGCGCGTGGGCCTGGCGATGGGGCAGGCACCTTTGATGGAAGCGCTGGAGCGGATCAAGAACAGCTTCAACTCCTACCCCCTGGACCGCCTCGCCCTGGCCGGTGCGGTGGCCGCCTTCGAGGATCGCGCCTATTTCGACGAGACCTGCCGCCAGGTGATCGAGAGTCGGGAAGGGCTGGTGAGCGCGCTGCTGGAGCGCGGCTTCGAGGTGCTGCCCTCGGCCGCCAACTTCATCTTCGCCCGCCACGTGCAGAAGGGTGGTGCGGCGCTGGCGGCGGGGCTGCGCGAGCACGGCGTCATCGTCCGCCACTTCAGCCGCCCGGAGCGCATCGCCGATTTCCTGCGTATCACCATCGGCACCCCGGTGCAGAACCAGGCGCTGATCGCGGCCCTCGATACTTTGTAAAAGTAGCGCGCGGCTAGCGCGCCTTCTCCATGAGCGGGCGCAGGCCAACGCCGGCCTTGAGCTGCAGGGTCTTGTCCTGGCGCAGCACCTCGATGGCGATGCTGTCACCCGGTTGCTTGCGGGCGATCTGGTTCATCGCCAGGCGCCCGTCCTTCACCGGCTGACCCGCTAGCCGCAACAGCACGTCACCCGAACGCAGACCGGCCTTGTGCGCCGGTCCCTCCGGGTCGATGTCGGTCACCACGATGCCCTGATCGACCTTGAGCCCGTAGGTCTTCACCAACTCGGGTGTGATGACCTCCACCGCCACGCCCAGCCAGCCGCGGATGACCTGGCCGTGCTGGATGATCGACTGCATGACGTCCAGCGCCAGCTTGATCGGGATGGCGAAGCCGATGCCCTGGGAACCACCGGAGAGGATGGCGGTGTTGATGCCGATCAGGTTGCCGTTGGCATCCACCAGGGCACCGCCCGAATTGCCCAGGTTGATCGCCGCGTCGGTCTGGATGAAATCCTCGTAGGTGTTGAGGCCCAGCTGATTACGCCCGGTGGCGCTGATGATGCCCATGGTCACGGTCTGGCCGACGCCGAAGGGGTTGCCGATGGCCAGCACCACGTCGCCGATGCGGATGGCGGTGGAGTCACCCACCGAAATGGCCGGCAGGTTGGGCAGGTCGATCTTGAGTACCGCGAGATCCGTGGCCGGGTCGTTGCCGATCAGCTTGGCCAGGGTCTGGCGACCGTCGGCCAGGGCCACCACGATGGACTCGGCGTCCAGCGTCACGTGGTTGTTGGTCAGCAGGTAGCCGTCGTGGCTCATCAGCACGGCCGAACCGAGACTGAGCTCTTCGGCGGGCTTGGCCGCGCCGGGGCGCTCGGGTTTTGCCGAGTCGGATTGCGGGCGTTTGACGGCCTTGGTCGAGCGCAGGGACACCACGGCCGGCGCGGCGCGACTGGCCGCGTCGGCATAGGAGACCGGTCCCTGCTGGCGGGCACCGGAGGATGGTTGAGCGGATTCGAGCCGCGCCTGACTGGCGGGCAGGCCCAGCCACTGTGGATAGCGCTGGATGATCAGGATCGCCACCAGCACGCCGCACACCACGGGCCAGCCGAGATACCGCAAAGCCTTGTACATCGGTCACATCCTTGAATTTGTCCGCCCGGGACATGGCGGATAAGCTGGCGGGCATTATAAGGAGCGGCGCGGCCCTGGGAACCCGGCGCGACGCCCTCGACGAGGAGGTATCCGCGCGTGACCCTGTCCCTTGATGAACTGGTGATGACTGCCGATCGCTACCTGGAGAGCGCCCGCATCCAGGATTATTGCCCCAATGGCCTGCAGGTCCAGGGCCGTGCCCCGATCCGGCTGCTGGTCACTGGCGTGACCGCCTCCCAGCAACTGCTGGACGCCGCCGTAGCCGCCGGGGCCGATGCCATCCTGGTGCATCACGGCTATTTCTGGAAAAACGAGGATGCCCGGATCATCGGCATGAAGCACCGGCGGATCAAGACGCTGCTCAGCCACGATATCAGCCTGCTGGCCTACCACCTGCCGCTGGATGTCCATGTCGAGGTGGGCAACAATGTCCAGCTGGGGCGGCGTCTCGGGCTGCAGCAGATCGAGCCACTACCGGGCGATGCCAAGAATCTGATCTGGCAGGGCGAGCTGGCCCAGCCGCTGTCCGCCGAGGCCTTCGCCCGCCAGGTCGCCACGGTCCTGCAGCGCGCCCCCCTGGTGGTCGACGGGGGGCGGTCGATCCGGCGGCTGGCCTGGTGTACCGGCGGTGCCCAGGGTTACATCGACCAGGCCATCGCCGCCGGCGTGGACGCCTACCTGACCGGCGAGGTCTCCGAGCAGACGGTACACAGCGCCCGGGAGAACGGCGTGAGCTTCTTCGCCGCCGGCCACCATGCGACGGAGCGCTATGGCGTGCAGGCGCTGGGCGACTACCTGGCGGCGCAACTGGGGATAGAGCATCGCTTCATCGACTGCGACAACCCCGCCTGAGCGTCATAAGCATAGAACTTCTGGTTCTAAATGGGTCGGCAAGCCATAACCGTAGCCTATGGTAAGGTTGAGGTTCGTCCACGGCCCGCCCCGTCCGGATGCATCCAGGCAACTGGATGCCGCAACGGACACCTCTTAGGCCACCTTTCTGCAATCGTGAGTAGCCATGCTCGACAAACAGACGCACCTCAAACAACTTGAGGCGGAAAGCATCCACATCATCCGTGAAGTGGCCGCCGAGTTCGACAATCCGGTCATGCTGTATTCCATCGGCAAGGACTCGGCCGTGATGCTGCACCTGGCCCGCAAGGCCTTCTTTCCCGGCAAGCTGCCATTCCCGGTACTCCACGTGGACACCGGCTGGAAATTCCAGGCCATGTACGAATTCCGCGACCGCATGGTCGCCGACATGGGCCTCGACCTGCTGGTGCACAAGAATCCGGAAGGGGTCGCCCAGGGTATCAATCCCTTCACCCATGGCAGCGCCAAGCACACCGACATCATGAAGACCCAGGGCCTCAAGCAGGCGCTGGACAAGTACGGTTTCGACGCCGCCTTCGGTGGTGCCCGCCGCGACGAAGAGAAGTCCCGTGCCAAGGAGCGCGTCTACTCCTTCCGCGACAGCAAGCACCGCTGGGACCCGAAGAACCAGCGTCCCGAGTTGTGGAACATCTACAACGGCAAGACCAACAAGGGCGAGTCGATCCGGGTGTTCCCGCTGTCCAACTGGACCGAGCTGGACATCTGGCAGTACATCTACCTCGAAGGCATCCCGATCGTGCCGCTGTACTTCGCCGCCGAGCGCGAGGTGATCGAGAAGAACGGCACCCTGCTCATGATCGACGACGACCGTATCCTCGAGCACCTCTCGCCCGAGGAGAAGGCGCGCATCCACAAGCGCCAGGTGCGCTTCCGTACCCTTGGCTGCTACCCCCTGACCGGCGCGGTGGAGTCCCAGGCGACCACGCTGACGGACATCATCCAGGAGATGCTGCTCACCCGCACCTCCGAACGCCAGGGCCGGGTCATCGACCACGATGGCGCCGGGTCCATGGAAGAGAAGAAACGTCAGGGGTATTTCTAAGATGTCGCACCAATCCGATCTGATCGGCCAGGACATCCTGGCCTACCTCGCGCAGCACGAACGCAAGGAGCTGCTGCGCTTCCTCACCTGCGGCAACGTCGACGACGGCAAGAGCACCCTGATCGGGCGTCTGCTGCACGACTCCAAGATGATCTACGAGGATCATCTGGAAGCCATCACCCGCGATTCCAAGAAGGTGGGCACCACCGGCGAGGAGGTCGACCTGGCGCTGCTGGTGGACGGCCTGCAGGCCGAGCGCGAGCAGGGCATCACCATCGACGTGGCCTACCGCTACTTCTCCACCGCCAAGCGCAAGTTCATCATCGCCGACACCCCCGGCCATGAGCAGTACACCCGCAACATGGCCACCGGGGCTTCCACCTGCGACCTGGCGATCATCCTGGTCGATGCCCGCTACGGCATCCAGACCCAGACCCGCCGCCACAGCTACATCGCCTCGCTGCTGGGCATCAAGCACATCGTGGTCGCCGTCAACAAGATGGACCTGCTGGGTTTCGACGAAGCCGTGTTCGAGCGCATCAAGGACGACTACCTGGCCTTCGCCCAGCGCATCGACCTGAGCGCCAAGGACATCCATTTCGTGCCCATGTCGGCGCTCAAGGGCGACAACGTGGTGAATCGCAGCGAGCAGACGCCCTGGTACAGCGGCAAGCCGCTGATGGAAATCCTCGAGACCGTGGAAATCGCCGCGGATCGTAATCTGGACGACCTGCGCTTTCCGGTGCAGTACGTCAATCGTCCCAACCTCAACTTCCGCGGCTTCGCCGGGACCCTGGCCTCGGGCGTGGTCACCAAGGGCGATGCGGTGGTGGTCCTGCCCTCGGGCAAGGGCAGCCGGGTCAAGTCCATCGTCACCTACGACGGTGAACTGGAACAGGCCGGCCCTGGCCAGGCGGTGACCCTGACGCTAGAGGACGAGATCGACATCTCCCGCGGCGATGTTCTGGTGCACGCCGACAACCGTCCCCAGGTGACCGACGGCTTCGAAGCCATGCTGGTGTGGATGGCCGAGGAGCCCATGCGGCCGGGCAAGAAGTACGACATCAAGCGCGCCACCAGCTACGTGCCCGGTTCGCTGCCGAGCATCGTCCATACGGTGGACGTCAACACCTTGGAGCACGGCGCCGCCAGCGAACTCAAGCTCAACGAGATCGCCCGGGTCAGGGTGGCCCTGGATGCCTCCATCGCCCTGGATGGCTACGGCGTCAACCGCACCACCGGCGCCTTCATCGTTATCGACCGCTTGACCAATGGCACCGTCGGTGCCGGCATGATCATCGCCGAGCCGGTAGGCACGGGTGGGCATGGCCAGGGCGCGCACCAGCTGCACGTTGGCACCAGCGAACGGGCTGCACGTTTCGGCCAGCAGCCCAGTACCGTGCTCTTCACCGGTCTCTCCGGTGCCGGCAAGACCACTCTGGCCTATGCTCTGGAGCGCCGGCTGTTCGATGCCGGTCGTGCGGTCTTCGTGCTGGACGGTCAGAATCTGCGCCATGACCTGAACAAGGGGCTGCCGCAGGATCGCGCCGGTCGTCGCGAGAATTGGTTGCGTGCCGCCCAGGTGGCCCGGCAGTTCAACGAGGCGGGTCTGATCGCCCTGGCCGCCTTCGTCGCCCCGGATGCTGAAGGCCGGGCCCAGGCCCAGGTACTGATCGGTGCCGAGCGCCTGTTGACCGTGCACGTCAAGGCGTCGCCAACCGCCTGCGCCGAGCGTGATCCGCAGGGGCTCTATGCTGCAGGGGGCGATAACATTCCTGGCATCTCCTTCGCCTACGATGCGCCGGAAGACGCTGATCTGGTGATCGATACCGAGCAGCTGTCGGTAGAGGAGGGCGTCCAGCAGATCCTCGACGTCCTGCGCCGCCGCCAGGTGATCTAGGTCGGTCAGGCAATAAAAAACCCGCCAGATGGCGGGTTTTTTATTGAGTGCTTACCAGCGCGGCGGGCCGTAGTAATAGGCGCCGGGCGGCGGACCGTAGTACACGGGGCGCGGCTCCACTACGCGGTATTCATAGACCGGCGCCGGCTCGTAGTAGACCACGCGCGGCGGGGGTGGCGGGGGCGGTCCCTGGACATAGACCGGCTCCCGGGCGTAGGAATTGGAAACGATGGCGCCACCGACCACCGCGCCGACCACTGCGCCGAGAAAGGCAGGCCCGGCGCCACGGCCATGGGCGGACGCCTGGCCAGCGAGGGCGAGGCAACTGGCGAGCACCACGACTTGAGTGATGCGACGTAGCATGATCATTCTCCTGCGACCCGGGGAAATGAAACCGGGCATGTCTATCAGACCGCAATGGCGGCGAAACGCCTAGGCCGGTTCGGGTAAAGTTTGGGTAAAACCAAATGAGGGAAGATCAGTCCCAACAACTCGAGGTCGACGTGTCCCCGTGGCCCCGGGGCGCATCTCCTGTATTAGGTACCGCCACCGGTACCCTGACCGCGAGACAGCCGTGCAGATTCTCTATACCGCCTTGATCCTGCTGCTGATGGTGGGTGCTACCCGCCTCAGCGCCCACCTCATTCCCATTCCGCTCCCCCTGATCCAGGTGGTGGCCGGTGCCTTGCTCGCCTGGCCCACCCTAGGGCTGCATGTCGCCCTGGACCCCGAGTTGTTCCTGTTGCTGTTCATCCCGCCACTGCTGTTCTCCGATGGCTGGCGCATGCCCAAGCGGGAATTCTGGCGGCTGCGGCGGCCCATCTTAGTCCTTGCCTTCGGCCTGGTGTTCCTCACCGTCCTGGGCGCCGGCTGGTTCCTGCACTGGATGCTCAAACTGCCCTGGGCAGTGGCCTTCGCCCTGGCAGCGGTGCTCTCGCCCACCGATGCCGTGGCAGTGTCCAGCATCGTCCGCGGACGGCTGCCCAGCTCGCTGCTGCACGTCATCCAGGGCGAGGCGCTGCTCAACGATGCCTCCGGCCTGGTGACCTTCAAGTTCGCCGTAGCCGCGGCCCTGACCGGCGTCTTCTCGTTGAGCGAGGCCAGCCTGAATTTCGTCGTCGTCGCGGTGGGTGGTGCCTTGGTGGGCGCCGTGCTCAGTTGGCTGGTGGGGCGGGCCCGGGCCTGGATGGTGATCAGCCGCGGCTGGAGCGATGCCGCGCCCCATGTGGTCTTCATGCTGCTGCTGCCGTTCGCCGCCTATGTATTGGCGGAACGCCTGGGCGTCTCGGGCATCCTCTCCGCGGTGGCCGCCGGCATGATGCAGAGTCGGGTCGACCTGCTGCCGCGGCAGACCGCCACCCGCCTGCTCAACCACAGCGTCTGGGGGCTGGTGGAGTTCGCTTTCAACGGCCTGGTGTTCCTGATCCTGGGTCTACAACTGCCCGACATCCTGGCGGCCGCGCTGCCGGCCTCCCAGGCGCTCTGGCCGGCCGCGGGCTGGCTGACGCTCTATGTGCTGGGTGCCTACGGGGTGATCATGGCCATTCGCTTCGGGGTCATCCTCGGCTATTGGCACCTGACCCAGCCTGGCAGCGGCTCCATCACCATTGCGGGCGATCCACGCCTGATCGCCGCCATCGCCTCGCTCAGCGGGGTACGCGGCGCCGTGACCCTGGCCGGTGTGCTGTCGCTGCCGCTGATGCTCTCGGATGGCGCGCCCTTTCCCCTGCGCGACATCCTGGTGTTCATCGCCGCGGGCGTGATCCTGCTGTCACTGGTGGTGGCGAGCATCGGTATTCCGCTGCTGCTGGCGCGCTTGCCGGAGCAGTCCAACGACCTGTTGGAGCGGGAGCGTTGCGAGGTGCGAATCAGCGCCGCCCGGGCCGCCATCGCAGCGCTGGAAGACGTGGAATCGAACGATGCCGACGAGCCGGCGCGGGCGGCGCTGCAGGCCGAGATCAAGGCCGGCATCATCGCCGAGTTCCGCGACGAGCTGAGTTCCGCCGATGACAGCGAGGATGCCCGTTCCCTGGCTCGCCTGAGGGATAGCCTGGATGGCGAGCTGCGCCTGCTCGCCATTCGCGCCCAGCGCCGCGAACTCTATCGGCTGCGTATCGCCGGGGTGATCGACGACCTGGTGGTCAACGAATTCCTGCGCGAGCTGGACATCCAGGAGACCGCGCTGATGCGCGATCAGGGCAATCGCTAGCGGCGGCAGAAGCGGCGGATACGCTCCGCTGCTTCCACGCACTCGGCCAGGGGGGCGACCAGGGCCATTCGCACCCGACCGGCGCCGGGATTGGTGCCAGCCACTTCGCGCGACAGGTAGGAGCCTGGCACGACCGTGACATGCTCGGTGGCGAACAGCTCGCGGGCGAAGCTTTCGTCATCGCCCGGGGTCTTCGCCCAGAGATAGAAGCCGCCATCGGGCAGGGACACTTCCAGGCTGCCCTGCAGGATATCCAGCACGGCAGCGAATTTCTGCCGGTAGAGTTCGCGGTTCTCGCGCACATGGGCTTCGTCGCGCCAGGCCACGGCGCTGGCCTTCTGTACCTGCACCGGCATGGCGCAGCCGTGGTAGGTGCGATACAGCAGGAAGCGCTTGAGGATGGCGGCATCGCCAGCGACGAAGCCCGATCTCATGCCTGGCAGGTTGGAACGCTTGGACAGGCTATGGAAGACCACGCAGCGGGCGAAATCGCTGCGACCCAATTCGGCGCAGGCGGTGAGCAGCCCAGGCGGCGGGTTGCCTTCGTCGAAATAGAGTTCGCTGTAGCATTCGTCGGCGGCGATGACGAAGTCGTGGCGATCGGCCAGGGCGATGAGCTTCTTCTGTGTCTCCAGGGGCAGCAAGGCGCCGGTGGGGTTGCCGGGGGAGCAGAGGAACAGGAGCTGGCAGCGCTGCCAGACGTCATCCGGCACGCTGTCGAAGTCGGGGTTGAAGCCGTTGTCCGCCAGGCAGGGCAGGTAGTAGGGCTCGGCGCCGGCCAGCAGGGCGGCCCCTTCATAGATCTGGTAGAAGGGATTGGGGCTCAGTACCAGGCCGCCCTTGCTGCGATCCACCACCGCCTGGGTGAAGGAAAACAGCGCTTCCCGGGTGCCGGTCACCGGCAGCACGTGGCGCGCCGGGTCGAGCCAGTCCACCGGGACGGCGAAACGCTGGCTGGCCCATGACGCGATGGCCTCGCGCAGGTCGGCGATGCCAAGGGTGGTGGGATAGACCGCCAACTGATCCAGATTCGCCGTCAGCGCTTCGGCGACGAAGGCGGGCGCCGGATGCTTGGGCTCGCCGATCGACAGCGGGATGGCTCTGATCGAGGCCGGTGGGGTGACGCCGGCGAGCAGGGCGCGGAGCTTCTCGAACGGGTAGGGATGCAGCAGGTCGAGGGTGGGGTTCATCGTCGGGTGGTCCTTCGTTCGAGGCGCTAGATGCTGATGCGGGAGAGCGGTACCTGGCTGTCCGGCTCGCTCAACTGCTTGATCAGCGCCTGTTGCAGGGCGGTGCACAGTTGCGGGTCCGACAGTGGTCGGCCGTTCGCGTCGGTGACGTAGAAGACGTCCTCCACGCGCTCGCCAAGGGTGGCGATCTTGGCATTGAGTACCGAAAGGTCGAAGTCCAGGAAGATGCGTCCCACCCGGGCCAGCAGGCCGGGTCGGTCCGGCGCCGTCAGCTCGATCAGGCTGGCCGAGCGGGCGGTCTCGGTATAGATGTTCACCTGGGGGGAGAAGGCGAAATGCTTGAGCTGCCGCGTGACGCGCCGGTTTATGATGCTCGGGTATTCCTCGGGGTGCTTCAGCGCTTCGATCAGGCCAGCGCGAATCTGCGCGATACGGGCGGGATTGTTGCCGATGGAGCCGCCATCGGTGTCCAGCACGATGTAGGTGTCCAGGGTGAACTGGCTGGTGGAGGTGATGATGCGCGCATCCTGAATATTCAGGTTGAGCTGGTCCATCACCGCCACGGTCACCGCGAAGAAGTCATGCTGGTCGGCGGCATAGATGAAGATCTGGGTGCCGCCTTCGGAGTCGCGCTGGGTGGTCTCCCGGATCAGCACCAGTGGCTCGGTCACATCGCCATGGCCGAGGATGGCCTCGGTATGCCAGGCGACGTCCAGGGCGGTGTGGCGCAGGAAGTAGGCATCGCCCAACTGCGACCACAGCTGCTCGGCATCATCCGCATCGATGCCACGGCGCATCAGGGTATCCAGGGCCGACTGCTGGGTGCTGCGGATCTGCTCCTCGCGATTGACCGGGTTCTCCAGGCCGCGACGTAGGGCGCGCTTGGTCTCGGTGTAGAGCTGGCGAAGCAGGGTGGCGCGCCAGGAGTTCCACAGCGAGGGATTGGTCGCGGTGATGTCGGCCACGGTCAGGACGTACAGATAGTCCAGGTGCGTGTGATCGCCGACGGTGAGGGCGAAATCGTGGATCACCTGTGGATCGGACAGGTCCTTGCGCTGGGCGGTGGTCGACATCACCAGGTGGTTGCGCACCAGCCAGCTGACCAGGCGGGTGTCCCAGTCGGGCAACTGATGGCGACGACCGAAGGCTTCCACATCTTCGGCACCGAGCTCCGAGTGGTCGCCGCCGCGCCCCTTGGCGATGTCGTGATAGAGCCCGGCGATGTAGATCAGCTCGGGCTTGGGCAGCTTGTGGATCACCCGGGTCGCCAGCGGATACTTTTCGACCAGCACGTCGTAGCTCATCTTGCGCAGGTGCTTGATGAGGTTGAGCGTGTGGGCGTCGACCGTATAGATGTGGAAGAGGTCGTGCTGCATCTGGCCGACGATCTGGCCGAATTCGGGCAGGTAGAGTCCCAGCAGTCCATAGCGATTCATCCGCCGCAGGTTGCGATGGATGCCGGATTCGCTCTTGAGCAGCTCGATGAACAGACTGGTGTTGCGGATGTCCTGGCGGAAGGCGTCATCGATCAGATGGCGGCTGTCGCGCAGCAGGCGGATGGTGCCGGCGCTGGGGCCCTTGATCTCGGGATTCTGCGCCAGCAGGACGAACAGCTCCATCAGGGCGAACGGCGTACGCAGGAAAACCTGCGGATGGATTACCTCGAGGTAGCCGTTACGTATCTGGAATCTGTTGTTGAGCGGGGTCACCGCGTTGGGCGCCTGCTCGTCGCGCAGGTTCACTTCCTCGAAGTGCTGCATCACCACGTCGCTCAGCTGGGAGACGTCCATCACCACGCGGTAGTACTTCTGCATGAAGCGCTCCACCGCCAGCTTGGCATCGTTGTCCTCGTAGCCGAGCAGGTTGGCGATCCGCCGCTGGTGGTCGAACAGCAGTCGGTCCTCCGGCCGCCCCGCCAGCATATGCAGGGCATAGCGCACCTTCCACAGGTATTCCTGGGCCGAGATCAGCAGGCTGCACTCGCTCTCGGTCAGGAAACCCTGGCCGACCAGGGCCTGCAGGTTGAGGGTGCCGAACTGGCGACGAGCGATCCACAGTATTGTCTGGATGTCGCGCAGGCCGCCGGGCGAGCCCTTGACGTTGGGCTCGAGGTTGTATTCGGTGTCGTTGTACTTGGCATGGCGCGCGCTCTGCTCGGCGCGCTTGGCCAGATAGAAGGCGCGACCGGGCCAGAGGTGCTCCACGCTGGTGGCGGCCAGCATCGCCTGCCGCAGCTGCTCGGGGCCGGCCAGGGTGCGGCTTTCCATCAGGTTGGTGATCACCGTCAGATCGGCCAGGGCTTCGGTCGTGCATTCACGCAAGGATCTCACGCTCTGCCCGACGGCCAAGCCGACGTCCCACAGGAGGGTCAGGAAGCCTTCGATGGAGTCACGGAAGCGCTCCTGCTCCTCCTCGGCCAGCAGGATCAGCAGGTCGATATCGGAGTGCGGATGCAATTCACCCCGGCCGTAACCACCGACGGCAAGCAAGGCGATGCCGTCGCCCGGCCAGTCGAAGCGATTCCAGGCCGCGGCCAGCATCTGGTCGATGAACCAGGCACGATCCTCGACCAGCCGCCGCACGCTGCGGCCCGCCAGGAAGCGCTCATCGAGGGTGGCGTTCGCGGAACGGATGAATTTCTTGAAGGCCGCGATAGGGCTGGCTTTCAGTGAAAGCTCAGCCTGAAACTGGCCGGCGTCGAACAGCTCCGAATCGACCTGGGGCATGGCGCGCTCACCTCACGCAGAAACGCGGGGAAAGGTTTCGTCCTTTCTCAGGGTCAGGATCTCGTACCCCTGCTCGGTGACCAGCACCGTGTGCTCCCACTGCGCGGACAGCTTGCGATCCTTGGTGATGGCGGTCCAGCCATCGCCCAACAGGCGGGTCTCGTAGCGCCCCTGGTTGATCATCGGCTCGATGGTGAAGATCATCCCGGCCTGCAGCTCCAGGCCCGTGCCGGCGCGCCCGTAGTGCACCACCTGCGGCTCCTCGTGGAAGCCCTTGCCGATGCCGTGGCCACAGTATTCGCGCACCACCGAGAAGCCGTTCTTCTCGGCGTGCTTCTGGATGATCTCGCCGATGTCGCCGAGGCGCGCGCCTGGACGGACCAGGGAGATGCCCTTGTAGAGGCACTCCTGGGTGACCTGGCAAAGGCGGTCGGCCCACTCGGGTACGTCGCCCACCAGGTACATCTTGCTGGTGTCGCCGTGGTAGCCGTCTTTGATCACGGTGATGTCCACGTTCATGATGTCGCCGCTCTTGAGCGGCTTGTCATTGGGAATGCCGTGGCAGACCACGTGATTCAGCGAGGTGCAGATGGATTTGGGATAGCCCTTGTAGTTCAGCGGGGCGGGGATGGCCTGCTGCACGTTGACGATATAGTCGTGAGCCAGGCGATCCAGTTCCTCGGTGGTGATGCCGGGACGTACATGCTCGTCCAGCATTTCCAGCACCTCGGCGGCCAACTGGCCGGCGACGCGCATCTTGGCGATGTCTTCAGGGGTCTTCAGGATGACGGTCATCGGAAATCTCTAGGTATCACGCCGGGCGTTAGCTTTCGATCCGCTATTCTATCAGGTCTGGCGGCCGCGCTGTGCCAGCCGCGGCATTGGTTGCGTCCGGCAGTCGGCAATCGCCGCTGGTGGTATGAGGCGAGTCGTGATATAAAGTCGCGCGCTTTTTCGGGGCTCAGCCCCTTTATATGCGCTCCTAACCCCACACACGCATCGACACGATGACCTGGGTGCTTCCGCGAGGAAGTTGGTCATTGGGATGCGTGGAGGCCCAACCCGACTACGAGGAACATCTAATGTCTCAAGTCTCCATGCGTGACATGCTGAAAGCCGGCGTGCATTTCGGCCACCAAACCCGTTACTGGAACCCGAAGATGGGCAAGTACATCTTCGGTGCGCGTAACAAGATCCACATCATCAACCTCGAAAAGACCCTGCCGATGTTCAACGAGGCCCTGACCTTCGTTGAGCGCCTGGCGTCCGGCAAGAACAAGATCCTGTTCGTCGGCACCAAGCGTGCTGCCGGCAAGATCGTTCGCGAAGAAGCCGCCCGTTGCGGTCAGCCCTTCGTCGATCATCGCTGGTTGGGCGGCATGCTGACCAACTACAAGACCATCCGTGCCTCGATCAAGCGTCTGCGTGATCTGGAAGTTCAGTCCCAGGACGGTACTTTCGACAAGCTGACCAAGAAAGAAGCCCTGATGCGCACCCGCGACCTCGAGAAGCTCGAGCGCAGCCTGGGTGGTATCAAGGATATGGGCGGTCTGCCGGATGCCCTGTTCGTGATCGACGTTGACCACGAGCGCATCGCCATCACCGAAGCCAACAAGCTGGGCATCCCGGTCATCGGCGTCGTCGATACCAACAGCAGCCCGGAAGGCGTGGACTACGTCATCCCCGGCAACGATGACGCCTTCCGCGCCGTTACTCTGTACCTGAGCAGCGTTGCCGATGCCGTGATCCGTGGTGGTAGCAACGGCGGTGCCAACGAGCAATTCGTCGAAGAACCCGCTGCCGAAGCCGTCGAGGGCTGAGCATTTCGACCTTGGGGTCGAGCGGTTCGACGTGCGAGAAGGGGGCCTAGCCCCCTTTTTGCCTACTAGCGTTTCATTGGCTCCGTCATCGTGCGGAGTGACCTCGAAACCGTTTCAAGAGGATTTCAAACATGGCAGAAATCACTGCAGCCCTGGTCAAAGAACTGCGCGAGCGTACCGGCCAAGGCATGATGGATTGCAAGAAGGCCCTGGCCGCTGCCGGTGGCGACATCGAGAAGGCCATCGACGACATGCGTGCCGCTGGCGCCATCAAGGCCGCCAAGAAAGCCGGTAACGTGGCTGCCGAAGGCTCCATCGCGGTCAAGGTCGCCGATGACCACAAGGCTGCCGTCATCATCGAAGTCAACTCCCAGACCGATTTCCTGGCTCTGCAGGACGACTTCAAAGGCTTCGTCGCCGCCAGCCTGGACAAGGCCTTCGCCGAGAAGATGAGCGATGCCGCTCCGCTGATCGCCGCTCAGGAAGGCGCTCGTGAAGCCTTGGTCGCCAAGTGCGGCGAGAACGTCAACATCCGTCGCCTGACCCGTGTCGAAGGTGATGTGGTTGGCGCCTACCTGCACGGTCACCGCATCGGTGTGGTCGTCACCCTGCAGGGTGGCACCGCCGAACTGGCCAAGGAAATCGCCATGCACGTCGCGGCGAGCAACCCCCAGTTCCTGAACCCCTCCCAGGTTTCCGAAGATGCCATCGCCAAGGAAAAGGAAATCTTCCTGGCGCTGAACGCCGACAAGATCGCCGGCAAGCCGGAAAACATCGTGGAGAACATGGTCAAGGGTCGCATCAACAAGTTCCTGGCCGAAGCCAGCCTGGTCGAGCAGCCTTTCATCAAGGATCCGGAAGTCAAGGTCGGCGAGTTGGCCAAGAAGGCCGGTGCCGAGATCGTCTCCTTCGTGCGCTACGAAGTGGGTGAAGGCATCGAGAAGGCCGAAGTTGACTTCGCTGCCGAAGTCGCTGCCCAGCTGGCTGCCAGCAAGCAGTAAGATCGGCATCTGCTGATGACCAGGAGGCCGCCCGCTTCGAGCGCGCGGCCTCTTTGTCAAATTGGAAGGCACGTCTAGTTTCTTGCCTCCCAAGGAGTTTTTTGCCGATTGGAGTGAACGCAACTGCGGTTGCGCTTTCCTATCGCTGGATCAAAACCCCCGCACATGTTCATCGCCACAGGAGAGAGTGAATGGCACAGCAGATGAGTGGTCGCCAACCCCGTTACAAGCGTATTCTGCTGAAGCTCAGTGGCGAAGCCCTGATGGGAAGTGAAGACTTCGGGATCGACCCGAAGGTGCTGGACCGCATGTCGCTGGAGATCGGGCAACTGGTGGGTATCGGTGTCCAGGTCGGCCTGGTGATCGGCGGTGGCAACCTGTTCCGCGGCGCGGCCCTGTCCGCCGCTGGCATGGATCGCGTCACCGGCGACCACATGGGCATGCTGGCCACGGTGATGAATGCCCTGGCCATGCGTGATGCCCTGGAACGCTCCAATATTCCCGCGACGGTGATGTCCGCGATCTCCATGGTCGGCGTGACCGACCAGTACGACCGCCGCAAGGCGCTGCGCCAGCTGAAGGATGGCGAGGTCGTCATCTTCTCCGCGGGTACTGGTAACCCCTTCTTCACCACCGACTCCGCCGCCTGTCTGCGGGCGATCGAGGTGGAGGCGGACCTGGTGCTCAAGGCCACCAAGGTGGATGGTGTATACACGGCGGATCCCTTCAAGGATCCCAATGCCGAAAAATTCGAGCGTCTCACCTACGACGAGGTGCTCGACCGCAAACTGGGCGTCATGGATCTCACGGCCATCTGTCTCTGCCGTGACCACAGCATGCCCCTGCGGGTCTTCAACATGAACAAGCCCGGTGCCCTGCTCAACATCGTAGTGGGTGGCGGCGAGGGTACCCTGATCGAGGAGGGAGCAGCATGATCGACGAGATCAAGAAGGACGCGCAGGCGCGCATGACCAAGACCCTGGAAGCCCTGGGTCACACCTTTGCCAAGATCCGTACCGGACGTGCCCATCCAAGCATCTTGGATAGCGTCATGGTCTCCTACTACGGCAGCGATACGCCGCTGCGCCAGGTGGCCAACGTCACCGTCGAGGACTCGCGCACCCTGGCGCTGAGCGTGTTCGACAAGAGCATGATCCAGGCCGTGGAAAAGGCCATCATGACCTCGGACCTGGGGCTGAATCCGGCAACCGCTGGCACCACCATCCGCGTGCCGATGCCGGCGCTGACCGAGGAAACCCGCAAGGGTTACACCAAGCAGGCCCGTGCCGAAGCCGAGCAGGCGCGCGTGTCGGTGCGCAACATCCGTCGCGATGCCCTGGCCCAGCTCAAGGACCTGCTCAAGGAAAAGGAAATCAGCGAGGACGAAGACCGCCGTGCGCAGGACGAAGTCCAGAAGCTGACGGACAAGTACGTCGCCGAGGTGGACAAGGCTCTGGAGGCCAAAGAAGCCGACCTGATGGCCGTTTGACAACGATTGGGACGTAGCATGGGCATGAGCAAGCCAGGCAAGGTGGTGCCGCGTCACGTGGCGATCATCATGGACGGGAACAATCGCTGGGCGCGCCGTCGGCTGCTGCCCGGTGTCGCCGGTCACAAGGCCGGGGTCGATGCCGTGCGGGCGGTCATCGAGGTCTGCGGTGACGCGGGCGTCGAGGTGCTGACGCTGTTCGCCTTTTCCAGCGAGAACTGGCGGCGCCCGGCCGACGAGGTCGGCGCCCTGATGGAGCTGTTCCTGTCCGCCTTGCGCCGGGAAGCCAAGAAGCTGCATCAGAACGGCATCCGCCTGCGCATCATCGGCGACCGCTCGCTGTTCCACCCGGAGCTGCAGGCCGCCATGGCGGAAGTCGAGGCGCTCACGGCCCATCATACTCGCTTCGTATTGCAGATCGCCGCCAACTACGGCGGCCAGTGGGACATCACCCAGGCTGCCCAGCAACTGGCGCTGCAGGTTCAGCAGGGTGGCCTGCAGCCGGCGGACATCACGCCGGAGTTGCTGCAGGGATGTCTCGCGACCGCTGACCTGCCATTGCCCGATCTGTGCATCCGTACCGGTGGCGAGCGGCGGGTCAGCAACTTCCTGCTCTGGCAGATCGCCTACGCCGAGCTGTATTTTTCCGACCTCTTCTGGCCGGACTTCAAGCACGAAGCCATGCAGGCAGCGCTGGCCGACTTCGCCACTCGCCAGCGGCGTTTCGGCCGGACCTGCGAACAGGTGGAAGCGGAGCTACGCGCCTAATGCTGAAACAGCGAGTTATCACGGCGATGGTGCTGTTGCCCATCGCCCTGGCCGGGTTTTTCTGGCTGGAAGGGGCGGCGTTCGCGCTCTTCATCGGTGCAGTGGTGGTACTGGGTGCCTGGGAGTGGGCCCGCCTGGCCGGTCTCGAGGCGCAGCCCCTGCGCTGTGCCTATGCCGCCATCGTCGCGCTGGCGCTGTTGGTGTGCTGGACGCTTCCCGCGGGTGCTCATGGACTGCTGTTCATCAGCCTCGCCTGGTGGCTGTACGCGACCGTGCTGGTGCTGACCTATCCGGACAGCGCTCGCACCTGGCAGGCGCCCTGGCGGCGGCTGCTCATCGGGCTGGTGGTGCTGGTCCCGGCCTGGCAGGGCCTGATGTTGCTCAAGGCGGCACCGGGCGGCAACCTGCTGATTCTCGAAGTGATGATGCTGGTCTGGCTGGCCGACATCTTCGCCTATTTCTCCGGGCGGGCCTTTGGCAGGCGCAAGTTGGCGCCGGCCGTGAGCCCCGGCAAGAGCTGGGAAGGCCTCTATGGTGGCCTGGCCGCTGCGCTGATCGCGACCCTGGTGCTCGGGCTGGTCCGGGGTTGGGGGCTGGGCGATCTGCTGCAGGCGCTCATCGGTGCCGCCTGCGTGGTGCTCATTTCCGTCGTCGGTGATCTCACCGAAAGCATGTTCAAGCGCCAGGCCGGACTCAAGGACAGCAGCCAGCTGCTGCCGGGGCATGGCGGGGTGCTGGATCGCATCGACAGCCTGACGGCCGCGGTACCGCTGTTCGCGTTACTGCTCTGGTGGGCTGGCTGGGGTGTGCAGTGAGCCTCCAGCGCCTGTGCGTCCTTGGCGCCACCGGGTCCATCGGCGCCAGTACCCTGGATGTGGTGGCACAGCATCCGGAGCGGTACGAGATCTTCGCCCTCAGCGGCCATCGCCGGTTGAATGAACTGGCCGAACTCTGCCGCCGTTTTCGCCCGCGTTGCGTCGCGGTGCCGGATGAGGCTTCCGCCGAGCGATTGCAGGGCCTGCTCCAGGCGGCCGACGCCTTGCCCGACATCCTCGTCGGCGAGTCCGGGTTGGAGGCCATCGCCGCCCACCCGCAGGTCGATACCGTCATGGCGGCGATCGTCGGTGCAGCGGGCCTCAAGCCCACGCTGGCGGCGGTCAAGGCCGGCAAGCGGGTACTGCTCGCCAACAAGGAAGCGCTGGTCATGAGCGGCGCGCTGTTCATCGATGCCGTGCGCGCCAGCGGCGCGACGCTGCTGCCGATCGACAGCGAGCACAATGCCATCTTCCAATGCCTGGCCGATCCGGCCTCACCGGGTCTGGCCGCCAAGGGAGTGCGTCGCATCCTGTTGACCGCCTCGGGTGGCCCCTTCCGCCAGACGCCTGCCGAGCTATTGCGGGATGTCACCCCCGATCAGGCCTGCGCCCATCCCAAGTGGTCCATGGGGCGCAAGATCTCGGTGGATTCCGCGACCCTGATGAACAAGGGACTCGAACTGATCGAGGCCTGCTGGTTGTTCGATGCCACCCCAGCGCAGGTCGAGGTGGTCATCCATCCCCAGAGTGTCATCCACTCCCTGGTGGACTACGTGGACGGCTCGGTGCTGGCTCAACTGGGCAATCCCGACATGCGTACGCCCATTGCCCATGCGCTGGCCTGGCCGGAGCGCATAATCTCGGGCGTTGCGGCGCTCGATCTGTTCGAGATCGGCCGGCTCGAGTTCGAACGACCCGATGAAGAGCGCTTTCCCTGCCTGCGGCTGGCGCGCGAGGCAGCCCAGGCGGGCGGCTGTTTGCCGGCGACGCTCAACGCGGCCAACGAGGTCGCCGTCGAGGCCTTCCTCGCAGGTCGGTTGGGCTTCACCGACATCCCGCGGCTGATCGAATCGGTGCTCCAGCGCACGGCACCGTGCCCGGCGGACAATCTTGACGTGGTCTTCGCGGCCGACGCCACCGCTCGGCGGTTGGCGCAGGCCTGGCTGTCGAGTCGCTGATCCGGCGCCTCGACACCCGGTCCGCGAGTCCGCAGAATCTGCACACTGAGGTAGCGGAGGCAGCCAATGTCCATCCTGTACACGATTCTGGGAACCCTGGTCGCCCTCGGCGTCCTGGTGACCATCCATGAGTATGGCCACTTCTGGACGGCGCGGCGCTGCGGCGTCAAGGTGCTGCGCTTCTCGGTAGGCTTCGGCAAGCCCCTGCTGCGCTGGCACGACCGTCACGGCACCGAATTCGTGGTCGCGGCCATTCCCCTGGGTGGCTACGTCAAGATGCTGGACGAACGCGAGGCGCCGGTCCCGCCAGAAGAGCAGCACGCCGCCTTCAATCGTAAGACCGTTCGCCAGCGTATCGCCATCGTCGCCGCCGGGCCCATTGCCAACTTCCTGCTGGCCATCCTGTTCTTCTGGTTGCTGGCCATGCTGGGTTCCCAGCAGCCGCGTCCGGTGGTGGGTTCGGTCGTTGCCGGCACGCCGGCGGCCCAGGCCGGTATCCCGGTCGGTGCCGAATTGACCGCGGTCGACGATGAGCCCGTGGACAGTTGGGCGGCGGTCAATCTGCGGCTGGTCGATCGGCTGGGCGAGAGCGGGCCGCTGCGGCTGAACTACCTCCTTCCTGGCACCACGGCGGAGCAGCATAGCATCATCGAACTGCAGTCCTGGCTGCGTGGCGCCGAGGATCCGGACCCCATCCAGGCCCTGGGGCTGCGACCCTGGCGGCCCCGCATGCCGGCGGTCTTCGCCGAACTCGATCCGGCGGGTCCTGCCCAGGCGGCCGGTTTGCAGGCCGGCGATCGGCTGGTCGCCCTGGACGGCGTGGCCATCGACGATTGGCAGCAGGCCGTGGAGTGGGTAAGGGCTCATCCCAATCGTCAGATCAAACTGACCTACGAGCGCCAGGGCCAACAGCGCGATGTCTCCTTGCGCCTGGGCGCGCGGCGGGTCGATACCGCAGAGGCAGGCTACCTCGGTGCCGGTGTTGCCCCGGTCAAGTGGCCTGCGGAAATGGTTCGCGAAATCAGCTATGGGCCTGTGGCAGCTGTGGGCGAGGGTGTTGCCCGTACCTGGCAGATGAGCGTGCTGACGCTGGTTTCCCTGAAGAAGATGCTCTTGGGAGAGCTGTCGGTAAAAAACTTGAGCGGGCCGATAACCATTGCTAAAGTGGCGGGCGCTTCCGCTCAGTCGGGCCTGGGGGATTTTCTCAATTTCCTGGCGTACTTGAGCATAAGCCTGGGGGTTCTGAATCTGTTGCCGATCCCCGTGCTCGACGGTGGTCACCTGGTGTTCTACTTCGTCGAGTGGATTCGCGGGCGGCCCTTGTCCGAGCGCGTGCAGACCTGGGGCATGCAGATCGGTATTAGCCTCGTCGTGGGTGTGATGCTGCTGGCCTTGGTCAATGACCTCGGTCGCCTCTGACACTCTGCTGATTGCCGAATCTGCCGCCCAGTGCGGCAGATTCTTTATTTGCCAGTTGGAATAAAAGGGACTCATGAAACGCCTGCTGCTACCTGCGGTAATAGCCGCGCTGATGATCGGCGAGGTACACGCCGAGTCCTTCACTATCTCCGATATCCGCGTCAACGGACTGCAACGTGTATCGTCCGGCAGCGTCTTCGGTGCCCTGCCATTGAACGTAGGCGAGGCCGTCGACGACAACAAGCTGGCCGAGGCCTCCCGGTCGCTGTTCCGCACCGGTTTCTTCCAGGACATCCAGTTGGGTCGTGACGGCAACGTCCTGGTGGTCAACGTCGTCGAGCGTCCGTCCATTTCCAGCATCACCCTGGAAGGGAACAAGGCGATTTCCACCGATGACCTGATGAAGGGCCTCAAGCAGGCCGGCCTCGCCGAGGGCGAGATCTTCCAGCGCGCCACGCTGGAAGGTGTCCGCAACGAGCTGCTGCGCCAGTACGTCGCCCAGGGTCGTTATTCCGCCAGCATCGACACCGAGGTGGTGCCTCAGCCACGCAACCGCGTGCAGTTGAAGATCACCATCAACGAGGGCGAGGTGGCGACCATCTCCCACGTCAACGTGGTGGGCAATACGGTCTTCCCCGAGGACGATCTGACCTCGCTGTTCGAGCTCAAGCCGAGCAACTGGCTGTCGTTTTTCCGTAACGATGACAAGTACTCCCGGGAAAAGCTGTCGGGTGACCTGGAGCGACTGCGCTCCTACTACCTCGACCGCGGCTACATCAACATGGACATCACCTCGACCCAGGTGTCCATCACGCCCGACAAGAAGCACGTCTACATCACGGTCAACGTCAACGAAGGGCAGAAGTACACCGTTCGCGAGGTGAAGCTTTCCGGTGACCTCAAGGTGCCGGAAGAAGAGCTGCGCAAGCTGATGCTGGTCCAGCCGGGCCAGGTCTTCTCGCGCAAGGTGATGACCACTACCTCGGACCTGATCACTCGCCGCCTGGGCAACGAGGGTTACACCTTCGCCAACGTCAACGGTCTGCCCGAGCCCCACGACGACGATCACAGCGTGTCCCTGACCTACGTGGTCGATCCGGGCAAGCGCGCCTACGTCAATCGCATCAACTTCCGCGGCAACACCAAGACCGAGGACGAGGTGCTGCGTCGCGAGATGCGGCAGATGGAGGGCGGTTGGGCATCGACCTACCTCATCGACCAGTCCAAGACTCGCCTGGAACGCCTGGGCTACTTCAAGGAAGTCAAGGTCGAGACGCCTCAGGTGCCCGGCACCGACGACATGGTCGACGTGAACTACAACGTCGAGGAACAACCTTCCGGCTCCATCACCGCCAGCATCGGCTTCGCCCAGAGCGCCGGTCTGATCCTCGGTGGTTCCATCAGCCAGAACAACTTCCTGGGTACCGGCAACCAGGTCAGCATCGGTCTGACCCGTTCCCAGTACCAGAGCCGCTACAACTTCAGCTTCACCGATCCCTACTTCACGCCCGACGGCGTGAGCCTGGGCTACAACATCTTCTATCGCAGCACTGACTACAGCAAACTGTACGACAGTGACGTCTCCTACTACTCGATCAACAGCCTGGGTACCGGTGTCACCCTGGGTTACCCGATCAGCGAGACCTCGCGCCTGACCTATGGTCTGAGCGTACAGAACGACGAGATCAACCCGGGCACCTACAGTGCTGACGAGATCTACGATTTCGTCCAGCGCGAAGGCAAGGACTTCACCAACTTCAAGGCCAGCATCGGTTGGTCGAGTTCGACGCTGAACCGCGGCGTGCTGCCCACCCGTGGCGCCTCGCAGAACTTGACCGGGCAGATCACCATCCCCGGCAGCGACCTGAGCTTCTACAAGCTCGACTATCGCGGCCAGCTGTTCACCCCGCTCACCGACAACACGGCACTGCGTTTCCATACCGAGCTGGGTTATGGCGACGGCTATGGCAGCACCGATGGCCTGCCGTTCTACGAGAACTACTACGCCGGTGGTTTCAACTCCGTGCGCGGCTTCGAAGACAGCAGCCTGGGCCCACGCACCACGCCGCCGGGGAATCCGCCGACCTATGGCGCCCAGGGCCAGGGCTACCGCGATCGCGACAAGTCCGAAGCCTTCGGTGGCAACGTGCTCATCACCGGCGGCGTGGAATATCTCTTCCCGCTGCCCTTCGTGAAGGATCAGAAGTCCTTGCGTACCGTGCTGTTCTGGGACGTGGGTAACGTGTTCAGCACCAAGTGCTATTTGAGCACCACGCAGAATTGCGGCGACGTCAGCTTCTCGAACATGGCGAGCTCGGTCGGCGTTGGCCTGACCTGGGTAACTGCCCTGGGTCCGCTGAGTTTCAGCCTCGGTGTGCCGGTGAAGAAGCCGGGCAATTCCGATCCGCAGGTCTTCCAGTTCTCGCTGGGTCAGACGTTCTGACCCAGGCTACATCTTTGCGCTTCACGCAGGAGTCAACTGTGCACAAGTACACCCGTTACGCCTTGTTCGCTGCCGTTCTCGTCGCTGCTCCGGTATTCGCCGACACCAAGATCGCGGTCCTCAACTATCAGATGGCCCTGCTGGAATCGGACGCCGCCAAGAAGTACGCGGTCGATTCCGAGAAGAAGTTCGGTCCCCAGTTGAACAAGCTCAAGGGCCTGGAAAGCTCCGCCAAGGACATCCAGGATCGGCTGAACAAGGGTGGCGACAAGATGGCCGAGGCCGAGCGTACCCGTCTGGAGAATGACTTCCGTCAGAAGGCGCGCGACTTCCAGTTCCAGTCCAAGGAACTCAACGACGCCAAGGCTGCCTCCGATCGCGACATGCTGAAGCTGCTCAAGCCGCGCCTGGACAAGGCCGTGGAAGAGGTGCTGAAGAAGGGTGATTACGATCTGGTGCTCGAACGTGGCGCCGTGGTCGACGTGAAGCCGCAGTACGACATCACCCGCCAGGTGATCGAGCGGATGAACGCAGGTCGTTGATGAGCCATACGACTTTCACGCTGGGCGAACTGGCGCAGTGGCTGGAAAGCCGCCAGTTGACCGCGGAGTTGCGTGGATCGCCCGAGCGCGTCGTGACCGGCCTGGCCACCCTGCCGGAAGCCGGTCCCGACCAGTTGAGTTTTCTCGCCAATCCGCAGTACCGCCGCTACCTGACCGATACCCGGGCCGCTGCGGTGCTGTTGTCGGAAAAGGACGCCGACGGCTATGCCGGCGACGCCCTGATCCTGGCCAATCCCTATCTCGCCTACGCGCGGTTGTCCCACTTGTTCGACCGCAAGCCGCGTAGTGCGGCTGGCATCCATCCCACGGCCGTGGTCGCGGCGGATGCCGTCGTCGATCCAAGCGCAGCCATCGGCCCCTATGTGGTGATCGAGGCGCAGGCACGGATCGGGGCCGGCGTCAGCCTGGGTGCCCACTGCGTAGTGGGTGCCCGGAGCGTCATCGGCGCCGACAGCTGGCTGGCGCCGCGGGTCACCCTCTATCACGACGTGGTCCTCGGCGAGCGCGTCGTGGTGCAGTCGGGAGCCGTGATCGGGGCCGAAGGCTTCGGTTTCGCCAACGAGCGCGGCCAGTGGCAGAAGATCGCCCAGCTGGGTGGGGTCTTGATCGGTGATGATGTCGAGATCGGTGCCAATACCACCATCGATCGGGGCGCCCTGGCCAACACCGTCATCAGCGACGGCGTCAAGCTGGATAACCAGATCATGATCGCGCACAACGTCCAGGTCGGTGAGCACACCGCCATGGCCGCCTGCGTCGGCATTTCCGGCAGCACCAAGATCGGCAAGCATTGCACCATCGCCGGTGGCGTGGGCATGGTCGGTCACATCGAGGTGTGCGACAACGTCTTCGTCACCGGCATGACCATGGTGACCCGCTCCATCACCGAGCCAGGCGCCTATTCCTCCGGTACGGCCATGCAGCCGGCCGGGGAATGGAAGAAGAGTGCGGCGCGTATTCGCCACCTCGACGACATGGCTCGCCGTCTGCAACATCTGGAAAAAATCGTTGCCACCGTGACCTCGCGGGATGACGCTGCTTCTGATGCTTGATTGCGCATCGGATGTTTCCCCTTTTTGAACAGGCCTTCCCCGACCATGATGGACATCAACGAGATCCGTGAATATCTCCCGCACCGCTATCCCTTTTTGTTAGTGGATCGCGTGACGGAGCTGGATATCGAAGCCAAGCGCATTCGCGCCTACAAGAACGTCAGCATCAACGAGCCGTTCTTCACCGGCCATTTCCCGCAGCACCCCATCATGCCGGGCGTGCTCATCGTCGAGGCGATGGCCCAGGCCGCTGGCGTGCTGGGCTTCAAGATGATGAATTCCTCACCCGCCGATGGCACCCTGTACTACTTCGTCGGATCGGATAAGCTGCGGTTTCGCCAGCCGGTGACGCCGGGCGACCAACTGGTCCTCGAAGCCCGTTTCCTCAGCACCAAGCGTGGCATCTGGAAGTTCGAATGCCAGGCCAGCGTGGACGACAAGCCCGTCTGCTCGGCCGAAATCATCTGCGCGGAACGCAAGCTATGACGTTGATCGACTCCAGGGCTATCGTCGACCCCCAGGCACGGCTCGCCGCCGATGTCCAGGTCGGCCCCTGGTCGATCATCGGGCCGGACGTCGAGATAGGCGAGGGGACCGTCATAGGTCCGCACGTCATCCTCAAGGGGCCGACCGTCATTGGTTGTCACAACCGGATTTACCAGTTTTCCTCGATTGGCGAAGACACCCCCGATCTCAAGTACCGGGGTGAGCCGACGCGCCTGCGTATCGGCGATCACAACGTCATCCGCGAAGGGGTCACCATCCACCGCGGGACGGTGCAGGATCGCGAAGAGACCACCATCGGTGACCACAACCTGCTGATGGCCTATGTGCATATCGGTCACGATAGCGTGATCGGCAACCATTGCATCCTGGTCAACAACACCGCACTTGCCGGACACGTGCATGTGGACGACTGGGCGATCCTGTCCGGCTATACCCTGGTGCATCAGTTCTGCCGCATCGGCGCCCACAGCTTTTCGGGCATGGGTACCGCGATCGGCAAGGACGTACCGGCCTACGTGACGGTGTTCGGCAATCCGGCCGAAGCGCGCAGCATGAACTTCGAAGGCATGCGTCGGCGCGGCTTCTCGACCGAGGCCATCCAGACGCTGCGGCGCTGCTACAAGGTGGTCTACCGCCAAGGCCTGACCGTCGACGAAGCCCTGCGCGAGCTGGAGCCGATGGCCCAGCAATTTCCCGAGGTGGCGGTGTTCCGCGATTCCATCCTGAGTGCCACGCGTGGCATCACCCGCTGAGTTCGCCCAGCGTCCCCTGCGGGTGGCGCTGGTGGCAGGAGAGGCGTCGGGTGATCTGCTGGGCGCTGGTCTCATGCAGGCGTTGCGCGCGCAGCATCCGCACATCGAATTCATGGGCGTCGGCGGACCGCGGATGGAGGCCGAGGGCCTGGTGTCCGAGTTTCCCATGGAGCGCCTGGCGGTCATGGGGCTGGTCGAGGTGCTCGGCCGGCTGCGGGAATTGCTCGGTCGCCGCAAGGCGCTCATCGCCCAGTTGCTCGAGGCCCGGCCGGACGTCTTCATCGGCATCGATGCCCCGGATTTCGTCCTGGAGATCGAGGCCCAGTTGCATCGTGCCGGGATACCCGCCGTGCACTACGTGAGTCCTTCGGTCTGGGCCTGGCGGCAGAAGCGGGTGCTGAAGATCCGCGACGGCTGCGACCTGATGCTGACCCTGTTCCCCTTCGAAGCCCGCTTCTACGAAGAGCAACAGGTGCCGGTGCGCTTCGTCGGTCATCCATTGGCCGATACCATTCCCCTCGACAGCGATCGCCTGGCGGCCCGGCAGTCCCTGGGACTGCCGGAAGAGGGGCAGGTTATCGCCCTGCTGCCCGGTAGTCGCGGTGGCGAGGTCGGGCGCCTGGGTGCACTGTTCCTGGATGCTGCTGCGCTCTTGTTGGCCAAGCGTCCCGACACGCGCTTCGTGCTGCCCTGTGCCAATGCCGCACGGCGGGCGCAAGTGGAGCTGTTGCTGGAAGGGCGGCCAACGCTGCCGCTGCTGTTGACCGATGGTCGTTCCCACGAGGTGTTGGCCGCCTGCGATGGCGTGCTGATCGCCTCGGGCACCGCGACCCTGGAAACGTTGCTGTTCAAGCGACCCATGGTGGTCGCCTATCGGGTGGCACCCTTGACCTATCTGATCCTCAAGCAACTGGTTAAGAGCCCCTACATTTCCCTGCCGAACCTGCTGGCTGGGCGCAAGCTGGTACCAGAGCTGATCCAGCACGAGGCGACGCCGGAACGCCTGGTGGCTGAGCTGCTGCCATTGCTGGAGCGGCCGGAGCAGCAGACCGACAGTTTCGCTGCCATCCACCACAGCCTCAGGCGCGATGCGTCGGTGCAGGCCGCCAGCGCCGTGCTGGCGCTCTTGCGGGAGCGCGGCTGATGCAGATGGGCCTGGATTTCAACCTGGTGGAGGCGCTGGTCGCCGGGGTCGATGAAGTGGGCCGTGGCCCGCTCTGTGGCGCCGTGGTGACGGCGGCGGTCATCCTCGATCCGGGTCGGCCCATCCTTGGCTTGAACGACTCGAAGAAGCTGTCGCTGGGTCGGCGCGAGGCGCTGTTCGAGGAGATCCAGGAGAAGGCCCTGGCCTGGTGCGTCGCCCGGGCCGAGGTCGCCGAGATCGACCAGCTGAACATCCTGCACGCCACCATGCTGGCCATGCAGCGCGCGGTGGAAGGCCTCCAGGTACAGCCGCGGCTGGCCCTGATCGACGGCAATCGCTGTCCCAAGCTGGCCGTGCCCAGCGCGCCAGTGGTGAAGGGTGACAGCCAGGTACCGGCGATCGCCGCCGCCTCGATCCTGGCCAAGGTGAGCCGCGACCGCGAAATGCAGGTGCTGGATACGCTCTATCCCGGCTATGGCCTGGCCGGCCACAAGGGCTATCCCACGGCCGAGCATCTGGACGCCCTCCGGCGCCTGGGGCCGACACCCATCCACCGCCGTTCCTTCGCGCCGGTGCGGGACGCCTGGCTGGCGCTCGAGACCCAGGCCTCGACCCAGATCGTCGCGACCTACTGACAGCCGTCGCAGCGGTCTGCCCCTGGGCTTTTGTCTGAAAAGTGCCTGTGCCCGGTCATGCAGCGTTTAGAATCCGCTGGGTCGCCAGTCTGATCGGAATGCGCATTTACCATTCGTAAACTCCGCTTCCTCATGGGTTTTTGCCTAGCCTGACCGTCGCTCGACTACTTTTCAGACCAGCCCAGGCTCGACTATCCGGTACAATCTCGCGCCTCACGCATCAAGGGGTCTCTGCCATGTCCGCATCCTTCGTCCACCTGCGTCTGCACACGGAATATTCCCTGGTCGACGGGATCGTGCGGGTGAAGGGGCTGGTCAAGGCCGCCGAAGCGGCCGGCATGCCGGCGGTCGCCGTGACCGATCAGGGCAACCTCTGTTCGCTGGTCAAGTTCTACAAGGCCGCCATGGGCGCGGGTATCAAGCCCATCGCCGGGGCGGATATCTGGCTCGCCGGCCTGGACAGCGATGCGCCCCTGACCCGCATGTCCCTCCTGGTGATGAACGCCAAGGGCTATCGCAACCTCACCGAACTGCTGTCGCGCGGCTTCCAGGAAGGCCAGCGCGAAGGACAGATCATCATCCAGCGTGACTGGGTGAAGGAGGCGAGCGAGGGCCTGATCGCCCTGTCCGGGGCCAAGGAAGGGGAGATCGGCCTGGCGCTGCTCGAAGGTGATCTGGCCCTGGCCGATCGGCTGTTCGCGGAATGGCAGGCAGTCTTCCAGGATCGCTTCTACCTGGAGGTCCAGCGCACCGAAAGAGCCGGGGACGAGGAGCATCTGCATGCCGCCGTGGCCCTGGCCGATCGCTGCGGCGGTGCCCTGGTGGCCACCAATGACGTGCGCTTCCTCAAGCCCGAGGATTTCGAAGCCCACGAGACCCGCGTCTGCATCGGTGAAGGTCGCCCGCTGGACGACCCTCGCCGCGAGCGCAAGTACAGCGACCAGCAGTACCTGAAGTCGGCGGCCGAGATGGCCGAGCTGTTCAGCGACCTGCCGGAGGCGCTGGAAAACACCGTCGAGATCGCCAAGCGCTGTAATATCGAGATCCAGCTGGGCAAGTACTTCCTGCCCAACTTCCCGATTCCCAACGGGATGACCATCAACGACTACCTGCGCCACGTGTCCTTCGAGGGGCTGGAAGAACGCCTGGCCGTGCTCTGGCCGCGGGAGACCACGCCCAACTACGAGGAGAAGCGCCAGGAGTACGTCGACCGGCTCAACTTCGAGCTCGACATCATCATCCAGATGGGCTTCCCCGGTTACTTCCTCATCGTGATGGACTTCATCAAGTGGGCGAAGAACAACGGCGTGCCGGTCGGCCCCGGCCGAGGCTCGGGTGCCGGCTCCCTGGTGGCCTATGTACTGAAGATCACCGATCTCGACCCACTGGCCTACGACCTGCTGTTCGAGCGCTTCCTCAACCCCGAACGGATCTCCATGCCCGACTTCGACGTCGACTTCTGCATGGATGGTCGCGACCGGGTGATCGACTACGTGGCCGACCTGTACGGGCGCGAGGCGGTGAGCCAGATCATCACCTTCGGCACCATGGCGGCCAAGGCGGTGGTGCGCGACGTGGCCCGGGTGCAGGGCAAGTCCTACGGCCTGGCCGATCGCCTGTCGAAGATGATCCCCTTCGAAGTGGGCATGACCCTGCAGAAGGCCTACGAGCAGGAAGAGGTGCTGCGCGACTTCCTGGCGACCGACGAGGACGCCAAGGAAATCTGGGACATGGCCTTGAAGCTCGAGGGCATCACCCGGGGTACCGGCAAGCACGCCGGGGGCGTGGTGATCGCGCCGACCAAGCTGACCGATTTCTCGCCCATCGCCTGTGACGAGGACGGCAACGGCCTGGTGACCCAGTTCGACAAGGACGACGTCGAGCAGGCCGGCCTGGTCAAGTTCGACTTCCTCGGACTGCGCACCCTGACCATCATCAAGTGGGCGCTGGAAACCATCAACCGCACGGAAGTGGCGGAAGGGCGCGAGCCGCTCAACATCGACTTCATCCCGCTGGACGACAAGCCGACCTACGCCCTGTTGCAGAAGGCCGAGACCACTGCCGTCTTCCAGCTGGAATCCCGCGGCATGAAGGAGCTGATCAAGAAGCTCAAGCCGGACTGCCTGGAAGACCTCATCGCCCTGGTGGCGCTGTTCCGTCCCGGTCCGCTGCAATCGGGCATGGTCGACGACTTCATCAACCGCAAGCACGGTCGCGCCGAGCTGGCCTATCCGCACCCGGACTACCAGTACGAAGGTCTCAAGCCGGTGCTGGCGCCGACCTACGGTATCATCCTCTACCAGGAACAGGTGATGCAGATCGCCCAGGTCATGGGTGGTTACACCCTGGGCCAGGCGGACATGCTGCGTCGGGCCATGGGCAAGAAGAAGCCCGAGGAGATGGCCAAGCAGCGCGGCGGTTTCATCGAAGGCTGCGCCAACAACGGCATCGATGCCGATCTGGCAGGCAACATCTTCGACCTGGTGGAGAAATTCGCCGGTTACGGCTTCAACAAGTCGCACTCGGCCGCCTATGGCCTGGTCTCCTACCAGACCGCCTGGTTGAAGACCCACTATCCGGCGCCCTTCATGGCGGCAGTGTTGTCTGCGGATATGCACAATACCGACAAGGTGGTAATCCTCATCGAGGAATGCCGCCACATGAAGCTGCGCATCGACACGCCGGACGTGAACATTTCCGAGTTCAAGTTCACCGTGAACGAAGGCGGGCGCATCGTCTATGGCCTCGGCGCCATCAAGGGCGTGGGCGAGGGGCCGGTGGAGGCCATCGTCGAGGCGCGTGCCGAGGGGCCGTTCAAGGACCTCTTCGATTTCTGCGCCCGGGTCGACCTCAAGCGCATCAACAAGCGCACCCTGGAAGCCCTGATCCGTTCCGGCGCCCTGGATCGGCTGGGGCCGCATTACCATGACGAGATCAAGGCCTACCAGGCCACCATCGACCAGAATCGCGCCGTGCTGCTGGCGGCCATGGAAGAGGCCATCGCGTCCGCGGAACAGACCGCGCGCAGTCACGATAGCGGTCACGTGGATCTTTTCGGCGGCGTCTTCGCCGAGCCCGAGGCCGACGTCTATGTCAATCATCGTCGGGCCCGGGAGCTCAATCTCAAGGAGCGCCTGCGCGGCGAGAAGGAGACCCTGGGGCTGTACCTGACCGGTCACCCCATCGAGGAATACGAAGGCGAGGTGCGCCGCCTAGCGCGCCAGCGCATCGTCGATCTCAAGCCGTCGCGCGAGACCCAGACCGTGGCCGGGCTGATCGTCAACCTGCGAGTGATGAAGAACAAGCGCGGCGACAAGATGGGTTTCGTCACCCTGGACGACCGTTCCGGGCGCATCGAGGCCTCGCTGTTCGCCGAGGCCTTCAACGCCGCCCAGGCGCTGCTGCAGACCGACGCCCTGGTGATCGTCGAGGGCGAAGTCAGCCAGGACGACTTCTCCGGCGGCCTGCGTCTGCGCGCCAAGCGAGTGCTGGGCCTGGAGGAGGCCCGTACCGCCCTGGCGGAAAGCCTGAGGATCGCGGTGCGCAGCGAAGCCCTGGCCGGGGATCGGCTGCGCTGGCTGGGCGAGTTGTGCGGTCGTCACCGTGGCGCCTGTCCGGTCACCATCGACTACCAGGGGCCCACCGCGCGGGCGCTGCTGCAGTTCGGCGAGAACTATCGGATCGACCCGGCCGACGGCCTGATTCAAACCCTGCGTGACCAGTTCGGCAGGGAGAACGTCTTTCTCAACTATCGTTGATGCGGAGCGCCACGCGCGCTCCTTGCCCGTTTCCGTCAGGAGTCGGCTGGCCGTCTCGTACGGCCGCAGTCTCGACCTGTTGCGCGCTATCCCTTAAGGTATGCGCCCCGGCCCCTGGCTCTCCCTTTAGCTTGCAGAACGCAAAACGGATGCCCATGAACCCGAACTATCTCGATTTCGAACAGCCCATCGCCGATCTCCAGGCCAAGATCGAAGAACTTCGGCTGGTCGGTAACGACAATGCGCTGAACATCAGTGACGAGATCGCCCGGTTGCAGGAGAAGAGCCAGGCGCTCACCAAGAACATCTTCAGCGACCTGTCCAGCTGGCAGGTGGCTCGTCTGGCGCGTCATCCGCTGCGTCCCTACACCCTCGACTACATCGGCTATCTCTTCACCGATTTCGAAGAGCTGCACGGCGATCGCCACTTCGCCGACGATCCGGCCATCGTCGGTGGCATCGCCCGCCTGGAAGGCCGTCCGGTGATGATCATCGGTCACCAGAAGGGCCGTGAAGTGCGCGAGAAGGTGCGTCGCAACTTCGGCATGCCGCGTCCGGAAGGCTATCGCAAGGCCTGCCGCCTGATGGAAATGGCCGAGCGCTTCAAGATGCCGATCCTGACCTTCATCGACACCCCCGGCGCCTATCCGGGCATCGATGCCGAGGAACGTGGCCAGAGCGAAGCCATCGCCTGGAACCTGCGCGTCATGGCGCGCCTGAAGACCCCCATCATCGCCACCGTGATCGGCGAGGGGGGGTCCGGTGGTGCCCTGGCCATCGGTGTCTGCGACCAGCTCAACATGCTGCAGCACTCCACCTATTCGGTGATCTCGCCGGAAGGTTGTGCCTCTATCCTCTGGAAGACCGCCGAGAAGGCCCCTGAGGCTGCAGAAGCCATGGGTATCACCGCCGAACGCTTGAAGAGCCTGAATATCGTCGACCAGGTGATCGACGAGCCCCTGGGTGGCGCCCATCGTGATCCCCAGGCCATGGCCGCTAGCCTGCGCACCGCGCTGCTGCAACAACTCGACGAACTCAAGGGCTATGACGTGCCGGCGCTGCTGGAGCGTCGCTACGAGCGCCTGATGAGCTACGGCATCTCCTGATCCCGCTGCTATGAGTCTGCTGGACCGGCTGCATCTTCGCCTTGCGCGGCAGCCGGCTACCCGTCACTGGCGGGTGGGCTTCTCCGGCGGACTCGACTCCACCGTCCTGCTACATCTCTTCGTCCGGCTGCGCGAGCGAGGCCTGACGGGTGAAGTGCAGGCGGTGCACGTCCACCACGGTTTGCAGCCTCAGGCGGACGCCTGGGTCGAGCACTGCGGGCGAGTCTGTGCAGCGCTCGACGTACCCCTCGCCACCCGCCACGTCCGTACCGACAAGATGGCCAGCCTCGAACGCGCCGCCCGGGAGGCACGCTACGCTGCCTTCGCCGAGGTCTTGCCGGTCGGCGGCTGCCTGCTGCTGGGGCAGCATCGTGACGACCAGCTGGAAACGTTGCTCCAGCGCCTGGTGCGCGGAGCCGGTGTGAAGGGCCTGGCCGGCATGCCGGAGACCCGCCCCCTGGCCGCGGGCCGCCTCTGGCGTCCCTTGCTGGACGAGCCACGGGCCGCGCTGCTGGCTTACGCGGAGGCCGAAGGGCTGGACTGGATCGAAGATCCCAGCAACGTCGATACCGGGCTGGATCGCAACTACCTGAGGCACGAGATACTGCCGCGGCTGCGCAATCGCTGGCCCGGCGTCGATCGGGTCATGGCCCGCAGTGCCCGGCACCTGGCCGAGGCCGAGGAGTTGTTGGGCGAACTGGCGCGCCTCGATCTGCGGCAGGCCCAGGTCGGCGAGCGGGCGTTCGCCTGGGTCCCTTTGCCCAGCCTGGCGCTGACGCCCTTGCAGGGCCTGAGCGAAGCGCGCCAACGCAATCTCCTGCGCACCTGGCTGGCGCCCCTGACGCGGCAGCCCGATAGCGCCCACTGGGTCAGCTGGCAGGCGCTGCGTGACGGCAACGAGGCGAGCGATCCCTGTTGGCGGCTGGAGGGGGGCGAGGTGCGGCGCGGGGCAGGGCGGATCTGGTGGGTGCCCGATACCTGGCAGGCCGGGCTGCGCCCTCTGGCGATCGGGACGCAGGAAACCACTCTGGACCTGGCCGGCAATGGTCGGCTGCGCTTCGTCGGCGAGGACGCACAACCCGGCTGGCGGATCGCCTATCGCCAGGGTGGTGAGCAACTGGTCGTACCCGGGCGTGGTCGTCGTGATCTCAAGCGCCTGCTCAACGAGCGCGGTGTGCCGACCTTCCTGCGCGGGCGGTTGCCGCTGCTCTGGCGTGGCGACGAACTGCTGGCGGTGGCCAATCTTGCAGGGCTGGACGGCCTGCCAGGGGGCGGGCGGCTTGCGTGGCAGCCCGCAGACGGTGTGGCCGGGTTTGAGCTGCCATGACCTTTAGGCTAGACTACGCTCCCGTCTTGTACCGCATTTTCCGCTCGCTCCGAGTGGACGGTGTGCATTGGTCCGGCGCCAGGCCGACCGCTCTCGCTTTCATCGGCGGCTCTCCGCCTCAACGCAGATTCTAGGAATTTTCATGACGCGCTTTATTTTCGTCACGGGCGGTGTTGTTTCTTCTTTGGGGAAAGGCATCGCCTCGGCCTCCTTGGGCGCCATTCTGGAAGCGAGAGGGCTGAAGGTCACCATGCTCAAGCTGGACCCGTACATCAACGTGGACCCCGGTACCATGAGTCCCTTCCAGCACGGTGAGGTGTTCGTCACCCATGACGGCGCCGAGACCGACCTGGACCTGGGCCACTACGAGCGGTTCATCCGCACCACCGTGACCCAGAACAACAACTTCACCACCGGCCGCATCTACATGGACGTCCTGCGCAAGGAGCGTCGTGGCGACTACCTGGGCGCCACCGTGCAGGTGATCCCGCACATCACCGACGAGATCAAGCGCCGCATCATCAAGGGTGCCGGCGATGCCGACGTGGCCCTGGTGGAGATCGGCGGCACCGTCGGCGACATCGAGTCGCAGCCCTTCCTCGAAGCCATCCGCCAACTGCGGGTGGAGATCGGCGCCCGCCGGGCCATGCTGATGCACCTGACCCTGGTCCCCTACATCGCCACTGCCGGCGAGACCAAGACCAAGCCGACCCAGCATTCGGTCAAGGAACTGCGCTCCATCGGCCTGCAGCCCGATGTGCTAATCTGCCGTTCCGACCACACCGTCGATAGCTCGTCCCGGCGCAAGATCGCGCTCTTCACCAACGTCGAAGAGCGGGCGGTTATTTCCCTGGAAGACGTCGACACCATCTACCGCATTCCCTCCGTGCTGCATGCCCAGGGCCTGGACGAGTTCGTCGTCGAACGCTTCGGTCTGGAGTGCAAGCCGGCCGATCTGTCCGAGTGGGATCGCGTGGTGGACGCCAAGCTCAACCCCGAGCGGGAAGTCACCATCGCCATGGTCGGCAAGTACATGGAGCTGCTCGACGCCTACAAGTCGCTGATCGAAGCCATGACCCACGCCGGCATCCAGAGCCGCACCAAGGTCAACCTGCGCTACATCGATTCCGAGCACATCGAGCAGCAGGGTACCCACCTGCTCAAGGGCGTCGACGCCATCCTGGTCCCCGGCGGTTTCGGCCTGCGCGGCGTGGAAGGCAAGATCGCCACCGTGCAGTACGCCCGCGAGAACAAGATTCCCTACCTCGGCATCTGCCTGGGCATGCAGGTGGCGGTCATCGAATTCGCCCGTAACGTGCTGGGCTGGAAGGACGCCAACTCCACCGAGTTCGACAAGTCCAGCGGCCACCCGGTAGTCGGCTTGATCACCGAATGGCAGGATGCCACCGGCGCCACCGAGATTCGTACCGAGGGCTCCGACCTGGGCGGCACCATGCGCCTGGGCGCCCAGGAATGCCAGCTGAGCGGTGGCACCCTGGTCCACGACTGCTATGGCCAGGACGTCATCGTCGAGCGCCATCGTCATCGCTACGAGGTCAATAACAACCTGCTGCCGCAGATCCAGGCCGCCGGCCTGAAGATCTCCGGTCGCTCGGGCGACGGCGCCCTGGTGGAAGTGGTGGAGGCCCCGGATCATCCCTGGTTCGTCGCCTGCCAGTTCCACCCGGAGTTCACCTCCACCCCGCGTGACGGCCACCCGCTGTTCAGCGGCTTCGTCAACGCCGCCCTGCGTTACGCCAAGAAGGATTGAGCATGACCGTGCAGAAGATCGTCCGCGTCGGCAACATCGAGATCGCCAACGACAAGCCCTTCGTGCTGTTCGGTGGCATGAACGTGCTGGAATCCCGCGACCTGGCCATGCAGGTGTGCGAGCAATACGTCAAGGTGACCGAGAAGCTGGGCATCCCCTATGTCTTCAAGGCCAGCTTCGACAAGGCCAACCGCTCCTCGGTGACCAGCTACCGCGGTCCGGGCATGGAAGCCGGCCTGCGCATCTTCGAAGAGCTCAAGGCGACCTTCGGCATGCCGGTGATCACCGACGTCCACGAGCCCTACCAGGCCGCCCCGGTGGCGGCGGTGTGCGACATCATCCAGCTGCCGGCCTTCCTCTCGCGGCAGACCGACCTGGTGGTGGCCATGGCCAAGACCGACGCCGTGATCAACATCAAGAAGGCGCAGTTCCTCGCGCCCCAGGAGATGAAGCACATCCTCGCCAAGTGCGAAGAAGCCGGTAACGACCAGCTGATCCTCTGCGAGCGAGGCTCTTCCTTCGGCTACAACAACCTGGTGGTTGACATGCTCGGCTTCGGCATCATGAAGAGCTTCGGCTACCCGGTGTTCTTCGACGTGACGCATGCCCTGCAGATGCCGGGCGGACGCGCCGATTCCGCTGGCGGCCGCCGCGCCCAGGTCACCGACCTGGCCAAGGCCGGCATGAGCCAGGGCCTGGCCGGTCTGTTCCTCGAAGCCCATCCGGATCCCGAACATGCCAAGTGCGACGGCCCCTGTGCCCTGCGCCTGGACAAGCTGGAGCCTTTCCTGGCCCAGCTCAAGGCGCTGGACGAACTGGTGAAGTCGTTCACGCCGATCGAAACTGCCTGAGAGCCTGTTCAAAATTTTGCGAGCTAGAGCCAAACAAGGCGAAAAGGTCTGAGGAAGCGGAGTTTACGAGTGGTAAATGAGCATTCCGAAGGCATTTTCAACGCAGTTTGGCCAACGCGTAGCAAATTTTGGACAGGCTCGTAGTGGCGGCTTGAACCAAAAGCCCTTGGCACAGCCGAAGGCTGATCCGTCAATGACCGGTAACATGGAGATCGATACAAAAATGGCTAAGATCGTCGACATCAAGGGACGTGAAGTCCTGGATTCCCGCGGCAACCCCACCGTTGAAGCGGATGTGATCCTGGACAATGGCATCGTCGGTCGCGCCACCGCGCCGTCCGGCGCGTCCACCGGTTCGCGCGAGGCGCTGGAGCTGCGCGACGGCGACAAGAGCCGCTACCTGGGCAAGGGTGTCCTGAAGGCCGTGGGCAACATCAACGGCCCCATCCGTGACCTGCTGCTGGGCAAGGACCCAAGCGAGCAGAAGGCGCTGGACCGCGCCATGATCGAGCTGGACGGCACCGACAACAAGGCCAAGCTGGGCGCCAACGCCATCCTGGCCGTGTCCCTGGCTGCCGCCAAGGCCGCTGCCGAAGACCAGGACCTGCCGCTCTACGCCCATATCGCCAACCTGAACGGCACCCCCGGTCAGTACTCCATGCCGGTACCGATGATGAACATCATCAACGGCGGCGAGCATGCCGACAACAACGTCGATATCCAGGAATTCATGGTCCAGCCGGTCGGCGCCAAGAGCTTCGCCGAGGCCCTGCGCGTGGGCGCCGAGATCTTCCATCACCTGAAAGCCGTGCTCAAGGCCCGTGGCCTGAGCACCTCCGTGGGCGACGAAGGCGGCTTCGCGCCGAACCTGGCCTCCAACGCCGACGCCCTGGCCGCCATTGCCGAAGCCGTACAGAAGGCTGGCTACCAGCTGGGCACCGATGTCACCCTGGCCCTGGACTGCGCCTCCAGCGAGTTCTACAAGGACGGCAAGTACGACCTGTCCGGCGAAGGCAAGGCCTTCGACGCCAACGGTTTCGCCGACTACCTGGCCGGCCTGACCGAGCAGTTCCCGATCATCTCCATCGAGGACGGCATGGACGAGTCCGACTGGGCCGGTTGGAAAGCCCTGACCGACAAGATCGGCAGCAAGGTGCAACTGGTCGGCGACGACCTCTTCGTTACCAACACCAAGATCCTCAAGGAAGGCATCGAGAAGGGCATCGGTAACTCGATCCTGATCAAGTTCAACCAGATCGGCTCCCTGACCGAGACCCTGGAAGCCATCCAGATGGCCAAGGCCGCCGGCTATACCGCGGTGATCTCCCACCGCAGCGGCGAGACCGAAGATTCCACCATCGCCGACCTGGCCGTGGGCACTGCCGCCGGCCAGATCAAGACCGGTTCGCTGTGCCGTTCCGATCGCGTCTCCAAGTACAACCAGCTGCTGCGTATCGAAGAGCAACTGGGTGCCAAGGCGCCTTACCGCGGCCGTGCCGAGTTCCGTAGCTAAGGGCTGCGCGAGCGTGGAGGCGAGGATTCGGTTCGTCGCCTCCTGAATCGTCTGACGAACCACAGGATAGATGCCCAGTTTACAAGCGTAGAGCTGGGCTTCTATCCTGTTTTCGTCTTTGCCGCCGCCTCATAGCGGCATCCGCCCTCCGCGAATCCGTTACCTCCCATGCGAAGTCCCTACTGGCTGTTTCCCTTCCTGCTCCTGCTGCTCGGCGGTCTCCAGTATCGCCTGTGGATCGGTGATGGCAGCTTCGCCCAGGTTCGCGAACTCAAGCAGCAGATCGCCGACCAGAACGGCGAGAACAAGCGCCTGCTGGAGCGCAACGAAATCCTCGAAGCCGAGGTCGTCGAGCTCAAGAAAGGCATGGAGACCGTCGAGGAGCGTGCCCGCCACGAACTCGGCATGGTCAAACAGGGCGAAACCCTCTTTCTGCAATCCAAATAGATGACTCCTGTACCCTCGTTCTGGGCCGTCCTGCCGGCCGCGGGCGTTGGTTCGCGCATGCGCGCGGATCGGCCCAAGCAGTACCTCGAATTGGCCGGTCGTAGCGTCATCGAGCACACCCTGGCGGCTTTTCTGGAGCATTCCGGCACCCTGGGCATCGTGGTGGCACTGGCCAGCGACGATCCCTGGTGGCCCCAGCTGCCCATCGCCCAGGATTCCCGCATTCGCCGCGCCGAAGGGGGTGCCGAACGGGCCGGTTCGGTCTTGTCGGCGCTCTTGCTGCTGGCCGAGCAAGGGGTAGCGGACGATGCCTGGGTGCTGGTGCACGACGCCGCGCGGCCCAATCTGCAGCGCAGTGATATCGATCGCCTGCTCGCCAGCCTGGCTGCCGACGACGTGGGCGGACTGCTGGCGGTGCCGGTGCGGGACACCCTCAAGCGCGCCGGCGCCGATGGCCGGGTCGCTGCCACCCTGGATCGCAGCCTGGTCTGGCAGGCCTATACGCCGCAGATGTTCCGCCTCGGGCCGCTGAGCCGGGCCTTGGCCGATGCGCTCGCGGCTGGCGTCGCGGTGACCGACGAGGCCTCGGCCATGGAGTGGGCGGGCCTGGCGCCGCGCCTGGTGGAAGGCCGGCCGGACAATCTCAAGATCACCCGGCCGGAAGATCTGGAATGGCTCCGCCGCAGCTGGCAGCTCGATGCCCTGGCGGGCGCCGACAGTTCTCCTACCTAGAAACGATAGATGGCTGCGACGCCGGTCCTGCTCGGCATCCGCTCACGCGGCAGCACCAACACCTGCCCACCCTGTTGCAGGGTCTGCAGACTGAGTTCGTCCAACAGGTCCTCGGTGTTGGCGCCGGCTGGATCGGAAGGCACCAGCAGGCGGCGGTCGACGTCCAGATGACCGGGAATGCGTCGCTCGGCTTCCACCAGCAGGGTATCCACCCGGGCGTCCAGCACGGCGCCGCCGATCTCATCCAGCCGATCCGACGACAGGCCCTGGCCCTGGCGTTGGGCGTAGGTGTCCAACAGGTCTGCCAGGCGTCGATCCAGACGCGGCGCCATGACCGCCCAGGCCTTATGTCTCAGGGCTTCACTGTCGAGTGGACCCGGATCGCCCACCAGGCCTTCTGCCAACAGCAGGGGATTGTTGCTGATCCGGCGAAAGACCGCCTGGTGCTCCGGCAGGGCGGCGAGTAGTAGCGGCAGCTTGCTTGGCTGCGAGTGCTCGCGGGTGAGGGCGCGATCCAGGGCGAGGAAATAGCGTTCTCGATCGGCGTTCTGTTCGTCATGTTTGCCGATGCCGCCGGCATTGTGCTGCATGGCGTCGCCGCGCTCGCCCGCCCGGCCAGAACCCTGGGGCAGGCCGCGCTGGTTACCGGCGGTCAGGTCGCTACCCAGGGCTTCTTCCAAGGTCCGGGGCACACCGGTGGCCAATTCGATCTCCACCAGATTGGCGCGGCTGCCTTCGAACAGGCGGGCGTGATCACGGGACAGGCAGAGCACCTGGTAGCGATCAGTCCCCTGGGCCAGTTGCAGCAGCGGCTGCAAATGGAGGTGGTGATTGACCATCGCCGTCTCTGGTACACCGCCGGCTACCTTGAGCAGGTGCAGATGATCGCGGTCGCGCAGGATGACCAGGCCACCGCGCGGGTGACGCCAGAAGTCGGCATCGTCGATCAGGGCGGTCAGGAGCGCCAGCAGGGCGGGGGTATCCGCTTCGGGAAAGCGTTCACCTAGCTCCGCCTCCACCTGGCGCAGCAGATTCTTGAAACGGATGACATTCTGCTCGCGCTGGGGAAAGGCGCGCTCGGTGGGCAAATAGAGGGACAGGCAGGGCGGGGTCGCCGCCTTCATCCAGGCGGCGAGTGCGTAGTGATCGAGGGTGTCGTTCATGGGGCCTCCGGCTGCTAGAGACGCCGCGCCGCTGCCGAAGCGGCGGTGGCGCGGCGTCCGATACCCCTTTCGAAGACCGGTCGAAAGACCCGGTTCCTCCGCTGCGCTCAGCTTCCGGATGGGTGGCGACCGCGTGGATGCTGGCTGCTCAGCTCCTGTTTCAGGTGCTCTACCAGCAGCCGTATCTTTGGCGAAAGGAAGCGCCGTTGCGGATAGAGCGCCCAGACCGCGCTATTGGGTGGCTGGCGATTGTCCAGCAGGGCACGCAACTCGCCACGGGCCAGGTGCGGCAGGACGTAGTAGTCCGGCAACTGGCACAGGCCGAAGCCACGCAGGGCAGCGTCCAGTACCGCCTGGCCGCTGTTGCAGCGCCAGGCGGCCTGGACGCGGTGCAGTACCTCGCGGTCGTTTTCGCGAAAGCTCCAGATATCGCTGGTGCCGACCAGGCAGCGATGGCGACTCAGTTCGGACAGGGTGTGGGGCGCGCCGAAGCGCTCCAGATAGCTCGGCGCGGCGCACAGATAGAGTTCCCGTGGCGCCAGGCGGGTCGCCACCAGACGCGAATCGGCCAGGCGCCCCAGGCGGATGGCCAGGTCGTAGCCTTCGTGCAGGAGATCGACCGTGCGATTGGTCAGATCCAGTTCCAGGCTCAGCTCGGGATAACGGGCGAGGAAGTCGTTGACCAGGGGCACGACGAAACGCTCGCCATAGGTGACGGCGCAGGTCATGCGGATCAGTCCCTTGGGCTGGCTGGAGAGATCGCTCACCTCGCGCAGGGCCTCGTCGCGGGCCTCCTGTAGTCGGCGGCAGTGTTGCAGAAAGGTGTGGCCGGCTTCGGTGAGCGCCACGCTGCGGGTACTGCGATAGAGCAGGCGGGCCTGCAGGCGTTCTTCCAGGCGCGCGACCTGGCGGCTGACGTGGGAGGTCGAGGTACCCAGGCGATCGGCGGCCTGGCCGAAGTGCAGGGTGCTCGCCACGGCGACGAATTCATCGATGCCTTCCCAGCTCATCATTGTTTCCCTATGGCAAAAATGAATTCCAGTATGCCTGATTGTTCCAGGGTTTCTGGCGTCTAAACTGGTTCCTTCGTTTTTCCGTCCTTCTGGAGTCGAGCATGATCAAGTCCCGCGCCGCCGTAGCCTTCGCGCCCAACGAGCCCCTGAAGATCGTCGAAGTGGACGTCGAGCCGCCCAAGGCCGGCGAGGTGCTCATCCGCATCGTCGCCACCGGCGTCTGCCATACCGATGCCTACACCCTGTCGGGCCAGGACTCCGAGGGTGTCTTTCCCTGCATCCTCGGCCACGAGGGCGGTGGCATCGTCGAGGCGGTGGGCGAGGGCGTGACCTCGGTCGCCGTGGGCGATCACGTGATCCCGCTGTACACGGCCGAATGCGGGCAGTGCAAGTTCTGCAAATCCGGCAAGACCAACCTGTGCAGCTCGGTGCGCGCCACCCAGGGCAAGGGCCTGATGCCCGACGGCACCACCCGTTTCTCCTACAACGGCGAGCCGATCTACCACTACATGGGTTGCTCCACCTTCTCCGAGTACACGGTGCTGCCGGAAGTCTCGGTGGCCAAGATTCCCCAGGACGCACCCCTGGAAAAGGTCTGCCTGCTGGGTTGTGGCGTCACTACTGGCATCGGCGCCGTGCTCAACACCGCCAAGGTGGAAGAGGGCGCGACCGTGGCCGTCTTCGGTCTGGGCGGCATCGGCCTGGCGGCCATCATCGGCGCCAAGATGGCCAAGGCCAGCCGCATCATCGCCATCGACATCAACCCGTCCAAGTTCGACATCGCCCGTGAACTGGGCGCTACCGACTTCGTCAATCCCAAGGATCACCAGAAGCCGATCCAGGAAGTCATCGTCGAGCTGACCGATGGCGGCGTCGACTACAGCTTCGAGTGCGTCGGCAACGTCAACCTGATGCGTGCGGCGCTGGAGTGCTGCCACAAGGGCTGGGGCGAGTCGGTGATCATCGGCGTGGCCGGTGCCGGCCAGGAGATCAGCACCCGCCCGTTCCAGCTGGTGACCGGGCGCGTCTGGCGCGGCAGCGCCTTCGGTGGCGTCAAGGGTCGTAGCGAATTGCCCGGCTATGTGCGCAAGGCGCAGAGCGGCGAGATTCCGCTGGATACCTTCATCACCCACACCATGGGCCTGGAGCAGATCAATGAAGCCTTCGAGCTGATGCACGAAGGCAAGAGCATCCGCACCGTCGTCCATTACTGATCACTGCGAGGGCGCCCCTGGGCGCCCTCTGCACGGGAGATGACCATGAGTCTCGAACTGCTCTCCAGCAACAAGAGTTTCGGCGGTTGGCACAAGCGCTATCGCCATCGCGCCCGCAGTCTCGACTGCGACATGACCTTCGCCGTCTACCTGCCGCCCCAGGCGGAGGCGCGCAGTGACCTGCCGGTGCTCTACTGGCTGTCGGGCCTGACCTGCACTGACGAGAACTTCATGCAGAAGGCCGGCGCCCAGCGTCTGGCCGCCGAGCTGGGCCTGGTGCTGGTGGCGCCGGATACCAGTCCGCGCGGCGAAGGCGTACCGGACGATCCCGAGAAGGCCTGGGATTTCGGCCTGGGGGCGGGCTTCTACGTCAACGCCACCCAACAGCCCTGGGCCAAGCACTACCGCATGCACGACTACGTGGTGGAGGAATTGCCGGCGTTGATCGAGGCCAACTTCCCGGTCTCGGATCGCCGCGGCGTCAGCGGTCACTCCATGGGCGGCCATGGCGCCCTGATCTGCGCCCTGCGCCATCCGGGACGCTATCGCTCGGTGTCGGCCTTCTCGCCTATCGTCAATCCGTTGGATTGCCCCTGGGGCCACAAGGCTTTCTCGAACTATCTGGGCGACGACCGCAGCAGCTGGGCGCAGTGGGATGCCTGCGCGCTGCTGGCCAAGGCCGAGGAGCGCCTGCCGCTGCTGGTCGACCAGGGCGAACAGGATAGCTTCCTTGCCGAACAGCTCAAGCCCCAGGCCCTGCAACGGGCGGCGGAAGCCGCGGGTCACCCGCTGGAGCTGCGCCTGCAGCCGGGGTATGACCACAGCTATTTCTTCGTCGCCAGCTTCATCGATGACCATCTGCGGCACCATGCGGCGGCCCTGTCTGCCCCATAGGTTCTGTACGAAAAGTCGCCGAGCGAAGGTCAGGCGAGGCGCAACGACCAACGGGAGTAACAGCCAAAGGCTGGCCCGAAGGGTGAGCGCCAGCGAATCAAAACGCTGAGGAAGCGGAGTTTACGAGTGGTAGATGAGCATTCCGAAGCGTTTTTCAACGAAGCATCACCGAGTGCAGGCACTTTTGGTACAGAGCCTAAGGGCGACGGGAGCCGTTGCCAGCCGGTAGAATCGACGCCCTGTCATTTTCCAGGGCGTCTTTCTTCATGCGCATAGGTCACGGTTTCGACGTTCACGCCTTTGGCGAGGGCGACTTCATCACCCTCGGCGGCATTCGCATTCCCCACCACCATGGCCTGGTCGCCCACTCCGACGGCGACGTCCTGCTGCACGCCCTGGCCGATGCGCTGCTGGGCGCGGCAGCGCTGGGCGACATCGGCAAGCACTTCCCCGACACCGATCCGCGCTTCAAGGGCGCCGACAGCCGGGTACTGTTGCGCCACGTGGTCGGCCTGGTGCGGGAGCAGGGCTGGCAGGTCGGTAACGTCGACGGCACCATCGCTGCCCAGGCGCCGAAGATGGCGCCGCACATCGAGGCCATGCGCCAGGCCATCGCCGAGGATCTGCAGGTCGAGCTGGGCCAGGTCAACGTCAAGGCCACCACCACCGAGCGCCTGGGTTTCGTCGGGCGCGAAGAGGGGATCGCCGTGCACGCCGTGGCCCTGCTGCTGCCACTATGACCGAAGACCAACTGCTCGGGCCGCGTGCCCATGGCGCGCCTTGCGGCCAGGCGATCCTCAAGGCCAGCGCCGAGGACTTCCAGGTGGACGAAGTGCTGGACATCCCGCTCAGCGGCGATGGCGAGCACCTCTGGCTGTGGGTCGAGAAGCGGGGCCTCAATACCGAAGAGGCCGTGCGTCGCCTGGCCCGGGCTGCTGGCGTGCCGCAACGGGCGATCAGCTACGCCGGACTCAAGGATCGCCAGGCGCTGACCCGCCAGTGGTTCAGCCTGCACCTGCCCGGCAAGACCGATCCCGATCTCACGGCGGCCTGTGACGAGACGCTGGTGATCCTCCAGCAGGGCCGGCACCGCCGCAAGCTGCAGCGTGGCGCCCATGCCGCCAACGGTTTTCGTCTGCGTCTGACCGGACTCCAGGGCGATCCAGCGGCGCTGGAGGCTCGGCTGCAGGCCATCGCTGCCCAGGGCGTACCCAACTACTTCGGTCCACAGCGCTTCGGCTATCAAGGCGGCAACCTGGCCGATGCCCAAGAGTGCGCCCGTGACCAGCGTCTGCCGGAGCAGCGCAATCGCCGTTCGCGGACCCTGTCCGCCGCGCGCAGCTGGCTGTTCAATCAGGTCCTGGCGCAGCGGGTCACCGCGGGTTCCTGGAACAGCGCCCTGGAGGGCGACCTGCTGGCCTTCACCGACAGCCGCAGCCATTTCCCGGCGACCGCCGCCGATCTGGCGGACCCGCGTCTGGTAGCCCTCGACCTGCACCCCACCGGGCCGCTGTGGGGCCAGGGGGAGTCGCCGGTGCAGGGACCGGCTGCCGCGCTGGAGCAGAACGTCGCGAAGGCTGCCGGAGAGCTGCCCGCCTGGCTGGCCGGTGCCGGCCTCTCGCATGAACGGCGCATCCTGCGCCTCCCCATCGGCGGCCTGACGTGGCATTATCCCGCTCCTGACATTCTGCAACTCGAATTCGTCCTGCCGGCCGGCTGTTTCGCCACCGCAGTGGTTCGCGAGCTGGTAACGCTCGGCGAGGCAGGGCAGACGGAACATCCATGCGACTTCTGATCGCCAACGACGATGGGGTACTGGCCCCCGGTATCGCCGCGCTGCATGCCGCGCTCGCCGCCCGTGCGGACTACGAGTGCCAGGTGGTCGCGCCGCTCTATGACATGAGCGGCGTGAGCAGTGCCCTGACGCTGGACCGGCCGCTGCACCCGCAGCGTTTGCCCAATGGCTACCTGGGCGTCAATGGCACGCCTACCGATTGCGTCCATCTCGGCCTGAACGGCCTGCTGGAGGAGACGCCGGACATGGTGGTGGCCGGTATCAACCTGGGCGCCAACCTGGGCGACGACGTCCTCTATTCCGGTACCGTGGCCGCGGCCATGGAAGGGCGCTTCCTCAGCCGTCCGGCCATCGCCTTCTCGCTGGTCTCGCGCAGTGCGGACAACATGGCGGTGGCCGCGGAGGTCGCCGCCCGCATCGTCGCCGTCCACGAACGTTTCGACCTGCCGCCGCGCACCGTCCTGAACGTCAACATCCCGGACCTGCCGCTGGATCAGATCAAGGGCCTGCAGCTGACGCGCCTGGGCCATCGCGCCCAGGCCAAGCCGCCGGTGCGGGAGATCAATCCACGCGGCAAGGCGGGCTACTGGATCTCGGTATCGGGTGATGCGGTGGATGGCGGACCGGGCACCGACTTCCATGCCGTGCTGGAAGGCTATGTGTCGGTCACGCCACTGCAGTTCGATCGCACCTTCCGCGAGGGCTTCGCCGGTCTGGCGGCACTCACGGAGCTGCTGGCATGAATCAGGGGCAAGAGCATATGCAAAGACACGGCATCGGCATGACGTCCCAGCGCACCCGGGAGCGGCTCATCCAGCGCCTCTACGAGGAGGGATTGTCCAACGCCCAGGTGCTGGAGGTGATCCGCCGGACGCCGCGTCACCTGTTCGTCGACGAGGCCCTGGCCCATCGGGCCTACGAGGATACCGCGCTGCCCATCGGCCACAACCAGACCATCTCCCAGCCCTTCATGGTGGCGCGCATGACCGAGCTGCTGCTCGCCGGCGGCCCGCTGGACAAGGTCATGGAGATAGGCACCGGTTCCGGCTACCAGACCGCCATCCTGGCGCAGACCGTGGAGCGGGTATTTTCCGTGGAGCGCATCCAGTCGCTGCAGGACCGGGCCAAGGAGCGCCTGCTCGAACTCAATCTGCGCAACGTGGTGTTCCGCTGGGGCGATGGCTGGGAGGGTTGGCCGGCCTTGGCACCCTACAATGGCATCATCGTCACCGCCGCGGCCCGCGAGGTGCCCCAGGCGCTGCTGGACCAGCTGGCTCCGGGTGGTCGACTGGTTATTCCGGTCGGCGTGGACGAGGAGCAGAAGCTTTTGCTGATCGTACGGCAGGACGATGGCTTCGTGCGCCACGAACTCAACGCGGTGCGTTTCGTCCCGCTGCTCAACGGGCCCCTGGCCCAGTGAGAGACCCGGGAACGTTACCGGTACGCCAGGCTCCAAGGCAGCCAGACGGCTGCGGTCGCCCGAGAACCTGTTTACGCTCTCGCGAGCGAGAGACAAACAAGGCGCAACGACCAACGGGAGTAACAGCCAATGGCTGGCCCGTAGGGTGAGCGCCAGCGAATCAAATGGCTGAGGAAGCGGAGTTTACAAAGGGTAAATGAGCATTCCGAAGTCATTTTCAACGCCGTTTGGCCGACGCGCAGCAGATCGTGAACAGGTTCTGAGGCCGGCCGGATGACCGGACGGTACGAGATCAGACACGGCGGGAGGAACGGGTGAAGGCCCGAGCGCAAGGATTTCCAGGACGAGGGCGAGCGGCTTGGCTGGCAGGGTTGCTCGTGGCGCTGTTGCTGACGGGTTGCTCCACCTCGGGTTCGCGAGCGCCGGTGGTCGAACGCGGCGATGGCCGCGGCGGCGTGCCCCAGGTCACTTCCGGACAATATAGGGTCAAGCGCGGTGACACCCTGTTCTCCATCGCCTCCCGTAATGGCTGGGAGTGGCGTGCCCTCGCGGCCCAGAATGGCCTTAGCGCGCCCTATGTGATCCACGTCGGCCAGGTCATCCGCTTCGGCAGCGGTTCGTCCGCCACCGCCAGCAGCTCCAGCCGCATCATCCGGCGTCCAGCGACCGTGGCTTCCGCTCCGGCAGCGGGTAATCCGGTTGCCACCCCGGTTCCTATCCCGCCGCCGGTCACCTCGAATCCCACCGCTGCGACTCCGGTGGTGACCTCGAATCTGCCCGCTGCGCCGCCGCCGACTCCGGTGACGCCGGCCCAGACCCCCACCCGTGATGTCCCCCAATCCGCCGCTGGCTGGGCCTGGCCGACGAAAGGTACCTTGATCAGTCGCTTCGGGGCCAGCAGCAGCCTGAACAAGGGAATAGACATCGCCGGCCAGGAAGGGCAGCCCGTGATGGCCGCCGCCGACGGCACCGTGGTCTATGCGGGAAATGGTCTACGGGGATATGGTGAACTGGTTATCGTCAAACACAGCGAAACCTACGTCAGTGCCTACGGTCACAACCGTAGGTTGCTGGTTCGGGAAGGTGAGCGTGTCAAGATAGGGCAGACGATTGCCGAGATGGGTTCGACCGGTACCGATCGGGTCAAACTCCATTTCGAGATCCGCCGTCAGGGCAAACCGGTGGATCCCTTGCAGTTCCTGCCCAATCGCTGATTCGCTAGGCGCCGACTCGATCTCGCAGTCCTTTGGGGGCGAGTCATGGCGCATCGGCAACGTATCGATACGCCCTGGCTCGAAGCACAGACGAGCAAGGGTTACTCAAGATGATCCAGAACAAACAGGAAACCGAGTTCGACCTCGGCGACGATGTCCTGCTTCTCGATTCCAATCCCTTCGGTGAGGAATCTGCCGATACCGCCATGACCAAGGCGCTCTCCGGGCGCGGCAACCAGGTCGTCCGCGGGGCCAAGCTGGCCGACTACGGACGGGCACTGGACGCCACTCAGCTCTATCTCAACGAAATTGGCTTCTCACCACTGCTTTCGCCTGCGGAAGAGGTGCATTTCGCTCGCCTTGCGCAACGCGGCGATCCTGCCGGGCGCAAGCGCATGATCGAAAGCAACCTGCGTTTGGTGGTGAAGATCGCCCGGCGCTACATCAATCGTGGCTTGTCGCTGCTCGATCTGATCGAGGAAGGCAACCTGGGCCTGATTCGCGCCGTGGAGAAATTCGATCCGGAGCGGGGATTTAGATTCTCCACCTATGCCACCTGGTGGATCCGACAGACCATCGAACGGGCGATCATGAATCAGACCCGCACCATTCGCCTGCCGATCCATGTGGTGAAGGAATTGAATCTTCACCTGCGTGCCGCCCGGGAGTTGACCCAGAAGCTCGACCACGAACCCTCCCCGGAGGAAATCGCGGCGCTGCTGGAGAAGCCGGTGGCGGATGTGAAGCGGGTGATGGGCCTGAACGAGCGCATCAGCTCGGTGGACATGGTGCTGGGGCCGGACTCCGAGAAGACCCTACTCGATACCCTCACCGACGATAGACCTACCGACCCTTGTGAATTGCTGCAGGACTCCGACCTCAACCAGAGCATAGATCAGTGGCTGCTGGAGCTGCCGGAGAAGCAGCGCGAAGTGGTGGTACGCCGCTTCGGCCTGCGCGGTCACGAGGCCAGTACCCTGGAGGAGGTGGGCCAGGAGATAGGGCTTACCCGCGAACGGGTCCGGCAGATCCAGGTCGAGGCGCTCAGGCGGCTACGGGAGATCTTCGAACGCAATGGGCTGTGCAGCGATGCGTTGTTCTGATCGTCGATAGCTGAATGTCAGCCAAATGGAGCCCGGATTTTCCGGGCTTTTTTCTGCGTGCTGTTGTAAGTCAGGGCTTACAGACTGCGTAAGCATGAGGCGTGGGAAGCTGCGGGATAGCACCGCTCGATCAGCAAGACCATTAGCCAAGTGCTTGCTGCATAACGGTTTTTTGTTTCCGGCAAAACACCGGAACGGGGTGGTGAACCCTATCATGGCAGATTGCCAGTCTCGGATATCAGGATAGTATCGGCTTTGTGTCTGGGACGACACGGATCGGCAGGATGCGGATCAGGAGCACTTCAGGACGAAGTTCACCAGGACGGTGACAGGAATTCAGGGACAGGGACGAAGGGGGCGGAGCGATCCGCCCCCTTTTTATTGCCTGGAATTTGGAGACGAGGCCTAGCGCTCGAGTTGGGCGAGCTTGTTGGGTTTGCCATCCCACTCCGCGGCATCGGGCAGGGCGTCCTTCTTCTCGGTGATGTTCGGCCAGATGTTGGCCAATTCACTGTTGAGTTCGATGAAGGCTTCCTGGCCGGCGGGCACCTCGTCTTCCGAGAAGATCGCCTGGGCCGGGCACTCGGGCTCGCACAGGGCGCAGTCGATGCACTCGTCCGGGTGGATCACCAGGAAGTTGGGGCCTTCGTAGAAGCAGTCCACGGGGCAGACTTCCACGCAGTCGGTATATTTGCATTTGATGCAGTTGTCAGTGACGACGAAGGTCATCTGCTCGTTCTCCTCAGGCTAAGGCGGCGGATTCTAGCAGCATTGCCAGAACCCTCGTATCCGTTAACTCAGATACGCTTTTTCCATTCGTAGATAAGCTCCAGGGCTTTCCTGGGTGTGATGTCGTCCGGCTGCACGCGTTCCAGTTCCTCGATGAGAGGATGAGCGGCGCTGGCGAACAGATCGGCCTGCAGGGGGCGGTCCCTGGGCGGGGCGCTCACCGGCAGCGGCGTTCCTACCTCACCGTTGAAACTGGCGGCTTCCAGGCGCGCGAGATGCTCGCGGGCACGGAGGATGACGTCCTCCGGGACGCCTGCCAGTTGCGCCACCGCCAGGCCATAGCTCTGGCTGGCCGGGCCGGGCAGCACATGGTGCAGAAAGACGATGCGGTCGTTGTGCTCGGTGGCGTTGAGGTGGACGTTGGCCACGCTCGGCTGGCCCTCCGGCAGCACGGTCAGCTCGAAGTAGTGGGTAGCGAACAGCGTCCAGGCGCGCAGCCGCGCCAGTTGCTCGGCGGCGGCCCAGGCCAGCGACAGGCCGTCGAAGGTGCTGGTGCCGCGGCCGACCTCGTCCATCAGCACCAGGCTGTGTTCGCTGGCGTTGTGCAGGATGTTGGCGGTCTCGCTCATCTCCACCATGAAGGTGGAGCGACCACCGGCCAGGTCGTCGCTGGAGCCGATGCGGGTGAAGATGCGATCCACCAGGGACAGCTCGCAACTGGCGGCCGGGACGAAGCTGCCAACGTGGGCCAGCAGCACGATCAGCGCGGTCTGGCGCATGTAGGTGGATTTACCACCCATGTTCGGGCCGGTGATCACCAGCATGCGGGTGTCGTTGTCCAGGGTGACGTCGTTGGCGACGAAGGGCGTGTCCAGTACCTGCTCCACCACTGGGTGGCGACCCTGGCCGATCTTCAGGCAGGGCTCCGCGACGAAGCGCGGCTTGTTCAGGTCCAGGTTGAGCGCGCGTTCGGCGAAGTTGGCCAGGACGTCCAGTTCGGCCAGGGCGGCGGCGCTGTCCTGCAGCGGTGCCAGGTGGCCGATGAGTTCGTCGAGCAGGGCTTCGTAGAGCGCCTTTTCTCGTGCCAGGGCGCGACTCTGGGCCGACAGCGCCTTGTCTTCGAAGGCCTTGAGCTCCGGGGTGATGAAGCGCTCGGCGCCCTTGAGAGTCTGGCGGCGGATGTAGTCGGCCGGCGCCGATTCGGCCTGCCGGCTGGGGATCTCGATGAAGTAGCCGTGCACGCGGTTGTAGCCGACCTTGAGGCCCTGCAGGCCGGTGCGGGCCTTTTCGCGGGTCTCCAGGTCCATGAGGAACTGACCGGCGTTCTCGCTGAGGGTCTGCAGCTCGTCCAGCTCGGCGTCGTAGCCCCGCTTGATGACGCCGCCATCGCGGATCACCGCGGGCGGATTGTCGATGATGGCGCGCGCCAGGGTGGCGGCCAGTTCGGGATAGGTCTGGATGCTCCTGGCGAGGTCGAGCAGGTGCGGGGCGATCATCTGCGTCAGCCCCTCCTGCAGCGCCGGCAGCGCGGCCAGGGCATCGCGCAGGCGGGCGAGATCGCGCGGGCGGGCGTTGCGCAGGCCGATGCGGGCGAGGATGCGCTCCAGGTCGCCGATGTCCTTGAGTTGCGGCTGCAGGGCCTCGAAGCGATAGCTTTCCAGCAGGCAGGTGATGGCATCCTGGCGCGCCTCGATGAGGCCGCGGTTGCGCAGCGGGCGATTCAGCCAGCGGGTCAGCAGGCGGCTGCCCATGGCGGTCTGGCAGCGGTCCACCACCGATTGCAGGGTGTTGTCACGGCCACCGGCCAGGTTGACGTCCAGCTCCAGGTTGCGGCGGCTGGCACCGTCGAGGATGACGGTATCGTCCAGGCGCTCGTGCCGGAGGCTGCGCAGGTGCGGCAGGGCGGTGCGCTGGGTTTCCTTGGCGTAGGCCAGCAGGCAGCCGGCCGCGCCGATGGCCAGGCCCAGCTTGTCGCAGCCGAAGCCCTTGAGGTCGCCGGTGCCGAACTGCTGGCAGAGGCTCTTGAGCGCCGAATCGCAATCGAAGTCCCAGGGCGCCCGGCGGCGTACGCCGCGACGCTTCTCGGCAGGCAGGCCGGTGGGCCAGTCGTCGGGGATCAGCAGTTCGGCCGGATTGAGACGATCCAGCTCGGCCAGCAGGGTCTCCCAGCCGGCCAGTTCCTGCACGGTGAAGCGGCCGCTGGCGATGTCCAGCACGGCCAGGCCGAACAGGCGTTCGTCGCCCAGCACGGCGGTCAGCAGGTTATCGCGACGCTCGTCGAGCAGGGCCTCGTCGCTGACGGTGCCGGGGGTGATGATGCGCACCACCTGGCGTTCCACCGGGCCCTTGCTGGTGGCCGGATCGCCGATCTGCTCGCAGATCACCACCGACTCGCCGAGCTTGACCAGCTTGGCCAGGTAGCCCTCAGCGGAATGGAAGGGGATGCCGGCCATGGGGATGGACTTGCCGGCCGAGGCGCCGCGGGCGGTCAGGGTGATGTCGAGCAACTTGGCCGCGCGCCGGGCGTCGTCGTAGAACAGCTCATAGAAATCGCCCATGCGATAGAACAGCAGCTGCTCGGGATGCTGCTGCTTGATCCTGAGGTACTGCTGCATCATCGGGGTGTGTGCGGAAAGATCGGTCATTGCTGGCTTTCTGGAGAGGGCGTCTATTTGACAATGGCCTATTGTCTAATACTTAGGCGCCTTTTGTCGGCATACGAGGCGGTTCTGCGACGTCGATTTCCCGGTTGCGGATGTAACGCGCGGTCATCTTGGGGTCAGTGTGGCCACCCAGCTTCTGGGCATCGTTGCCCTGGCGCTTGGTGTCGGTCAGCGCCTTGGCGCGCAGGTCGTGAAGGGTGGCATCAGCCACGCCGGCGCGGTCGCAGGCGATCTGGTACATCTGCTTGACGGTCTGGTAGTTCACCGGCCGTCCGCCCCGAGCCGTGCAGAAGAGGGTCAGCCCGCGCACAGGCCGCGGCAGCGCCTTGGCTCGATCAATCACCGCCTGTAGATCGGGCGTCATTCGCACCACCAGGCGCGCGCCGGTCTTCTGCTGCTTGAAGGCTATGCCCTCTGGCGAGATGTCGGCCAGGCGGATGGCCAGTACGTCACTGATGCGCTGGCCGGTCAGGTAGCACATCTCGTAGATAACCCGCATGTTCGGCCCGGCCGCGGCCAGGATGCAGTGGAACTCCTCATCGGTGACATAGCGCTCGCGCTTCTTCTCGGCGTGGCGCTTGATGCCCACGCAGGGGTTCGAGTCAACCAGCTGCCACTCCAGGGCATGCTGGAAGACCACCCGCAGGAACGAGAGGATCCGGTTGCACATGTTCGGCGTGTCGGCCATGTGCATCTTCAGCAGGGCGACGTGCTTCGGCAGCACCTGGCGCGGCTCGAACTCGGCGAAGGTCTCCTTCAGCTTCGCCGCGGCGATCTGGTACTGCTTGACCGTGTTCACCGCTAGCCGCGGGGTCATGTGCTCCAGCACCTTGTCGATGAGCGCAGGCATCCCGCCCTGGCTCTTCGGGTCCATCGCCTTAGCGTAGGCGATCAGGGCTTCCTGGTAGTCCACGCCGAGCCGTGTCCATACGTTCTTGCGCACCAGGTAGTAGGCCCCGTGCTTCTGGTACATGCACGCCGGCAGGTGCCGGTCCTTCATGCGTCGGCGCATTCTCCTATCCCCTCATGCCAGCCGCAGCTGCGGCTCCTTCCGTTTTGACGACACTGACCCAAGTCGCGCCAGCACAACCTCGCGCAGCACCTTTGGCCGGCCGTTCCCATCTATCACAAAGCCGAACCTCTCTCGCTCCAGCCAGCGCACCTGATCCCGCGCTCGCTTGTAGCCAGTCAGCTCGGCCACCTCTTCTTCAGTCAGGAACATGGCTTCACCCTCACGCCGGCGGCTTCGATAGCCGAGCGGAAATCAGTCAGATAGGCTTGTTCGTTGAAGGCGCCACCCTCAACATCTGGGAAGTACTCCATGTACTTGCTGTCCGAGCGGCTTGGCAGCTCCACCACCAGCGCCTGGCGCGATGCCTGCCAGGCATTCCAGCAGTGGTCAACGGTGAAGCCCTGGTATTCGCCGGTGCTGAACCTGGCAAGCGATTGCTCGGGCCAGTTTTCCCGAACCCACGCCTCAAACTGCTCTCTCGAATCGCTCATGGCTGCTCCCTGGTCATAGTCTGGTCCATTTCGAAGACGCCGTAGCCGCGCAGCTGGAGCTCCTTGAGAAGCCCGAGCCCACCGTCTATATGGTCGCCCGCTGGCGCTGCGTGCGCCTCTACCAGTGCCGCACCAAGCCGCCAGGCTCCTACGTTGTCCGGCTGCTCGTCATAGGTGTAGGCGCGACAGGTGCCAGGTGGGTCGAAGGCTTTGCCGCGGATGCCAAGGGTCAGCGGCCCCACCGCTTTCCCTGCCTGCGCCTTCAGCTCCGCGTTCTCCCCCTTCAGCCTGGCGATCTCCTCTTTGCACTGCTGTAACTGCTCGGAGTGCTTCTCCTTGGTCTTTTTGTGGGCTTGATATGCGTGCCAGGATTGGCCCTTCTTGACTGACTCATGGATCGCCGCCACATCTTCGGGCGTGAGGCGCGTGAGCGGCACTTCGGGGTATAGAAGAAGCTTGCCGTGGTCCCAGTCGAAACCGACCTGTATTCCGCGGTTGGAAAGAGGCACAGAAGGCGTCCCGCCTATACTTCCCGGGGCATGAACCACGATTCGCACCTCATGGTCAGCATCGCGCTCATCTATCGCCCCATTGCGCGGGATGAAAGCTTCGAAGATGTCTTTAACTTTCATGGCTGCTGCTCCTCTGGTTCCTGCTGGACGCCAAGCTCTCCCATCACCTCGCAGGCGATGCCGAACGCCACGTCACCCAGCCCGGTCTCGCAGATGATCCGGTTCATGCCATCCTTCAGCTCCGCGTTCTCCGCCTTGAGCCGATCCTGCTCATCCAATGCATGCCGTAACTCGCGAGCTAGATGGTCTCGATTGGCGCTCGCGGTATGGAGTGAGTGTTGTAGGCGGTCGATCTCATCCAGCAGGGCCAGGACGGTGGTTGGATCAGCCGCGACGATGAAGTCCAGATCCTCTTGGCGTCCAGCCAGGTCAGGGTGGTTGTCGCCGCGGTGAGTGGTCGGTGCCAGGACATCGCCATCGGCGAACCGGCCTCCAGCGGTACCGATACGCCGCCAGCTGTTGCTGGTCTGCAGCTCCCAGGGGCCTGGAGTAGCTCGCCTGGCGCGCTCGCGCAGCTCCCGTACGAGGATGGTCATGGCCGGATCTCCATATTGCCGCGCAGCAACCGGCGCGCCAGGCGTTCGCGGATGGTCAGCTGACGAGCCTTGCCGCGCGCATTGACCACCTCGACGCGCGCTCCCTCCCGTTTAATCCGGACCGAGTGGCTGTCCAGAGCGTGAGCAGCCTCCACCAGGGCGTGCTTTAGATCGCGCTCCAGCGGCGACTCTTCGTAGCTGAGCCGGTAGGAAAGGTTCTGGCAGGTGCTGGCGACGCGGGCTTCGTAGCTTTCGTTTTCCGTAGACATGACAGTCCTCATCCCGCGCCAGGGCGCAGGTTCATGTGTGGGGTAGGGGTAGGTGATCAGGCGGTCTTGCGCGGCCGGCCGCCCTGGCTGAACGGCGGAAGGTTCAGCCGGCGGCGATAGTTCAAGACGGTGTACTCGGAGCAGCCGGTGACCTGCATGATCTCCCGAGGAGCTACGCCGGCCAGGAGCATTTCGATCACGCGCGCTTTGTGGATTGCTGGTCGGGACATGAGGTGTCTCCGTAGGAGTTCATCTGCTGGCGGATCTTCGAGCAGCGGTCATGCCGCTCGGGCCGCAGAGTCCTTGTAGTTTTCATAGCGTGCTATCAGAGCAGCAGCTATGCGTGGGTCGGGCTGCTGAGCGGCGAGAATGCGAGCCTGGGAAAGCTTGTATTCGAGCCAGGCAGCATGGGCCTCTTCAGCCGTATCGAAATAACCAAGAGTCTTCCGGTTGCCGCTGGCATTGCACTGCGCGCGAAACTTATTGATCTTTCTACGAAAGTCGACGCCTATTGGATATTCACCTCTTCTTGCACCCCCTTCAATTAAGAAGAGATTTAGCTGACAACTAATGAAAGCGCATGTCTCTGGCGAATAAATCCGATTGCCAGGTATCAAGATGTCCTTGTCTAGATGTTTGCCTTCATAATCCTGATCTTTCATCCATGTTTTGAAGTTGGAGAAGGTCAGCCATTCAGCGCATACCGAGCAGCCCTTATAGCTTGAGTATTTTTCGAGGTATTTGGCTGAATAGCAGCGCTCCAACATGCGGACCCATTTTCGATAGAAATCCGTCTTTCCCTCTTCACTGGCAAGATCGTTAATTCCGACGCCATAAACTAGTTTGCTCATGACTTGCGATCCTTATCCCAAAGATTGCAGATTTCGCAGATGGATGTGGAGTGCTGGAAGGAGAAGCGGGACATGGAGCCTTTCATTGCGCGAATACCCGAGGCCGACTGAAGCCTTCATCGCCGGCGCGCCAGTGGTCATGGCCGATGCAACGGCTCTGCTCGGTGACGCCAGGGCCTTCGTCGAAGACGTGATCGGTGCCGACCACGGCATGACAGCTTGGCTCCAGGCCGCCCGACAAGCATTCATCGGCGAACTCGTCATAGGCCAGCGGCGAGTCCTTGCGGAAAGGACACTGCTTGCAAGGGCGTCTGCACATCACACACCCCCTTCGTCGGCTTGGGCGGGCATGGCGTCATTGGCGCGGCGCATTGGCATCAGCCCCTCGTGCCACTTCCAGCCGATACCTAGCTGTCGATCCTCTCCCATAGGCGTCCAGGTCACGCAGTCGTCCCGCAGCACCTCGTCAGTCGCCTGGATGATCTCGCCCACGCGTAGAAGCCGGTACTGCACCGCCTCATCCAGCTGCGCCTGGGTGGTGTCGCGCTCCTGCATTGCCCAGGCCCGTCCGGCAACCTGATGATTGCCATGGGCGAGCGCTGCATCCCGCTCCGCCTCCACCCGCGCCAGGGCTTCGCGCTGGGCGGTGTCGCGGGCACGCAGCTCGTCAGCAATATCCGCGTAATAGGTGCCGGACCCAGCCAGATCGCTGATGGTCAGCTCGAATTTCTCGTCGTTCATGATCAATACCTGTGGTCGGCGCACCAGGGGGTGGCGCGCGGGGAGGGGTTAGGGCAGGGATGGCATTGCGGACTGGATGAAGGCTATGGCCGCTTCCGCGTTGATCGCGTTGCCGTAGGCGCGCAGTCGTCCCACTCGGGCGGGAGCCCCATCAGCCAGCGGGAATGTGCCGGGTTCAACTGGCCGGAACTTGCCATCCCGGCAGAAGAGCCAGTCAGCATCTGACCAGAAGCCGTTAGCCGGGCCGGCTGGTCGTGGATCAGGTAGCGCACCGCGTCCTTGAGGTTGATCTGATGCCCTTGCTCCTTGCGGCGCTCTGGGTCCTGTCCATATCCCCTGAGGCTCTGCGGCGTTCCTGCGTTTGGTGTTGGCCAGGCAGCCAGCTGCACTTGGAGATTCAAAGGCGTCAGGCTCACCCCGCACCGACCGCCCAACTGACTCTTCCGCTCTAGGAAGCGCTCTGCTGTTCCGCCGCATTCGTTCGCCGTCGGTGTTCCCCATCCGGTTAGAACGGCTGCGTGGTTCAGGGTGATGTTCCTGGTTGTGAACCTGAAGCCTGGATGCCGAAGCGCGTCGGTCGCTGTTGCGGTGGGCCACCCAGTAGGCTCGATCGCGGATGTTCGGAGCACCGACGCCCGCAGCCGGGAACGGGACGGCCCCGAAGGAGTACGCCATGGCTTCCAGGTCAGCCTGTACAAGGTCGATCCAAGGGTCTGCGTCTTTGCTCGCAACCTGCTCTCCAAAGACGACTGGAGGCTGGCGCTCGCGGATGAGCCAATGGAAGTCCGGCCAGAGGTGCCGCTCGTCATCAAACCCAGCTCCCGCGCCTGCCTGGGAGAAAGGTTGGCAAGGACAGGAACCGGTCCAAACAGGTCGATCATCTGGCCAGCCGGCGCGGCGAAGAGCGTAGGACCACACCCCGATGCCGGCGAAGAAATGGCACTGAGTGTAGGGCTTGAGGTCGTCTGGTCGAACATCGCGGATGTCCCTCTCGTCGACGTCGCCTGGCGCGATGTGCCCGGCGGAAATTAGGGTGCGCAGCCACGCGGCCGCATACGGTTCGATTTCGTTGTAGTAGGCGGGCACGTGGGATCCCTATGCGGCTTGCGTGCGCTCAACGTGCGCCCAGGCACCGGTGACGTCGTAGATTCGGGCGGCCTGCTGCTCATCGAGGGAGACGCCGCAGGGGTTGGCTATCCGGATCATGCTGACTGCCTGCCCATGCGCTCAATCATGTCGGCCTGCAGCTCGGCAAGTTCTTCCAGGAAGTCGTGGATCTCCGCTTCCATCTCAAGAATGCGCTTCTCGTCGCGGTACAGGCGGAATCTGGCGTACTGAAGCTCTTCTGGCAGGCGGTCATCGAAGCTGACGAAGTCGACCCACTCACGCCCGGAGCAGGCCATCTGAGCGAACATCTGCCACTCGTACTGCGTGTCATGCTTTCCGGATTGGATGACCGAGATGTGCTGGGCGGTGTTAGGGCACTTGATCTCCAAAAGCCCATCTGCACCAACCAATCCATCGGGAGATGCTGCGAACTCAGGCATCCGCGGATGAACAATCAGCCCTGACTCGATCGTCATAACGCCCTGATCGACCTCGTAGGCTGAGCGCGCGACCGGCTCCAACTCGACGCCGCGCTGTACTGCCGGCTTGCGCGACAGGTCCTCGCCGCCCGGGACGCCAGTGAGTCGCTCGCATAGCAGCATCATCATGTAGTTGGCCCGGGTGGCAGAGGGCGCGCTGCCACGCCCCTTCGCCATCACGTCCTTCACCTTGCTAGCCGTAACCTTTCCCAGGCGGGCGGCGAACCATTCATCACTGCGCTGTTCCATTCGGCACCTCCGAGTACTCGGCGTCGATAGGCTGATCGAGCAGCTGCTTTTTGCGCTGATCCTTGGCGGTGGTCAGGGCATCCCTGGCTCGCTTCGTCTTGAAGGTCTTCCAAGCCCCGGTGAATGCTGCCTGCAGCTCATCCATGCTCTCGGCCGCTTGGATGGCCTGTAGCTCGGCTGTGATCTCTTCGACTGGCTCACCGGTGCCCAGGTCTTTCTCCACGATGCGCTCGGCTTCGTCCTGGTCGTAGATTCCAGCGAAGCCGAAGGCCAGGCGAGCGCATTGAATCATTGCCTTGTGGCGAAGCATGCGCCGCGGGTGGGACTGCCAGGGCTGGGTTCCGCGCTTGCACTCGGACATGTACTCGGTCGCGCTGGTCGGGTGGCTGCGGTCCTTGCGGTAGATCTTGCAGGTGCACTCAGTGCCCTGCGGATCCATCGAGAATTCCATGCCGTCGAACTGCGGGTTCTCGTTGATGATCCGTGCCCAGCCGTCGACTCCCACAACCGGCACGATGCCGTTGTTCTTGTCCGGGAAGGCGTATATCTCCTTCGTGAAGGGGTTGAGCTTGTACTGGTCGGATACAATCAGCAGGGCGACCATCTGGGAGTCGCTGACCTGGCCCTTGAAGCAGGTCTGCTTTAGGGTGTTTGCTACCTCTTCAGGCGTCGTGCCCATCTCGTAGCGGGTGGCGAATTTGTTGAGGAGCGGCGTCAATGCAGTGCTCATGGAAACCTCAGTAGGAAATCTGGACGTTGGGAATCGAGCGTTTGGCGATCAGCGTTACCGCCTGCCTGGCGCACTCTTCGGATAGCCCGCCAGCAATGAAGGCTTCCATGGCCGTGCGGTTGATGCTCGCCTTGTGCTTCTTGTCAGCTTCGCGAGCAGCTGCCTCACGCTGGATGCGGGCCTGCTCATCGGCTTGGCGCTGGCGTTCAGCCTGCGCTGCAGCCTCTGCGCGTGCTGCAGCGTCACGTTCCGCCTGGTCGGCGCGCTGCTGGGCGGCCATTCGCTCCCGCTCGGCTTGCTCGGCCTGCAGCTTCAGCTCCAGTTCGCGGCGCTCTGCCGCAGCCTGGGCCTGCTGCTCGCGGCGGATGCTCTCCTCACGCTCGACCTGGGCGCGATGTTCGGCCTCACGCTGGGCACGCTCTGCTGCTTCACGGGCGATACGCTCCTCCCGTTCACGCTGCTCGCGCTCCACCTGCTCCTGACGGAGGCGTGCGAGTTCGGCCTGCTCAAGGTCGTAGCGCTCGCGGACGATGAGAGCTGTGCGCAGCTTGGTCAGCATCGCGTCCTTGACCCGCGCCGCCTCCGCCTCGAACTCCTCCCACTGGTCGCCCAGCGCGACCGCTTCCACCTCAGCGATCCGTGCGCTGATTTGCTCGGCGTCCAACTCGGCTAGCAGGTCGTCACGATTACGTAGCCAGTCGATGCGTTCCTCGTGGTGTTGGACGCGTTCTTGCTCGGCCTGCTCCCATTCGGTCAACGGGCGCCGAGTCTCATCGCGCAGGGCATCCATCGCCGTGACGAACTCGCGCAGCTCGGTCTCAACGACCTTGGGCATCTCCTTCAGCCGCTTCAGGTAGTCCCGGCCAGGCTTCTCGACCGCGACCTTCGACTTACTGACCTTGGCGGCTAGGCTGGCGATGCGCTCGCGACCTTTCCTGGTGCTCAGGTCGGGTACCTCGCTGGATACCTCTGCGCGGGCTAGCTCGACAAACTGGGCCAGGCCGCCTTGCACATAGATGGCGGCGGCGTTCTCGGAGCTGATGTCGTCGACGGTGATGATCTGCTGGTTTGTCATGGCGATAGCGTCCCTGGCCGCTCATGCAGCCGATTGAGGTTTGGTTGAGGGTTTAGGCGTGGGTGGCCAGAGCTGGCCGCCGAACCTTGATGATCCAGAGCATGTCGCCCTGAGGATTGCGCTCGCGGCTCATGCGGTACGGCTGGGCGTCCAGGCCGTAGCGGATGACCTGGGCCAGCACGTCGCCGAGGCGGCGCCCGGCCAGCTCTTCGAGCTGGTCGTCGGTGATGGCGGGGACGGGGGAGGTGGTCACGATTGCACCTCCCTGGCCTTCAACATGGCGTCAGCCTGCCGGTATGCCAGGCTTGCGATCTCGTCGAAGGTCTTCTTGATCAGTTGCTCGTCGGAGCTGGCGCTGAAGCCCTGCATGGCCTTGGCCGCGAAGTAGTCCCGCAGCTCCATGCCCGGGTTATCGACCCGGCCGCCTGCCATTTCCTGGCTGAATGGGAATGCATGAGGAGTCTTGGCGTGGTAGTCGAATTGTTCGTTCATGCTGCTCTCCCAAGCTTGCTCAGGGCCGCGGCGCGTATCTTCTGCGTGGCATCACGGTCGATGGTGTGGATGAAGCGCTCGTAGTCGCTGAGCTGGCGGATAGTGATCAGATTAACGGCGTAATACGCCTGCACTAGGCCTTGGAGGTGGTCCGTCCGCGGGCGGGGGTTGGTCGACTCGGTGAGCCAGCGCACTTCGGCGTCTAGCACCGAGGTGGCCTTTTCACGCATCCATTCGATATCCGTTCTCATAGCGCTCGCGCTCCTTTGCGGCGGTTCCGCAGTTCATCGTCGAAGAAGGGGGTGTATTGGGCATCCACGTGCTGGCGCCAGCGCCGCAGCTCAACGGCCAGGGCAGGGGCGGCGCTGCTGAGCAGCATGTAGGCCTCCCACCACTGGCTGGCCTTCAGCCCGGCCAGGGCTTCCAGCAGGGCCACCGGCAGCGCCGGGTCCAGCTCCAGGTCGCAGTGCGTGGCGTAGGCCAACATCGTGTCGGGGTTGGCCGTGTCGATGTCGTGCTGCAGTTGCAGCAGATGCTCGTGGGCGCACTCGAGCGCCCGCTCATGCTGAATGGCGAGGGTCATGGGTAAGGTCTCGAATGTGCGCCGGAGCGCGGGAATAAGGCCGACAGTGGAAGGGGTGAGCCGTAGCTGGCGGGGTGATGCTGGGGAAGCATACCGTCAGGCCCTCGGCGAAGGCCTGCAAGGATGCCTAGGCGACGTTGAGACGCTTGTTAGCGATACGCAGGCAGACCCGGAAGGCCTGCTGGTAGTGGAAGGGGGTGCTGGCCCGCCAGCGCTGACCCATGGCTCGGGCCAGCTTGTGGGCGTAGGTCATGGGGTCCATAGGGTTGTCCTATCGGTGTGGCTCTTATTCGGTAGCAGGGAACTTGAAGCCCTTCTCCTTAAGCGCGCTCATCCGCTCGCATAGCGACACAAACTCGCGAAGATCAGCGATGGTTGATCCCTTCAGTGCATTCCTGATTTCGTTAGAGGCCTGAGCGATTTCTGATGCTTCGCGTCGAATCGTTTGGCGATACAGGCGAAGTTCTTCAATGTTTTCGCGCTTGACCTCTTCAAAAATCTGCTTGGCACCGACAATGTTTGTGTAGGCCTGGGTAAGCTCAGAAATTGCTACATCTAGAGCTTTCCGAATCTCGACTTTCCGAGCGAGCATCGCTTCGTAGGAGCTGATCTCGGCGCTGATTGCTTCTTCTCGTGTAGGCGTATTCATTTACATCTCCCGTTGTTTTCCCTGATGCGCCTCATCGAAGCGCATCGAAGAAAACGTCTATTTCCCTCAGCCTTCCCTGTCGCGGGTCCTCCCGACTGCCGCTATGAGCTACTGGCTCGGTCGCGGTGACTGGCTGAGTTTGCATGCAGCGCATGGGCCTGCATGGCTGGTGATCCGCACCAGCTCGGGAGCCGAAACTTGTAGCCCGCGCTGTACGCCAGAAGGCGGATCGGCTCGCGGGGGTCCCAGGTTGTGTAAAGAGCAGGGCCGGTGGTCTGGCCGGGCCAGCGTGGCTGGCGGTGGGTTAAAATTACGCTGTGTAATTACACGAGTCAATACGTCTCGTAATAAAAATACCTCCAGGCGCAAAAAAGCCCGCACTAGGCGGGCTGGTGAACTACCAAGGAAACCTGGGTAGTTGGATCAAATGGCGGGGGTCTCCCACGAGACGTCGACTCCGCCATCAGCGCGGCGGGTAGTGGTCACGGTCAGCTCAGCGCCCAACTCTTCCAGGAAGCGCTCCCAGTCAGCGTCGGTCTCATGATGCAGACGCTCGATGCTCGCCTGTCGCTGGATCTGCGCACGGGGCGATGACAGGATGAGGCTTGTCCGAGCCACGAGAAGCTCGTAGCTGGTCATTTGATGTGCGGTGGACGGCATGGCTAGCTCCCTGTGACGCTGTTCGCATATACAGTATTACGATAGCTAGCGAGGCGGCAAGGTGCCATCTTTGCGGAGTGTCAGCGACGAATGGCTTCAGTTGCAGGGGTACTTCGTCCTTATCGCGTTCGTCACCAACCATGCGCCTGAGCCAGTTGCATACACTGGCCAGTCCATCGCGAAAGGCTTTACCAGGTTGATAGCGTCTTGATAGGTCGCATGCGAGGGAAGGCAGAAATCTACGTTGTTCCGGCCGTCCACAACAGCCGCGACATAGGCTGAAAGAGCCATAGCGTCTGAACCCCTGGGTTCCTTTTGGGCATTCACAGCCCAAGCCGTGATCTCCGTGCCGGTGAACGCGTGACTTGCCGCCGAAAAAGCCATCAACATCGCCGCCACTGCATATCTCATAGCTTTTGCCTCATCTCCTTGACCACACCGATGATCCGGGTCTCTTCGTCGATGGGTAGCATCTCGAAGGCCGGGTTGAGGGGGCGCAGGTACTGGCGGCCGGCGTCCTCGACGAGCCGCTTGAAGGTCGCCTCGCCATCCTGGACGCGCTTGGCCACCACCAGGGCGCCAGGTGTCGCGGCGAGGCCGGTATCGACCAGCACGTAGCTGCCATCTGGGAAGCTGGGCCCATAGTTCGAAGTCATCGAGTCGCCCTTCACCTTCGCCCAGAAGCACATGCCGGACCCTTCGTAGTCGGTCGACAGGTACTCATCACCGAAGCCCACCGGATGGCTCTCGACGGCCTCAGCCCATTCGCCGGCGGCGATCATGCTGATGACGGGGTAGGCGATCTGGCGGCGGCCGGACGGCACTATCTCGATGTTCGACTGCCTCGACTCGCGAGCAATCTGCAAGGTAGGCAGGGCGAGCTTCGTAAGGATGGCGTTGATCGTCGCGAGGTCAGGCTCGCGCCTTCCGCTCATCCAGTGAGCAATAGCTCCCTGCGTGACGCCGAGCGACTCCGCCAGCTTCTCCTGAGTGAGCTTCAGCTCTTTCATTCTGGCCTTGGCCAGCTCGTTCCATTTTTCCATGGGCGCAACATTACGCGCTGTATTCAGCTCTGCCAGCGACATGCCGTAATAATCCCTTGCTCATAAAAATTACTGAACGTAATATCTCCGTATCCAACCGGAGATCACCCCTATGTCGACCCTGAAGAAAGTTCGCGAGAAGTCTGGGATTACCCAGCTCGCCCTCGCCAAGAAGGTCGGTCTCACTCAAGGCGCTATCGCCCACTACGAGACTGGCCGCCGCACGCCCGGATTGAGCATGAGCCGCCGCATCGTGGCCGGACTCAACGCCTTGGGCGCCAAGTGCAACCTGTCTGACGTGTTCCCGGAGCCGGGCCACGAAGACCAAGCTCCGGCGGCCTGACCATGAGCACACTCGCATTAAGCGCCAGCAGGAATGACATCGCACGGGAGATCGAAACGCTGATCTTGCAGCGGATTTCGCGTGTGAGTCAGAAGCAGATCGCCCTGGAAGTCGGTTGCAGCGAGTCCACCGTTTCTCGATGGAACGAGGATGAGTATCAGCGCTGGGCCAAGGTCCTGGCGCTGCTTGGTTTGCGCGTTGTCCCCGATGACGCGGTGGTGGTGACGGCGGATTACCTGTCGGCGCTCGAAACCATGGCACGCATTGGCCTGAAGGCCGAGAAGAAGCGCCCGGGACCCCTGGGCTGGGATTGATCATGCAGTACACCATCACGATCAACCAGGCGAAGTCGGTCGAATGGGGGCTCAACCCCCAGCAGGCCCTGCTGTTCGCGTTCGTCTACGAGTGCCCGTCCTGGGCCAGGATGATGCGCACCGACGACGGTGAGTTCTACGCCCTGAGCAAGGCGAAGATCATCGAGGAGTTGCCGATCCTGACCGACAAGCCCGACACCGCGTATCGCCTGCTGAAGCAGCTGGACGCCATCGGTTTGATCGAGATCTCCCACACCGCGACCATCACCCTGGTGCGCATCACCCGCAAGGGGAAGGAGTGGAATCGCAAGCTGGATGGGTCGGAAAAATATCCGACCTCTACCACTGCGAAGGTCGGAAAAATATCCGATGCACCTCGGAAAAATATCCGACCTACCTCGGAAAAAAATCCGACCCAACCTCGGAAAAAAATCCGAGCAGGGTCGGAAAAATCTCCGACAAATCATGAAACCAGTAATCAGGTAACCAGTAATCAGGGTACCAGTCAGGTTTTGCAGGCCGGTCCCGCTGCGCAGTCCCAACCCGCCGCACTGACCCTGGTGGTCGACCAGCCGCGGTGTGACATCCCCGCCGACATGCCTGGCCCGAAAGACCAATCCTGCAAAACGTTCAAGGCCTGGGCCAACTACGCCATGGCCTACCGCAAGCGCTACCAGGCTTGGCCGGTGTGGAACGCCAAGGTCGCCGGCCAGATCGGTCAGCTGGTTGATCGCCTTGGCGCCGATATCGCCCACCACGTCGCCGCCTACTTCGTCGGTATCAACGACTCCCGCCTGATCAACGGCTGCCACAGCATCGGCGACCTGCTGGTTCGCGCCGAGGCCTATCACACCCAGTGGGCCACCAACCGCCAGATGAACGCGACCACTGCCCAGCAGCAGGAGCGCAAGCAAGCCAACCTGAACGCTGGCCAGGAGGCTGCCCAGCGCATCCTGAGCCGCGAGGAGCGCCGCGCGAATGACTTCCTGTGACCGCATGAGCCCCGAGCATGTCGCTCAGCTGGCCCTGGCCATCGTGGCCACCGCCGAGGTGCTGGGCCAGACCATCACCCCCGATGCCGCCGAGATGATGGCCGAAGACCTGGCCGAGTACCCAGTGCCGGTCGTGAGCGCCGCGCTCAAGGCCTGCCGCCGTGAACTGACTGGCCGCCTGACCCTGGCCGCTGTGCTTCAGCGCATCGACGCCGCCGATGGCCGCCCGGGCAAGGACGAGGCCTGGTCCATCGCCCTGGCATCGACCGATGAGTTCGACACCGTGGTGCTCACCCAGGAGATCCAGCAGGCCCTTTCGGCCGCGCTGCCGATCCTGCGGGTAGGCGACAAGGTCGGCGCCCGGATGGCGTTCCTGTCCGCCTACGAGCGCCTGGTCCAGCAGGCCCGGTCGGAAGCCATGCCCGTCGCCTGGTCGGTTTCCCTCGGCTATGACGCCCAGCGCCGCATCGAGGCGGTCGAGCAGGCCGAGCGGATGGGGCGCATCACCCCGGCCATCGCCCAGGAACATCGCCAGCGCCTGGCCTACGACGCGCCCACCGGCAACGGGATCGCCATCGCTGGCCTGATCACCGGCAACGCCGGCACTCCCACCGTGGACGTCAAGGCGAAGCTGAACGAGATCCGCGACGACCTCAGGAAGGGTCGCCAGGCCAAGGAGCTGCAGCGACGCCAGGAGGTCATGCGCGTGACCGATGACCTGAAGGCACGAGTCGATCACCAGATGGAGGCGGTTCGTCGCCACCAGGAGGCCAAGCCATGAACCGTCCCGCATTCCCACTCCGCACCGAAGCCGACCGCGCCCGCGCCATCGCTCTGCTGCAGCGCGTTGACCTCTCCGCCGGCTGGACCTGGTCGATGCGTGAGGAGGTCCGCACCGACGCCCAGAACCGCCGCATGTGGGCCATGCTCCGCGACATCTCCCGCCAGATCGAATGGCACGGCCAGCGCCTGAGCGAAGAGGACTGGAAGCACGTGTTCAGTGCCTCGGTCGAGCAGCAGCGGGTTGTCCCTGGCCTGGATGGTGGCTTCGTCGTCCTGGGCGTATCCACCCGGCAGAAGAGCAAGGCCTGGTTCAGCGACATGTTCGAGGTGATGGAGGCATTCGCCGCTGAGCGCCAGGTGAGATTCACCACCGCCGACCACTGGGGAATCGCCGCATGACGCTGACCACGGCGAAGCCCCGAAAGCCCAAGGCGTGCTCAGTCTGCAAGGTCGAGTTCGTCCCGGTGCGCAGCCTGCAGAAGGTCTGTGGCCTGAAGTGCGGATTGGCCCATGCCGAGAACCAGAAGCGGAAGCAGCGCAAGGCCATCGAGCAGGTGGAGCGCCGCGAGATCCGCGTCCGCAAGCAACGGCTGAAGTCCAGGGCCGACTACCTGCGCGAGACCCAGGCCATTTTCAACCAGTGGATCCGCCTGCGCGACGCCGCAGAGCCCTGTATCAGCTGTGGCCGGCACCACGATGGTCAGTACCACGCCGGCCACTACCGCACCGTCGCCAGCGCCCCCGAGCTGCGCTTCGAACCTCTCAACGTGTGGAAGCAGTGCGCACCCTGCAACAACCACAAGTCCGGCGACATCGTGAACTACCGGGCCACCCTGGTGCAGAAGCTCGGCGCCGCCCAGGTGGAGTGGCTGGAAGGGCCCCATGAGGCCAAGCACTACACCATCGAAGACCTGCAAGCCATCAAGGCCCAATACCGGGCAAAGATCCGTGACCTGAGGAAATCCGCAGCATGACCAGATCGTTCACCGAAGCCCAGTTCAAGGAAGAGCTGGAGTTGGCATACGACAAGGGCTTTGGTCGCGGTACCGGTTGTAATCCCTCGCTGATCGCCACGGAGCCCTATCAGCACTTCCGGGAGCAGGAGCTGGCCCGTCCGGTGAAGCGCGAGGCGCCGGCACCGCGCCGCCCGTTCGGCGACATGTTGGGCGACATCCAGGGGCGGAGGGACGAGCAGTGAGCCGCGTCCAATCCAAGAAACTTCGCGACAGCGCGCGCGGCCAGGACTGCACCCTGCGCATCCCAGGCGTTTGCAACGGCAACCCCGAGACGACGGTGCTGGCGCACATCGCCTGCGGCCAGAAGGGCATGGGCCTGAAGAGCCCGGACAACATGGCTGTGTTTGCCTGCAGCTGCTGCCATGACCTGCTGGACGGCCGACGCCAGGGCGAGCTGGATCAGCGCGATGTCATCCGGGCTCTGGCCGAGACTCAGGCTATCTGGATCCGTGACGGCCTGATGACGATCAGGGGTGCCGCATGACCGCCGCCCTCAAGTCCTGGGCCGCCCCGCGCGAGGCTCGCACTCGGAAAAAGAAGCCGGTCGACTGGGAAGGCAAGGAGCAGGCCGCGCTGTTCCGCTGGATCGACCTCCAGTACCCGAAGGATTCGAAGCTGATCTACCACGTCCCCAATGGCGGCGACCGCCACATGCTGACGGCGAAGAAGCTCAAGGCCCAGGGCGTGAGGGCGGGGATGCCGGATATCAACATCGATATTCCCCGCGGCGGCTGGCACGGCATGCGGATCGAGTTCAAAGCGACTCCTCCGCGGGATGCGGACGTAGCGGCGAATCAGGAGGCCACCCTGCAGCTGCTGAACGACCAGGGCTACCTGGCAATCGTGTGCCGTGGAGTGCACGACGCCGAGGAGCACATCAGGGCCTACATGCGCCTTCCCAAGACGGAGGTCATTCAATGAGCCACCCAGCACACGACCTGGCCGGCCTGGCCCGGCAGATCCTCGGCCAATCACTGGTCGTCTTTTTGAGCCACCACGACGAGGCTCGCCTGGCAGCGCCTGATGACGCCGATGCGGTGATCGCCGAGATGAACGCCCTGGCCGCCAAGCGCCTGGCCACCGCCAGCGATGAGGACCTGCGCCGGCGCCGGATGGTGCTGCAGGAGCTGTACACGAACGCGGCCAGTGCCGCTCAGGCCTGCCGCGGCTACCAGTCGGCCCGTCGCCCTGGTTCCCGCCTGGGTGGGCGCATCTGGAAGGACAGCTGCAGCGTCAACCGCGCCGGCCAGGAGAAAGCCCAGCGTGACATGTCACGCGCCCTGGGCGAGCGCGAGGAGATCCAGAAGGAGATCGACCGGAGGGCCAATGCGCAAGCACGGGCCTGACTTCAAGAAGCAGGTGCAGCCGACCGTCCAGTGCCCAGCCTGCTTCGGTGCCGGCACCTACGTCGGCATAACGGGCTACGAGTGGGAATGCCCCTCGTGCCTGGCAGCCGGTGCGGTCCTGGCTTCGGATGGATCGCCCATCCCTGAAGGCGAGGTTGCCCTGACGCTGGCACGCAAGATTCGAGACCTACGGAACCAGATAGCAACTCTGCAGCGGACGCAGCCGACCCAAGAGAACAACCGCCGCGGCGCCGGCTTCTCGCATTACACCGGAGACTGACCATGAGCTATTACCGCGACACCCTGAGCGCAGTCGTCCGCTGCCTGTCCGCCGAGACCATCGACAACACCAGCAAGCAGGCTTGGCAGAAGCTGTACGAAGCCGGCTACCCGGAGGCGCGCTGTGGCAGCGGCCTGAGTCCTCAGGAGCAGCGCGACATGGATTGCCTGCTGCATGCCAGGCTGCACCGCCAATTGTCCCCTCTGGACTGGGCGGTGCTGGTGGCCAAGTACAGCACCCACAAAGCGCGCAAGATCGAGGCCATCGGCTTCATGATCCCGCGTGTCGAGTCACCCGCGCCGCGGCTGTTCGTCTCTAAGGCCGTCACCGCCTGGGCAATCCCCAAGCTACCGGGCAAGGCCGTGTCGAATGGGCAGGAGCTGGCGAGCCGGTCAGCAAGAGAGGATGCGCAGTTCAAGGCGCTATCCAATTGGGCCGCCAAGCGATTTGCCGAAGAGAATCGCCATGTTGAGAAAATCGACGTCGAGGAGGTGAAGCGTGATGAGTACGTGAAGCGCTCCACCGACATGATCGTGCTTGATGCCCGCTTCTACGACATGAATGGTTGGGACCCTGACGCCCGCCCCGAACAGACTCGGCGCCGCTGGCGAGGTGGCATCGGCAAGCGCTGCGAGGAACTGGTGACCCAGGCACTGCGTCGGGCCGAAGCCATCATCGAAGAGGAAGGGCTACTGGTTCACATCGCTGCTTGACGGAAGTGAGCGGCTGAGCGACTATTTCCCTATCTTGTCGATTCTGCGCGTGATGAAGATGCAGACGACTCCGAAGCCCTGGCCTAGTGCCGGGGCTTTTTCGTTTCAGGGGAATGCTCTGGCTGATGCCGGAGGCCCAGAGCTGGGAGCGGGACCAGCCCCCTGATCCAAACGCCAACGTCGTGATGACAGTAGGCAGCCCCTCAGGGGCACATGGCCCTCGGGTCCGCCTGGCAACGGGCGTCAATTCTCAAGGCTCGCTTCGGCGGGCCTTTCGCATTTCTGGAGTATCGCAATGGGCGAACCCTCATCCACGAGCATCGGGCTGGCCGGCTTGTTCGCTAGTCTGGGCCTGGGTGCGGTGTTCCCCGACCTTGATCCTGCTGCGCTGGTCGGCGCCTTCGGCGGTGCCTTCTTCTACGTGGTGTTCGCCAAGGACATGCCGTTCTTCCGGCGTGTGGGCTACCTGTTCGTGGGCTGGATCGGTGGCTACTTCGCTGCCGCCGAGGCGATCGGGCAGGAATGGACGAGAACTACCGGCCTTGTGGCCATGGCTTGCGGCGCTGTCTGTGTAGTCTTCCTTGCCGGCCTGGTCGAATGGGTTGAAACGGGCACCATGCCGCGCTTCCTGCGGTGGGTGTTCAGCATTCGCTTCGGCAAAGGGGGCTGACCCATGGCCGCAATCCTGCAGGCGCTGTTCTGCGCCGGCATCTTCATCATGATCGGATTCGTCTACCGACCTGATCCTGACTCACGGTATCGCCTGGGCGTATCGGTAATCGCCTTTGCCCTGTGCGCCACGACTGGCATGCAGTTCATGAGCATCACCGCCCGGATCATCATGGAGAGCCATCTCCCGGTGGTGTCCTGGTACAACACGGCATTCTACGGCCTGAGCCTGGCGCTGGTCGTCCAGGCCCGCGGCAACGTCGCCAAGATCTGGCCGGCTGGCTTTGAGCGCTGGGACGGCAGCGAACGCCGTAGGGGCAGGGGATGAATCAGCAGCAGATCAAGACGGCCCTGGCGCTGTTCCACGAGCGCGACCGGCTGAAGAAGCTTTACGACGATGCTGAGCGGAAGGGTGGCTTCCGTGTCGCCGTCATTGGCAGCTATCAAGATGACGAGATGGACGCTGTAGCACTCCGCCCGGTGCTTGACCTGATAAGCCAGCGGATCAAGCGCGTGGAAGGCGACCTCAAGCAGCTGGGATGGGATGGCAAATGACCGAGCACCAAGAGCTGATGGCCGCGCTGGCACGCCAGACACAGGCGATGCTGGAGCTGGCCGAGAGCAACAGGCTGTTGGCCGAGAGCAACCGCGAGATGGTGGACTACCTGGCCGATCAGCAGGATGAGGGCGGCGACCTCGGCAATCCGCGCTTTGACCTGGCAGGAAAGCCTCTCTGATGGCGCTGCGACCCAACAAGCCATGCCGCGCCCGGGGCTGCAACGCGCTGACCCGCAACGCTGGGGGCTACTGCGATGAGCACACCAGCCAGAGCAGCGGCTGGGCGCGGCGGCAGGACGCGGCGGGCAGTACCACATCCAGAGGCTACGGCTACAGCTGGCAGAAGCTCAGGGAGAAGGTGCTGCGTCGTGATGGGTACCTTTGCCAGTGCGAAGAATGCCAATCGCTGGGCAGGGTTCGCACTGCACACGAGGTAGACCACAAGGTGCCGAAGGCGGCAGGCGGCACCGATGCGCTCAGCAATCTGCGTGCGATCAACCACGAGTGCCATAAGCGCAAGACGGCATCAGACAGCCGCGGATTGGCGTCCTAGGGTGCGTCCTGCGGAAGGCCAGGGGGTGGGTCAAAACTCTGGGCCGATGGCCTTCCTGACCGCCCGCCCAGTCAATTTTTCACGCCCGCGAAATTAAAAATTCAGGAGTAGCGCCATGGGCGGCACAGCGGCGGTCGCTGGCCGAGGTCGCAAGCCCAAGCCCACGGCCAAGAAACAGCTCGCCGGAAACCCCGGCAAGCGGGCCTTGAACAAGGCCGAACCCCAGTTCTCCACGGTCACCAACGTTGATCCGCCCGAGTGGCTGAACGACCGAGCGGCTGACATGTGGAAGATGATCATTCCCGAGCTGCTGCGCGAGAACGTGCTGGCGCTCACCGACCTTCACAACGTCGAGGCCTTCTGCACGGCCTATGGCAACTGGCGCCTGGCGCAGGAATCGATCAACACCCACGGCATAGTGGTGGAGGGCGCCCAGGGCGGCCCTATGAAGAACCCGGCCCTGACCGCCGCCAACGAAACCATGCGCCAGATGGTGACCTTCGGCTCGCTGCTTGGGCTCGATCCCGCCAGCCGGACGCGCCTGATCGGCGGCAACAAACAGAAATCCACCAACGAGTTCGCTTCCCTCCTGAGTTCCTGATGGCCAAGACCCCCACACCCAACGTCGACAAGGCGATGGCGTGGGCGCGGTCTGTCCTCAAGGGCAGGGTGCCGGCGTGCCGGTTTATCCACCTGGCGATCCAGCGGCACTTCGACGACGTTGCCGAAAGCCGCGGCAAGGGCTTTCCCTACAAATTCGACGCTGCCCAGGCGGAGAAGAAGCTGCGCCTGGTGCAGCTGATGCCTCACACCAAGGGCGAGTGGGCGTTCAAGCGCCAGCTCATCACCCTGGAGCCGTGGCAGCTGTTCGGCATGGCCTGCACCTTCGGCTGGCTGCGCAAGAAGGACGGCTACAGGCGCTTCCGCGAGAGCTACTGGGAGGTGCCGCGGAAAAACGGCAAGTCGGTGATCGCCGCGGGCGTCGGGATCAGCATGTTCGTCGCAGACAACGAGTTCGGCGCCGAGGTGTACAGCGGCGCCACCACCGAGAAGCAGGCCTGGGAGGTCTTCCGCCCGGCCAGGCTGATGGTGAAGCGCTCGCCGATGCTGATCGAGGCGGCCGGGATCGAGGTGAACGCCTCGAACATGAACGTGCCCGCCCAGGGCTCGCGCTTCGAACCCCTGATCGGCAATCCCGGCGATGGTGCGTCGCCCAGCTGCGCGATCATCGACGAATTTCACGAGCACGACAGCTCGGCCCAGTACGACACCATGCTGACCGGCATGGGCGCCCGCCGGCAGCCGCTGATGTTCATCATCACCACCGCCGGCGCCAACATCGAGGGCCCGTGCTACGACAAGCGCCGCCAGTCCATCGAAATGCTGGAAGGCTCGGTGCCTGATCCTGAGCTGTTCGCTTGGATCTGGACGCTGGACGAGGGTGACGACTGGACCGACCCGAAGAACCTGGCCAAGGCCAACCCCTGCATGGGGGTGTCGGTCTACCAGGAGTACCTAGAGAGCCAGCTGGCGCGGGCGATCCGGTCGGCGCGCTTCACCAACACCTTCAAGACGAAGCACCTGAACCTCTGGGTGAGCGCGAAGGCGGGCTTCTTCAACGTCGAGAACTGGAAGGCCTGTGAGGACAAGAGCCTGACCCTGGAGCAATTCGAGGGTCAGGAGTGCATCCTGGGCTTCGACCTAGCGCGAAAGCTGGACATGAACTCCATGGCCCGGCTGTTCTGGCGCGTAATCGACGGCCGGATCCACTACTACAGCGTCGCCCCGGGCTTCTGGGTGCCGGAAGACACGGCGTTCAACGACGACAACCGGCGGATGGCCGAGCGCTTCCAGGCCTGGATCAACACCGGGCACCTGCAGGTCACCCCGGGCGCGGAAATCGACTATCGCGAGATCCTCGAGGAAGCCAAGGAGGCCAACCTGGCCGCCCCGGTGCTGGAGTGCCCGATTGACCCGCATGGCGCGACGAACCTGAGCCACCAGCTCGATGACGAGGGCCTGACCCCGGTCACCATCGTCCAGAACTACACCCACATGTCGGATCCGATGAAGGAGCTGGAAGCCGCCATCGAGTCTGGCCGCTTCCATCACGACGGCAATCCGATCATGACCTGGTGTATCGCCAACGTGATCGGCAAGACGGTGCCTGGCAACGACGACATCGTCCGGCCGATCAAGCAGGGCAACGACAACAAGATCGACGGCGCCGTGGCGCTGATCATGGCGGTGGGGCGAGCAATGCCGGCAGCGGCCGAGCCCCGCAGCATCGATTCCTTCCTGGACAATATCCTGAGCGCGTAATGGCAGACACCGACTACAGCATCGACCTGCGAACCCGCAGCCCCTTCTGGGCGCGCATGGCGAGCTTCTTCGTCGGTGGGCGCCTGGTTTCGCCGGAAAAAGGCTCCGTGACCGGCCCAATCTCCGCGTCCGGAGTGGTGGGCGACTCGGTCGTGAGCGATGAGCGAACCCTGCAGATCAGCACCGTCTACGCCTGCGTCCGGCTGATTTCCAGCGTGACCGCCGGCCTGCCGCTGGATGTCTTCGAGACCAAGGGCGATGACCGCCACAAGGTGGGCCTGGACCAGCCGCTGGCGCGCCTGTTGCGCTACAGCCCGAACAGCTTCATGACCGCCGTCGAGTTTCGCGAGGCGATGACCATGCAGCTCTGCTTCTACGGCAACGCCTATGCCCTGGTCGAGCGCAATAGCGCCGGCGACGTCATCTCCCTGCTGCCGCTGCTGTCGGCAAACATGGACGTGCGGCTGGAGGGCAAGAAGGTCGTCTACCGCTACCGCCGAGACAGTGAGTACGCCAACTTCAGCCAGCGCGAAATCTTCCACCTGAAGGGCTTCGGCTTCAACGGGCTGGTGGGGCTGTCGCCGATCGCCTTCGCGGCCCGCGCCGCCGGCGTGGCGGTCTCGATGGAAGACCAGCAGCGCGACTTCTACGGCAACGGCGCCAAGTCGCCGCAGTTGCTGATGACCCCGGACGTGCTCAAGAAGCAGCAGCGCGACCAGCTGGAGGAGAACTTTAAGGAGATCGCCGGCGGCCCGGTCAAGAAGCGGCTCTGGATCCTAGAGGCAGGCTTCACCACCCAGGCCATCGGCGTGACGCCGCAGGACGCCGAGACCATGGCCGCCCGGAAATTTCAGGTCAGCGAGCTGGCGCGCTTCTTCGGCGTGCCGCCCCACCTGGTGGGTGACGTGGAGAAGTCGACCAGCTGGGGCTCCGGCATCGAGCAGCAGAACCTGGGATTCCTGCAGTACACCCTGTCGCCGTACCTGGTGCGCTGGGAGCAGGCTATCTGGCGCTGGCTAGTGAAGCCCGCCGACATCAGCCGACTGCATGCCGAGCACAACCTGGAAGGCCTGCTGCGCGGCGATTCGACGGCCCGGGCCCAGTTCCTCACCCAGCTGGTCAACAGCGGCCTGCTCACCATCAACGAGGGCCGGCGGCTCGACAACCGACCGCCACTGCCTGGCGGCGACGTCGCCACCCGGCAATCGCAGAACGTGCCGATCACCCAACTTGGCCAAACAAGCCCCGCCCCGAGCGGGGTTTGATCTATCTGGAGGCTGCAATGCCCAACATCTGCAAGACCCTGGACTTCGAACTGGCCGGGGTGAAGTTCGCCGGCAATGGCGCCCAGGGCATCTTCGAAGGCTATGCCAGCGTCTTCGGCGTGACCGACAGCGATGGCGACGTGATCCAGCCGGGAGCCTTCGCTAACGCGCTGAAATCCCAGACCCGCTCGGTGGCCATGTTCTTCAACCACCGCCGCCACGAGATCCCGGTAGGCAAGTGGCTGCACCTGGAAGAGGACAGCAAGGGCCTGCTGGCTCGCGGCGAGCTCACCCCTGGCAACCCTCAATCCGAGGCCCTGAAGGCCGCCATGCAGCACGGCACCGTCGCGGGCATGTCCGTCGGGTTCCTGGCCGCCAAGGGTGACTTCGAACCCATCGCCACCGGAATGTCGTTCAAGAACGTCTCCCGGCTGAGCGAAATCAGCATCTGCACCATGCCGGCCAATGAGCAGGCCACCGTGGCCTCGCTCAAGAGCATGGACGGCATCGAAAGCATTCGCGACGCGGAGCACTGGCTGCGAGATGCAGCTGGCCTCTCCAAATCCGAGGCGCAGGCGTTCATCGCCCGCATCAAGTCCGCAGTTCGGAGCGAGTCCGAAGGCGGCGACGAAATCGCCGCGCTCTTGCAGCGCATTCAAACCTTCCCCTCCGTGAACTGAGGAACCCCCCATGTCCGATTTGGCAGTCATCCAAAAGGCGATCGAGACCGCGCAGACCCGCATGCAGGAGCTGTTCGACGCCCAGAAAACCGAAATCCAGGCCACCGGCGCTGTCAGCAAGCAGCTGCAGGGCGACCTGACCACCGTCCAGGAAGAGCTCAAGGCGGCCGGCACTCGCCTGTTCGATCTGGAGCAGAAGCTGGCCGGCAATAAGATCGATGATCCGACCACCCAGAAGTCCTTCGCCGAGCGCACCGCTGCGGACATCATGAAGGGCTGGGACGGCCGCTCGGCCAAGGTCGACGTGAAGTCCTTCGACAAGGCCCTGGGTAGCACCGCCGCCTCGGCCGGTTCCCTGGTCGAGCCCCAGCGCAATGCAGGCATCCTGATGCCGGGCCTGCGTCGCCTGACCATCCGCGACCTCCTGGCCCAGGGCCGCATCAGCTCGAACTCCCTGGAGTATGTGCGCGAGAACGTCTTCACCAACTCGGCGGCGATTGCGCCGGAAGGCACCCTCAAGCCCGAGTCGCAGCTGACCTTCACCAAAGAATCGGCCAACGTGAAGACCATCGCCCACTGGATCCAGGCTTCGCGCCAGATCATGGAAGATGCGCCGATGCTCGAGTCCTACGTCAACAATCGTCTGCTGTACGGCCTGGCGCTGGCGGAAGAGGTTCAGCTGCTCAACGGCGACGGCACCGGTGACAACCTGGTCGGCATCAACAAGGTGGCCACCGCCTACGACACCGGCCTCAACGCCACCGGCGACACCCGCGCCGACATGATCGCTCACGCGATCTTCCAGGTGACCGAGTCCGAGTTCGAGGCCTCCGGCATCATCCTCAACCCGCGTGACTGGCATGCCATCTCGCTGCTCAAGGACGCCGAAGGCCGCTACATCTTCGGTGGCCCGGCAGCGTTCGCCGCCCGCGTGATGTGGGGCCTGCCGGTCGTGGCCACCAAGGCCCAGGCCCAGGGCACCTTCACTGTCGGCGCCTTCGACCTGGCCTCCCAGGTCTGGGACCGCATGGACGCCACCGTCGAGGTCAGCCGCGAGGACCGCGACAACTTCGTCAAGAACATGCTGACCATCCTCTGCGAAGAGCGCCTGGCGCTGGCCCACTACCGGCCGACCGCCGAGATCAAGGGCACCTTCGCGGCTCCGGCCGGCAGCTGATCACACGAGGCGGGGCAGGCAACTGCCCCGGTACCGCCATGAAGACGATTCGCGCTCTGCGTCAGTTCTCCCACTACCACGCTGGCAACTTCGACCAGGGCGAGACCCGCCCGGTGGCCGACGATGTCGCCGAGGCCCTGGTGGGTATGGAACTGGCCGAGGAAGTCACCACCGAAGCCAAGCCCGAGGTGAAGACCAAGCCGGCCACCCGGAAGAAGGACGACCCGCAATGAGCATCCAGCCCACGGACCTTGTGTCGATCGAGCGGATGCGCGAGCACCTGGTCATCGACAGCGATGACGACAGCGAGGACTCCCTGATCCTGCTGTACGCATCGGCGGCCTTGGGCTGGTGCCTGTGGTTCTGCGATGAACCGGCCTGGACCGTGCCCGCTCAGGTGCCGGCCCAGGTCGCTACCGCCATGCTGCTGGTGCTCACCGACTTCTACGAGCACCGATCCAGCCAGGCGGAGATCCAGCTCTACGAGAACAAGGCGGCCAAGGCCATGCTCTTCAGCTGCCGAAACTGGTACGGCGGCCCGCTGCCGGTGGAGGGTGGCAATGGAACCGGGACGGCTTAGGCACCGCATCAACCTGCAGAAGCCGGGAAGGGTCCAAGACCCGGAAACCGGCGAGATGATCACCGGCTGGGCGAACCTGACGGCGAAGCCCATCCGGGGCTCCGTAGAACCGGTGAGCGGCCGCGAGTTCATCGCCGGCCAGGCCACCCAGAACGAGGTCACGGCCCGGATGGTGATCCGGTACCGCGCTGGGGTGACCGCCGCCATGCGCGCTGTGCACCGCGGCGTGATCTACAACATCGAGGCTGTCCTGCCGGACAAGAACTCCGGGCGGGAGTACCTCACCCTGATGGTTTCGGGCGGACTCGACGAGGGCTGACCATGATCACCTTCACCCTCAAGGGCGTGGACGATGCGATCGAGCGGCTGACCCAGCTGCCCGAAAAGGTTCAGCGGTCTTCGGTGCGCCGGGCCGCGCGGGCGGCGATGAAGATCGTCCGCGACGAGGCTGTCGACCGGGCCAACCAGCAGGATGACCCGGAAACGCCGATGAACATCGCCGACTTCATCGTGATCCGTGAGGGCACGATCAAGGGCAGGCGCGAGGGCGGGATCGTGATGCGGGTTGGCGTCATGGGCGGCGCCCGCTACGACAAGAACTCTCCGAACCCCACCTACTGGCGCTTCGTCGAGCTTGGCACCGAGCGCTCGCGGGCCAGGCCCTTCATGCGGCCGGCGCTGGATAACAACGTGCCGGACGTCATCCAGACCTTCATCGATGTGCTCGACGACGAGCTGAACAAGGAGTTGGTCTGATGTTTCCCCCTCTGTTCAAGGCTGCGGCGGCATCCGCCGAGGTCAAGGCGCTGCTGGGCAGTGATCCTGTTCGGGTCTATCCCTTCGGCGAGGCCGAGGAGGGCACCGCGCTGCCGTATGCCGCATGGCAGGTCATCAGCGGCAGCCCCGAGAACTACCTGTCCGGCAAGCCGGACGTGGATGGCTTCCGCACCCAGGTGGACGTCTACGGCACCACCGCTGCCAGCACCCGCGCCGCCGCCACCGCCCTGCGCGACGCGCTGGAAGGTGTGGCTTATGTGGTGGCCTACAACGGCGAAAACCGCGACCGCGACACCAAGAATTATCGGGTCAGCTTCGATCTCGAGTGGACTGTGCTCCGCTGACCTTTCACCGAATACCCCCTCGACCCGCTCCGGCGGGTTTTTTCATGCCCGCAGGAGACGCTCCATGTCCATCAAGACCCAAGGAACCCAGGTCTATGTCCTGGTCCCGCCCGCCAGCGGCACCGGTGCCAACACCGTGCTGGAGATCGAAGGCCTGACCGCCTTCAACCCCGGTGGCTCGCCGGCCGATCAAATCGACACCACCACCCTGAAGGACAAGGCCCGGACCTTCATGAAAGGCCTGCGCACTCCGGGCAGCGCCACTGGCACTGTCCAGGCTGATCCGGCCAAGGCCAGCCACGTCCGCCTGGCGCAGCTCGCCGCCGACGATAGCGACGCCAATCTGAAGTTCGCGGTGGGCTTCTCGGACGGTACCGTTCCGCCGACCGTTGCCAGCGGTGGCAGCGACTTCACCCTGCCGCCAGCCCGCACCTGGTTCACCTTCGACGGCTACGTCTCCGACTTCCCGTTCGATTTCGCCACCAACACCATCGTGAGCACCGCTCTGACCATCCAGCGCTCCGGCCCCGGCGCCTGGACGCCCAAGAGCGCCAGCTAAGGAATCGCCATGAAGCTGAAAGACCTGAAAGCCGCCGGCGCCTTTGTCGAAGCGGCGCCGGTGAAGAAGACCATCCAGTGGGACCGCGGCCAGCTGGATGCCGAGGAAAAGCCGGTGATCGACGAGTTCACCGTGCTGGTGAAGCGTCAGTCCTTCGGCGTGATCGAGAAGCTCTACGCGCCGGCCGAGGGTGAAGACGAGGCCGCTGTGGCCAAGCGCAGCCGCAACGCCAAACTGATCAGCGAATGCGTGCTGCTGGGTGAGCAGGGCGACGAGCAGATCCCCTACGAGGACGCGCTGAACCTCGAACCGAACCTGGCTTTCGCGCTGCTCAATGCGGTGCACGAGGTCAACGGCATCGGGAAGGGCGCAGCAAAAAACTGACCCCCGCCGATGAGGTGTGGCACGAGCTTGTGCTGCACGGCATCGGCGGGTGCACGATCCTCGAGGCGAAGGAGCGGCTGACCTACGCCGAGGCGATGGACTGGTACGCCTACATCCGCCGGCGCGGTAGCCTGAACCTGGGCAATCGCTTGGAGCACGGCTTCGCCATGCTGGCCACGGTGCTGAGCAGGATCCATGGTGGCGAGGTCGAGATGGAGGCTTTCATGCCCTACGAGTCGGCTCTGACCCAGGAGCAGGACGACTGGTCGAGCATCTCCGTCGAGCGGGCGCGGGAAATCTGGCACTGAACCACCTAGGCGGCGGATCACGCCGCCGGTATGGCCTGTGACTTGTAAGACAATTCGTAGCTGGTCTACCGTTTGTGAGCTAGTTATCACATGGAAGGCAGGTCAGAAATGCGCATTATCTCGTTGGCCCTAGCGGCTCTGGTTCTCACAGGGTGTGCTCAGGAGGCTGTCCGCAAGCAGACGCAGTCGGGGTACCCGGAAGGCATGTTCAAAACCGCCTCGACAGCGGACGTAAGGAGCAAAATTATAAATGGCTGTATCAATAAGGGTCTTCAAATTGAAGATTCTGGAGCCGGCCAGATAGTTTGCTCCAGGGAGCTTGATGGCCTTCAGGCATCTTTCACACAGATAGCTATTTCGAATAGCTATAGCACTACCCCTCAGATGAAAGTGAAGTTTGTCCCAGTGCAAGTTGGGGATGATGTAAGGGTTGTCGCATATCCGTGGGTGGAAAGCGTTATGCCTGGCGGACAAGTAAGAAAGGTCGAGGCGAACGGGAATAAAGATAGAAACGCTATACAGGGGTTTCTAAACTCACTTGGCGCTAGTTGAAATAAACCCGCTTCGGCGGGTTTTTTATTGGTGGAGAAAATATGGCAACCCGCTCCCTCGGCAGTTTGACGCTTGACCTGGTCGCCAAGACCGGCGGCTTCGAGCAGGGCATGGACCGTGCCTCGCGCTCCATGCAGCGGTTCAAGACCGAGACCACCAAGCAGCAGAACGACCTGGAAAAGCTGCTGGGCAGGATCGATCCGGTGGTGGGGCGCCTGGGCGAACTGGACAAGATGGAGCAGCAGCTGGCCGCCCATCGCAAAGCCAACCGCCTGCCGGCTGATGACTATGCCGAGTATCTGGGCAAGCTCAACGCCATGCGGGACGGCCTGACCGGCGCGGCTGGGGCGAACGAAAAGTACACCATGAGCGCTAAGGCCCAGGCCGCGGCACTGCGTGGCGTGCCTGCCCAGTTCACCGACATCGTGGTCAGCCTTCAGGCCGGCCAGCAGCCGCTGCAGGTGCTGCTGCAGCAGGGTGGCCAGCTTAAAGACATGTTCGGCGGTATCGGGCCTGCGGCTCGCGCCCTGGGCGGGTACGTCGCAGGCATGGTCAACCCGTTCACGCTGCTTGCGGCAGCCGCCGGGGTGCTGGCGCTCGCTTACAAGCAGGGAAGTGCTGAGCAAGACGCCTTCCGTGTGTCCTTGGTCTCCACCGGCAACCTGGCCGGGAAAAACACCGGGCAAATGGCGGACCTGGCCAAAGAGGTCAGTGGCGTGACCGGCACCACCGGCGCCGCTGCCGACGCTCTTGCGCAGCTGGTGGCCACCGGGTCGCTGACCAGCGATCAGTTCAAGGACATGGCGATCGCCGCCGTGGCCTGGGAGTCCGCTACCGGGAAGGCCGTGGCCGACACCGTTGCCGAGTTCAAGCGCCTGGCCGACGAGCCTGCCAAGGCCTCAGCAGCGCTGAACGAGCAGTACAACTACCTCACCGCCGCGGTTTACCAGCAGATCCAGGCGCTGGAGGAGCAGGGCAATAAGACGGCTGCCGCCAACCTGGCCGAGGCAACCTATGCCGGTGCCCTTCAAGAGCGCGCCAAGGGCATCAAGGAGAACCTCGGCACCATCGAGGTGGCCTGGAAAGGCATCACCAGCACAGCCAAGTCGGCCTGGGATGCGATGCTCGACATCGGGCGCGAGAAGTCGCTGCAGCAGGAGATCACCCAGCTCAGCGAATTCATCGAGAAGCGCCAGAAGCTCGGCGGCTACGACAACACGGCGTACCAGGCAAAGCTGGATCTGCTAATCAAGCAGAGAGACGCGGCCAATGCCGAGTCGAAGGCGCAGGGCGAGTCTGCGGAAACCGAGCGCAACGCCATCCAGGCGGTGAACACGCTCCACCAGAGTTACCTCTCCAACCTCGACAAGGAAGGCAAGAAAAAGCTCGAGATTCAAAAGCTCGACCAGGCACGCATCCAGGCCCTGAAGGGAGCGAATGTCGATACCGCGGCGATCGAGCGCGATTACGCTGCGGCACGCGCTGGTATTGAGGACAAATACAAAGAGAAGGCGGCCCCGCGGGCGAAGGCCTACACCGACGACGAAGCCACGCGGACTCTACTGGCCCTGCGTCAGCAGCAGAGCAGCCTGGAAGAGCAGCTTTCCAGCACCACCAAGCTGACCGGCGCACAGCAGAAGCTGGTGCAGTTCGAGCAGCAGATCGCTGACCTGAAGACCAAGCAGACGCTGACGGCCGATCAGCAGAGCCTGTTAGCCAGCCGGGACCAGATCAAAGCGCAGCTGCAGAAAAATGCCGCTATCGAACAGGAGATCGCCCAGAAGCAGGAGCTGCAAAGGCTCACGGAGCGTGCAGCCCAGCTGGATGCTTCGATTGCCAACTCCTTGGCCTCGCAGCAGGAGCAGTACGGCCGCCAGTTAGGCGGTGCCGGCATGGGCGACCAGTATCGAGAGCGCCTGAATCAGCAGAAGTCGATCTATCGAGAATTTCAGCGCTATCGCGAGCAACTGGACAAGGCCACGCCGAAAGACCTTCTTGGGAGTGAGCAGTACAGCGCTGCTGTCGAGAAGATCCAGGCGGGCCTGAACGACGCTCTTAGAAGTCATGAGTCCTACTACTCGCAGCTTGACCAGCTCAACCAAGACTGGACGAAGGGCGCCGGTGATGCTTGGAATAACTACGTTTCAGAGGCCCAGAACGTAGCTAAACAAACTCAGGACCTGTTCAGAACTGCATTTTCTGGTGCTGAAGATGCAATTGTGAACTTCGTTAAGACGGGGAAGTTGTCATTTTCTGATCTGGCGAATTCCATAATAACCGACCTGATACGGATCCAAGTCAGGCAGGCCTTGGTTTCCGGTCTGAGTGCCGCCTATAACGCCTATGGTGGTGGCTTTTCTTCCCTATTTAGCGCTGCGCAAGCGAATGGTGGAGCATGGGAAAACGGTATTCAGAAGTTTGCGAATGGCGGAGCCTTTACCAATCAGGTGGTGGCGACTCCTACCGCTTTCGCACACAGCGGTGGTCTTGGCCTGATGGGTGAGGCTGGTCCGGAGGCCATCATGCCGCTGACCCGAGCTGCCGATGGGTCGCTGGGCGTGAAAGCCCTGGCCGGCGGCGGTACCGGCGTGGCTGGGTCTGTCCCGACGAACGTCGGCGGTGTCAGCCAGACCTTCCATATCAACGGCGACGTCAGCCCGCAAACCGTGCAGATGATCGAAAAGGCTGGAGCTAGAGCAGCTGAGCAGGGCTATCAGCTGGTGCTGAAGGACCTCAGCCGCAACGGCCCGGCCCGGCAGATGCTCAGGCGCGGATAATCAGGAGTAACCATGGCTATCGATTGGCCCGCCGATCTCGTGCCTAACGAGATGACCTTCGGCTGCGTCTACAACAACCGCGCCTTCACCTCGACGCTGTCCAATGCGCAGCAGGTGGTGGGCTACCCAGGCGACTACTGGCAGTGCCAGCTCTCGTTCTCTGGGCTGACTCGTGACCGCCACCGGCTGCTGACCGCCATGCTCGGCCGGCTGCGCGGCATGACCGGCACCGTCCGTGTGCCGGCCTGGGATCGCCAACGCACCGATGACATCGGCGCCCCGGTGGTTGCTGCCGGCCCCGCCTTCGCCACGTTCCTTCAGCTGCAGGGCATGACCGCCAGCAAGAGGGTCTTCAGCCAGGGCGATTACCTGACTGTGGCCGGCGAGATGTTCGAGGTGGTGCAGGACGTCACCAGCGACTCGGCTGGCAAGGCCACGGTCACCGTCAACAAGCCGATTCGCAAGGCTCTGGCCGCCGGTGCTGTCGTGGAATACCGCAATCCCTATTCAGAGATGCGCCGGGTCGACAACACCAACAGCTCCAGCGTGCAGCCCATGGTGGCCAGCCTGAGCCTGCAGTTCCGCGAGGCCTTCTGATGGCGACCAGCTTCCCCTTCAGCCAGGCGGTGGTGGACATCATCGCGCGGGGCAACTTCCGCGCGGTCTACGCCGCCCAGCTCGACTTCGTCGACGGCATGGTCTACGCCCATACCGGCCTGGGCGACCTGGTGGTTGACGGCATCACCTACCAGGGCGTGGGCAAGTTCGGCGAGGTAGGGCAGAGCCAAGAGAGCAGCAACAGCAGCTCGCCGATGAGCATTGAGCTCACGCTCAACGGTCTGGACACGGCCATCCTCAGCTCGACAACCATCAAGGGCTGCCGCGGCCGCCCGGCGCGCCTGCTGTTCATCGTGATGGACGAGTCGGGCAACTACGCCGCCGACGTACTGTTCTCCGGCCGCATGGACGCCGCGCAGATCGCCTACGGCGGCAACGGTGAGGACGGCAACAAGATCACCGTCACCCTGATCGACCGCATGGCCGAGTGGAGCCGCACCGGCACCGAGCGCTGGACGGACGAGAGCCACAGAGCGCGCCATGATGGCGATCGCTTCTTCTTCGCCGTGGCACAGCTTGCCAGCTGGCCGCTGTACTGGGGCGCCGCCAAGGACGCACCCAGCTTCACTTACGAGTAGCGCTATGCGACATCCCGACTGGGCTCTACAGCTGAGCAAGACGATCAAGGCCGCCTCCGAGCGGCCTTTTTCATGGGGCGAATTTGACTGCTGCACCTTCGCCGCCGACTGCGCCCTGGCGGTATGCGGCGTCGACCCGGCCGAAGCCTACCGCGGCAAGTACAAGACCGAGCGCGGCGCCAAGAAGGCCATCATCAAACGCCACGGCAGTGTCGAGGGCGTGCTGGACGCCTACTTCACCCGGATCAATCCGGCCTTCATCCACCGCGGCGACCTGGTGACCTACCAGGGCCCGAACGGCCTTAGCGTGGCCGTGCGCTGGGCAAACGAATACTGGTCCGCCTGTGAGGGCGGGGTCGCGCGTGTCGAGTGCACGCCGCAGGCAGCCTGGAGAGTCGAGTAATGGGGCAGGGAGTCAGCAAGGTCGCCCAGGTTGCTGTCGGCGCCGTCGTAGGCTTCATGAGCGGTGGCCCCTGGGGCGCTGCCATTGGCGCCGGCCTGGCCCTGTACTCGGCCAACCAGCAAGCCAAGCTCAATACCGATAAGGTTGCGCAACAGGAGCCCTCCGCCCAGACCGTCCGCAGCTCCAAGGCGGCGTGCCGCTATCTGCTCGGCCGGGTGAGCACCGGCGGCCTTCTGGCTTGGGCCCAGGAGCAGAAGGGCGACCAGGGCGATGGCGAGTGGCTGCACCTGGTCTACGTGCTGGCCGAGGGCGCCATTGCCGGTGTCGACCAGATCCTGCTGGGTGAGGAGGACATCGGCGCGTTCGGCGATCAGGTCAGCTACGAGGTGGTGATCAACCCCACCCAGCCAAATGCCTTCCTGCTGGCCAACTGTCCGGACTGGAAGAACAGCCAGATCGGCCGCGGTCTGAGCTACGTGCGCCTGTCCCTGCGCTACAGCGCCGAGCGCTTCCCCTCGGGCATCCCCGATGTGCGCTTCATCGTGCGCGGCCGGACCGACATCTACGACCCGCGCAATGGCGTGACTGGATACAGCCCCAACACCGCGCTGCACCTGCTCTGGTTCCTGCGCAACCGCTGCAACGTGCCGGACGACGAGATCATCTTCTCCACCTTCGCCGACGGCGCCAACGTCTGCGATGAGTCGGTGAGCAATGCCGACGGATCGTCGAGCGCCCGCTATCGCACCTCGTGCGTCATCGGCGCGGACGAGCAGCGCACCCAGGTCCTGCAGAAGCTGGAGCAGGCCTGCGGCGGGCAACTGATCCGCGTGGGCGGCAAGTGGTCGCTGCAGGTCGGCGCCTATTACGGCCCCTACGACTTCACCGTCACCGAGGACATGGTGATTGGCACCGTGAGCGGATCCACCGAGGTCAGCAACGACTCGGCCATCAACATCATCCGCGGCACCTTCGTCGATCCCGCCCAGGCCTGGGCCGATACCGACTACCCTGAGGTCCGCGTCGAGGAGTGGGTTACCGAGGACGGCGGTGAGGCTGCGGAGTCCCTGTCGTCCACCTACGTGACCGATCCCTACCAGATGCAGCGCCTGGCCAACATGGAGCTGCGCCGGCGCCGGGCCGGGGGCTCGCTGTCGATCCCGCTGAACTTCAATGGCTACAACTGCCGCCCCGGGCGGGTGGTGCGCGTTTATCTGCCCAGCCTGAATATCGATGGCGAGTTCATCGTCCAGGACTGGACCATGACCGCCACCGGCGGCTGCACGGTCAACGTCGCCCAGTACGATGCCGAGATGTTCGGCGATGCCGTCGGTCAGCCCTACAACCCGATCGGCTTCATCAGCCTGCCCACCGGCGGAATCGGCTCGCCGACCAACCTGACCTGGACGCCGGCTGACCAGGCGGAGGTCAGTCAGGGCGTTCTGTCGTGGGCGCCGCCGGCTCAGGGTAGCGTCCAGGGCTACGTGGTCACCGTCCGCCAGGGCACCAAGGCCGTGCAATCCAAGACCTTGGCCGCCGACTCGTTGCAGATCTCTTTCAACGACCTGCAGTCGGGCAACTACACCATGAGCGTGGCCGCCATAGGCCCGCTGGCGCGTTCCGGCGAGGTGTCGATCACCGTCAGCATCAACGGCCCGCCGATCCCAGAGGCCGTGGCCGTCTACGCCACCCTGGACCAGATCACCCTGGTGCCGAGCAACCCGACTCACGGACTCAACGGCGGCACCTACGAGTACTGGTTCAGCACCAGCAGCACGGCCTCGGCTGCCCAGGCGTCGTACCTGGGCCAGGGCCTGAGCTTCACCCACACAGGCTTGGCGTTCTACACCAACTATTTCTATTTCGTCCGGACCCGCAACGCCTATGGCGTGAGCGACTTCCTGAAGGTCAGCACCGCCACCAGCAATGACGTCTCGGCCTACCTGGAAGGGATGACTGGGAAGATCACCAAGACCCAGCTGAGCCAAGATCTGCTCACGCCGATCAGCGCTGCCGAAACCCTGGTGCCGCTGGTGTGGAAAGCCGACGCCACCTACAAGAAGGGCCAGACGGTGGTCTACACCGACGGCCGCCTCTATGCCTGGGACAGCGATACCGACGGCAACGAGACGCCGCCCGGGACGAACTGGCTGGACGCAGGCGCGGGCATTGCCCAGGCCGGCGCCGTAGCTGCCCAGGTCAACAAGAACACCCAGAGCATCAGCGACCTTGATGGGCGGGTGAAAGCGCAGGCCGAAAGCGTCAGCGGGCTGGTGGCTAGCATCACCCCTGATGGGGCTGGTGACACTGACTGGGGCGCCGGGGATGTCAACGTCTACGCCGGTACCATCACGGTGCAGTCGGTCGCCGCCGATGACAATTTCGCGCAGGCGCGCAGAACTGACACCCTGACATCCGTCGTCGGCGACAACACGGCGGCGGTGCAGGTTGCGCAGCAGGCGATAGTGCAGCAAGGCAACTCGCTCAGCGGCCTGGCCACTAAGATTTCCTCGTCCTACTCGATCAAGACCGAGATCACCGCAAATGGGCAACGGTATGCGGCGGGGATAGCCCTGGGCGTCGACTACTCAGGCGGTGACGTCACTAGCCAGTTACTGGTGATGGCGACCCGGTTCGCCGTGCTCAATACCGATGGAAGCACGACTACGACGCCGTTTCTGATCCAGAACGGCCAGACCATCATCAACGTGGCGATCATCGGCGACGGCACCATCACCAACGCCAAGATCGGGGACACCATCCAATCCACCGCGGTGGGGACGAATGGTGCGCCGCTCTGGTCGCTGAGCAAAACCAGCGGGTTCTCGATGAACAGCGCGGGCGCCGGCGGCCGCATGCAGCAGACCGCCCAAGCCATCAAGATCTGGGATGGCAACGGGGTTGTCCGGGTTCAGCTAGGAGACCTGAGCGCATGAGTTTCGGCCTTCAACTTCGCGATGCAGGCGGCACCGTCTATTTCGATAGCGGCGCCAACTCCCTACGCACCATGAGCTACGCAGAGATCACCGTGTCGGGCCCAGGGGCTACCTATGACCTGGGCGCCGGCTTCGATGCGTCTAAGGAGATGGTTTTCGTCTACGAGAAGACCCCCTCGAACAACGGGGTGCCGTTCTACACCTTTAGCGGAACCAGCCTGGTATTCGACGCCGGTAGTGCCAGCTCTGTGCTAATCGTTCAGCGAGTGAGGTTCAAATGAGCTTCGGTGCCCTGTTCACCGGCGACCAGGACCAGACGATCATCGATGACACCAATAGCCTGTGCCATGTCATGGCCACGGGGATCGTCGACTCCTCCGGCTCCGTCACCTATCCCGCCCCCATCGCCACCAGTCAGCCGCCCCTGGTATGGATCAATCTGGATGGCGCGGGTTACCTGAGCTATTTCAGGCATACCGGATCGGCCGGAAACTGGACCGGCTTCACCTTCAACTGGAACACCTACGACCTAACGGCGATTTCGCGTTCGGGCCGCTACATCGCTACGGGAACGTTTCCGCCAGCAAGGGCCGGCTGGGGATTACGTGTGCTGGATGCCAGCAGCCGAGTGCTTGCCGATACAGGGTACAAGTTCTTTCGTTTTTACGGCGGCACGCAGGCTTGGAGCTATGTGGGGAGCGGACGGGTAGGACAGAACTACTACTACCACTTCAACGCCAATTGGCCATCAACTGGTTTCTATTTCCTGGCTAGTCACTTCATGCGCGGGATATATCGAACTGTTGTAAACGGAGTTACGAGTTACAACAGTTGCTCGCTTTCTATTGGTCACCGCGCGGCAGATAAATCTCAGGTCTTTGCCTCTCTGGAAACTATTTAACAGGCTCGGCCAAATTCACTGCAATTTCCCCTCATTTATGGCGCGTAGCTTTTTCTGTTTCTCAGAGGAATAGGCATGTCACGGCAAATAATCGACACTACCACGGACCACGGTACTTATCGTGGCGACCCAGGCAAAACTGCATTCGACAAAGTAAACTTAAACTTCGAAGAGTTGTACAGGATGTTCCTGGGCGTGCGATCCCTAGGCAACGTGGCCCTCTACCTTGTCAACGACACGTTCACGGTTCCGACGGGCTGCAAGATGCTACGCGTCTTGGTCATTGGTGGTGGCGCTGGGGGCTCTGGCGCCCTCTCCGGGAATGCCGGTGGCGGTGGTGGGGGAGGTGGGATCGCGATCAAGACCATCTACAACCCAACGGTTGGCCAGGGCATCGCTGTCACCATCGGTGCGGGCGGCTCCGCCGGCGTGAAGAACCAGGGCGACGGTGGGGCGGGTGGTAATGGCGGAACCAGTTCGTTCGGCTCGTTCTGCTCCGCCACTGGCGGTACCTCGTTAGGGTACGGCCAGGCGGGAAACTCCGGCGTGGGCGTCGGCGGCGACATCAATCTGGGTACAGGCCCTGGGGGGCTGGGCGGCGTTAGAGGTACCGACACGACCCGCTACATCGGTGGGAATGGCGGCGGCTTCGGCGGCCCCAATGGCATCTACTCCTCCAACGGTCAGAACGCCACCACGCGCGGCTGTGGCGGCGCTGGCGGCGGCATAGGCCCAGAGTCTGCACCCGATGGCAGCACTGGAACCCGTAACGGTGGCCAGGGTGCGCCAGGCTTGATTCTTGTGGAGTGGTGCTGATATGTGGGCGCGAATCGAGAACGACCGGGTGGCCGAGACAACCACTGAAAACCCTAAGGGAAGATTCCACGAGAGCCTGGTGTGGGTGCTGTGCCGGAACACCGTGAAGATCGGCGACCTGTACGACGGCACCGCCTTCAGCGCCGAGCCAGTGAGCCAGGAGATGCTGCAGGCGTCGTTCGAGACGGCGATTCAGGCGCACCTGGACGGCGCCGCCAGGGCTAGAGGCTATGACTCTATCTCCACGGCGATCAGCTACGCCGAGGAGCCGGCCGTTCCCAAGTTCCAGGACGACGGCAAGGCGTTCCGCGCCTGGCGATCTCTGGTTTGGGCCTACGCCTACCAGGAGCTGGCCAAGGTGAAGGCGGGCGAGCGAGAGATCCCGGCGCTGGATGCCTTCATGGCCGAGCTGCCAGCCCTGGCCGAGCCCAGCACCACCTGATCCAACTACCTAAGAAAATTCGGTAGTTCACCAGCCCGCCCCGCGCGGGCTTTTTTGTGCCCGGAGAAAACCATGGCTCGAATTGATGAGGCTGCCGCTGGCGGCCGGAATGTGCTCGCCTTCTTGGACATGCTGGCGCGCTCGGAAGGGACGTCCACCAGCAAGGCCACCCGCGACGACGGCTACGACGTGATTGTGACTGGCATTGACGGCAAGGACGAAATTTTCACCGACTACTCGACTCACCCGTTCGCTAATGGCCGCAAGTCGAAGGTCATCAACAGCAAGGGCCTGACGAGCAATGCCGCCGGCCGATACCAGTTCATGCTGAAGGACTGGGCCCACTATCGCGATCTGCTGCGCCTGACCTCGTTCGGCCCCGTCGCCCAGGATCGCTGGGCCATCCAGCTGATTAAGGAGCGCCGGGCGCTGCCCGACATCATCGCCGGCCGCTTCGAGTTGGCGGTGGGGAAGGTGAGCAACCTGTGGGCGTCCCTGCCTGGCGCCGGCTATGGCCAGCCGGAGCATCGACTGGAGACCCTGGTGGCCGCCTACCAGCGTGCAGGTGGGGTGCTGGCGTGAACGCGCTGTTCGAGCAGTACAGGACGGCCGTGCTCGCGGTCGCCGCAGTCGTGTTGCTCGCCCTGGGCGCGCTGGCCGGCGCCGGCACTGCCTACTGGCTCACCGCCGGCCACTACCGGCCCATCGTCACGGACCTGCAGGACAAGGTCGAGTCCTCAGCCAGCACCCTGGCGTCCTGCCGCACCACTAGCAGCACGCTGGAAGGGCAGGTAGGGCAGCAGAACCTGGCGCTAGCCGATCTCCGCCTGACCGCCGAGAAGCGCGCCAAGGACGCCGAGCCGTTCCAGAAGCAGGCCGCCAAGGCAGCCGGCGAGGACTACCAGGCAGCCAACCGCCTGCAGCAGGAACGCACCGGAGGCGACCCGGCGGCAGCCGCCGCGGCCATCATCGACAAGGAGTTGGGCCTATGAGGTGGATCATCGTTGGAATGGTGGTCGCGCTGGCGGGATGCGGCGCCCAGCCCGTTGCCGAGCTGGAGCCGCGCGTGGTGCGCGTAGAGGTGCCTGTACCGGTGCCGTGCCGGGTGGAGGCGCCGGTGGTACCGGCCTGGGCCGCGGCGGGGCTGCGCAAGGGGGACAGCCTGGAGGTGAAGGTCCGCGCGCTGTTGGCTGAGCGCCGGCAGCGGATCGGCTACGAGCGGGAGCTGGTGGCAGCAGTGGCCAGTTGCCAGTGAACACCGTTCGTCGCTGTCAATCTTGTGGGCCCATCTCAACCTGAATACTGTATAAAAAAACAGGTATCAGGTTTCGCCATGGAACAAGACGAGTTCGGCAGCTTCGGGAATGACGACTTCGACCCGGACAGCCTGGAGATGATCAGGAACGAGCGCGATCTCTACATCGAAGAGATCGAGATCATGCGCGGAGTGATGAGGCGCCTTCGCCAGAACCTTCTGACCATCCTGGCCGAGCGCGACGAGCTATGGACCGAGGTCCGTATCATCCGAGGGTTCAAGCAGCTAAGCGTGCAGAAGTGGATGGCCGGCGGAGGTGATGGGGCCCCGGCGCCTGCGCTGGAAGAGATCGACGTGAAGTATCACGAGCTGCTGCTGGCGGTGGACATCTGCCAGAAGGAGAGCGAGCACCTTCGCCAGGAGCTGGCCACGGCCAGGGCGATGGCCATCGACGAGAAGATGGACGCTGATCGGCTGCGCAGCCAGGTCAGCTGGCTGCAGGGAAAGCGGTAGGGGATTAGGTGTCGGCAGAACGCCGGAGGAGCGGAAAAGCTGTCTAATTGAAACTCGGGAAACCGCGCCAATACTGGGTCAAACTCGCCCAAATCGGCGAAACCGGATTAGACAGATTTCGGAGCGAAGCCAGCAGCAGAGCGACCTCCAGCGACTAGATAAAACTACTGCTGCATCATGGGCGTGTGCGCGGAGAGGTCGCTCATGCGGGTAGGTCGATCCGGTTGCCTAGTGGATAGCCGGGTATTGTCCAATAACTCGCGGCTTTTGTCGGCCCCGGATCGTTCAGTCGGCGGGTTTCACCGGGGCGGCCGGTTGCCGCGTCTGCTCAGCAGCAGGTCGATCTGGGCCAGCAGGCGCTCGAGGGTGAAGGGCTTGGTCAGCACCTCGATGCCCGTCAGGGCGGCAGATTCACCAGGCAGCTGCGTCTCGGCATAGCCGCTGATCAGCAGGATATCTAGGGCCGGGCGCCGGGCTCTGGCCAGGGCAGCCAGCTGGCAGCCGTTCAGGCCACCGGGCAGGCCCACATCGGCGATCAGCAGGTCCAGTGGCGTCGTGGATTCCAGTACCCTCAGCGCGGTAGCGGCATCGGTCGCCTCCAGGGTCTGGATGTGGTGCTCGCGCAGTGCTTCGTCCACCAGCATGCGCACCATGGGTTCATCGTCCACCACCAGTACCGTCAGGCCGGAGGCGCGATGGGGTGTCGCTGGAGGAGGCGTTTCGACCGACTCAACTGGTGCTGCCACGAGACGGGGGAGATACAGGGTGACTGTGGTCCCCACGTCGGGTACCGAAGCGAGTTGTGCCAATCCGCCCGATTGCTTGGCGAAGCCATAGATCATCGACAGGCCGAGGCCCGTGCCCATGCCGACCGGCTTGGTGGTGAAGAAGGGATCGAAGGCGCGCGCCAGCACCTCGGGCGGCATACCCGACCCGTTATCGAGCACTGCCAGGGTCACGTAGTCGCCGGCCGGCAACTCCAGGGTGGTCGCCTGGGCCTCGTTCAGCCGGCGGTTGGCGGTGACGATGCGTAGCAGGCCGCCGCCTGGCATGGCATCGCGCGCGTTGATGCACAGATTGAGCAGGGCGTTTTCCAGTTGATGCGGATCGCACAGGGTGAGGTGCAGATCCGCGGCCAGTTCGGTATGGATCTGGGTGTGTGAACCCACCGCGCGCCGGATGAGGTCTTCCATGCCCAGTACCAGGTCGTTGGCGTGGGTGGCGGTGGGTTCGAGGGCCTGGCGGCGGGAAAAGGCCAGCAGGCGCTGGGTGAGAGCGGCGGCGCGTTCCGCCGCGCCCTTGGCCGAGCTGGCGTAGCGCTGCAGATCGGTGAAACGCCCCTGGTCGAGACGCAGGGACAGCAGGTCGAGGCTACCGATCACGCCGGTCAGGAGGTTGTTGAAGTCATGGGCGATGCCACCGGTAAGTTGGCCCACGGCCTCCATCTTCTGGCTCTGGCGCAACTGTTCCTCGGCCTGTTGCAGGGCCTGTTGCTGCTCGCGAATGGCGGTGACCTCGCGCACCGTGGCATAGATGAGGCCGTCCTGCAGGACGGCGTTCCAGGATAACCAGCGATAGCCGCCCATGCGGTGGCGATAGCGATTCTCGAAGCCGAACAGGGGCTCGCCGGCCAGCAGGCCATTCACGGCGACCTCGGTGCGCTCGCGGTCTTCGACATGGATGAAGGCCATGAACGGCTCGCGGCGCAGCTCTTCTGCCGTCCAGCCGAGGGTGGCGGTCCAGGCCGGGTTGAGGTCGAGCAGCCTGCCTTCCGGGGTCGCCGTGCAGAGCAGGTCGGGGCTGGCCTGCCAGATGAGGTCGCGTTGGCGAGTCCGTAAGGTAACCTGCTCATCGAGACTGTCGGCGAAGCGGTAGAGGGATTCGAGACTACGGCGCTGGGCGGCGCACACCACCGCCATGACGACGTTGACGAAGACGAACAGCGCATGGGACACCCAGCGCTCGGAAAACAGGGCGAAGTAGGCGGGTGCCTTGACGAACAGCGTCTCCGCCAGCAGTACCGCGAAGAGGGTGGCGAACACCCCGGGACCCAGGCCGAACCAGAAGGCCGCTGCCATGATGAAGGGAATGAACAGCAGATAGGGCAGGCTGTCGATGTCCAGGCTCAGGCGGATGGCCGCTGCCATGCCGATCAGCAGGGCGGCGCCGAGGTAACGCAGGGGCGCGGGGGCGTCCCGCGGGGCCAGCTGCAGCAGCCGGCCGAGCAGGGTGGGGGTGAAGATGGGCACGGAATCCTAGACCTCGGGACGCTGATCCTGCGCGTAACCTGAGAGGTAAATGAAAGGCGCGGGTCGCTCAGGTACCTTCGTGGCGTTCGTATTCTTCCACCGCCCGCGCGACGTCGGCGTTGTCGCGCGCGGTGCTCTGCGCCTGGCGCTCGAAAGCGTTCGCCAGTTCGTCGACCAGTTGCAGCAGGCGCGGAATGTCACCGGTGCGCTCGGCAGCGGCGGCCTGTTCGCGCACGCGGTTGACGAAGGCTTGGGGATCGTCGAAGGCGGTCATGGGCGTTCTCCGTGGGGGATGTTACTTGTCTGACCATAAATGACGGCCAAGACTCACTCGCCCTTCTTCCAGGCCTCGGGATTCACCAGATTGGCCGGACGTTGGCCGGACAGCGCCGCGAGCAAATTGTCCACCGCGCAGCGGGCCATGGCCTCACGGGTCTCGTGGGTCGCCGAGCCCAGGTGCGGCGTAGGTACCACGTTGGACAACTGCAACAACGGTGAGTCTGGCGCCACCGGTTCGCGGTCGAAGACGTCCAGTCCGGCGCCGCGCAGGCGCCCTTCCTGCAGGGCCGCGATCAATGCGGTCTCGTCGATCACCGGCCCACGTGAGACATTGACCAGGATGGCGTGGGCCGGCAGTTGGGCCAGTTCGGCGGCGCCCAGCAGGTGGTGAGTCTCCTCGCTCAGGGGCACGGTGACGCAGAGGAAATCGCAGCCCGCCAGCAATTCCGGCAGGGGCAGGAAACGGGCGCCGTAGCGTTCGTCCACCGCGGGCTTGGCGGCATGGGCGGTGTAGGTGACCTGCATGCCGAAGCCCAGGTAGGCGCGGCGGGCGATGGCCTGGCCGATGCGCCCCATGCCCACCAGGCCGAGGGTCTTGCCGTGGACGTCGCAACCGAAGTGCGCCTCGCCGAGGCTGGCCTGCCATTGGCCGGCGCGCACCCAGTCGGCCAGCTCGACGATGCGCCGCGCCGTGGCCAGCAACAGGGCGAAGGCGGCATCGGCCACGCTTTCGGTGAGTACGTCCGGGGTGTTGCAGAGCAGGATGCCGCGGCGTTCCAGATAGGGCAGGTCGTAGCTGTCGAAGCCAACCGAGACGCTGGCGATGGCCTCCAGCCTGGGTGCCAGGTCCAGCAACTCCGGCGTCAGCTTGAAGCTGGAGCCGAGCAGGCCCTGGGCCTCGGGCAGGCGCTCGCGCAGCCGGGCTTCGCCGCCCGGCGCCTTGAGATCGACATACTCCAGGTCGCAGGCTTCCTCCAGGCGCGCGGTGAGGGCCGGGGACAGGGCCTTGTAGTGGATCACCTTCTTTTTCATGCGCGTGGCATTCCTCTTAATGACTGGTGGCGGGATTGAGCGCCGCGGTACGGGTGACCGGCTGCTGGCGCAGCAACAGGGTCAGGACCACCGCCACCAGCAAGGAGCCGCCCATGAAACCGAAGGAGGCGCCGGGACCGCCGGTGACGCCATTGAGATAGCCCACCAGGTAGGAGCCGGCGAAGGAGCCCAGGGCGCCCATGCTGTTGATCAGCGCCATGGCGCCACCGGCGACATTGCCGGGCAGGATCTCCGGGACGATGGCGAAGAAGGGGCCATAGGGGGCGTACATGCAGGCCCCGGCGACCACCAGCAGGGCGTAGGACCACCAGAAGTGCTGACTGCCCAGGGCGAAGGAGCCGAGGAAGGCCAGGCCAGCGATCAGCAGCGGCGGCCAGACGAACAGCTTGCGGTTCTGCAGGCGATCCGAGGCCCAGGAGACGCCGACCATGGCCAGCACGGCAGCGAGATAGGGCAGGGACGACAGCCAGCCGGCCTGGACGATGTCCAGGTGGGCGCCCTGGCGCAGGATCGACGGCAGCCAGATGACGAAGCCGTAGACGCCGATGCTCCAGCAGAAATACTGCAGCGACAGCAGGATGACCTTGGGCGAGCGGAAGGCTTCGGCGTAGTTCTTCACCGGCTTCATGCCCTGTTGTTCGGCTTTCAGGGCCGCTTCCAGGCGCGCCTTTTCCGCTTGGTCGAGCCAGTTGGCGTCCTTGGGTCGCTCGGCGGCCAGGCGCCACCAGATGAAGGCCCAGATCACCGCCGGCAGGCCTTCGATGATGAACATCCAGCGCCAGTCCAGGGCATGGATCAGATAGCCCGAGACCACCGACATCCAGAGGATGGTCACCGGATTGCCGAGGATCAGGAAGGTGTTGGCCCGCGAGCGTTCCCGCTTGGTGAACCAGTGGCAGAGATAGACCAGCATCGCCGGCATCACTGCGGCTTCCACCACGCCCAGGAGGAAGCGGATGGCGATCAGCAGGGTGACGTTGGGCACCAGGCCGGTCAGGGTGGCCAGGCCGCCCCAGGCGATCAGGCTCCAGAAGATCAGCCGCTTGACGCTGCGCTTCTCGGCGTAGATGGCGCCGGGCACCTGGAAGAAGAAGTAGCCGAGGAAGAACAGCGCCCCCAGCAGCGATGACATCGCCGGGGTGATGCCCAGGTCGTCGGCCATGCCCGAGGCGGCGGCGAAGCCGTAGTTGGCCCGGTCGAGGTAGGCCAGACTGTAGGTGATGAAGACCACCGGCATCAGATACCACCAGCGGCGCGGAGCGAGAGGGGAAGCGTTCATGGGATCACCTGCTTGATTGTTCTTGTCAGGGTGTGGAGTGGATCAGGGGAGTTCGTGGCGATAAGGCAGGCCTTCCATGTCGCCGACCACCTGGACGGCACGGGCGCCGATCCAGTTGCCGCGGGCGACGGCGGCAGCCACGTCCAGGCCGTCGAGCATGGCGCTGACGAAGCCGGTGGCGAAGCCATCGCCGGCACCGACGGTGTCGACCACCTCGGCCACGGCAACACCGGCTACCTCACCGTCGGAAGTACCGGTTCGCCAATAGGCACCCTCGGGGCCGAGCTTGATGGCCACCGCCTGGGCGCCGCGGTCGAGGTAGAAGGCAGCGATGTCGGCGGGGGTGTCGTAGCCGGTCAGCAGGCGACCCTCGGCCAGGCCGGGCAGTACCCAGTCAGCCAGGCTGGCGAGTTCGTTGAGTTCTCGGCGCATCTGGGCTTCGCTGTCCCACAGCGAGGGCCGCAGATTGGGATCGAAGGAGATGCTGCGCCCGGCACCGCGCATGGCTTCCAGCAGGTGCCGGCTGAAGGCCCTCACGCTGGGCGACAGCGCGGGCGGAATGCCGGTGGCATGCAGATGGCGCGCGGCGAGCAGGCCGGCATCGTAGTCGTCGTCGATGTTGAGATGGCTGGCCGCGGAGCCACGGCGGAAATACTCGACCACGGGATCACTGCCGTCGGCGACGCGGGACTTGAGCTGGAAACCGGTGGGGTGCCTGGGGTCGACCTTGAGCCGGGTGCAGTCCAGCCCCTCGGCTTCGAGACTGGCGCGCACGAAGCGGCCGAAGGAGTCGTTGCCGACCCGGGACAGCCAGGCGACCTTGAAGCCCAGCCGACTCAGGCCGATGGCTACGTTGTTGTCGGCACCAGCGATGCGCTTGCCGAAGTGGCCGACGCTGGCCAGGTCGCCCGGGGTTTCGGCCACGAACATGGCCATGGTTTCGCCGAAGGCGAGGATGTCGACGTCAGCCATGGCGGCGTACCTCCTGCTGCTGGCTATCGAAGGTGCGCAGCGTCGCCACCTGGCGGCGGGCTTCGGCAAGCAGATCGGCACCCATCAGGGGAAACTCGATGGCTCGTCGGAGGCCTGCGGGGAAGTACCCCATCAGGCCCTGCCAGGCCAGCAGGTCGGTGGCTTCCGGCGGTACGGCATGCAGCCCGCCGGCACGACGGCGGACCGCCTTGCAGTGCAGATAGCGCACGTCCGCGCCGAGCAGGCGGGCGGCCTGCAGCGGGTCCTCCTCCTGCCAGCGCCAGTTGCCGACGTCGAAGGTCAGCCCCACCGGCAGTTGCGCGACCCGCGCGGCCTGGATGAAGGCGCGCAGGGGCTCGAGACGGCCACCCTGCGCGGTCTGGTCGTTTTCCACCAGCAACCGCGGACCATCGCCTGCCAGCAAGGCAGCCAGGGCTGTGAGGTCAGCGGCAGGTCGATAGTGACCGAGCGAGACCTTGAGGGTATCGGCGCCCAGGCGCCGGGCTTCTTCCAGGGCATTGGGCAGACGTGGCGACAAAGTCGCGCCGGCGGCAGGCCAGAGCTCCTGCGGTACGGAATACACGCAGCCCAGGCCGGCGGCCGCGATGGCGTCGCGCAGGGCGTCGAAATCGGGTTCGCCGTCGAACAGCTCCGCGCGAATCTCCACGTGGGAGGCACCGGCGGCGGCAATGAGGTCGAGCCAGGCAGCCTGGCCCTGGGAGCGGACCACGTCGGCGCCAAAGGCCGAGGTGGTGATGGCTATCTCCGGTGGCATTGTTGTTCTCCTGAAACCGGTTTCATAAAAAGACGGGCAAAAGGGCGAAAGGTGCCTCAGGTCCGCGCATGAGTGGACCGACGGACGCATAGTTCCGCGGCGAAGGTCTGCCGGACCGGCGCGCTGCGATCACCGTCGATTCGCCGTTGCAGGCGCTCGAAGGCCGCCACGCCCAGGGCATGGGTCGGCTGGGCCAGGGCGCTGATGCCGCCGCCGACCAGGGGAAACCAGTCCAGATCGTCCAGGGCGAGCAGGCCAAGGCGCTCGAACAGGGGCTCGCCCAGGGCCTGCAGGGCCAGGGTGGTCGCCAGGGTGGCCACGCCGTTGGCGGTGAGCACAGCCTTGGGGCCCGGACCGGGTCTGGCGATGAAGTCGGCGAGCGCGGTCTGCAGTGCCTGGGGATCGCCGGCACTGGTGCAATGGATACCCCGGCAACTGGGATGGTCGATCAACAGGGCTTCGAAAGCGGTCAAACGCTGGACGCGGGAACTGGTGCCGTCGAGGGGTTCGCTCACCAGCAGCAGGTCGCGATAGCCCTGCTGCTGCAGATGCCCGACCCCGGTGGCGATGGCCTGGTAGTTATCCAGCCCGACCAGATCGGCGTCGACCCCTGGCAATTCACGATCCAGCAGCACCAATGGCAGCCGGCTGCCCAGTTGTCGGAGATCGGCCGCATGCTGGCCGAAGGTGTTCACGATCAGGCCTTCGATGCTGTAGGACTGCAGGGCGGCGAGTTGCTGGGGCTCCTGCTGGGCATCCTGGTCGGTGTTGCACACCAGCAGCGAATAGCCCTGCTGGCGGCAGGCGGTTTCCACGCCATGCATCACCGCGGTGGAGTAGGGGTTGAGCATGTCGGCCACCAGCATGCCGATCAGCCGACTGCGTCCGCGCTTGAGACCGCGCGCCATCTGGTTGGGCTGGAAATTCAGGGCGGCCACGGCCGCCTCGATACGGGTGGCGAGGGCGTCCGACAGCAGGCGGCGGTCACCGCCGATGTAGCGGGACACGCTGGCCTTGGATACGCCGGCAGCGGCGGCCACTTCGGCAATGGTGGCGCGCGAGGTGCGCGTGACGGGGGCAAAGAAGTCGTTCATGGCGTACCGCTGTTAGAATTTTGTAGGTGCCTGAAACCGGTTTCAGTAAATCTTTTCTGCCCTTGGTGGGCAAGCCGGTCTAAGGTGCCTGCCGACCAGTGGTCGCCGCAGCCCTTCGCCTGGGGTGGTCACCTTCTTAATGTCTGCCTATGCCAGAGAGGTCCCGATGGACGCCATCGACAGTCTCGCCACCCGCCTGGGCGAAGCCCTGCAGGCCACCGGTGCCCAGGTTGCCACTGCCGAATCCTGCACCGGTGGCGGCATCGCCGAGGCGATCACCCGTATCGCGGGCAGCTCCGCCTGGTTCGAGGCCGGTTTCGTGACCTATTCCAATCGCCAGAAGACGGCGCAACTCGATGTCCCGGTCGCGCTGTTCCAGCAGGTCGGTGCCGTCAGCGAAGAGGTAGTGACGGCCATGGCCCGTGGCGCCCAACGGCGCGCCAATGCCCGCTTCGCCGTGGCCGTCAGTGGCATCGCCGGACCCGGGGGCGCGGTGCCGGGCAAACCGGTGGGCACCGTCTGGCTGGCTTGGGTGGACGGGGAAAAGCTGCGCACCGAACGGCAGGTCTTTGCCGGTGATCGTGCGGCGGTTCGCCATCAGACCCAGGTCCGCGCCCTGGAGGTTTTGCTGGCGCTTCTGGATGAGGAAAAAGCCGCTCAGGTGTAGCAACCGGGTGGCGACTATGGTTTAATACTGTTCACTTATACAGTTATCCACGGCCGTCTGGCCCCTTCTTTCTTCGAGAGGAATCTAATGGACGACAACAAAAAGCGCGCCCTGGCCGCGGCCTTGGGACAGATCGAAAAGCAATTCGGCAAGGGCACCGTGATGCGCATGGGCGATCACGAGCGCCAGGCCATCCCGGCGATTTCCACCGGCTCCCTGGGCCTGGACATCGCCCTCGGCATCGGCGGCCTGCCCAAGGGCCGGATCGTCGAGATCTACGGTCCCGAGTCCTCGGGCAAGACCACCCTGACCCTGTCGGTCATCGCCCAGGCCCAGAAGCAGGGCGCCACTTGCGCCTTCGTCGACGCCGAGCACGCGCTGGACCCGGACTACGCCGGCAAGCTGGGCGTCAATGTCGACGACCTGCTGGTCTCCCAGCCGGACACCGGCGAACAGGCCCTGGAAATCACCGACATGCTGGTGCGCTCCAACGCGGTCGACGTGATCATCGTCGACTCCGTGGCGGCCCTGGTACCCAAGGCCGAGATCGAAGGCGAGATGGGTGACATGCACGTTGGCCTGCAGGCACGTCTGATGTCCCAGGCGCTGCGCAAGATCACCGGCAACATCAAGAATGCCAACTGCCTGGTCATCTTCATCAACCAGATCCGTATGAAGATTGGCGTGATGTTCGGCAACCCCGAGACCACCACCGGTGGTAACGCCCTGAAGTTCTACTCCTCGGTCCGCCTGGACATCCGCCGCATCGGCGCAGTGAAGGAAGGCGACGAGGTGATCGGTAGCGAAACCCGCGTCAAGGTGGTCAAGAACAAGGTAGCACCGCCGTTCCGCCAGGCCGAGTTCCAGATCCTCTACGGCAAGGGTATCTACCTGAACGGCGAGATCATCGACCTCGGCGTGCAGTTGGGGCTGATCGAGAAGTCGGGTGCCTGGTACAGCTACCAGGGCAGCAAGATCGGCCAGGGCAAGGGTAACGCGGCCAAGTTCCTGGAGGACAATGCCGAGGTCAAGGGCGCTTTGGACAAGGCGATCCGGGAGAAGCTGCTGAGCCAGCCGAGCAACCAGAAAGCCGAAGTGGCGCAAGAAGAAGACGCCGACGTCGACTTCTGATCGCGTACCCACGCTTGAGACGACCCCCGCCCCGTGCGGGGGTTTTCGTATAGGAGCCTGTTCAAAGTCTCGCGAGCTAGAGCCAAACAGGGCGAAAATGGCTGAGGAAGCGGAGTTTACGCGTGGTAAATGAGCATTCCGACGGGGCTGGCCTTCCAGGCCATTTTTAACGCAGTTTGGCCGACGCGCAGCAGCCTTTGAACAGGCTCTAAGGAAGATCCACCATGGGCAATCCACTGGACACCACCGCCGCCATCCGCCTGGCCGCCATGGACCTGCTGGCGCGGCGTGAGCACGGGCGCGAAGAGCTGTCGCGCAAGCTGCGGCGGCGCGGGGCCGAGGAGAGTCTGCTCGGTCCGGTGCTGGATCGCCTGGCCGAAGATGGCTTGCTCGACGAGAGTCGCTATCTGGATAGCTACATCACCAGCCGTGCCCGCGCCGGCTATGGCCCCCTGCGCATCCGCGAGGAACTGGGCCAGCGCGGCCTGAAGCGGGAGCAGATAGAGGCGGCGCTGCGCGAAGCGGACGTGGACTGGCAAGGACAGCTGGAAGCCGTCTGGCGCAAGAAGTTCGGTACGCCACCCGCCGATGCCAAGGAACGTGCCAAGCAAGGCCGTTTCCTGGCCTACCGTGGCTATGCCATGGATGGGATCAACCGGGTATTGAGCCGGCGGTAGGGCTGCCAGGCCCGTTCGGCTGGACGGCAGCCGCGACCGTGAATGTAGCTCCAGGAGGTAGGACCAGGCCTGGCAGGGTGGTAAGACGGGTTGACGTCGCCAGGCTCGACGCCAATCCGTGCGCGGCTTCAGGCCACCCAGTGTTCCGGTCGATTGAGTTCATCCACCAGTTCGCGCAGCCGGCCGTAGTGGCGACCGTGGAAGTCGAAGGTGAGACGGGTCAGGTGGGCGAATTCCGCCTCGTCGGGGTCACCTTCGCCTGGTGCCAGCTGGGTGAAGCCCGAGGTGCGGCAGAGGTCGGCGAAGGCCGTGGCCAGACGTTCGAGGCAGGCGGGCGTCAGCGCGTGCTTCAGGCGGATGTAGAAGCGTTGGTCACGCCAGCGAGTGGAGTGGTAGTTGCCATAGAACTGCTCGATCTCGGCAGCGGCCGCCTCGGCGGAACGTACCAGGCGGACCAGCTTGAGATCGGCGGGCAGGATGTAGCCTTCATCGAGCAGGTTGCGCTCCAGATAGGCCAGGGCGTCGTCCCAGAAGTGACCGTCGGGCGTGTCCAGCAGCACCAGGGGTACCAGCGGACTCTTGCCGGTCTGGATCAGGGTGAGCACCTCGAAGGTCTCGTCCAGGGTGCCGAAGCCGCCGGGGCAGAGCACCAGCGCATCGGCTTCCTTGAGGAAGAACAGCTTGCGCACATAGAAGAAGTGGAAGGACAGCAGGTGATCCGTGCCTTCGATGGTCGGATTCGCCCGCTGCTCGAAGGGCAGGGTGATGTTGAAGCCGAGGCTGGCTTCGCGTCCGGCGCCCTCGTGGGCCGCGCCCATGATGCCGGCGCCGCCGCCGGTGATGACCATCATGTCGCGGCGGGCCAGGGCGCTGCCCAGCTCGCGGGCGAGCGAATACAACGCCTGGTCGATACGGGTACGCGCCGAGCCGAACACCGTGACCTTGCGTCGGCGGCGGAAGCGTTCCAGGGTGCGGAAGGCCTGCTCCAGCTCCTTCAGGGTCTGCAGCATGATCTTGGCGTCCCAGCGCGCCGGATTGGTCTGCGCCATGCGCACCACCGTCACCAGCATCTCGCGGTACAGGCCAAGGTTGGGGCTGCCGCCGGGCAGGGCGTGCTCCAGCAACTCGTCGAGGCGCTGACCGAGATCGGCGGCGCTGGGCTCCACGTGGCGGGCCAGGTAGCTGTCGTCGCTGTCTTCGGTCATGACGCGAACTCCCGTTACTTGCCCAGGCCGCAGTCGGCCGCCTGGAAGCGCTCGACCATGATCGGCTTGTTGGTCTGGTATTCGGTGAAGTCATAGACCAGGGTGGCGCCGCGAGCCAGCAACTGACGGTAGCCGTTGTTCTGGCAGACGCTTTCGGCGAGCTGGACGCGGACCGTCGCCGGATTCTCGCGCATGCGGGCGGCATGGGCCGGGCGCACGCTGAGGTGGTCGATCAGTTGCTTGCCCTGCACGGTGTAGCCACGGTCGAGGATGTCTTCGTTGATGGCGCGGGGCGTACCCTGGCTGCTCTCGGCGGCGACCTTGCGCAGCATCTGGTTGAGCTCAGTGTCCTTGAGCGACTCGGCCGCCTGGGCGGTGAAGGGCAGGGCGAGCGTCAGGGCGAGCAGGGCAAAACGAGGCATCGTGTTCTCCAGCGTGGGGAAGCCCGTTTCGACCGTGGTCGCGGGCGGGGGTTCGCAAGGCGTCTGCGCAGGGTACCTTGCCTGGCCGCCGCGAGCATCCCGGTCGCTCTGGTAAACTGCGTTTTTGCCCAAGAGCCCGGCATGACCCCGACCTCAGATACCTCCCTCCATGCCGTGGCTCGCCTGCGCCAGGAGCGCCTGGCGCGCAGCATCAAGCCTTTCGTCGCGCGGGGCTCACGCATGGCGCGTTGCCCGAACTGCCGCCTGGCCCCGAGTCATTGCCTGTGCGAGCTGCGTCCACTACGCCAGACCCGTGCCGGGATGTGTCTGCTGATGCATGACGTGGAGCCGCTCAAGCCGAGCAACACCGGCTGGCTGATTGCCGACGTGGTGGCCGACACCCATGCCTTCGGCTGGAGCCGTACCGCCGTCGATCCGCGTCTGCCGACATTGCTGGAGCAACCCGAGTGGCAGCCGCTGCTGGTGTTTCCGGGCGAGTACGCCGCGTCCGAGCGGGTGGTTGAGACCTTGCCGCTCGCGCCTGGCCAACGGCCGCTGTTCGTGCTGCTGGATGCCACCTGGACCGAAGCGCGCAAGATGTTCCGCAAGAGCCCCTATCTGGATGCCCTGCCGGTGCTGAGCTTCCAGCCCTCGGCGCTGTCGCGCTATCGGCTACGACGCTCCACCCGGGGCGAGCACCTCTGCACCGCCGAGGTGGCGGCGCTGTGCCTGGAACTGGCCGGAGAGGCGCCGGCCGGACGCCTGCTGGAGGCCTATCTGGACGTCTTCAGCGAGCGCTATCTGGATGCCAAGCACCACCTGCCGCTGGCGGTGGACAGTCCGGCCAGCCAGCACCTGATGGCTCTGCGGTCTAGTTGACCGGCTTGACCTCAACCGGCGCCTGCCGCGGCCAGAGTTGCGCGGCCAACATGCCGGCGAACATCAGGGCACAGCCCAGATAACCGCGGCCGCTGAGGGATTCTCCCAGCAGCCAGGCGCCGAAGAAGGCGGCGAACACCGCTTCCAGGGAAAAGATCACCGCTGCATGGGAGGCGATGGCGCCGCGCTGGGCGAAGACCTGCAGGGTGTAGCCGATACCCGCGGCGATCACGCCGCCATAGAGCAATTCGGGCAGGGCCAGGGCGATCTGGCCGGCCTGGATCGGCTCGAAGACCAGCGCCAGCAGCAGGCTCAGGACGGCGCAGACCAGAAACTGCACGATGGACAGCAGGGTCGCGTCATGGCGACTGGAATAGTGCCCAACCAGCAGTACGTGCACGCCCCAGGCCAGGGCGCCGGCCAGTTGCAGCAGATCGCCCGAGGCCACCTGGAAGTTGTCGCCCAGGCTGAGCAGGCCCATGCCGACCACCGCGAGGCAGGCGCCGACCCAGGTCCCGACGTGGCTGCGCTGGCCCAGCAGCAGTCCCAACAGCGGCACGACGATGACGTACAGCCCGGTGATGAAGCCGGAGTTGGTCACGCTGGTGAACAGCAGGCCGACCTGCTGCAGGTTGATGCCGAGGGTCAGCACCAGCCCCATCAGCAGGCCGCCCTTGAGCGTATCGCGGGTGAAGGCCTGCTGGCGGCCACCGCGGCGCAGGAACAGCAGCAGCGGCAGCAGGGTGAGGACGCCCAGGGCGAATCTCAGGCCGGTATAGAGAAAGGGACCGATGTGGGCCATGCCGCCGGTCTGGGCGACGAAGGCGCTGCCCCAGATGATGGCGGTGAGCAGCATGAGCAGATCGGCACGGAGAGCGGCGCTGGGCATTGGGTATCTCTTGGGCAAAAAAGCGCAACTGTGCCGCAACCGTCGGGGCTTGCCTACCGCTAGGACGCCCTTCGGCCTTGCTCCCGTCCGCGCCGTTCGGCATGCTGAGGCGGGCGCGAACGCTGCCGGTGTGCCAGGCGCCGGGTGTTCGCGGCCTCAGAGCTTGCTTAAAGGCTCGCGAGCTAGAGACAAACAAGGCGAAAAGGGCTGTGGAAGCGGAGTTTACGAGTGGTAAATGAGCATTCCGAAGGCCTTTTCAACGCCGTTTGGCCGACGCGCAGCAGACTTTAAGCAGGCTCTCACGACAACAAGGAAAGCGACACCATGGCGGCTGCCTACCAGATCCTGATCGCGGACGATCATCCGCTGTTTCGCAGCGCGCTGCAGCAGGCGCTCATCCTGGGCCTGGGTGCCCAGGCGCGGCTCACCGAGGTAGCCGACATCGCCGAACTCCAGGCCTGTCTCGCCGAAAGTACCGACTGGGACCTGGTGCTGCTGGACCTGAACATGCCCGGTGCCTATGGCTTCTCCGGGCTGGTACTGCTGCGCGGTCAGTATCCGCAGGTGCCGGTGGTGATGATCTCGGCGCAGGAAGAACCCGCCGTGGTGCAGCGCGCCCGGGAATTCGGCGCCAGCGGCTTCATTCCCAAGTCCAGCGATCTGAGCACCCTGCAACAGGCGGTCAGCCAGGTGCTGGATGGCGATACCTGGTGGCCACCGCAGATGGAGGGTGCTGCCGCCCTGAGCGAGGAAGCCAAGGCCGCCAGTGCCGGGCTCGCCAGCCTTACCCCGCAGCAATTCCGCGTCCTGACCATGCTTTGCGAAGGCCTGCTCAACAAGCAGATCGCCTTCGAGCTGAATGTCTCCGAAGCCACGGTGAAGGCTCATGCCACGGCCATCTTCCGTAAGCTCGGCGTCCGCACCCGTACCCAGGCGGCGCTGCTGCTGCAGCAGCTGGAGAGTACCTCCAGCTAGGTCGACCCGGCACCTCTGGCGCGGGCGGTGGCCCGCGCCTACCGATCCGGCGATCCGCGCCCGTCAGGCGACGCTACCGATTTTCCCGCTTTGTGCACCTGCCGCCCGTTATCGTCGGCGGCTCGACCACGCTGAATGGAGTTCCAGGTGATCTCTCCCTACAAAGGCAAGACCGGTCTGCGCCGGGTCATCAACGCAACGGGTTACTCCCTGGCCGGCTTGCGCACGGCCTTTCGCCAGGAAGCGGCGTTTCGCTCCCTGGTAGTGCTCAACGTGGTGCTCTTGCCCATCGCCTTCTGGCTGGACGTCAGCCGTGGCGAGCGCGCCCTGCTGGTGGCGGTATGCCTGCTGTCGCTGGTGGTAGAGCTGTTCAACGCCGCCATCGAGGCGGTGGTGGATCGCATCTCGCTGGACTGGCACGAACTGTCGAAGAACGCCAAGGATCTCGGCAGTGCCGCGCAGTTCGTGGCAATGATCATCATCGCGGCGGTGTGGGGCATCGTCCTGCTGGGCTGAGCAGGACGACCGACCTCTCAGACCGGTACGCCCAGGGTGGCGCCGGTGATGGTTTCGTCGCTGACCATGCCCTGTTCCAGCACGCTGGGCTGCGCCGAGTGGATCACCTTGTGGATGAAGCTTGCGGGTCACGTTGTCGTTGACTGCATGGGCTGGAACGCAGCTATGATGCGGCTTTAGCCCGTATCGAGACCGGGACACAAAGCCCGACTTTTGGGCCGGGTGCCGTGTCCTCATGTCGGGGTCACGTGTCACCGGAGCCAGCAGCATGAGCACGTACTTAACGCGCAAGGATGGGCGCTATCTCTACCGCCGTCGCTTCCCCAAGGCCGTTGCCGACGCCATAGGCAAGGCGGAGATGAAACGTGCCCTCGGCACCGCAGACCGGACGGAGGCGCTGAAGCTTTCCCGTTCCCTGTCTGTCGAGTTTGACCGCATCTGCGAGGCTGCCCTGGCGCCTGTGCATGCAGGGCCTGGCGCGCCCTCAGTACCTATCCCTGTACGCCTCACAGCGGACGACATCCTGCGCCAGATGCAGGCGGCTATGCACCGGGTACAAGTCGAGGCGCTGGAGCGAATGCAGGCGCCCGGATGGCAACGGGAGCTGGCCTGGCGGCGTGCTTCCCTGGCTGCTCATGCCGCTGGCGATATGCCTACCGAGATAGCCATGCATCCCACCATTGCAGCGGGCGCTATGAGGGCCTTGGACAGCGTTGTGGCCGGGGACGTACCGATGCCAGCTCCGCAGGAGATCGCCCCGCCTAGGCCCATTACAGAGGCCCCTGCGCTGCCTGGTGCGGTAGGTGCCGGGGTTGCCACTCAGGCAGAGTTCGAGCTGGCTCTGGAGGCTTATTGCGTTGGGAAGTCGAAGTCCCGCAAGACCCAGGCCCGGAACGTCAGCGCTGCCGTGCTGCGCTTCCCCTGTGCACCTGCCCAGGCCGAGGCGCAGATACTGGAGTACCTGACGGGGAAGCTGGAGGAGGGGATCAAGCCCAGTACGCTGCGCACCGCTAGCACGCTGCTGTTCGCCATCCTGAAGTGGCTACCTGGATTCGAGGGCCTGGCCCTGCCGAAGCGACACCCCACCACCGAGGCGCTACGGGGCGAGATGCTGGACGCGGAAGCTAGGGCGCCTGTCCCGCGTGACGTGCTGCTGAGCGCTATCAGGTCCTTCCAGGAGGCAGGGGATGACGTGTCGGCTGCTGCGTTCCGGCTGCTGGCGCTCTACGGCATGCGGCCCTCAGAGCTGCTACGCGAAGGTCCATCGAGCATTCAGGAGCGGCGGGACGTGCTGGGCAATGTCGATACGGTGTTCGTGGCTGGGCTCACCATGCGCAAGACGCGGAACAGTAAGCGTGCGTTGCCGATCCACCCTGACGACCTGCCGTTGTTCGCCACGGTGCACGCCTCCCTGGGCTTGGCGGAGGACTGTCCGCTGGATGAGCGGGAGCACCGGGGGCGGATCAGGAGCAACGAACTAGCGAAGCGCTTCCGGCGGTTGCTGCCAACGGAGCTGCGCCCGGAACTAAGCCTGTACGGTGTAAGGCACCTATTCGCTGACCTTGCCCGCGCTGCTGGTGCTACAGAGGAGGAGGCCGGTGCCCTGCTCGGGCACACGACCAAAGGCGCTTCGAAGGTGACTGGTATCTATGGCGGGGGTAAGTCATTAGGCCGCGCTAAAGAAATACTAAGCGAAGTTAGAGCTTTGCTAGGTGTTAGTTAGGTTGGATGCCATAGGTGATAGCTTTACGTAGCCTTATGCTCGCTCTAGGCCGTGCCAAGTACGGCCATTAGACTCAGTGACCAAAACAGCGAAAGATTTCACTACACCTTGCGCTGCTGCTTTAGCCATATCCATGACTGCAGCCCGTGTTGCTGTTCCCTCATAATTGTATTCGGCCGGAGGAAGTTTGTAGCGCTCGCCGTCCCCGTTCTTAATGACGTCGGTAATGCTTCGTGCCGCTAATTGCTTTGCTAGTTCTTTATAGTCGGCGGCGCTAGCGTCATGCAGTTCAACGCGGATTGTGTACTTGGCCATGATCAATCGTCCCTGTTTGAAGTGAATCCGTATTCTAACTAGAAACAGTGCTGTCCGGCCATTCACCGCGCGGCCTAAATTTGGGTTGAACCTGCGTGGGCCTCTCCGACTCCATCACGGTCGCCTTTCCCCCACGGGTGGGGTGGCTGGCGCTGGGCGGGCCGCTTGCCGGGGATACCAGCACCACCTGCAGGCTGGCGCACAGCACTCTGCTCGGCTGTTACCTGCTGAAGCAATGCCGGTGTCATCAATCGACCGTTAAGAGATACCACTTATCGGCGCGCCTGGCTGGTGTCATCAATCCTGCTTGACGACTTTATGCGACTGCCGCAGGATGACACCACGTTAGAGGACACCAGGTATCAAGCCATGAGCCGCACCTTTCTTTATGCCCGCGTTAGTACCACCGAGCAGACCACTGACAACCAGCGCCTTGAGGTAGAGCAGGCTGGCTTTGCTGTCGAGCCGCAGCGCGTCATAGCTGAGACGGTGTCTGGTAGCACGCAGGCCAATGAGCGCCCAGGCTTCCAGAAGCTGCTGGAGCGCATGGAGCGCGGGGACACACTGATCGTCACCAAGCTCGACCGCCTTGGTCGTAACGCTATGGACGTGCGCAGCACCGTAGAGCGCCTGGCCGCAGACGGTATCCGCGTGCACTGCCTGGCCTTGGGTGGTGTGGACCTGACCAGCGCAGCCGGCAAGATGACCATGCAGGTACTGTGCGCCGTGGCTGAGTTCGAGCGGGACTTGCTGATCGAGCGCACCAATGCCGGCCTGCAACGGGCCAAGGCAGAAGGGAAGAAGCTCGGGCGGCCGGAGGCTACGGGTACCACCAAGCAGGTGCAGGCGGTCAAGGCTGAGGGCCTGAGCCAGTCCCAGGTAGCACAGCGGCTAGGCATCAGCTTGGCCACCATCAAGCGGCACTGGAACGTCTAAGCGGTACATCCAGGCGGGGCTGCGGCAGGGCAGGCGTAGCCCAGTGCGGAGCCCTAGGCAAGGCGTTCATTAGCTTGCCCTGGCTACCCTACTGGCCAGCGGCTGCGCCTTCCTGGCGTGCTCCTGGACAGGCTGGGAGGCTGGCTGCGCTAGGTGCCAGAGGATGCCTTCACGGTCTCGGCAGGTGGCTATTCTGGTCATGTGTTCTTGATGTCACATACCGAGCAGGAAGGAAGGAAAACGCCATCGCCGAGCTTGGGCAGCTCAGCGTGGCCGGGTAGCCTTCCCGCGTTGGTCGGACAACGTCACCTAGTGACCGGTGCAATGCCGGTCACCACCCTACCCGAAGCGCTAACCCGATCAGGGCAAAGTCTGCACTCGCAGCCTAGTTACGGCTGTACCTACAAGAGCCAGCATCACACCGCCCGTTTCCCCGCCTTCTGATACACCACAACGATTCCCTGCAATCGAGAACAACCCGAACCCAACCGCACTGTAAGCCGCATGGCTAACGGTACGGATGCATTCGCATATCAGGAAACGTGTACTTCAATCTGAGGATTCACTATGGCCAACGCCACCAAGCTGAGAGGGAGAAAGCCCCTCGTCGCTGCACAAATCGTACGGGTTATGCGGCGCTACATGCACCGTTCCGAACCTGTCACCACGACCGTACTACGTAAGGAATTACCTGGCGTTCCTCGTCTCTCCCTGCTGCATGCCGTCTCTGCACTACAGAAGCGCGCTGGACTACAGCACCGGTACCTGCCGGACAGTGGACTGCGAGAGTTCTGCTTGGGCTCCCGAGCGGGTATCGCCTGGGGACTTAGCGTCACCCCGGAGCAGGTGCGGCACAGCACTATCGTCGAGAACACCATGCTGCTGATGCTGGCAGACCACGAACAGGAGGCCCGCTAATGGCCCGTCCCCGCAAGATCAACCTAGACCGCAGCGCTGTGGAGCTGCTGGACCTAACTCTCAAGGCGTCCACTCAGCGATTCCAGCAGGCGCTGGACCCTGACAACGGTTACCCCATCGACGCTGCCACCATCAGCGCCAGCGTGTCGCTGCTCAAGTTGGTAGAGGCCCGCGCCGCTGCCACCCGCGATGACCGTGCCGCTGAGCTGGCGAAGCTCCAGGCCGAGTTCCATTCCAAGCGTCAGCCCAAGTCCAGCGCACCGCGAGACGAACTATCCGAAGAAGCCATCCTTGCCCTGTACGAGGGCGCAGGACTCAACCCCAACCACCAATAGAACGGACGCCAGGTGCGACCGTAAGGACCACCTATGTCCAGACTTGATGCAATCAAACAACAGGCGGCCCAGGTCGCCGATACCGGGCTCGACATGTCGCAGTCCGATAGCTCTGCAGAGGTCGCCCAGTCCAGCACCGCTACATCGGCACCCTTCGATAGCATGGCAGCCATTCGCGCTTTGCGGGCCAAGGGCGTGCGTCTTGACGGCGCCGCGCTTACTGCGGAGCTGGAGCGCATGGAGCGCCGCTACTGTTCCACCGGTTCCTATGCTGCGGCACCCGCTACAGCGCAGAGCATAGTGCGGCGCCACATGGGTAAGGCTAAAGCCCAGCGCCAGGAGATGACCAAGGAGCTGAATGCCCTCGGCTACCTGGGACGCTATGCCAGCGCTGGGGAAGTGCTCGACCTGATGACTGCAGCGCACGATTGCGCACTAGGTGCTGACCGTCCTTCTGCTCGCGCGTTGCTTCGTCACCAAGTAGGTGAGGCCGATGCTCCGCGCCTGGCTTCAACCAGGAGCCGCCATGTTAAGAGCGCCATGCGGAAGCTGGAGAACCACCCGACTGCCAAACTTATGGAGACCCAGGGTATGCGTACCGCGCGTGATGTTAGCGAGATATGCCGATCCACCCTGGCCGGTGGTGTTCAAGCGCTGTATCAGCGAGCAGACGTAGCCAAGCGCCTTGCCGGGCTTAGCGACACCCAGGCGGAACAGGCCCGAGAGATTGCGGTATTGAAAGCCCGTTTAGCTGCTCTGGAGACGCGCCAGGATGTTGCAGAGTCCGGGGAGCACTGGCACGACGTAGCCAAGCGTATGCGCTTTGATGGCGCCTCATACGGGGCCATCGCGAAGAGCACAGGTCAGAGCCGGAGTACAGTCTCTAGCTATCTCGCCCGGCAACCCTGATTCTCCTAGTACGTAGTACCTATAGAAATGCAAGGTGTTTCATCTGTACGCATGCGTACAGTCCATGCGTACACCTGCACTCGCGGCCTGATTCGCGCTGCACTTACGCGCCGACCTTCCTACAACCAAGCCCCTGCATCGCCTCGCTGCGAGGTGTAGCTGTGGGCGACAAATACCGAGACCAACATGCTGACCACCTTTGACGACGTTCTAGCGATCCACGCCAGCCTCCCCGAGGAGACATCCGCAGAGGCCCAGGCCCGGCGCCAATCCAACGTCCTGACGCTCGCCAGTTTCTACGACCTGCACGACCAGGTAACACAGCGCCAGCAGGCTCGCCAGGCTGCCCCCGTGCTAGTGCCGGCAAGCATCGAGCCCGAAGACCCTAACGTCGAGTCGGGTATCCCACAAACCGCCCACACCGGGCAGATGACCCGACGCCTGCCAGGGACCGTACTCGGCATCAACGCATAGGCCCCTGGCGGCCGCGCTGAGGGCCTTGGATAGCCGATCAGTACCCAACCCCAAGACAAGTCGCGGACGACGTCTACAGCGCCCCTTATCTATCGAGACCCAGCATGACCCTATCCCTTACCGATGAACTGCGTGTGGCCCTGGCCGCGGCTGCCCTGTGGCGACCCCGCGGCAACCAGCCAGACCGCGGCGCTTTCGTTCGCAACGCCCTGAGTTCTGCCATGAACTGGACCCGCAAGGGCCGCCCGCTGGACACCCTCCCAATCCTGCGCCGTCTTGCTGACCGCGCCTGACCTATCCCACTTCGAAGAGACCTGACCCATGACCAAGCAAGCCAAGAACACCCAACCTGTTGTAGCTGTAGCCGACCAGACCGCCCGTGCCCTGCTGGCTGTGCTCCAATCCGCACTCACCCTGGACCGTGAAGACGTGCCGACCCTGACCGCTCCGACCCTTCCCGAGGGCTATGCCGAGGTGAAATACGGCCTAGACCGGATGGGTGAATACATGGCGCAAGGAGAGCGCGGCGAGTCCCGCCGTACCTCTGTCGATGACGTGACACGCGACCTGACCGAATTGCTGGCGCGTGCTGCGGAGAAGGGCCTCCCGTTCGCCCAGCTGCCGGCTGCCTTTGCCTATGATCAGGCCATGACCGTGCACCGCGAGCGCCAGGCAAACTACATCCGCGGCAGTGGTGCCCGTGCCGAAGCGCTGGCCCTGGCTGCCTCTGACTGGATCGACGACCTAAAGGCCGTGCTAGTCCTCCGTGATTTAGTCCACGCCGATGACATGCAGGAGGTGGCCCAGGAGCGCACTAAGACCAGCGCGGCTATGGCCCTCCGACTCTACGTGGACGAGAAGTACAGCAGCACCGTGGCCGCGACTTTACCCGTCATGGCTGCGGGCCGTGGCCTGATGCAGCTACAGAGCGCCGGGGTCGGCGTTGCCGAGCTAACCCAAGAAGACCTCGAAGTGTTGGCCGCGTTGGTTGGCCTGGCTATCGCGCCTTTGCCGCTGCCGAACTACGGCCTGGCAGCTGATGCCCTGGACTTCTACGTTGGCGATTCGATGATTCGCGTAAACCACTGCACCGCGACGCTGTACCAGGTGGGCGATACCGGTGCGGGTCAGTCGCTGCTGCCGGTACGTGTTCTTGCGGCGACTGATGCAAAGCTCTTGGCAGACATGCAGCAGGAGCTGGCGCAGGTTGCTTAACGGACAAACGCCCGGTAGGCCGACTGGTCTAGCGGCTTGAGCGCCACCAGTCCGCAGGCTGCGCGAGCAGGCATCTTATAGAGATCAGCAAGCGGGGCGTCGTCGGTCAGGTTGTCATGGAGGTAGTCGAGCCAGTTACTCACGACCTCCGTAGAGAGCATGCCCGACTGGGCCTTGTGCCGCATGAACTCGCCGACGCTGATCCGTAGGCCTGCGTTGTTCGCTACCTTGATCGATTGGACGATGAGCGCGGTGGCCATCTCCGCTGCCTTGCGCGGCGGGGCTAGGCTGTACATCCGTATCCAAATGTCGAGATTAGCTTGGGTCAGCTTGTCACTGCCGTTCGGCTTGAACAGCTTCCAGCAAGCAAACAGCACAGCCGCTGCGCATAGTACCCCGATGAAAGACTCCATACTTCCCATCCCTGGATGATGTCCAAGCTGGGACTATGCAGCGTTGTCTGCCGTAATGGCAATATGCCGTCGGTCCCGCCTAGATACGGTGAGAGCCGCCCGGACCGGGACACAAGCCCCGGCCACTTGTCGGATTCACGCGGCGGCGTCACCCTTTAACTCATTGATATTGCTCGCATTTGTTCCATTCGTCACCTTGTGGATGAAGTGCAATTTGGCGATCACCGGCGCGGGCAGGGCGAAGGGGTAGAAATCCGGCTGGCCCATGCTGCGCGACAGCTCGTTGAGCATGGCCGCCAGTTCGATCCAGGCGTTGGCGAAACCGAGGAACTCATCGTCGCTGCGGTCTTCGGCCTCGTACAGCGCCTCGCGGGTGAAGGGCTGGAAATCCAGCTGGGTGGTAGTAGCGTTCATCCCCAGGTTGGCCGCCGTGGCCAGGGTATCCATCATGTGCAGGTAGTGTGCCCAGGTTTCCGCCCAGTCTTCCCAGGGATGCATGGTGGCGTAGGCGCTGACGTACTGGGTTTCCCAATCCGCTGGCGCACCCTGCTGGTAGTGGCGCTCCAGCGCCTGACCGTAGTCGGCGCGCTCGTCGCCGAACAGGGCGCGGAAGGGTTCTTCCCATTCGGTGCCAGCGACCAGCCGATCGAAGTAGTAGTGGCCGACCTCGTGGCGGAAGTGCCCGAGCAGGGTGCGATAGGGCTCGTGCATGTCGGCCCGTACCCTCTCCCGATGGGCGTCGTCCGCTTCGAGGATGTTCAGGGTGATGAGGCCGTTGGCATGGCCGGTGGTGGGCGTACCGTTGGCGTCCGGGGCGAGGAAGTCGAAGGCCAGCCCATGCTCGGGGTCGACGCTCTGTGGAATCACCTGGAGACCCAGGCCCAGCAATTGCGCGATCAGTTGACGCTTGGCCAGCTCCAGCTTGCGCCAGCGCTCGCCATTGCCCTCGAAGGTGAGGTCGGGAATGGTGTGGTTGAGCTGGCAGGCCAGGCAGAAGTCGCTGCCCGCGTCGGCGGGCACCAGCCAGTTGCAGGCGGCCGGGGTATCCAGGTTCGCGCAACGGCGATAGAGACCGCTGCTGGCGTCGGGCAACCGCCACAGACCGCCGTCGCCGGGTTGCAGCGCCGTGGGTGTGCCCTGATCCGGGGCATAGCCGAGGACGGCGCCACAGGCCAGGCATTCACTGTTGGGAAAGAAGATGGCCTGCCCACAGGTGCAGTTGGCGACCTTGCGTTGCACGGGCAGCGCACGCAGTACGTTGCGCTCTAGGCGGTTCGAGCTGTAGCTTCCGAGAAAATTGCGCATATTGGATACCTGGCGGGAACGACCACGTCTGACACCGAGCGGAACGCTGGCGCCTTGCTAGCGATTTAGTTGAGCGGGCGGTGATTGGAGTTCCGGGTTGTTCGTCGCCTGGTCGGTACGAGAAGCCCTCTGGGACGCCCCCTGGGGTGTCGGGGCACGAGATTTGCTCTTCCTTTGAGTTCAACCGGTGAACGGAGTCTCCCTGTGTCCATCCATGTCGCTCTGCAGCATATCAGCCATTACACCTACGATCGCCTGGTGGAACTGGGCCCGCAGATCGTGCGGCTGCGCCCGGCACCCCATAGCCGAACGCGCATCCTGTCCTATTCGCTGCGAGTCCAGCCGGAGCAGCATTTCATCAACTGGCAGCAGGATCCCCAGGGCAACTACCTGGCGCGGCTGGTGTTCCCCGAGCCGACCCGCGAATTCCGCGTGGAGGTCGACCTGGTCGCCGAAATGGCGGTGTTCAACCCTTTCGACTTCTTCCTCGAACCCTACGCGGAAAAGATTCCTTTCAGCTATGCCGAGGAAGAGCGGCGCGAACTGAGCGCTTTTTGCGAGTGCCTGCCAGCGACGCCATTGTTCGAACGTTACCTGGCCGGCATCTCCCGCGAGCCGGTGCCGACCCTGGACTTCCTGGTCGCCCTGAACCAGCGCCTGAGCCGCGACGTGGCCTACCTGATCCGCCTGGAACCTGGCGTACAGACACCGGATGAGACCCTGGAGAAGGGTTCCGGCTCCTGCCGCGACAGCGCCTGGCTGCTGGTGCAGCTGCTGCGCCACCTGGGCCTGGCGGCGCGCTTCGTCTCCGGCTACCTGATCCAGCTGACCGCCGACCAGAAGGCCCTGGACGGCCCCTCCGGCACCGAGGTGGACTTCACCGACCTGCACGCCTGGTGCGAGGTCTATCTGCCCGGCGCGGGCTGGATCGGTCTGGACCCCACCAGCGGCCTGCTGGCCGGCGAAGGCCACATCCCCCTGGCCTGCAGCCCCGAGCCGGCCTCGGCGGCGCCTATCTCCGGCCTGGTCAGCGAGAGCGAGTGCACCTTCACCCACCACATGGGCGTGGAGCGCCTGTGGGAAGCCCCGCGGGTCACCCGGCCCTACGACGAGCGCCAGTGGCAGGACGTCCTCGCCCTGGGCTGGCGGGTGGACGCCGACCTCCAGGCCCAGGACGTGCGCCTGACCCTCGGCGGCGAGCCGACCTTCGTCGCCCTCGACTATCCCGACGACGAGGAGTGGAGCACCGCCGCCCTGGGGCCGAACAAGCGCCGCCTGGCCACCGAGTTGTTCCACCGCCTGCGCCAGCACTATGCGCCCCAGGGCCTGGTGCACTTCGGTCAGGGCAAGTGGTATCCCGGCGAGCAACTGCCGCGCTGGTCGCTCAACTGCTTCTGGCGCGCCGACGGCCAACCGCTCTGGCGCGATCCCGCCCTGCTGGCCGACGAGCGTCGCGACTACGGTGCCGACACCGCCCTGGCCGAGCGCTTCGTGCAGGAAGTGGCCCAGCGCCTGGGCGTGGCCGATGAGCATCGCTTCCCGGCCTTCGAGGACTGGCTGTACTACCTCTGGCGCGAGCGCCGCCTGCCGAGCAACGTCGACGTCCTGGATTCGAGGCTGAGCGATCCGCTGGAGCGCGAGCGACTGCGGCGGGTGTTCGACCAGGGCCTGGATCGGGTGGTGGGCTACGTCCTGCCGCTGGCCCGCACCGCCGCCGAGGATGGCTGGCGCACCGGGCCCTGGTTCCTGCGCGAGGAGCAGTGCCGGCTGGTGCCGGGCGATTCGCCGCTGGGTTATCGCCTGCCACTGGACTCGCAGCCCTGGGTACGTGACGAGGACTATCCCTACCTGCATCCCACCGACCCCAACCAGCCGCTGGCGCCCTTGCCCGATCCCATCCGTCTGCAGGAGCGCTGGCGCCAGCCGCGATCGGTCCCCAGTGTCGATGCGGGCGGTGCCCCGACCGCGCCGGCGCCGTTCGATTCGGCGAGTGACATCGTCCGTACCGCCTTCTGCGCCGAGCCGCGCGAGGGTCGGCTGTACCTCTTCATGCCGCCGCTGGCACGCCTGGAGGACTACCTGGAGCTGGTCGGCGCCATCGAGGACACCGCCACCGCCCTGGGCTGCCCGGTGGTACTGGAAGGCTACGAGCCGCCGCGCGATGCTCGACTGATCAATTTCCGTGTGACCCCCGATCCCGGGGTCATCGAGGTCAACATCCATCCGGTGGCGACCTGGGAGGCCCTGGTCGAGCAGAGCGAATTCCTCTACGAGGCGGCGCGGCTGTCGCGCCTGACCAGCGAGAAGTTCATGGTCGACGGCCGCCATACCGGTACCGGCGGCGGCAGCCACTGCGTGCTGGGCGGGGCGACGCCGGGCGATTCGCCCTTCCTGCGCCGTCCCGACCTGCTGCGCAGCCTGATCAGCTACTGGCACAACCATCCCTCGCTGTCCTACCTGTTCGCCGGCCTGTTCATCGGCCCGACCTCCCAGGCGCCGCGGGTCGACGAGGCGCGCAACGACGCCCTCTACGAACTGGAACTGGCCTTCGCCCAACTGCCGGCGCCGGGCACTGCCTGTCCGCCCTGGCTGGTGGACCGGCTGCTGCGCAACCTGCTGGTGGACGTGACCGGCAACACCCACCGCGCCGAATTCTGCATCGACAAGCTCTATTCACCCGACAGCACCAGCGGCCGCCTCGGCCTGCTGGAATTGCGCGCCTTCGAGATGCCGCCCCATAGCCGCCTGCAAGTGGTGCAGCAACTGCTGCTGCGCGCCCTGGTCGCCCGTTTCTGGCGCGAACCCTATGCGCCGGAGCGCCTGGCCCGCTGGGGTACCGAGCTGCACGACCGCTTCCTGCTGCCGCACTTCATCCAGGACGACTTCCAGGACGTGCTCGCCGAACTGGCCGACGCCGGCTACGCCTTCGACCCGGCCTGGTTCGCCGCGCACTTCGAATTCCGCTTTCCCAAGTACGGCGACTTCGCGGTCAAGGGCATCGAGCTGGAGCTGCGCCAGGCGCTGGAGCCCTGGCACGTGCTGGGCGAGGAGGGCGTCATCGGCGGGACGATGCGCTACGTCGACTCTTCGCTGGAGCGGGTCCAGGTGAAGGTCACCGGCCTGGCGCCCGATCGCTATGCCCTGTTCTGCAACGGCGCCCGGGTGCCGCTGCGGGCGACCGGCCGGGTCGGGGAGTACGTCGGCGCAGTGCGCTTCCGCGCCTGGCAGCCCGCGTCGGCGCTGCACCCCAACCTGGGGGTGGATGCGCCGCTGGTGTTCGATCTGCTCGACACCTGGATGCAGCGCTCCCTGGGCGGTTGCCAGTATCATGTGGCCCATCCCGGCGGTCGTAACTACGCTACGCTACCGGTCAACGCCTATGAGGCGGAAAGCCGGCGCCTGGCGCGCTTCTTCCGCTTCGGGCATACCCCGGGGCGGCAGGTTCCGACTTCTCTCGCGACGAGTCTGGAGGCGCCCTTCACCCTGGATCTGCGTCAGACCCACGTCAGCCGACCGCACTAGACATGCACCCAACCCCCCCACCTGCCGCCCGCGAGGCGGCCGGCAGTTTCAACGAACTCTGGGACCCTCGCGGTGGCGTGCGCCCGACCTGGCGGCGCTTCTACGGGCACCTGGCCGGGCTGCGGCCGGCCCAATTGGACCAGCGCCAGGCGCTGATCGCCCGGCAGATCCAGGAAAACGGCGTGACCTACAACGTCTACGCCGATCCCAAGGGCAGCGACCGTCCCTGGGCGCTGGACCTGCTGCCGCAACTGATCTCGGCGGAGGAATGGGCGCCGCTGGCCGCCGGGGTGGCGCAGCGGGCCCGCTTGCTCAATCGGGTGCTGAGCGATCTCTATGGCGAACAGCGGCTGCTGCGCGAGGGCCTGCTGCCGCCGGAGCTGGTGTTCGGCCACAACAACTTCCTCTGGGCCTGCCAGGGCATGCGCCCGCCGGGCGATACCTGGCTGCACGTCTACGCCGTGGACCTGGCGCGGGCGCCGGATGGCCGCTGGTGGGTGCTGGCGGACCGCACCCAGGCCCCCTCCGGCGCCGGCTACGCCCTGGAAAACCGTCACATCGTCGCGCGCGCCTTTCCCGAGTTGCACCGCGACCTGCAGGTCCAGCCACTCAACGGCTACTTCCAGGCCCTGCAGCGCACCCTCAGTGCCGGCCTGGACACCGGCGACGAGGCACCGCTGGCGGTGCTGCTCACTCCGGGGCGCTACAACGAGACCTATTTCGAGCACCTCTACCAGGCGCGGCAACTGGGCTTCCCGCTGGTGGAAGGCCAGGATCTCACGGTGCGTGATGCCTGCCTGTACCTCAAGACCCTGAGCGGCCTGAGACGCGTCCACGCGGTGTTCCGTCGCCTGGACGACGACTTCTGCGATCCGCTGGAGCTGCGTACCGACTCGGCCCTGGGCGTGCCCGGGCTGCTGGAAGCGGTGCGCCAGGGCAACGTCATCATGGCCAACGCCCTGGGCAGCGGCCTGCTGGAGTCGCCTGGCCTGCTGGGTTTCCTGCCCGGCGTCTGCCAGGCGCTGCTGGGCGAGACCCTGGCACTGCCGGCGGTCGCCACCTGGTGGTGCGGCGAGACGCCGGTGCGGGAAGAGGCCCTGGCCCGCCTCGGTGAACTGGTGATCAAGCCGGCCTATCCGTCCCAGCGCTTCGAGCCGGTATTCGGCAAGGCCCTGGATGCCGAGGAGCACGCCGCCCTGCGCGAGCGCATCGAGGCGCGGCCCCATGCCTACGTCGCCCAGGAGCGCATCCAGCTCTCCCGGGCGCCGGTCTGGCAGGGCGGCAGCCTGCAGTCCCGGGCCATCGGCATGCGCGTCTATGCCGTGGCCAGCGAAGATGGCTACTGGGTGATGCCCGGCGGCCTGACCCGGGTCGCCCACGAGGGCGCCGAGGTGGTGTCCATGCAGCGTGGTGGTTCGAGCAAGGACACCTGGGTGCTGGGCGGCAGTCGCAGCGCGGCCGAGGTGCCAGCACCACGGATGCTGGGGGTGCGCGACCTGGTGCGCAAGGATCCCTTCCTGCCCTCGCGCACCGCCGAGAATTTGTTCTGGTACGGGCGCTACAGCGAGCGCTGCGAAGATGCCGCGCGCCTGCTGCGCATCGTGCTCAGCCGCTACCTGGATGCCGATGACCAGGGCCCGGCGGTGCAGGCCGCCATCGAACTGGCCATGGCCCTGGAGTTGCTGCCGGAGGAGGGCACCCTCGCCGAGCAGTTGCATGCGGCGCTTGGCCCGGGCGACTTCCCCAGCGGTCTCGGTGCCAACCTGCAACGTCTGCATTGGGCCGCGGCCCAGGTACGCGGGCGGTTGTCGCCGGAGAACTGGCGCGCCGTCCGCGAGGTGGAGCGCGAGGCGCGTGGCCTGGGCCAGGTGGGCAGCGAGCCGGGCGAAGCCCTGCAGAGCCTCAACCGCCTGGTGATGGCCCTGGCGGCGGTGGCCGGCTTCACCTTCGACGACATGACCCACGACGAGAGCTGGCGCTTCCTGATGATCGGCCGGCGCATCGAGCGGGTGCAGTTCCTCGCCGGTAGCCTGGCGCAATTCCTCGAAGGCGGCGCCACCTGGGATGCGGCGGGGCTCGAGTGGCTGCTGGAACTGGGCAACAGCATCATCACCTACCGATCGCGCTACCAGGCGGCGCCGCAGCTCATCCCGGTGCTGGACCTGCTGATGCTGCACGAGCACAACCCCTATTCGATCCGCTTTCAACTGCATGCGCTGATCAACGCCGTGGAACACCTGGAACGCTACTTCGGCCTGGCGCGTGATCCCGCGCTGAACGACGCCTACGATCGCCTGCGCCGGTTCGACCTCGGCACCCTGGAAAACACCCTGTTCGGCGACGTCGGCCGGGTCGAGGTCCAGCAGGGCCTGGCGCGGCTGCTACGGCAGATCGCCGAGGCCAGCGGGCAGCTCTCCGAACGGGTCATCTATCGCTGTTTCGCCCATGTCGACGTCGTGAGCCAGCGCACGGTGTCCATGTGATGAAGCAGGTTCGCTATCGCATCCAGCACGATACCCACTACCGCTACGAGGCGCCGGTGTCGCTCTCGCAGCAACTGCTGCACCTGCTGCCGCGTGATTGCGCCTGGCAGCGCTGCCTGTCGCAGCAACTGGCGATCCTGCCGGCACCGACCCAGCGCCAGGAGGCCTGGGACGCCTTCGGCAATCCGCTGACCCGGCTGTCCTTCGAGCGCCCGCACGACGAACTCTACGTGGGCACCGACCTGGAGGTGGAGGTGGATTCCCGCGCCGGATGGGTGTTGGAAGACTCGCCCGCCTGGGAAGAGGTACGCGAGGGCCTGCGCTATCCGGCGGCCACCGTGGCGCTGGACGTCCACCATTTCCGCTTCGAATCGCCGGCGGTGCCCATCGACCGCATCTTCGCCCGCTTCGCGGCGGACTGCTTCCCGCCTGGTCAGCCCTTGCTGCTGGGCTGCCGGGCGCTGATGGAGAAGATCCACCGCGAATTCCGCTTCGACGCCACCGCCACCCAGGTGGCGACGCCGCTGCGCGAGGTGCTGGAGCATCGGCATGGGGTCTGCCAGGACTTCGCCCACCTGATGCTGGCCTGCCTGCGCGGCCTGGGCCTGGTGGCCCGCTATGTCAGCGGCTACCTGTTGACCCAACCGCCGCCCGGCAAGCCGCGGCTGATCGGCGCCGATGCCTCCCATGCCTGGGTCAGCGTGCATTGCCCGGTGCTGGGCTGGGTCGACTTCGACCCCACCAACGACGTCCTGCCCGATGTCGAGCACATCACCCTGGCCTGGGGGCGCGATTTCACCGACGTCTCGCCACTGCGCGGGGTGATCCTCGGCGGCGGTGACCATGATCCGGTGGTGGAGGTGACGGTGACGCCGTTGTAATTGCACCTTTTGGAACGGATTCCATTCATGAAGAACGACCGCTGGTTGAACTTCCCGCTTGGCCCCTCACGCTCCTCTTATTTCGGTTCGACGGCCGTCCATGTCCTGTTGCTGTCTGCCGTGATCGGGCGCCCCCAGACGCCGGAGGCCTGGCTTTACCTGCTGCTCATCGGCTTGCCACTGACCTGGCTGGTGCTGGGCAATCTGGTCGGCCTGGACGACGGGAAGCGCCGTTGTCGCTATAGCTTCGCCCCTCTGCTGGTCCTCGCCGTGGGGGTAGTTCTGGTGTGGGCGATCTTCAGGGCGGAGATTCTGGTCCGGCCGGCCTCGAGCTGGCTGTGGCGGCAGGGACTGCTCTGGCATTCCGCCTTCAGCTGACGTCCTGTCTATACAAATTCCGTGTAGCGACGCCGTCCCGCCTGATCCGGCCGCACGCTCAGACGGCCTGTTATCCCAAAGGAAGTTGAATTTCTCCTAACAGCATCATGCTTGACGATCCATCCGCTCTCGATTACATGTATATACATTAATCGGGGCTCGGCATGTCCTGGTTGTCCCCACCTGCTCTGGCCCCATGTCACCTGTTTGGCGGTCTGCAGACCTGGCGCACGCTGCTTATGATCGACATTGGAGTCCTTGCATGAATACCCTCACCCTGCAGCCCGGCCACCTGACCCTGGCCCAGCTCCGCGAGATTCATCGCCAGCCCGTCACCCTGGTGCTGGCCGAGAGCGCCGCGGCGGCCATCGACGCCAGCGTCGGCTGTGTCGAGCGCATCCTCGCCGAGGGCCGCACTGCCTATGGCATCAACACCGGGTTCGGCCTGCTGGCTTCGACCCGCATCGCCCCCCATGACCTGGAGAAGCTGCAGCGCTCCCTGGTGCTGTCCCACGCCGCCGGTATCGGCGAGCCGCTGGACGACGCCCTGGTGCGGCTGATCCTCTGGCTCAAGGTCAACAGCCTGGCGCGCGGCTTCTCCGGCATCCGCCGCCAGGTGATCGACGTCCTGGTGGCACTGATCAACGCCGAGGTCTATCCGCACATCCCGCTCAAGGGGTCGGTGGGCGCCTCCGGTGACCTGGCGCCTCTGGCCCATCTGTCGCTGGTACTGCTGGGCGAGGGCAAGGCGCGCCATCGTGGCCAGTGGCTGCCGGCCAGCGAGGCCCTGGCGGTCGCCGGCCTTGCGCCCCTGACCCTGGCGGCCAAGGAGGGCCTGGCGCTGCTCAACGGCACCCAGGTGTCCACCGCCTACGCCCTGCGTGGCCTGTTCGAGGCCGAGGATCTCTATGCCGCCGCCACCGTCTGCGGCGGTCTCAGCGTGGAGGCCATGCTTGGTTCTCGCGCGCCCTTCGATGCGCGCATCCATGCCGCCCGTGGCCAGCGCGGCCAGATCGACGCCGCCGCGGCTTATCGGGCGCTGCTCACCGAGACCAGCGAGATCGCCCAGTCCCACGCCAACTGCGACAAGGTGCAGGACCCGTACTCGCTGCGCTGCCAGCCCCAGGTGATGGGCGCCTGCCTGACCCAGTTGCGCCAGGCCGCCGAGGTACTGGCGGTGGAAGCCAATGCCGTCTCCGACAATCCCCTGGTGTTCGCCGAGGAATTCGAGGTGATTTCCGGCGGCAACTTCCACGCCGAGCCGGTGGCCATGGCCGCCGACAACCTGGCCTTGGCCCTGGCCGAGATCGGTGCCCTGTCCGAACGGCGCATCTCGCTGATGATGGACCGGCACATGTCCCAGCTACCACCCTTCCTGGTGGAGAACGGCGGAGTCAATTCCGGCTTCATGATCGCCCAGGTCACCGCCGCGGCCCTGGCCAGCGACAACAAGGCCCTGGCCCACCCGGCCAGCGTCGACAGCCTGCCCACCTCGGCCAACCAGGAGGACCATGTGTCCATGGCACCCAACGCCGGCAAGCGGCTCTGGGCCATGGCCGACAACGTGCGCGGCATCCTCGCCATCGAATGGCTGGGGGCCTGCCAGGGCCTGGACTTCCGCACCGGGCTCAAGACCACGCCGGTGCTGGAGCGGGCTCGTGGCCTGCTGCGCGCCGCGGTGCCCTACTACCAGGAGGACCGCTTCTTCGCGCCGGACATCGAGCGTGCGGTGGACCTGCTGGCGGGCGGCTGCCTGAACGAGCTGGTGCCGGCGCAGTTGTTGCCCAGTCTCTGATCGTGCGGCAGTCCGGCAGGTACGCTCCCGGCCCTCTCCCGCCGGGGGAGGGCCGGGGTGAGGGTGGCTCCAGTTCGGCGATGGCTGTTGGGCTTCGCTAGGCTCAGCCCCACCTACGGGACGTAACGACGAAGCGAGGGCTCAGAGCTTGTCCACCAGCGCCACGGCGTCGCGGCTGGCCTGCTCGCGCGAGGCCTGGTCGACCTCGGGCCCGAACAGGGTCTTCTCCAGCACCACGGTGTGCACGCGGTCGATGCCGACCATCTCGCACCAGGTGCGCAGATAGGATTCCTGGTGCGCCTGGCGATCCAGGGCCGCACCGCGAGCGGCGATCACCAGCGCCTGGCGGCCACCGAGCAGGCCGTTGAGGCCGCGCTCGTCGAAGGTGAACAGCAGGTCCTTCTGGCTGACCACGTCGAACAGCTGCTTGAGCTTGTAGGGAATGCCGAAATTCCAGCAGGGTACGCCGAACAGCAGCACGTCGGCAGCCTTGAAGCGCTGCGCGAGTTGCTTGGCGACCGTCCAGGCATGCTCCTGTTCGGCGCTCAAGGACTGGCCCTGGATGCCGGCGTACTTGGCCTCGAGGATGGGGCCGTCGAATTCCGGCAGGTCGCAATGCCAGACGTCGAGGGTATCGACCTCGCCATCCGGATGCTTGCCTTGCCAGCCCTGGATGAAGGCATTGGCGACTTCCAGGGAGGCGGAGCGATCCTGGCGGGGCGAACCTATCACGTGCAGCAGACGGGGCATGGGCAGATCCTTTGGGTGATGGGGATTGCGATAACTATAAGCGCCTCGTCAGAGTGCGCCAGCCAAGAACGGGGTATGCCGATGGATGGTCTGGGGAAGGTCTGGAGCAGGCGAGATGCCGCGCGCGTTGTAGGGTGGACAACGGCGCAGCCTTGTCCACGCGTCCGGCATGGCACAGGTGGAAAACGCTGCGCGGTTTTCCACGCTACGGGCCCTCACCCCAGCCCTTGCCTCCTTTCCACCTCAAGCCGAACCGGCCTCTGTGCGCAGGGCCGGACCGCGCAGGCCGAGCAGGGCGTCTACCAGCAGGAAGACCAGCAGACTACCGCCCAGTACCGGCAAGCACAGGCCGAGCGCCAGGACCACGACCGGCACCAGCATCCGCGACAGCGGTGGCAGCCGGCGCCAGAGGGCGAGCAGGCCGGGTTGCGCCGGATCGCGGGTGGGACGGCGCCGCCACCAGAGCAGATAGCCCCAGACCGTCATCGCCAGCAGGCCAAGGGCGATGGCCACCAGGACCAGCTGGTTGGCCAGGCCGAAGAGCACGCCCATGTGAGCGTCGATGCCCCAGCGGGTCAGCTTGGCCGGCAAGGAGTATTGGGCGAAATGCACCTGGTCGACCACGCGCAGATCCTGGGGATCGATGGACACGGCGTCCACCTGGGTCGGCCAGCGGCGGTCGATCTCGGCTACCGTCCAGGCCTTGTCGGCGCTGCGGGCCGGGCGGATTTCCACCTTGCCGGCGTCGATCCCCGCCGCTCGTGCGGTCGCCAACACCCGGTCGAAGGTGGCCGGGTCCAGGGGCGCGGCCAGGGCGGCGGGCAGGGCGCCCTGGCCGTGGTGGCCGGCGTGTTCGTCGTGGCTCATGGCTGGCATGGCGGTGCTGCCCAGGGCGGTCTTCACGCTGGGGGTGGACCAGCCATAGTGGGCACGCAGGACGCCGATATTGTCGCCAGCGAAGCGTGACCAGGTCAGGCCGGTGGCGGACAGGAACAACAGCCCACCCAGCAGCCAGAGCCCGGTACTGGCATGCAGGCCGCGCAAGCCCCGCGCTGGGCGGCGCTGGCGGCGGCGTACCAGCCAGAGCGTCAGCCCACCCAGAGCAGCGATCCATAGCCAGGAGGCGGCCAGTTCGCTGTAGAGCCGGCCGAAGTCACCCAGTAGCAGGCTGCGGTGGAACTGATCAATGGCGGTACGCAGGGGCAGGATGCCGCTGGTGCCGTACACCGCCATATCACCGCGGATGGCGCCGGTGACCGGGTCGATGAACAGTGCGCGATGGGTCGACTCGCCCAGGGAGGGGTCGTTGAACATCACCCGGGTGGTATCGCCCGCGGCCGGCGCCGGCCGTACCGCGCCCAGGGTCAGGGTCGGGCCGGCCACCGCCTGGGCGGCGCGGATCTGTTCGGCCAGTGGCAGGGGTTCACCGCGACTGGGGGTATGCAAGGCCTCGGCGTAGAGGCGGGCTTCCAGTTGCGGGGTGAGGGCGTAGAGCAGGCCGCTGGCGGCGGCCACCAGCAGGAAGGGCCCGACGAACAGGCCGATCAGGAAGTGCAGCCGCGCCAGCAGCTGCAACAGCGGCCCCGGTGCCTGGACGGCCGGAGCGGAGGGGTGCGAAGTCATGACGGTCACCACGGAGCGACACGCGGCCGACAGCGGGTCGCGTGCAGGATTACGGAAAAAGGAGGACAGCAGCTTTCCGCGACCGGGGTGTCAGGGTGCCTGGGGATGGAGGGTGGAGCGGCTCGCGCGGGGCGGTGGCGGCAGGGCGCCGCGATAGCGGCGGCGATGAGGATCGCCGGGCCTGAGCAGCCACTGCAGGACGATAGAGGCCAGGGTGACCAGCAGCAGGGTGGCGGCGAAGACGCAATCGCTGGTAGGTGAGAGGCTCGTCACGCTGCCGCCCGGCAGCCTGGCGTGCATGCCGGCCATGTCCACCTGGGCGTGCAGGGGCTGCGCGTCGTGATGGTGATGAGCGTGCGCCGCGCTGGCCGCCGGAAGCAGCGGCTGGGTGAAGCGGGCGAGCATCTGGCCATGCCCCAGCGCGCAGACGAGTCCGTTCAACAGGATGCAGGCAAGCAGCATCCAGGCGAGCGAGGTGCGCGGGGAACGGACGGTTTTCATGGCTGTGGACTGTATCATCGCCGCCGCGGGCGCACAGCCCGACGGGATGGATACCGTCACCGCCTGCGCCGAAATGTCGCGTCCCGCTCGCCGGAGAGAACTGCAGGCGATGCCGTTTGGCCGACGCGCAGCAGCCTTTGGAAAGGCTCTCAGGCGTCCGCCGGCCCCCGGCAGAGCAGATAGGTATCCATGATCCAGCCGTGCTCTTCGCGCGCGGCGCTGCGCACCCGATGGATCTCCTCGGCCACCTCCACCAGGCGCCCGGCGATGAGGATCTCGTCCGCCGTGCCCACGTAGGCGCCCCAGTAGATATACAGCTGCGGATCGTCCAGCTGGCGGTAGGCCTCGTGCGCGTCGAGCATCACCACCAGGCTGTCCAGGTGCTCGGGGAAGCGCTGCAGGCGGCGGCCCGGGGTGATCTCCAGGGCCTGGCCGATGCGATTGAGCGCTACCCGATGGCGCGCGGCCAGGGCCTGGACGCTGGAGATGCCGGGGATCACCTCGTAGTCGAAGTCCAGCCGGCCCTCGCGCTTGATCGCCGCCAGGATGCGCAGGGTGCTGTCGTACAGCGCCGGATCGCCCCAGACCAGGAAGGCGCCGCAGTCGTCCTCGCCCAGCTCCTCCTCGATCATCTGCGCCATTAGGGCCTGCTTGGCGGCGTTGAGGTCGTCCACCGCCTGGCGGTAGTCACCCTCGCGGCGACGCTCGGGAATGGGCGCGGTGACGAAGCGATAGCTCGGCTCTTGGATGTGCCGGGCGCAGATCGTTTCGCGCAGATGGATCAGGCTGTCCTTTTCCGTGCCCTTGTCGAACAGGAAGAAGGTACTGGCGCGATTGAGGGCGGCGATGGCCTGGAGGGTGAGGTAGTCGGGATCGCCGGCGCCGATGCCGATGACCAGCAGGGTTTTCATGAGTTGGCCTCGATGGAAAGAGCAGCGCCCAGTGTAACCAGGGATGTCGCTTTGGTAGAGCCGTGCACAATCGCCATGCTAGGTTCGGGCGGTTTGCCTGCCACGGTACTGGGAGCGTCTTGGGGATGATGGGAAGCTGGCGACGGATACCCCGTGGGGTCTGGATACTGGGCGGGGTGAGCCTGTTCATGGACCTCTCCTCGGAGATGATCCACAGCCTGTTGCCGCTGTTCCTGGCCACCGGCCTGGGCCTGAGCGTGCTCTATATCGGCATCCTCGAGGGAGTGGCCGAGGCGACGGCGCTCATCACCAAGATCTTTTCCGGGGTCCTGAGCGACTACCTGGGCAAGCGCAAGGGCCTGGCGGTGCTGGGCTACGGCCTGGGCGCCCTGAGCAAGCCGCTGTTCGCCCTGGCCAGCGGTGCCGGCCTGGTGTTCGGCGCGCGCTTCATGGATCGCATCGGCAAGGGCATCCGCGGGGCGCCGCGCGATGCCCTGGTGGCCGACGTCACGCCGCCGGAGATCCGTGGCGCCGCCTATGGCCTGCGCCAGTCGCTGGATACCCTCGGCGCCTTCCTCGGACCGTTGCTGGCGGTAGGACTGATGCTGCTCTGGGCCAACGACTTCCGCGCGGTGTTCTGGGTGGCGGTGATCCCGGCCTTCATCGCCATAGCGCTGCTGGTCTTCGGGCTTGACGAGCCCAAGGCAGCCATCGTCCAGCCGCGCCGCAATCCGCTCACTCGCAGCCAGTTGCGCAAGCTGCCGCCGGCCTTCTGGCAGGTGGCGCTGCTTGGCGCGGTCTTCACCCTGGCACGCTTCAGCGAAGCCTTCCTGGTGCTCAAGGCCGAGCAACTGGGCGTGCCCCTGGCCTTGGTGCCGCTGGTGATGGTGGGCATGCACCTGGTGTTTTCGCTGTCGGCCTATCCGCTGGGGGCGCTGTCCGATCGGGTCAGCCATCGCACCTTGCTGGCCTGGGGACTGGTCCTCTTGATCGCCGCCGACCTGGTACTGGCCTGGACCGGCAACTGGGCAGGCCTGGCCCTGGGCATCCTGCTCTGGGGCTTGCACATGGGCATGACCCAGGGCCTGCTCGCCGCCATGGTCGCCAAGACCGCCCCGGCCGAGTTGCGTGGTACCGCCTTCGGCCTGTTCAACCTGGTGAGCGGCATCGCCCTGCTGCTGGCCAGCACCATCGCCGGGGCGCTCTGGCACTTCCTCGGTTCCGCCGCCACCTTCCAGTTCGGCGCCCTGGCGGCTGGTCTATCGCTGCTGGTGCTGGCGGCCTGCCGGCGGAGTGTGGCGCCGGCGGTCGGCTAGTCGAACAAGGGCCGTAGATAGGGCGCCGTGGGGCTGGCAGGGTCGTCCGCCACCCTGCGCGGCGTACCGCAGGCGACGATGCGGCCGCCCGCGGTGCCGGCGCCGGGGCCGATGTCGATCAGCCAGTCGCTGCCGGCCACCACCTGCAGGTTGTGCTCCACCAGCACCACCGTGTTGCCTTCGTCGACCAGGCCGTGCAGCTGGCGCATCAGGCGCTCCACGTCGGCCGGGTGCAGGCCGGTGGTGGGTTCGTCCAGCACATAGAGGGTGGTGCCGCGGCTGGTGCGTTGCAGTTCGGTGGCCAGCTTGATGCGCTGGGCCTCGCCGCCGGAGAGTTCGGTGGCCGGCTGGCCGAGCCGCAGATAGCCCAGGCCGATGTCGGCCAGTACCCGCAGCGCGCGCGCCACCGTGGCTTCCCCGGCGAAGAAGGCCAGGGCCTCGTCCACCGTCATGCCCAAGACCTCGGCGATGGTCTTGCCCTGCCAGCGCACCTCCAGGGTCTCGGGATTGTAGCGGGCGCCCTGGCAGGTGGGGCAGGCGGCATAGACGCTGGGCATGAACAGCAATTCGACGCTGACGAAGCCTTCGCCCTCGCAGGTCGGGCAGCGGCCCTTGGCGACGTTGAAGGAAAAGCGCCCGGCATCGAAGCCTCTTTCCTGGGCCTCGGGGGTAGCGGCGAACAGCTTGCGTACCCCGTCGAACAGCCCGGTGTAGGTGGCCAGGTTGGAACGCGGCGTACGGCCGATGGGTTTCTGGTCCACCGGCACCAGGCGGCGAATGCCACCGAGGCCGCCGACTACCTGGCCGGTGGTGGCAGGCAGGGCGTCGGCATCCAGTTCCGTTGCCTCGTCACTGTCCTCGGCGGCGCGCTGGCCCAGCTCGGCGCCGACCAGTTCCAGCAGCGCCTGGCTGGCCAGACTGGACTTGCCCGAGCCGGAGACACCGGTCACCGCGGTCAGGCAGCCCAGCGGAAAGGCGGCGTCCAGGCCCTGGAGGTTATTGCGGGTGACCCCGGCCAGCCGCAGCCAACCCCGGGGCTCGCGGGGTGGCCGGGTTTCGCGCTGCGGTGCGGCGAACAGATAGCGCGCCGTCACCGATTCCTTGACCTCGGCGAGGCCGGCGGGCGGACCGCTGTAGAGCACCCGACCACCGCTTTCGCCTGCGGCGGGACCGACGTCCACCAGCCAGTCGGCACGCTTCATGGTGGCGAGGTCGTGCTCCACCACGAACAGCGAGTTGCCCTGGGCCTTGAGGCCGTCGAGGGCTTCCAGCAGCGCCTCTCCATCGGCGGGATGCAGGCCGGCTGAGGGTTCGTCCAGCACATAGACCACGCCGAACAGCTGGGACACCAGCTGGGTGGCCAGTCGCAGCCGCTGCAACTCACCGGAGGAGAGGGTGGTGGTGCTGCGTTCCAGCGCCAGGTAGCCGAGGCCCAGGCGGGTCAGGGTCTGCAGCCGTTCCAGCAATTCGCTGGCCATGCGCTGGGCGGCCAGGCGTTTTTCCGGGGACAGATCGGGGGTGCGGCGCACGTCCGGCGCGCCGGCGTGGTCGCTGCCACCGGCGGCCTTGCGCCGGGCGCGATCCTGCTGGCCGGCCTTGGCGTCCAGCACTTCCGCGTCCTTGGTCTCGTCGAAGTCGCCGGCAGCGACCCGGCGCAGCAGCACGCTCAGGTCGTCCAGTGGCAGGCGCGACAGCTCGCCGATGTCCAGGCCGGCGAAGGTCACCGAGAGCGCCGCCCGGGTCAGGCGCTTGCCGTGGCACAGTGGGCAGGTCTGGCCGATCATGAAGCGCGCCGCGCGCTGCTTCATCTTGGCGCTCTGGGAGTTGGCGAAGGTGTGCAGCACATGGCGCCGCGCCCCGGTGTAGGTGCCCTGGTAGCTGGGCTCGGCCTTGCGCTTGAGCGCGGCGCGGGTCTGCTCGGGGGTGAGGCCGGCATAGACCGGTACGGTGGGCTGCTCCTCGGTGAAGAGGATCCAGTCGCGTTGCTTCTGGGGCAGGTCGCGCCAGGGGATATCGACGTCGTAGCCCAGGGTCACCAGGATATCCCTCAGGTTCTGCCCGCCCCAGGCGGTGGGCCAGGCGGCGATGGCGCGCTGGCGGATGGTCAGCGACGGGTCCGGCACCATGGAGGCCTCGGTTACCTCGTAGACCCGGCCCAGGCCGTGACACTCGGGGCAGGCGCCCTGGGGCGTGTTGGGCGAGAAGTCCTCGGCATAGAGCATCGGCTGGTCGGCCGGATAGCGGCCGGCGCGGGAATAGAGCATCCGCACCAGGCTGGACAGTCCGGTCACGCTGCCCATGGACGAGCGACTGCTTGGCTGGCCGCGTTGCTGCTGCAGGGCCACCGCCGGCGGCAGGCCCTCGATGGCCTCCACCTGGGGCACCCCCACCTGGTCGATCAACCGTCGGGCATAGGGCGCCACCGATTCGAAGTAGCGCCGCTGGGCCTCGGCGTAGAGGGTACCGAAGGCCAGCGACGACTTGCCCGAGCCGGACACCCCGGTGAACACCACCAGGGCATCGCGGGGGATGTCCACGTCGACATTCTTCAGGTTGTGCTCGCGGGCACCGCGGACGGAGACGAAACCGGGACGGGGGGAGGAGGGCATGAGCGCAGTACAGCCTTGTTCAGGAACGTGCAGAATCGGACCCTATGAGGTAGTAAGAGTCACTACTCCGATCGAATTTTTGGTCTGGGAACGCCTAAAGCCGCTCCAGTCCGTCCCAATGACTGACCACGATTGGAAACTCTCTCGGGTCCAGCAAGCCAATTTCCTCCAAGCGATAGGACATCTTGCCGAAGTTGCAGGCAGCACAGGTCACGACCAGATTATCCAGCTTGTTGCTACCGCCTGCGGAATGGGGCACGACATGATCATACTGGGCCCATAACGCCTGGAAGCCCGCATGCTGAGAGGCATTCGTCCTGCCCCAGCTGACTGCATCGGGATACAGCGCGACCACCTTCTTGCGAATTTCCGCGCGAATCACGGGTAGCCCACAGAAGCGGCAGTGAAAACCGTCGCGCTGATGAAGGCAGCGGATCTGAGAACCGGTAGGCATCCTGGCCTTGACGGGCATCGTGATAGGTACGGGCGGCAACCTGGTCACCGTCACGTAAGGACTGGCCCGGCCCCAGATGGACTCCAGCCACTGCCGCGAAGTCGAACAGTCCGCGAGCGTGAACAACCTTGCTGCGTCCAGTGCATAGCCGGCGTGGTGCGCGGATACCGCGGCGTCCAGATAGCGTGCTACATCGAGAAGCGCGGGAATGGGCGGGCGAAAGCAGCGCTTCAGCGTTGTCACCTGCATGTCGCTCAAAATCTACCCCAGGGGTCTGTTGGCTTGAACTGCAACGAGGTGCGACCTATCACTGAGCCAAGATTTCCCGATACCGTTTCGAGTACTCCTCATAGGACAAACCTTGCCCCTGAAGCGCTTGGATCTGGGCCTCCTTGGACAAGCTGCCAGGCGCTGGGATGGAAGAGGACACTGGATACCGGGCGGCGAGTACGCTGGCACCGCGGGGAAACAACTCGTCGGCGAGCTGGTTGATCTTGTTTTCGGCGTTAATGAACTTGTCCGGTCGGCCAGAGCCCCAGCGTGAGTCGTATACGGCCTGGCCAATCTGGCGTCCGTTTTGAAACACACGGATATCGGCGAACTTCATGTACAGCGCCAGATCCCAGCCCCAGGTGGCGGTGTAGGTGGTCGAAAGCTCGCACTCGCCGGGATTGGAACCGGCAGATAGTGGCCTGACCTTGAATCCTTTCTGCTGCAGAGCATTGACATAGGTCGTATTGAAGCCTGATCTCAGTCCTACAGCGGGGATGGTACAAATCTCGGAAGAGCTCGCCGCGGACAGCTCTGCAGGGGCTACCTGCTGTTTGATACTGCAGCCGCCGAGCAACGCAGCCAAGAGAATGATCGTCCTTTTCACTGGAACCTCCTTGTAAAAACGGAAGTTTAAGTGCCGGATGACGTTGTTGCCGCTGAAACTGGCAGACGGGCAAAAGGAGGGGAAGAGCGGTAACAGGTGCCGGTGGCATCGCTACATCCCCTCCTGGATCATTCGCGGTTCTGGCTGTCCGTCTGGTACCCGGACCGTGCACCTTCCGACGGCATAGCCTTGCCGACGTCAGTCCTGCGCATGCTCCAGGGCATAGCGCCGGCAGTGTTCCAGGTAGCCCATCTCGTGGGCCCCCACCAGTTGCACGACGCTGCTCCAGAGCCAGGAGGGGGCATCCAGGGTGCGGGTGCGGTTACGCTGCAGATCGCTCATCCACTCCACGCGGGTGGCCAGGTCCATCTGCCGGGCATGGGCGCGGCCCACGACCCGCGCCAGGTAGGCCGCCGCGCCCATGGCCTCGCGGGCGCTGAGTTCGTCCAGCTCCAGCTTGAGATCCTGGGGCAGCAGTTCGCGGATGAAGAAGGAGTGGTCCAGCAGCCGCACCGCCAGCATGCGATTGCCCAGGGCAGGGGAAAGCTGGCGCGCACCTTCGACCACTCGCTTGCCGTTGTCGCGCGGCATGGCGGCGTGGGCGGCCCGTGGTGCGGCGGCGGCCACCGCCTGCTTGACGTCGATCAGGCAGAAGTCCTGGTCGTCGCCATCATCCACCCCCAACAGCACGGCGTAGCGTCTCAGGCCCAGGGAGCTACAGCCCTTCACCCAGTAGGCACTGTCGAGCAGCTCGACGCGGCTGTCGTGACTGCGGCCCTTGAGCGAGGTCACCAGGGCGTGGATGCCGGGTGTCTGGCACAGTTCGGCGATGGCCTGGCGCTCGGCCTTGCTCAGTTGCCAGAAGTGCTTGCCCAGAGGCAGCTTGGGCCGGGTGTTCTCCATGCGCTCGCGGGCCAGGTGCTTCCAGGTGCGCTGCACCGCGCTGCGCATTCCGGCCTTGACCTGGGCGGGGCGCGGTACCTCGCGCTCGAGATCGTCCTCGAAGGCGATCTCGTAGCCACGCATCATCTCTTCGAGCATCCGCGCGGTGGTCACCCCTGGCAGATCGGAGCCGCGTGCCGCCGTGGCCAGCGACAAGGCCAGGCGCACCAGGTCATGGGCCGGATTGCCCACCACGGTCTGGTCCAGGTCGCGGATATTGACGTCGGTGGCGCCCTTGAGATCCCCTGTGGGCCCCAGGTTGCCGGCATGGCAATCGCCGCAGATCCATACCGCCGGCCCGTTGGGCAGGTTGCGCCCCGGCTGGCTGTGCAGCCACTCGTAGAACTGCACCGTGCTACCGCGCACATAGGCATGGGCGGAACGGGCCATCTTCAGGTTGCGCAGTTGATTGAGGCGGGGCAGACGATCGGCGGGGCGAGGGGTAGTCATGCAAGCGAAGCCTTGAGGGGGACGCCTGTGTGACCGTTTCGCTAAACGAATGTTGCAAGGTGTTTCCTAGGGTCTGCCCCCGGTGAAATCACGGCACTACCGGGATTTCACCATTGCCGGAAGGTGGCAGCTACGGCCCTCTCAGCAGCGGAATTGCCCGATCTGCCGATTCAGGTCCTTGGCCAGGGCGTCCAGGGATACCGCCGTCTGCACCGTCTCGCCAATGGCTTCGCTGTTCTGCTGGGCCATCTGGGCGATGCGTTCGACGTTGCGCGCCACGTCGTGGCTGGCGGCGGTCTGCTCGCGCAGGGCGAGGGAGATCTGGTTGACCACCCGCACCACGTTATCCGACGAGGTGTTGATGCTGACCACCGCCTCGCCGGCCTGGTTGGCCAGGTCGACGCCGGCGTTGACCTGGCGCACGCCCACGTCCATATCGGCCATGGCGGCATGGGTGGCGGCCTGGATCTTCTCGATCATGGCGGCGATCTCCTGCGTGGAGTTGGCGGTGCGTTGCGCCAGCTGCCGAACCTCATCGGCCACCACGGCGAAGCCGCGTCCCTGTTCCCCGGCCCGGGCTGCTTCGATGGCGGCGTTGAGCGCCAGCAGGTTGGTCTGGTCGGCGATGCCCTTGATCACGCTGACGATGGAAGAAACGCGCTCGGAGTGTTCACCCAGTTCGCCGATGCGGTCGGCCGAGGACTGCACGGTGCCGGCAATGGACCTCATGCTGTCCACCGACGCCTGGATGGTACGACCGCCATCCTGAGCGAGGCGACCGGACTGGCTGGACAGGTCGTGGGCCTCGTTGGCGTTGTCCGCCACGTGATTGATGCTCACCGTCAGTTCCTCGACGGTGGCGGCCATGCTGGAGGCGGCGCTGGACTGCTCCTGGGCAGCGGCGGAGAGTTGCTGCGAATTGGCCGAGATACCCTGGGCGGCGGCGACCAGTTGGTCGGTACCCTGCTTGATGCGCTGGATCATCTCGCGCAGCTTCTCCTGCATCAGGCCGAAGGCGCCGAGCAACTGGCCCACCTCGTCGCCCCCGCTTTCCGTGATGGGCGAGTCCAAATGGCCGTTGGCGATGTTGCGCGCTACCGTCACCGCCTGGGCCAGGCGGCCGACGATGGTGCGCGATAGCGACCAGGCGATGCCGAGGGCCAGCAGGGCGGCGATCACACCGCCGACGATGAGCGTCAGCATGGCCTGGCGCTTGGCGTCGTCCATGGACTCGGTACGGGCATCCAGCAAATTGGTCTCGCGGGCCTTGATTTGCCCCAGCAGCGCGCGCATGGCGTCCATCTTCGCCTTGTCCTGGGCGGTGGCGATGCGGGCGGTGAGGACGTCCAGGGACAGGGTGCCGGCGTTGACCTGCCGGCGCAGGGCGAGGATCTGCTGCACCGAGTCGCTCTTCCAGGCCGCCTTGTCAGCGCCGAGCTGGGTCAGGCTGCGCTGCTGCTCGGGATTGTCGTGGGTGAGCTGGATCAGCTCCTGCAACTGCTCGGTGAACAGCCGCTCGCCTTCGTTCAGCGGCGCGAGGAAGTCGTCCTTGCCGGTCAGGGCGAAGCCGCGCATGCCGGTTTCCATGTTGACCAGTGCCAGCAGCGCGGCATCGGAGTCCTGCAATACCTCGTAGGAGTGGATGTTCTGCCGGACCGCCGAGTTGACCTCGGTGAAGCCTCGGCTGGCGGCGAGGATCAGCGCCAGGATAATGACCAGGATCGCGCCGAAGCCGAGGTTGAGTTTGTTCGAGATAGTCAGGCGTTTCAGCATGGAAATCCTCGCGCGGTGGCGGTACAACGATGCGGACGGTTCTGGCAGGCAGCGGCGCCCAGGCGTGGCGTACACGGCCTGGCCGGTGTCTGGACCGAGCGTTGAAAGGAGAGGCGTGCCCGGCCAGCAGGTGCTTGCCAGAGCCGCAGGACCCGTTTTTGGAGGGAGCGCTCTGGAAAAAGTTTTCTGTGACACAGTGCGCGCTTTCGTCGCGCGTGGTGACGAGTGAAGCCTTCGCGAAAGGCGAAAGCCAAGCCCGACGCTGGATCCGTACGGGAGTGCGAAACGGGCGTTCCAGAGCGGTTGGCGATGGATGGTCGTCCAGGCTGGCTGAATGGTAAGGCGCTTTCCACCGCAGAGGCATCGCCGCGGGACGACTCAGACCCGCAGCTGGGCCAGGCGTCGGGCCAGGGCCAGGGCCTCGTCGGCCTGGGTGACGTTGGTGAAGCCCAGCAGCAGTCCCTGGCGTTGCGGCGTGGCCAGATACCAGCGTGACAGCGCCTGGACCGCCAGCCCCTCGGCCTGGGCCGCGGCCGCCCAGGCCTGGTCGTCGCCATCCTCCAGGCGGGCCAGCAGGTGCAGGCCGCCGGCCTGGAGGTCGATTCCTACCCGCTCGCCGAGGCTGCTGCCGAGGGCCTCGGCCAACCACTGGCGGCGTTGCCGATAGAGCGTGCGCATCCGATTCAGATGACGGGCGAAGTGGCCTTCCGCCAGGAAGCTCGCCACCGTGGCCTGCCACAGCGGCGGGACATGGTTGTGCCGGCGGTCCGCGCTGGCGGCGAAGCTGTCCACCAGCCGGGGAGGTACCACCAGATAGGCCAGGCGCAGGGCAGGGAACAGCACCTTGCTGAAGGTGCCGGTGTAGAGCACCCTGCCGCCGTCATCCAGGCTCTTGAGCGCCGGTAGCGGTTTGCCCAGGTAGCGGAATTCGCTGTCGTAGTCGTCCTCGATGACCCAGGCATCGGCTTGGCGCGCCCAGTCCAGCAGCGCCAGCCGCCGGGGCAAGGCGAGGGAGACGCCCAACGGACTCTGGTGACTCGGGGTGACCAGGGCGCAGCGGGCATGGGGTGCCTGGGCGAGGCCGGCAGCGACGTCCAGCCCCCGGTCGTCCACCGATACCGGCACCAGTTCAAGGCGCGCGGCCTGCAGCGCCTGACGGGCGATGAAGTAGCCCGGTTCCTCGAACCAGCAGGCATCGCCAGGCGCCAGCAGGGTCTGGACCACCAGGTCCAGGCAGGCGCGATAACCGGCGCAGACGAATACCTGTTCCGGGCTGCAGGTGATCCCGCGGGACAGCCCCAGGTAGGTGGCGATGGCCGCCCGCAGGCCAGCGTGGCCGCGGGCGTCCGGATAGACCAGGCCGTCTACGCCGGCGCCGCGCAGCTCACGGGTGGCCAGGCGGGTCCAGAGCTTGCGTGGAAAGGCGTCCAGGGCCGGTAGGCCCAGCTGCAAGGGAAAGGGTGTGCCGCCGGTGTGGATCATGGCGAGGGCTGGGGCTGGAGAAAGGGGCGCGGCAGCGGGCGGGGCGGCTCGGCTCCATTGCGGCGAGACGATGGTTCCCGCTGGCCCCCGGGGCACCAGAAAGCCTTCGGCGATCAATTGCTGGTAGGCCGCCTCCACCGTCCCTCGGGCCACATTGAGTTCCGCCGCCAGGGCGCGCACCGCCGGTACCCGGTCGCCGGGATGCAGCCGGCCTTCGTCCAGGGCGTCGCGGAAGCGCTGGTACAGCTGCCGGTAGAGGGGCAGGGCGAGACGCTTGTCGAGGGCGGCGGAGAGGGTCATGGCCTAGTCGTTTGTCGCTTTCTTGGCCCTATAGCCTAGGGCATGCGCCGGCTAGAGTGGCGCCATCTTGAATGGAGACCTGCCCCATGGCCCTGACCTTCCACCACGTGGAACCGGATTCGCCCCTGTGTCCGGCCAGCTTTACGCTGATGCGCGAGTTGCGCCCACAGCTCGTCGACGCCCAGGCGTATCAGCGTCAGCTCCAGCGCCAGGCCGCCCAGGGCTATCGGTTGCTGGCCGCCTGCGTCGCAGGCGAGCTGGTCGGCCTGGCCGGCTATCGCGAACTGGAAAACCTGCTGTACGGCCGCTTCGTCTATGTCGACGACCTGGTGGTCCAGCCAGGGTGCCAGCGCGGAGGGCTGGGCGCGCAACTGCTCGCCGCCGTGCGCGTCGAGGCCGTACAGCGTGGCTGCGCGCACCTCATCCTGGACACCGGCTTGCACATGCCCCTGGCCCAGCGCTTCTACTTCCGCCAAGGTTTGCTCGCCCGTGGCCTGCATTTCGCCGAACGGCTGACCGGGGAGGGGCGGGCATGAAGACCGTCCTCTCCCTCAACGCCAGTCCGCGCCCGGTCAGTTCCCACGGGTATCGCCTGGCCGGCGAGTTGCTCGGGGCCTTGCGCCACGGCCATCCCGGCGTTCAGGTGCTGGAACGCGATCTCGCCACCGAGCCCCTGCCGCCGCTCAGCGCCGACTACGCCGCTGCCCTGACCCGGCGCACGCCATGTGAGGCACCGGTGTTCGCTCTGTCGGAAGCCCTCATCGTCGAGCTTGAGGCCAGCGAGTTGCTACTGATCAACGCACCGCTGCACAACTTCACCCTGCCGGCGGCGCTCAAGCTGTGGCTGGACTACGTGTTGCGCATCGGCCGCACCTTCGCCGCCACCGCCGAGGGCAAGGTCGGCCTGCTGGCCGACCGGCCGGTCTATCTGCTGGTTGGCTCGGGTGGCCGCCACCGCGTTCCGGACGCGCGTCAGCCAGACTTCTTCACTTCCTACCTGCGCCATGCCCTGGGCACCCTGGGGCTGTTCGACCTGCACTTCTGCTATCTCGAAGGCCTGGTCGGCGACCCGCGCAGTAGCTTCGACACCCTGGCCCGCGCGCGCCTGCAACTCTCTCGCGAGGTGCCTTTCCGGCATCTCGCCCTTTCCCCCACGACCGTTTCGGAGTGAATCATGAGTCTTCTGCGCCTGCCGTTTGCCACCCTGTCTCCCGCTGCCTACCAGGGCCTGTTGGCGACCAGCCAGGCCCTGGCCGACAGCTCGCTCGGCCTGCCGCTGGTGGAGCTGGTCTACCTGCGCATTTCCCAGATCAACGGCTGCGCCTTCTGCCTGGGCAAGCACGCCCAGACCCTGCGCGAGCAGGGCATCGCCCAGGCCAAGCTCGACCGCCTGGCCGGCTGGCGGATCAGCGAGCTGTTCGACGCCCGCGAACGCGCCGCCCTGGAGTGGGCCGAGACCCTTACGCAGGTCAGTGAGAAGGGTGCGCCCGACGCCGTCTATGACCCCCTCAGGGCGCACTTCAGTGACGCCGAGATCTCCGACCTGACCCTGGTGGTGGCCCTGATGAATGCCTTCAACCGCCTGGCGGTGGGCATGAAGCTCTAGGGCTGGCTATTGCCCCTGATAGCTAGGACCGCGAGCCCGCCATTGCCGCTCTCGGGCATCCCGACGTGGAACCCGACGAGCGGACCGGCTAGGTACCGGGCTGTTCGAGCAGGCAGGGGCGCCGCCGCGACGGCTTGCCTCGATCCAGCGCAATCCGAGTCACGGCGGGTGCTCGAGCTCCTATCGACCGCTATCGAGAGGTGCCCCTAGTGCCCAGAATTCACCCTTGAAAACCCTCTTTTCCCAGTCCGAATTCGCCACGGTCGCGCTTTTGACAGCTCTGGAATGCTGTGCTTAGGTTCCTTGGGCCCTGTTGAGTTATGTCTTCTTATTACATGACCATTTCCAGCAGGCCGCCCTCGTGGTCAGGAAAATCCCGCAGGGCACAGGCAGCGTACCAGGTGGAACGTGGTTCTCCCGGCAGCTCAGGTGTCAGGCCAGATACCCGCTTCACCTTCTTCCGCTTGCGGACCCCGGTCGAAGGTAGCCCCATGGAATACGTCCACCAGATCTTGAACCAGGCCCCGGAACTGGCGCTGTTCCTGTCCCTGGCCCTCGGCTACTGGATCGGCAGCATCCAGTTCGGCAAGTTCCAGCTCGGCGGGGTCGCCGGTTCGCTGCTGGTGGCGGTGGTCATCAGCCAGATCGGCATCAGCATCGACAACGGCATCAAGTCGGTGCTCTTCGCGCTGTTCATCTATGCCGTGGGCTTCGAGAGCGGGCCGCAATTCTTTCGCTCCCTGGGGCGTCAGTCCCTGCGCGAGATCGTCCTGGCCGCGGTGATGGCGCTCAGCGGCCTGCTGACCATCATCGCCTGCGCCCGGCTGTTCGGCCTCGACAAGGGCATCGCCGCCGGAATCGCCGCTGGCTCCATGACCCAGTCGGCCATCATCGGCACCGCCAGCGCGGCCATCGCCAAGCTCGACCTGCCGCTGGAACAGATCCAGGTGCTGCAGGGCAATGTCGCCGTGGGCTACGCCGTGACCTATATCTTCGGCTCCTTCGGCGCCATCATCCTCTGCGTCAATGTGCTGCCCTGGTTCATGAGGCGCAGCATCCGCGACGATGCCACCAGGGCCGAGGCCGAGTTGCTGGCCGGCGCCAAGGTCTACGGACCGGGGGAATTGCCGGCCATCCCGCCGCTGGTGGGCCGTCTCTATCGCATCGACCAGGCCGCCGGCCAGACCGTAGAGCAACTGGAGGCCGGCGGCCAGGGCGATCCCCGGGCGAGCCTGACCATCGAGCGCATCAAGCGCGACGGCGCCTTGATCGGGGTCAGCCCGACGACCGTGCTGGAAGCCGGCGACGTGGTGCTGGTGGTAGGGCGCCGCGCCGGGGTGGTGGCCATCGCCGCGCGGCTGGGCGCCGAGCTGCAATCCTCGCCCGACATGGACGTGGTGGTGGTGCAACGCGACGTCACCCTCGACAACCCCACCTTCATCGGCCGCCGCGTGGCCGAGATCCGCCAGGCGGCCAATCGGGCCCTGCGCCATGGCGTCTACGTGGTGGGCGTGAAACGCGCCGGGCGACCGCTGGCCCTGGAACCGGACACCGTCATCGAGGCGGGCGACCTGGTCACCCTCTACGGCACTCCCGACGACATCCAGCGCGTCGCCCAGCAGGTCGGCTCCCTCGTCGTGCCCAGCGACAAGACCGACTTCGTCTTTCATGGCTTCGGCCTGGCGGTGGGCCTGCTCATCGGTCTGATCGTGATCCGCCTGGGCGCCATCCCCCTGACCCTGGGCAGCGGCGGCGGGGCGCTGATCGCCGGGCTGGTGTTCGGCTGGTATCGCAGTCGCCACCTGACCCGGGGCAACCTGCCGTTGCCGGCCTCGACGCTGTTGCGCGACCTCGGCCTGGCCGGCTTCGTGGCGGTGGTGGGCTTGCAATCCGGACGCCAGGCGGTGGAGACCATCGCCACCCAGGGCCTCTCCATCTTCCTGATCGGGGTAGTGGTTTGCGTGGTGCCCATCGTCATCACCATCCTGGTCGGCCGCTACCTCCTGCGTTACGACAACCTGGCGCTGTTCGCCGGGGCCGTTGCCGGTGCCCGCAGTGCCAATCCAGCCTTCGGCGAGGTGCTGGACAAGGCCGGCAACTCCATCCCCACGGTGCCCTTCGCGGTCACCTACGCCCTGGCCAACGTGTTCCTCACCCTGCTCGGGCCACTGGTGGTGGCCTTCGCCTAACCGAAAGAGGCAAGTCATGAGCGAAGCCCAAGACGATTACGCCCAATACGCCAAGCTGAGTCCCTTCGAGCTCAAGGACGAACTGATCAAGCTCGCCTCCGGCAGCGAGAACCGCCTGATGCTCAACGCCGGGCGTGGCAATCCCAACTTCCTGGCGACCCTGCCGCGGCGGGCCTTCTTCCGCCTCGGCCTGTTCGCCACCAGCGAGGCCGAGCTGTCCTATTCCTACATGCCCCATGGGGTCGGCGGGCTACCGCAGATCGATGGTATCGAGGCGCGCTTCGAGCGCTACACCGCCGAGCACCGCGACCAGCCCGGGGTGCTGTTCCTGGCCAAGAGCCTGAGCTACGTGCGCGACCAGCTGGGACTCTCGGCCTCGGCCTTTCTCCACGAGATGGTGGAGGGCATCCTCGGCGTCAACTACCCGGTGCCGCCGCGCATGCTGAGGATCTCCGAGCAGGTGGTCAGCCACTACATCGTCAAGGAGATGATCGGTGGCTACGTCCCCGCGGGTTCCGTCGATCTCTTCGCCGTGGAAGGCGGCACGGCGGCCATGACCTACATCTTCCACTCGCTGCAGCAGAACGGCCTGGTCAGGCGCGGCGACAAGGTGGCCATCGGCATGCCGGCCTTCACCCCCTACATCGAGATCCCGGAACTGGAGGAATTCGGTCTGGAACAGGTGCACATCCACGCCGATCCCCAGGCCAACTGGCAGTACCCCGAGGCCGAACTCGACAAGTTGCGCGATCCGGCGATCAAGATCTTCTTCTGCATCAACCCCAGCAACCCGGCCTCGGTGAAGATGGACGACCGCAGCCTGGCTACCGTTGCCCGTCTCGTCGCCGAGGCGCGTCCGGACCTTTTCATCCTCACCGACGATGTCTACGGTACCTTCGCCGACGACTTCCGCTCGCTGTTCGCCACCTGCCCGCGCAACACCCTGCTGGTGTATTCCTTCTCCAAGTACTTCGGTGCCACGGGCTGGCGGTTGGGGGTGATAGGGGCGCACCAGGACAGCATCTTCGACCAGGCCCTGGCCGAACTGCCCGAGGAGATCAAGGCTTCTCTGGACCGCCGCTACGGTAGCCTGCTGCCGGACGTGCGCAGCCTCAAGTTCCTCGACCGCCTCGTCGCCGACAGCCGCACCGTGGCCCTCAACCACACCGCCGGGCTCTCCACCCCCCAGCAGGTGCAGATGGTGCTGTTCGCGCTGTTCGCCTTGATGGACGAAAGCGACGGCTACAAGACCGAACTGAAGAAGCTGGTGCGCCGCCGCGAAGCCGCCCTCTATCGCGAACTGGGCGTCGCCCCCGAAAGCGACCCCAATGCCGTCGACTACTACACCCTGCTGGATCTGGAAGACCTGGCGCGCAAACTCCATGGCGACGCCTTCGCCACCTGGGTGAAGGCCAAGTTCAGCAGCGGCGACCTGCTGTTCCGCATCGCCAAGGAGACCGGCATCGTGCTCCTGCCCGGCAAGGGCTTCGGCACCCAGCAACCGGCCGCCCGCGTGTCCCTGGCCAACCTCAACGAATACGAATACGCCAACATCGGTCGCTCGCTGCGGGCCATGGCGGAGCAATACTTCGCCCAGTTCGAGAGCGAGGAGGGTGGCGCCCAGCCGAAGCCCTGAGCGGGCTCGCGCCTGATCACCCGCCGGGCCAGGCGCGGGCTATACTGGGTCTTTCCACACGACTCCAGGACGCAGCATGGCCACCGATACCTCGAAGCTGGATCGCATCCTCGCCGAGACCCAGCGCGAGCGCGAACGCGGCTACCGCGACAAGGCGCTGAAGATGTATCCCCACGTCTGCGGCCGCTGTGCCCGGGAATTCTCCGGCAAGCGCCTGAGCGAGCTGACCGTGCACCATCGTGATCACAACCACGACAACAATCCCCAGGACGGCTCCAACTGGGAATTGCTATGCCTGTACTGCCACGACAACGAGCACAGCCGCTACACCGACCAGCAATACTTCAGCGACAGCTCCCTGGGCACGCCCAAGGTGGAAAAGGCCACCCACAATCCCTTCGCGGGTCTGGCGGGGTTGTTGAAGAAGGAGTGAGGGCGCGGGCGGTCTGGCTCTCAGCGGCAGGTATCCGCCTCCACCTGGGCAATCCCGGGCGCCTACCCATGCTGTCGAGGCGCCATGGAGCTGCCCTGGCTCCTCATCAGCACCTGGGCACCGCGCCGGCAGGCGGTGGTGCTGATCTCCAGTGGCGCCGAACGGTTACCTGGGTATCCCGGTCGAGGTCACCGCTTCAAGGCGAGTCAGCTATCGCGCCTTAGCACTTCCTTACGACAATGCACCATGGCATCGCGAATCATGAAGTTGACCAGGGTAGGGGACACTCCCAGGTCCCGGGCGATGTCCTTTTGCGGGCGGCCATGGAGCCGATAGGCCTCGAAGGCATAGCGCGTCCGCTCCGGAAGTTGCGCCAAGGCCTCCTCCACCACTTCGAGCGTCTGCTGCTGGGTATTGATCTCTTCAGGAGTGGCGTAGTGATTGACGACCGCCAGCCCCTCTTCTTCAGGCGCGGCGTAGCGGTGCTCCAGCGTCTGTTTGCGGTAGTGATCGATGGAGAGGTTGCGGACGACTTGGAAGAGATAGCTGATCTGCGATCGGATGTTCGATAAGGACGACCGTTTCAGGCGGAAAAAGGCGTCCTGCACCACATCCTCGGCGTGGCTACGGCAACCGGTGATACGGGTGGCCACGCTGAGCAGGGAGGGCCGATTGGTCAGATAGATTTCTTGCAGGGACTCGAAACCTTCTTGAGGAAGAGGATCGGGGCGAACGGACATAGCTTGGCCTCCTGCTGAAATGGGACTCTAATCTAATGTTAATGAGAATGGTTTACAATAGTTTTACAAACGGCACCTTACCTGCCATAGGCGTGTCGTTCGGTTCGTGGTGACACCTCCCGCCTGGTCCGCATTCGGCTGATTGAGCGCGCCCTCCCGTGATCGGCAGCTAATTAATCTCTTCGGTCACGCGTCTTCCTTTGAGCAATGGCTTACACCCTCGAGCGAATCGCGGGTGGCAGGCCCCTATCCAGAGGAGAATTGAGATGGCCTTTGATCAAGAAGACGCGACCTTCAAGGTGCTGGTGAACCACGAAGAGCAGTACTCGCTGTGGCCGGACTACAAGGCGGTGCCCGCAGGCTGGCGCGAGACCGGGGCTCGCGGCTCCAAGCAGGAATGTCTGGACTACGTCGAGCGGACCTGGACCGACATGCGGCCGTTGAGTCTGCGCCAGGCCATGGAAGCCCAGGCAGGCGAGTGAGCCATGGGTCTGCACCTGTTCTGCCTGCCCCATTCCGGCGCCAGCGCCATGGTCTACGCCCGCTGGCGGCGACTCCTGCCCGCCTGGATCGAGGTGCGGCCAGTGGAGTTGCCGGGCCGCGGTCGGCGCTTCGACGAGCCGTTCGCCACCGATCTGCGCAGCCTTGCGCGCCAGCTGGCCGCCGAGATCGTGCCGGCCACCACGCCGCCCTATGCCCTGTTCGGCCACAGCCTCGGCGCCTTGCTGGCCCTGGAGATGGCCCATGCCTTGGGCCAGCAGGGCGCACCGATGCCGTGCGCGCTACTGGCCTCCGGCACCGAGGCACCGACTCGGCGTGACGATGCCGAGCTGCGCGGGCCGCTCTCCGACGACCAGCTGATCGCGCGGCTGCGCAGCCTGGGCGGGACGGCTCCGGCGGTGCTCGAAGACGCCGAATTGCTGGCCCTGACCCTGCCGGTGCTGCGCGCCGACTTCCACCTCTGTGGACATTACCAGCCCCTGGCGCGACCGCCCCTCGACTGCCCGCTGCACGTTTTCGCCGGCCGCGAGGATGACGCCAGCGAAGCGGTCATGCAGGCCTGGCGGCAGGAGACCCGCGGTCCCTTCACCCTGGATTGGTTCCCGGGCGACCACTTCTTCATCAACAGCCAGGAGGCCGCGGTGCTCGCAGCGCTCGTGGCTCACCTGCAAGCGGCCGTCGCGGCGGCCGGGGAGACGAGGCCTGCATGAACACCGAACTGTTCCGTATCGAGACGCTGCCCGGGGTGCCGGGCGCGCTACCCCTGCTGGTCGAGGCCCGCGAGCCGGGTGTCGATCTGCTCGAGGCCCAGGCGTTGCTGCGACCGCTGGTGGACGAGCGCCTGGAACGTTGCGGCGGGCTGCTGTTCCGTGGCTTCAGCGTGGGGGAGGCCGAGCGCTTTCGCAGCTTCGCCGCCGGCTTCGGTCAGCCGTTGCTCAACTACGAGTTCGGCTCGACGCCACGCAGTAACGTGACCCAGGGGGTGTACACCTCCACCGAGTATCCGGCGCACCAGCATATCCCCCTGCACAACGAGCAGGCCTATACCCGTGAGTGGCCATTGCGCATCTGGTTCTACAGCCTGGTGGCGGCCGCGCGCGGTGGCGAGACGCCGATCGCCGACAGTCGCGCCCTCTACGCGCGGATGGATACGGCGATCCGCGAACGCTTCGAGGCGCGGGGGCTGCTCTACACCCGCAACTTCGGTAACGGCCTGGACGTGCCCTGGGAACAGGTGTTCAACACCTCCGACCGTCAGGTCGTGGAAGCCTATTGTCGAGCGCGCGGTATCGATTGCCTGTGGAAGGACGACGGCGAGTTGCGCACGCGCCAGCGCTGCCAGGCTACCGCCCGGCACCCGCGTACCGGGGAGGCGGTGTGGTTCAACCAGGCCCATCTGTTCCACGTCTCCAACCTGCCGCCCGAGGTGCGCGAGTCGCTGCTGGAGATCGTCGACGAGGAAGATCTGCCGCGTAACGTCTACTACGGCGACGGTAGCCCCATCAAGGTCGACCTGCTGGACGACGTCCGGGGCGTACTGGAGGAGGAAAAGGTCAGTTTCCCCTGGCAGAGCGGCGATGTCCTGATGCTCGACAACATGCTGGCCGCCCATGCCCGCGCCCCGTTCGAAGGGCCACGCAAGGTCATCGTGGCCATGGCCGAAGGCCATTCCAACCTCAATGAAACCCTCTGAACACGGCTCTCTCCGCGGAGCCGCGTTCGCCTGCCTACAGGACGATGCAATGGACGGTCGCTTTGACGACGCACGGGGCCTGGCCGCGGCCTTGACCGAATGGGCGCGGCTCGCCCCCGATCGGTTGGCTCTGCGCTTTCTCGACGAGCAGGGCGAAACCCCGCTGAGCTATCGCGAACTCGATGCCCGGGCGCGCGCCATCGCTCGCCGGCTGCTTGCCGAGGCGGAGCCCGGCGCGCGCGCCGTCCTGCTGTATCCCAGCGGACCGGACTACGTGGCGGCCTTCTTCGGCTGTCTCTATGCCGGCGTCATCGCCGTGCCAGCCTACCCGCCGGAATCCCTGCGCCCGCAACACCTGGCCCGGCTGCACGGCATCCTCGCCGACTGCGCGCCACGCCTGGTGCTGACCCTGGGCAGCCTGCAGGAGAGCCTGCAGCAGGCCTGCGGCCAGGGCGCCGAGGCGCCTACCGTGCTGGCCACCGACGACCTGCCGGTGTCGACCGATTGGCAGCCGTGCCTGCCGGCGCCCGAGCAGATCGCCTTCCTGCAGTACACCTCAGGTTCCACCGCCACGCCCAAGGGCGTCGAGGTCACCCATGGCAACCTGGCGGCCAACGAAGCGGCCATCCGCCAGGGTTTCCACATCGGCAGCGACGACGTCATGGTCAGCTGGCTGCCGCTCTACCACGACATGGGCCTGATCGGCGGCCTGCTGCAGGCCATCTACAGCGGCATTCCCTGCGTGCTGATGTCGCCGCTGCATTTCCTGCAGCGCCCGGTGCGCTGGCTGCAGGCGGTGGCGCGCTATGGCGGCACGGTCAGCGGCGGACCCGATTTCGCCTATCGACTCTGCGCCGAGCGCCTGCGTGACAGCGCCGTGGCGGAGCTGGATCTGTCGCGCTGGCGGGTGGCCTTTTCCGGGGCGGAGCCGATTCGCCCGGACACCCTGGATCTGTTCGCCGAGCGCTTCGCGCCGGCCGGCTTCGCGCCGACCTCCTTCATGGCCTGCTACGGCCTGGCCGAGGCGACGCTCTACGTGAGCGGCGGCGCCCCGGGTGAAGGGATCGGGCGGCGTGGTTTCGCCCGCGACGCCCTGGCCGACGGGCGTGCCGAGATGGGCATTGACCTGCAACTGGCCGCCTGCGGCCAGGCCTGTCCCGGCCAGCAGCTGCTGCTGGTGGATGCCGACAGCGGCGTGCTGACACCGGCCGGTCAGGTCGGCGAGATCTGGACCAGCGGCCCCAGCGTGGCCCGCGGTTACTGGCGTAATCCCGCGGCGACCGCCGCGACCTTCGTCGAGCGCGATGGGCGGCGCTGGCTGCGCACCGGCGACCTGGGCGTGCTGCTCGATGGAGAACTCTATGTCACCGGTCGGCTGAAGGACGTGCTGATCCTGCGCGGTCAGAATCTCTATCCCCAGGACATCGAACTGACCGTGGAAACCGCGGCGCCGGTGTTACGCAAGGGGCGGGTGGCGGCCTTCGCCGTGAGCGATGCCAGCGGCACGCCGGGCATCGGCATCGCCGCCGAGGTGGCGCGCAACCGGCTGCGCGATCTGGACGTTGGCGCGCTGGTCGCCGACATCCGCCAGGCGGTGGCCGAGGTACATGGCGAGGCGCCGCAGCAGGTGGCGTTGCTGGAGCCGGGCGGCATGCCCAAGACCTCCAGCGGCAAGTTGCAGCGCTCGGCCTGCCGCCGCCTGCTGGAGGCTGGCGAGTTGCCGCTGCTGGCCCCGGCGGCGCCGGTCGCGACCGCGGTCGACGACCTGGACGAGCTGGAAGGCCGCCTGGCCGATCTCTGGGAAGAGCTGCTGGACGTCCGTCCGCAACAGCGCGCCGCGCATTTCTTCGCCCTCGGCGGCAATTCGCTGAAGGCGGTACAACTGACCAGTCGGGTGCGCGAGCAACTGGGCCTGGAATTGCCGCTGGCAACCCTGTTCGCGGCACCGACGCTGGGCGAACTGGCCCGGCACCTGGGCTCGGCGACCGCGGGTGTCGCGTCGGGCCTGGTAGCGGTCGCCGAGCACGAGCACCGCCAGCTGTCCCCGGCGCAGAATCGCCTGTGGTTCCTCTGGCGCCTGGAGTCGGACAATGCCGCCTACAACCTGGCCGGGCGCCTGCAGTTGCGCGGTACCCTGGAGCACCAGGCGCTGCAGGAGGCACTGGATGCACTGGTCGCCCGTCATGCCCCCCTGCGCACCCGGGTGATCGAGCGGGCGGGTCAGCCCGAGGCCGAGGTGCTGCCGGCGGCACCCGTCGAGATACTTTATCTGCAGGGCGATACCGCGCTGCTCGATCAGGCGGCCGACGCCCCCTTTGCCCTGGACACGGGACCCTTGTTGCGCGTCCAGGTGCTGTCCACGGGCGATCACCGGTACACCCTGCAGCTCTGCACCCACCATATCGCCGCGGACGGCTGGTCGCTCAATCTGCTGCTGGAGGAATTCGCCGAGGGTTATCGGGCGGCGCTTCAGGGCCGCCAGCCCGGCTGGACGCCGCTGGCCGTCGCCTACGGTGACTTCGCCCGTTGGCAGCGGGCACGCCTGGCCGGTGCCGAGGGCGAACGCCAGCTTTGCCATTGGCAACAGCGCCTGGCCGAGGTGCCCGAGGTGCTGGCGCTGCCGCTGGATCGACCGCGCACCTCGGCGGCCCAGGGACCGGCCGCCGAGGTGGCCGTGACCCTGGAGGCCACGCAGGTCGAGGCGCTGCGGCAACTGGCCGTCGCGCGCGGGGTGACCTTGCCCATGCTGCTGCTGGCGGCCTTCCAGCAGGTCTTGAGCCGCTATGGCCGCCAGCGCGATTTCTGCATCGGCGTGACCACCGCCGGACGCAGTCGCCGCGAACTGGAATCGCTGGTGGGCTTCTTCGTCAACCTCTTGCCGCTACGCCTGAGCCTGGCCGAGGAGGCCACGGTCGGTACCCTGCTGACCCAGGTCCGCGACGAACTGCTGGCGGCCCAGGCCCACGGCGAGCTGCCATTCGAGCAGATCGTCGAGGCGCTGCGTCCGCAACGCCTGGCCGGCACCCATCCGCTGTTCCAAGTGGTCTACGACCACCAGTGGCGTCCCACTACCGGGGTCGCTGCCTTGCCGGGCCTGGAATTGGAAGCGCTGGCGCTGGTCCAGCGGCAGACGCCGTTCGATCTCTCTTTGCATACCCTGGAGTGCGGCGCCGTGCTGTCGGCGCGCCTGGTCTATCGCCGCGACCTGTTCGAGCGCACGACCCTCGAAGCCTTGGCCGAACGCTGGCTGGCCCTGCTCGAACAGCTGGCCGCGCCGGTGACCACCCTGGTGGCCCAGCTGCCCTGGCAGAGCCCGGCCCAGGCCCGGGCGCAGGTCCTCGCCTGGAACGAGCGACCGTGCCAGGTGCGGCCGGGACTGCGTTGGACCCATGCGGACCTGGCCGGTCTGATCGAGGCCCAGGCCGCCTGCCGGCCGCAGGCCATCGCCGTGACCTGTGGTGCGGCGCAGCTCTGCTATGCCGATCTCAACGCCCGGGCCAATGCCCTGGCCCACGAGCTGCAGCGTCGCGGCGTCGGTGCCGAGGTACTGGTCGGCCTGGCGGTGGAACGTTCGCTGGAGCTGGTGGTGGGCCTGCTGGCCATCCTCAAGGCCGGCGGTGCCTATCTGCCGCTCGATCCGGGCTATCCGGCGCAGCGCCTGGCCTTCATGTGCGACGACAGTGGGGTGCACCTGCTGTTGACCAGCCGCGGCCTGCTGGACGATCAGCCCTGGGCACGGCAGCGGGACACCCTCTACCTGGATGACTGGGCAGAACGCCGGAGCGCGGCCAATCCGTCGCGCCGGGTGCTACCTGAGCAGTTGGCCTACGTCATTTATACCTCGGGCTCCACCGGTACGCCCAAGGGCGTTCAGGTCACCCAGGGCAACGTGCTGCGCCTGTTCGAGAGCGCCTCGGCGGAGGTCCGCTGCGATGCCCGGGATGTCTGGACGCTGTTCCACGCCTACGCCTTCGACTTCTCGGTCTGGGAGATCTTCGGCGCCTTGCTGCACGGTGGTCGCCTGGTGGTCGTGCCCTGGCTGACCAGTCGTTCGCCCCAGGCGCTGCAGGCCTTGCTGCAGGAGGAGGGCGTCACGGTGCTGAACCAGACGCCGTCGGCGTTCCGCGGTCTGATCCCGGTGGCGGTGGCCGATCCGCGGCCATCACCGCTGCGCTACGTGATCTTTGGCGGTGAAGCCTTGGAACCGGCGCTGCTGCGGCCTTGGTTCGAGCGCTTTGGTGTCGAGCGGCCGCGCCTGGTGAACATGTATGGCATTACCGAGACCACTGTCCATGTCACGGCTCGGGCCTTGGCGGCGGCCGATCTGGACGGCCCCAGCCTGATCGGCACGCCCCTGGCGGATCTCGACTGGTACCTGCTCGACGAGTATGGGGAACCGGTCCCGCCGGGCATGGTGGGCGAGCTGTACGTCGGCGGGGCGGGTCTGGCCCGGGGCTACCTTGGCCGCCCGGGCCTTACCGCGGAGCGTTTCATCGCCCATCCCTGGGCCGAGGGCGCACGGCTGTATCGCACCGGCGACCTGGCGCGCTGGTCGCCGGAAGACGGCATGCAGTACCTGGGGCGTGCCGACCGCCAGGTCCAGCTCCGGGGATTCCGCATCGAATTGGGCGAGGTGGAGGCCCAGCTGCGGGCCATTCCCGGCGTGGCCGACGCCCTGGTCCGGATGCGTCGCGATCCCAGCGGCGCCGAGGTGCTGGTCGGTTATGCACTGGCCTCGAGCGGTATGGCCCTGGCCGAGGCCGGGTTGCGGGAGTGCCTGCGTCAGGCGTTGCCCGCCCAGGCCATCCCGGCGCGGCTGTTCGTCCTGCCGCAATGGCCCCTCACCGTCAACGGCAAGCTCGACGAGGCGGGGTTGCCCGAACCCCAGCAGGACAACGGCCAGGAGCGTCGATACCAGCCGCCCCAGGGCGCCACCGAGACGGTCCTGGCCGAGCTCTGGGCCCAGGCGCTGGGCCGTGTCCGGGTGAGTCGTTCGGCCAATTTCTTCGAGCTGGGTGGGCACTCGCTGCTGGCCGTCCAGTTGCTGGCGCGGATCAACGAACGCTTCGGCGTCGAGTTGCCACTGCGTGAGCTGTTCGCCACGGCCGACCTGGCCGAGCTGGCCCGACGCCTCGAGCAGGCGCAGCCACACGCCCCGACCGCTGCCGTCGACCAGGAGGTCGCCGCCGCCCTGGCCGCCCTCGAGGGGCTGTCCGAAGCCGAATTACTGGCGCTCGCCGAGCGCGCGGACCAAGAGAATCTGTCATGAACGACCTCACGCACTCCCTGCAGCAGCTCACCCCCGCCCAGCGTCGGGCGCTGACCGCCGTGCTGGCGAAAAAAGGCATCGATATCTCCGAGCGCCTGCCCATCCCCCGCGCCGATCGGGCTCGGCCGCTGCCCCTGACCGGTTTGCAGCAGCGTCTGTGGTTCCTCTGGCGCCTGGACCCGCTCAGTCCGGCCTACAACATCGCCGGCGCCCTGGAGCTGGATGGGGCGCTGGACCAGACCCGCCTGCAAGGCGCCCTGCAGGCCTTGGTGCAGCGCCATGAAAGTCTGCGCACCCGGCTCTATGAGGATGCCCAGGGGACCTGGCAGCGCATCGACGAGCGCTGCGACCTACCACTGGAGCAGCTCGATCTGACGACTGTGCCGGAGCGCGCCGCGGCGCAGCGCGAGGCCTTCGCGCTGCGGCCCTTCGATCTGGAGCGCGGCCCCTTGTTGCGGGTGCAACTGGTGCGTCTGGCCGCGGAGCGCCATCAGTTGCTGGTGAGCCTGCATCATGTGGTGGCCGACGGCGTCTCGGTGGCGATCTTCCTGCGCGAACTGGCGGCGCTCTATGGCGAGCCGCAGGCTGCGCTGCCGCCGCTGCCGGTGCAATTCGCCGACTACGCCAGCTGGCAGCAGCAGCGCCTGGCCGCTGGCGAGGCCGAGCGCCAGCGCCAGTGGTGGCGTGACTATCTGGGGACGGAGCCGCCGGTACTGCCGTTGTCACTCGACCACCCGCGACCGACGCAGCTCGATACCCAGGGCGCCCGGTTGCGCCTGGGCCTGGCGGCGTCGACCGTGGCTGCCCTGCGCCAGCGTGGCCAGGCCCAGGGCATCACCTTGCCGCACCTGCTGCTAGGCGGCTTCATGCTGTTGCTGCAACGCCATGCCGGGCAGCGCGACGTGCGCCTCGGCATGCCGGTCGCCGGGCGTGCCCGGGCCGAGACCAGCGACCTGATCGGCTGCTTCGTCAATACCCTGGTGCTGCGCGCGCCGCGTGCCTCGGGCTTGAGCCTGGGCGGCTTCCTGGCCACGCTGCAACGTGAGGCGCTGGACGCCCAGAGCCAAGGCGAATTGCCCCTGGAGCGACTGTTCGAGGGCTCGGCGGCCGAGCGTGGCGCTACCGGTAACGCGCCCTTCCAGGTGCTGTTCAACCATCAGCGGCGCGACGCCTGGCAACTGCCGGCGATGGCGGGGCTGCAGGCCCGGTTGCTCGAAGAGACGCCGCCGGTAGCCAAGTTCGACTTGGCGCTGGATGCCCTGGAGCAGGCCGATGGCCGGCTGGATTGTGAGTTCACCTATGCCACGGCGCTGTTCGAGGAGGCCACCGTCGCTCGCCTGCTGGCGGACTATCGCGCGGTGCTGGATGCCTTGCTGGCCACGCCTTGGGAGCGAGCGGTCGCCGACCTCGCCTGGCTGGCACCGGCCGATCTGCATGGGGATGCCGCGGGCCGCTGGTCGCGCAGCGGCATCGTCGGTCGCATCGTCGCCCAGGCCGAGCGGCAACCCGAACGACCCGCGCTGCTGGCCGACCAGGGTGCGCTCAGCCATGCCGAGCTACACCGGCGCAGCGAGCGAATGGCCGCTGCCCTGTGGCGGCTCGGGCTGCAAGCCGAGGAGCGGGTGGCGGTGGCGCTTCCGCGCGGTCTCGACCTGCCGGTGGCCCTGCTCGCCGTGCTCAAGGCAGGTGGCGCCTATGTGCCGCTGGACATCGACTATCCACGCGAACGTCTGGCCTATCTGTTGCAGGACTGTGGCGCGCGCTGGGTGCTGACCACCCGCGCGGTGGCGGGCTGCCTGCCGCTGCCGCCGGAGGTGCAGTGCCTGGACGTGGCCGAGCTGCTGGACGAGGAGGGGGCGCCGCCGTCCCGGCCGGTCATCCGCGCCGGGCAACTGGCCTATCTCATCTACACCTCCGGCTCCACCGGCCAGCCCAAGGGCGTCGCCGTGGCCCATGGCGAATTGGACATGCACTGCCAGGCCATCGGCGAGCGCTATGGCCTGGGGCCGGCGGATCGCGAGTTGCTGTTCATGTCGTTCGCCTTCGACGGCGTGCAGGAGCGTTGGCTGGCGACCCTGGCCCATGGCGGCAGCCTGGTGCTGCGCGGCGACGAGCTCTGGACGCCGGAGCAGACCCACGCGGCGCTGCAGCGCTTCGGGGTGACGGTGGCAGCCTTTCCGCCGGCCTACCTGCAGCAGCTCGCCGAGCATGCCGAGCAGGTCGGTTGGGCGCCGCCGGTACGGATCTACTGCTTCGGCGGCGATGCCGTGCCCGCGGCCAGCTACCAGAAGGCCTGGCAGGCACTGCGCCCGCAGCACCTGATCAACGGCTACGGTCCCACCGAGACGGTGATCACGCCGCTGCTGTGGAAGGCGCAGCCGGACCAGGCCTGTGGCGCCGCCTATGCGCCCATCGGCACGGCCGTCGGCGAGCGGCGGCTCTACATCCTGGATGCCGACCTGCAACCCGTTCCTCCCGGGGTTGCCGGTGAATTGCACATCGGCGGTCCGGGCCTCGCACGTGGCTACCTGAATCGACCGGGGCTCACCGCGGAGCGCTTCATCGCCGATCCCTTCCTAGCTGGCGGGCGCATGTACCGCACCGGTGACCGGGTACGGCAACGGGCGGATGGTGCCCTGGACTATCTTGGTCGTCTCGACGGCCAGTTGAAGATCCGTGGCTTTCGTATCGAGTCCGGCGAGGTGGAGGCGCAGTTGCGCCGGCTGCCGGGGGTACGTGAGGCGGTGGTGGAGGCGGTCGAGGGCAACCAGGGCCGTTACCTCGCCGCCTACGTGACCGCCCAGGCCGGGGCGACGCTGGAAAGCCGGGCCCTGCGTGAGGCCCTGCGCCTGCAGCTGCCCGACTATCAGATACCCAGCCAGATCCTGGTGCTGGATGCCCTGCCGCTGTCGCCCAATGGCAAGGTGGATCGCCGCCGGCTACCGGCCCCAGCCACGACCATAGCGCCGCGCGAGGCACCGCGGGGTGCGTTGGAGATCCGGGTGGCGGCGCTCTGGCAAGAGTTGCTGGAGGTGCCGGCCCTGGAGCGCACCGACGATTTCTTCGACCTGGGCGGACATTCCCTGCTGGCCACCCGCCTGGTGGCGCGGCTCAAGTTCGAGCTGGGGCTGGAGTGCCCGCTGCGCTGGGTGTTCGAAACGCCGGTGTTCGCCGACTTGGTACAGCGCCTGGCGACGCCGGCCGCGGCATCCACCGCGCCGCCGTTGCGCCGCTTGGACGACAGTCAGGCGCCGGTGGCCTCGCCGGCGCAGAGCCGCCTGTGGTTTCTCTGGCGGCTCGACCCCGAGAGTGCAGCCTACAACATCCCGGCCGCCCTGCGTCTGCAGGGGCCGCTGGTGCGGAGCGCCCTGGAGCGGACCTTCAGTGCCCTGGTGGCGCGTCACGAGAGCCTGCGTACCCTGTTCGGCGAGCATGACGGCCAGGTCCGGCCGCGCGTGCAGCCGGCCAGCGACCCGGCCATCGCACTGCAGGACCTGCGCGAACTGGAGGCGGCCGCCCGGGAGTGGGAAGTCGCCCGCCTGGCCCGGGAGGAGGCCCTGCGGCCCTTCGACCTGGAGCAGGGACCGCTGCTCCGCCTGCGCCTGCTGCGCCTGGACGAGCAGGAGCACGTGCTGCTGCTGACCCTGCACCACATCGCCGCCGATGGCTGGTCCCTGGCGATCCTCATCGAGGAGTTCGCCACCGCCTACAGTGCCTATGCTGTGGATGAGGAACCCCGTTTCGCGCCGCTGCCGGTGCGCTACCAGGACTTCGCCCACTGGCAGCAGGCGCTGCTGGCCGGCGACGAGGGACAGCGGCAACTGGACTATTGGATCCGCCGGCTGGGCGAGGTGCACCACGAACCCCTGCACCTGCCCACCGATCGCCCGCGGCCCGCGGTGCAGAGCCTGCAGGGCGCGAGCCTGCCCTTCGCCCTGACTGGCGAAGAAGGGGCGGCCTTGAGAGCCCTGGCCCGGTCCCAGGACACCACCCTGTTCACCGTCCTGCTGGCCGCCTTCCAAATCCTGTTGGCGCGCTACAGCGGCCAGTCCGAGATCAGCGTGGCGGTGCCGGTGGCCAACCGCACCCGGCAGGAGATCGAACGGGTGGTGGGCTTCTTCGTCAACACCCAGGTGCTGCGCTGCCCGGTGCGGCTGGAGGAGGGCTTCGACCGGCTGCTGGGATACGCCCGCCAGGCGGTACAGGAGGCCCAGGCCAACCAGGACCTACCCTTCGAGCAACTGGTGGAGGCGCTGCAACCCGAGCGCAGCCTGGCGCACAATCCGTTGGTGCAGGTGAAGTTCAACTTCGGCTTCGATCTGTCCGCGCTGCCCAGTCCGGCCGGGCTGCAGCTGTCGCTGGTCGACGAAGCCCAGTACGGCGCTCGCTTCGACCTGGCGCTGGACCTGGCCGAGGCGGCCAGCGGCGAAGGCCTCAAGGGGGCCTTCACCTATGCCACCGACCTGTTCGACGAGGCCAGCATCCAGGCCCTGGCCGAGCATTTCCGCGGCTGGCTGCGGGCGCTGGTCGCCGCGCCGAACCGGCCGCTGCGCGAGCTGGAAGTGCCCGGCGCCATGGCGCGGCTGGCCGGCGAGACCCTGGCGCTGGCCGGCGGCAGTTGGCTGGAATCCTTCGCCCGTTGGTGCGGCCAGACCCCCACGGCAGCCGCCCTGCGCGATGGGCGCGGCACCCTGAGCTATGCCGAGCTGGACGCCGCCGCCGCGCGCCTGGCGCAGCGGCTGGTCGCTGCCGGCGTGGCGCCTGGGCAACGGGTCGGCCTCTGCCTGCCGCGTGGCCGTGACTGGATCACCGCGTTGCTGGCGGTACACCGGGCTGGCGCCGTCTGCGTCGCGCTGGACCCGCGCCAGCCCACGGCCCGCTTGCACGAGCTGCTCGACGAGAGCGGCGCGGTCAAGGTGTTGGTGGCCGCCGCGGAGGAGGGGGCTCGCTTCGCGGGCCGGGCATTGAGCGTCCACGGCGAGGCAGAGGACGCGGCGCCGCGCGTCACGCCGATCATGCCTGCTGCCAGCGATCCGGCCTATGTGGTCTTCACCTCCGGCTCCACCGGCCGGCCCAAGGGCGTGCTGGTCAGCCATGGCGCCCTGCTGAACTACACCCAGGCCCTGGCCCGCCGGCTCCAGCCCGAAGCGGGCGAATGCCAGGCGATGCTGTCGTCGGTGGCGGCGGACCTGGGCTACACCACGGTGTTCGGCGCCCTGACCAGCGGTGGCTGCCTCTATTTGCCCGACGACGACACGGTCGCCGATGCCGAGCGCCTGGCCCTGGCGCTGGAAGAGGCGCAGGTCGCCGTGCTCAAGATCGTCCCTGGTCACCTGGGCGGCCTGCTCGCCGCGGCGCCCGAGCCGCGTGCCCTGCTGCCGCGGCGCCTGCTGGTGCTGGGTGGCGAGGCCTGCGAGCCTGAGTTGCTGGCGCGGATCCGCACGCTGGCCCCGGCGTTGCGCATCGTCAATCACTACGGGCCGACCGAGACCGCCGTCGGGGTCCTGACCCACGAATGGCCGACTGGAGTCCAGGTGCCGGCCCGGCTGCCCGTCGGTCGGCCCCTGGCCAACACCCGGATCTGCCTGCTGGATGACCACCTGAACCCCGTGCCACCAGGCATGGTCGGCGAACTCTATATCGGCGGCGCGGGCTTGGCCGTCGGCTACCTGGGCCAGCCGGCACTCACGGCAGAGCGCTTCGTCGCCGATCCCTATGTGGCCGGTGAACGCCTCTATCGCACGGGGGATCGCGCCCGGCTGAACGCGCAGAGCGCCATCGAATTCCTTGGGCGGACCGATGACCAGGTCAAGATCCGCGGTTATCGCGTCGAACCTGCCGAGCTGGGGCGGGTGCTGGCCAGCCTGCCGGGAGTCGCCGACGCCTGGGCGTTGGCCGAGCGCCCCGCAGGACAGCCGGCGCGTTTGCTGGCCTACTGCGTCGCGCCTGGGCAGAGCGTCGAGGCCCTCCGCCAGGCCCTGGCCGAACGCCTGCCGGCACCCTTGCTGCCCGCCCGACTGCAGCGGGTCGAACGCATCCCGCGCACGGCCAACGGCAAGGTCGATCGCCAGGCCCTGGCGCGGGTCGCTGCGGTCGAGGCCGAAGGCGTCGCACCAGCAGCGGCCTTGACGCCACTCGAACGCCAGCTGGCCGAGGTCTGGCAGCAGGTGCTCAAGCGCGACAGGCTGGGGCCGGACGACAACTTCTTCGAACTGGGCGGTGATTCCATTCTCAGCCTGCAGATCGTCGCGCGCGTCCGCAAACTGGGCTACAGGCTCACCCCGCGGCAGCTGTTCGAGAGCCAGACGGTGCGCCAGCTCGCACGCCAGCTGGAGTCCGCTACTCCGCCCGAGGTCGTCCCGGACGCTCTGGAAGGCCAGCTCATGGCCATCTGGCAGCAGGTGCTCAAGCGCGACCACATAGGCCTGGACGACAACTTCTTCGAACTGGGCGGTGATTCCATTCTCAGCCTGCAGATCGTCGCGCGCGTCCGCAAACTGGGCTACAAGCTCACCCCACGGCAGCTGTTCGAGCGACAAACCCTACGCCAGCTGGCCCAGGGGCTGGAGGCTGGCCGTACCACAGCGGAGCCCGCACCAGACGCGAGTATCCGCGCGATCGCCGCCACGCCGATCCAGGCGCGCTTCTTCGCCGAGGTGCCGGCGCCGCTGCGCCAGCGCTGGAACCAGAGCGTCCTGCTGACGCCGCGTCAGCCCCTGCAGCGGGCGGCCCTGCTGGTCGCGCTGAGCCAGGTGCTGGCGCGCCATCCGGTGCTGAGCCTGGTGTTCACCGACGCCGCGCCCTGGACGGCCCGCGCCGGTCAGCCCCAGGCCGTGGCAGACCTGCTGTGGGTTCGCGAGGTGGCCGATGCCGCGGCCTTCGCCGAGGAGGTCGACGCTGCCCAGGGCAGCCTGAACATTCATGCCGGTCCGCTGTTGCGGCTGCTGCACCTGCGCCTGGCGGACGGCAGCGAGCGGCTGCTGCTGGTCATCCATCATCTGGTGGTGGATGCCGTGTCCTGGCGGGTGCTGCTGGAAGAATTGCAACTGGCCTATCGGCAGGCGCTTGCGCCAACGGGTTCCGGACATGGGGAGGACGGTGAGGGCAGCAGCTTCGCCGAGTGGTCGGCCCAGCTGCAGCGCCTGGCCAGCAGCCCCGAACTGCTCGCCGAGCTGCCCTACTGGCAGGCCTGCCTGCAGGATGCGCCGTGCCTTCCCGAAGGCGATCCCCAGGCGCCAGCGACCTGGGCCCAGGCCGCCGAGGCCCGCTTCGCCCTGGATGCGACCACCACCCGGTGCCTACTGGAGGAGGCGAGTCGCGCCTATCGCACCCGCATCAACGAGCTGCTGCTGACCGCCCTGGGTCGCGCCCTGGGCGCCTGGAGCGAGCAGGCCGAGGCGCTGGTCCTGCTGGAAGGCCACGGTCGTGAGCAACCGAGCGCCGATACCGACCTGGTGCTGGACCGTACCCTGGGCTGGTTCACCAGTCTCTACCCGGTGCGCCTGCCGGGTGGCGGCGAGCGCCTGGCCAACCTCAAGGTGGTCAAGGAATACCTGCGCCAGGTGCCTCGCGGCGGGATCGGCTACGGGGTGCTGCGCTACCTGAGCGCGCCGGGCGCCACGCTGGCCGCCCTGCCGCAGCCGACGCTCACCTTCAACTACCTGGGGCAGTTCGACCAGGCGTTCGGCGACGAGGCGCTGTTCAGCCTGGCGCCCGAGTCGCCCGGGCGAACCGTCGAGCCGGCGGCGCCCCTGGGCAATCGCCTGACCCTCAGCGGCAAGGTCCTCGACGGTCGTCTCGGCTTCGCCCTGAGCTACAGCTCGGCCCAGTATGGGCGTGCCGACATCGAGGCCCTCCTGCACCTGTTCCAAGGAGAACTCGAAGCCCTGGTCGAGCTGTGCCTGAACACGCCGCGCGGCCTGACGCCCAGTGACGTACCTCTGGCCGGTCTCGACCAGGCGCAGCTCGATCGCTTGCCGTTGCCCCTGGCCGAGGTGGGCGATCTCTATCCGCTGTCGCCGTTGCAGCAGGGGCTGCTGTTCCATGCCCTGGACCGGCCTGGCGCTGGGCTCTACGTCAACCAGCTGGCGGTGACCCTCGACGGCCTGGATGCCGACCTGTTCGTGCGGGCCTGGCGCGCCGTCCAGCAGCGTCATGCCATCCTGCGTACCGGCTTCCTGGTGCCAGGTGGCGCGGCGGCGTTGCGCGAGCCGCTGCAGTGGGTCAGTCAGGCACCCGAGTTGCCGGTGACCCTGCTCGACTGGCGCGGGCGCGATGTCGACGCCATGGCGCTGGAGCAACTGGCCCGGGCCCAGCGCGCCGAGCCCTTCGACCTGGCCCGGCCGCCGTTGCAGCGCCTGGCGCTGGTGCAACTGGACGAGCAGCGCTACCGCCTGGTCTGGACCTGTCACCATCTGCTGCTGGACGGCTGGAGCAGCAGCCGGATGCTCGGCGAAGTCTTGGCGCATTACGACGGACGGACGCCTGGTGCACCCGCCGGGCAGTTCCGTGACTACATCGCCTGGCTGCAGGCGCAGGATGCGCAGGCGGGCGCCGCCTTCTGGCAGGCCCGGCTCGCCGACCTGGACGGCGCCACCCGCCTGGCCGACGCCCTGCCGTTAGCGTCGGCCGGGCCGGCGGAGGAGCCGGCCGAGCCCCTGGTCGCGGCCTTGGATACGGCCGGTACCCAGCGCCTGCAGGCCTTCGCCCAGGCCCAGCGAGTCACCCTCAACACCCTGTTGCAGGCAGCCTGGATACTGCTGCTGCAGCGTTACACCGGGCAGGCCCAGGTGTGCTTCGGTGCCACCGTGGCGGGACGCCCGGCGAGCCTGCCGGGCGCCGAGGAACTGCTGGGCCTGTTCATCAATACCTTGCCCATCGTCCAGCGGCCCGCTTCGGCGGCGACCCTGGCCGACTGGCTGCCACAGCTGCAGGCCTACAACCTGGAGGTGCGCGAGCACGAGCAGGTACCGCTGCACGAGATCCAGCGCCTGGCGGGTCATGCCGGGCACGGACTGTTCGACACCCTCTTGGTGTTCGAGAACTTCCCCCTGGAAGCGGCCCTGGCCAGTCCCCATCCGCGGCTGCGCATCGGCACGCCGAGCCATGTCGATGGCGTGCACTATCCCCTGGCGCTGATCGCCAGCGCGGGCGAGCAACTGCAGCTCAGATACAGCTATCGTCCCGAGCGCTTCAGCCGCGCCACGGTGCAACGCCTGGCGGCGGCCTTCGAGGCGCTGTTGATCGAGTTGCCCGCCCTAGTCGACCAGCCGCTGGGCGAGCTGTGCCTGTTGGACGCCGGCGAATGCCAGGCCCAGGTCGCGGCGCGCAACCAGACCGCCGTGGCCTATCCGCGGACGCCGCTGCTGCCGGCGCTGCTGGCCGAGCAGGCGCGGCGCAGCCCCCAGGCCCTGGCCGTGGTCCAGGGCGCACGGCGCCTGGACTACGCCGAATTCGACGCCGAGGCCAACCGCCTGGCGCACTGGCTGATCGCCCAGGGCGTGGGCCCCGACGTCCTGGTGGGGGTGGCCGCCGAGCGCTCGGTGGAACTGGTGCTGGCCCTGGTGGCGGTGCTCAAGGCCGGCGGTGCCTATGTGCCGCTGGACCCGGACCATCCCGCCGAACGCCTGGCCTACCAGCTCGAAGACAGCCAGGTGCGGCTGCTGCTGACCCAGCGCCACCTGCAGCCACGCCTGCCGGCCAGCGAGGTGCCCCAGTTGCTGCTGGACGACCGCTCGGCCTGGCAGGACCAGCCGGCGCAGGCGCCCACCCCGGCGCTGCACGGCGAACACCTGGCCTATGTGCTCTACACCTCCGGCTCCACCGGCCGGCCCAAGGGGGCCGGCAACACCCAGGCGGCGCTGCTCAACCGCCTGCAGTGGATGCAGGAGGCGTTTCAACTGCGCGAA
>NZ_JAVSJB010000001.1:0-563731 GCF_032027545.1 Pseudomonas oryzihabitans | reverse complement strand
CCATCCGCAGCAGCTCGACCAATGGCTCGCCGGCGTGACCAGCCGCGATGGCAAGCCTGCCGCCGAGGTCGTCAAGGCTTCGCTGGCGAACTGACACCCGCCGCCTGCCCGCCTCGTGCCTGCAGGCCGAGGCCGCGGCTGAAAAGGACGGACAGGCGCCGTCCCTCTGCTCCAGGCGTCCGCCACCAGCCCAGGCCGTTAGCGGCGCCCCCTCGCCTCAGCGTCTCGACGCCATCGCCTCGAACACCCCGTCCTTGCGGATCAGGGCATGCATCAGGGCGGCGGCCACGTGGATGACGATAAGTGCAAAGAAGCCCAATGCCAGCGTCTTGTGCGCGGTCCAGAGCGCCGCGTGCAGGCTGTCGTTGGGTGGCAGGATGGCGGGCAGTTGCAGGCCAAGCACGACCACCGGGTAATCGGCAGCCGAGAGCATCCCCCAACCGATCAGCGGCAGCAGGATCATCAGCCCGTAGAACACCCAGTGCGAGGCTTTGGCCGCCAGCTTCATCGGCTCGGGCATGACCGCTGGTAGCGGCGGTGCGCCGTAGCGCAGGCGCACGACCAGGCGGATCAGGCCGAGGATCAGGATGAGGATGCCCAGTGGCTTGTGGATGGAGACCAGGGTCAGGTAGCGCGGCGCGACGGTGGAAACCATGCCGACGCCGATGAACAGCATGGCCAGGATGGCCACGGCCATGAGCCAGTGCAGACCGCGCTGCAGCGGCGTGAAGTGCGTATGGGACGTGCTCATCGCTTGGCCTCCTGGGCAGCCGTGTGCGGATAGGCGTCGGCTTCGGCGGTACGGCGGTTGAAGGACACCGAATAGGCGGCGGAGCGCGCCGCTGGGAAGGGATCGTCCGAGACCTGCAGACCGGGCGGGAGCACCGTGGGATCGAAGTTGAGGTCGCGACAGGGACCGTCGGGCTCAGGCTGGATGGCCTGGACCACCAGGGTGCCCGCCGTGACCTTGCGCCGGTCGTCCGGCCAGACCTGGCTCGGGTCCGCCGTGGGATCGCCGGCATTGGCCAGGGTGAGCTGTAGCGTCCAGCGCTGGGGCGCCGCCCCTACCCGCTGAGTCAGGTCGCTGGCGAGGAAGTCGGCACCCTTGGCCTTGAGTTCGTCCGCCGAGAGGGGTTGCACGGGCGCCGCAGGCAGGAAGGACCAACGCACCGCCTGGCGCTCGCCCTTGTCGTTCTCGAGGATGAAGCTGTTGAGGCTGTTGTAGCGCTCCTGCACATAGGAGGAAGTCCAGGGCGCCGTGGTGGCCCAGCCAAGGAAGTTCTTGAATTCGGGATGAGCGGCAATGAAATTCTTCATGGCAGCGGGATCGCTCTTGTTCGCCCCGGCCTGCAACAGGGCATAGAACGCCTGGGGCGTGGCGACCGGGAAGAAGGGTGCATCGATCATCGCCGAGCGCCATTCGCGGCCGTCCGGCGTAGCCACCCTCAGGCTGAGCCCACGCACCCGGGCGCTGGGATCGGCGGCGACCGGATCGGGCGTGGCCAGGTTGAAGCGCCCCACCACCGGGTAGGCACCCGCGGCGAACAGTTGAGCACGCGACAGACCGGCGGCAGCACCGTTGGACTCGAAGGTGCCGGTGAAACAGATGCCCTTGGCATGATTGCGGCGAAACCCGGGCACGGCGCCGGTAGGCGGCGCCAGGGTATCGACCAGCTTGGTCGGGGTGAGCCGCGCCGGCGTCAGCCAGCCGGCGGTATAGGCGAAGGCGCCTACCGCCACGACCACGACCCCACCGATGAGCAACCAGGAACCGAGATGAGATGAAGCGGACCGGCCAGCCATCGAGCCTCCCTAGAGCGCAGCACTGATAGGAAAGACCCTAGTGGATGAACGTGAATTGCGCTAAACGATGGCGGCCGCAGGCGACGAGCGGTAAAGGCTCATCCGCGCAGGCCAGCGCGCCCTGTTCCGGTTTCCCGAGCCCCCTGGTCTAGCTACAGCCCCGCCAACAGGCGGGCATCCCTGCCCTCTTCCACCGCTCGCGACCTGGCCGCGACACCCGCTCTTCAAGCCAGCTTGAAGCGCCGCACCAGCGTTTGCAGCTCCCCTGCCAGTTCCGACAGTTGCTCGCTGGCGCCCACCGTTTGCCGATTGCCATCGCTGCTCTGCACCGAAAGATCACGGATACTGATGAGGTTGCGATCCACCTCACGGGAGACGTGGGCCTGTTCTTCGGCAGCGGTGGCGATCTGCAGGTTGCGCTCGTCGATCAGGCGCACGGCCTGGAGGATGTCGCTCAGCGCCGCGCCGGCTTCCTGGGCCACGGCGTAGGTGGCCTGGGCCTGGTTGGTGCTGAGTTGCATGGAATCCAGGGCTTGGGCCGAGCCCTGCTGGATCGCCTGGATCATCTGTTCGATCTCGCGCGTCGAGGTCTGGGTGCGGTGCGCCAGGGCTCGCACCTCGTCGGCGACCACCGCGAAACCGCGGCCCTGCTCACCGGCCCGGGCGGCTTCGATGGCAGCGTTCAGCGCCAGCAGGTTGGTCTGCTCGGCGATGGCACCGATCACGCCCAGCACCTGGCTGATGTCCTGCGCCTGGCCGGCCAGTCCCTCGACCTGGACCGAGGTCGACTGCACCTGCTGACTGAGACGCTGCATGGCGTCCAGCGCCTGGCCGACCTTGGCGTTGCCGCTCTCCGCGGCGGCGCTGGATTCGCGCGCGGCCTGGGAGGTGGACGCCGCGTTGCGAGCCACCTCTTCCACCGCGGCGCTCATCTCGGTGACCGCCGTGGCGGCCTGGTCGATCTCGGCGTTCTGGTGGGACAGCGTGCGACTGGCGCCATCGGTCACGACCGTCATGGTCTGGGCCGTCTCGCTCAGGCGCTGGGACGAATGCGAGATGCCGTGCAGGGTAGCCTTGAGGTTGTCCTGCATCTGCGCCAGGGCGCGCATCAGGCCGGCGGCTTCATCGGCGCCGCTCGGATCGATCTTGCCGGTCAGTTCGCCTTGGGCGATGGCATTGGCCACGGCCAGGGAGTCGCCGATGGGCAGGGCCAGGCTGCGCGTCAGCCGCCAGGCCAGCAGCAGCGTCATCAGCACCGCCAGCGCCATGATGGCCAGGACGACGCCCACGCTGTGCTCATAGATGTCGGTGGCGGATTGACCGGCCAGGCGAGCGCCCTCGGCGTTGAACTCACGCAGCCGGGTGAGTTGCTCCTGATAGGCTTCCGCCCGGCCCCGCTGTTCGCCATTGGCCAGGCTGAGCGCCTGGTCGTGGTCGGTCCTGGCCAGGGTGACGACGCGATCCAGGCCATCGAGATAGTTCTTCATCTGCGCGGCAGCCTGCTCGAAACTGGCCCGCCCTTCAGCCGTCGTGATGAGATGTTCGCGATAGTAGTTCGTCCGCGCGTTCATCACGTCGCGATTCTGCTCGATCTGGCGGGTCGCCATGTTGATGGCGGCACTGTCTTCGGTGGCCAGCAGGCGGATGCTTTCCAAACGAGTGTGTAACAGCGCGACCTGGATATCGTCAGCCGTTTGCACGCTCGCCAACCACTTGGCCTCCATCGCCTGCTCGGTGGCGCGCAGGGCGCCGAGCTGGATCAGGGCGAAGACGCCCAAGAGGATCACGAACAGGGTGACCGCACCGAAACACAGGGTGGCGCGGGGAGCGATACGTAGCGAGCGAAGATTCACGGCGGACTCCTTGGATCGGCGAAAGCGATCCTCTAGAGCCCTTTAATCGACTTACTATTGTATTTCTTTAGCGCAATTCTGATTACCCTACAATGAGAGCGTCCCCCAGGTCTTCGCAGCGCAACGATCTAGACTCGCGCCCCCTCCAGCCGCTCCACCATCTTCACCAACTCCGCCAGCGAGCCGGCCTGCAGCTTGCGCATGATAGCGGCGCGGCGCACCTTGACGGTGATTTCGCTGACGCCTAGCTGGGCGGCGATCTGCTTGTTGAGCAGGCCGGTGACCACCCGTGCCAGCACCGCTCGTTCACCCTCGTTGAGGGTGTCGACCCGGGCCTGCAACTCCTGCAATTGCGCGCGCTGCGCATGGGCTTCGTGGGCCTTGCGCAAGGCCTGGTCGATGGCATCGAGCAGGTCCTGGTCGCGGAACGGCTTGGTGAGGAATTCCAGGGCGCCCTGCTTCATCGCCCGTACCGACATGGGGATGTCGCCGTGACCGGTGATGAAGATGATCGGCAGGGCCAGGCCCCGGCGCTGCAATTCCTGCTGCAGATCCAGGCCGTTCATGCCCGGCATGCGCACATCGAGCACCAGGCAGCCCGGGGCATCCAGCGTGGCCCGTTCGAGAAAGTCGGCCGCCGAAACGTAGCTGCGGGTGGAGAGACCTACCGAGGCCAGCAGGTCTTCCAGGGCGGCGCGCACCGAGGCGTCGTCGTCCACCAGGTGGACCAGGGTGGGCAAGGCGTTATCCATCAGGGTTCCTGATCCTTTGGCAGGCTGCAGTAGACACCCGTCCCCCCTTCCGGCAGCGAGGTGGCCCAGATGCGTCCGCCGTGAGCTTCGACGATGGAGCGGCTGAGCGCCAGCCCCAGGCCCATCCCCTGCGGCTTGGTGGTGTAGAAGGCCTCGAACATCTGCTCGCGGGCGACGGGGGTCAAGCCGCGACCGCTGTCCTCCACCCCCAGGCGGAGGGCGCCGGCCGTGTCCTGCGCCACCTTGACGACGATGCGCCGCGCCTCGGGCGGTACGCCTTCCAGGGCATCGAGGGCATTGAGCAGCAGATTGAGGATGACCTGCTGCAGCTGGCTCTGGTCCGCCAGCAACGGCGGCAGGCCCTCTTGCAGTTGCAGCTCCACCGCCACCTGACGCTGGGCCAGTTCGCCGCGAACGAAATCCAGCACCTGCTCCACGGTGTCGGCAACGTTGAGCCAATCCTTGGCCACCTCGGCCTGGCGCACCAGGCCACGCACCCGGGCGATCACGGCACTGGCGCGATGGGCGTCGTCGATGACCCGTTGCGCCGCCTGCACGGCGCGCTCCACCTGCGGCGGCTCATTGCTCAACCAGCGCTGGCAGGCGTTGCCGCTGGCGGCGATGGCGGTCAGCGGCTGGTTCACCTCATGGGCGATGGAGGCCGCCAGTTCGCCGAGCTGGCTCAGCCGACTGGCCTGGGCCAACCGCGTCCGGGCCGCGTCGGCGGCACGCTTGGCGGCATCCAGGCGCAGTGCCAGGGCGGCGACCGCGACGATGGCCATGAGACTGATGATGCAGTTGACCAATCCGGCATCCCGGTCGCCGCTGCGGGTGGCGGCATAGCTGCAGAGCACCAGCAGCGCGCAGCCCAGGGCGGTGACGGTGACGCCGCGGGTGGACAGGAAACCCGCGGCCAGCAGGACTACCACCACCTGGAAGACGCCGATGGCGATCTCCCGGTCGGTAAAGGTATCCAGCAGGGCGATGCCCAGCGCCAGGGCGCAGAGGCCCCCTAGCCGCAGCCAGTGGGTAGTGGTGGCGAAGGGTCGTCGATCCATGGCGAGTCTCTCGTTCGAAGTTGCGCGCCCTCATGGAGCGGCTAACAAAACGTAGCGAGCGGCTGTCAGACGGGTGCGCGCGGCGCGCAGGAACCGCACCGGGCTCGCGTACGAGTGTATGGTTGATACATGAGGATTCCGAGCACTGCACGCGCCCGTCTGGCGGACGCGCAGTAGTTTTGTTAGTCGCTCCTAGCCCGGATTCTCCAGGCTGAACATATCGGCCGCTTGATCATAGGCGAAGAGCTCGCCGTAGCGCCCCCATTGAATGGCGCTGCCCAGGGTGCGAGCGGCGTCGGCTTCGTCCATGAAGTCCTCCAGCTCGTCACGGAAGCGGCGTGCCGGCGCCGTGTGGCCCTGGCGATCATCCAGCACCCGGCGGATGTGGCCCACCAGTGGCACGCAGTTGAGCAGTTGTCGAGCGAACAGCTGCTTGCGCACGTCCACCCCCGCCTCGACGTAGGCGCGGCCGGCTGGCAGCAGGTGCAGGTCCCCGCCTTCGAGCACGGCCAGGCGCAGCAGTTGCAACACCTCGGCCAGGGGGAAGAGTTCGTCCAGCGCGTAGCCCAGGCCGCCGGCCAGTTCCGGCAGGTCGGCGCGGCCCCGGTAGGGCTCGGCGTGGACCGCTTCCAGCAGGCCCGCCAGGGCGTTGGTGGAGACGCTCGGCAGCAGCATGCCGAGGCCGCTGCCGGGGAACACGTTTTCGTGGGGCGTCGGCGTGGTCTCCCCAGTCATGCGCACGTAGATTTCCTCCACCAGTTCGCGGAAGGCCGGATCGTGCCGATTGCGCGGCTGCGGCAGGTCGATGCGGATCTCGCTGGCGACCCGGCCGGGGTTGCTGGAGAAGATCAGTACCCGGTCGCAGAGCAGCACGGCTTCGGCGATGTTGTGGGTGACCATGAGGATGGAGCGGATCGGCATGCGGCCCTCCACCCAGAGGTCCAGCAGGTCGGTGCGCAGGGTCTCGGCGGTGAGCACGTCCAGCGCCGAGAAGGGCTCGTCCATCAGCAGCACGTCCGGATGCACCACCAGGGCACGGGCCAGGCCGACGCGCTGGCGCATGCCGCCGGACAGTTCCTTGGGATAGGCACTCTCGAAGCCGTCCAGGCCGATCAGGTCGATGGCCGCCAGGGCCCGGCGCCGACGCTCCTCCAGCGGCACGTGCAGCGCCTCCAGGCCGATCTCGACGTTCTGCAGCACGGTCAGCCAGGGAAACAGGGCGAAACTCTGGAACACCATGCTGACGCGGGCGCGCTGGCCGTCGTCCTTGGGCGGGAAGTCGACGGTACCGCCGCTGGGGGTAAGCAGCCCGGCGATGGAACGCAGCAGGGTCGACTTGCCGGAGCCGGAGCGGCCCAGCAGGCCGACGATCTCGTTCTCGTGCAGGGTCAGGGAGACTTCGTCCAGCACGACCCGGGCCGGGCCACCGGCGTTGCCATAGAGCTGGCGGACGTTCTGGACGTCGATGAGGGGACGCTGGTTCAAGGTGTTCAGGTTCATGGCGTTTCTCCTCTGGAGCCTGTTTAAAGGCTAGCGAGCTAGAGACAGACAAGGCGGAAATGGCTGAGGAAGCGGACCGGGCTCGCGCTCGAGTTTACGAGCGGTAAATGAGCATTCCGACCGGGCTGGCGACCCAGGCCATTTCCAACGCAGTTCGGCCGACGCGCAGCAGCCTTTGAACAGGCTCTTAGTCGAGCCGTAGGCGCCGCTCGGCGTAGGCATACAGGGGCCGCCAGAGCAGCCGGTTGAATCCGAGTACGAAGACCGACATCACCACGATGCCCAGGGCCACCCGGGGAAAGTCCCCGGCGGTGGTCATCTGCGCGATGTAGGCGCCCAGGCCATGGGCCTGCAGGCGTTCGTTACCCCAGCTCACCACCTCGGCGACGATGCTGGCGTTCCAGGAGCCGCCGGCTGCGGTCAGGGCGCCGGTAACGTAGTAGGGAAAGATCGCCGGCAGGGCCAGTTGCCGCCACCACTGCCAGCGCTTGAGGCCGAACAGCCGGGCCGCCTCGCGCAGGTCGTTGGGCAGCACGCTGGCACCGGCGATGACGTTGAACAGGATGTACCACTGGGTGCCCAGCACCATCAGCGGCGACAGCCAGATGTCCGGATTGAGGTGGAAGCTGACGATGCCCACCACCGCCACCGGGAACAGCACGTTGGCCGGAAAGGCGGCCAGGAACTGGGCCACCGCCTGCAGGCGCTGGGACCAGCCCGGGCGCAGGCCGATCCAGACGCCGATGGGCACCCAGATCAGGCTGGCAACGGCGATCAGCAACAGCACCCGGACCATGGTGATCAGCCCCAGGCCGAACACCGAGACCACCTCGACCCAGTAGACGCCTTCGGCGATGAAGCGGAACAGTGCATAGACCCCATAGGGCAGCACCAGCAGCAGCAAGGCGTACCAGAGCACATCCAGCCCCCGCTGCAGCCAGGCACGACTCTGCGGCGCCAGCTGCCAGTGCGGCCAGCCAAGGCGGACCCGCGGGGTGGCGAGCTGGCTGCAGAAGCTACCGAAGCCGGCCAGCGCGCGGCCCAGGCGGGCCCGGCGGACCAGGTCGTAGACCCAGGAGCGCGGTACCTGCTGGCTGGCGGTCTGCTCGACACGGAAGCGATCGGCCCAGGCCACCACGGGGCGGAAGAACAGCTGGTCGTAGAGCAGGATCACCAGCCCCATGGCCAGCACCGCCCAACCGATGGCGGCGATGTCCTGCTTGGCGATGGCCAGCGCCAGCCAGGAACCGATGCCCGGCAGGTTGATGGTGTTGTCGCCGACGGTGATGGCTTCCGAGGCCACCACGAAGAACCAGCCGCCGGACATGGACATCATGGTGTTCCACACCAGGCCGGGGATGGCGAACGGCAGCTCCAGGCGGAAGAAGCGCCGCCAGGGGGACAGCCCGAACTGGCGGCTCACCGCCTGCAGATCCTCGGGCACGGTGCGCAGCGACTGGTAGAAGCCGAAGGCCATGTTCCAGGCCTGGCTGGTGAAGATGGCGAAGATGGCCGCGCACTCGGCACCCAGCTGGCGTCCCGGGAACAGGCCCAGGAAGAAGCTGACGGTGAAGGTCAGGAAGCCGAGGATGGGCACCGACTGCAGGATGTCGATGGCGGGCAGGATCAGCAGCTCCGCCTTGCGGCTCTTGGCGGCCAGGGTCGCGAAGACGAAGGTGAACAGCAGCGAGGCGCCCAGGGCGATGAACATGCGCAGGGTGGTGCGCAGGGCGTACTCGGGTAGCCGCGCCAGGTCCAGGGTCATGGGATCGGCGTCGAGCACGGCCAGGGGCGCGCGCATCTCGCTCACCCCGTGCCAGACCAGGGCCAGGGCGATGACGCCGAGCAGCACGCAGAGACCATCGGCCCAGAGGGAGGTCGGACGGTGCCGCGGCAGGCGCGGCGCCACGGCAGGGCTGTAGAGGCCAGGCAGCGTCTTCATGGCGTACCTCGTGAATGACGGGTCTAGGGAGAGCGGTGGGCCACCTGCCACACAGGTGCCAACCGCCGGCCTAATCTAGGTCCGCCGCCGCGTCCAAGCCATTGAAACGATGGATGTCTGGCTATACCAAGGTATATCCGGCCAGGTAGCTCCGTGCGGACCGCCGCCCGCGCCCTGAAGCCGGTGCCAGGGCAAAACCTTCATCTCACTGTCATCGTCCCGACATCTGACGCCGGCATTGTCTGCCCTCGATGAGATCGATCTCAAACGAGGCAGTCATGACCGATCTGAAACAGGTGGCGGAAGAGGCCGGGGTGTCCAGGGCCACGGCGGCACGGGCGTTTGCCAGTCCCGAACAGGTACGCGAGAGCACCCGCGAGCGGGTAATGGCCGCCGCGCGCGCACTCAATTTCCGGCCCAACCTGCTGGGCCGCCAGTTGCGCCAGCAGAGCACCCAGCTGATCGGCGTGGTGGTACCCAGCCTGCTCAACCCGGTGTTCGCCGAGCAGTTGCACGCCATGGAACGCACCGCCCGCGGCCAGGGCTATTCGCTGGTGGTCGCCACCACCGACTACCAGCCAGAACGCGAGGCGGCAGTGGTGGAAGAGCTGCTGCGCCAGCGCGTGGCCGGACTGGTGCTGACGGTGGCCGATGCCGACCGCAGCCAGGTGCTGGCCGAGCTGAGTCGCGAGCGTACGCCCTTCATCCTCGCCTATCACGAACCCCAGAGACCCTATGCGGCGGTGGCGGTGGACAACCGCCAGGGTATGGCCATGGCCACCGAGCACCTGCTCGGCCTGGGCCATAGGCGCATCGCCCTGGTCTCGGGACCGGCCCAGCAGTCGGATCGCGCCGAACGCCGCTTCGCCGGCTACTGCCAGGCCATGGCCGCCGCCGACCTGCCGACCCTGCCGCGCCTGGAGTTGGCCAGCCACATCGATGCCGACTGGGCGCAACTGGCCCCGTTGCTGGAACGCCATGCCCCGACCGCCCTGCTCTGCACCAATGACCTGCTGGCCATCAGCGTCATCGCCGAGCTGCAGCGCAATGGCTTACGCGTCCCCGACGAACTCTCGGTGGTGGGCTTCGATGGCATCGCCATGGGCGCCCGCCTCGAACCCAGCCTGTGCAGTGTCATGCAGCCCCTGCAGAGCCTCGGCGCCCTCCTCGTCACCGAACTGCTGGCGCTGATCGCCGGCAGTGCCATCCACCAGCAGTGCCTGCCCTGCCTCGTCCGTCCCGGCTCCAGTGCCGGTCCTCTGAAGGAGCCTTACCGATGAAATCCCGTTTCCCCTTGCGTCGCCTGCTGGCCGGCGTAGCCCTGGCCTGTGGCCTGGCCAGTGCCCAGGCCGCCGAAACCGCCATCTGCTACAACTGCCCGCTGGAATGGGCCGACTGGGGCGCCCAGCTCAAGGCCATCGCCGCCGACACCGGCATCGAGGTACCCCAGGACAACAAGAATTCCGGCCAGTCCCTGGCGCAACTGGTGGCCGAGCGCGAAGCCCCGGTGGCCGACGTCGTCTACTACGGGGTGACCTTCGGCATCCAGGCGGAAAAGGCCGGCGTGCTGGCCCCTTACCAACCCAAGCACTGGGACCAGGTACCCGCTGGCCTCAAGGACCCCCAGGGTGAATGGACCGCCATCCATTCCGGCACCCTCGGTTTCATGGTCAACACCCAGGCCCTGGGTGGCAAGCCGGTACCGCAGCGCTGGGCCGATCTGCTCAAGCCCGAGTACCGCGGCCTGGTGGGCTACCTGGATCCTTCCAGCGCCTTCGTCGGCTACGTCACCGCCGTGGCGCTCAACCAGGCACTGGGCGGTAGCCTCGATGACTTCGGGCCGGCCATGGCCTTCTTCAAGAAGCTGGCCGCCAACGATCCCATCGTGCCCAAGCAGACCGCCTATGCCCGCCTGCTGTCCGGCGAGATCCCGATCCTGATCGACTACGACTTCAACGCCTACCGTGCCCGCTACAAGGACAACGCCCCGGTGGCCTTCGTCATCCCCCAGGAAGGCAGCCTGACCGTGCCCTACACCATGAGCCTGGTGAAGGGCGCACCGCATCGCGCCAATGGCGAAAAGGTGCTGGACTTCGTGCTGTCGGACAAGGGCCAGGCGCTCTGGGCCCAGGCCTATCTGCGCCCGGTGCGGGATGTGCCGCTGCCGGACGAGGTCAAGGCGCGCTTCCTGCCCGCCGCCGACTACGCCCGCGCCGGCACCGTGGACTACGGCCACATGGCAGCGGTCCAGGAAGCCTTCGCCAAGCGCTACCAGGCCGAGGTGCGCTGAGATGCAGGGCCTCGCCGTTCCTCTCGGGCGCCCCCGGGTGCCGCGCCGGCTACCCTGGCCGGTGCTCGTCGCCCTGGCCCCGGCGAGCGCCTTTTTGCTGGCCTTCTGGCTGCTGCCGCTGGCCCAGCTGCTGGTACTCGGCGCCCGCCCGGACGCCGCCGGCAGCTCCGGCTACTGGCAGGTGCTGACCAGCGCCGGCTATCTGTCCGGACTGGCCCAGACGGTGGCCCTGGCCGCCGTCACCACCCTCGCCACCCTGCTGGTAGCCGGCATCGCCGGCTGCTTCCTGGCGCGCCATGCCTTCGCCGGGCGCAGCCTGCTGGTGGCGCTGCTGACCTTTCCGCTGGCCTTTCCCGGCGTGGTGGTGGGCTTCCTGATCATCCTGCTGGGCGGTCGCCAGGGCCTGTTCGCCGGTCTCGGGCGCAGCCTGTTCGACGCGCCCTGGGTGTTCGCCTATTCACTGTTCGGGCTGTTTCTCGGCTATCTCTATTTCTCCATTCCGCGGGTCATCCTCACGGTGATGGCGGCCTGCGAGACCCTCGACACCAGCCTGGAAGAAGCGGCCCGCTCCCTGGGCGCCGGCCTCTTCGCCGTGGTGCGCGATGTGCTGATCCCCGGGCTGACCCCGGCGCTGCTCTCCAGTGGCGCGCTGTGCTTCGCCACCGCCATGGGCGCCTTCGGCACCGCCTTCACCCTGGGCACGCGGCTGGCGGTGACGCCCATCGCCATCTACGACACCTTCACCAACTTCGCCAACTTCGGCGTGGCCGCGGCGCTCTCGGTGGTGCTCGGCCTCGTCACCTGGCTGGTCCTGTTGCTGGCGCGCCGCCTCGGCGGCGTCCAGGGAGACCTGCGATGAACCGCCCCCTGCGTTTCTGGCTGCAACTGCTGTTCACCCTGCTGGTAGCGGCCTTCCTGCTGGTACCGGTGCTGCTCTCGGTACTCGCGGGCCTCACCCGCAACTACTTCCAGGGCGTCGCCAGCGGCCTGACCCTCGACTGGGTGGTGCAGGTCTGGCAGGCCTATGCCCCCACCGTCTGGCTGTCGCTGCAACTGGCGCTGGGCACGGCGGCCCTCGCGGTAGTGCTCGGCGTACCGGCGGCCTATGCCTTGGTGCGGCTGGACAATCGTTTCGCCCGCGCCTTCGAAGAGCTATTGGTGCTCCCGGTAGCCATGCCCGGTTTCGCCTCGGCCCTGGCGCTACTGCTGACCTACGGCCACCTCGGCGGCTTTCGCCGCAGCCCGGCGATCATCCTGGTGGGCCACCTGCTGTTCACCCTGCCCTTCCTGATCCGCCCGGTGATGGCGGTGCTCAGGCGCAGCCAGTTGCCCCAGTTGGAAGAAGCCGCCGCCAGCCTGGGCGCCGGTCCCTGGCAGCGCTTCTTCGGCGTGGTGGTGCCCAATGCCCGCGCCGGCATCCTGGCCGGCAGCCTCATGGTGATCACCCTGTCGCTGGGTGAATTCAACCTCACCTGGATGCTGCATACGCCCCTGACCAAGACCCTGCCGGTGGGCCTGGCCGACAGCTACGCCTCGGCGCGGCTGGAGGTAGGCTCCGCCTACACCCTGATCTTCCTCTGTCTGATCGTGCCGCTGCTGGTCGCCCTCCAGGCCCTCAGCGCCCGCCTCTCCCGTGGAGCCCTGCGATGACCCAAGGTACCGCCGTCCGCCTGCGCCACTGCGCCAAGACCTTCCCCGGAGGCCGCCAGGTGCTGCAGCCCCTGGACCTCGACATCCACCCGGGCGAGACCCTGGTGTTCCTCGGGCCCTCCGGTTGCGGCAAGACCACCACCCTGCGCCTGATCGCCGGCCTGGAGCAGCCCGATGCGGGTGGCCAGGTGCTGTTCGACGACCGTGACGTCACCAGCCTGCCCATCGAGCGGCGCGACGTCGGCATGGTGTTCCAGAACTACGCCCTGTTCCCCAACCTGGACGTGGCCGGCAACATCGCCTACGGCCTGAAGATCCGTGGCCTGCCGCGCGCCGAGCGAGACGCCCGGGTCGCCGAACTGCTGGCCATGATGCAGCTCGAGGCCCTGGCCGAGCGGCGCATCCAGCAACTCTCCGGCGGCCAGCGCCAACGCGTGGCCCTGGCCCGGGCGCTGGCGCCACGCCCCCGGGTGCTGCTGTTCGACGAGCCCCTGGCCGCCCTGGACGCCCAGTTGCGCGAGCAACTGCGCGCCGACATCGGCGCCCTGCTGCGCGAACTGGGCACCACCGCGGTCTACGTCACCCACGACCAGCAGGAAGCCCTGGCCCTGGGCGACCGCATCGTGGTGATGGGCGAAGGCCGCATCGCCCAGATCGGCTCCCCGACGCAGATCTACCAGAGACCGGCCAGTCGCTTCGTCGCCGGGTTCGTCGGCCAGCTCAACAGCTTCGAAGTCCGCGCCCACGGCGCTAGCGAGGTGGCGGTCGCCGGTGGCCTCCTGCCCTGGACCGGTCCCGCCGGCACCCTGTTCTGTCGCCCGGAGCACCTGGAGCCCAGCGCTACACCCGCGCACCTCACCGGCGTGCTGGTCGGGCAGTTCTTCCAGGGCGCCCATTCGCGGCTGCTGGTGGAGGTGGGTGCCGGCCAGCCACTGCTGGTGGACACCGCCCAGAACGTCGGGGCGCAGCCGGGCGATCTGCTGCACCTGAGCGTCCGCCCCAACGCCCTCTTCACCCTGGCTTCTTGATTCGGAGACACCCCATGCACGCGCCTTTCCTGCTGGCCCAGCTCAGCGACCTGCACATCAAGGCCGGCGGCCGGCTGTCCTACGGGGTGGTCGATACCCTGGGTGCCCTGCGCACCGCGGTGGACCGCCTCAACGCTCTGCAACCGCGCCCCGACGCCCTGGTCATCACCGGCGATCTGGTGGACTTCGGCACCCCCGGGGAGTACGCCACCCTGCGCGAGGTGCTGGCCGAGCTGACCATGCCCTTCTTCGTCATCCCCGGCAATCACGATGACCGCGCCGCCCTGCGCGCCGCCTTCGCCGACCACCCCTATCTGCCGCCCCAGGGCCCCCTGGACTGGCAACAGGACTGCGGCCCGCTGCGGCTGATCGGGCTGGACACCCATATTCCCGGCGAGCACGGCGGCCGGCTCGATGCGGCGCAACTGGCCTGGCTCGACGACCAACTCAGCCGCGCGCCCCAGCAGCCGACCCTGGTGCTGCTGCACCATCCGCCCTTCCCGGTCGGCATCGGCCACATGGACCGCATCGGCCTCCAAGGCGGCGCCGAACTGGAAGCGGTGGTCCGCCGCCATCCCCAGGTGGAGCGACTGCTCTGCGGCCACCTGCACCGGCTGATCCAGCGGCGCTTCGGCGGCACCCTGGCCTGCGTCTGCCCGGGCGTCTCGCACCAGGTCGAGCTGGACCTGCGCGAGGCGGCACCGTCGCGCTTCCGCCTGGAGCCGGCGGGTCTGTTGCTGCATCGCTGGGCCGATGAGGCGCTGGTCACCCACCACCTGCCCCTGGGCGACTATCCCGGGCCTTATCCCTTCTTCGCTGCCGACGGCCAGTTGCTGGACTGAACCGCTCTGCAACGCCCTGTTATGGGTAACTACTGTCACGAATTGCGCTCTTTTCGCTCCAAGACAGTGCAATTCGTAACACCCCTTTCCAACGACAGCCGCCTTCCCTCCCGTCATCCCTGGCTTCCGGATTCTGGCACGACCCTTGCCGTGTCAGATTGGATACAAAAATCCAGGAAGCCAAATCATGCCGCTCTCTGCCCTGTCCCGTTCGCTGCCGCTCAGCGCTGAAGAAGAGGCCTATCGCCATCTGTTGCAGGCCATCTGCGCCGGCCGCTATCGCAACGGCGACCGGCTGATCGCCGAGGACATCGCGACGACCCTGGGCATGAGCCGCATGCCGGTACGTAGCGCTTTCCAGCGCCTGGCGGCCGAGGGCCTGGTGACCTTGCGGCCGCACCGCGGCGCCGTGGTCAGCGGGCTGGATCTGGAGGCCATGCGCGAGGTGTTCGAGATGCGCAGCGTCCTCGAAGGACTGGCGATCCGCCTGGCCACGCCCCATGTCGGCCCGCGGGAGATGACCCGCCTGGAGCGGCTGCTGGAGGATATGGACGAGGAACAAGACCCCGCTGCGTGGCTGGCGCAGCACCGCGCCTTCCACGAATACCTCTGCAGCCTGGCCGGTCGACCGCGACTGCTGCGCCAGATCATCGGGCTGTACGCTCTGATCGAGCCGCACATGCTGCTCTGGCTGCATTCCGACCGCCCGCTGTCGGCGCGTGACGAGCACGCGCCCATCCTCGCCGCCCTGTATTCGGGCGACGCCGCCGAGGCGGAGCGAGTGCTGCGCACCCACATCGAAGACACGGTGCCCGACCTCTTGAGTTTCATCGAACGATCGGGCGACCAGACCCGAACCCAGCCCCTCCGCTGAGCTATCCCATCTGCCCACCCTAGTCCTTCCGGAGAACACCATGATCCGTCAACGGCTTTCCTGCAGTTTGCTCGCCCTGACCCTCGTCGCCGGCTTCACCCAGGCCGCCCCGCAGATCCCCGAGCGCCTGGCCAAGGCCTCCAAGATCACCTATTGCGGCGCCCTGGATACCCCACCCATCGGCTTCTTCGATGAAGCCCAGAAGCCCAAGGGCCTCACCGTCGACCTCGGTGCCGAGATCGCCAAGCGCCTCGGCGATAAGCAGGTCGACTGGCGCGTGGTGCCCTTCTCCGGCCTGATCCCGGCGCTGCTGGCCGGCCAGTGCGATCTGCTGATCGACCAGCTGTTCGACAAGCCCGAGCGCCGCCAGGTGATCGACATCGTCAACTACATGTATTCCAGCCAGGCGGTGGTGGTCCCCGCCGGCAACCCGGGCGGCGTCCACACCCTGGACGACCTCAGCGGCAGGAAGGTGGCGGTGCTCAACGGCTCCACCATCCGCACCCTGCTCGAAGCACATAGCGAAGAGCTGAAGAAAGCCGGCAAGGCGCCCCTGAAGCTGGTGGCCTACAACACCGACACCGACGCCTTCCAGGCCCTGCGCCTGCGCCAGGCCGACGCCTATGGCACCACCGTGGAAACCGCCGCCTACTACCAGGGCGTGGCACCCGGCCAGTTCGAGACCGGCGTACCGGCCTTCGCCCGTATCCTCACCGGCATCGGCGTGCGCAAGGACGATACCCAGCTCAGCACCGCCCTCACCCAGATCCTCGCCGACATGAAGGCCGATGGCAGCTACGCCACCCTCATGGCGAAGTGGCACCTGGAAGGCGACAAGCTCGATTAAGGGAAGACCACGATGAACTTCAGCTGGGATGTGTTCTGGCAGTACCTGCTGCACCCGAGCGACGTCTACCTCTACGGCCTCGGCCTGACCTGCGTCATCGCCGTCGGCGCCATGCTGCTGGGCTGCGTGCTTGGCCTGCTGGCGGCGCTGGCACGGCTGTCGCGCTACCGGGCGCTGCAATACCCGGTGCGCTTCTATGTCTGGCTGATGCGCGGCACGCCGCTCCTGGTGCAGATCGTCTTCCTCTACACGGCCCTGGCGGCCGGCGGCATCTTTCGCTTCGAGGACCTGGACCTGGGGTTCCTGGTGATCCCCGGTAACGTCCAGGCGGCGATCATCGCCCTGGCGCTGAACGAGGGCGCCTACATGGCCGAGATCATCCGCGCCGGCATCGGTGCGGTGGATCGCGGCCAGTACGAGGCGGCCCGCTCCCTGGGCATGACCCCGGCCAAGCTGATGCGCCGCATCGTGCTGCCCCAGGCCCTGCGGGTGATCATTCCGCCGCTGGGCAACGAGTTCAACGTGATGCTCAAGAACACCACGCTGGTCAGCGTCATCGGGGTGCAGGAGCTGTTGCTCAGCACCCAGATGATCACCTCGGCGACCTTCCGCGTCTTCGAGCTGTACCTGGTGGTAGCCATCTACTTCCTGGTGCTGACCACCCTCTGGGGCTTCTTCCAGAGTTGGCTGGAGCGCCGCTTCGGCAAGTCCGACGGCCCGCGGCCCACGGCCACGGGGCGCCTGTTCAGCCTGCAAGGCTTCAAGCTAAGGGGACGCTGATCATGACCAAGCTGCAAGATCCCATCATCCAGGCGGAGGCGGTCTACAAGGCCTTCGGCGAACTGGAGATCCTCAAGGGCGTGTCCCTGAACGTCCAGCGGGGTGAAGTGGTGGTGCTGATCGGCGCCTCCGGCTCGGGCAAGACCACCTTCATCCGCTGCCTCAACCACCTGGAGGACATCCAGGGCGGCACCATCCGCGTCAATGGCGAGCTGATGGGCTTTCGCGAGCGCGCCAACGGCTCCCGAGTGCGGGATTCCGAGCGCAACATCGCCCGCCGCCGTCGTGACATCGGCATGGTGTTCCAACGCTTCAATCTCTTTCCGCACATGATGGTGTTGGAAAACATCATCGAAGCGCCCATCCAGGTACTCGGCGTGGCCCGCGCCGCCGCCGTGGAGCAGGCCCGCGCCCTGCTCGCCCGGGTGCGACTGTCCGATAAGGCCGACCATTACCCGGTCCAGCTCTCCGGCGGCCAGCAGCAACGCGTCGCCATCGCTCGCGCCCTAGCCATGAAGCCCCAGGCCATGCTGTTCGACGAACCCACCAGCGCCCTCGACCCGGAAACCGTGGGCGAGGTGCTGCAGGTGATGAAGGAGCTGGCCGAGGACGGCATGACCATGGTGGTGGTGACCCACGAGATGGGCTTCGCCCGCGAGGTGGCCGACCGCGTGGTGGTGCTGCACCAGGGCGAGCTGATCGAGGAAGGCCCGCCCGCCCAGGTGTTCGGCAATCCCACTCATCCGCGCACCCGCGAATTCCTCAGTCGCGTGCTCTGAGCCGAAGCGCACCGATACCCGATTGAAAACGAAGAGCCTGCCATGCTGAATTTCTCCGCCCACGACTACCCCTACGCCTCCCAACGCCAGAGCGTCTTCGCGCGCAATGGCATGGTCGCCACCTCCCAGCCGCTGGCCGCGGAAGCCGGCATCGCCATGCTGCGCCAGGGCGGCAACGCCATAGACGCGGCCATCGCCACCGCGGCCGCCCTCACCGTGGTGGAACCCACCGGCTGCGCCATCGGCGGCGACGCCTTTGCCCTGGTCTGGGTCAAAGACCGGTTGCACGGGCTGGATGCCAGCGGCCACGCCCCGGCCAGCCTGGACATCGCCACGGTGAAGGCCGCCGGCCACGAACGCATGCCGGTGCACGGTTGGCTGCCGGTGACGGTGCCGGGCTGCCCGGCGGCCTGGGCCGAACTGTCGCGTCGTTTCGGCAAGCTGCCCTTCGCCACCCTGTTCGAACCCGCCATCGCCCTGGCTCGCGACGGCTTCCCGGTATCGCCGGTGGTCGCCCACCAGTGGCGCATCGCCCAGGCCGAGTACCAGGCCAGCCGGGACAAGGCACCGGAACTGGCGGCCTGGTTCGACACCTTCCTCGTCGACGGTAACGCACCCGTCGCCGGCCAGCTGTTCCGCAACCCGGCCCAGGCGCGCACCCTGGAGGAACTGGCGCAGACCCAGTGCGAGAGCTTCTATCGCGGCGCCCTTGCCCAGCGCCTGGCCGACCATGCCGCCGCCAGCGGCGGTCAGCTGAGCGCGGCGGACCTGGCCGGCTACCAGCCGCGCTGGGTGGAGCCGATCAAGGTCGACTACCGTGGCTATCAGGTGTGGGAGATCCCGCCGAGCGGCCAGGGCCTGATCGCCCTCATGACCCTGAACATCCTCAAGGGCTACGACTTCGACCAGCGTGACAGCCAGCTCACCTGGCACCGCCAGCTGGAGGCCATGAAGAAGGCCTACGCCGACGGCCTGCACTACATCACCGATCCCGAGCACATGAGAGTCGCCGCCAGCGCCCTGCTGGACGATGCCTACGCCGACCGCCGTCGCGCCGAGATCACCGACCAGGCCCAGGCGCCGCTGCATGGCGATCCCCAGGCCAGCGGTACCGTCTACATCGCCACCGCCGATGGCGAGGGCAACATGGTCTCCTTCATCCAGAGCGCCTACCACGGCTTCGGCTCCGGCGTGGTCCTGCCCGACAGCGGCATCGGCCTGCAGAACCGCGGTTCGGAATTCAGCCTGGATGCCGGGCATTCCAACGCCCTGGTGCCGGGCAAGCAGACCTTCCACACCATCATCCCGGGCTTCCTGACCCAGGGCGACGTGCCCATCGGCCCCTTCGGCGTCATGGGTGGCTACATGCAGCCCCAGGGTCATGTGCAGATGGTGATGAACCTGGTGGACTTCGGCCTCAACCCCCAGGCGGCGCTGGACGCCCCGCGCTGGCAGTGGCTGGGCGATCTGAAGGTCGGCATCGAGCAGGCGGCGTCCCGCGCCCTGGCCAGCGGCCTGGCCCGGCGCGGCCACCAGATCGAGATCGCCCACGACTCCACCGACTTCGGCCGCGGCCAGATCATCGTCCGCGACCCCGAGACCGGCGTGCTCTGCGGCGGCACCGAGCCGCGGGCGGATTCCCATATCGCGGTCTGCTGACCACTGGATAAGCCCCGCCCAGATGCGGGCGGGGCTGTACGTCAGAGCGCGATTCCAGCCGCCTTGGCCCGGGCGGCGTGCAGCTTGCGATAGCTGTCGAGTAGCCGCAGGTGCTTGTCGATCCCCTCCAGCTTGAGGCTGGTGGGCGTCAGGCCATGGAAGCGTATCTCGCCGGAGACCGAACCCAGGGCGGCGTCCAGCCGCTCGCTACCGAACATCCGGCGGAAGTTCACCTCGAAGTCGGCTAGTTCCAGCTCGTCGTCCATTTCCACTTCCAGCACCGCATTGAGCGCCTGGTAGAACAGGCCGCGCTCCACGGTGTTGTCGTTGAACTGCAGGAAGGTCTCCACCTCCTCCTTGGCCTCTTCGACTTGCTGCAGCGCCAGGTGGATCAGCAGCTTCAACTCCAGCACGGTCAGTTGCCCCCAGATGGTGTTCTCGTCGAACTCCACGCCGATCAGGGTGGCGATGCGGGTGTAGTCGTCCACCTGGGTATCGTCCAGGCGTTCCAACAGGGATTCCAGGGCCGCATCGTCCAGGCGGTGCAGGTTGAGGATGTCCTCGCGCACCGCCAGGGCCTTGTTGGTGTTGTCCCAGATCAGGTCCTCGACCGGATAGATCTCCGAATAGCCGGGTACCAGGATGCGGCAGGCCGGTGCGCCCAGCTCCTCGTACACCGCCATGTAGGCCTCCAGGTCCCGCTCGGCGAGGATGCCGAACAGGGTGGCGGCTTCCTGGGCGGTGGCGTCTTCTCCCTCACTGGAAAAGTCCCAGTCGACGAAGTCATGATCGGCCTTGGCGCTGAAGAAGCGCCAGGAGACCAGGCCGCTGGAATCGATGAAGTGTTCGACGAAGTTGTTCGGCTCCATCAGCGCCTGGCTTTCGAAGGTCGGCTGCGGCAGGTCGTTGAGGCCCTCGAAGCTGCGGCCCTGCAGCAGCTCGGTAAGGCTGCGCTCCAGGGCGATCTCCAGCCGTGGGTGGGCACCGAAGGACGCGAACACCCCGCCGGTGCGCGGATTCATCAGGGTCACGCACATCACCGGGAATTCACCGCCCAGGGAAGCATCCTTGACCAGCACCGGGAAACCCTGGGCTTCCAGGCCGCGGATACCCTCGACGATGGCGGGATAGCGTGCCAGCACCGCTTCGGGCACGTCCGGCAGCGCCAGCTCGCCTTCGAGGATCTCGCGCTTCACCGCTCGCTCGAAGATCTCCGACAGGCACTGCACCTGGGCTTCGGCCAGGGTATTGCCGGCGCTCATGCCGTTGCTGAGGTAGAGGTTCTCGATCAGGTTCGAGGGGAAGTACACCACCTCGCCATCGGACTGGCGCACGAAGGGCAGCGCGCAGATGCCACGCGCCGGGTTGCCGGAGTTGGTGTCGTACAGGTGCGAGGCACGCAACTCGCCTTCCGGGTCGTAGATCTTGCGGCAATGGCGGTCGAGGATTTCCCGGGGCAGCGCATCCTTGGGCCCGGGCTGGAACCAGCGCTCCGCCGGATGGTGGACGAAGGCGGCATTGCCGATGGCCTCGCCCCAGTACTGGTCGTTGTAGAAGAAGTTGCAGTTGAGCCGCTCGATGAATTCGCCCAGCGCCGAGGCCAGGGCCGCTTCCTTGGTCGCGCCCTTGCCATTGGTGAAGCACAGCGCCGACTGCACATCGCGCAGGTGCAACGACCAGACGTTGGGCACGATGTTGCGCCAGGAAGCGATCTCCACCTTCATACCCAGCTCGGCGAGGATGCCGGAGAGCTTGGCGATGGTCTCTTCCAGCGGCCGGTCCTTGCCGGGGATGTAGGTCTGGCTGCCGGTGTCGCTAGGCAGCAGCAGCGCCTGGGCATCGGCGTCCAGGCTTTCCACCGCCTCGATGATGAAGTCTGGACCAGCCTGCACCGCCTTCTTCACCGTGCAACGGTCGATGGATCTCAAGATGCCCTGGCGGTCCTTGTCGGAGAGATCGGCGGGCAGCTCGACCTGGACCTTGAAGGTCTGCTTGTAGCGATTCTCCGGGTCGACGATGTTGCTCTGCGCCAGGCGAATGTTGTCGGTGGGGATGTCGCGGGTCTGGCAGTAGAGCTTGACGAAATAGGCCGCGCAGAGCGCCGAGGACGCCAGGAAATAGTCGAAGGGCCCCGGGGCCGAGCCATCGCCCTTGTAGCGGATGGGCTGATCGGCGATCACCGAGAAGTCGTCGAACTTGGCCTCGAGCCTCAGGTTGTCGAGAAAATTGACCTTGATTTCCATGTACAGCGTTCCGGACGGCAGACTAATTGGCCGCCATTATCCCGGCTAAGAGCAGCTAACAAAACTACTGCGCGTCCGCCAGACGGGCGCGTGCAGTGCTCGGAATCCTCATGTACCACTCGTACACTCCGGTTCCTGCGCGCCGCGCGCGCCCGCCTGACAGCCGCTCGCGACGTTTTGTTAGCCGCTCTTCGAGCCGCCAGGGATACGCACCTCGTCGTCGCGGGTGCGACTAGCCCTGCTGGCGAGTCGCCGTGCTGACCACCGCGCGCAGGCCCAGCAGGTAGCTGTCCACCCCGAAGCCGGCGATCTGCCCCAGCACGATTTCGGCGAACACCGAGTGGTGGCGGAAGCTCTCCCGCGCATGGATGTTGGACATGTGCAGCTCCACCACCGGCACGGTGAGGATCGCCAGGGCGTCGCGGATGCCATAGCTGTAGTGGGTCCAGGCCCCCGCGTTGATCAGCACCCCGGCGACGCCCTCTTCGAACCCGAGGTGGATTCGCTCGACGATATCCCCTTCGTGATTGCTCTGGAAACTCTCCACCTCGACGCCGAGTTCAGCGCCCAGGGCCGCCAGGGTGGCGTCGATCTCGGCCAGGGTCACGGTGCCGTACTGCACCGGATCGCGCTTGCCGAACATGTTGTGGTTGATACCGTGCAGCATCAGGATCTTCATGGGTCCACTCAGGTCAGGGGGATGGTCAGCCGGTCGATGACCGGCCGGGTCTCGGGGCGCACGCCGCGCCACCAGGCGAAGGCTTCCGCAGCCTGTTCCACCAGCATGCCCACGCCATCGGCCAACTGCGCCACGCCTTGCTCCTGCGCCAGGTGCAGGAAGGGCGTCAGCCCCTTGCCATAGGCCAGCTCGTAGGCCAGCGCCGCCCGGGCGAAGACGCCCTCCGGTACCGGCGGCAATTCGCCGACCAGGCTGGCCGAGGTGGCGTTGATCACCAGGTCGAAGCGCTCCCCCACCAACGCCTCGTAGCTGCGCACGCTGAGCAGCGGATGATCGATCTCCTGGGCAAGCCCTGCGGCCTTCTGCCCATCGCGATTGACCATCACCAGCGCCTCCGGCCCGGCCGCGAGGAAGGGCAATAGCGCCCCGCGCACCGCACCGCCCGCGCCCAGCAGCAGTACGCGCTTGCCAGCCAGGGGCTGGCCGAGGTTGACCTCGATGTCGCGCAGCAGGCCGATGCCGTCGAAGTTCTCCGCCAGCACCCGCTCACCCTCGAACTTCAGCGCATTGGCCGCCTTGGCCAGGCGCGCCCGCTCGCTGGGCTCGGTGGCCAGCTGGAAGGCCTGCAGCTTGAAGGGCGCCGTGATGTTTAGGCCCCGCCCGCCCTGGGTGCGAAAACGTTGCACGTCACCGGCGAAATCCTCCAGCGAGCCTTCGATGGCGCCGTATTCCAGCTCCTGCCCGGTGGTGCTGGCGAACAGGCCATGGATGAGGGGCGACTTGGTGTGATTGATCGGGCGGCCGATCACCGCGTAGTGGTCGGTCATGCGGAGGGCTCCTGGCTGAACAGCACGCCGTCGGCCTGCAGCCGGGCGATGTCTGCCGCGCTATAGCCCAGGCTCTGGGCCACGGCGGCGTTGTGTTCACCGAGATCCGGCGCCACCTGGTTGATGGTGGTGTCGCACTCGGAAAAGCGGAACGGCAGATTGGGCATCCGCAGGGTACCGAAGCGCGGATGCTGCTGCTCCTGGATCATGCCGCGCGCCTTGATCTGCGGATCCTCGATCACCTCGTCGATGCGCTGCACCTTGGCGCAGGGCACATCGATCTCGTCGAGCAGCGCCAGCAGCCGCGCGACGGGATTGGCCGCCACCCAGGCCTTGACGATGGGCAGGATGGCTTCGCGGTGGGCGTTGCGGCCGGTGGAAGTGTGGAAGCGAACATCGCTGCCGAAACCCGGCTTGCCCGCATCCCGTTCCACCAGCGCGGCGAAGCGCTTCCAGGAGTCGTCCACCTGGGCGGCGATCACCAGGTCGCCGTCCTGGGCGCGGAACACCCCATAGAGGGTCGAGGTGGGCATGTCGTGGCCGGTCTGCTGCGGCAGGATCTCGCCGCCGGACAGGGTGTAGCACTGCACGGCGTACTCGTGCATGGACACCAGGGTGTCGTACAGCGCCATGTCGATGTGCTGGCCACGGCCACTGTTGACCCGGCCGAGCAGCGCCGCGTTGATGGCGGCCACCGCATGGGCGCCGGTGTACATGTCGCCCAGGGAGATGCGCAGCAGCGGCGGCGCCTCGCCCGGGGTGCCGACCATCTGCATGATGCCGCTCTTGGCCTCGGCGATCAGCCCGAAGCCGGCGCGATGGGCGTCGGGGCCGGTATGGCCGTAGGCGGAAATCGAGCAGTACACCAGCCGCGGATTGCGCGCGGACAGCTCCGCGTAGCCCAGCCCCAGCTTGTCCAGGGCGCCGGGGCGGTAGTTCTCGATGAAGACGTCGGCGCTGTCGCACAGCTGCTGCATGAAGGCCTTGCCGCGCGGGTCCTTCATGTTGACGCTGACGCCCTGCTTGCCCATGTTGAGTTGCAGGAAATAGCCGCTCTGCTGGTCATCCAGGACGAAGGCGTGCTGGCGACCGGCATCGCCGCTGCCGGGTCGTTCCACCTTGATCACCTCGGCGCCCAGCGCCGCCAGGCAGCGTCCCACGTAGGGGCCGGCGAGGAAGTGGCTGTAGTCGATGACCCTTAGGCCTTGCAGGGGCAGTGGCTGGCTCATACGGCGCCCTCCCGCCGCGGCACCATCAGCCGGTGCTCGCCGCGCTGGACGACCTCGCCCTTCTGGTTGATCAGCTCGGACGGCAACACTACGATGCCCCAGCCCGGCTTGCTCTTGCTCGGACGCATGGCGCCGACGCGCAGCTTCACGTGCAGCTCGTCGCCAACCCGAATCGGCAGCAGGAAATCCCAGGTCCAGCCCAGCGACATCCCCGGCAGGAAGCGATAGTCGCACTGGGTCTTCAGCCCATCGGCGATGGACAACCCCATCAGGCCATGGGCGACCAGGCCGCCGAAGTGACTGGCGTTGGCATAGTCCTCGTCGACGTGGACCGGCGTGTGGTCGCCGGTGAGGTCGGCATAGGCCAGGATGCGTTCCTTGGTGACCTGGTAGCTCGGCGTGATCGCCTCGTCGCCCTCGCGGGCGTCCTCGAAGTATTTTTCTTGTAGGGTCATGGTCGCTGTCACTCGGTTTGCCGGGCGTTGACGGCCAGGGCTTCGTGCACGGCGCGGGCAGGCACGGCCTGGATGAATTCCAGCGCCAGGCCATCGGGCAGGCGCAGCCAGTTATGGCCCTGGGGCATTTCCTCCACACCCGCGAAGCGGCGGGCGGCGGCCAGGGCGGCGTCGACGTCCTCACACATCAGCCCCAGGTGGCCCAGGCGCCCCTCGGGGCCGGCGAAGTCCGGCTTGCTCATGAACTGCATGCCGCCCAGCGTCCAGTACTGGGTGGGCTCCTCCAGGGTGCCGTGGACCTCACGCAGGGTCATGCCGAATACCTCGTGGAAGAAGCGGATGTGCCAGTGGATATCCTTCACCCAGATGGCCACGTGTTCCAGATAGGCCTTGGGAATGCTCATGGTTTGGCGTCCTCTTGTTGTCGGTCGGCCATGGCCCGCTCGATGCCCTTGATGCAGGCGACCAGCGTGGCGTTGACCGGGGTCGGTACGCGGTACTGCTGGCCGAGCCGCACCACCGCGCCATTGATGAAGTCAATTTCAGTGATGGAGCCCTTCTGCAGGCTCTGCAGCATGGAGGTCTTGAACGACGGCGCCAGCCCCTCGCGGGCCAGTTGCCAGGCCGCTTCCGGCTCCTGCAGCCCCAGCTCGACCCCGGCGGCGCGGGCCACCGCGATGGCTTCGGCCACCGCCTGCAAGGCGATGTCGCGCAGCAGCGGCTCGCTGTAGAGCTGGCCGTAGGTGAGCTGGGTGATGCCGGTGAGGGCCCCGGTGGCGACGTTCACCTGTAGCTTGTCCCACAGGGTGCCGCGGATGTTGGCGCTGACCGTGGTGGCGAGGCCCGCGCCGCCGAAGGCCTCGGCGACCGCCTGGACCCGCGGCGTGACCTGGCCGTCGAGTTCGCCGATGAGGGTCTGCTTGCCCGCCACCCCGCTGCGGATCCGCCCCGGTCCAAGCAGTACGCCGCCGACATAGGTCTTGCCGGCGATCACCCGCTCGCGGCCGACGATCTCGGCCAGCAGCTCTTCATGACCCAGGCCGTTCTGCAGCGAAAGCACCAGGGTATGGGGACCGACCAGCGCCAGCGCCTGGGTCATGGCCTCCGCGGTGGCGAAGGACTTGACCAGCACCACCACCAGATCGACCACGCCGATGGCCTCGGCGGCCACCGCAGCCCGAACCGGTACCCGGCGACTGCCGTCGGGCGTCTCGATCTCCAGGCCGTCCCGGCCGATGGCATCGATATGGGCATTGGGCCGGTTAAGCAGCCAGGTGTCGTGCCCCGCTTCGCTCAGCCAGGCACCGAAGGTACTGCCCAGCGCGCCAGCGCCGAGGATGCAGATTCTCATGGGATCAGGGCTCCTTGTTGAGCCCCTACCCTAGGCCGAGCCGCGATGTTGAGCTATACAATGAACTCAATTCGCCCATCAGGAATTCTGATAATGCCAGCCAGCGACGGCCTGCCGGAACCCAAGCTACTGCTGCTGTTCGAGGTGCTCTACAACACCGGTAGCGTCACCCGGGCCGCCGAACAGCTGGGCCAGAGCCAGCCCACCATCAGCCTCTGGCTGAGCAAGCTGCGCCAGCAGCTGCGCGATCCGCTGTTCGTGCGCACCCCCGGCGGCATGAAGCCTACGCCCCAGGCCGAGGCGCTGATCACCCCCTGCCGGGAAGTGCTGGAATCCCTGCGCCGCCTGGTGGACTGGGAAGTCGCCTTCGATCCGGCGACCGCCCAACGGCTGTTTCGCCTCTGCCTGAGCGACGCCAGCCATATCACCCTGCTGCCGCGCCTGCTGGAGCGGTTGCGCGAGATTGCCCCGGGGGTACGCCTGGAGCTGGCACGGATCGATGGCCACACCGAGCAGGCGCTGGAGATCGGCGAAGCGGACCTGGCCATCGGCTTCATTCCCTGGCTGGGCGGCGGCATCTACCAGCAGGTGCTGTTTCCCCAGGATTGGGTGTGCCTGGCCGGCCCGACGCACCCTCGCGTCGACGGCCGCCTGACGATCTCGGACTACCAGCGCGAAGGCCATGTCCAGGTCAGCGCCGGTACCGGCCAGAAACTGCTGGACGCCGGCCTGGTGCGGGCGCAGACGAAACGCCGGATCGTGCTGGAATTGCCCGGCTTCCTGGGCGTCGGCGCGGTGATCCAGAGCACCGACCTGCTGGTGACCCTGCCGCGCCACATCGGCCAGACGCTGGCCACCACCTACGGCCTGCGGGTCCTGGAATGTCCGGTGCCCATCGAGGGCTTCACGGTCAAGCAGCACTGGCACGCCCGTTATCACCAGGATGCCGGCAACCGCTGGCTGCGCGGCGTGCTGGTGGAGTTGTTCGGTCGCGCGCGCTAGTGTGGTGTTTCAGAAATTAACTGCACGATTTTGGCGGCGTTTTTTCGGCGTGGGCGTTGTTGCCACTCCTCGTCATAGCCCTGCCATGACTCGTCGCGGCGCCTAGCCCCGCCAAAAAATCACTCGCCAATTTCTGCGCGAACTTCTGAAACACCACACTAGGCGGTCTCGGCCGCAGCGGCCGGATGAGGGATAGGTGCACCGCCTGAGCCGTTCCCCCGCTTTTCTCCAGGCACAAAAAAAGCTGCCCTTGGGCAGCTTTCTTCGTCTCGTTCAGGCAGTTCAGAGGGCCTGAAGTGAGATATGTGGCGCGGCGGACGGGACTCGAACCCGCGACCCCCGGCGTGACAGGCCGGTATTCTAACCGACTGAACTACCGCCGCGCAGTGCGTGTACCTTGCGGAACACTTCCCGAGGAGATTGGTGGCTGATGACGGGATCGAACCGCCGACCCCCTGCGTGTGATGCAGGTGCTCTCCCAGCTGAGCTAATCAGCCATCCCCTTCGGGTGACGCGCATTCTGCTCGTAGCCCCTTGATCCGTCAAGGATTTTTCCAGTTTTATTTTTCACGAAAGCCTGCTCAAAGGCTCGCGAGCTAGAGCCAAACAAGGCGAAAAGACCTGAGGAAGCGGAGTTTACGAGTGGTAAATGAGCATTCCGAAGGTCTTTTCAACGCAGTTTGGCCGACGCGCAGCAGACTTTGAGCGCTAGTCGGCGTAGATCATCTTGCGGGTCATGCCGCCGTCCAGGGTGATGGCTTCGCCGGTGATGAAGCCGGCATTGCCGCCAAGCAACCAGGCCACGCAGGCCGCCACGTCCTCGACCGTCCCTACCCGCCCGACCGGATGCTGTCCGTGATCGGCGGCCGACAGCGGTTCGGCTTCACGCTCATGGGGATCGCGCGCGTCGATCCAGCCCGGACAGAGTGCATTCACCCGCACCTCCGGCCCCAGGCTGATGGCCAGGGCATGGGTCAGGGCGAGCAATCCGCCCTTGCTCGCGGCATAGGCTTCGCTGTGCGGCTCGGACTGCTGGGCGCGAGTCGAGGCGATGTTGACGATGGCACCCTGCTGTTCACGCAGGTAAGGCGCGCAATGCTTGGCCAGGAGCATGGGGCCATCCAGATTGACCCCGAGTACCCGGCGCCATTCGCCGAACGACAGGCTTTCCAACGGCTGGCCTTGCGCCGCGGCGAGCCCGGCGTTGTTGACCAGGGCATCCAGGCGACCGAACTGGCCGATCACCTGGGCGACAGCGGCCTCCACCTGGGTCTCGTCCGCCACGTCCAGGGCGACGAACCAGGCCCGCTCGCCGAGGGCCTCCGCCACCTTGGCACCGCGTGCCTGCTCGACGTCGGCTATCACCACGCGCCAGCCCTCGGCGATCAGCCAGGCGGCGATGCCGAGGCCGATGCCCCGGGCCGCGCCCGTGACCAGAGCGACCCGCGGCTCCACCGGTGCGAACAGCAGACTCATAGCGCCGCCAGTCCGCGGGCCAGGTCCTGCTGCAGGTCACCCAGGTCTTCCAGACCCACGGCAACCCGGATCAGGCTGTCGCGGATCCCGGCATTGGCCCGCTCGGCCGGTGACAGCCGCCCGTGCGAAGTGGTCGCCGGGTGGGCGATGGTGGTCTTGGTATCACCCAGGTTGGTGGTGATGGAGATCATCCGGGTGGCATCGATGAAGCGCCAGGCGGCGTCACGCCCGCCCGCCACCTCGAAACTCACCACCGCGCCGAAAGCCGACTGCTGGCGGCGGGCCAGGTCGTGCTGCGGATGGCTTTCCAGGCCGGCGTAGTGGACGCGCTCGATACCCGGCTGCCCTTCCAGCCAGCGCGCCAGCTCCAGCGCGGTCTGGCTGTGGGCCTGCATGCGGATCTTCAGGGTCTCCAGGCCCTTGAGGAACAGCCAGGCATTGAAGGGGCTGAGGGTCGGCCCGGCGGTGCGCAGGAAGCCCACCACCTCCTTCATCTGCTCGGCCCGGCCGGCCACCACGCCACCCATGCCGCGGCCCTGGCCATCGATGTACTTGGTCGCCGAATGGATGACGATATCGGCACCCAGCGCCAGCGGCCTTTGCAGCGCCGGGGTGCAGAAGCAGTTGTCCACTGCCAGCAGCGCGCCCTGGGCCTGGGCGATCTCGGCCAGGGCGGCGATGTCCACCAGCTCGGCCAGGGGGTTGGACGGCGACTCGACGAAGAACAGCCGGGTGTTGGGCTTGCAGGCCGTCCGCCAGGCCTCGAGATCGGCCAACGGCGGATAGTCCACCTCGATGCCGAAGCGCTTGAAGTACTTCTCGAACAGGCTGATGGTGGAGCCGAACACGCTGCGCGAGACCAGCACGTGGTCACCGGCGCTGCACAGGCTCATCACCATGGCCAGGATGGCTGACATGCCCGAGGCGGTGGCCACCGCCTGCTCGGCGCCTTCGAGGGCCGCGATGCGGGTCTCGAAGGTGCGCACCGTGGGGTTGGTGTAGCGCGAATAGACGTTGCCCGGCACCTCGCCGGCGAACCGTGCCGCCGCATCGGCGGCGGTCCGGAACACATAGCTGCTGGTCAGGAACAGCGCCTCGCCGTGCTCGCCTTCCGGCGAGCGCTGCTGCCCGGCCCGCACCGCCAAGGTCTCGAAGGCCGCGCCCTCGAGATCACTGTCCAGGCGTCCGGCATCCCAGTCTTGGCTCATGTGCAGCTCCTTAGTCGTTGTAGAGGTCGATGATGGCGCTCACCGCCTGGTGCTTGACCTTGGCGGCGTCGTTGCGCGCCTGCTCGATGCGATTCAGATAGGCGGCATCGACGTCGCCGGTGATGTACTCGCCATCGAACACCGCGCAATCGAACTGCTCGACCTTGGGCGCCTTGCGGGTACGCACGGCTTCCTTGAGGTCCTGTATGTCCTGATAGAGCAGCCAGTCGGCGCCGATCAGCTCACCGACTTCCTCGGTGGTCCGCCCGTGGGCGATCAGCTCGTGCACGCTTGGCATGTCGATGCCGTAGACGTTGGGGAAACGCACCGCCGGCGCCGCCGAGCAGAAGTAGACTTTCTTGGCACCGGCTTCGCGGGCCATCTGGATGATCTGCTTGCAGGTGGTGCCACGCACAATGGAGTCGTCCACCAGCATCACGTTCTTGCCGCGGAATTCCAGCTCGATGGCGTTGAGCTTCTGGCGCACCGACTTCTTGCGCGCGGCCTGGCCGGGCATAATGAAGGTCCGGCCAATGTAGCGGTTCTTGACGAAGCCCTCGCGGAACTTCACGCCCAGGTGGTTGGCCAGTTCCAGGGCCGCGGTACGGCTGGTATCCGGGATCGGGATGACCACGTCGATATCGTGGTCCGGGCGCTCGCGCTGGATCTTCTCGGCGAGCTTCTCCCCCATGCGCAGGCGCGCCTTGTACACCGAGATGCCATCGATGATGGAGTCCGGCCGGGCCAGGTAGACATGCTCGAAGATGCAGGGCGCGTACTGGGGATTCTGCGCGCACTGGCGGGTGTAGAGACGGCCGTCTTCGGTGATGTACACCGCTTCGCCCGGCTCCAGGTCGCGGATCAGGGTGAAACCGAGCACGTCGAGGGCGACGCTCTCGGAGGCGATCATGTATTCCACGCCGTACTCGGTGTGCCGCTGGCCGAAGACGATGGGGCGGATGGCATTGGGATCGCGGAAGCCGACGATGCCGTAGCCGGTGATCATGGCCACCACCGCATAGCCACCCCGGCAACGCTCATGCACCTCGGAGACGGCGGCGAAGACGTCGTCCTCGGTGGGCTGCAGCTTGTTGCGCACCGCCAGCTCGTGGGCGAAGACGTTGAGCAGCACCTCGGAATCGGAGTTGGTGTTGACGTGGCGCAGGTCGGATTCGTAGATCTCCCGCGACAGCTGCTCGACGTTGGTCAGGTTGCCGTTGTGCGCCAGGGTGATGCCATAGGGCGAGTTCACGTAGAACGGCTGCGCCTCGGCGGAGCTGGAACTGCCGGCGGTGGGATAGCGCACGTGGCCGATGCCCATGTGGCCGATCAGGTGCTGCATGTGTCGCTGCTGGAAGACGTCACGGACCAGGCCGTTGTCCTTGCGCAGGTACAGCTTGCCGTCCCGACTGGTCACGATACCGGCGGCATCCTGACCGCGATGTTGAAGGACGGTGAGCGCGTCGTACAACGACTGGTTGACGTTCGTCTTGCCCACGATACCTACGATGCCACACATGTGACGCGACCCCACTGTTTCAAGTGATGCGATGGCGAACCATCGCCGGATGACCCCGGCGGAGCGGAGCCTGGAAAACGGTTCAAGGAGCCTTGGGCCCCAGCTGCGGCAACAACTGCAGACTCGGCATGGGCGTCGAGCCCAGCCATTGGCCGGCAAAGCCCAACAGCAGATTCTTCGACCAATCGGCTACCAGGAGAAAATGCGGCACCAGTACCGACTGCTGCCACCAGCCATCCTGCTGGACCGGTCCGAGGCTCAAGAGCCCCACGGCCACGGTAATGAGCAAAGCACCGCGGGCCGCCCCGAAGGCCATGCCCAGGAAACGATCGGTGCCCGACAATCCGGTGACGCGGATCAATTCACCAAGCAAGAAGCTCACCAGGGCGCCCACGAGCAGGGTCAGCACGAAGAGAATGACACAGGCGGCGATCACCCGCCCGGAAGGTACCTGGATATAGTCCACCAGATAGGTGGAGAGCGCTCCGCCGAACACCCAGGTGACGCCGCCAGCGACGATCCAGGTGGCCAGCGACAGCGCTTCCTTGACGAAGCCGCGCCTGAGACTGATCAGGCTGGAAACGATGACGACGGCGACGATCGCCCAGTCCACCCAGGTGAAGCCCACGGCAAGGTCCACTTACAAAAAGGCCCTGCATTCTAGCAGAGCCTGATCACCGGGTTAACCGCGCTCCGGCTGAAAGCGTACGACGAAGCCCTTGACGCCATTCTGCTTGTTGAGCTGGTCGCGCAGCCGATCGGCCTCGCTCCGCTCTATCACTGGCCCGACGAAGACCCGGTTCATGCCATCGGCGGTACGCACGTAGGCGTTGTAACCCTGGCTGCGCAGCTTGGCCTGCAGCGCATCGGCACTGGGACGCGATGACAGGCTGGCAAGCTGGACCGACCAGCTGACCGGCAGATTGGCTGCGCCCAGCCGCGTATCGGGCTTGGCTGCCGGTGCGGGGGTAGCGGCCGGCGCTGCAGGCGCAGTGGTCGGCGCCGCCTTGGCCACCGGGGCGGATGGAGCAGCCTGGGGCTGGGCTGGCGGCGGACTGGCCGGAGCGTTCTGCACCGGTGCCTGGCCGACGGTTCCGGCAATGGGCGTCTGCGGCTTGCCGAGCGGCTTGGCCGGATCGTCGGGCACCACTTCCACCGGCGGCGCCTCGGGCGTCTGCACCGGTTGCACCTCGGTGCTGGGCACGGTCGGCGCAGCGGGTTGCGGCGGGGTCTCGACCACCACCTTGCGGGCATCGTCCTGGCGGCTGAAGAGCATGGGCACGAAGATGATGATCAGCGCCAGCAGCACCAGCGCTCCGATGACTCGTTGCTTGAGCATGGGTTAGGCCTCCGCGGATTCGGATAGAGGATCGAGCTGCGCGAGCACCTCGGCGACGCTGTAGAAGGAGCCGAACACGACCACCTCGTCGTCCGCGGTGCTGGCCGCCAACTGGGCATCGAAGGCGGCGGCCAGGGAAGCATGGGCCTCGGCCTGGGCGCCCCGGGCGGTGAGGATGGCTGCCACCTCGGCACCGTCGCGACTGCGGCCGGTCGGCAGCGTGGCTACCGCCCAATTGGCGAAGAGTCGCTCCAGCGGTGCCAGGATACCGTCCAAGTCCTTGTCCGCCAGCACCCCGAACACGGCGCGGCGTACGCCTGCGACAGGCTTCATGGTCAGACGGCGCGCCAGGTACTCGGCCGCATGCGGATTGTGGGCCACGTCCAGCAGCACCTGGCGCCTCTCCCCTGCCCACGCGACCTGGCGACGATCCAGCCGACCGGTCATGCGTGTGGCCAGCAGCGCCGCGGCGATCCGCTCCGGATGCCAGGGCAGTCCGAGCAGGGCATAGGCCTGCAACGCCAGGGCGGCATTCTCCATGGGCAGATCCAGCAGCGGCAGGCCGGCCAGTGTCAGGCCGTTACCCTGGGCATCGCGGCCACGCCAGAACCAGCTGGCACTCTCGACCTGCAGATCGAAGGCTTCGCCCCGCTGCAGCAAGGGCGCGCCCAGACGCTCGGCGGCCTGGGCCAGCTCGACCGGCGGCTGCGGGTCGCCACAGAGGGCGGGCTTGCCGGCGCGGAAGATGCCGGCCTTTTCCACCGCCACGCTTTCGCGGGTGTCGCCCAGCCATTCGGCATGATCCAGGCCGATGCTGGTGACCAGCGCCAGGTCGGCGTCGATCAGGTTCACCGCATCCAGGCGGCCACCAAGCCCGACCTCGAGGACGGCGACGTCCAGCTGGGCACGCTCCAACAGCCAGAAGGCTGCCAGGGTGCCCATTTCGAAATAGGTCAGGCTGATCTCGCCGCGCGCAGCCTCTACCGCAGCGAAGGCGGTACAGAGGTCGTCATCGCTCGCCAGGGTGCCCTCGACGTCCACCCGCTCGTTGTAGCGCACCAGGTGCGGCGAGGCGTAGACGCCGACCCGCTGGCCGTTGGCGCGCAGCAGGCTGGCGAGAAAGGCGCAGGTAGAGCCCTTGCCGTTGGTGCCGGTGACGGTCACCACCCGCGGCGCCGGCCGGGCCAGGCCCAATCGCTGCGCGACCTCGCGCACCCGGTCCAGGCCCATGTCGATCGCCGAGGGATGCAGCTGCTCGAGATAGGCCAGCCACTGCGCGAGGCTGCGCGAAGGCATCAGGCCGCCGGAGCCGGCTGGTGCTGGAAGGTCGCCAGCAGGCGGGCCAGGCGATCACGCAGCTCCCTGCGCGGCACGATGATGTCGACGGCGCCGTGGTCCAGCAGGAATTCGCTGCGCTGGAAGCCTTCCGGCAGTTTTTCGCGCACGGTCTGCTCGATCACGCGGGGACCGGCGAAGCCGATCAGCGCCTTGGGCTCGGCGACGATGACGTCACCCAGCATCGCCAGACTCGCGGAGACGCCACCATAGACCGGATCGGTCAGCACCGAGATGAAGGGGATGCCCTCTTCGCGCAGGCGCGCCAGCACTGCGGAGGTCTTGGCCATCTGCATCAGGGAAATCAGGGCTTCCTGCATCCGCGCACCGCCCGAGGCGGAGAAGCAGATCAGCGGGCAGCGCTCTTCCAAGGCCACGTTGGCGGCACGGACGAAACGCTCACCCACCACGGCCCCCATGGAGCCGCCCATGAAGGAGAATTCGAAGGCGCAGACCGCCACCGGCATGCCCTTGAGGGTGCCACGCATGGAGATCAGCGCGTCTTTCTCGCCGGTCTCCTTCTGCGCCGCGGTAAAGCGATCCTTGTACTTCTTGCTGTCGCGGAATTTCAGCCGATCCACCGGCTCCAGTTCGGCACCCAGCTCTTCACGCCCGTCGGCATCGAGGAAGATGTCCAGCCGGCGACGCGCGTTGATGCGCATGTGATGACCGCACTTCAGGCACACGTCCAGGTTCTTTTCCAGCTCCGGACGATAGAGGACCGCTTCGCAGGCCGGACACTTGTGCCAAAGACCTTCCGGTACCGAACTGCGCTTCACCTCGGACCGCATGATGGAAGGAATCAGTTTGTCGACCAGCCAATTGCTCATGCATCTCTCTCCACTTGCATGGGCTCCCAGCGCGACCTAGGCCACGCCTTCCTTGAGCATCCGTATATAGGGTTCGGCAATGCCCGCTCGGGGGCCACTACCACGTCTCAATGCCGCCTCCGCCGGAGTCGGACTTCAGGCCTGCCGCGGCGGGCCTGTCGAATATGTCGCAGGTGTGGACGGTCACCGCCCTGCGAGGGTCACATCAGGGGATCGGGGCACTCCGCACGGCGGCAATGAATCGCGCGATCTCAGCCGCGTCCTTGATGCCCTTGGCCTGCTCCACGCCGCCACTCACATCCACCCCATAGGGCCGCGCCGCCGCGATGGCCGTGGCGACGTTGTCCGCCTCCAGGCCGCCGGCAACGATCAACGGTAGCGGCAGCTCCCGCGGCACGCGCGTCCAGTCGAAGGCCTGGCCGGTGCCACCGGGCACACCGGCGACATAGGTGTCGAGCAGCAGCCCGCGAGCGCCGGCGTAGTCCTGGGCGATGGCGGCGAGGTCGATGTCTTCGCGCATGCGCAGCGCCTTGATGTAAGGGCGACGATAGCGGGCACACTGGGCCGGCGTCTCGTCGCCGTGGAACTGCAGGAGATCCAGGGGCACGGCGTCCAGCGTTTCCTCGATCTCGCAGGGAGAGGCATCGACGAAGAGCCCCACGCTGGTCACGAAGGGCGGCAAGGCCGCCACGATCTGCCGGGCCTGGGCCGCGCTGACCGCCCGCGGACTGCGGGCGTAGAACACCAGGCCGATGGCGTCGGCACCGGCCGCCGCGGCGGCCAGGGCATCCTCGACCCGGGTGATCCCGCAGATCTTCACTCGAACGTTAGCCAAACTGGAATGACCTCGTCCCAAATCGATGGATGTTAGCAGACCGCCCGTCCAGCGTCAGCCTTGGGGGTCATCCAACTCGGGGATATGCCCGAGGAACAGCGGCCCCAGCGGGCGCTCGGGCAGGGGCAGGTGCTCGGGATACTCGGCCCTTACCAGATAGAGGCCATAGGGGTGAGCGGTGACGCCGCCCAGGCGCCGCTCCCGCGCGGCCAGGACCTCGCCCACCCACTCCACTGGCCGCTCGCCGCAACCGACCGCCATCAGCACCCCGGCGATGTTGCGCACCATGTGATGCAGGAAGGCATTGGCGCGGATGTCGAGGACGATCAGTCGCCCGCTCTGCCAGAGACGCAGGTGATGGATGGTCTTGATCGCCGACTTGGCCTGGCAGGCCTTGGCCCGGAAGGAGGTGAAATCATGCGTACCGAGCAGCACCTGGGCCGCTTCGCGCATGGGCTCGACGCGCAAGGGGCGATGATTCCAGGTGACCTCCTCTGCCAGGTGCGCGGGTCGGATCGGATCGTTGTAGATCACATAGCGGTATCGCCGGGCCATGGCACTGAAGCGGGCATGGAATTCGTCGCTGACCGGCTTGACCCAGGTCACGCTGATATCCGAGGGCAGATTGGCGTTGGTGCCCATCACCCAGGCCTTGAGCGGCCGGGAAACGGGAGACTCGAAATGCACCACCTGGCCGGTGGCGTGCACGCCACAATCGGTTCGTCCGGCACAGTGAAGGGCGATGGGCGCCGCGGCGACCTCGGACAGCGCGTCTTCCAAGGTCTCCTGAACGGAGCGCACCCCGGGTTGCTGGCGTTGCCAGCCGCGATAGCGAGCACCCTTGTACTCGACGCCGAGCGCGATGCGTTGCGGAGGGACGATGATCGTGGGGTCTAGAAAATCCAAGGCGACAGTCAGGCGAAAAAAAGGGGAGGCAGCTTATAGCGCCTCCCCTCCTCTGCCAAGTGCAACAGGCATCAGCTGAGCTGGGCGAGGATCTCCCGGGCCTCCTGCTGTTGCCCGGCATTGCCCTCGGCCAATACCTCGTCGAGGATGTCGCGGGCCCCTTCGGGATCGCCCATGTCGATGTAGGCGCGCGCCAGGTCCAGCTTGGTCGCGGTCTCGTCCTCACCGGAGAGGAAGTCGAAATCGTCCAGGCCGTCCCCGGCGGCGCCCCCCTTCGTGGTCTCGGCATCGAACTGGCGGGAGGCTTCCTGCAGGCGCGCGGCGAATTCCTCGTCGCTCTCGCGCTTGGGTGCCGGCCGCTCCTCGAGGTCGGATAGGTCGAAATTGGCCGGCAACTCGCTGTCGGCGGCCGGCTCACGGGGCGTCAGCGGCTCATCGAAGGCCGAATCCGCCGCGGACGGCGCACTGGTTTCGTCCTGCGCCAGGTCGCCTTGGCGTTCGAATTCGCTGAAATCCAGGGCAAAGTCATCGTCCTTGGCCGTCGGACTGGCAGGCGAGCCGGCGGGGGCCGGATCGAAATTGAGATCGAAGTCGAAATCGTCGCGGGCATCCCGGCTACCGGCCTGGGCCTCGGCGAAGGCTTCGCCGAACAGCGGCTCTTCGGCCGGACCGGCGGCCGGACGAGGCTCGTCGTTGCCGAAATCATCCAGTGACAGGTCGAAGTCCTGGCTGTCCTCGGTGGCCGAGAACCCCTGGTTACGTGATGACTCCTCACTCAACTCGTGGGCGGCGGCCAGGGCCGCGGCCCCCACGGTGGCGGCGCCCACGGCCACGGTGGCCATGGCCGGATAGCGCGATTTCAGGTGATCGACCGCCGGCTGGGCACCACCGATTTCCTTGAGTTCGCTCTCCTCGCGCTGGAAGCCGTCCTTGTCGCCCATCTCGGCGTAGACTTCCATGAGCTTGAGGCGCAAGTCGGCTCGGTGGGGTTCCTGGTCGCTGGCCTTCTTGAGCACTTCGGCCGCCTGGCTGAAGCGCCCGTAGGCCATGTAGATGTCCGCCTGGCCGAGGGCGTCATCCTGAGCATCGGCGTCGCGGCTGGCGTCCTGGGGATTCTGGCTCAGCTCCAGACCGGCGAGGCCGTGGTGATCGCCGAGTTCCGGGTCCGGATCGAAGGCGGTATCGGTACGCGCCGCTTCGGCATCACGGGCGCGCTCGGCTTCCTTCACCGCATTGCGCCGCGAATTGACCATCAGCAGCACCAGCAGAGCCAGCAAGGCGCTGCCACCGATGATGCCGAGCCACAGCGGGTTGCTGAGGATGTCGTCAAGGAAGCTGTTGGTCGCCTCCGTGGGCTGCGTAGCCGGCGTGCTTGGCGTGACGGGGATGACCTTGGGTTCGCTGGCGGCCGGCGGAGCCGTGCCGGTTCCGGCCTCGCTGGCGGGCGGCGTGGTGGGTTGGGCGGGCGGCGTCTCCACGGGCGGCGTAGCGGCTGGCGCGGCCGCGCTAGGCTCCTGGGCAACTGGCGGCGCGCCGTTCACCGACGGCGTTGCCGTAGCCGGCGTCTCGGGCGTACTCGGCGCGGGCTGGCCCGCAGCCTGGGGATTGGCCATGGTGGCCTGCATGCGGGCGAGCTGGGCATCCTTGAGCTGCATGATCTTCTGCAGCTTGTCGAGCTGCGATTGCAGGTCACCCAGACGGCTCTTGAGTTCGTCGTTCTCGCGGCGCGTGGTATCCAGGCTTTCCTGGGTCACGGCGAGGCGATCGGCCAGGGCCTGGTCGCTACCCTTGCCACCCTTGCCGTTGGCGGCATCGCCAGGCTTGTTCGCCGGCTGGCCGGAGAGCAGCTTGAGGTTGTCCCTGGGGGCAGCGGCAGCGGGCGCCTCGGTGGTACCCGGTTGGCTGGAGGCGTCCACCTGGCGGCGCGGCGTGCCGGACGCGGCGCTGTCGCCGCCCTGCTTCCAGGTACGGGTCTGGCGCGCGATCTCGGCCACGGCTTCACGTTGGGAGCGCGTCTTGACCTGGGCCTGGTCGGGCAGGCGCAACACCTGGCCGCTCTTCATCAGGTTGATGTTGCGGTCGATGAAGGCGTCCGGGTTGAGGTCCTGGATCGCCAGCATGGTCTGGTCGACGCTGACACTGCCCGAAGGCCGGTTGCGCGCGGCGACTTCCCAAAGGGTATCGCGGGCTTCGGTGGTGTAGGTACCGGGCGCCTGGGGAGCAGTGGGGGCCGGCGCAACGGGCGCCGCCGCCGGGCGCGGGGCTTCCGGCGCGGTCGCTCGAGGCCGAGGGGTCGCCGGGACCTGGGGGGCGAAGGGTGCCGCGGCCGCCTGCGGGGTATACAGCGGCGGATCGAGCAGCACGGTGTACTCGCGGAGGATGCGTCCGCTGGGCCAATTCACCTCGAGCAGGAAATTCAGATAGGGTTCGCGCACCGGGCGTGCCGAGGTGACGCGGATGACCGTGCGGCCATTGCGCGTTTCCGGCGCGAACTTCAGATCGTTCAGGAAGAAGGCGCGATCCACGCCGGCCTTGCCGAACTCTTCGGGAGAGGCAAGGCTGGGCCGCAAGTCGGCGGAGCCGAGATCACGCAGGTCCGACAGATCGATGGTGGCATCGAAAGGCTGGTTGAGAGCGGAATTGAGGTGGATCTCCCCCAGGCTAAGGGCCTGGGCCGCGCCGGACATCAAGGCGCTCGCCGCTGCAATTGCCCGCACCAGTTTCTGAACTCGAACCATGACCGTCCCTTTTTAGAAGCTATCGACCGCGCCATGAGAGCGGCGCCTGTGTCCATCGCTGCGTGCTGCGTCAACGCCCTCGTCGCTCAGGCGACCAAGGCGAAACGTTTCACGGAGTATCTTTTAGGCCGACTGTTTAAGCAACAATTCGGCCAGCTGAACGGCCGTCAGCGCCGACAATCTGACGTTGTCCGCCACCAACCAGCATTCCAGCCTCCGCGCATCCCGCGGATGCAGCCGTACCCGCCCCACCAGTACCTCCTCCCGCCCCAGGGCATCACCCACTGCGGAAGGACAATCAACGTCCTCATCGAGCGCCAGCCCGGGCTCGTCACCCAGGGCCTCCAGCACCTGCTGCAGCTCCCAGGGCTCCACGCCCCTCAGGCTCAGTGCCAGGCTGTCACCAAAGAACACGGGCGCCTGCAGCGCCGTGACGTCGAGCACCGGCAAGGTTTCGCCCAGTACCTGCTGACATTCGTCCAACAGACGATGTTCCTGGGCAGTATAGCCATCCGCTGCCGGAGCACCGGTACGACCGAGCAGGTTGAACGCCAGCTGGCCTTCGAACAGCCGGGCCTCGACCGGGCGACCGTTGAGCAACTCGGTGGCCTGGCGCGCCAGTTCCTCGACACCGCCACGCCCAGCACCGGAGGCGGCAAGACAGGCGGTCAGGGAAGCGTCGGCCAGGGTGTTGAGGCGGGCCAGCACCGCCGCCACGCTGGCGGCGGCCTGGGCGGCGGCGAGGGGTACGCCGAGCCAGGGCGCGGCGGGCAGGCGATCGAGGCGCTCGCCGTTGATGCGCGGCAGCACGGACGCCGCGGCCGAGGCGCCGCTGAGGTCGAGTACCGCGCAGCCGGCGGCGGCCAGTTGCGGCTTCAAGGTCTCCACCACGGCGGCCGGGGCGGCGAGAATGACGATGCCGACCTGGGCGAAATCGAAGCCTTCGAGCCCCGTGACTCTCAGGTTGCTGCCTCGGAAGGGCAGATTCTGCCCCGCCGATTCACCGCTGGCGAGCAGGTGCAGGCGCCCGAGGGGCACGTCACGCTCGTCCAGCAGCTCGCGAATGGCTTCGCCGTAGGCGCTGGTCGCACCAACGAGGGCGATATCTCTGGCAGTCATGATAGGCGGTCCAAAACGAAAGAGGGCCGCACTTTACTGGCGGCCCTCCTCTACTGGCAAACGTTTAACTAGTAGCCTACTGCTCCAGCAGGATACGCAGCATGCGCCGCAGCGGCTCCGCGGCGCCCCATAGCAGCTGGTCGCCGACGGTGAAGGCGCCCAGGTACTGGGAACCCATGTTGAGCTTGCGCAGACGACCGACCGGCACGCTCAGGGTGCCGGTGACGGCGGCCGGCGTGAGCTCGCGCACGCTGACATCGCGGTTGTTCGGCACCAGCTTGACCCAGGGGTTGTGCTGGCTGATCAGACCGTGGATGTCGGACAGCGGCACATCCTTGTTCAGCTTGATGGTCAGCGCCTGGCTGTGGCAGCGCATGGCGCCGATGCGCACACAGATGCCGTCCACCGGGATGGGGTTCTTGAAGCGGCCGAGGATCTTGTTGGTCTCGGCCTGGGCCTTCCACTCTTCGCGACTCTGGCCGTTGGGCAATTCCTTGTCGATCCAGGGGATCAGGCTGCCGGCCAGGGGCACGCCGAATTGCTCGGTGGGGAAGGCTTCGCTGCGCAGGGTCTCGGCGACCTGGCGGTCGATGTCGAGGATGGCGCTGGCCGGATCGGCCAGGCTGTCGGCGACGGCGGCGTGGGTCGCGCCCATCTGGCGGATCAGCTCGCGCATGTTCTGGGCACCGGCGCCGGAGGCGGCCTGGTAGGTCATGGCGCTCATCCAGTCCACCAGACCGGCTTCGAACAGCCCACCCAGGGCCATCAGCATCAGGCTGACGGTGCAGTTGCCGCCGATGAAGTCCTTGCGGCCATCGGCCAGGGCCTGGTCGATGACGCGACGGTTGACCGGGTCCAGCACGATGACGGCGTCGTCCTGCATGCGCAGGCTGGAAGCCGCGTCGATCCAGTAGCCTTTCCAGCCGGCCTGGCGCAGCTTGGGGAACACCTCGCTGGTGTAGTCGCCGCCCTGGCAGGTGAGGATGACGTCGAGGGTCTTCAGCTCGTCGATGCTGTAGGCATCCTTGAGCGGCGCCACGCCCTTGCCGATGGCCGGGCCTTCACCGCCGACGTTGGAGGTGGTGAAGAACACGGGCTCGATCAAGTCGAAATCCCGCTCTTCGAGCATGCGCTGCATGAGCACGGAGCCCACCATGCCACGCCAACCGATCAGACCTACACGCTTCATCGCTACTGCACCTTTGTTGTCTTGAGGACGGCCGCCTCCCCCGGCGGCCGATCAGATTAACGCCTTACGAGCGCCCCTACTACTGCTTCGCCCATCTCGCGGGTACCGACCCGCCGTTTGCCTTCCGACCAGATGTCACCGGTCCGCAGCCCCTGGTCGAGCACCTTGCCCACGGCCGCCTCGATGGCTTCGGCCGCGTCGGCGGCGCCGAAGGTATAGCGGAGCATCATGGCCACCGAGAGGATGGTGGCCAGCGGATTGGCTACGCCCTGGCCAGCGATATCGGGCGCCGAGCCATGGCAGGGTTCGTACATCCCCTTGTTGTGGGCGTCCAGGGAAGCCGAGGGGAGCATGCCGATGGAGCCGGTGAGCATCGAGGCTTCGTCGGAGAGGATGTCGCCGAACATGTTGTCGGTGACGATGACATCGAACTGCTTGGGCGCGCGGACCAGCTGCATGGCGGCGTTGTCGACGTACATATGGCTGAGCTCGACGTCCGGATAGTCCTTGGCCACCTCCTCCACCACTTCGCGCCACAGGCGACTGGATTCCAGCACGTTGGCCTTGTCCACCGTGCACAGCTTGCGACCGCGCAGGCGGGCCATGTCGAAGCCGACGCGGGCGATCCGACGGATCTCGCCTTCGCTGTACGGCAGAGTGTCGAAGGCCTGGCGTTCGCCATTCTCCAGCACCCGGGTCTCGCGCGGCGAGCCGAAATAGATGCCGCCGGTCAGTTCACGGACGATGAGGATGTCCAGCCCCGATACCACTTCGGGCTTGAGGGTGGAGGCCTCGGCCAGTTGCGGATAGAGGATGGCCGGGCGCAGGTTGCCGAACAGGCCCAGGGCGGAGCGGATCTTCAGCAGGCCGCGCTCGGGACGGATGTCGCGCTCGAGCTTGTCCCACTTGGGACCGCCCACGGCGCCCAGCAGCACGGCGTCGGCGGCGCGGGCACGTTCCAGGGTCTCGTCGGCCAGGGGCACGCCATAACGGTCGATGGCAGCGCCGCCCAGGTCGTCATGGACCAACTCGAAACCCAGCTCGTAGTCGCGGTTGACCGTCTCCAGCACCTTGACCGCCTCGGCCATGATTTCCGGACCGATGCCGTCGCCCGGCAGGATGAGGATCTGCTTGCTCATTGTCGTTTCCTGTTCCAAATCAGATGGGCTGGGCCCAGAGAACCATGACGTCGACGCTGAAGGAGCCGTCGCGGTCGATTTCGAAATACTGGCGGACTTCCTGGCCGATCTTGTTCTGCAGGCTACGGATGGCCTGGCACTGGGGCTCGGGCGTACGCATGCGTTCGGTCCAGCTGGCGAAGTCCAGGCGCAGGCGCTGGCGGCGGCAGCGGGTCACGCCCAGGCGGGCCATGTCCAGCAGGCGGTGCCACTCGGCCAGGGAGTAGTTACGCACATGGCTGATGTCGCGCAGGATCTCCACCGTCTGCAGGTAGGTGTCCAGGCGCGGGTTGGCCGGCGACACCACGTCGATGATGGCCATTTCGCCACCGTGTCGCAGCACCCGGCGCACTTCGCGCAGGGCCGCGCCGATGTCGCGCCAGTGGTGGGCGGAGTATCTACTGAAGACGAAGTCGAAGCTGGCATCGCCGAACGGCAGGTGCTCGGCCATGCCGGGCTGGACACCAATGTTGTCCAGGCCCTGCTCGGCGGCGCTGCGCTTGACCACCGAGAGCATCTCCTCGGCCAGGTCGAGGGCGATGACCTGCCCTGCCACCGGTGCCACGTTATAGCTGACGTGACCGCCGCCACAGCCGAGGTCGAGGACCTTGGCATTCTCGCGGCGTGCCACGGCGTCGCGCAGTTCGAGCAGTTCGGCGCCTTGGGCGTGGACGGCACTGGTCAGATAGGCCTCGGCGGTGGCGCCGAATTGCTGCTGTACGTGTTGCTCGTGTTCACCGCTCATGGAGCCTCCGGGAAAGCGCCGATCCCGGGGATCGGCGGCTGGGTCAAGCGCTGGGGAACATCCAGGGACTGCTCTGGCGATAGCGGGCTTCGAAGCTCGCGATGGCGTCGGCATCCTGCAGGGTCAGGCCGATGTCGTCCAGGCCGTTGAGCAGGCAATGCTTGCGGAAGGCATCGATCTCGAACGCCAGGGCCACGCCATCGGGCCGGCGCACGGTCTGGCTCTCGAGGTCGACCTCCAGTTGGTAGCCCTCGTTGGCCTCGACCTGACGGAACAGCTCGTCCACGTCGGCATCGCCGAGGATGATCGGCAGCAGGCCGTTCTTGAAGCTGTTGTTGAAGAAGATGTCGGCGAAGCTGGGCGCTATCACCGAGCGGAAGCCGTAGCCATCCAGGGCCCAGGGCGCGTGCTCGCGGCTGGAACCACAACCGAAGTTCTCGCGGGCCAGGAGGATGCTGGCGCCGGCATAGCGCGGCTGGTTGAGCACGAACTCGGGGTTGAGCGGCCGCTTGCTGTTGTCCTGGCCGGGCTGGCCGACATCCAGGTAGCGCCATTCGTCGAACAGGTTCGGGCCGAAGCCGGTGCGCTTGATCGACTTGAGGAATTGCTTGGGAATGATCTGGTCGGTGTCGACGTTGGCACGATCCAGGGGCGCGACCAAACCGGTGTGCTGGGTAAAGGCTTGCATGGTCAGGCTCCTCAGGCGGTGGCGAAGTCGCGGACGTCGACGAAACGACCGGCGATGGCGGCAGCGGCGGCCATCGCCGGGCTCACCAGGTGGGTACGGCCACCGGCGCCCTGACGGCCTTCGAAGTTGCGGTTGGAGGTGGAGGCGCAGTGCTCGCCACTCTCCAGGCGGTCGGCGTTCATCGCCAGGCACATGGAGCAGCCCGGCTCACGCCACTCGAAACCGGCTTCGATGAAGACCTTGTCCAGGCCTTCACGCTCGGCCTGGGCCTTGACCAGGCCGGAGCCCGGCACCACCAGGGCCTGCTTGAGGGTGGCGGCGACCTTGCGGCCCTTGGCCAGGGCAGCGGCGGCACGCAGGTCCTCGATGCGGGAGTTGGTGCAGGAACCGATGAAGACGCGATCCAGCACGATGTCGGTGATCGGCTGGTTGGCCTTGAGGCCCATGTATTTCAGGGCGCGCTCGATGGAGCCACGCTTGACCGGATCGGCTTCGCGGGCCGGGTCCGGCACCTGCTGGTCGACGGCCAGGACCATCTCGGGCGAGGTGCCCCAGCTGACCTGCGGCTTGAGCTGGGCGGCGTCGAGTTCGACCACGGTATCGAAGTGGGCATCGGCATCGGACACCAGGCCGCGCCACTGGGCCACGGCGGCTTCCCAGACGGCGCCGGTGGGCGCGAAGGGACGACCCTCGACGTAGTCGATGGTGGTCTGGTCCACCGCCACCATGCCCACGCGGGCACCGGCCTCGATGGACATGTTGCAGATGGTCATGCGGCCTTCCATGGACAGCGCACGGATGGCGCTGCCGGCGAATTCGATGGCATGGCCGTTACCGCCGGCGGTGCCGATCTTGCCGATGATGGCGAGGACGATGTCCTTGGCGGTGACGCCGAAGGGCAATTCACCCTCCACCTTCACCAGCATGTTCTTCATCTTCTTGGCCACCAGGCACTGGGTAGCGAGCACGTGCTCGACCTCGGAGGTACCGATGCCATGGGCCAGGGCGCCGAAGGCACCGTTGGTGGAGGTGTGGGAGTCACCGCAGACCACGGTCATGCCGGGCAGCACGGCGCCCTGCTCCGGGCCGATCACATGGACGATGCCCTGGCGCACGTCGTTCATCTTGAACTGGGTGATGCCGAAGTCGTCGCAGTTCTCGTCCAGGGTCTTGACTTGGATGCGCGAGGTCTCGTCCTTGATGGAGTCGAGGCCTTCCTTGCGATCGGGCGTGGTGGGCACGTTGTGATCGAGGGTCGCGAGGTTGGCGTCCAGGCGCCAGGGCTTGCGGCCGGCCAGACGCAGGCCTTCGAAGGCCTGGGGCGAGGTCACCTCGTGGATGATGTGGCGGTCGATGTAGAGCAGCGCGGAACCGTCGTCGCGCTGCTTGACCAGGTGCATATCCCAGAGTTTGTCGTAGAGCGTCTTGCCAGCCATGGATCGATTCCTCATCAGGCGTGGAACGGCACGGGCCTTTGCATGCCCTTGGTGCTTGTGGGGTCAAAGATAGCGCGCTAGGCTCGCATGAAACAAATTCATCTTTTTCATGAAGCGCATAACCAATAGGAATTCGAAGTCTTGGACCTCGCCAATCTGAAGGCCTTCGTCGCCGTCGCCGAAACGGGCGGCTTCTCCGACGCCGGCGAGCGCCTGCACCTGACCCAGCCCGCGGTGAGCAAGCGCATCGCCGCGCTGGAGCAGCAGCTGGAGCTGCGGCTGTTCGACCGCATCGGCCGCGAGGTCAGCTTGACCGAAGCTGGCCGTGCCCTGCTCCCGCGCGCCTATCAGATTCTAGGCGTGATCGATGACACTCGCCGCGCCTTGACCAATCTCAATGGTGCCATCGGCGGCCGCCTGACACTGGCGACCAGTCATCACATCGGCCTGCATCGCCTACCGCCGATCCTGCGGCGCTTCACCCGGGAATATCCGGAGGTGGCACTGGATATCCGTTTCCTCGACTCCGAGGCGGCTTACGACGAAATCCTGCATGGCCGGGTAGAACTGGCCATCATCACCCTGGCGCCGCAGACCGCGGCGCCGATCAAGGCAGTGCCGGTATGGAGCGATCCGCTGGATTTCGTGGCCGCGCCCGAGCATGCGCTAGCGAACCAGGAGCAGGTGACCCTGGCTGACGTGGCGCGGCATCCGGCGGTATTTCCCGGCGGCAATACCTTCACTCGGCTGATCGTGCATGGGCTATTCGATGCCCAGGGGCTGACGCCCAACATCGCCATGAGTACCAACTACCTGGAGACCATCAAGATGCTGGTGTCCATCGGACTGGCCTGGAGCGTGCTGCCGCGTACCCTGCTGGATGATCAGGTACGCCGGCTGCCGCTGCCGGGTATCCAGCTGGAGCGGCGACTGGGGTACATCCTGCATACGGAACGCACCCATTCGAATGCGGCGCAGGCGTTCATGGGGTTGTTGGATGAAGTGGAGCGGGAGTAGCGGGTTCGGGGTATGCCTGTTGATTAGGCATGCGTTTCCGGCATTGGTAATCGCGGCCATGGGCCGCTCCTACAGTTTAGCCCGAGCTGTAGGAGCGGCCCATGGCCGCGATACAAGGGTGACCTATGCAGTAGCCTCAGCCCTTCTTGAGCTTCTTCAGGCGCTTTTTCGACTTGTCGATGACTTCCTTGCGCTCGCGGTCCTTCAGCTCCTTCCATCCCTTGATCTCTGAGCGTTTGCGGCCACATCCCTGGCAGACGTCGTCCTTGATCTTGCACTGGCTGATGCAGGGACTTTCGACCTTACCCACGGCAACCTCGGAAATGAAAAAGGCCCTGCAGTATAACGACTGCAGGGCCTTGGCCAGTGCCATCCGGCTGGAGGGCGGGCTATGGGGGCTATTTAAAAGACTGCTTGAACCTTCAGGCCTCCCACCACGGCATTGTCGACCTCACGCACGCCACCCGGGTTCTTGATGTACTGCAGGTTGGGACGCAGGGTCAGCCAGTTGGTGACGTGGACCCCGTAGTAGAGCTCGGCGTCGTACTCGTTGTGCTGCAGCGGGGTGTAGGCAGGATCGTCGTAGTCCGTGGCACCGGCGGCCTGGTTGAGGGCGCGCTGGTTGTCGCGGAAGTCGCTGTTGGTGCTGATGCGAGCGACGCCGAAGCCGATGTCATCCTTGGGCCGGCCGTCGAAGGGACCCTTGTACACCACGCCGGCCTGGACGTAGTTGCTGACCTTGTTGACGTCCTTGGCATGGGCGGTGAAGTTGGCGAACACCGACAGGCCGCGGCTCGGGTCGTCGTTGTGGGCGGTCACCTGCTGGCGTGCCACGACCCAGTAGCCGTGCTTGCTGGAATGCTCCTTGTAATCCAGGCCGGTGAGGGCCGCAGCGTTGCCGTTGACGTCCTCGTAGACGTCGTCGGCCTTGGCGGTGCTGTAGTAGTAGCCGACGCGGTATTCGCCCGGCAGGCCATTGACCTTGGGCGACCAGACCATCTCCACCGGCAGGACCGCACCCTTGGTGCCGCTGCCATTGAGCTTGAAGCCGTTGCCGGTTTCCAGCAGCGAGGGATTCTGCTCGTAGGCACCGACCTGGACGAACAGTTCGGGGGTCAGGGCGTACTTGACGCGCAGGGCCCACTGGCTGACCGGCCAGTTGTACCAGACGCCTTCCCAGTTACCGACCTGGGAGCCGCAGAACGCCAGGTTCTGGAAGTCGCACTCGAAGGAGTTGAAGTCCTCGCCTTCGCCGAAGCGACCGGCCTTGATGTCCAGGCGGCCGTCGAAGAAGCCCTTGGACAGCCACAGCTGGGTCAGACGCCAGGTCTGGCCACGGCCGTAGACTTCCTGCACCGAGGAGTAGCCGCCGACGCGCGGATCGGTGATGCGATCATCGGTCAGGTTGCGGCCGTCACGGGAGGTGATGGCGACCTTGAACACCGAGTTCTCCCAACCGGCGATCTTGTTCATGTCGCCCCAGAGGCCGAACATGTACTGGGAACTCCAGCGGCCGGTGCGGTCGTCGTCATAACCGCCGCGCAGGTTGGTGGCACCCTCGCCCACGTATTCGAGCTTGATGTCCCAGCCCTTGTCACGCAGGTCCTTGCGCACGCCGCCCCAGTCGCCGGTCATGGTGTTGCCCAGCGGCTGGAAGGCGGCCTCGGTGTTATTGACGCCGCTGAAGTTGCCACCCGGATTGGCCTGGGGTGCGGCCTGGACGGTACCGGCTACCGCGAGGGCGAGCGCGGAGACCAGGGGCAGTGCGATACCCCGACGATTCTTGTGGTTCTGACTGTTCATTACTGAGATCCCTTTTTATTGAAGTGATGGCACCCAGGGCCCGAAACCCGCGTCTCTATTACTTAGAAGTTGCTCACGATCTGCCGCGCGTCGGCCAAACTGCGTTGAAAAGGCCTTGTTTGGCTCCAGCTCGCGAGATCGTGGACAGCTTCTTACGGCAGGACGTTGAGGACTTCGTAACAGGCACCCATGGTGTGGTAGTCGACCTTGCCGGCCGGACTCTTGTCGTCGGAGTATTTCTGGTTCCGACGGTCGAGCAGACGCCACCAGGCGCCGTGCTCGTGATCGATGAAATGTTCCCAGCTGTAGCGCCAGAGCGCCTCGTAATGCTCCCAGTAGCGGGGCTCGCCGCTGCGCTCGGCCAGCAGCGCCGCCGCGGCCAGGGCCTCGGCCTGGACCCAGAAGTACTTGTCCGGATCGCAGGGCGAGCCGTCCGGGGCGAAGCCGTAGTAGAGGCCGCCGCGCTCGGCGTCCCAGCTCAGCCGCCAGGAGACGTCGAACAGCGCCTGGGCGCGCGGCAGCAGCCAGGGCTGGGGACGGTGGCGTTCGAGGATCAGCAGCAGCTTGGCCCATTCGACCTGGTGCCCCGGTTGGAAACCCCAGGGGCGGAACAGGTTGGCCGGATCGTCGCGGTTGTAGTCCCAGTCGATGGACCAGTCGCTGTGGTAGTGCTCCCAGATCAGGCCGCCGGGGACCTGGTCGGCCACGCCACGCTGCCCGAGGGTCAACTCAGCCTGGCGTTGGGTCATGTTGCGCGCCAGGATCTCGGCACGATCCAGGTAGCGCACCTCGCCGCTGGCTTCGAAGGCGGCCAGCAGGGCTTCGCAGGCGTGCATGTTGGCGTTCTGGCCGCGATAGGGCGAGACGGTCTGCCAGTCGGCGCTGATCTCGTCGACGTAGAGGCCATCGGCTTCGCGCCAGAAGCGGGTCTCCAGGGATTCCCAGGCTTCACTGAGCCAGCCGCGGGCTTCCTGGATGCCGGCCTGCAGACCATGGGCATAGGCCAGCACCACGAAGGCCAGGCCGTAGCAGTGGTTGGTGCCATCCACCACGGTGTCGCCGTCGAGCAGCCAGGCATAGCCGCCGTTGGCCTGGCGATGCCGCTCGCGCAAATATCTCAGGCCGTGGCGGGTCGCCTCCAGATAGGCCGGGTCACCGAAGTGCCGATAGGCCATGGCGAAATCGAAGACGAAGCGGGTACTGGAAACCAGGTGGCGGGTCTGGCGATCGTAGATCGTCCCGTCGTCCTTGAAGAAATGATAGAAGCCGCCCTGCGGATCGACACAACGCGGGTGGTAGAACGCCAGGGTGTGGCGTACGTGCTCCAGCAGGGTCTCGCGACGACGAAAATCGGGGAAGTCCATCGGGTTTCCTTGGCGACTATTGTTGTTGTAGGGAAAGCGTCTAGCAGGGGCTCAGCTGCAGCAAGGCCTCCACGTCGGCCCGGGTCGGGGCGTAGGCACCGGCATGGCGGCAAGAGACCGAGGCACTGGCCGCGGCGAATCTGAGCCGCTGCTGCATATCGCTCAGGCCCAGCAGGCCGGAGGCCAGCCAGCCGGCCATGCAGGCGTCACCCGCGCCAACGGTATCGGCCACGTCCACGGCGATGGCGGCCTGCTGCCACTCACCCTCGGGAGTGTAGAGCACCAGGCCGTGCTCGCCACGGGTGAAGAGGATGCGCGCCTGGGGATTGAGGGTGCGCAGTTCGTCCAGCGCCGCGCGCTCGTCGAGGCCGGGATAGATCTGGCGGATGTCTTCGTCGGACAGCTTGATGTCGTCGGCCAGGCGCACCAGCTCGGGAAAGGTCTGCTGGCGATAGCGCTCGTCCATCAGGTTGCGCCAGTTGGGATCGTAGCTCAGCCGCTTGCCAGCGGCCTTGGCCTGGCGCGCGAGCTCCAGCAGGGTGTCGGCCAGCGGATAGCGGGCCAGGCTGATGCAGCTGAAATGACAGACCTCGGCGGCCTCCAGCCAGCCATCCGGCAGCAGCGCCGGATCGAATTGCAGATCGGCTTCGCCGGCGAAGAAATAGCGCGGCGGACGGCTCGACGGCACGATGGCCACCAGCGGGTCGGCGGCGACCCGCTGCAGGAAGCGGCAGTCCAGACCTGCGGTTTCCGACTGCCAGGCGATCTCGTCGCCCAGGCCGTCCTGGCTGATGGCACCGCCAAAGGCACTTTCCACCCCGAGACGGGCCAGGCCGCGTGCGACGTTCCAGGGCGCACCGCCGGGATAGCCGCGCCATTCGCCAGGATTACCCTGGACGATGTCGGTAAGAGCTTCGCCAAAGACCACGACGCGGGGTAGTGCCATTGTTGTTCTCCTGTCTGTCACGGCAGCCGGGAGTCGATCCCGAGCCTTGGTAAGGCCGCGACCCGACGTCAGGCGCGGCGGCGGGCGGACCTTACCATTGCTGTAACGTTTCAGCCATGAGCACCCATCAAGAAAGTCGACGACCGCTCGCGGGGTCGAACAGCACCGCCCGTCGCGGATCTATGCGCCAGAGCACCTGGTCGCCGGCCCGCGGTGCCTCGCCCGGTGCTACCCGGCAGCAGACCTTGGTGCCGTTCCACTCGGCATAGAGCAGGGTATCCGGCCCGGTCGGTTCGACCACCTGGACGCGGGTGAGGATGCCCGGCACGGCGTTGTCCGCCGGATGCGCGGACTGAATCTGCTCCGGGCGCACCCCAAGGATAGCCTCTCGCCCGACCAGTGCCGGATCCAGTTCCGGTAGTTCGACCTGGCTGTCGCCGGTATCGCCGGTGACGCGGGCCACCACCCTGCCCTCGCGCGCTTCCAGGCGTACCGGTACGAAGTTCATTGGCGGCGAGCCGATGAAGCTGGCGACGAAGAGATTGGCCGGGTCGTTGTAGATCTCCTCCGGGGTACCGAATTGCTGCACCTCGCCGTCCTTCATCACCGCGACCCGGTCGCCCAGGGTCATGGCCTCGATCTGGTCGTGGGTGACGTAGACGGTAGTGGTCTGCAGCCGCTGGTGCATCAGCTTGATCTCGGTGCGCATCTCCACCCGCAGCTTGGCATCGAGGTTGGAGAGCGGCTCGTCGAACAGGTAGAGCTTGGGCCGCCGCGCCAGGGCACGACCCATGGCCACGCGCTGCTGCTGGCCGCCAGAGAGCTGTGCCGGCTTGCGCTCGAGCAGGTGCTCGATCTGCAGCAGCTTGGCAACCCGCGCCACCTCGGCGTCGATCTGCTCCCTGGGGGTCTTGCGGATCTTCAGGCCGAAGGCGATGTTCTCGCGCACGGTCATGGTCGGGTACAGAGCGTAGGACTGGAACACCATGGCGATGTCCCGATCCTTGGGCTCGACCTGGGTGACGTCCTCGCCATCCAGGCAGATGGCGCCGCTGCTGATGTCTTCCAGGCCGGCGATGGCGTTCATCAGGGTGGACTTGCCGCAGCCGGAGGGCCCGACCAGGATGAGGAACTGGCCGGCGTCGATGCGGATGTCGATGCCCTTGAGGGCTTCCTGGGCGGCGTTGCCATAGGTCTTGCGTACGCTTTTGAGTTCGAGAGCTGCCATGGTGGCCTTCCTTATCCTTTGACCACGCCCGAGGTCAGGCCCCGGACGAAATACTTACCCGCGAAGATGTAGACCAGCAGCGTCGGCAGCGCGGCGATCATGGCGGCGGCCATGTCGACGTTGTATTCCTTGGCGCCGGTGCTGGTGTTGACCAGGTTGTTCAGGGCCACGGTGATGGGCTGCGACGAGCCGCTGGCGAACACCACGCCGAACAGGAAGTCGTTCCATACCTGGGTGAACTGCCAGATCAGGCTGACCATCACGATCGGCGTGGACAGCGGCAGCAGGATCTTGAAGAAGATGGTGAAGAAGCCCGCCCCGTCCAGCCGCGCCGCCTTGATGAGGGCATCGGGGATGCCCACGTAATAGTTGCGGAAGAACAGCGTGGTGAAGGCCAGGCCGTAGATCACGTGCACCAGCACCAGGCCGGTGGTGGTGTTGGCCAGGCCCAGCTGGCCGAGGGTGAAGGACATCGGCAGCAGGATCACCTGGAAGGGAATGAAGCAGCCGAACAGCAGCAGGCTGAACAGCAGATTCGAACCGCGGAACTGCCACTTCGACAGGGCATAGCCGTTGAGCGCACCGATGAAGGTGGAGATGAGCACCGCCGGGACGGTGATCATGAAGGAGTTCCAGAAGTAGCTGTGGACCGCGTCCCAGGCCTTGAGCCAGCCGATCACCGTCCAGTCCAGGGGCAGGCTGAGCAGGTTGCCGGTACGGACGTCGTCCGGGGTCTTGAAGCTGGTCAGCAGCATCACCACCAGCGGCACCAGATAGACCGCACAGGCGACGATCAGGGTGGCGTGGATGGCCACGCGATTGACGTTCAGAGCCTTAGCCATTTCGCTTGCTCCGCAATTCCGAGTAGAGGTAGGGCACCAGCACCGCCAGCACCGCGCCGAGCATCAGCACCGCACTGGCCGAACCCAGGCCCATCTGGCCGCGGGTGAAGGTGTGCTGGTACATGAACACCGCCGGCAGGTCCGAGGCGTAGCCGGGGCCACCGGCGGTCATGGCCATCACCAGGTCGAAGCTCTTGATGGCGATGTGGGCGAGGATCATCACCGCGCTGAAGAACACCGGCCGCAAACTCGGCAGGACGATGCGCAGATAGATGGTCGGCAGCCCTGCCCCGTCCACCTGGGCGGCTCTCAGGATGGAGGAATCCACGCCACGCAGGCCAGCGAGGAACATGGCCATGACGAAACCCGAGGCCTGCCAGAGGGCGGCGATCAGCAGGCAGTAGATGACCCGGTCGGGGTCCACCAGCCAATCGAAGCGAAAGCCTTCCCAGCCCCAGTCGCGCAGCAGCTTGTCCAGCCCCATACCGGGGTTGAGTAGCCACTTCCAGGCGGTGCCGGTGACGATCATCGACAGCGCCATGGGATAGAGATAGACGGTGCGGATGAAGCCTTCGCGGCGGATGCGCTGGTCCAGCAGGATAGCGAAGAAGACACCGATGGCCAGGCTCAGCAGGATGAACAGGCCACCGAAGATCGCCAGGTTCTTGCAGGCCACCAGCCAGCGATCGTTCTCCAGCAGCCGCGCGTACTGGGCGAAGCCGGCGAAGCTGTAGCTGGGCAGGAAGCGCGAGTTGGTGAAGGAGATCACCGCCGTCCACAGCATGTAGCCATAGAGGCAGACGACCATGGCGATGGCCGTGGGCGCCAGTACCAGCTTGGGCAGCAGGCGCTGCAGCCGGTCCGGACGTCGACTGACGGTCGCGACGGGAAGGGTTTCGGTAAGAGCCATGGGGCGCTCCCAAGGGGTGGTATTATCTTGGCGTCAGGTAGCTGGATGATCGCGGCCATGGGCCGCTCCTACAGGTCGCTCAGGCGCCTGCAGGAGCGGCCGCAGCGGCGGACCGCCATGGTCGCGACTGGCCTTACTTGGCGGCCTGGATGGCGGCAACCAGCTGCTCGGTGGCCTTCTTCGGATCGGCGTTGGCGTCGTTGAAGAAGTTGGTCACCACATCGAAGATGGCGCCCTGCACGTAGCTGGTATTGGCCATGCTGTGGGCCATGCTCGGCTCGGCCTTGCCGTCGGCGTTGGCGGCCTGGAAGTCCTTGGCGGACTGCTGGGCGCAGCTGTCGAACTTGGCGAGGTCGATGTCGTTACGCACCGGAATGGAGCCCTTGTTGAGGTTGAACACCTCCTGGAAGGGCTTGTCGATGACGGTGCGTACCAGGTCGTCCTGGGCCTTCTGGTTGTCCTTGTTCTTGATCTTGAACATGGCCAGGGAGTCGATGTTGTAGATGAAGTCGCCCTGGGTGCCCGGCATCACCACGCATTCGTAATCGACGCCTGGCTTCTTGCCCGCGGCGGCGAATTCGGCCTTGGCCCAGTCGCCCATGATCTGCATGCCGGCCTTGCCCTCGATGACCATGGCGGTGGCCAGGTTCCAGTCGCGGCCGGCGGCGTTGGGATCGACGTAGCCCTTGATGCGCTTGAAGGTCTTGAATACCTCGACCATCTTGTCGCTGCGGATGGTGTCGGCATCGGTCTGCACGAAGACCTTGTCGTAGCCTTCCGGGCCCATGATGGCCATGACCAGGGATTCGAAGATGGTGCCGTCCTGCCAGTTCTGCCCGCCATGGGCCAGGGGCACGACACCGGCGGCCTTCAGCTTGTCGGCGGCCTCGAAGAACTCGTCCAGGGTGGTGGGGACCTTGGCGCCGGCCTTCTTGAACACGGCGGGGTTGATCCACAGCCAGTTGATGCGGTGGATACCGGCGGGGACCGCGACGTATTCGCCGTCGTGCTGCATGGTCTGGGCCACGCGCTTGGGCAGGATGCTGTCCCAGTTGCCCTGCTTGGCGATGTCGCTGATGTCGGCCAAAAAGCCCATGCCGGCCCATTCCTGGATGTCGGGGCCTTTCAGCTGGGCGGCGGACGGCGGATTGCCGGAGACGGCGCGGGTCTTGAGCACGGTCATGGCGGCTTCGCCGGCACCACCGGCCACGGCGAAGTCCTTCCAGGTATCGCCCTGCTTCTGCATCAGCTGCTTCAAGACGTCGACAGCGCGAGCCTCGCCGCCGGAGGTCCACCAGTGCAGCACCTCGACCTCACCGGCATGGGCGGTCAGGGGGGCGGCGATAGCGGCGCAGGAAAGAGAAACGGCGAGAGCGAGACGATTCAACGCATTCATGGGGGGTCGTTCCTTGTTGTTTTTTTATTGGAGCTGGGCCGAGTCTAGTCAGACGAATGCGGCCGTGGGTAACGAAGGGAAAGAGATTTGTCACGGACTGGTGACATAGCGCTGGCGCGATACCTAGCTGCGCGGCAGGGTCAGGGTGACCCGCAGCCCGCCTTCGCGACGATTGCGCAGCTCTACCTCGCCGCCATGGGCGTGGGCCAGGTTACGGGCGATGCCCAGGCCCAGGCCGTAGCCCTGGCGGTGGGTGGCCAGGCGTACGTGGGGCTGGAAGACCTGCTCCAGCTCCTGCTCAGGTACGCCAGGCCCTTCGTCGTCCACGTGCAACACCAGGGTGTGGCCGTCGTCGTCCACCTGCAGGTGGGCGCGATGGCCGTACTTGAGGGCGTTGTCCAGCAGGTTGCCGATGCAACGCTTGAGCGCCAGCGGCTTGCCCAGCAGGCTGCCGCGGACCTCGCCGGTTAGGGTCACCCGTGGCGGGTGCTCCTGAGTGAAGGGTTCCACCAGTTGCTCGAGCAGCGCCTGCAGATCGACCGGCTCCAGATTCTCGTGGATGTCAGTGTCCTTGACACACTGCAGGGCGCCCTTGACCAGCAGGTCCAGCTCGTCGAGATCGCGCACCAGCTTGGCCTGCATCACCTCGTCGTCCACCAGCTCGGCGCGCAGGCGCAGCCGGGTGATGGGGGTGCGCAGGTCGTGGGAGATAGCGCTGAACAGCTGGGCACGCTCGTCCAGGTAGCGGGCGATGCGTTCACGCATGGCGTTGAAGGCGCGGGTGACCTCGCGGATCTCCTGGGCGCCCTCCTCGCGCAGCGGCGGCGTATGCACCTCCAGCGACAGCTCGCGCGCGGCGCGCGACAGCCGCTTGAGCGGGCGACTCTGCCAGCGGATCAGCAGACCGATGAACAGCAGCAGGAAGGCGCTGCTGAAGACCATGAACAGCAGCTGCTGCAAGGGCAGCCAGGACTCGTCCAGGCTGTAGTAAGGCGCCGGCATCAGGGTCGCCAGGTACACCCATTCCCCTTCGCCGATGCGGATCTGGGTCACCAGCACCGGCGGCTCCAGCGGTTCCAGACTCAGGGCATAGTGCGCCCAGGAGCGCGGCAGTTCGTCGAGTGCCACGGCGCCGTTGAACAGGCGCAGTTGCTGCGGGCCGATGAATTCCACATACATGGGCATGGTGGCGCCCAGGCGTTCGCGCAGCACCGTCTCGACCTCCTGGAGCACCGCACGGCGGCCGGGGGTGTCTGGCAGTGCCTGCATGGTCAGCGGCTTTTCGTTGAGCGAGACGAAGAAGCGCGTGCCGCCCATGTTGCGCAGCTGTTCCAGCACCAGCGGCCGATAGGCCGGCGGCAGCAGGCTGAAATAGCGCACGCTGGCGGCAATGGAGTAACCCAGGCTGCGGGCCGCCGTCTGCAGACCCTGGTTGCGATCGCTGCGCAGGGACGCGGACCAGAACAGCGCCGAGGCACCCTGGGCCAGCAATACAGCCAGCAGGGTCAGCAGCAGCATCCGCGCCAGCAGGGAACGCGGTACCAGCCGTGCGAGCGGACCGCTACACCGCATCGGCGACCAGTCCGCTGACCTCGGCGGCGAGCAGGTAACCGGAACCGCGCACGGTGCGGATCAGTCGCGGCGACTTGCCGGTGTCCCTCAAGCGCTGGCGCAGCCGGCTGACCGCCATGTCGACGATGCGCTCCAGGGGCAGCACCTCGCGGCCGCGGGTGGCATTGGCGATGGTGTCGCGGTCGAGGATCTGCTGGGGATGGTCGAGAAACAGCTTGAGCAGGGTGAAATCGGCGCCGGAGAGGATGACTTCCTCGCCGTCGCGGTGGAACAGCCGATGACTGACCGGGTCCAGGCGCCAGTCGTCGAAGGTCAGCAGACCGGTGGCGGCCGGACGTGTCTCGCCGAAGCCGGCACGGCGCAGCAGCGCCTTGATGCGGGCCAGCAGTTCGCGGGGACTGAAGGGTTTGCCCAGGTAGTCGTCAGCGCCCAGCTCCAGGCCGATGACCCGGTCGGCCTCGTCGGAGCTGGCGGTGAGCATGATGATGGGTACCTGGCGGCAACTCGACTGCTCGCGCATCCAGCGGCAGAGCGCGAAGCCGTCTTCGCCGGGCAGCATGACGTCGAGGATCAGCAGGTTGGGGACGAAATCGCCCAGGGCTCGGCGCAGTTCGCGGCCATCGCCGACGGCACGCACCCGATAGCCGGCACGGGTGAGATAGGTGTCGAGAAGCTCGCGGATTTCCCCGTCGTCGTCGACGACCAGGAGGGATTTGCCCAGGGTGGACATGGCGATGTTCGCTCTTGTTGTCGTTCTGGCCAGAGGCCAGCTACCGGTAGTGCCGGCAGCATACCGGGGACGGGCGACCTTGAGTAGTCGCCCGGCTCCAGCGGATCAGACCTGGCGCGCTTCGGCGATGGTCTGGTCCAGGGCGACGCCGGCACCGAACAGGCCCGGATACTCGGCGGTGACCAGCCACGCCGGGATGTCCTTGAGGTAGGCGCTGCTGGTCTTGCCCTTGTCGGCGAAGGCATGGGCGAAGGCCCCGCTCTGGAAGCGCTCGACGAAACGCGGCAGGATGCCCCCGGCGATGTAGACTCCTCCCAGGGCGCCCAGGGTCAGGGCGGCGTTGCCCGCCACCCGCGCCAGCCAGATGAAGAACTGCTCCAGCACGGCATCGGCGTAGGGATCACCCTTGAGCGCCAGCTCGCAGATGTCCGCCGCGCTGTGCAGGGCGGCGGTGCGGCCGTCCAGCTCGCAGCTGGCGTGATAGAGGTTCACCAGGCCACTGCCGGACACCACGCGCTCGGCGGAGACGTGATTACCGAACTGGCGCTTGAGGATCTTCCAGATATCGAATTCACGCTGGGTATTGATCGGCAGATCGACGTGACCGCCTTCGCTCGGCAGCACGATCCAGCGATCCTTGCCGCTCGGTACCAGGCTGGCGAGGCCCAGGCCGGTACCGGGACCGATCACCAGGCGGGGACGAGTCGGCAAGGCGATACCGTCGCGCACCTGGACGCAGTCCGCCGGGTCCAGGCGGGCGATGGCCCAGGCCATGGAGGTGAAGTCGTTGATCAGCAGCAGATGGGTCAAGCCCAGCTCGCGGCAGAAGTGCTCGCGCTTGATCACCCAGTGATTGTTGGTGAAGCGGAAGTCGCCCTCGCCCACCGGACCCGCGCAGGCGAGGCAGACGGCGGTGATGTCGTCCAGCGCCACGCCGGTCTGCGCCAGGTACTTGCGTACCGCGTCTTCCGGGCAAGCGTAATCCGCACAGGCAAAGACCTCGATGGCCTCCAACCGACCATCGCGCCAGAGCGCGAACCGCGCGTTGGTGCCCCCGATGTCTCCGACCAAAGCCAAACTCATTTCAGCGCCTCCAGGCTGGAAGTGAATGCACTGGCACCCGATTCGGCCGTGCTCATGGCGCCGCGCATGAAGGCGAACAACTCACGACCACAACCCACCCCGGTGCCCTGGGGCGCTTCGACCGCCCGGCGCGCCGTCCATTCGTCCGCCGGAACCAGAATCTTCAGTTCACCGGTACGCCCATCGACGCGGATGAGATCGCCGTCACAGACCTTGGCCAGCGGACCGCCATCGACGGCCTCCGGGCAGACGTGGATGGCCGCCGGGACCTTGCCCGAGGCGCCGGACATGCGGCCGTCGGTGACCAGCGCCACCTTGAAACCGCGATCCTGCAGCACGCCCAGGTAGGGGGTGAGCTTGTGCAATTCGGGCATGCCCAGGGCCTTGGGTCCCTGGAAGCGTACCACCGCGACGAAATCGCGCTCCAGCTCGCCGGCCTTGAAGGCCTCGGCCAGCTCGCTCTGGTCGTGGAAGACCCGCGCCGGGGCTTCCACCAGCTGGTGCTTGGGCGCCACGGCGGACACCTTCATCACGCCACGCCCGAGGTTGCCCTGCATGACGCGCAGACCGCCCTCTTCGTTGAACGGCCGGCTGGCCGGGCGCAGGATGTCTTCGTCCAGGCTCTGGGCGCTGCCGGTGCGCCACTCCAGCTTGCCGTCCACCAGGAAGGGTTCCTGCAGGTAGCGCGACAGGCCGTGGCCCATGATGGTGTTGACGTCTTCATGGAGCAGCCCGGCTTCGAGCAGGGTGTGGACCATGAAGTTGACGCCGCCTGCGGCGTGGAAGTGGTTCACGTCGGCCTTGCCGTTGGGATAGACCTGGGCCAGTGTCGGGGTGACCGCCGAGATCTCGGCCATGTCGTCCCAGGTCAGCTGGATGCCGGCGGCCTGGGCGATGGCCGGGATGTGCAGGGTGTGGTTGGTGGAGCCGCCGGTGGCGCTCAGGGCCACCACCGAGTTGACGATGGCCTTCTCGTCGACGATCTCGCCCAGCGGCATGAAGTTGCCACCCTGGCGGGTGATACGGGTCACCTGGCGTGCCGCCTCGCGGGTGAGTTCGTCGCGCAACGGGGTGTAGGGATTGACGAAGGAGGAGCCCGGCAGGTGCAGGCCCATGATCTCCATCACCACCTGGTTGGTATTGGCGGTGCCGTAGAAGGTGCAGGTGCCGGGGCTGTGGTAGGACTTCATCTCCGATTCCAGCAGCTCTTCGCGGGTCGCCTTGCCCTCGGCGAAGGCCTGGCGTACCCGTGCCTTCTCCTTGTTGGAGATGCCCGAGGGCATGGGGCCGCCGGGGACGAAGACCATTGGCAGATGGCCGAAGCGCAGCGCGCCGATCATCAGGCCGGGGATGATCTTGTCGCAGATGCCCAGCAGCAGCGCGGCGTCGAACATGTTGTGGGACAGCGCCACCGCGGTGGACATGGCGATGACTTCGCGACTCGCCAGGCTCAGCTCCATGCCGGCCTCGCCCTGGGTCACGCCATCGCACATGGCCGGCACGCCACCGGCGAACTGACCGACGGAGCCGATCTCGCGCAGGGCCTGCTTGATGATCTCCGGATAGTGCTCGTAGGGCTGGTGAGCCGACAGCATGTCGTTGTAGCTGGAAACGATGGCGACGTTCGCCTGGTCCATCAAACGGAGGCGCTGCTTGTCCGTCGACGAGCCGCATCCGGCGACGCCATGGGCGAAGTTGGCGCATTGCAGTTTGCCGCGTTGCGGACCGTCGCTGGCGGCGGCCCGGATCATGGCGAGGTAACGCTCACGGGTCGGACGACTGCGTTCCACCAACCGCTGTGTGACTTCGAGGACGCGAGGATGCATGGTTTTGATTCTCCACCGGGCTAAATTTGTTGTTATTTAAAACATTCACAGCCAAATTGGCGCTATTATTCCGCTTAGCACGCGTCATGTGTAATGTTTTTTACAACAAAACCCAGCTATCGCGAGGTTTCTCTCAATGAGTATTCGTATTGCCATCAATGGTTTTGGACGCATCGGCCGCAACGTGCTGCGGGCGCTGTATACCGAGGGCTATCGCCAGGACCTGGAGGTCGTCGCGATCAACGACCTGGGCGACGCCGCCATCAATGCGCATCTCCTACAGTATGACAGCGTTCATGACCGCTTCCCTGCCGAGGTGTCCGTCGAGGGCGACAAGCTGGTGGTCAATGGCGATCGCATCGCCGTGACGGCCATCCGCAATCCGGCCGAGCTGCCCTGGAAGGAGTTGAAGATCGACGTGGTGTTCGAGTGCACCGGTCTCTTCACCAGCCGCGATAAGGCCGCCGCCCACCTGGAAGCCGGCGCCGCCAAGGTCATCATCTCCGCGCCCGGCAAGGACGTGGACGCCACCATCGTCTATGGCGTCAACGACGACATCCTGCGTCAGTCGCACCAGATCATCTCCAACGCGTCCTGCACCACCAACTGCCTGGCGCCGGTCGCCCAGGTACTGCAACGCGAGCTGGGCATCGAGAACGGTCTGATGACCACCATCCATGCCTACACCAACGACCAGAACCTGTCGGACGTCTATCACTCCGACCCCTTCCGCGCGCGTTCGGCCACCCAGTCGATGATCCCGACCAAGACCGGTGCCGCCGAAGCCGTAGGCCTGGTACTGCCGGAGCTGCAAGGCAAGTTTAGCGGCATGGCGGTGCGCGTACCGACCATCAACGTGTCGCTGGTCGATTTGACCATCCTGACCGCCAAGGAAACCGACGCCAAGACCCTCAACGCCTTCATGAAGGCGGCGGCCGAAGCTTCGCCAGTACTGGGCTACAACGACAAGCCGCTGGTCTCCATCGACTTCAACCACAACCGCCTGTCGTCGATCTTCGACGCCAATCACACCAAGGTGAGCGGCAAGCTGGTGAAGATCATGGCCTGGTACGACAACGAGTGGGGCTTCTCCAACCGCATGCTCGATACCTGCAAGGCGCTGGTCAACGCGCCGGCCTGAGGTCTCTGGGTCGTGCATAAAAAGCGCCTTCGGGCGCTTTTTTCGTTTTCAGTTGCGGCAAAGGTCGGTCCTGGAACCCTGATCGCGGCCATGGGCCGCTCCTACAAAGGCATCACCTCCTGTAGGAGCGGCCCATGGCCGCGATAGTCCAAGTCAGAGCGGTCGCTATGGCGCACCGGCATGGCCGCGGTACGCCTCTGAGACGTCGAAAACCGTAGCGTGGAAAACGGCGCGGCCTTTTCCACTCGGAAATCCGCCGCGAAGGGCGCCCTCACCCCAACCCTCTCCCAAAGGGAGAGGGGGCTATCCGAGCGAGCGGTCTTCTCCCGGAGTCAGGGGATCACCATGGCCACGATGGAACCCTGGGTTGGATTGAGCGCAGCGAAACCCAACGGGGCCAACTCAAACCTCGTCTTCCTCATCCGCCGCCTGGCGCAGATCGTCGAAGTCGGTCTTGAGGCCGGTCTCCATGGCGTCCAGCTCGGTGAGCAGGGTGCGGAAGCTGGTGCGTTCGGGGATCACCAGCGTGCCCTCCTCTTCCTCCGCGCCCCCTACCTCCAGGGCGGCCAGGCTCAGCTCCGGGTCTTCCAGCACCGAGGCCGGCTCGGGTTCCAGCTGGCGGACCTCGGCCAGGGGCGGCAGTTGGTCGAGGCTGCGCAGGTCGAAGTAATCGAGGAAGGCCTTGGTGGTGGCGAACATGGCCGGGCGGCCCGGGACATCTCGATAGCCGACCACGCGAATCCAGTCGCGCTCCAGCAGCGTCTTGACGATCTGGCTGTTGACCGCCACGCCGCGCACCTCCTCGATCTCGCCGCGGGTAATGGGCTGGCGGTAGGCGATCAGCGCCAAGGTTTCCAGCATGGCGCGGGAATAACGCGGCGGGCGTTCTTCCCAGAGGCGCCCGACCCAGGGGGCGTACTTTTCGCGCACCTGCAGGCGGTAGCCGGAAGCCACCTCCTTGAGTTCGAAGCCGCGCGTGCGACAGGAGCCGCCGAGCACGGCGAGGCCGGCGCGCAGGTGGGCGGGCTCGGGACGCTCGTACTCGTCGAAGAGTTCGGCCAGGCGCTCCAGGGTCAACGGACGGCCCGCGGCGAGCAGGATGGCTTCCAGCAGGGGCGCCAGTTGCTTGGGATCGGTGTAGTTCATGGGCGGCGATGATAAGGCCGCGCGCCGATAGCGCCAAATCGGCGCGGATTGGCCGGATTCGTGGGGTCTTTGGCCTTGTCGCCAGCGCGACCGGGCAGGCATGCTCGATGCCTTGCCAAGGAGAGCCGCCATGCCCTTGATCGCCGCCCTGCTCTATCCCGACGTCATGAGCCTGGACGTCACTGGCCCGCTTCAGGTGTTCGCCTCCGCCAACCTGGAGCGTGAGCGCCAGGGATTGCCGGCCCACTATGAGCTGCGGCTGCTGGGCGCCACCGAGGGGCTGGTGCGCACCTCCGCCGGCATCGGCATCCAGGCGGAGCAGAGCTGGTACGAGCTGGACGTGACGCAGGTGGATACCCTGCTGATTCCGGGTGGCGTAGGCATAGGCGCACTGCGCCAGGATGCCGGCTTGCTGGCCTGGTTACGCGATCTGGAACCGCGGGTCCGACGCCTGGGCTCGGTATGCTCCGGCGCCCTGCTGCTGGCCAGCGCTGGCCTGCTCGATGGCCGCCGTGCCACCACCCACTGGGCCTATGTCGACGAGCTGGCCGCCTTCCCCTCCATCGAGGTGCAGGGCGACCGGCTGCACACCTACGATCCCCAGGGCCGCGATGGCGATCCCCACGTGTTCACCTCGGCCGGCGTCACCGCGGGCATCGACCTGGCGCTGGCCCTGGTGGAAGCCGATCTCGGGCGTCCGCTGGCCCTGGCAGTGGCGCGGCGCCTGGTGATGTTCCTGCGCCGCCCTGGCGGCCAGGCACAGTTCAGCGCCTGCCTCGCGCCCGATCCGGGCCGCACGCCGCGGCTGGCTGCCCTGCTGGACTGGATTCCCGGCCACTTGGGCGAAGACCTGGGGCTGGAGCGCCTGGCCGAACGGGCCCACATGGCGCCCCGTACCCTGTCGCGGCTGTTCAGCCGCGAGGTGGGTATGGGCCCGGGCCGCTACGTCGAGCAGGTGCGCCTGGAGACCGCCCGGGTACTGCTGCAGGACGGCCAGGCATCCATCGCCACGGTCTCGCGCCTGTGCGGCTTCGGTCACCCGGAAAATCTGCGGCGTACCTTTCACAAGCACCTGGCGGTCAGCCCCCAGGATTACGCGGCGCGCTTCGGCGCCTGAGCCAAGGAGAGACGACCATGCTGGAAATGCGCACCGCCTGCGAACACTGCAGCTCGCCCCTGCCGGCCGATAGCGCGCAGGCGATGATCTGCTCCTACGAGTGCACCTTCTGCGCGGACTGCGTGGCGGGTCCCTTGCAGGGACGCTGCCCGAATTGCCGCGGCGAACTGGTGCGCCGGCCGCGACGGTTGGCCAAGGGCGGGAATGATGTCGTGGGGCCAGGCGCGGGATAGGTGCTTTTAGTGTCAACCGACCTGAGAGCCTGTTCAAAGGCTGCTGCGCGTCGGCCAAACGGCGTTAAAAAACCTTCGGAATGCTCATTGGCTCTAGCCCGCAAGACTTTGAACAGGTTCTAGGAGCCAGATCGCGGCCATGGGCCGTTCCTACAGTTACGTAGGAGGCAGGCTGTAGGAGCGGCCCATGGCCGCGATAGGACAGTTACTCCTAAGAGATCAGTCAGCCGTAGCGTGGAAAACGGCGCAGCCTTTTCCACCAGGAACGTCGTTGCAAGGGGCGCCCTCATCCCACCCCTCTTCCAAGGGGAGAGGGGGCTATCCGAGCAGGTGTTCATCTCCATCGGTCCCGACAGGCTCGGCAGCAGCCCCTACCTCCATCCGTAGCAGCGGCCACAGCGATGGACCACCGTGGCCGCGATTGGCCACAGCCAAAGGTGATCCGATGCACTCCAGCGCGACACCCATGGTGGCTAGAGCGGCAGCACGGCCAGCAGCCGCTCGCGCCTCAGTTGCTGCAGGCGGGCGATCAGCTCGCGCGAAGGCGTGCCCGCGCCAGCGGTGAAATGCAGCAGCCGCTGACCGGCGACCGAGCCGAGCCATTCCAGCGCCTGGGTGCCTTCCGGTTCGACCACCAGCAGCAGGCAGTCACTGCCCAGCCGGCTCAGCACGCTCGCGGCCCGGCTGTGCGGGCCACGCGCTGCCCAGTCTTCGTGCAGGGCGGCGGCGTCCTCCAGCGGTAGCACCGGGAGTTCGCTGCAGCTGGGCAGGCCGGCGCGCAAGTCAGCCGCGACGGCGGCGTCCAGGCCGCCGTGCAGGATGACCACCGCCACGGCCGGTCGGGGATCGGCTGGACGTGCCCATTCGTGGAGCGCCATGCTGAACCTCCTCGTGACCGGACGTGACCTGGGCTCAGGCGAAGGCGTTGTGGTAGGCGTTGAGGGCCGGGGCGCCACCGAGGTGGACGTAGAGCACGCGGCTGCCCTTGGCGATCTCGCCGTTGCGGGCCATGGCGATCAGACCGGCCATGGATTTCCCCTCGTAGACCGGATCGGTGAGCATGCCTTCCATCTGTGCGGTGTAGCGGATGGCTTCGACGGTGGGGCCGTCCGGCAAGCCGTAGTCGGGGCCGCAGAAGCGCGGCTCGATGATGACGTCCTCGTCGCGGATGTCCCGCTCCAGGCCGATCAGCTCGGCGGTGTTACGGGCGATCTTGGTGACGGCGGCGCGGGTCATCTCGGCATCGGCGGCGGTGTCCATGCCGATCAGCCGGCGTTCACGGTCCTGGGCACGGAAGCCGACGACCATGCCGCCCTGGGTGGAGCCGGTGCAGGTGGCGGTGACCACGGTGTCGAAGAAGATGCCCTGGTCGCGTTCCTGGGCCGCCAGCTCATCGGCGAAATGGGCATAGCCCAGGCCACCCAGCGGATGGTCCGAAGCCCCGGCGGGAATGGCGTAGGGCTTGCCGCCCTCACGGCGCACCTCGTCCAGGGCCCGCTCCCAGGTAGCCTTCACCGCGGTGGAATAGCCCTCGCCTTCGAGCAGCGTCTGGGCCCCCATCAGGCGGGACAGCAGGATGTTGCCAACCTTGTCGTAGACCGGGTCTTCCCACTTGGTCCACTCCTCCTGGACCAGCCGGCATTTGAGGCCGAGCACGGCGGCGACGGCGGCGACCTGCCGCGTGTGGTTGGACTGGATGTTGCCGATGGAGACCAGGGTGTCGCAGCCCTGCGCCAGGGCATCGGCGGCCAGCCATTCGAGCTTGCGCACCTTGTTGCCGCCATAGGCGAGACCGGACGAGACATCGTCGCGCTTGGCCCAGAGTTCGATGCCGAGATCCTTCGACATACGCTCGAGCTTGTGCAGGGGGGACGGGAAATAACCGAGCTTGACGCGGGGAAAGCGCTTTTCGAGATCCAGGGACATGGCGGCGACTCCAGTGATGAAGGAACGCCGTCCATGCTAGGCAAAGTCGCGGAGAAGGTGCTTTCGAATAGTCGGTACGAAATCTGCTTTTCTTTTCTTGGAAATGGCTAGGTCACACGAACATTCGGGAATTATCCGCCTTAGAAGGAGAATCTTTCGATGAGCGAAACCACGGAACTCACCTCGGTCGAACGCAAGATCCTGAGGGCGCTGCAGCAGGATGGGCGCCTGAGCAATGCCGAGCTGGCGCGCCAGGTTTCCCTGAGTCCGAGCGCCTGCTGGAACCACACCCGCAAGCTGTTCGACAGCGGCGTCATCACCGGCGTCAGGGCCCAGGTGGACCCCAAGGCCGTGCAGCGGGAGACCGCGGTATTGGTAGGGGTGGTGCTGGACCGGTCGACCCCGGAATCCTTCCAGGCCTTCGAGGCGGCGGCCCGGGCCCTGCCCCCGGTGCTCGAGTGCTACCTGGTGGCCGGTGACGTCGACTATTTCATCAAGCTCAGGGTCAAGGACATCGCGGCCTTCAATCGCCTGCACAGCGAGCGGCTGATCGCCCTGCCCGGGGTGCGCCAGGTACGCACCTTTTTCGTGCTGAACGAGATCAAGACAGATGGGTTGTTGCCCATCTGATTTCGGCGGGTGGCGCCTAGGGAGGGACGGATGCCGAGCGGCGCCCGTTCAGGAGCGGTGTCGGTTTCCGAAATTATTGCGAAATTTGGAAATAACTAAATCGGAATCAGCCAATGACAGAAATCGACCCACTGCAGCCGTTGGTGAATGGGTGTTATCAAGTAATATCGGCATGAACGAGCGGTCTGGGTTATGCCCTCGGCTAGAAAACGACCTCCTTACTGCGGACGACTTCATGAAGTTCGGCTCCTTACTTGAAAACCGATTTTCCTCCAACAGCTTCACCTACCTACTATGCTGGCTGGCGGTGCTCTGCTGGACCGCCTCATTGTTTCTTCCGGCCCTTGGCTCCAGCCCTGAAAAACTGTTCAGCGGCAAAGACTTATTGGCTATCGGCTGGATGGCCTTACTCACCGGAAACTTGGCCTGGCTTGCAAACCTATGGTTTCTCTGGGCAGTTGTTAGGGTGCTGCGCCAGCGCTCGGCAAGTTTACTAGCGTTATTGGCGCTGGGGTGCGCGCTTGACACATGGCGGCTCACGCGGTACTGGGTGAACGAAGGCGGCACTACGGCTCAAGTGTATGGGTACGGATGGGGAGCGGTATTGTGGCTACTGTCGATGACGCTATTGCTAGCTGCAAGCGGTGGCGTGCCTGGCAGCTCGAACAAAAGTTCACTGACGTTGCATAGAATCCGTTGGTTTAAGCCGACTGGGTTATTGCTAAGTGCGGCGGTAATTATCTCGACAGGTACGTTGTCAACGCTCCAACATAATAGTAGCAGCAAATTCGAGCAAGAGAGGCTTCGAGGTTACGCGTTCAAGCGCAGCCCAGTATGTAGTGTCGAGGTAGCCGCCGTTCCATCTCCTCTGACAGCGTTTACTGGGCCTCTGGAGCTGGACATAGCAAGCACGCAGCTATACAGCCCTTATCCATTTATCCTCCTAGAAGATATGTTGTTGTGGGGTGTTCCCAGTATCAGGAGCGGTGGACGAGACTTTAGATTACTCTCCATGGGCAAGGAAGTGCTGCTGATGTCGACCCCTGCGCAAGGTGACGCCGCTGCGACCTTGACCATCCGGGAAAATAAGACATCGTTGTTGGCTACGCTGAATGCGCTGGGTGGGCGCCAGGTATTTTCACAACAGTGGACCGAGCAGCCCAATGGGGAGCACTGTCCTGAATTCTCGCCCTTCCCTTTGTCCGGCCGGCAGCCTCGCAAACTTTTGACAGATGCCTTAGGCTTGACACCTGTAGCACTGGGGGAAAAAACCTGGACAGCCGAAAGCACGCAGGGAGTTGTTATCGGCCACCTAGAGACTTCCAGTACCTTCGCTGCTGTGCCGAGCGAAGGTTGTCCGGCCAATACGGGCTGGACTTCCCAATCCAACACTGGATCGATCCCAGAAAGGAACTTAGACGCACCTTTCCAGGTTGCAGAGCGACGTTACTATCTGGACCGCTCTGCCGGCCGGCGTGCCTTGTGCGTAGGGCAGGTCGCTTACCTGTACGACATCCATAGCGCGAATAAGGGGCTGACCGTGCAGCTTCAGCGGCGTGATTTAAAAGATTTTCGGATGATATGGGCAACGTACATCCATATTCCCGCCGACGTATTCGGAGACAAGGGGAGTAACGTAAAAATTAATAGTATTAGTGAGCAGGATGGCGGCATCATTCTAAGCATGGCGCACACACCTACAGGGGAGGCAATGCTGATCAAAGCCAAGGTTTTTTTCGCACCGTGAATTGACCTTCAGCGGATCAACCTATCACTACCCACATCGCTAGCAACAAACATATCTTGTGCGGATGCCGACACCGTAGTCACTAGGATTGTATGGCCGCTTAGGGCCGATAGCAGGCCTTCGAGCTGTTCCCACCTATCAAAGGCCATCCCTAAGTTGTTCACGGAAAATTCCGCAGGCAGTCGCAGCTATTACAACCAGACCCTAGGGCCGTCGCGTGAATTGCCACCAATAGTCGCAGCAACTTCGAAAATCTAAAGCCGCCAATCGTGGTCCTCGCCGGCTAGGAGTCGCTCCTGTTTCGGAAACCGACAAGAGGATCAGGCCTTTACGGCCAGCGCCAGGATGGTCGCCACTAGCGCCTGGGTGCGCGGGACCAGGGTGTCGAGCACGAGGAACTCGGCATCGGTATGCACCTTGCCACCCACCGGGCCCAGGCCACAGAGGGTGGGTACGCCAAGGCTCGCGGTGAAACCGGAATCGGCGCAGCCGCCGGTGAATTCGCCGTCCACGGTGAAACCCAGCGCCTGCGCCTCGCGCTGGTAGAGCGCCAGCAGCTCGGTACTCAGGTGCTCTTCCATGGGCAGGAACAGGCTGGTGGGCACGACGCTGGCGTGGGTCCCCGGTAGCTCTTGCTCGGCGACGATGGCCGCGATGCGCGCCTGCAACTCGGGCCAGTCGGCCAGGGCGACGAAGCGTACGTCCAGTCGCGCGGTGGCGCTGGGGGCGACGGTGTTGCTGGAGGTGCCGCCTTCGATGAGGCCGACGTTGGAGGTGATGCCCCGCTCGTAGTCGGTCAGGGCGTGCAGCTTGACGATCTTGAGCGCCAGGGCCTGGATGGCGCTGGCACCTTCGGCGTGGTTGACCCCGGCGTGGGCGGCGCGACCGCTGACGGTGATGGTCAGACTGGCGCCGCCCTTGCGCGCCTTGACCACGTTGCCGCTGATCCGACCCGGTTCGCAATTGAGCACCGCCCGTGCCTGGCGTGCCGCTGCTTCCAAGTGCGGGCGCGCGGTGCCGGAACCGATTTCCTCGTCGCCGGTGTAGAGCACCCGTACCGGGAAAGGCAACTGACCGGCACGCTGCAGGGCGCGTAGCGCGAAACAGCTCGCCACCAGGCCACCCTTCATGTCGGCGACGCCAGGGCCGAAGGCCATTTTCTCGTCGCGGGTAAAGCCGCGACCGGCCACGGTGCCCGGCGGAAAGACGGTATCGCGGTGGCCGAGCAGCAGTACGGCGGCGCCCTCCGCGGGGCCCACCCGCGCGGCGAGGACATCGCCGAAGTCGGCCACCGGCGTCCGGACGACTGCGATGCCGTCCTCGGCCAGGGACGCCGCCAGCACCGCGCCAACGGCGTCCACGCCAGCCTTGTCGTAGCTATTGGAGTCGGTATCCACCAACCGTTGCAGGAGTAGGATCATGGATTCGCGCTGGGTGGCGAGCCACTGCAGGGCGGCGGTCTTGGCGAGGGTCATCAGCTATGGCTCCAGCGATCGCCCAGGTCCCAGAACAGGCCGGCCATCAGTTGCAGCCCCTGCCGGGCCACCGGGGCCAGGAGGTGCTCGTTGGGCGCGTGCTGGGAGCAGGCGGGATAGGAATGGGGTACCCACAGGGTGGGTAGGTCGAGGATGTCGGCAAAGATGTCGTTGGGCAAGCCGCCGCCGAAGTTGGGCAACAAGGCCGGCTTCTCGCCCAGGGTGCGGGTCAGGGAGGTCATGGCCCAGTCCACCCAGGGATTCTCCGGGTCCAGCCGCGAGGCGTGCAGGATTTCGTCCTTGGCGCGGGTGACGCGCACCGCGGCGAAGCCCTGTTCGGCCAGGTGCGCCTCGATCAGCGGGATGAAGGTGCTGCAATCGCAACCGGCGACGAAGCGGATCTGGCAGTGGGCGCGGGCGCTGGGTGGGATGGCGTTGACCGGGGCCTCGGGGTTGCCGGTGGTGAAGGCCAGCAGCTCGAAGGTGTTCCAGCCATAGACGCGCTCGGCCGGGGTGAGACCCGGCTCGCCCCAGCCCGGATCGATGGCCGGATCGCCCGGCGCGCCACCGACCTCGATGTCGGCCAGGGCCCGCCGCACCGGCATGGGCAATTCGGCGGGCTTCAAGCCCGGCACGCGGATCTGGCCGCGGGCATCCACCAGGCTGGCCAGGGCATGGGCGAGGATGATACCGGGGTTGGCCAGCAGGCCGCCCCAGTTGCCGGAGTGATGGCCCCCCTCGCGCAGGTCCAGGTGCAAATCGAAGTTGAAGGTGCCGCGGGCGCCGAGGAACAGCGTCGGGCGCTGCGCCGACACGCGGGGGCCATCGGAGGCGATGAACAGGTCGGCAGCCAGGGCCTGGCGCTGTTCCTGACAGAAGGTGCGCAGCCCGACCGAGCCGATCTCTTCGCCCATCTCCAGCAGCAGCTTGACGTTGTAGCCCAGGCGGCCACCGCGGGCGGCGATGACCTGTTCCAGCGCGGCCAGGTTGATCAGGTGCTGGCCCTTGTTGTCGGCGGTGCCGCGGCCGTACCAGCGCTCGCCCTCCTCCACCAGGGTCCAGGGTGCCAGGCCCGCGCGCCAGCGTCCGCCGTCACCGCGCACCACGTCGCCATGGCCGTAGCTGAGCAGGGTCGGCAGCCCTGGGTCTTCGATGCGCTCGGCGATCAGCAGCGGCCCCTTGCCAGGCACCGGATTGTCCAGCCGCTGGCTGGTGAAACCGAGGCTGGCGACATAGGGCGCGATGAAGTCGTCCAGGTAGCGCCCCAGTTCGGCGTGGCGCTCCGGCTCCTGGCTTTCGGTGGGCTGGGCGACGGCGGCGGCGAGCCGCGCGCGGAAGGCGCCGCTGTCGAAGTGGGCGGCGGCGAGGTCGAGGGCATGGGTACGGCTGGTCATGGCAGACTCCGGTGGGATTCGAGGAGCATCGGGCGCCACCGCCCGATGCCGGATCAGGCGGGTTCCGGCAGGTGGCAGCGCTTGCTGCCGCCGGGGATGGCTTCGCGTTCGGGATAGCGCTCGGCGCAGGGCGCGAAGCAGCGCGGACAGCGCGGATGGAAGGCGCAGCCGCTGGGCGGATTGATGGGGTTGGGAAAGCTGCCGCCCAGGCCCAGTGCCGGTAGCCCCAACGCGGGATCGGGGGTGAGCACCGCATCCAGCAACGCCCGGGTGTAGGGATGCGCCGGCTGGGCGAACAGCGCCGCTCGCTCGCGCTCCTCGACGATCTTGCCCAGGTACATCACCGCCACCCGGTCGGCCAGGTGCTCCACCACCGCCAGGTTGTGGCTGATGAGCAGGTAGGTCAGGCCGAATTCGCGCTTGAGTTCAAGCAGCAGGTTGAGGATCTGCGCCTGCACCGAGACGTCCAGCGCCGAGGTGGGTTCGTCGCAGATCAGCACGTCCGGGCGCATCACCAGGGCGCGGGCGATGGCCACCCGCTGGCGCTGGCCGCCGCTGAGCTGGCCGGGATGGCTGTCGGCGGCGCGGCGCGGCAAGCCCACCACGTCGAGCATCTCGGCGACCCGCCGGTGCTGCTCGGCGGACGTGCCCAGGCCATGCACCTGCAGGGGCAGGCCGACGATCTGGCGCACCGTCTTGCGTGGATTGAGTGATGAATAGGGATCTTGGAAGATCGGCTGGATATGCCGGGCCATGCGCTTGCGATCCACCCCGCGCAGGTGCTCGCCGCCCACCAGGATGTCACCACTGGTGGGCGCCAGCAGACCCAGCAGCAGCTTGGCCAGGGTGCTCTTGCCGCAGCCCGATTCCCCCACCAAGCCAAGAGTCTCGCCGCGATAGAGTCGCAGGGAGATGCCGTCCACCGCCTTCAAGGTGGCCGGCGGCCGGAACAGGCCGCGCCCCAGGGTGAATTCCCGGCGGATGTCGCACAGCTCCAGGGCGATCTCGCGGCTCATCGCACACCTCCGACCAGCCGCAGGGGTTCGCTACGCACGGCGAAGTGGCAGCGCACCAGGTGCGTCTCCTCCTCCACCAGCGGCACGCGGTCGGCGCAGGCGGCCACCGCCTGGGGGCAGCGATTGCGGAAGGCGCAGCCGTGCTGCTCGCCCACCAGGCTGGGCACCAGGCCGGGGATGGCCCCCAGGGGCTCACCGGGCCGGGTCCGACCGGGTACCGGAATGCACGCCAACAGACCGCGGGTGTAGGGATGCCGCGGTTCGGCGAAGAGTTCGGCGGCGGGTGCCTGCTCGACGATCTGGCCGGCGTACATCACCGCTACCCGGTCGGCGATACGCGCCACCAGCCCCAGGTCGTGGGTGATGAAGACGATGGCCGTGCCGAATTCACGTTGCAGGTCGCGCAGCAAATGCAGGATCTGCGCCTGGATGGTGACGTCCAGCGCGGTGGTGGGTTCGTCGGCGATGATGAGGTCCGGCTCGCAGAGCAGCGCCATGGCGATGACCACGCGCTGGCGCAGGCCGCCGCTGAGTTGGTGGGGATACTGCCGCAGGCGCTCGCCGGCGTTGCTGATGCCGACCTTTTCCAGCATGGCCTCGGCCCGCGTCCAGGCGCTCTTGCGATCCAGCTTGCGGTGGCGGCGCAGTACCTCGGCGAGCTGGTCGCCAATGCTGTAGGCGGGATTGAGGGCGGTCATGGGCTCCTGGAAGATCATCGCCAGGCGATTGCCGCGCAGGTCGCGCATGCCCTTCTCGCCCACGGCCAGCAGGTCGTGTTCGCCCAGGGTCAGCCGCGCCGCCTGGCGTATTGCCTGGCGCGGCAGCAGGTCCATCAGCGCCAAGGAGGTGAGCGACTTGCCGCAACCGGATTCGCCCACCAGGCAGAGCATCTCGCCCCGCTCCACCTGCAGGTCCAGGCCGCGGACGGCGTGCAGGGTATCGTCGCCCAGGGGGATGTCGATGCGCAGGTCGCGTACTTCGAGCAGTGCCATGGTCAGACCTCCAGTCAGTTGCGGCCGTCGGGCGCGGCCAGGTCGCGGATGCCGTCGCCGACCAGGTTGATGGCCAGCACCAGCAGCATCAGGGCAACGCCGGGAATGGCGATCACCCAGGGCGAAAAGAACATGTAGGGCTTGCCTTCGGCGATCATCAGCCCCCAGGACGGCAGCGGCGGCTGCACCCCTACGCCGAGGAAGGACAGGGTCGCTTCCAGCAGGATGGCGTGGGCCATCTCCAGGGTGATCACCACGATCAGCGCGCCCAGCACATTGGGCAGGATCTCGCCGACGACGACTCGCCAGGTGGAGCAGCCCAGGGCCTGGGCCGCGGCGACGTATTCGGCATCGCGTATCTGCTGCACCGCGGCGCGCACCACCACGGCGAAACGATCCCACAGCAGGCAACCGAGCAGGATCACCACCACCTGTAGCGAACCGCCCACCAGCGAGGCGGCGGCCAGGGCCACCATCACCACCGGCAGCGCCAGGCGGGTGGTCACCAGGTAGCTCACCAGGGCGTCGACCTTGCCGCCGTAGTAACCGGCCAGTACCCCGAGCAGGGTGCCGATGGCGCCGGAGATGAGCGCCGCGGCCAGGCCGATGAACAGCGAGATACGGGCGCCATAGAGCAAGCGGGACAGGTAGTCGCGGCCGAGCTTGTCGGTACCCAGTGGATGGGTCCAGGTACCCTTGTCCATCCATACCGGCGGCTTCATCCGCTGCATCACGTCCTGGGCGTAGGGATCGTGGGGAGCCAGCAGCGGCGCGGCCAGGGCGGCCAGTACGATGAGCGCGAGCAGCACGGTGCCCAGGGCGAAGCCGCGGTGGCCGAACCAGCGGCGCAGCTGGCGTGCGAAGGTCGGGCGCGGCGGCAGGTAGTCGTCGAGCACGAAGGGATTGGCAACGGTCATGGAGCCTCCTAGCGCACGCGAATGCGCGGATCGAGCAAGGCGTTGAGCAGATCGGCCAGCAGCGTCAGCACGATGTAGATCAACGCGATCAAGAGGACGATGGCCTGGACCACCGGGAAGTCGTTGCGGGCGATGGCATCCCAGGCCAGCTGGCCGATGCCCTGCAGGGAGAACACCGCCTCGATCACCACCGAGCCACCCAGCATGAAGCCGAACTCCACCGCGGCCAGGGCCACCACCGGGATCAGCGCATTGCGCAGGGCATGCTTGAACAGCACCCGCGCTGGGCTCAGGCCCTTGGCCCGGGCGGTGCGGATGTAGTCGGCGCCGAGCACGTCGAGCATGCCGGCGCGGGTCAGGCGCATCAGCGAAGGGGTGGCGTAGTAGCCCAAGGCGACCGCGGGCAGGATGAAGTGCTGCCAGGTGGTGTTGCCGGATACCGGTAGCCACTTCAGGGTCACCGAGAAGATGACGATCAGCACCAGGGCGAACCAGAAGCTGGGCATGGCCTGGCCGAAGGTCGCCAGGGTCAGCGCCAGCCGGTCGATCCAGGTGTCGCGCTTGACCGCGGCCAGCACCCCCAGCGGGATGGCGATGAGCAGGGCCACCGCCAGGGCGATGGCGCCCAGGGTCAGGGTGATGGGCAGCCGGGTGGCGATGAGGTCGCGTACCGATTCCTGGAAGAAGAACGACTGCCCGAGGTCCAGGCGCAGCAACTGCCCGACCCACTCGACGTATTGCGTCGCCAGGGGCTTGTCGAGTCCATGTTGATGGCGCACCACCTCGATCTGTTCGGCGGTGGCTTCCGGTCCGGCGATGGCGGTGGCCAGGTCGCCGGACAGGTGCAGCAGGAAGAAGCTGATCAGGGAAACGGTGAAGGCCACGGCCAGGGCGATACCCAGGCGGCGCAGGAGATAGGCGGACATGTTCGGCTCCTCGACTTAAGACGCCCCTCGCGAGGGGCGCCGGGACGGGTCAGTTCCAGTGCGCCAGGGCGAAGCGGGGCAGCTCGTCCGGATAGGGCTGAAAGGCCAGGTCCGAGGTGAAGGCGTAGTTAATGGAGTAGTTGAACACCGGCGCCCAGTAGGCCTGCTCGGCGATCCGCTGCAGCGCCTTGCGGTAGTTCTCCTTGCGCACCTCCGGGTCCATGGCGGTATCAGCCACCTTGAGCCAGTCGATCACCTGGGGGTCCTTCGCCACGTCGTCGGCATTGCCCTTGAAGTAGACACCGGTGGCCGCCGAGGCATCGGCGATGGAGAAGGAACCCCAGGCGAGGAAGGCCATGGGCACCTTGCCGGCGCGCTGCTGGTCACGCAGGGCGGCATACTTCAGGTAGCGCAGCTTGGCGTCGATGCCCACTGCACGCAGGTCGCCGATGATGGCCTCGACCACGTCCCGATCGCGGTAGGCGAAGATCTCGGTGCTGAAGCCGTCGGGATAGCCGGCGGCCTTGAGCAGCGCCTTGGCCTTGGTCGGGTCGTAGGCATAGCCCGGCACCGCCTTGGCATCGCAACCGAATTGGCCGGGATAGCAGGCCACCTGCAATGGCTGGCTGCCGCCACCCATGAGCTGGCTGGCGATGGCCTGGCGATTGATGGCGTAGTTGACCGCCTGGCGCACCTGCGCCTTGGCGAAGGGCGAGTCCGGCGAGGAAGCGCCCTGGGCGTCCATGCTGAGGAAGCCGATGCGCATGCTGGCGCCGCTCTCCACGGTCAGGTTGGGGGCCGCCTTGAGCTGTTCGGCCTGGTCCGGCGCCACGCGCCAGACCCAATCGACGCCACCGGTCATGAGTTCGGCCAGGCGCGTCTCGGCATCGGGGATGACGCGGAATTCGATGTGGCCGATGCGCGGCTGTCCCTGGGGGCTGTCCTTGAAGTAGTTGGGATTGCGCTCCAGCTTGACCCCCTGCCCGCTGGTGACCGAGACGATGCGATAGGGACCGGTACCCACCGGCTTCTGTGCGAAGCCCGCCAGGCCCACCTGCTGGAAGTACTTGGCGGGATAGATGGGCAAGGGATTGGCGAGGTATTCCAGGGCCGCGGGAAAGGGCTGCTTGAGGTGCAGGCGCACCCTGTAGTCATCCAGTTTCTCGGCGCTCTTGATCCAGTTGACGTTCTGCTGGGTGACCACCTTGCCCTCGGGCGAGGCGACGTAGTTGAAGGTGAAGACTACGTCGTCGGCGGTGAAGGGATCGCCGTTGTGGAAGGTCACGCCCTTGCGCAGGTCGAAGTCAAGGGTCAGGGGATCGACCTGCTGCCAGTGGGTGGCCAGCATCGGCCGGTACTCGCCGGTCTGGGGGTCGCGGTAGATCAGGGTGTCCCAGGCCAGGTGGGCGAGGATGACGCCTTCACGGGCATCGTTGTGATAGGGGCTGACGTTCTCGGGTTCGGTGTCGGAGGCGTAGACCAGGGTGTCGTTGGCCTTGCCGGCGAAGGCCTGGCCCTGGGCCAGGAAGAGGGAAAACGCGATGCCACAAGCGAAACCTTTGAGTCCCATGCCGTCTGTCTCCGGGGCGGTGGTCGGTCAAAGGCAGGTCCGCGAAGCGCGGGAAAAGGATGACTATTGCTACCTGTTATTGGTCTCTTGACCCGACTCTAGGTCTTGCCATCCCATGCCACAAGCAGAATATTTAGATGCAAGCCATGCCTTTTCGGCAAAGGAGACGCCATGCATTTGCACGGAATCCAGTCCACCGCCCTGCGCTATTTCCTCGAAGTGGTGCGCTGCGGCTCCATCAGCGAAGCCTCCCAGCGGCTCAACGTCGCGGCCAGCGCCGTGAGTCGGCAGATCGCCAAGCTGGAGCGCGAACTGGAGACGCCGCTGCTGGAACGCCGGGCCCGCGGCGTGGTGCCCAGCGCCGCCGGCGAACGCCTGGCCGTGCACGCGCGCAAGGCACAACTGGCCAGCGAGCAGGTGGCCGCCGAGCTGCGCGGCCTGGCCGACCTGCATCGTGGCCAGGTGCGCCTGGCGACCACCGAAGGCTTTTCCCTGGACTTCCTGCCCGAGGTCATCGCCGCCTTTCGCCAGGGCTATGCCGGCATCCACTTTTCCCTGGAGGTCTGCTCCCCCGCCGTGGCGACCCGCCGCGTCCAGGAGGGCGAGGCCGACCTGGGCCTGACCTTCAGCCTCAGGCCCGAGCCGGACATTCGTGTCGAAGCCATTTTGAGTGGCGCCATCGAAGCGGTGATGCACCCCGCCCATCCCCTGGCCAGCCGTCGCGGGCTGCGGCTGGCCGATCTCCAAGGCCATCCCCTGGCGGTCTCCATGCCGGATACCACGGTGCGCCAGCTGTTCGACATCTGCTGCGGCGTCCAGGGCCTGTCCTTCGAGCCGGTGCTGACCAGCAACAACATGCAGGCGCTCTATCGCTTCGCGGCGCTGGGCGGCGGCGTCACCCTGTCCAGCGAACTCAGCCTGCGCAGTCGTCTGCACCAGGGCCAACTGGTGGCCCTGCCGCTGCTGGACGAAGGCATGGCAGCGCGCCGCATCGAATTGCAGAGCATGGCCGGTCGCGAATTGCCGCCGGCGGTGGAAGCCTTTCGCGATGCGCTGGTGGTCGCGCTGGCACCGCCCTCGGTCGAGCAGGACTAGGGCTTGTCTGAAAAGTCGCCGAGCGAAGGTCAGGCAAGGCAAAAATCCGTGAGGAAGCGGATCGGACTCGCGCTCGAGTTTACGAGTGGTAAATGAGCATTCCGATCGGACTGGCGACCCAGCGGATTTTTAACGCAGCATGGCCGAGCGCAGGCACTTTTCAGACAAAGCCTAGGGTCCGAACAGCACCCCGACCAGGGCCCCTCCCGCCAGCAACCACAGTGGATGCCAGCGAGTGAACAGCGAGCCCAGCGCCGCGGCGATCAGCACCAGCACCCACAGCGGCGCCGTGGCTACGCTGCTGCCCACCAGCCAGGCGCTGGCGGCCACCAAGCCCACGGTGACCGGCACCAGGCCGGCCTGCAGATGGCGCCGCCAGGGCCGGTCGGCGAAGCGTTGCCAGAGATGCAGCACGCCGAGGGTCAGCAGCGAGGACGGTACGAACTTGGCCAGCGAGGTGACCAGCAGACCGGGCCAACCGGCCACGTGCCAGCCGATCAGCGGCACGATCATCAGGTTGGGACCGGGCGCCGCCTGGGCCAGGGCGAACAGCGCGGCGAAGTCGGCGGCGCTCATCCAGCCGTGCACCGTCACCACCTGGCGCTGCATCTCCGGGAGCACCGAATTGCCACCGCCGAAGGCCAGCAGCGACAGCTGGGTGAAGATCAGCGCCAGCGCCAGCAGGGTCGCGCTCATAGGCCCTGCCGATAGCTGAGCAGCACGCTGAAGGGCGTGAGCGCCAGCATGGTCCAGAGCAGCGGCAGCTTGAGCAGCGCCAGGGCGACGAAGGCCAGCACGGCCACGCCCAGGGCCAGCCAGCGCCCACGCAGGGGTTGCAGCAGCTTGACCGCCATGGCCACCAGCAGGCCGGCCGCCGCGGCGGCGAGACCGGCGAAGGCGCGGCCCACTACCGGATGATCGTGAAAGCGGTCGTACAGTACGCCCAGCCCTACCACCACCAGCGTCGGGCCGATCAGCAGGCCGGCCGCGGCGGCCAGGGCTCCCCGCCAGCCGGCGAATCTCATGCCCACCGCCACCGAGAGGTTGATGATGTTGCCTCCGGGCAGGAACTGGCAGAGGCCGAGCAGCTCGGTGAATTCCGCCGCCGACAGCCAGCGGCGCTTCTCCACCAGGTAGCGGCGCGCCAGTGGCAACACCCCGCCGAAGGCCGTGATGCCCAGGCCGAAGAAGCCCAGGAACAGGTCGCGGCGGCGGGGACGGATAGTGGCGGGGGGAGCGGTATTCATGGGCGCCTCTCAGCTAGAGCCAGAGCGACAACAATAGCGTACCCGCAAGACCGGTGACGGACACCAGCGTCTGCAGCACCGACCAGACCCACAGGGTCTGCTTGAGCTCCAGGCCGAAGTACTCGCGCACCATCCAGAAGCCGGCGTCGTTGACGTGGCAGAAGAACACCGAGCCGGCGCCGATGGCCAGGGCGATCAGCGAGGCCTGGGGGCCGGCGAGCCCAGCCAACACCGGTGCCAGGATGCCCGCCGTGGTAGTGGTCGCTACCGTCGCCGAACCCGTGGCCTGGCGCAGCGCCACGGCGATCAGCCAGGCGAGCAGGAGGGCAGATGGGCAACCTCGGCCACCTTGGCCACGGTCTAGCTGACCCCGGCGTCCAGCAACGTCTGCTTGAGACCGCCACCGGCGCCGATGGTGAGCAGCAGCGCGGCGCTAGGCGCCAGGCTCTTGCGCAGCACCCCGCCGACCCGCTCGCGCGGCATGCCGCTGGCCCAGCCGAGCGGCACCGTGGCCGCCAGCACGGCAAGGCCCAGTGAGAATGGATAGGAAGGGTGGCAGGCGGGTGACACCGATCAGCGCCACGATGGCCAGGATGGCGGCCAGACAACAGAAGATCAGCCGGGTATCGTGAGCGACCCAGGCAAGGACGGCGGGCTCCACCGAGATTCCTTGTACCTTATTGTTTCAAGCCCACCTTAACTGAAAGCTCCGCAGAGGTACGACAAGAATCGAAGTAAAGCCTCGGTAAACCCTGTCGCTTAGTACACTTAGCGTGCGAACCTCGGCCGTTTCGTACGATCCAAACAGCGGTCGGTCGTGGCCGAATCCCCTTCCCTTTTGCTTGCAGGCGGTTGGCATGAACGAAACCTCTACTCTCTGGCAGCAGACCCTCGCCCAATTCCGCGATGGCACTGGCTCCACCCTGCCGACCCCGGGCAGTGGCGCCGCGGCCACCGTGGCGGCATCCCTGGGCGTCGCCCTGGTCCTCAAGGGCCTCAAGCTCAGCCAACAGCGGCAACCGGTGACCCGGCACGCCGAGCTGATCGCCGTAGGCGAGCGCCTGCAGGAAGCCCTGGGCACCTGCGCCGATGCCGACGTCCAGGCCTTCGCCAACTACCTGGAAGCCGATCGCCAGGCCAGCGGCGCTACCGAAGAGGGCGAGCGACGCCAGCAGGCGCTCAATCTGGCCGCCGCCAACGCCGTGCAGATCCCCATCGCCACCGCCCAACTGTGCCTCGAGGCGCTGGACCTCGCCGTCACCGCCACCCCACTGACCGTGGAGCCCCTGCGCAGCGATACCCTGGCCGGCGGCCGCCTGCTGCACGGCGCCCTGGGCGCCGTGCTCACCACCGTCGATGCCGACCGCAACGGCCTGAAATCCGGCGACGCCCGGGAAGCCGCACGGCAGATGCGCGACAAGCTCCAGCAACAGGCCGACCAGCGCCTCGCCCAGCTGCGCGCCACCCCCGTGCCCCAGGCCATGGGCTGACCAACGGTGCTGGCCCGCCTGGGCTGGGTCCTGCGCGGTCTGCAGCGACGCCTGTGGTTTCGCGCCACCCTGTTCTCGGTCGCCGGAGTAGCGACCGCCCTCCTCGCCCTGCTGCTGCGCGACCACATCCCGGCGACCCTGCCGGCCAAGGTCGGCGCCGATGCCGTCGACAAGATCCTCACCATCATCGCCAGCAGCATGCTGGCGGTGACCACCTTCTCCCTGAGCACCATGGTGACGGCCTACAACGCCGCCGCCAGCGGCGTGACGCCGCGGGCCTATCCGCTGCTGCTGGAAGACAGCACCACCCAGAACGCCCTGGCCACCTTCCTCGGCTCCTTTTTGTTCAGCCTGGTCGGCATCATCGCCCTGAGCACCGGCCTCTATGGCGACAATGGCCGGGTGGTGCTCTTCGCCGTCACCCTGGTGGTGATCCTGCTGATCGTCTTCACCCTGTTGCGCTGGATCGACCACCTTTCCCGTCTCGGCCAACTCGATGCCACCAGCGACAGCATCGAAGCCGCTGCCCAACGCAGCCTGGAACGCTGGCTGGACAACCCGCACCTGGGCGGGGTCGCCATCCCCGTCGACGAACCGCCGCCCGGTAGACCGGTGCAGGCCGACCGGACCGGCTATCTGCAAAGAATCGACATGCCGCTGCTGGCCGCTTGCTGCGGCGAACGGGGCCGTCTGCGCCTGGCGGTGCTGCCCGGCGCGTTCGTCGACCCGGCGCAGCCGCTGGTCTGGGTCGAGGGCCTGCCGCCGGAACAGGACGAGCGCCTGCGCGCCGCTTTCACCCTGGACGGCCGCCGCCTGCACGACCAGGACCCGCGCTTCGGGCTCACGGTGCTGGGCGAGATCGCCACCGGCGCCCTGGTGCCCTCGCGCAGCGACGCGGGCACCGCCATCGCCATCCTCGGCCGCGCGCAGCGGTTGCTGACCCTGCTCACCGAAGTACGCGAGGCGGTCGAACCCCGCTATCCGCGGATCGCGGTGCCGGCGCTGGAACTGGACGACCTCTTCGACGACTTCTTCCTGCCGGTGGGCCGCGACGCCGCCCCCCTGGTGGAGGTGGGCATGCGCCTGCAGAAGGTCCTGGCGCGGTTGGCGGTACAAGGCGATGGACGGATCAAGCGCGAGTGCCTGCGCCACTCCCGGCTGGCACTGGCCCGCGCCGAGGCCGCCCTGGGCCAGGCCGAAGACCGCGCCCTGCTCCAGTCGCTCGCGGCGGACGTCGAACGCCTCTGCGCGCCGGGCCGTGCTGACGTCGCGCCAATGAGCTGAGCCGTCGCCCCCGACCACCGTGGTCCCCGTGCCCCTACTGGCCGACCCGGCTATCATGACGCACCAGATGAATTCCCCTACGGCGACTGATCATGATCGAAGTAACCGAACGCTCCATTGCCGAGTTGCGCGCAGCCCTGGAATCCGGCCAGGTCACTGCGGTGCAGCTGGTCGAAGCCTATCTGACGCGCATCGACGCCTATGACGCGCCCGGTACGGCAACGGCGCTCAACGCCGTGGTGGTACGCAACCCCAACGCCCTGGCCGAAGCAGCCGAGTCCGACCGCCGCCGCGCCCGCGGCGACACCCTGGGCCCGCTGGACGGCATCCCCTACACCGCCAAGGACAGCTATCTGGTCAAGGGCCTCACCGCCGCCTCCGGCAGCCCGGCCTTCAAGGACCTGGTGGCCCAGCGCGACGCCTTCACCATCGAGCGCCTGCGCGCCGCCGGTGCCATCTGCCTGGGCAAGACCAACATGCCGCCCATGGCCAACGGCGGCATGCAGCGGGGTGTCTATGGCCGCGCCGAGAGCCCCTACAACGCCGACTACCTCACTGCCCCCTTCGCCTCCGGCTCCTCCAATGGCGCTGGCACCGCGACCGCCGCCAGCTTCGCCGCCTTCGGCCTGGCCGAGGAAACCTGGTCCAGCGGCCGCGGCCCGGCGTCCAACAACGGACTCTGCGCCTACACCCCCTCGCGCGGCGTGATCTCGGTGCGCGGCAACTGGCCGCTGACGCCGACCATGGACGTGGTGGTGCCCTATGCACGCACCATGGCCGACCTGCTGGAAGTGCTCGACGTGGTGGTGGCGGACGATCCCGACACCTCGGGCGACCTCTGGCGGCTGCAGCCCTGGGTGCCGCTGCCCCAGGCCTCGGCGGTGCGCCCCGCACGCTACCAGGCCTTGGCCGCCGGCCCCAATGCACTGGCCGGCAAGCGCCTCGGCGTGCCGCGCATGTTCATCAACCAGGACCCAGACGCGGGGACCAGCGAGAATCCTGGCATCGGTGGCCCCACCGGCCAGCGCATCCAGACCCGCGACTCGATCATCGCGCTCTGGGAGCAGGCCCGCGCTGCCTTGGAAGCCGCCGGCGCCACGGTGATCGAGGTGGACTTCCCGCTGGTCTCCAACTGCGAAGGCGACCGCCCCGGCGCGCCCACGGTATTCAACCGTGGCATCGTCTCCAAGGAATTCCTCCACGACGAACTCTGGGACCTGTCCGCCTGGGGCTTCGATACCTTCCTGCGCGACAACGACGATCCCCGGCTCAATCGCCTGGCCGATGTCGAAGGCGAACTGATCTTCCCCCACGAGCCCGGCACCCTGCCCAATCGCGAAGGCGACCTTGCTGCCGGCATGGCCGAATACGTGCGCATGGCCGAACGCGGCCTCAAGTCCTGGGAGCAGATCGCCACCCTCCCCGACGGCCTGCGCGGCCTGGAGCTCACCCGCAAGCTCGACCTGGAAGACTGGCTGCAGGCCCTGGGCCTGGACGCCGTACTCTTCCCGACCGTGGCCGACGTGGCGCCCGCGGATGCCGACATCAACCCCGCCTCCGCCGACATCGCCTGGAGCAACGGCGTCTGGGTGGCCAACGGCAACCTGGCCATCCGCCACCTGGGCGTACCCACCGTCACCGTGCCCATGGGCCTGATGGCCGACATCGGCATGCCGGTGGGCCTCACCTTCGCGGGGCGGGCCTATGACGATACGAACCTGCTGCGCCTGGCGGCGGCCTTCGAGGCGACCGGATCGAAGCGGATGGTGCCGCCGCGGACGCCTGGGTTGGTGGGCTGACCAGCCCCTAGTGTGGTGTTTCAGACGTTCGCGCAAGAATTGGCGAGTGACTTTTGCCCGGTTCGGCGCTCCGATCGGGCCAGGCGCCGCGACGAGTCATAGCAGGGCTATGGCGAGGAGTGGCAACGCCGCCCGGGAAGGTCCGCCTCTGCGGCAAAAAGCGCCGCCAACATTGCGTAGATAACGTCTGAAACATCACACTAGGTCGAGGCCGGCGCCCCGCGTCTCGATCGCTCCATCCGGCAGGCCCGCGATTCCGCCGGGCTGTCTGCCCCGGATCGACGTCTGCACCGCCATGCCTGTCCCTCCCGAACCAATCCCAGGCGTCGCTCCTGGCTGCCCTTCCATGCACCCTGGACTGGACGCCCGCGGGCTGCGTCGGGGCCAGCAGCGTTCAGCATCCGTCTTGCACCCAGCCGGAAGATCCGGACCTACCCATGGCGATCCCCTCCTACCCTATTGCCTGATTGGTTTTTTTACCTATACTTGTATATACATGCTTTATCATCCAAACGCTCGCAGGACCTGCCATGACCGACGCCACCCGCCATCGCTCCGTGACCATCCGCGCCCCCCGCGGCACCCAGCTCAACACCCGTAGCTGGTTTACCGAAGCGCCGCTGCGCATGCTGATGAACAACCTGGATCCCGAGGTCGCGGAAAATCCCGAGGAGTTGGTCGTCTACGGGGGTATTGGCCGGGCAGCACGCAACTGGGAGTGCTATGACGCCATCGTCGCCAGCCTCAAGACGCTGGGCGATGACGAGACGCTGCTGGTGCAATCGGGTAAGCCGGTCGGGGTGTTCAAGACCCACAGCAACGCGCCGCGCGTGCTGATCGCCAACTCCAACCTGGTGCCGCACTGGGCCAGTTGGGAGCACTTCAACGAGCTGGATGCCAAGGGCCTGGCCATGTACGGCCAGATGACCGCTGGCAGCTGGATCTACATCGGCAGCCAGGGCATCGTCCAGGGCACCTACGAGACCTTCGTCGAGGCTGGGCGCCAGCACTACGCGGGTAACCTCAAGGGTCGTTGGGTGCTGACCGCCGGCCTGGGCGGCATGGGCGGGGCCCAGCCCCTGGCCGCGACCCTGGCCGGTGCCTGTTCGCTGAACATAGAATGCCAGCAGAGCCGGATCGATTTCCGCCTCAAGACCCGCTACGTCGACGAGCAGGCCAAGGATCTGGACGATGCCCTGGCCCGCCTCGACCGCTACACCCGCGAAGGCCGCGCCATCTCCATCGCGCTGCAGGGCAACGCCGCGGAAATCCTTCCCGAGCTGGTCCGGCGCGGCGTCCGCCCGGACATGGTCACCGACCAGACCAGCGCCCACGACCCGCTCAATGGCTATCTACCGGCCGGCTGGACCTGGGACGCCTATCGCGCACGCGCCCTCACCGAGCCGGCCGCGGTGGTCAAGGCGGCCAAGGCCTCCATGGCGCAGCACGTGCGCGCCATGCTCGACTTCCAGCGCCAGGGTGTGCCCACCTTCGACTACGGCAACAACATCCGCCAGATGGCCAAGGAGGAAGGCGTAAGCGATGCCTTCGCCTTCCCCGGCTTCGTCCCGGCCTATATCCGCCCGCTGTTCTGCCGGGGCATCGGGCCGTTCCGCTGGGCGGCGCTATCCGGTGAGGCCGAGGACATCTATCGCACCGATGCCAAGGTCAAGGAGCTCATCCCCGATGACGCCCACCTGCACAATTGGCTGGACATGGCTCGCGAGCGTATCGCCTTCCAGGGTCTGCCGGCGCGCATCTGCTGGGTCGGTCTGGGCCAGCGTGCCAAACTGGGACTGGCCTTCAACGAGATGGTGCGTAGCGGTGAACTCAAGGCGCCCATCGTCATCGGCCGCGACCACCTGGACTCCGGCTCGGTGGCCAGCCCCAACCGCGAGACCGAGGCGATGCGCGATGGCTCCGACGCTGTCTCCGACTGGCCGCTGCTCAACGCCCTGCTGAACACCGCCAGCGGCGCCACCTGGGTGTCCCTGCATCATGGTGGTGGCGTGGGCATGGGCTTCTCGCAGCACTCGGGCATGGTCATCGTCTGCGATGGCTCCGATGAGGCGGCCGAACGCATTGCCCGGGTGCTGACCAATGACCCGGCCACCGGAGTGATGCGTCACGCCGACGCCGGCTACGAGATCGCCATCGAGTGCGCGCACGAGCAGGGCTTGAACCTGCCGATGATCACCAAGCATCAGGCGTAATGAGTCGCGCGGTGGCGGCCGTGCTGCCGCCACCGGCGCGTTTCCGCGTTCCTGCCTCCCCGGCTGTCCGCGATGGGCGCTGGCAGAGGCCCGTCACCGCGCAGGTCCAGCATGTCAGAGTCCGCTTCCTCGCCGTCGCTGATCGAACGGCGCTCCATCGACTACATTCCGCCCCATGAACGCCATGGCCGACTCTACAGCCAGTTCACCCTCTGGCTAGGGGCCAATCTACAGATCACCGCCATCGTCACCGGCGCCCTCGCCGTGGTGCTGGGCGGCGATGTCTTCTGGTCGCTCTGGGGGCTGTTGCTCGGCCAGTTGCTCGGCGGCGCGGTGATGGCCCTGCACGCCGCCCAGGGTCCGCGGCTGGGCTTGCCGCAGATGATCTCCAGTCGCGTGCAGTTCGGCGTCCAGGGCGCGGCCGTGCCCCTGGTGCTGGTCTGCCTGATGTACCTGGGCTTCACCGCGACCGGCACGGTGCTCTCGGGCCAGGCACTCGGCCAGTTGTTCAAGGTCAGCGACAGCCTGGGCATCCTGATCTTCGCCGCGGTCATCGTGTTGGTCACGGTGCTTGGCTATCGCGCCATCCACCTGCTGGGCCGGCTGGCCAGCGTGCTGGGGGTGATCGCCTTCTGCTACCTCTTCAGCCGGGTGCTCAGCGTCGGTGACGTACCGGCGCTGCTGCAGAATCGGCATTTCAGCTGGAGCGGTTTCCTGCTCGCCGTCTCGCTGGCCGCCTCCTGGCAGATCGCCTATGGACCCTATGTGGCCGACTACTCGCGCTACCTGCCGGCCCGGACCTCCCCTATCAAGACCTTTCTCGCCGTGGGTGCCGGCTCGGTGCTGGGTGCCCAGACGGCCATGGTACTGGGAGTCTTCGCCGCGGCCATGGCCAATGGCAAGTTCGTCGGTCACGAGGTCGCCTTCATCGTCGGCCTGGGCGGCAGCGGCGCCATGGCGGCGTTGCTCTACTTCAGCATCGCCTTCGGCAAGGTGACCATCTCCACCCTGAACTCCTATGGCAGCTTCATGTGCATCGCTACCCTGATCAGCGGCTTCCGTGGCGAACTCAGGGTCAGCCCGCGGCAGCGGCTGCTCTTCGTCCTGGTCATTGTCGGGACGGCCACGCTGATCGCGCTGCTCGGCCAGGGCGCGTTCCTGCTGGCGTTCAAGTCCTTCATCCTGTTCCTGCTGACGTTCTTCACGCCCTGGAGCGCGATCAACCTGGTCGACTACTACTGCATCACCCGTGATCGCTACGACCTGGCAGCGCTCGCCGACCCGGATGGCCGCTACGGCCGCTGGAACCGTACCGGCCTGGCCGTCTATGTCATAGGCGTGCTGATCCAGCTGCCCTTCCTGTCGACCAAGCTCTATACCGGTCCGCTGGTCGCCCACCTGAGTGGGGTCGATATCTCCTGGGTCATCGGCCTGCTGGTGCCGGCCCTGCTCTACTGGCTGCTGGCCCGCCGTCACGCGGTCGCACCGGCCTCTCCCATGCGCGAGGACACCCCATGAAGCTCTGGTACAACTGCCATGCCGCCACCCTGGTCGATGGGGTCTATGGCGCCCTGGAAAACGCGGCCCTGCTGGTCGATGGCGAGCACTTGCACTGGGTCGGTCCGCTGGCCGAGCTGCCGGCCATCACTATCACCGAACGTCACGACCTGGCGGGCGCCTGGGTCACGCCCGGCTTGATCGATTGCCATACCCACCTGGTCTTCGGCGGTGATCGCAGTGGCGAATTCGAGCAGCGCCTGCAGGGGGTCAGCTATGCCGAGATCGCCGCCGCCGGTGGCGGCATCGCCAGCAGCGTCCGCGCCACCCGCGCCGCCAGCGAGGACGAATTGCTGGCCAGCGCCCTGCGCCGGGCTCGCCCCTTGCTGGCCGAAGGCGTCACCGTCTTGGAAGTGAAATCCGGCTACGGCCTGGACCTGGCGAGCGAACGCAAGATGCTGCGGGTGGCACGCCGGCTGGGCGAGGAATTGCCGGTCACGGTGCGCACCACCTGCCTGGCGGCCCATGCCCTGCCCCCGGAGTTCGCCGGCCGGGCCGATGACTACATCACTGCCATCTGCGACGACTGGCTCCCGCAACTGGCTGCCGAGGGCCTGGTGGATGCGGTGGACGCCTTCTGCGAACACCTGGCCTTTTCCCCGGCACAGGTCGAGCGCGTCTTCCAGACCGCCACCCGGCTCGGCCTGCCGGTCAAGCTGCACGCCGAGCAGTTGTCGGTACAGCACGGCGCGGCGCTCGCGGCCCGCTACGGCGCCCTGTCGGCCGACCACCTCGAGTACCTAGTCGAAGAAGACGTGATGGCCATGGCCGCCGCCGGTACCGTCGCGGTCCTGCTACCGGGCGCCTTCCTCACCCTGCGCGAGACGCAGTTGCCACCGGTGGCCGCCCTGCGCGCCCATGGCGTGCCCATCGCCCTGGCCAGCGACGCCAATCCGGGTACCTCGCCGGTGCTGTCGTTGCGGCTGATGCTCAACCTGGGCTGCACCCTGTTCGGTCTCACCCCGGAAGAAGCCCTGGCCGGCGTCACCCTCAACGCCGCCCGGGCGCTTGGCCTCGCGGAACGCTACGGCAGCCTGGAGGCCGGCAAGTACGCCGATTTCATCGCCTGGGACGTCACCCGCCCCGCCGAGCTGGCCTACTGGCTCGGCGGCCAACTCGACACCCGCATCATCCGCCACGGCAAGGAGCTCACCCGTGTCTGACACCCTGACGTTCACCCGCGGCCAGGTGCCGCTGCTGATCAGCATGCCGCATCCCGGCACCCGCCTCACCCGCGCCGTCGAGCAGGGCCTGGTGCCCGCTGGCCACGCCCTCGCCGACACCGACTGGCACATTCCCCGGCTCTATGCCATGGCCGAGGAACTGGGCGCCAGCCGCCTGGAAGCGCTCTACTCGCGCTACGTCGTCGACCTCAACCGACCCGACGATGACGTCCCCCTCTACAGCAGCGCCACCACCGGGCTCTTTCCCAACGTGCTCTTCGACGGCAGCCCCCTGTTCCTCGACGGCCAGGCGCCGGACGCCACGGCGCGCCAGCAGGCGCTGGAGACTATCTGGCGGCCCTATCACCAGACCCTGGTGGCGGAGCTGCAGCGCCTGCGCGAGACCTTTGGCTATGCGCTGCTGTGGGATGCCCATTCCATCTGTTCGCGCGTACCGCGATTGTTCGACGGCCAGCTGCCGGATCTCAACTTCGGTACCTTCGACGGTGCCAGCTGCGCTCCAGAACTGACCAGCCGCCTGCAGGCGGTCGCCAGTGGCCAACAGCGCCTGACCCACGTCTTCAACGGACGCTTCAAGGGCGGCTTCATCACGCGCCACTATGGCGCCCCCGACCAGCACATCCATGCGGTACAGCTTGAGCTGGCGCAATGCACCTACATGGACGAGGCGCCGCCCTATGGCTATCGCGAAGACCGCGCCGCGCCTACCCAGGACGTCCTACGCCGGCTGCTCGAGGCGGCGCTGGAGTGGGGGCGTGAGCGCTACGGCCGCTGATCCAAAGGGTCCTTGACTCGGTCAGGGACCTCCTCCCCTCAAGCGAGCAGGGTTCGCAGTACCTGGGCGAACTCCTGGGAACTGGCCGCCTCGTCAGGGTGCCGCCCCTCCTGCACGACCCAACGTCCTCCTACCATCACGTCCCGTACCTGGCGATCGCCGCCGGCGAACAGCCAGCGATTGAGCACGGCCTCCGCAGGTGCGCTGGCCAGGTAAGGATCGGCCCCCTCCAGCACCACCCAGTCGGCACGCCGACCGGCCTCCAGCGCGCCGATCTCCTGGCCCAATGCCGCGGCGCCGCCCTGCAAAGCCTGCTCGAACAGATGGTGGCCCACATTGGGCTGGCGCGCACCGACCAGGCGGTTGCGCTGCTGATCGCGCAGGCGCTGGCCGTACTCCAGCCAACGCAGTTCCTCGACCGGACTGACACTCACATGGCTGTCCGAACCAATGCCGAAACGCCCACCCGCGGCGAGAAAGTCCGTCGCGGGAAAGATGCCATCGCCCAGATTGGCCTCGGTGGTCGGACACAGGCCGGCGATGGCCCGGCTCTGCGCCATCAGGGCGACTTCGTTGGGCCGGGCATGGGTGGCGTGGACCAGGCACCAGCGCTCATCCACCGCCACCTGGTCGTACAGCCACTCGATGGGCCGGCGCCCGCTCCAGGCCAGGCAATCGTCCACTTCCTTCTGCTGCTCGGCGATATGGATGTGCACCGGCCAGCGGGCATCCGTCGCCGCCAGTACCGTGGCGAGTTGCTCGCCGCTGACGGCGCGTAACGAGTGAAAGCACAGGCCCAGGCGCTGACGGTCATCCAGCACCGCCGCCAGGCGGGGCAGGAGCTCCAGGTAGCTGTCGGTGGTATGGAGGAAGCGCCGCTGACCCGGGGTCGGTGCCAGGGCACCAAAGCCGCTATAACTGTAAAGCACCGGTAGCAGGGTCAGGCCTATGCCCGCGCTGCGTGCCGCCTGGGCAATGCGTCCCCCCAGTTCGGCGGGATTGGCGTAGGGAGTGCCTTGAGCGTCGTGGTGCACGTAGTGGAATTCGGCAACGGCGGTGTAGCCGGCCTTGAGCATCTCGATATACAGCTGCCGCGCCACCACCTGCACCTGCTCCGGCTCGAGCCGGCCCACCAGGCGATACATCAGGTCGCGCCAGGTCCAGAAGCTGTCCTGGGTGGCACCCGCCACCTCCGCCAAGCCGGCCATGGCGCGTTGGAAGGCATGGGAATGCAGATTGGGCATACCCGGCAGCAGCGGGCCCTGCAGTCGCTCGGCGCCCTCTGCGGTGGCTCGCGGCTGGACGCTTCGCAGATAGCCTTGCGCATCCACCTCCAGGCGCACATCCGTCGCCCAACCCCCGGGTAACAGCGCCCTTTCCGCAAAAAAAGCCGGCATAATCGACCTCACACTAGCTATGTCTGACATGTATATACATATACAGACATAAACCGCTACGGTAAACTGCCGGATGTCTTTTCCAAGGGGTCTTTCATGCCTTCATCGCCGAACCCTGCACCTTTGCCCAAAACCGCTCCCGCACCTTTCTACGAGCAGGTCAAACAACTCATCCTGAGGCAAATCCATTCGGGCGCCTGGCCACCGCACCAGAAGATCCCGTCCGAAGCGGAATTGGTCGCACAACTGGGCTTCAGCCGCATGACCGTGCACCGGGCCCTGCGTGAACTCACCAGCGACGGTTTGTTGGTCAGGATGCAGGGGGTGGGCACCTTCGTCGCCGAACCCAAGGGCCAGGCCGCCCTCTTCGAGGTGCACAACATCGCCGACGAGATAGCCTCCCGCGGCCACCGGCACCGTCTCGAAGTCATCCGGATGCAGAGTGAAACGGCGAACGGCGAACGTTCCGTGGCGCTGGGCGTGCGCGAGGGCCAGCCGGTCTTCCATTCGCTGATCGTGCACTACGAAAACGACGTGCCGGTGCAAATAGAAGATCGCTACGTCAATCCGGCGGTAGCGCCCGAGTATCTCGACCAGGATTTCGGCAGCGAAACACCCTACGTCTACCTGAATCGCCTCGCGCCCTTGACCGAAGGCGAACATGTGGTCGAAGCCGTGCTCCCCTCCGCCGAAGAGCAGAAGTTACTGCATATTCCTGCCACGGAGCCGTGCCTGCTGATTCGGCGACGCACCTGGTCGGGACGCCGCGCCGTCACCAGCGCCAGGCTGCTGTATCCCGGCAGTCGCTATCGGCTGGAAGGGCATTTCGGCTCATGAGCCGGCTCGCTTTCCTCCCCGCGGCAGGGCACCGGCGCATGCCCTGGCGCAACGGCCTGGGCAGTACCCTCGAGATCGCGCGCGATACCGCCACCACGGCTACCGACTTCGGCTGGCGCGTGTCGCTGGCCGACGTGACGCAATCCGGAGCCTTTTCCCCTTTCGCCGGCATGAGGCGGATCATCAGTGTGATCGAGGGTACGGGGATGCGGCTTCACGTCGACGGTGAGATCACCGCGCCCCTGGGCTGCTGGCAGGCATTCGTTTTCTCCGGTGATGCCCAGGTCAGCTGCGAGCTGCTCGATGGCCCCATCCGTGACTTCAACCTGATCTATCGCGCTGATCGCTATGCAGCCGAACTCGACTGGGTAGCGATCGATGGCGCCTGGGAGCTGGATGATTCGCGAGCGCTGCTGCTGTTTTGCGCCGGGGGATCGCTGGAAGTCCGTCATGAGGGTACCCGCCTGGGACTCGAGCCACTGGATGCCCTACATGTCTCGCCAGGGCCATCGCCCACCAGGTTGACTATACAAGGCAAGGCCCAGCTTGGCGTGATCCGCCTGAACGCCCTGGCACTGCAACCTTGAAGCCCTGGGTCGTCCGCCGTGCGTTACCGAGCTGTTACCGAAAGTAGCCAGGAGAAGATCGGAGCCAGCGCCAGAGCGCCCTGGAATGGTGCGGGAAAAGAGAGGGCGCACCTTGATTGCGCTCGAGATGCTCTTCTATCGACCTCATCCCCCTTTCGAACCTGGACCAAAGCTGCAGCGAACCAACTGGCCCTACATTTGCTTATGCTTGTACATACATGTGTCGGTAACCGAAGATCCAGAGCTTCATCCAGACAGCGCCAAGGAGCAGAGATGGGAAAGATGCGAGGTTTGAATATGCTGGCGGCAGGCATGGCCCTGTTGCTGACCGGGGGACTGGTACAGGCCAAGGAATGGACCAGCGTGAAGATCGCCACCGAGGGCGCCTATGAGCCCTGGAACCTCACGCTGCCAGGCGGCAAGCTCGGCGGCTTCGAGATCGATCTGATGGACAAGCTCTGCCCGCAGATGCAGCTCAAGTGCACCTACGTCGTGCAGAACTGGGACGGCATGATCGCCAGTCTCAACGCCGGTAAGGTCGATGTGCTCATGGACGCCATCGTGGTGACCGACGAACGCAAGCAGGCCGTGGCCTTCTCTATCCCCTACGCCCGCACGCCGGCCAGCTTCGCCGCACTCAAGGCCGATCTGTTGCCCGGTGACACGGGTGCCAAGGGCGTACGGACCCTGAGCACCGTGCCGGCAGACATCGCGGCCGGGGTCGCCGACCTGCAGAAGGCCCTGGCCGGCAAGACCATCGGCATCGCCTCGGGCACCGTCTACACCGATTTCATCGACACCTATTTCGGCAAGATCGCCACGATCCGCGAATACACCACCTCCGCCGACGCGATACTGGACTTGACGGCCGGACGCATCGATGCGGTTTTCGATGACGTGACCTTCCTCAACTCCATCATGGCGCAGCCGGGCAACCAGCAGGTGGTGTTCACCGGGCCTGAGCTGGCCGGCCCCATCTGGGGCGAGGGTGAAGCCCTGGCGTTCCGTCACGGCGATCCCGAGCTCAAGGCCAAATTCGATGCCGCGCTCAAGGGGGCGATCGCCGATGGCACCGTCAAGCAGCTCAGCGAGAAATGGTTCAAGGTCGACCTGACGCCTTGATTTCGAGGCGAGGCGGCCCGTGCCGCCTCGCCATCCGTCACGTCACTGCAGGATTCCCGGATGAATGTCCTAGCACTTCTAGGGTTCGGTGAGCGGGGCTGGGGCGCCTCCCTGCTCGCAGCCATGGGCACCACGCTGCTGGTCACCCTGACCGCCTTGTTGATCGGCGCCCTGTTCGGGGCGCTGGTCGCCAGCGCCAAACTCTCCCGGCATCGCTCATTGCGGCTGCTGGGCGAGGCCTATTCGCTGCTGTTCCGTGGCGTACCGGAACTGTTGATCATCTACCTGTTCTTCTTCGGCGGCGCGACCCTGGTGACCGCCATTGGCTACTGGTTCGGTGGCGAGGGCTACATAGACCTGCCGCCCTTCTGGGTCGGCGCCCTCACCGTGGGCCTGATCTCCGGCTCCTACCAGGCCGAGGTCTATCGTGGCGCCTACCTGGCCATCGCGCCCGGTGAGATCGAGGCGGGTCAGGCGATCGGCATGTCGCGATCATTGCTGCTACGCCGCATCGTCATTCCCCTGGTGTGGCGCTTCGCCCTGCCTGGCCTTGGCAACGTCTGGCAGATGAGCCTCAAGGATTCCGCCCTGGTCTCGGTCATCGGCCTGGTAGAGCTGATGCGTGCCAGCCAGGTAGCCGCTGGCTCGACCCGCCAGTACTTCACCTTCTACATCATTGCCGGGATCGGCTACCTCCTGCTGACCGGCCTGTCGAGCCGCCTGTTTCATATCGCCGAAGCCCGGGTACGTCGTACCCAGCGCCCCCTGCATAGCGGAGCCTAGCGCATGCCTGATTTCGCCTTTCTCGCCTATGTCATGGGCCGACTGCTGACCGCGCTGCCCACCACCCTGGCGCTGTTCAGCCTCTCGCTGATCTGCGGCGTCGCCCTGGCGGTGCTGATCGTAGCGCTCAGGGTCAATCGCCGCCCCTGGGTGAGCCTGCCCGCGCGCGCCTACATAGCGCTGTTCCGGGGCACGCCGCTCCTGGTGCAGATGTTCCTCATCTACTACGGCCTGGGCCAGCTGAGCGTGATCCGGGACAGTTTCGCCTGGCCGCTGCTGCGCTCCCCCTTCGGCTGCGCGGTGCTGTCGCTGGCGCTGTGCACCGCGGCCTACACCGCCGAGATCATCCGTGGCGGCCTGCTGGCGGTCCCGCGCGGCCAGATCGAAGCCGCAATGGCGGTGGGCATGACCCGCTGGCAGGTACTGCGCACGGTCATAGCGCCCATCACCCTGCGCCAGGCACTGCCGGCCTACTCCACCGAAGCCATCCTGCTGGTCAAGTCCACGGCGCTGGCCAGCCTGGTGACGGTCTGGGACGTGACCGGCGTGGCCCAGCAGATCATCCAGCGTACCTATCGCACCATGGAAGTCTTCGTCTGCGCCGCGGCCATCTACCTGGTGCTCAACTTCCTGCTGGTACGCATCCTGGCCTGGCTGGAACGACTGCTGACGCCGCCCCGCCGGGTGCCGTCCGCCCAGGCCGCCGCCACCCTTGCCCAACCTTCCGCCGACCTATGATTCGCCCCTGGAGCCCGCTATGAGTCAACAAGCCGCGGCGACGCTCGTCGTCCAAGACATCCGCAAGGCCTTCGGCAGTCTGGAGGTGCTCAAGGGCATCTCGCTGGAGGCGCACCCGGGTGACGTGATCTCCATCCTGGGTGCCAGTGGATCGGGCAAGAGTACCTTCCTGCGCTGCATCAACCTGCTGGAAACGCCGGACCAGGGCAGCATCAGCCTGGAAGGCCAGACCATCGCCCTGCAGCGCGGCCGCGACGGCACGCTCAAGGCGAGCAACCAGCGCCAGGTCGAGTGGTTGCGTACCCGTCTGGGCATGGTGTTCCAGAGCTTCAACCTTTGGTCGCACCGCAGCGTGCTGCAAAACGTCATGGAAGGGCCGCTGCGGGTGCTCAAGCGCTCGCCAGCCGAATGCCGCGAGCAGGCCGAACGCCTCTTGCAGCGGGTCGGCCTCTACGAACGCAAGGACTACTACCCGGCCCATCTCTCCGGCGGTCAGCAACAGCGGGTCGCCATCGCCCGGGCCCTGGCCATGGAGCCCGGCGCGCTGCTGTTCGACGAGCCGACGTCGGCGCTGGACCCGGAGCTGGTGGGCGAAGTGCTCAAGGTGATGCGTTCGCTCGCCGACGAGGGCATGACGATGCTGGTGGTCACCCACGAGATGGGCTTTGCCCGCCACGTATCCAATCGGGTGGTGTTCATGCACCAGGGGCAGATCGATGCCCAGGGCACCCCGGAAGAGCTGTTCGAGCATTTGCCGAGCGAACGTTTCCGGCAGTTCGTGTCCAGCCATCAACTGCGGAGCGGTGAGTGATGCCCATGACCCAAGCCTCACCCCCCACCCTGGCTGCCGCTACCGTCATTCGCGGCAGCACCTCGCTGAGCTGGCAGGAAATCGTCGCGGTGGCGCGGGATGGCGCCCTGCTGGAGTTGACCGCAGACACCTGGCATCGCATCGATGAAGCGCGCGCTATCGTCCTGGGGATCGTGGCTCGAGGCGAACGCGCCTATGGCATCAGCACCGGCCTCGGCGCCCTGTGCAATGTGTTGCTCGAAGGACCGCAACTGGCCGAGTTGTCCCGCAATACGCTGCTCAGCCACGCCTGCGGGATCGGCGAGCCGCTCAGCGACGAGCAGACCCGCGCCATCATCTGCGTGGCCATCAACAACTACGCCCATGGCTATTCGGGCATCAGCCGCGAGGTCGTCGAGGCTCTCCTGGCGCTGCTCAATCTAGGTATCACGCCCCTGGTCCCTCGCGATGGTTCGGTGGGCTATCTCACGCATATGGCCCATGTGGGCGTGGCCTTGCTGGGTTACGGCGAAGTCCGCTGGGGCGGACGCATCCTCAGCGCCAGCGACGCCCTGCAGACGGCCCAGCTGCCGCCGCTGGCGCTGGGCGCCAAGGATGGCCTGAGCCTGGTCAATGGCACCCCCTGCATGACCGGCCTGAGCTGCCTGGCGTTGGCGGACGCCCACAACCTGGTGGAATGGGCCGACTGCATCGCGGCCATGAGCTTCGAGGCCCTCGGCGGCCAACTCGATGCCTTCGACGAACAGGTACTGGCGCTCAAACCTCATCCGGGCATGCAGCAGGTCGGTGCCAACCTGCGCGCCCAGCTGGCGAACAGCGAGGTGCTGGCCAGCTTCCAAGGCGTGCGCACCCAGGATGCCTTGAGTATCCGCTCGATTCCCCAGGTGCATGGTGCCTGTCGCGATCAACTCCGGCATGCCGCGCAGCAGATCGATCTCGAATTGGCCGGTGCCACCGACAATCCGCTGGTGCTGGGCACGCCGGAGGACTACCGGGTGGTCTCCCAGGCCAATCCGCATGGCGAGTCCGTGGCCATGGCGGCCGACCTGCTGGCCATCGCCCTGGTCGAGTTGGGCGGTATCGCCGAACGGCGCCTCGATCGCCTGGTCAACCCCTTGGTGAGCGGTCTGCCGCCGTTCCTGGTCGCTCATCCCGGGGTCAATTCGGGGATGATGATCGCCCAGTACGTGGCAGCCTCCCACGCCGGGGAAAATCGCCAGTTGGCGCAGCCCGCCGTCGTGGACAACTTCGTCACCTCGGCGCTACAGGAAGACCACCTGAGCATGGGCACTGGCGCCGCGCTCAAACTTCTACGGGTGATCGAGAACAGCACGCGCATCCTGGCCATCGAGTATCTGCTGGCCGCGCAAGCATTCGAGTTTCTCAAGGCACGGCGTTTCGGAGAAGGCACCGCGGTCACCTGGCAGCGGCTACGCGCCGTGGTACCGCCCTACGAACAGGATCGTTGGTTGGCGCCCGATATCGCCAAGGCTGTCGAGGTTTTGCGCGGGAAAGCATGAGCAAACCTCAGGCGCGGCCGACATCTCGGCGACTGCCTACAACCTGCTCACATATGCCGCCAAGTAATCGCATGCCAATCCGCATGCCACCGGCGCAACCGCCGGTATCTCTTTGGCACGGCACCTCCGGCCCTGTCATTCATGCGCAACCACGGGCTGGTCATGGACATCTACATCGAGCTCGACAGCCAATCGCACAGGTAAGAAGCTCTCGGTACGAAAGGTGAAGGCCCCAGGCTTCGGTCCCAAAGGCATCCGCCTTTACGTCCTGCCCTTCACAGTGTTCCTCAAGCTTAAGGACATCGGCGGCAATGTGCTGCCAACGTACGCGGAGGAGTTCGTCAACCTCCCAATAGAGGCACATCAGGACGCCACCTATCGGCAGCTGGCCAGCAAACTGACTACGGAGCTCTGCAAGGCCCTGGCACGGCGAGACACTACCCTACTTGGGGTTGTACTCAACGTGCTGATGGTCTGGCCGGACCGCTGTTTCCGGCCGGAGGTGGTGAAGCACCCTCGGATCCGGGGCACCTTGGTCAGGGTCGAGGCCATTTTCGACGCAGGCCAGGTCAGCCCCAGGGAGGCGCTGATCGAGCAGTGCCGTCAGGAGAGGGCGTTGGGCCGCAAGGTGCTGGCCTACACCGTCTACAGCGGCACCCGAGACACGACCAGTCGACTCAAGCGCTTGCTCAAGCAGACGGGCCTCAAGGTGGCGGTACTGCGTGCTTCGGTAGATACGGCCCGGCGCGAGGATTGGATCCTCGACCAGGTCGACCGCGATGTCGACGTACTGATCACCAACCCTGAGCTGGTGAAGACCAGGCTGGATCTGCTGGACCTCCCGTCAATCGTCTTCCTACAGACGAACTACAAGGTTTACACCCTGCTGCAGGCCGCGCGACGGTCGTTGGTGGATCGTACAAAAGCAGGCGGTACAGGTGCTGTTCTTCGGCTATGCCTTAAAGCGACGGACCAAACCGTCAAGCTCACCGGAGAGTTGCGCTAGACGTAAGGAGTCTCGAGTCGTTGACTTGGCCAATCCTTCTACCTGCTGCGCGTCGTCGTGCACCTGGGCGATATGGCGATTGATGTCCTCAGCCACTTGGTGTTGCTCCTCTGCCGCGGCAGCGATCTGCAGGGCTTGGTCGCGGATTTCGTCCACCGACTGGCGAATGCCTTCGAAACTGCCACGAGCTTCGCTGATGGACGCCACGCTAGTCTGGGACAATTCCAGGCTAGTCGCGATCTGACGAGTGACCTCCTGTGTCTTGCGCGCGAGGTTGCCAAGCAGGCTGTCGATCTCACCGGTAGAGTCGGCAGTGCGCTTAGCCAACGCACGGACTTCGTCAGCTACCACCGCGAAGCCACGACCTTGTTCCCCGGCCCGCGCAGCTTCAATGGCTGCGTTAAGCGCTAGCAGGTTGGTTTGATCGGCGATGCCGCGGATGGTGTGGAGAATGGTGTTGATATTCTGGCTGTCCTGCTCCAGCACTGCCATGGCCTGAGCAGACTGCGCCAGACTGCCGCTGAGATTGTTGACGTTACCAGTAGCGCGTTCAATTTGGCCGTAACCTTCCTGTACCCGATGATGGCTTGCGTCAGCAGAGGCAGCTGCCCGGCTACAGGAATGCGCCACTTCGTTAGATGTAGCGACCATCTCGTTGAAAGCAGTGGAGACCATCTCCACTGCTTCGCGCTGGCGACCGGCCACCTCATTCATGCTCGCCGCCGCTTCGGTAGTGGTCTGCGAGGCCTGTTGCAGGTCTGTGGAGGCTTGGCCGATGCGCTGCACCAGTTGGCGGATGCTGGCAAGGAACTGGTTGAAGTAGCCTGCCAAGGTGGCGGTTTCGTCGCGACCCTGCACGTTCAGGCTCTTGGTCAGGTCCCCTTCGCCCTTGGCGATGGATTCGAGACCCTCAGAGACACCACGGATCGGCCGCACGATCATGCCGGCAAAGGCCGCGCCGAGCACGGCGAAGAGAAGCGCTAGCACGGCGGTGATGCCCGCAATCTGCCAGGTCAGGGCCGTGGCCTTGGCCATAACCTCGCTGCGCTCGATCAGGCCGATGAATTTCCAGCCCAGGTCCTTGGCCTGATAGACATTGACCATATAGTCGATGCCATTGAGATTGACCTCACCCAGGCCGCTCTGGATGCCGCTTAGGGACTGGTAGGCATCGCCCAGCTCCTTGAGCTGCTTGAAGTTGTGCTTGGGATCGTGGGGGTCGACCAGCACGTTGCCATTGTCTTCCACCAACATGAGGTAGCCACTCTTACCCAAGGTAATGCTCTTGACCAGGTCGGTGAGCTGCTTCAGCGAGATGTCCAGGCTGACCACGCCACGGACCTTGCCGCTGGCGTCTTCAATAGTACGTACGACGCCCATCAGGGCAACGTCGTCTTGGGCCCAGTAGTAAGCCGGGGTGCGGACCACCTTGCCCGGATTGGCCATGGCAGTCTGGTACCAGGGGCGTACGCGCGGATCGTAGTTGAACAGGTTGGCGTCGTCCGGCCAGCTAATGTAGCCACCATCGGCCAGGCCAACCGAAAGGTAGGCGGTGGTGGGATGGGACTTGGCAAAACGGTTGAAATAGCTGAGCGCCTGGCGACCGGCTTCCGGCTGCGGCAACTTAGCAGCATCGGCGCCGCTGTAATTCTTCAGGCCTTCGAGGGAGAAGATAGTCGGCTCCTTGGCAAGGAAATCGACGTTCTGCTGGACGCCAGCAAAGAACTGCTGAATATTGCGATCAATCTGAAGGATTTCACGGCCACTGTTCTCTACAAACTCGCTGGTGGCTTGGCTGCGTACATTCGTGATAACTACGGCCGCTGCTAACAGAATCGGTAAGCAGGCAGTCAGAGCAAAAAGAGATGTCAACTTTTGTTTGATGTTCATGAGCCGCTCACTAGTTAAGTGCGAAAAATCACGGAGGCAATACGAATCACTGAGTCAATACGCCTAGTCCATGCATCGGCGGGAAAATCCAAGGCTTGAGCACTTCGGCAAAATAATTCCATTTACTCTGAATGCAAACTATTTTTCTAGATTAGTCACGAATGGACCTGGGCACCTAGTTGCATATGTTAACGAATAATTTTCAATCCTAAGCCACCAGACTGCTGAATGGCGCAGATCGTTGGAAAAATGTCGTTTTCAGGATACGCATAAATCTAATCTAGAGAGCATGTCCGAATTGAGGAATTTAAAATTCAACGGCTGAGAGTTTTTTCGTCGTTTCTTGCTCCACTTAGCCGACATGGGGCTGCTCGCTCTGCTAAATGCACACTCTTCGCTAGCGGCCATAAGAGCTCGTCCAAAATAGCTCCGTGATCCGAGGTGACTGCAAACCTTCTTGCTCATTCAGCTGCACCAGGACGGACATGTCGTGAATAGCCTCATGTCGATTAGCGAAAAACAAAGCCGGCCTGAAATGGAGAGTACTTTAGTAGTGATGGCTGGAGCACTTCAGCGAAACAGCACCTCAAGTCCAGCCCACAGCGCACTCAAACAGCCGCAGCAATGCTCACTAATTATTCTAGACAAAAAATCAGTCAATCTCGCAGCGAGCCTGACACGGTTCGCCTTGAAAGTAGCGAAATTTGTAGCCCGGCAGCGCTGCTTGGTTCGGCCAATAGTCAATAAAAATTAATCATAATTAGTTAACGCTTCAGTTAGCGCCTAAAATTGATTTGATAGCGAAACTAGAGTCTAACACTGGCGTAGCTAGACTCGCCTTCTGCTAGCTCCAACGCTAGAGAGACAGGCGTTAGTGAAAACTGCTGCGCCAATGACTTGGGGGTGACGGGTGATTGAAAATTCGTTCCGAGACGTTCGTCGCGTGGCGGCATTCCGTAGTATTCCCGGTAGCACTTAGAGAAATGCGGGGTGGAAACGAAGCCGCACACTGAGGCCACCTCGATGATCGATAGGGTGGTCTGCTTGAGTAGCTGCCGGGCGCGGATTAGGCGTAATTTGAGATAGTAGCGCGAAGGCGAGCATTGCAGGTATTTCTGGAATAGACGCTCTAGCTGGCGCTGAGAGACTTTCACATAGAACGCCAGTTCTTTTAGGTCGATGGGCTCTTCGAGATTGGCCTCCATAAGCGTCACGATTTCCTGCAGCTTGGGCTGATTGGTACCCAGCATGTGCTTGAGGGGGATGCGTTGGTGATCCTGCTCGTTGCGGATGCGTTCGTAGATGAACATCTCCGAGATCGCCGCGGACAGTTCGCGGCCATGCTCGCGACCGATCAGGTGCAGCATCATATCCATCGGCGCCGTGCCACCCGAGGCTGTACAGCGATTGCGATCGATGGTGAACAAGCGGTTACTGAGCACGACGCGCGGACAGGCTTCTTGCAACGCTGCCAAGGTTTCCCAATGCACGCTGCATTCGTAACCGTCGAGCAGACCCGCGCGGGCCAGAGCCCAGCTGCCAGTACAGACCGCGCCCAGCTTACGCTCCTGACGCGCCTGGCTCTGCAGCCAGGTGCAGTGATCGCGCGACACGCTGTGCTGGATGCCCACGCCGCCACAAACGATCACCATATCCATCACCGGGGCGGCGCTCATGGCGCTGTCCGAGGTGATCTGCAGGCCATCGCTCGCCCGCACTGGTCGACCGTCCAGGCTGAGGGTGCACCAGCGATACAGTTCCCGCCCCGAAAGCTGGTTGGCCATTCGTAGCGGTTCCACGATGGAAGCCAAAGAGATCAGTGTGAAATTGTCCAGCAGCAGAAAGCCGATGGATTGGCAAAGGTGGGGATGAACTGACGATTTACCAAACGACACGACAATGTACCCCTTCACGCAGGCTATGGGCCCTCTAGCGAGGCCCTAACAACAGTCCGCAGATGTGCGATAGGTAAACACATATACCGGAGTGAAAAATCGCATCGCAATTTTCGTACCCGCAAGGGCGGGCATGACTAGAACTGAGCGGCCTATATTGGGAATCGCAGATCGTATTTGAAGACAGAGCTGGCCGGATTTGTTTTTAGCTATTAAGGAATGACACCAACAATTTAGATCGGAGGCCGCTTCTAAAAATTTTAACCTATAACAATAAATAATGCCCACCGCATCGCCGAGTGAGGTATTCGAAAAAAGGCCAAAATGACTTTTATTGTTACGCCATGCCTCTGAGTTTAAATTGGCTCACAGGATCGAAAGAAAAATTTTTAGGGTATCCGATACACGCAACAGACCTAACAGTTACTGAGGTGCCATCTCATACGGGCTGGTTACGATTGAGAGCACCAAGATCTAAGTTTATGCATCACCTATTATATTGAGTTTATCCGGCGCGACATCGTAAATGCTAGCTCTAGGGTCTCAGTTAGAAGCAGTTGGTAGACTTCCAGTAGTGGTCTCGCATCTGCATCTACATCTGCGGTAATAGCGTCTTCGACCTCCCGCAAATTGTCTTTCAAAACCTGACAAAGCATCATCAAATTCTCTTGGGATGCGTACACTAACTGTTTCTGTAGAGTCTCTAGACCGCCCACTTTCAGGCCTCCGTTACTGTGCGCAGCCTTCATTAATTGCCTGCCAATCATTCTCGAGACTCGTCATCTAATTAGTCATAAATCGTTTACTTCTGCAATCAGCTCACAAGAAATCAAAACTGTTTCGCAAATCAATAGCAGCCAAATCTTCAAATGGCTTTTGTAAAACTACAGGGTGGTAATATTACATATCTCATTTGAGTGACCCCAGCGTCAACTGCAATGCTTTCGAACGTCTTATACGGCACGCCGAGCCCAGAAACTATATTTTCTCGCATACAGATTTCAGCAAATATATCCTCTCGTACGGCACACACAGCTAAATAGTAAAAAACTTTTAACCTATTGTGACGCCAGTAGTTTATCTGAAATCTAGGCATGTCATTCAGGCGCTCATCGACAGTTATATTGTTATTGTTTATTTTTATTGAAAGTACTTCGAATGCGTTATGCGGCATGGTCTACAATCGACGCCTACCATCTGGTATGCGCCATTTCTTGCAAAAGCGACCCTTTACGATTCTAAAACGACGCTACGCAAATTATGCTTGCTATTAAATTGATTGACTGATGTCCGACCTGTGGTTGTGTCGTTCGCAATCTACTCCGTACCCACTCATCATTCTCTGGCTTGCCTAACCAAACGAATTTTGTCTGACTATATCGCAGCGAAGGCACCGTTTTAGATAGGCGGATTACAACTTCCTGAGCGGCCGCTCGCCCACCAGTACCGCGGCGATCCCGGCCAGCAGTTGCAATGGCGGCCTGGACGCGGGTGATCCGCTCGCCCGTGCTCGCCACCACATCTTTCGCCTAGAGGCGGTGAACTCCGTGTTGCATGCTGACCTCGTGGCACTGCGGGCCTAACGCGACGCGGCGTAACGCTGGCAGGCATCCCGGAACGCGTTCAACAGCGTCAGGGATTCGGGCGTGTCGCGGAAATTCCACTCGGGATGCCACTGCACGCCGACGACGAAACCCGCCGCATCCGGTACGGATACCGCCTCCACCAGGCCATCCGGCGCCACCGCCTCGATGCGCAGCGAGCTGGCCAGGCGGTCGATCCCCTGGCTGTGCAGCGAATTCACCTGGAAGCTCGAAGGCAGGCCGAGGCGCTCGAAGACCCCGCCCGGCGTCACCTGGACGGGATGCTGCGGCGCATATTGCTCGGCCAGCAGCTCGCTCTGGATTTCCCGGTGGTCGGCGTAGCCGGGCAGCTCCTGCACGCGCTGGTGCAAGCTGCCACCGAGGGCCACGTTGAGTTCCTGGAAGCCGCGGCAGATGCAGAACACCGGCACGCCCCGGTCGATCGCCAGGCGCAGCAGCGGCAGGGTGTAGGCATCGCGCGCGGCATCGTGATGGGTGCCGGCCAGGCTGGCCGGTCCCTGGTAGTGACGGGGCTCGACATTGGACGGCGAGCCGGTGAACAGCAGGCCATCGAGGTGCTCCAGCAACGCCTGCGGATCGCTCGGCACGCTGCGCGCCGGCAGCACCACGGGCAAGCCGGCATGGGCGGCGGCCTCGACGTACTTGTCGCCGACGGTATGGGAATCGTATTTGCCGAGCATCTGCCGGCAAGCGGTCACGCCGATCAGGGGCTTAGGGGACATGGTCTTCCTCCAGAGGGTCGGCCCACACGCGGCGGGCGGACGCGGTCAGATACCCAGGCGATCACGCAACTGGTAGTAGGTCGCGCCGAGCGCGGTGAGGGGGACGCGCAGCAGCCGCCCGCCCGGGAAGGGATAGTGCGGCAGGCTGGCGAAGGCATCGAAGCGCTCGGCCTGGCCACGCAGGGCCTCGGCCAGCACCTTGCCCGCCAGGTGGGTGTAGGTGATGCCGTGGCCGCTGCAGCCCTGGGAGTAGTAGATGTTGTCGCCCAGGCGACCGACCTGCGGCAGGCGCGACAGGGTCAGCAGGAAGTTGCCGGTCCAGGAGAAGTCGATCTTCACGTCCTTGAGCTGCGGGAAGGTCTGCAGCATCTTCGGCCGGATGATGGCCTCGATGTCCGCCGGGTCGCGGGCACCGTAGACCACCCCACCGCCGTAGATCAGCCGCCGATCGGCGCTGAGGCGGAAGTAGTCGAGCAGGTAGTTGCAGTCCTCCACGCAGTAGTCCTGGGGCAGCAGGCTGCGCGCCAGCTCCTCCGACAACGGCTCGGTGGTGAGCACCTGGCTGCCGCAGGGCATGGACTTGGCCGCCAGTTCCGGCACCAGGCCACCCAGGTAGGCGTTGCCGGCGACCACGACGAAGCGCGCCTTCACCCGGCCATTGGCCGTGTGCACCACGGGATGCGCCCCGCGCTCGATACGAATCGCCGCACTCTGCTCGTGGATGCGACCGCCGAGGGAAGCGACCGCCGCCGCTTCGCCCAGGGCCAGGTTGAGCGAGTGGAAGTGCCCCCCGCTCAGGTCCAGCAGGCCACCGATGTAGCGCTCGCTGCCCACCACCGCGCGGATACCGCGCTCGTCGAGCAATTGCAGCTGGGTATGGCCGTAGCGCTCCCAGAGCCGTTGCTGGGCCTCCAGATGGCCCATCTGCTTGCCGGTCAAGGCCGCGAAGACGCCGCCATCCTTGAGGTCGCACTGGATGCTGTAGCGGGCGATGCAGTCACGGATGATGCGACCGCCCTCGAAGGCCATCTCGCCCAGCAACTGCGCCTGCCTGGCCGGCAGTTGCCGCTCGATGACGTCGATGTCGCGACTGTAGCTGTTGACGATCTGGCCACCGTTGCGCCCCGAGGCGCCGAAACCGATCCGCGCCGCTTCCAGCACCGTCACGCTGAAGCCGTGCTCCAGCAGGAACAACGCGGTGGACAGCCCGGTGTAGCCGGCACCGATGACGCAGACGTCACTCTCGACGCTACCTTGCAGCGCCGGGTATGAGGTGTGGAGATTGCGCGAGGCCGCGTAGTAGCTGCCGACATGTTGCTGCATGATGAAATTCCTCTACCTGCGATCCCGGCACTGGCGCCGGCAACGCTGCCCCGGATCAGAGCTTGATCCAGGTCGCCTTGAGTTCGGTGTACTTGTCGAAGGCATGAAGCGACTTGTCGCGCCCGTTGCCGGACTGCTTGAAGCCGCCGAAGGGCGCCGTCATGTCGCCGCCATCGTACTGGTTGACCCAGACGCTGCCGGCGCGCAAGGCCCGGGCCACGCGATGGGCACGGGACAGATCGCGGGTCCAGACCGCCGCCGCCAAGCCATAGGGCGTATCGTTGGCGATGCGCACGGCCTCCTCCTCGCTGTCGAATTCGATCACCGCCAATACCGGCCCGAAGATCTCCTCCCGGGCGATGCGCATGGCGTTGTCCACGCCGGCGAAGACAGTCGGGGTGACGTAGCTGCCACCGGTCTCGGCCAGGGCCCGTTCGCCCCCGCTCACCAGGCGCGCGCCCTCGGCGCGGCCCGCCTCGATGTAGCCGAGCACGGTACGCAGATGGCCTTCGTCCACCAGGGCGCCGACCCGGGTCGCGGGGTCCAGCGCATGGCCGGGCGTCCAGCCGCGCAGGGCCGCCACTACCAGCTCGAGAAAGCGTTCCTTGATCGAGTGCTCGACCAGCAACCGCGAGCCGGCGACGCAGACCTCACCCTGGTTGAAGGCGATGGCCGCCGCGGCCGCTTCGGCGGCGGCCGCCAGGTCCGGGGCGTCGGCGAAGACGATGTTGGGGCTCTTGCCGCCCGCCTCCAGCCAGACCCGCTTCATGTTGGATTCGCCGGCATGGATCAGCAGTTGCTTGGCGATGCGGGTGGAGCCGGTGAACACCAGGGTATCGACGTCCGGATGCAGCGCCAGCGCCTGGCCGACGGTATGGCCGTAACCGGGCAGCACGTTGAACACCCCGGCGGGAATGCCGGCCTGCAGCGCCAGGCCGGCGATGCGGATGGCGGTCAGCGGCGACTTCTCAGACGGCTTGAGGATCACCGAGTTGCCGGTGGCCAGAGCCGGACCGAGCTTCCAGCAGGCCATCAACAGCGGGAAATTCCAGGGCACGATGGCGGCCACCACGCCCACGGGTTCGCGCGTCACCAGGCCGAGCTGGTCGCGCGGCGTGGGGGCCACCTCGTCGTAGACCTTGTCGATGGCCTCGGCGCTCCAGCGGATGGCATTGGCCGCCCCGGGGACATCGATGCCCAGCGAGTCGCTGATCGGCTTGCCCATGTCCAGGGTTTCCAGCAAGGCCAGCTCTTCGGCGTTGGCCAGCAGCAAGTCGGCGAAGGCGATGAGCACCCGCTTGCGCTGCGCCGGCGCCAGGTGCGCCCAGTCGCCCCGCACGAAGCTGGCACGCGCGGCCTGTACCGCCACCTCGGCATCAGCAGCCATGCAACTGACCACCTTGGCCAGGTACCGGCCATCCACCGGACTCAGGTCGTCGAAGGTCTCGCCGTCCAGGGCGTCACGATAGCTACCGTCGATGAAGGCGCGGGCCTCCAGGGTCAAGCTCTGGTAGCGCTGCTCCCAGTCCTGTCGCGTCAACTGCTTCATGGACACACTCCTTAGACGGTATGCAGGTACCAGTTGTATTCGAGATCGGAGATGGTGGTTTCGAACTCCTCCAGCTCGGCTTCCTTGCAGGCGACGAAGATGTCGATGTATTCCGGACTGATGTACTGGTTCATCACCGGGCTATCGTCCAGCTCGCGCAGGGCGTCGCGCAGGTTGTTCGGCAGGCTCTGTTCCAGCTGTTCGTAGGAGTTGCCGCTGACCGGCGCACCGGGGTCCAGCTGCTGGGTCAGGCCGTGGTGGATGCCCGCGAGGATCGAGGCCAGCATCAGATAGGGATTGGCGTCGGCGCCGGCCACCCGGTGCTCGATGCGAATGGCCTCGCTGTTACCGGTCGGCACGCGCACCGCCACCGTGCGGTTGTCCAGGCCCCAGCTCGGCGCGTTCGGCACATAGAACTGGGCGCCGAAACGCCGGTAGGAGTTGACGTTCGGACAGAGGAAGGCCATCGACGCCGGCAGGGTTTCGAGGATACCCGCGATGGCGTGGCGCAGCGGCGCGTGCTGCTCCGGATCGTCGGTGGCGAAGATGTTCTGCCCGGTCTGTTTGTCCAGCAGCGAGATGTGCACGTGCAGGCCATTGCCGGCCTGACCGGGATAGGGCTTGGCCATGAAGGTGGAATCCATCTCATGGTCGTAGGCGATGTTCTTGATCAGCCGCTTGAGCAGCACCGCATAGTCGCAGGCCTTGATGGCGTCCTCGACGTGGTGCAGGTTGACCTCGAACTGCGCCGGCGCGCTCTCCTTGACGATGGCGTCGGCGGGCAACCCCTGCTCCTTGGCGCCTTCGAGCATGTCCTGCAGGCAGTCCACGTACTCGTCCAGGTCGTCGATCAGATAGACCTGGGTGGACACCGGGCGCTTGCCGGAGATGGGCGAACGCGGCGGCTGCGGGCGGCCGTTCACGTTCTCCTGGTCGATCAGATAGAACTCCAGTTCGAAGGCGGCGCAGATGGTCAGGCCCAGGTCGTCGAACTTCTTCACCACCCGCCGCAGCACCTCGCGCGGATCGGCGAAGAACGGCGAGCCGTCCAGCTCGTGCATGGTCATCAGCAGTTGCGCGGTCGGGCGCTTCTGCCACGGTTCGGGACTCAGGGTGCCGGGGATGGGAAAGCAGGTGCGGTCGGCATCGCCGATGTGTAGCCCCAGGCCGGTGCTCTCCACCGTGGAGCCGTTGATGTCCAGGGCGAACAGCGAGGCCGGCAGGTTGATACCGCGCTCGTAGACCTTGGACAGGCTGGCCCGCTCGACGCGCTTGCCCCGGACCACGCCGTTCATGTCGGTGATCAACAGATCGACGTACTGGATATCGGGGTGCTCCTTGAGAAAGCCGTTGGCTTCGGTGAGCTGGACGACACGGGGGGATAGCGAATTCATGGAGAGGCATCCTTGACGCTGCTCCGCTGTATCGGCGGGGCCGGGGCGGGTCGGCAGCGTTGCTGTGAGTGGTGGTTCCTAAGGACGCCGACCTCGCCTGGCGAAGCCCGCCCTTCCACCTGATTGCCTTGGATAGGCCTGCCCAGTATAAGTTGGCATACGCGCAACCAATATTGGCAAAACAGCAAAGAAAGAATGCACGAATGCAATATCAGATCAGCCACGCCGACCTCAAGCTGGTCCTGGCCCTGGTGCGTGGCAGGACCCTGGCCAGGGCCGCCGAGCAGTTGCAGGTGGATGTCTCCACGGTCTTTCGCGCCATCCGCAAGCTCGAAGCCAACCTGCACGTGGCTCTCTTCGACAAGAATCGCCGCGGCTATACCCCGACCCAGAGCGCCAAGGCCCTGGCCGAACAGGCCGAGCGTGCCGAACAGGCGCTGGAAGCGGCGCGGATCGCCCTCGCCCATGGCGAGAACGTCATCAGCGGCACCGTCCGCCTGACCTGTACCGATGCGGTCCTGCGCAGCCTGCTGCTGCCCGGTCTCGCCGAACTCATGCCGCGCTATCCCGCGGTAGCCCTGGAAGTCGCCACCTCCAACACCTTCGCCAGCCTGAGCCGGCGGGATGCGGACATCGCCATACGATTGTCGAATGCCCCGCCCGAGCACCTGGTCGGGCGCCGGCTCGGCCGCAGTTCCTATTTCGTCTGTGGCCAGGAGCGCTATCGCCCCGGCTACGCGCAAGCGGCCACCGAGTTGCCCTGGATCGCCCCCGATGACTCCCTGGCGGATCACGTCTCCGTCACCTGGCTCAGGCAGGCCTACCCCAGCCTCACCCCTCGCTACCGCTGCAGCAGCATGTCCTCGGTGGGCGGACTGGTGGGCGCCGGTCTCGGCGTGGCGGCGCTGCCCGACTTCATGATCAGCAGCCTGGAGGGCGTCGAGCGCCTGAGCGCGGCGCTGGATGGCTGCGAAACCGACATCTGGCTACTGACCCGCCCGGACAACCTGTCGCTGCGTTCCGTGCAGATCCTCTTCGACCAGCTGGCGGAGCTGCTCAGGGCGCGCATAGCGGATGTCGGTCAGGCGTGAGCCGTCCCTGCTGAGTCCTCGACGAGTCGCAGCGGTGCCGGCGGGTATTCTTATCGATAAAATATTTTATTGACTAAAATTTTTTACAGAGTTAAAAATTTCCCGTGCCTGTTGCTGCAGGTCCCTTTCCAGGAAAAAGCAAATGACCCAGATTCTCGACCGTTCCCTGGCTTCCCGATCCCTGGAAGTCAGAGAGCTGTACGACCAGCAAGAGCAAGAGCCCAGACTGATGCAGGGCTTTCCTGCGGAGCCGGAACGACGTGTGACCTGGGCCAACTGGATGTCGCCCCCCTTCAATCGCTGGGGTTTCCGCAACCTGGCACGCCTGCGTCCCACCATCGAGGTCGCCGCCGGGTCGCGGCCCGGCTTGGTGCTGGAACAGGCGCCGGTAGCGCTCGAAGAGCTGAGATTCGAGAGCATCTGTGGCCGTACCGTCAGCGCCCTCGACCACCTGCGCGCCAGCAAGACCGACGGCTTCCTGGTGTTGCACAGGGGGCACGTGGTGTACGAGCGCTACTTCAATGGCCAGGTCGCCAGTGACCGCCACATCATGTTCTCGGTCACCAAGTCCTTGATCGGCGTGCTCGGCGAGCAGCTGGTCCAGCAGGGCGTGCTCGATCCCCGGGCACAGACCCAGCACTACGTGCCGGAACTGGCCGGCAGCGCCTTTGGCGACGCCACCGTGCGCCAGCTGTTCGACATGGCCGTCGGCGTTCACTACAGCGAGGTCTACGACGACCCCACCTCGGAAAGCTCTCAGTACGGCTATGCCTGCGGATTCAAGCCGGCACCGACCGACTACGCCCAGTATGAATCGCTGTACCAGTACCTGCCGTCGCTGCGCAAACGCTGCGCGCACGGCGACCTGTTCCACTACGTGACGGCCACCACCGAGGTACTGGCCTGGGTGATGGAGCGCGCCAGCGGCGAGTCCTGCGCCGAGCGCTTGCAGGCGGTGTGGCAGCAATTGGGTTGCGAGCGCGACGGCTACTTCATGGCCGATCCCTGGGGCCGCAGTGTCGCCGGTGCGGGGTTCAACGCCACGCTGCGCGACATGGGTCGCTTCGGCCTGATGCTGGCCCATGGCGGTCAGGTCGAGGGCCGCCAGGTCATCGACAAGGCGGCGATCGAAGCCATCGCGGCCGGCGCGGACCCGGCCATCTACGGCGTCTGCAAGGACTTCTCCGAGTGGACGCCGGGCGCCTCCTACCGCAGCCAGTGGTACGTCTTCAACGATCACCGCCCGGCCATCATGGCCAGCGGCATCCATGGCCAGTACCTGTTCGTCGATGCCAAGGCCGACGTGGTGATCGTCAAGCAATCCTCACTGCCCACGGCGGTTACCGAGCTGGATATAGACACCGTGCGCCTGTTGCGGGCCATCACCGCCCACCTGCACGGCTGATCCGATAACTACAAGATTCAAGAGCGTCGGTGCGCCGGCGCTCCTGCCTGCTATGTCAGGTATTTCGGTAGGCGCTTTAGCCACCGTTCACTGCCCTGTAATAAAAAAAGCAAACAGGAGCTGCATATGTACATGTCCACGCGCGTTCCCGACGCGCTGCCCGCACCCGGGTGCCCGCTGGCGGGTCTTGGATTCGGGCGCGCGCGCCTCACAGGCATGTCCCGCCTGACGTTCGGCGCCGCCCGCCACGGCGAGAGCGCCGGCATCCGGCGTGGCCACCAGGCGTTGCCCCCCACGCTCGGCTTTTCCGTCGAGTCCCCGCCCAACGTGACCACCAGTCTGCTCGCCGGCGATTCGCCGGTCGGCCATCACCCGAGCAGGTGATCCCTGCCGTCGATCAGGCCGTCCCTCCTGGCTACGCATTCGCCTGATCGGCAGCCGTTTGTCGCCACTCATGAACCTCACTGAAGCGGTAGGCCCCCGTGGCCGAGCCGGCGGGTAACGACCATGAACATCGCCAATCAGAACCTAGTACGAGCCGCGTGCATCCTCATCGCCGCGGCCTCGATCCTCGTCATCGGCGTGCAACCGATCTTCATCGGACTGCTGACCGATCGCCTGGGCCTGACCCTGGCCCAGCAGAGCTGGACCATGTCCGCCGAAATGTGTGGCTCCATCGTCGGCATCCTGTTGTACCTGCCGATGATCCGCTATCTCGGTCCACGCGCCATTACCCTGAGCAGCGCCCTGTTACTGCTGTTCGCCAACGCCGCGACCGCCAGCGTCACCCAGCTCGGCCCGCTGCTGGTGCTGCGCGGCCTCTCCGGCCTCAGCTCGGGCATACTCTATTCCTACGCCATCTATTGGCTGGGCCGCATGAGCGGGCAGGATCGCTCCTTCGGCATCCTGTTGCTCGTGCAAAATGCCCTGTTCTCCAGTAACGCGGTGATTCTGCCGATGATGGCGGAGTGGCAGGGCTTCTCGGGGGCGATCTACTACCTGACGGCCTGGTTCGTGCTGGTGTGCTGCCTGTGCTTCTGCCTACCGGTCAAGCACCGCGAGGAACGCCAGCCCGTCGCCAACGAACCGCAGCCATCCGGGCTTTCCGGGCTCTCACTGGTCGGCGTCGGCTCGCTGCTCGGCATGCTGTTCATGCAACTGTCGATCTACTCGCTGTGGGGCTTCGTCGAAGGCATCGGCAGCGACGCGGGCGTGACACCGGTGAACATCGGCTGGGCGATCAGCATCGGGCTGCTCGGCGGGCTGCCCGGGGCAGCCCTACCCAGCGTGGCGGGTCGGCATCTGGGCCGCGCGCCGATGATCCTCACCGGTTCGCTGGCGGTGCTCGGTGCCATCTATATGCTGGCTACGCGCATCCACTCGGCCTCGGACCTGATGATCGCGGTATTCCTGATGAACTTCGGCTGGAACCTGGCCTTGTCCTACTACATGTCCGCGGTGGTGGCGAACGATCCAACCGGGCGCCTGACCAAGCTGGTCGGCATGGTGCAGGTCGCCTCGGCGGCCGCGGCCCCGACCTTGCTGAGCCTGCTCATCGAAGGCAACGACCGCCACAGCCTCTTCGTCCTATCCTCGGGCGCCATCCTGGTGGGCTGCGGACTGGTGCTCAGCATGCTGGCCTTCGAGCGACGCAAGCTGCCCGGCAAGCCCTTGGACTGTACGGCCTGAGCACGCAGGTCGCACCAGTAAGCCCGCGCAAGGACGACAGGCCTACCCTGCCCTCAGCCAAACCACTCGCTGCACATCGGCTCGCCATGACTGGCGGCCCGCTCCCGGTCTTGGCCGTCCTGCCCGCGGGCTGCTCCCCGGCCCCGCCCCAGGGGGCTACCCGCACCTGTGCCGGAGCGCTACCCCGTCGCTACGACCAGCCGATCTCAGCGCCGCGGCCAGCCGCGTCCGCGAGCGGACGCAGGGTGGCGCGGGCGCCTCGCCAACGGCCGGGAACAGTCCGGCCTGCAGCTCACTAACCGCTACGGCGTCGAACTCGGCGCCAGTGTCCAGCTGGATCTCCTTGGCCGCCTGCGTGATGCCGCCGCTCGCAGCCTCGAGCGGGCCAAGGGGCGCTACCTGCGGGGGCTGGACAACTACCTATCCCTGCTGGACAGCCAGCGCAGTCCCTAGGCAGCGGACAATGCCTTGATCGAAACCCGCCTGCTACTGATGGACTCCCGGGTGGAAGTGTCTCGAGACCTCGGCGGCGAGTGGCGTCCTGCATCTCAACAGGACGTTTCAGCTGCGACCTGGACATCCCGGAAGTCGTGAGGTGAATGGCTGCCGACGCTCGCTGATGGCGGCTCCCTCATCTGCGAGGAGCGGCCATCGAGAAGTCGATACCTGGCGCCGCTGATATCAGGGGTTTGAATTGCACTATTCGCACATAACAACTTTCAGCAATAAAAAGTCATATCAATAAAAAGCAGCGACTTCTTAACAAACATTTACACGTACTCATAGAGTTTTACATGCACAGCATCCTGAACGAATACCCTAGGAAGCTCAGACCGACTACGTCTGATTGCTCACCCAAAGAGGAGCTTGCCTTGAGGCTCGCCATCAAGCGCATCGGTCTTATCGTCATGTTATTAGGGATAGCGGCTTTATTCATCGGCTGGTTCATCGACCCCACCCTCTCCTTGAATGATGGCGTACGACTGATCTCGATACAGCAAGAGCTTCTGCAAACGGACCTCTTTCTGTGGGGCACCATATTGTTCGGCCTGGGATTGAATGGCTACTTGCTCCATACCGACCTTTAACACCGGGTAGTAAATCATCAGCGTTATCGCCTTAGCAGAAAACGGCATGCCAGGCTTCAGACACGCCGGCAAGGACGGGAAAGTCCGACCGCGCCCAATAGCAAGATAATTATCCCTCTCAATTCACTCGACATCTGCCTGTCACGGTATTCGTCCATGCGTTTTCCTGGAATCGCGCTGATCTTGATCGTTTCCCTGGCTGTGACGGTGATCCTCTCACTCGACATCGATAGGCCCGACATCATCCGTATCGCCGTCTATCGCGGCCCTGCCGCCTGTGAGGGCTGCGCCGAAGCGGTGAAAGAGGCCATAGAGCGCCTCGACCCTGCCTACCGGGTCGACTTCCTCGGCCCCCATGAACATCGCGATGTCTCCAGCTCGGCCCTTGCGCAGTACGACGCCTATGTCCAGCCCGGCGGCGGACAGGATATCCCGGCGGCGCTGAACAGCCTGGGCGAACAGAGAAGCGCGGCGATACGCGCCTACGTTGCCAAGGGCGGTCAGTATCTCGGCATTTGCATGGGCGCCTACCTGGCCGATGCGGCCAATCTCGGCCTGATCGATACGGAACTGGACTCCGAGGTAGGCCGCCCCGGCTTTCCCGTCACCACCATCGAGGACAGCTCGGTACCGGTGCGGTGGGGAGGCCTGGCGGACCGGGTGTTCTTTCAAGACGGCCCCTACTTTCCGCGCAGTACGGGCAATGGCTTTCGTCTGATAGCCAGCTATGGCAACGGTGACATCGCCGCTGCGCGCTATCGTTTCGGCGCTGGCGTCGTGGTCCTGAGCGGCCCCCATCCCGAAGCGGACGCCTCCTGGTTCCAGGACGCTGGAATCCCCGAGAACCTGCAACCGCGGCATGACCTGTTCAGGATCGTCTTCGAAGCCCTCGATTCCTAATCGGCCAGACCATCAGTGCCCGCCCCTGGCTCCGCCACGACAGCGGAGCCAGGAACGAACCGCCTTAGAGCCTGTTCATAATCTCGCGAGCTAGAGCCAAACGAGGCGCAACGACCATCGGGAGTAACAGCCAACGGCTGGCCCGAAGGGTGAGCGCTGGCGAATCAAATGGCTGAGGAAGCGGATCGGACCCGCGCTCGGGTTTACGAGTGGTAAATGAGCATTCCGACGGGGCTGGCCTTCCAGGCCATTCTCAACGCGGTTTGGCCGACGCGCAGCAGATTTTGAACAGGCTCTTAGAAACGCCAGCTCAGGCGGGCGTTAAGGTCCTGGTCCTTGCTGCGACCGCTCAGTTGGCCGTCGTAGCCCAGACCCAGCGACACCGTATCGGTCAGCGCCATGTCCAGCGCGCCCTGTACTACCGCCGCTTCCCGCGCGATGGGCGCGCCCACCAGCTTGAAGTCCGGTCCGCCGGCGAAGGCCGCCTGGTGCTCGGGGGTGGTGTCGCCGAAGGCATGCCGCCAGCCCAGGGTGGCACTGGGGATCACCTTCCAGTCACCCAGCGGCTTGCTCGCCAGGCGCAGGCCGAGGGTGCTGAAGGCCACGTCGGTGTTCTGCCGGGGATTGTCCAGGTCCAACGCCCCGCTACGCTCGTGGAAGCCATCGGTCTGCAGGTGCACATGGGCCAGGTTGGCGAAGGGCTCAAGGTTCAGGCTGCCCGCGTCGATCCGATAGGCCAGTTCGCCGAAGGCCTGGGTGGTGCCGGCGTCGTAGTCGGGCGCCAGGTGCTGATTGCTGCCGAGGATCGTGAGATCGCGGCGCGCCTCCACCGAATGCCAGCTATGGGCCAGGCCGAACTTGAGGCTCAGCGCATCCCATTGATTGCCGGCGTAGAGACCCAGGTGGTAGTCGGTGCTGGTGGCCGAGCCCGACTCGTCACGCAGGTCGAGATCGCTGTGGCCGAAGCCCACCAGGCCACCGACGCGCCAGCCGCTGTCCAGCGGGAGGTCGGCGCCGATCAGCAAGCCATGGCTGTGGCTGTCCAGGCTGCTGGCGTCATGGCTGCCATCGTTGCGGCCCCAGGCGCCGAGGGCCTGGGTCCAGACCAGGCCGCGCTCGGGGCTGCCAGCCAGGCCCTGGATGCCGGAACTGGACGGTGCTTCGTCCTGGGCGTCGTGCAGGCGCTCGGCCATGGCGTTGCGCACCAGGCGGCTGTCTTCCACCAGCGCGGTCTTGGTCGAGGCATGCAGTTCGTTGCCCAGGCTCTGGAAGGTGCTGCGGGCACCGGCGGCGTTGGTCGCGGCCACCTGGTTCCACAGCGCATTGCCGGCACCGGCGCTATCCAGACCTGCCGCGGCGGCGCGAGCGTTGCGGCCGTCGGCCAGGTCGGCGAAGGCCACGCCATTGCGCGGCAGGCTCAGGGTCGCCTGGTTGGCGCCGTAGCTCAGGGTCGGCGTGAGGAAGGCGAAGTCGGACTGGACCTGCCCGAAGCTGCCGCTCAGGCCGTTGCCCGCGCTCAGCAGTTGATAGCTGCCCAGCGGCTGCCAGTAGGGACTGGATACCAGCGCCAGGGTGGCGCCATTGACCGCGATGTTGCCGGTGGCGACCAGGCGGTCGGCACGGCCGGTGGCATCGGTCTCGACCTGATAGATCGAGCCCTGGTCGAGGATCGCGTTACCGTTGACGTTGAGCTGGCCCACCGAGTTGCCGGGCGCGAGGATACCGCCCTGGGCCACGCGCAGGCTGCCGAGGCTGCCGTTGCCGCCGAGGGTGGCACCCGAGTTGATGGTGACCGCCGAGTTGCCCAGGTTGCCGTTGATGGCCAGGCGGCCTTGGTCGACGCTGGTGCTGCCGGAGAAATCGCTGTTGCCGGTCAGACTCAGGGAGCCGACCCCGGCCTTAACCAGGCTGCCGCTGCCGTGCAGGTTGTTGGCCAGGCTGTCGTTGACCGACTGGTCCAGCACCAGGGTGGCGTTGTCGGTGATGTCGCCGCTGCCGAAGGCCTGGGCATAGCCGCGCAGGGTACCGCCGTTGATCACCGTCCCGCCGCTGTAGGTGTTGAAGCCGCTGAGGATGAGTTCGCCACTGCCGTTCTTGGTCAGGCTGCCGCTGCCACCGATGTCGTTGCGCCAGGCGTCACGCGCGTTGAAGCCACCTTGACTGGCATCCATGGTGACGCTGACGCTGCCGTTGAAGGCCGCGTAGCCATCGGCCGCGGCCATCAGGTTGAGGCGACCATAGCCGTTGGATTCGTCGATGACCACATAGCCGGAGGACAGCTCGGTACTGGCCAGCACATCGCGACGCTGGCTGGCGCTCAGGTAGGGGAAGCGCGTCTCCAGCAACACCTCGGCATTGACCGGCACCACCGGTGCCAGGTTGGTCGGACCGACGGGGGCGAAGCCGTAGGTCATGCGGGCGGTATACAGCGCCTTGTCCTGGGCGTGCTGGGACTGCCGGTCGGTGGCCGGATCGATCTTGTCCATGCAGTTGTTGATGTCGCCGCCGCACTGCTGGGCGAAATAGGCCTGGGCCTGGGCGAAGGCATCGCGGCGCAGCTGGGCATTGTTGACCAGGTTGTCGATGGCGAAATAGGTAGCGGTGATGCGGCCGCCGATCACGTCCAGCGGCGAATGCATGCCGGCGACGATACGGTTGTTGCCCAGCTCGGAGGCGCGGAAGAGTTCCTCGCCCAGGCGCTGGGGCACGGCGTAGCCGAAGCCCATGGCGGCCAGGTAGGCGGCGTTGGTGTGGCCGCTGGGAAAGCCACCGTCGCTCTGCGGCGTGGTGCTGAGCGCTGGACGCAACGACAGCGGCACGATGTCCACGCTGGCCTGCCGCCAGGGCCGCGGATACTGGTAGGCGTTCTTGGCCGGGGTGGTGGAGGCGTCGTTGCGGATCGCCTGGACCAACTGCACCACCTTGCCCAGCTGCGAGTTGGCGTCGCCGGCACCGTTGCCGTTGTCGTTGTACTTGGTGGTCTGGGTGGAGGCGTCGAACACCGGGATGGTGGTGAAGGCACCCGAGCCGGCCAGGTAGGCATTGGCCAGGGAGCCCAGGCCGCTGATCAGGCTGTAGCTCTGGTCGCGGCGATCGTCGTAATAGGCCGCTATTTCCTGGGCCTGGGTGCGGGTCTTCGACAGGTCGACCACGTACTGGATATTGCGCTGCAGGATGGGCGCCCCCAGCGCGGTAGGCGTGCCGGTGTTCCAGGTCGCGCCTGGCGTCCAGAGCTTGTTGTAGCCGGACAGTAGATCGACGCCATTGATGGCGTTGTTGCCCGAGCGGCTGGCGGCCTGCACCGACAACGCCAACAGCGATGCCGTGAACACGGCCGTGATTACCGCGGGTTTATTGCCTGAACGTTTCACCGACGCTTCCCCTTAGCTAGGTAGATACAACTTGTTACACGTTGCTACAGGGCGGCGAAGCTAGAGCGGTTGTGTGACGTTATGAGGTCGGTTGGATTGCACTTTCCGTAGCGCGAGGACTGGCTGCGGATGCGGGCACTGCTGGCGGCCCCAGGGCGACCAAATTCGCGGCACCGGAAACGCCCCCGCAGCAACCTTGCACCGGAAGGGAAGGTACACTGGCGATCCGCGTTGCCGGTCCCTCGCCCCCGTGACGCTGCGCCCCAAGCCCGCTATCCGACCCAAGAGTGCCAAAGTGACGACCGTCATCCACATCGCCGCCGCCCTCCTCCTGAATGAGCACCGGCAATTGCTGCTGGTGCGCAAGCGCGGCACCACCGCCTTCATGCAACCGGGAGGGAAGATAGATCGTGGTGAGCAACCGTTGGATGCCCTGGTACGGGAGCTGCACGAAGAATTGGGGCTGGTCGTGGCACAGGAGGCGGCGACCTTCCTAGGCCACTACCAGGCGCCGGCCGCCAACGAGCCGGGCTGCACCGTCGATTGCGCGCTCTATCGGGTCGAGATGCAGCCAGGAGATCGGGCAATTGTGGCGGCTGAGATCGAAGAGGCGTTGTGGGTTTCGGTCGCTGAGGCGGGCGCCATGGAGTTGGCGCCGCTGACGCGGGAGGTGGTATTGCCGTTGGTAGAGGAGTACTTCCTCTATAAATAGTTCTGTGGCCTGACAAGCGTCCAATGTGGTAAAGATCAAAGACCCACCACTCCGACACTCCAGTATGCAGTGCCAGAATTGTCTCTTGCAGCCACCAAATAAAGAGCTAGCAAGTCAACCAAAACTTTTCACCTCTCGCCTGGCTTAATTTTCAGCACACCGGCATCATTAAAAAATCCCTCAAACAGAATCGAAACGCATGAAAAAAAGTTTAGCTTGGTACAAATTCCAAGAAGAAATAAAAGAACATTTTATATCTATTGGAGCCGACGCCAAAACCAACATCACAATCCAAGGAATCAGAACATCTCATGACATTGATGTTTATGTTAAGAACAAATTCCTTGGGGAAAACATGATCTGGCTAGTCGAGGCAAAATACTGGAAGAGCAAAGTAAGCAAATCTCATGTCCTCGCATTTAGATCTATTATAGAAGACATTGGAGCAGACCGGGGATTTTTGGTTTCAAGCTCTGGATTCCAACGAGGAGCCATAGAAGCAGCTAAAAATACAAATGTAAAGCTGAAGAGCCTCTCAGAGATGAAAGCAGAAACAAGAGAATTCGTTGAAATCGAGGTAATAAAGACATACAAAAAAAGACTAAGACTAATTGAAGAGCGCTACTGGTCACACTCGAAAAGCACTCGGATTAAATATGGCCTACGCACTGACATACTGGACTATTCGCTAAGCTTTATTGGACAGCAAATGCTAGTAATAGCTCGGGACGCTTTAATGTCTGCAGAGCATCGAGAGTATCCGATAGACCTTGAAACCCATCTGAAAGAGCAGCAAGGAGATTCAAAAGCACATAACTTTCAACAGCTATGCAACTGGCTCAACTTAAACCTGAATCACTTTGAAGAAAAACTACTTACCGCCGAGTGGGAGATGTACAAAAATGGCGAATATCAACCTGACACCATCAGGACGCCTGACAGCGAACAGACTACCACTGAGAGGATGGCAAATATGTTCCGCCTTGGCCGTAAAAACTTAATAGATTAGCATGCCCCATAAAACCACTACCCTTCCAGCATGACCAAGCCATCAAATCCCCATACAAAATGAGAAACATATAATCCACCCAAGAAAAGCCGTAAAAAACAATAACCCGCATTCACAGGAGCATCGTCATGAACTGCAGCCCTAATAAAACCCTGCATAACAATACTTTTATGTACCCTATTGTATACCTAGACAACATCTAGCCCCTATCCGCAGCGTTTAACCACCCAGCCCCCACACGTGCCCTCCTCCCCCTCCCCCGCTACAATACCCATCTTGCCGTACCACGCCTGATCGAGAAGAACCGCCATGTCCCTGCCTAAGCACCATCTGGAATTGCTCAGCCCTGCCCGCGATGTCGGGATCGCGCGGGAAGCCATCCTGCATGGGGCGGATGCCGTCTACATCGGCGGGCCGAGCTTCGGGGCGCGGCATAACGCCTGCAACGAGGTCAGCGAGATCGCCGAGCTGGTAACCTTCGCTCGCCGCTACCATGCGCGGGTGTTCACCACGCTCAACACCATCCTGCATGACGACGAGCTGGAGCCGGCGCGCAGGCTGATCCATCAGCTGTACGACGCCGGCGTGGATGCGCTGATCGTGCAGGACCTGGGCGTGCTGGAGCTGGATATCCCGCCGATCGAGCTGCACGCCAGTACCCAGACCGACATCCGTACCCTGGGCCGGGCCAAGTTTCTCGACCAGGCCGGCTTTTCCCAGCTGGTGCTGGCCCGCGAGCTGAACCTCAAGGAGATCGCGGCCATTGCCGCGGAAACCGAGGCGGCCATCGAATTCTTCATCCATGGCGCCCTCTGCGTGGCCTTCTCCGGCCAGTGCAACATCTCCCATGCCCAGACCGGTCGTAGCGCCAACCGTGGCGACTGCTCCCAGGCCTGCCGCCTGCCCTACACCCTCAAGGACGAAAAAGGCGGGGTGATCGCCTACGAGAAGCACCTGCTGTCGATGAAGGACAACAACCAGAGCGCCAACCTGCGCGCCCTGGTCGAGGCTGGGGTGCGCTCCTTCAAGATCGAGGGGCGCTACAAGGACATGGGGTATGTGAAGAACATCACCGCCTACTACCGCCAGCTGCTCGACGAGATCCTTGAAGACCGCACCGACCTGGCCCGCGCGTCCAGCGGGCGCACCGCGCATTTCTTCGTGCCCGATCCGGACAAGACCTTTCACCGCGGCAGCACCGACTACTTCGTCACCGAGCGCAAGGTGGACATCGGCGCCTTCGACTCGCCGACCTTCACCGGGTTGCCGGTGGGTCAGGTGGAGAAGGTCAACAAGCGCGACTTCATCGCCGTCACCGAGGAACCGCTGTCCAACGGCGACGGCCTCAATGTGCTGGTCAAGCGCGAGGTGGTGGGCTTCCGCGCCAATGTCGCCGAGCTCAAAGGTGAATTCGAGGAAGACGGCGCGAAGCGCTACCGCTATCGCGTCGAGCCCAACGAGATGCCCGAGGGGCTGTTCCGCCTGCGGCCGAACCATCCGCTGTCGCGCAACCTAGACCACAACTGGCAGCAGGCCCTGCTCAAGACCAGCGCCGAGCGGCGTATCGGGGTGCGCTGGCAGGCCGAGCTGCGCGAAGAGCGCCTGCGACTGACCGCCATCAGCGAGGAAGGCGTGAGCGTCGCCGTTGCCCTGGACGGTCCCTTCGGTGTGGCCAACAAGCCGGAGCAGGCCCTGGAAGGTCTGCGCGATCTGCTGACCCAGCTGGGCACCACCGAATACCACGCCCTGGACGTGACCCTGGACGCACCCCAGGCCTTCTTCGTGCCCAATTCGCAACTCAAGGCGCTGCGTCGCGAGGCCATCGAACAGCTGACCGCCGCCCGCGTCGCTGCTCATCCGCGTGGCCGCCGCAAGGCCGAGACCAATCCGCCGCCGGTGTATCCCGAGTCGCACATGTCGTTCCTCTACAACGTCTACAACCAGAAGGCGCGTGACTTCTACCATCGCCACGGCGTGCAATTGATCGACGCCGCCTACGAAGCCCACGAAGAACTGGGCGAGGTGCCGGTGATGATCACCAAGCACTGCCTGCGCTTCTCCTTCAACCTCTGCCCCAAGCAGGCCAAGGGCGTCACCGGCGTGCGCACCAAGGTCGCACCCATGCAGCTGGTGCATGGCGACGAGGTGCTGACCCTGAAGTTCGACTGCAAGCCCTGCGAGATGCACGTGGTGGGCAAGATGAAGGGCCATATCCTCGACCTGCCGCTACCGGGCAGCCAGGCTGCGGCCAAGGCGCTCGCCAGCATCAGCCCGGAAGACCTGCTCAAGACCATCCGCAACAAGCCGACCGGCTATAGCCACTGACAGCCGGAGTGCCTTCGTCTGTCTATCGCGGAGGCGATGACAGGCGGGCCTAGCGCCCGGCCTGGGCGATGTAGCCGATGAACAGCCGGAACAGCTCGGCATGGCTGGAAATCTCCAGCCGCTGGTAGAGGTTGTGCTTGTGCACCTTCACCGTGCCTTCGGAGATGCCGAGCCGGCGCGCGATGGAAGCGTTGCTGTGGCCTTGCAGCAGCAACTTGGCGATATAGCGCTGGGCCTCGGTCAGCTGTCCCAAGGCGCCAACGAAGGCGCTTTCCAGCTGGCTGTCCACGCCTGCGGACTCCAGCTGGCGCGGCAAGTGGCGACCGTGCTGCTCCAGGGCGGCGCTGACCAGGGGCGTCAACCGGTCCAGGTAGGCGACCTCGTGTTCGTCGAAGGCCCCATGCTCCTGCGCCTTCATCAGGCTGAACACCAGGGCGGTGCGCGCCTGCAGATGGACGATGTAGCCGATCTCGTCGATCTGGGTGCCATGGGTGGACGAGACGCAGGGGTGCAGGTCGGGTGAGATGGCGAAGCCGGACGAGAAGAAACTGTCCGGGGCCAGCTCGCTCATGCGCCACAGGCCGCCGGGATGGCGGTTCATGCTGGCGACGTAGAAGGGATCGAGCAGGTAGCCGCCGCGGCTGTAGGCGTCCAGGGTGCGGGCAGCGACCTGCCCCCGATAGCCATCGTGCAGCAGCTCGGCGGGCTGATCGAAGCGGAAGAGGTAAAGGCAGCTCATGTCGAAGCTGACCTGATCGCTCAGCAGGCTACACAGGGACGGCCCCAGGGCGGCGCTGCCGACGGCGGCGATCAGCCGGGCCACGGCATCGACGTCTTGCGTATTCATCACGGCACTCCATGTGCGAGAGCGCCTGGGGGAAGTGCGCTCTCGTGCCGCTCACGGGGACTCGCGCAGAGTCGAGTCCTGGCGAGCAGGCTTGGCTAGAGCCCTGCAACATACCAAAAGCATGCAAGCCCAGCCGTCTCTGAACATGGCCTCCACCGATCCTCCTGCGTACTGGAAACGGCAGGGCCCCTCCTCCTGGTGCGGCTGGAGAGGCACGAGTTCGTCAGTCGAACAGGGCCCGCAGGTGGTCGTTCAGGAAGTAGCCGTGCGGGTCTATCTCACGACGCAGTTGGCGAAAGGCCTCGGCCTTGGGAAACCAACGATCCACGTCGTCGCGCTGGGTGAAATGCAGCTTGCCCCAGTGCGGACGCGAGCCGTACTGCCGCAGGATGGCATCGACGTCCTTGAGGAACGGCCAGTAGTCCACGCCATTAGGGCCGCCGGAACAGGAGATGGTGACGCTGTCCTGCTCGTGGAAGGGGCTGATCCAGGCGGGATCACCCCGGGTGAAGCGATACTCGACGGGATAGAGGCAGTCGGGATGCTTGGTGAGCACCAGGTCGCGGATCTCCCGTAGCGCCTGTTTGCCGAATTGCGCCGGGACGGCATATTCGAGTTCATGGAAGTTGGCCACGTAGTGGATGGCGAACACGTCCGAGCTGTAGGCGATCTTCTCGTGCTCGCCTTCGTAGCAGGTGCGCTCGTCGGTCATGTCCATGACCTTGACTTCACAGACGTCGAAATCCTTGCGGCTGCGCGAGACCTTCGTGGTATCCGGCAGGCAGTACAGGTGGCGACTTGCCGCGGTGGGACACCAGAAGAAGCTGAAATGGCGATGGGTGGCCGCCAGTTCGTCATGACGCTCCATCAGCGACTCGAAGTCCTCGCGCCACACCCGATCATGCAGCCAGTAGGCGTCGCTCACCTGCAGCGTCATCTCCGAGATGACCCCGAACAGCCCGATGTTCACCTGGGTCGCATGGAGCAGATCCCGGTTCTCCGTATCGGACACCTCCATCACCGAGCCATCGGAGCGCACGATCTTCATGCCGACCACCTGCGACGAGAGATTGCCCAGTGTCGTACCCGTGCCATGGGTGCCGGTGGCGAGCGCTCCGGCGATGGCCTGGGAGTCGATGTCGCCCTGGTTGGTCAGCGAATAGCCCGCTTCCTTCAGGAAGCGCGTGAGGGCATTGAGCGTGGTGCCAGCCTTGACCGAGACCCGCTTGCGTCGCTCGTCGACGCCGGTGATCCCCTGGTAGTCCTGCAAAGACAGCAGCAGGCCGCTGGTCGCCACCACCGGGGTGAAGGAATGCCCCGATCCGGCGCAGCGGACGGACTTGCCCTGGCGGGTCGCCGCCTGGACCAGTGCCGAGATTTCCTCTGCGCTCCTGGGCGAGGCCAGGTGGGCCGCCATGAACGACTGATTGCCCACCCAGTTGCGCCAGTGCCCGCCGCGTGGAAGCTCCATCTGTGTTCTCCTCGACTCGCAGAACGGAATGACCGTTATCGACTATCCACCGAAGGCAATCCAGCGTGCGCCGAGAGCTGGCGCGCGCTGGCTTCGACGTGTTCAGGCACGTTCGAGATGAGTGACGGAATTGGCGAGTGGCTGGACGCTTTCGAAGGGCGTCAGGTGCAGTTGCTTGTGCCGATTGGCGAGGTAGTACAGCACTCCGGGCACGACCAGGGCGGGTAGCCAGGAGATATCCGTGCCGACCAGGGCGGCGATCGGTCCCTTGTAGAACGACAGCTCCATGAAGGGAATCTGCACCACCACGGCGAAGGCGTAGATCGACAGGGTGTTCCAGTTCACCTTGCCGTAGATGCCGTTGACGTCGTACATGGCCGCCACGCTGTAGCGCCCCTTGCGAATCCAGTAGTAGTCCGCGAGGTTGATGGCGCTCCAGGGCACCAGCACATAGACCTGGCCGATCAGGATGTCGCTGAAGTAGGCGCTGAAGTTGTATTGGGCGGCGATGGCGATCCAGGTCACGATGGCGGCGACGATGGCCATGATGACGAACTTGGTCGGCAGGCTGATCCGCACCTTGCCGTTGAAGCCGGTGAAGATAGTGGTGGTGGACATGTAGGAGCTGTACAGATTCATCACGTTCCATTCCAGCACCCCGACGATGATCACGCCGTACACCAGCGTCTCGTAGCCCGGGAAGAGCCTGGCGATGGCGCTGCCGGGATCGGTGGTCACGTCCATGGCGGAAGCCGCCATGAGGGCGCCGAGCAGCATCAGCAGCGTCGAGCCGACCACGATGCCCAGGTAGCTGTACCAGAAGGTCGAGCGCGTGGAGATGCTGCTGGGCAGATAGCGTGAGTAGTCGGCGACGTAGGGGCCGAAGCCCAGCGTCCAGGAGGCGGCCTGGGTCACCACCAGGCAGAAGACGGCGAACTTGAAGGTGCTCGCCGAGACGTCCCAGGCTCCGGCCGGCAAGCCGTGCTGCAGGACGGCATAGGCCGCCAGCGCGAAGACGAGGCTGGAGAGCGCACTCATCCAGGCGCCGATGCGATGGATCAGCTCGTAGCCCACGAAACCGACGACCAGGGTGAGCACGCCGAACAGAATGATGGCGTGGTTATCCGAAACCGGCACCACCGCCTTGATCGAATCGCGCATCACCACGCCGTTGGCCGCGGTGAAGAGGATGTAGGCCAGCACCACGATGGCCAGCGGCACGCCGGCGCCGATCACCCCGAACTGCGCCCGGCTCTGGATCATCTGCGGAATGCCCAGGTGCGGCCCCTGGGCGGAATGCGCCGCCATGAACACGGAGCCGATCAGGTTGCCCAGGATCAGCCCGATGAAGGTCCAGCCCAGGTTCAGCCCGGCCACCACCCCCAAGGCCCCGATGACCAGGGTGGTGACCTGCATGTTGGCGCTGCACCAGATGGTGAAGAGCCGTTTGGGCGATCCATAACGCTCGTGCTCGGGAATGAACTCGACGCTGCGATTCTCGATTTCCATGTGTTGCTCCTTCTCGCCAAGGTGTTCTAGGTTTTTTGGTTGGCAGTGTCAGGTGCTGGGGAGCCGCGCCTTGTTATGAGCGGGTGCGCGGGCTCGCTGCGGTCGGCGTCCGAACGGATGCTCAGGCCGCGGTATAGGCGTTATCGACGAACAGATGGGTACCGTTGACGAAGCTGGAATCGTCGCTGGCCAGGAACAGCGCGGCCGCCGCCACTTCCGCTGGATCGCACAGGCGCCCCTGCATCCCCGCCAGGGTCGCGTCGGACACCTCGGTACCATGCTCGCGCAACAGGTCGAGTTCACGGCGACCATGGGCGGTACCGATGAAGCCGGGACAGATGGCGTTGCTGCGGATGTTGCGGTCACGAAACTCCACCGACAGGGCCCGGGCGAACATGTGGCAGGCCCCCTTGGTGGTGCAATAGAGCACCTCCATCGGCGTGCCGACCACCCCGGAGATCGAAGAGGTGCAGATCACACTGCCACCGCCGGCAGCGATCATGCCCGGCAGGACCGCACGCGACACCAGGAACATGCTCTTGACGTTGATCGCCATCAAGCGGTCCCAGTCGTCCTCCCCCGTTTCCAGGAAGGGGCCCACATGGATGGTGCCGGCATGGTTCATCAGCACGGTGATCGCACCGAAGCGCTGCTCCACCTGGGTGACGGCGACCTGTACCTGGTCGGCCTTGGAAACGTCGGCGGCGATGAAACAGGCGCTGCCCCCTGCGCTGCGGATACGCTCGGCCACAGCCGCGCCGTCGCTACTCGGCAGATCGAGAATGGCGACCTTGGCACCTTCGCGAGCGAACAGTTCGGACGTGGAGAGGCCGCAGCCTCCTGCGCCACCCGTGATCAAAGCGACTTTTCCTGCAAGACGTCCCATGAGTGCTTTCCCGCTAGTCCAAGGCTGAGCCAATGCAGCAGACGCTAGGGGCAGTCATCGGGAGCGTCCATATGCCGGGGGATATACGCCCGACCAACCTGCTGATCCAAAAGGAAATATTTATGAAATCGGACGTTGGGCAGGGATGGCTGGTGATCGATCCGAGCGACGGATCTTGGCCTTCTTGCTGCTCGCGACCCTCAAGGCGGCGCTCTCTGGACTACTGGCGCCCCTGGCTCGTCATTCCATCCGTCGGCCAGCTGTCCAGCGCGCAATGAACCGGGTCGGGGGTTCGCTGATGATAGGGTCGGGCGTCTTGGCTGCGGGTCGGCGCCGCTCCGCCTGAGGTAACCTTTTGGGCTGCGTGCCACGCGGGACCCAGGTCTTCGCCGGCCAAGGCAGGCCCTGACGCGCAGCCCTTCCATCGGTCACGGAGAAACACATGGAGCAGGACCACGACAAGCAGGACTACCTCACCACGCCCGAGGCGCTGGAAAGCCTGTATGGGTCGGTCGCCACGCCCTCGGTGCTCAAGGAAGTCGATCACATCCATCCGGTCTACCGACCCTTCATCGAGGCTGCGTCCTTCGTGATCCTGGCCTCCGCGGGGCCGCAAGGGCTGGATGCGTCGCCGCGCGGCGACGCGCCGGGCTTCGTCCAGGTCCACGACAGCAAGACGCTGCACCTGCCCGACCGCCGCGGCAACAACCGCCTGGATACGCTCCGCAATGTCCTTCAGGACCCGCGGGTGGCCCTGCTCTTCATCATTCCCGGTATCGGCGAGACATTGCGCATCTCGGGTACTGCCCGGATCTCGGTCGATCCGGCTCTGCTGGCCCGGTTCGAAGTCGCCGGGCAGCGTCCAAGGACCGTGCTGGAGGTCACCGTCAGCCGCGTTTACTTCCAGTGCAGCCGGGCGGTCATCCGGGCGGGACTGTGGGATGCCTCGAGGCACCTGGCGCGTAGCGCGCTCCCGACTCCCGGCCAGATCTTCAAGCATCTCTGTCCGGCAGCGGTAGATGGCGAGGCGTACGACCAGGCCTTGCCGCAACGTCTCGCCAATACGCTTTACTAGCGGGGCCTGCCCATTCAAATCCACCTGCAGACGCCCCTAGGCCTCCGCCAGCAAGGACCTCACCATGACCCTCACGGATATCCTCGTCCCTACCTACACGAACATGCTGGGAGCCTTGTCGGCCTGGCTCACCAAGGCCGAGACCCAGCGTACCGACGGCGCGGCCGAGGCGCTGCTGGTGGCGCGCCTGGCACCCGACATGTTCCCCCTCGCTACCCAGGTCCGCTTTGCCTGCGTCCAGGCCCAGGAAGGGGTGTTCCGTCTGCAGGGCCAGGCCTTTCCCGCCGCCTTGACCACGCTGCTCAACGAGGGCCGCCATGCCGCCGAGCAGCCCGGCACGCTCGCCCAGGCCCAGGCCAGGATCGGCGAAACGCTCGAAGTGGTACGGACCCTGGCGGCCGCAGGATCGCCTGTCGCGGAAGGAACACCCCTTACCCATGAGCTGCCGCAGGGTATGGTGTTCGACTTCTCGGCGGAGCAGTACGTGCGCGACTGGGCGCTGCCGCAGTTCTACTTCCACCTGATGACGGCCTACTCCATCCTGCGAGCGCAAGGCGTGGAGCTGGGCAAGGCCGACTATGTCGCCCAGGTGCTGCCTTTCCTGCGCAAGGGTGGGACAGCCGAATAGGGACAGGTCGGTTTCGAACCAGTTGGTGTGTTCACTACCCTGCGAGCAGCATGAACGACCGGCACCCCCGCGCTGCGATCGCGCACCTCCGACTGAGCGCCGAATCCACGCAGACCAGGCGTCAAGTAAGGCGCCGAGTGTCGTGGATCAGCGCGCAGCGAAGCGCGGCAGCAGCTTCAAGGCCGCGTACTGCAACAGCATGATGGTCTTGCCGTCGCGAATAGCTCCGGATTCGATCATGGCGAGAGCCTCATCCACATCGAGTTCGAGTACGGCGATGTCTTCGCCTTCCTCGATGTTGCCACCCCCGGCGGCTTTCCGATCTGCCGGCGCATATTCACCGACGAAGAAGTGCAATCGCTCCGTCACCGAGCCAGGACTCATGAAGGCGTCGAACACCTGCCGGACCTCGCGCACCTGGAAACCCGTTTCTTCCTCGACCTCGGCACGGATGCGCGCCTCCGGCTCGGCCGCATCCAACAGGCCCGCCGGAGCCTCTATCAGCAGGTCGTCGTGACCGTTGACGAAGGCGGGATAGCGCAGTTGCCGGGTGAGGACCACCGTGCGCCGCTGGGGATCGTAGAGCAGGATGGTGGCGCCATTGCCGCGGTCGTAGGTCTCCCTCGACTGCCGCTGCCAGCTGCCGTCGCTGCGCAGGAAGGCGAAGGTGGTCTTCTTCAGGACGAACCAGTCGTCCGAGAGAATGGTTACCTCTTCGACACGGATGCGGGGGGCAATGCTCATGCTGGGTCCTCGTGAGCGAGCGGCGACGTTTACCGCCTTCTGGGTTCAGGCGTAGAATTCGTGCAATTTCATGCAACGTCAAGAATTTTCGTGCAAGGACTCCAGCATGCTCACACGTGAACGCAAGGCACTCATCCTGCAGGTGCTGCGCCAGGAAGGACGGCTGGTTGCCAAGACGTTCAGTCAGCGCCTGGGGCTATCGGAGGACACGATCCGCCGCGATCTGCGCGAGCTGGCGGCCGAAGGGCTGTTGCAACGCGTCCATGGCGGGGCCTTGCCGGCTTCCGCCGCGGTGGCGGATTTCGCCAAGCGCGAAGAGGCCTCCGCGGCCAGCAAGGTGCTGCTCGGTCGTGCCGGTGCCCGGCTGATCCAGCCAGGGCAGATCGTCTTTATCGATGGCGGCACGACCAATGTCCAACTCGCCCGGCAGCTGCCGCAGGATCTCGCGATCACCGTCGTGACCCATAGTCCGAGCATCGCCGTGGAACTGGTACGCCATCCGCTGATCAGCGTCGAAATCATCGGAGGCAGGTTGTTCAAGCATTCCATCGTCGCCCTGGGCGCAGCCTGTGCCGAGGCCATTGCCCGGGTGAGCGTCGATAGCTATTTCATGGGCGTGACCGGCCTACATCCGGATACCGGAGCGACCACCGGCAACGCCGAAGAGGCCGCGATCAAGCGAATCATCAGTCGCCAGGCGGCAGAGACCATCGTCCTGGCTACCCGCGAGAAGATCGGCGCCGCCTCACCCTATGGGATCATTCCGCTCGCCGACATCGGCACCCTGGTGACAGACGCGGCGCCCGGCGATGAGTTACTCGAACCGCTGCGTGCTGAGCGTTCCGTGATCCACGCCTGATGCCTGCGCTTTACCCCAGCTCACGAACATGGCGACTGGCCGGCGCCGAAACAGCCTCCCGCGACCGGCCCGGCCGGTTGCGGTGACTGCTCCGAAAAGCTTCGCACAGCGGATCGACCACCTGGCCCCCCCGCTACCCTGCGCCGTCATGCGCTCTGGGTGCAGCCCGGTGGCAGCCAGGACGTCCCCGCCGCACGGGCGCCCGGGCGCGGTCCGGAGCACCGCCCTGCGCGACTACGTCGCCCAAGGCGGTCGCTATCTGGAACTGGGCCTGGGCGCCTACCTGGCCGATGCGGACAACCTCGGTTTGATCCCCGAGGAGCTGGACTTGGAAGGGGGCCGACCCGGCTTTCCCGTCACCACCATCGACGACAGTGTGGTCGCCGTTCGCTGGACAGGTCGCCACGACCACGTCTTCTACCCTGGCGGTCCCCATCCGCCGCCCGGTCGCGCGCCTGGCTTTCACGCGCTGGCGACCTACGCCAATGGCGACATCGCCGCGGCACGCTACGCCTTCGGCCTGGGGATGGTGGCCCTCAGCGGACCGCACCCGGAAGCCGATACGACGTGGTTCGAACAGGCCGGTATCCCGCCGGAAAGACGGCCCCAGACCGCCCTCTTCCGCACCCTCATCGATGCGACCCTGCGCTGAGACCGGCCACGTCGCGGCTCTTGGTCAACGCATGGGCGACTGCTCACCGGCCAGGGCGATCATGGACATCGCCCGGTCGATCTGCTCGGGAGCGCCCTTGGGCGGCCACAGCCCTGCCGCATAGTGCTCCGCCCGCAAATCGAAGCGCTGCTGAATGGACTCGAACCCCCAGATGTGGGTGATGCGCGGCGGTCCGTCGAGGGCGATCATATTGATCACCAGATGCTCGGTGTAGGCCTTGGCCGGCGCCAACGCAGCCCGCCACGCGGCGAGCGTGGGCGGCAGGCCACCGGGTTTCAGCCAGTAGGTGCGGAATTCGTAGAGACCGCCATAGGCACGGGGTTCGATGTCCGGCAGGAAGTCGAACCCCTGGTAGCTCTCCTGTTGCACGGACCGCACCAGGCCAGCGCCGTTGAAGGGATTGGCGCTCTGGTTGTAGCGTTGGCGCTCCGCGGCCAACGCCTCGTAAGAGGCGAAGCTCCGCAGGATCAGGACGGCACCGAGTTCACCGATTTCGGAATGCCAGAGGCCCAGGATGCGCCCGCCGCTCGCGCCCGCCATCCAGGTCGTGGCGGCGGCCGAGATCCTGGACAGCTCCAGCAGTGGACCGGACAGTTTGGTCAGCTCATAGAGCATGGCGATGTCTCCTCGTACGAACCAGGGCTCGACCCTGGCATGGCGTCATGGCGTAACCTAGCGGTACTCCTTTAGACGGGACTGCGCCTGGCGGCCCGGGCGATCTGGCTCGCATCCGCCAGTTGCTCCACCTTCCAACAGGCGTCCATGAGCGCCTGGGTCTGCGGCCTGGGCAGGATGCCGTCGGCCAGATCGCTGAACTTGGCCTCCAGTTGCTCGTCGGTCATGGGTACTTCGACGCTGCCGATGGCGTGTTGGATGTACTGGTGAAGCTGGCGACCGTCGTTCAATACGATGGTCATGTCCACCTGCTGTGGCTTGATCTCAGGGTCGACGGTGGCTATTACCCTAGACCTCAGGGCAACCACCGCAGGATCCTGGACGGCCTGATCGCTGTATTGGCGCTCTCCCGCCGCGCCCTGGATCAGGGCGATGGCGACGGAATGGTAGATGCTGAACTTGCCCTCCAGCCCGGTCTGCGGGGTCTGCTTGCCGGTCAGCTCCAGCACCAGTGGATGGACGCGCAAGCGGACTTCCGCGATCTGCTCGGGTGTGAGCTGATACCTGTTGCGCAACTGGATGGCCGCATCCAACGCCGGATGGATGACGATGCCGCAGGCGAACGGCTTGTAGGTATTGAGTGCCGCTTCGTAGCGAGTGCCCAGGCCCTCGGTGATCTCGGCGAAGTCCTGCTTGGTGCTGATGGTATGCGCCCAACCGCGCTTCGCTTCGAGCATTCCCGGCGAACTGGTGAAGTCCTGGGCGGCCAATAGCGCGGCGAAGAGGCCGTTGCTGGCGGCCCGGCCAGGATTGAAGCTCTTGTTCATGGAGCCGAAGGATTCGCGCAGGCCAACCGGCTGCGACGCGGCCAAGCCCAACGCCCAGACCATCTGCTGCTCGCTCAGGCCCAGCAACTTACCCGCGGCAGCCGCCGCACCGAAGACGCCGGCCGTACCGGTGATGTGCCAACCCACGTCGTAGTGATTCGGATAGACCGCATTGCCGATGCGGCACTCGGTCTCGACACCCAGTACCAGCGCATTCAGAAACTCCCGCCCTGCCACCGGCCGGTACTCGGACAGCGCCAGAATGGCCGATACCACCGGCCCGGCAGGATGGATGATGGTCTTCAGGTGGGTGTCGTCATAATCGAAGATATGGCTGGCCACCCCATTGAGAAAGGCGGCATTCATGATGTCCAGCCGCTCGGTCCGCCCCAGCAGGCTGGCCTGTTCGGGGCCCGAGAAGGGCTCGAGTGCGCGGAGCGCACGCGTGACCGTCTCATGCTGCGAGCCACCGACGGCGACGCCCACCCAGTTGAGCAGGGTGCGTACGCCTTCCTTGCGCACGGCCGGCGGCAGATCCTCGTAGCGTGCCTCGACGAGATAGCTGGCCAGGATGCGGGTGGTGCCTTTGCTCTCTGCCGACGTCATGGTTGCCTTACCTGCGGCGCTGACCGCGGTTGCCCCTACCCAGCGCGGTGATGCGGCAGCTGCCGAAGCGAGAGCGCCAATTTTCAGCAGACTGCGGCGGTTCATGGGAATCATGCAAAGCTCCGAATTGTTGATCTTGAAGGGAGAAATGCGCGCCCATGGAGCATGGACCACTAGACGGCTAAACTTAACTGCATTTATCGGATGGCCTCATGCATGAAAAACATGAATGTCGAGATGGGCGATCTACGCGCCTTCGTTGCAGTGGCCGATCTCGGTAGCTTCGCTGCCGCCGCCCGGGAGTTGTACCTGTCTCAGCCGGCCCTTTCCCGACGCATCCTCAAGCTGGAAAACAGCCTCGGCGTGCGGCTACTCAACCGGACCACGAGGCGCATCGAACTCAGTGCCCCCGGTCGCGCCTTTCTGGGGCGCGCGCGCCAGGTACTGAACGACTTCGACGAATCCCTGCTCGACGTGACCGACGCCGTCAATCGGCTGACCGGAGAGGTCACCCTCGCCTGCGTACCCACGGTGATCAACCACCTGCCAGAGGTGCTCAAGCAGTATCAGCGGCAGTATCCAGGCATCCTGGTGCGCGTGCTGGACGAAGGGGCCAGCGATGTACTGACTCGGGTGACCCGTGGCGAAGCGGATTTCGGGATCAACTACCTGGGGGCGCAGGAAGGCAATCTCGTGTTCGAGCCCCTGCACGAGGATGACTTCGTGCTGGTCTGTCTCAAGAGTCACCCCTTGGCCACCCGCGCATCGGTGCGCTGGGCGGAATTGGGTAGCCATGACTACATCGCGGTCAACAAGGCCAGCGGTAATCGCATGCTGCTGGATCTGGCCCTGGCCAGGATTCCTGATCTACCCAAGCCGGTCCTGGAAGCGCGGCATGTAAGGACCGTCATCGATCTGGTGGCAGCCGGCCTGGGTGTCGCCACGGTGCCGCGTCTGGCCATTCCGGCCAGCGCGCTCGATGCCTACCTCGTGGCCGTGCCTTTGCGCGAGCCTGCGATCACCCGCTCGCTAGGCCTTATCACTCGGCATGGCCAGCTCCTCAGCCCTGCCGCGCAGCGCCTGTGCGACCTGCTCAGGCAACGGGGTTTGGATACCGAGCGCCTTTCCGCCCAATGAGGTAGCGATCATAGGCGTCGAGATCGAAGTAACGGCGCTGATGTTTCAACGATGCTCATCGAACGTGTGCAGACACCGCTAGCGAGAAGATCCTAATTATTCAATCAGCAGCAACTTTCCGGATGTAATTGGCAGCGAATTCGTCTCTGTCACTTCGGTCTTTCGTATCGGATCTAGCCAGGATAGAGCGCTCTAGCACGGCCATTCAGCGCCGGTTCGTCGCGGCATCAACGGATCTGCCCTCCAGGGAACTTCATCCGCAACTCGGTCGAAGCCTAGCTATAGCGACAGCCGTCCCTGCTTCATGCGCTGTTCAGTAGCGCTCAATATCACAGGATATGAATCGACAGCTTCCCCTGGGCGATCAAGCCGACTTCCCCGCCTGAAGGCCCCGCCCTCCCTGACTTTCAGGGATGAGGCCAGCGCACACCCGGCAAGCCTTCTCGCGTCTCTGGCGGGTCTTCGCCGTACGCGCAAAAATATTTATTGGAATAATCCAGCGCAACTTCGATAAGTATCTGCCATTCATCCCCATGGCCTAAGGCCACTATAAATTTGAGAGACCGCGATCCGAAAGACTGACTATTGACGCCACTATCCCGTCGTCGACCTTGGCTCGCCGTTGTCGCCAGCCATTTCAGCAGGAGCTCAAGATGTTCAAGAATTTCCGGATCGGCACTCGCCTCATCGTCTCTTTCATCGCTGTCGCGGCCATCAGCCTGGTCGTCGGGGTGGTTGGCCTGAACAACAGCGGCCAGATCAACGACCTGGCGACCCAGCTCTATGAGCGCGAGTTGCTTGGGCTGTCCTATATCAAGGAGGCCAACCTCAACCTCGTCTTCATCGGCCGCGCCCGCAGCAACTACCTGCTGGCGACCTCCGAGGAAGATCGCAGCCACGCCCAGGCGGAAGTCAAGCTGGGCCTCGCCAACGTCCGGGAAAACCTGGCCAAGGCTCGCCCGCTGTTCGCCAGCGAAGCCTCGGCGACCAGTTTCCGCCAGATCGACGAGCTGCTCACCAGCTATACCTCCCAATTGGACAAGGCCATGGCGATCGCCCATGACAGAGCCCTGCGCGAGGCCGATCCCGAGCTGGACAGCCAGCTGGTCAGCGTTCGCCGCTATGGTGACCAGGTGGGTACGCTGATGACCGAGCTGTCCAAGCGCAAGGAACAGAACGCCAGCGACGCCAACGATCTCACCGATCAGCTCTATGCGCGCAGCCGGGTGATGCTGATCGGCATCATCGCCATCGGCGTGGCGTTCGGTGTGCTGCTCGGCTTCCTGATGAGTCGCAGCATCACCCGGCCGCTGCGCGCTGCCGTTGATGTTGCCGATCGCCTCGCCGCCGGTGACCTGACCCAGCGTATCCAGGCCGAAGGCCGCGACGAGACCGCCGCGCTGCTGCGCGCCATGGATGGCATGAGCCAACGCCTGGCGCAGATCATCAGTGACGTGCGCAGCGCCTCCGATGGCCTGGCCAGCGCGTCCGAAGAAATCTCGGCCACTGCCCAGAGCATCAGCCAGGCGAGCACCGAGCAGGCGGCCTCCGTGGAAGAGACCAGCGCCAGCGTCGAGCAGATGTCGGCCTCCATCGCCCAGAACACCGAGAACGCCAAGGTCACCGACGGCATGGCCGGCAAGGCCAACCGCGAGGCGAACGAGGGTGGCCAGGCGGTACGCGACACCCTGGTCGCCATGAAGACCATCGCCGCCAAGATCGGCATCATCGATGACATCGCCTACCAGACCAACCTGCTGGCCCTCAATGCCGCCATCGAGGCCGCCCGCGCGGGCGAACACGGCAAGGGCTTCGCCGTGGTGGCATCCGAGGTCCGCAAGCTGGCCGAGCGCAGCCAGGTGGCCGCCCAGGAAATCAGCAATGTGGCCCAGGGCAGCGTGGCCCTGGCCGAGCGGGCCGGATCGCTGCTGGATGCGATGGTGCCCTCCATCAGCAAGACGTCCGATCTGGTGCAGGAAATCACCTCCGCGTCGGAAGAGCAGAGCTCCGGCGTGGAGCAGATCAACAGCGCCATGCTGCAGCTCAGCCAGGTGACCCAGCAGAACGCCTCGGCCTCCGAGGAGCTGGCTGGTACCGCCGAAGAGATGAGCAGCCAGGCCGAGCAGCTCCAGCAACTGATGGAGTTCTTCACGCTCAGCAGCGCCCCGGCCGCACCGCGGACGGCAACGCCCGCGGCCGGTCGGTCGGGCTCCGGGCTGGCCGAGCGCGCCTCGGCGCTGATCGACGGCACCCGCCGCGCGCCCCTGGGTGGCGTACCCGCCGGCTTCGCTCGCTTCGAGGAGCACGCCTGATGCTGGCCCGCCAGTTCCTCACCGTTCAGCTCGCCGGCGAACGCTATGGCATGCCAACCTGTGGCGTGCGGGAGATCATCGAGTACGGCGCGGTGACCAGCGTGCCCCTGCTGCCACCGGCGTTGCGTGGCGTCATCAATCTGCGTGGCGCCGCCGTGCCGGTGCTGGACCTGGGCGTCCAGCTGCGCAACCAGCTGACCCAGACCTGTCGCCGCAGCTGCATCGTGGTGCTGGAAAGCCGGATCGAAGGCGTCACCGAGGTGTTCGGGGTGGTGGTGGATGCGGTGTGCGAGGTGCTGGAGATCGCCGACGAGGACATCGAGCCAGCGCCGCGCTTCGGTGCCTCGATCCGTACCGACTTCATCCACGGCATGGCCAGGCAGGGGCCGACGTTCGTCATCCTGCTCGACATGGATCGGGTCCTTGGCGAGGACGATCGCGCCTTGCTCGCCGCTGCGAACGCTGCCTGAGCGCCAGCGCTCCGCCCCTCAATCTGGCCATCCGGTGCTCACCCGACCTGACACGGGGGGCACCTGGGTGAAACCGCGGCAACGTAAAAACTTCCGTATCCTTGGGTCGGCATCTGCGATCCTTACGGGCCTGCCACCATCCTTTTCCAGCCAGTGGTCAGGGCTTGCGGCGGGCAGGCTTCAACGGCCGAGAGGGTTGTGAACCTTTTATGGAACTACGTCAGCTGCGCTACTTCGCCAAGGTCGTCGAGATGGGGAGTCTTGGGCGTGCCGCACTCGAACTAGGGATCGGTGCTTCGGCACTGAGTCAACAGCTCACGCGGCTCGAGCAGGAGCTCAGCATCCGATTGCTCAACCGGACCTCGCTGGGCGCCTCGCCCACACCGGCCGGCATGGCCTTTCTGCATCATGCTCAACTCACCCTGCGTCAGGCCGACTACGCCGTGCAAGCCGCCCAGCGCGACCGCCTGAGAGGTTATGTCAGCGTCGGCCTTCCGCCGACCGTGGCCAGCGTTCTGGCACTGCCCTTGATCGAGGCCCTGCGGAGACGCTATCCGGACATACAGCTGCATTTGGTGGAGATGCTGTCTGGCTATCTGGGTGCCCAGCTCAATGCCCGCCAGCTGGATCTCGCCGTGGTGTTCCAGCCGGATCCTGGCCGCCGCTGGACACTGCACCCGCTGCTCGACGAAGCCCTCATCCTGCTGCATGCGCCAGGACTGACCGGGGTGCCGGCGGGCGACAGCCTATCGCTGGCCGCCCTGGGGCGGCTGCCCCTGGTACTGCCCAGCATGCAACACGGCCTGCGCAGCGGCCTGGCGGCGGCCATCGACACCCTTGGACTGGATATCAACGTGGTCATGGAAGTCGATGGTCTAGCGACCCTGATGAAAGTGGTTCGCCAGGGACTCGCCGCGACCATCCAGCCGGGTTCCGCAGCGGCCCACGCCTACGCCGAGGGCTTGGGCGCCATCCCCCTGCTCGATCATCCGCTGCAGCGTCGCAACCTGCTCGCCAGTCTGGCGGACGACGAGCTTTCCCCGGCCGCCCTGGCAACGCGGGTGGTGATCCTGGAGGTGGTACGCCGGCTGGTCGGCGAAGGCCGCTGGCCGGGCGCCACCCTGCTGGATGCCGGCGCTCCTCCCCTTTAGCAAAACTAAAGCCCTCCCCCCGGGCGGCCCCTGTCGGTCGTGCGCTGCTCTTGGCTAAGGTCCGTGGCAAACAAGGCCACCTTGGCCAGCCAATGAGGATTCACGATGATCGACGTTCTGGTGGTCGGGGGTGGCAACGCCGCCCTTTGCGCTGCGCTGATGGCACGGGAGGCGGGGGCGAGCGTCCTGGTACTGGAGGGCTCGCCCCAGGTCTGGCGCGGCGGCAACTCCCAGCACACCCGCAATCTACGCTGCATGCACGAGGCACCGCAGGACGTACTGGTAGAGGCCTATCCAGAGGAGGAGTTCTGGCAGGACCTGCTCAAGGTCACCGGCGGCCTCACCAACGAAGACCTGGCCAGGCTGGTGATCCGTGCCTCCGCCACCTGCCGCGACTGGATGCGCAGCCACGGCGTGTACTTCCAGCCACCGCTCTCCGGCGCCCTCCACGTCGCGCGCACCAATGCCTTTTTCATGGGCGGCGGCAAGGCGTTGATGAACGCCTACTACCGCAGCGCCGCCCGAATCGGGGTCGGCATCCGCTACGATGCGCCGGTCTCCCATGTCGAATTGCAGGACGGCCGTTTCGTCGCCGCCCATCTGCCGGCGCGCGACGTGGATGGGGTGGCCCTGCCCGCCGAGCGCATCGAGGCACGCACCTGCGTGCTGGCCGCTGGCGGTTTCGAATCCAACCGCGACTGGCTGCGGGAAGCCTGGGGCCAGAACGAGCGCGGCGAATGGCCGGCCGATAACTTCCTGATCCGCGGCACGCGCTTCAACCAGGGCGTGCTACTCAAGCAGTTGCTGGCCGAGGGTGCCGACGCCATCGGCGATCCCACCCAGGCGCACATGGTCGCCATCGATGCCCGCGCGCCGCTGTATGACGGTGGTATCTGCACCCGCATCGACTGCGTATCCCTCGGGGTCGTGGTGAATCGCGATGGCGAGCGCTTCTATGACGAGGGCGAGGACTTCTGGCCCAAGCGCTATGCCATCTGGGGCCGCCTGGTGGCGGGCCAGCCGGGACAGATCGCCTACTCCATCATCGATCGCAAGGCCATCGGCCGCTTCATGCCGCCCGTCTTTCCCGGCACCTTGGCCGGCACCCTGGAGGAGCTCGCCGCGAAACTCGAGGTACCGGTCGAGCGCTTTCTCGCCACCGTCTCCGCCTATAACGACGCCTGCCAGCCGGGCAGCTTCGACCATACCCAGCTGGACGACTGCCATACCCAGGGCATCAGCCCCGCCAAGACCCACTGGGCCCGCCCTTTGGACACGCCGCCCTATTACGCCTATGCCCTGCGCCCGGGCGTGACCTTCACCTATCTGGGGCTCAGGACCGATGCCACCGCCGCGGTGCATTTCGGCGGCAGGCCAAGCCCCAATCTTTTCGTGGCCGGCGAGATGATGGCCGGCAACGTGTTGGGCAAGGGCTACACCGCAGGTGTCGGCATGAGCATCGGCACGGCCTTCGGTCGCATCGCGGGCGCGCGGGCAGCCGCGGCCGCGGGCCACCTTTGTGCCTTCGTAGCACGGGGATACGACCATGCAGCCGCTTGATACCCGCCCCCTGCAAGAGCAGGCACCCCGGCTCATCGAGCTGCTCACGCTCGAAGAAAGCGAAGTCGATCGTCAGCTGCGCATCTGCAACGCCTGCCGCTACTGCGAAGGCTTCTGCGCGGTCTTTCCCGCCATGACGCGGCGCCTGGAATTCGCTCCCGCCGACGTCCACTACCTGGCCAATCTTTGCCACAACTGCGGCGCCTGCCTGCACGCCTGCCAGTACGCGCCCCCGCACGAATTCGCCGTGAACATTCCCCAGGCCATGGCCAAGGTTCGCGGCCAGACGTACGCGCAATATGCCTGGCCAGCCGCCTTCGGCCGGCTCTACCAACGCAACGGCCTGACCCTGGCCCTGGCGACTACCGGCGGGCTGGCCCTCTTTCTCCTGCTTGCCCTGGCAGTGCGGGGCACCCTGTTTCCCGGGCCTCTCGCGGGCAACTTCTATGCGATCTTCCCGCACAATCTGCTGGCCTCGATGTTCGGCGGGGTATTCGCGCTGGTGGTGCTGGCCCTGGCCATCGGCGTTGGACGCTTCTGGCGCGGTATCAGTCCGCCTGCGACCACCGCCGACCCGGTGTCTCCCCTGGCGGCCGGTGCCGAGGCAGCCGATGCCGTGCTACGGCTGAAGTACCTTGATGGTGGCCACGGCGAGGGCTGCAACAACGAAAGCGACCGCTTCACCCTGTGGCGGCGGCGCTTCCACCACTTGACGTTCTATGGCTTCCTGCTGTGCTTCGCCGCCACCTCGGTAGCCACCCTCTACCACTACCTGCTGGCCTGGGAAGCGCCCTATCCGCTGCTCAGCGCGCCCGTCCTGCTCGGTACCGCCGGAGGCGTCGGTCTCGTCGTGGGTCCGGCGGGTTTGCTATGGCTCGGTCTGCGTCGGGACCCACGGCAGGGCGATGTCACCCAACGACCGATGGATCGCGCCTTCATCCTGCTGCTCCTGCTGGTCAGCCTGACCGGTCTGGCCCTGCTGGCGGGACGGGACACCGGCGCCATGGCCGCCCTGCTGGCCATCCACCTCGGCGCCGTCATGGCGTTCTTCCTCACCATGCCCTACGGCAAGTTCGCCCACGGCATCTTCCGCAGCGCGGCATTGCTCAAGCATGCCATCGAAAGACGTCAGCCCGACCGCCTGCGCCTCGGTGCCGACTGAATCGCTCGCCCTCACCACAAGAACAATGATGGAGCACGAAAGATGTCCTCAGACAGTACCCGCACCCCCTCGAAGATAGGCGCCATCCTGCGCGTCACCAGCGGTAATTTCCTGGAGCAGTTCGACTTCTTCCTCTTCGGCTTCTATGCCACCTACATCGCCCGGGTGTTCTTCCCGTCCGACAGCGAGTTCGCCTCGCTGATGATGACCTTCGCCGTGTTCGGCTCGGGTTTCCTGATGCGCCCGCTGGGCGCCATCGTGCTGGGCGCCTACATCGACCAGGTCGGCCGACGGCGTGGGCTGATCGTGACCCTGGCCATCATGGCCAGCGGTACGGTACTCATCGCCCTGGTCCCGGGTTATGCCCAGATCGGCTTGTGGGCACCGGCCCTGGTGCTGCTCGGCCGGCTCCTGCAGGGCTTCTCGGCCGGCGCCGAGCTCGGCGGCGTCTCGGTCTACCTCTCGGAGATCGCCACGCCTGGGCGGCGAGGCTTCTATACCAGTTGGCAATCCGCCAGCCAGCAAGTCGCCATCGTGGTCGCCGCCGGGCTGGGCTATGCACTCAATGCGACCCTCAGCGCCGAGCAACTGACCGATTGGGGCTGGCGCCTGCCCTTCGTGGTCGGCTGCCTGATCGTCCCCTTCATCTTCTTCATTCGTCGCTCGCTGGCGGAAACCGAGGAATTCAAGAAACGTCGCCATCACCCCAGCGCCGCCGAGGTGTTTCGCTCGATGAAACAGAACTGGGTCCTGGTCGTGGCTGGCGGCCTGCTGGCCTCCATGACCACCACCACCTTCTATCTCATCACCGTCTACACCCCCACCTTCGGTCGCACCGTGCTGCACCTGAGCGCCAGCGACAGCCTGATCGTCACCCTGCTGGTCGGGGTCTCCAACTTCATCTGGCTGCCCATCGGTGGCAGCGTTTCCGATCGCATCGGTCGTCGGCCACTGCTGCTGGGTATCGCCAGCCTGGCGCTGCTCACGGCCTACCCGGCGATGGCCTGGCTAGCCGCCGCGCCCAGCTTCGAGCGGATGCTGGCGGTACTGCTCTACTTCTCCCTGTTCTTCGGCTGCTACAACGGCGCCATGGTGGCGGCCCTCACCGAAGTCATGCCGGCCGAGGTGCGCGTCGCCGGCTTCTCGCTGTCCTTCAGCCTCGCCACGGCGCTGTTCGGGGGCTTCACCCCGGCGGTCTCGACCTTCCTGGTCAACGCCACCGGCGACAAGGCCTCGCCGGCCTTCTGGCTGATGTTCGCCGCCCTGTGCGGGCTGGGCGCTACGCTGGTGCTCTACCGGCGACGCCACCCCCGGGAAGCGCTCGAAGAGACCCCGGCGCTACGCTGAGCCTCGTCACCGCCCCGGTGCGCCCGCGGTCCGGCTCCGCTCCGTGCCAGGTCAACGCCTGGCCGTCATGCCCTTGACCCGGGAGGGCTACGCTCACCGCGGGCTTCCCGCTAGACTGCCGGGAACGCCCCGCGGACCCGAACTCTTCGATGCCTCTCTCCGACACGCCCCAGCCAATGACCTCGACTTCGCTGGAAAGTCGGATCAAGGCACGCTACGACCAGATGTCCGCCGTCGAGCGGAAGCTGTCCGACGTGATCCTCGCCGCTCCCGGGCATCTCGCCATGCAGACCGCGACGGAACTGGCGACCAGCGCCGGGGTGTCCAAGGCCACCGCCACCCGCTTCTTCCGCTCCCTGGGCTACGTCTCCTACGAGGAGGCACGCCGCCAGGTCCGGGAGCTGCGCGGCGGCGGCTCGCCGCTGTATCTGCAGGACCGCGGCGCGGCAGCGAACACGGCGGCCGACCTGCTCGCGCAGCACCTCGAACGCGAGGTCGCCAATATCCGCCAGACCTACCAGTCGCTGCACCAGGCCGAAGTCTTCGAGGCGGTGAAGGCCATCGCCGGGGCACGCCGGGTGGTGGTCATCGGTTTTCGCCACGGCCAGACCATCGCCCAGATGTTTCGAACCCATCTGATCCAGGTACGGGGGGACGTCGTCCTGCTGCCCTCGCCGGGCGACAGCCTGGCGGAATACCTCGCCGCGCTCGGCAAGGACGATGTCGCCATCTGCATCGGCATCCGGCGGCGGATGCCCTCGCTCGAGAAGGCTATGGGCGTCATGAGCGAAAGCGGGGTACGCCTGCTCTACCTCGCCGACGTCCTGGCGGGCAGTCCGGCCCGGCTGGCCACCTGGGTGATCCGCTGCCACACCGAAAGCACCCTGATGTTCGATAGCAATGCCAGCGTCTCCGCCGTCACCAATCTTCTCTGCTCCTTGGTCGGCAGGGAGTTGTCAGGTGGCAAGGCGTCACACCTCGAACGGGTCGAGCGCCTGCACCAGGCGCTGGATGAGCTGGATGTCGGTCACTGATGCACCAACGGGATACAGCCTGCACCAGGGTGAAGCAGCCGTAGTGAAAGGCGTCGAAGCCAAAGAAACTTATGTTTCAGAAAAACTAATAAAGAAACACTTGTTTCTTCAATGACTTGCCTCGGTCTGCCGCTCCGGCGACCTGGAATGGCATGCTTTCTGCGATGGCAGCCTGGTCCTTCCCCACGACCCAGGCGCCCCATGAAAACCTTTCGCTGCCCTTCCGCTCTGACCTTCTCGGCCCTGCTGCTCGGGCTCGGCCTGCTGGGTTCCGCCAGTGCCGACACCCTCGACGACGTGAAGGCCAAGGGCAAACTGGTGGTGGCCATCGACCCCACCTTCGCCCCCTACGAATACACCGACGAAAGCGGTGCGATCGTGGGCTACACCCCGGAAATCATGAAACGGGTGGCAGCCAAGCTCGGCGTCGAGCTCGACTACCAGAAGATGGCCTTCAGCGGCATCATCCCTTCGCTGATCGCCGGCTCGGTGGATGCCGAAGGCTCCTCGCTGAACGTCACGGCGGAGCGGGCCGCCAAGGTGCTCTTCACCGTGCCCTTCGGCAAGAGCGTCAACGCCGTGCTGACCCGAGCCGATGACACCCGGCTCAAGGGCGGCCCGCTCACCGTCGAGTCGCTGGCCGGCCTGACCGGAGCCGTCAAGTCCACCACCGCCCCCGAACAGTTGCTCAAGCAGTTCAACAGCGAATTGAAGGCGAAGAATCTCGCGCCGATCAAGCTGGTCAGCGTCGACAGCGTGGACCAGACCCTGGCGGCGCTCATGACGCGCCGCGCCGACTTCGTCTTCGACGACATCACCGTCCTGGGCGGGCTCGCCAGGCAGCTGCCGGGCAAGGTGAAGCAGGCCGGCGAGCTGGGCGACAGCCAGTGGATCGCCTGGGCCACGCGCAAGAACGACGAGCGCCTGAACCAGGTGATCAGCGACGAGATCCTCGCCCTCAAGCAATCCGGCGAACTGAAGACCCTGCAGCAACGCTATCTCGGGGTGAGCTTCGACCTGCCTTCCCGCGACTTCATCCCCAGCAAGTGAGTCTCTCCATGTCTTGCAACGTCCATCAGGTGCACGTGCCGGCCGGACACGGCCGGACCTTCGAAGTCCGTGCCGGCCAATACCTCACCATCATCGACACTGAAGGCCAGCAGGCGGCGGATTTCGTCGCCGTGGTCCTGGGTGACACCCGGGAACAGCTGTCGCCGGTCCACACTCGCCGGGCGCTGAACTCGCTGTTCTTCACGGTCGGCGACCATCTCTACGCCAACACTGGCGAGCCCCTGCTCGAAGTCATCGCCGACAGCATCGGCGTCCACGATGCCAACGTGCCCGCCTGCGATCCGACGCGCTTCAGCATCGATTTCGGCGTGGACGGCCATCGCAACTGCCTGGACAACCTGCACGAAGGCCTGGCGGAGTACGGCGTCCTGGCCGTGAACGTGCCGGAACCCTTCAACCTGTTCCAGAACGGCCCGGTGACCGCGGACGGCCGCATGCAGGTGACCGACCCGCAAAGCCAGGCCGGTGATCATGTGGTGTTCAAGGTGCTCAAGGACCTGGTGTGCGCCGTTTCGTCCTGCCCGCAGGACATCATCCCCGGCAATGGCCTGCACGTGACCCCCATCGATATCCGGGTCACCGACACCCTTCCCACGCCAGTCTGAGGACCGACCATGCTGCTGATGAAAGAACCCCAGGGCGATCGTGCGCCCCTCCCACCCCAGCGCGTCGACGTCGCGGCCGGCAGCGCAGGCTCCATCGCCGTGAAGCGCGGCCAGCTGCTGCGGATCGAGGCGCTGGAAGACGGCGCCGTCGCCAGCCTGTTCGGCTTCAGCGAAGCGGACCCGCAGGTGCATCTCTCTGTCCATCACACCCGGGTGTTCAGCAATTCCTATGTACTCGGCTCGGGCATGCGCCTGGTGAACAACCGACGCCGGCCCGTGATGGTGCTCGGCAAGGACAGCCTGGGCACCCACGATCTCCTGCTGCCGGCGTCCACCAGCGCCTTCCTGAGTAGCAAGGGCTACACGGGGACCGGCTGCGTCGAGGCGCTGCAGGCCGAGTTGGAGCGCCTGGGTCGGCAGCAGCCCAAGCTACCGGATCCGATCAACCTGTTCATGCACGTAGTGCTGGAGCGTGACGGCAGCATCCGTCCGCAACCGAACAGGACCAAGGCCGGCGACCGGATCACCTGCCGGGTGGTACAGGACATGCTATTCGTGGTCTCCACCTGCTGCACGGGCATTCCCGGCAACGATCAGGTCGCCGCCGTCGCCCTGTCGGTCGCGGAAAGCCTGAGCGATTTTCCGGAATAGCCCGTGCTGGAACAGCTGCTCAAGACCCTGCCGGAGCTTGGCCCGGGACTCCTGGTCACGCTGGAATTGACGCTCGCGGCCGCGGTGCTGAGCTTCGTCATGGGCCATGTCATCTGGTGGCTGCGGCAGCGCCGCGCCTGGCTGCCCAGTCGCCTGGGGCACCTGTACGTCAGCCTGATGCGCGGTACGCCCTCCATCGTCCAGCTGTTCCTGGTGTTCTTCTCGCTGCCGCTGCTGGGGCTGGGTGGCAAGCCGCTGCTGGCCGCGATCCTGGCGATCGGGTTGAACAGCGCGGCCTATACCGCGGAAATCCTACGGGCCAGCTATCGCACCCTCTCCAAGGGGCAGAGCGAAGCCTCCCTGGCGCTGGGCATGTCCCGCTTCCAATGCTGGCGCCATGTGCTGGCCCCCCAGGCCTTGCGCGCCAGCCTGCCCGCGCTGGTCAACGAATTCACGCTGATCGTCAAGACGACGCCGCTGGCCTCCGTCATCGCGGTCACGGAGCTGACCTATGCCGGACAGCTCATCATCGCCCGTACCTACGAAGCCACGCCGGTGATGCTGCCGATCGTCGCCGGCTACCTGCTGATCTGCTGGCCGATCCTGCTGCTGGCACGGCGCCTGGAGCTGCGCTTCAACCCGGCGAGGAGTCACTGAGATGGATCTGGGCATTCTCGCGAGGTACCTGCCCCAACTGCTCGAGGGGCTGCTCTACACCCTACAGCTGTCACTGATCAGCGCCCTACCCGCACTGGCCTTCGCGTCCCTGCTGGCCTGGATCGGCTTGCGCAGCCGCAGCCCGCTGCTCAGGGTCCTGGCGCGCGGCTACACCAACTTCATCCTTGGGCTACCCCTGCTGGTGCTGATCTACGTGCTGTTCTTCATCCTGCCGGAATACGGGCTCACGCTGTCGTCGCCGGTGGTAGGCGTCACGGCCCTGACCCTCTACTACGGCCCCTATCTGGCGCAGGTGCTGCGCGCCGCCTTCGCGGCCATTCCCGGAGGCCAGTTCGAAGCCTGCAGCGCCCTGGGGATGTCGCCCTGGCAGAGCTTTCGCCATGTGGCCCTGCGTCAGGCCCTGCCGGTCGCCATTCCACCCGCGACGGGACTCTTCATCGGCCTGCTGAAGGATTCCGCGCTGCTCTCGGTGGTGTCCGTGGAGGAGTTCATGTACGCGGCCAAGCAGGCCATTTCGGAAAGCTACGCTCCGCTGGAAATCTACCTGGCGGTAGCCCTGAGCTACTGGCTGGTCACGCTCGTCATCGATGCCGCTGCGGGCGCCTGGGAGCGCCGCCTCACTCGCCATCGCCATCTCTAGTCATTCTCGAGGATCGTCCATGTCTCATCCGTCCAGTTCCATCGTCGTTCCCGCCGGTCACGGCAAGGCGGTCCGGCTCCGCGCCGGCCAGAGCGTCCAGGTCATCAACACCCACGGCACCCAGGTGGTCGACTGCTGGGCCTGGAATGCCTACGACCTCAATGAATACATGTGCATGGAGGCCACGCGGGTCTACACCCAGCACCTCAATCCGGTAGTGGGCGACAGCTTCGTCACCAGTGAGCGCCATCCGATCCTGACCCTGGTCGAAGACACCTCCCCAGGGGTTCACGACACCTTCATGGCGGCCTGCGACCGGCGGCGCTACGAGTTGCTCGGCTGTACCCACTACCACAGGAACTGCGCCGATAATCTGTTCGAGGGCATGCTGGAACTGGGCGTCACCCCGCCACGACGCAACCTGGCCTCGTTCAATATCTTCATGAACATCAGGGTGCGGCCGGACAATATCCACCTGGATACCCTGCCCACCGTCACCCGGCCGGGTGATTTCATCACCCTGCGCGCGGAAATGGATTGCTTCGTCGCCTTCTCGGCCTGCCCGCAGGACATCGTTAGCATCCAGGGGGACGGCGACAACACGCCCAAGGACGCCGAACTGCGCATCCGCGACGAGGCCTATGACCAGGTCCCGGTTCGCGGGCCGTGGATTCCTGCGCACCTGGTGAAGACGGCGCCCTGACGCCGCGGCCCGCCGGAAAGCACCTCGCCACCCGTCGGCGGCGAGGTACAGCGCTTGAGCTGCATAGGCCTCAGCACGCCGCCCAGCGATGCCAAACCCGCTCGGCTGCATGACCCTTCATGAAAAGCTAAATTTCCTGATCCCTAAGCCTTCAGCCAGGAACAGGGATATCCTGATACCTAAAATGTATCGAATACGAACTTTACATATATTTTTAATCTTTCGATAAAGCTCTTAAGGTTCCTCCCGTGAACTCGCAAGGCTTCACGCAGACACGCGACCAATAACAATAACGCGTCAAGGAACCTCCCATGCGCCCAGCTCCCCTCGCCTTCGGGGTCGGCACCGCCGCCCTCGCCTCCTTCCTTCCCATCGACGCCTTCGCCGACTTTCTCGCGGACAGCAAGGCCGAACTGGAACTCCGCAACTTCTATTTCAACAGTGACTATCGCCAGTCCGGCGCCCGGCAGTCCAAGCGCGAGGAATGGGCCCAGGGCTTCATTCTCGATTACCAGTCCGGCTTCAGCGAAGGACCGGTCGGCTTCGGGGTCGATGCCCTCGGCATGCTGGGCCTGAAGCTGGACTCCGGACCGGACCGCCAGAACACCGGCCTGCTCCCGGTCGGCGACGATCGAGCGCCCGATGAGTACAGCAAGCTCGGCCTGACCGGAAAGGTTCGGGTATCCAAGAGCACGCTCAAGGTGGGCACCCTTATCCCGCGGATGCAGACGGTCCGCAGTAGCGACTCCCGCCTGCTGCCGCAGACCTTCCAGGGTGTCCAGTTGCTGTCCAAGGAAATCGAGGGGCTGACCTTCAACGCCGGACGCCTCGCCCAGAATCGCGTCCGTAACGACAGCGCGAACGAGGACATGACGGCAACCGGCAGCGGGCTTACCGGTGGCCGCACCAGCGACAGGTTCGACTTCGCCGGGGCGAGCTACCGCTGGAGCAAGGCGCTCACTACCCTCTACGACTACGGCCGCCTCGACCAGAACTACGAACAGCATATGTTCAACGTCCTGCACGTCCTGCCGGTCGGCAAGCACCAGTCGCTGGAAACCGATCTGCGCTACGCACGCTCGCGCAAGGCTGGTTCCAGCAACGTCGACAACGATGCCTACGGCGCCAAGTTCACCTACAACCTCGGCCACCACGCCTTCGGCGTGGCTTACCAGCAGATGGACGGCGAGACCGGCTTTCCCCATCTCAACGGCACGGATTCGTACCTGGTCAACTACGTGATGCTGTCGCCGGACTTCGCCAATCCCGGCGAGCGCTCCTGGCAGGTGCGCTACGACTACGATTTCGCCGCCCTCGGCCTGCCGGGACTCGCCTTCATGACGCGCTATCTGAAGGGCGACCACTTCGAGGGGCCGGGCGGTGTCGCGGGCCGGGAGTGGGAGCGGGACACGGAACTGGAATACAGCTTCCAGACCGGCGCGCTGAAGAACTTCAAGGTGCGCTGGCGCAACGGCACCTACCGCAGCCGCAATGACACGGCCCTCGATCAGAACCGGCTGATCCTCAGCTACACCCTGCTCCTGCTCTGAACCTGTCGCCGGTGCACCTCCGCGCCGGCCCCGATGCAGCCTCGAAAGGACCTTCATCCATGCCCGCTACCCTGCGTTTACTGCCGCTCGCCCTGCTGATCGGCCTGGCCACCGGCGACCTGGCCATGGCTGCCAACACCGCCGACGCCCCCTGCAAGACCACCGCCGAATGCCAGGCACAGGTCGCCAAGATCGGCGGCACCGTCGAGCACAGCGGTGCCCGCGCCGGCGGTGTCGAAGACCAGTTCGACTGGTTGAATCGCATCAACAAGGCATCCATCGTGATGCTCACCGAGGAAGGCATCGTCGCCCCGGACATGGGGCGCAAGATCGCCGGCGGTGTCGAGTACGCCATCGACCAGGGCCGCCAGCCGGACGGCAAGCGGCCCAGCGACATCCTCCAGGTGGAACGCATCATGACCGACAAGATCGGCCCGGAGGCCTCGCTGATCCACTCGGGCCGCAGTCGCCAGGACATCTACGCCACCTATCGACTGGCATCCCTGCGCGGCCAGGTGCTGGCCTATGCCGACGCCATGGACGCCACCCGTCAGCGACTCCTGAAGCTGGCAGCCGCCAATGTGGATACCCTGGTGCCCGCCTATACCAACGGCGTCCAGGCGATGCCGATCTCCTACGCCCACTACCTGCTCGCCTACGCCGACTCCTTCGCCCGTGACGCCCAGCGCATCGCCCAGCTCTATCAGCGTCTCAACCTCAGCCCCATGGGGACTGCGGTGCTGGCCAATTCCGCCTATCCGCTCAACCGCGAACGCCTCGCCACGCTGCTCGGCTTCGATGGCGTGCGCCAGAATTCGCTGGATTCCAGCCAGGTCTCCACCTACGACATCCCCATCGAGGCCGCCGACATCGCCGCCTCCTCGGCGATCAGGCTCGGCGCGATGATTGGCGACATCCATACCCAGTACCACCAGATCCGCCCCTGGCTGCTGCTGGACGTAGGCTCCACCTACACCAGCAGCGCCATGCCGCAGAAGCGCAACCCCGGACTGCTGATGCGCACCCGCGAAGCCGCCTCCGATACCATCGGCCTGGCGCAGACCATCACCCTGCGCGCGCACAACGTGACCACCGGCATGACGGACTACAAGTTCGCCTTCGACGACCTCGACTTCTACGGTTCGGCCATCGACATGTTCACCAGCATGGACCGTGTCCTCGATGCCCTGACGGTCAACCCGCAGCGCGCCCTGGAAGAGCTGGAGAACGAATGGACCACCTCGATGGAGCTGGCCGACACCCTGGAGCGTGCCCATCACGTGCCCTTCCGCATCGGTCACAGCTTCGCCTCGCTGATCGTCACCGAGGCCCGCAACGAAGGCTTCACGCCCAAGACCTTTCCCTTCGCCAAGGCCCAGCAGCTCTACACCCAGGCCGCCGAGAAGTACCAGTGGAAGGAGACCAGGTTGCCGCTGCAGGAAGGTGAGTTCCGCACCGCCCTCTCGCCGACCAACATGGTCAAGACCCGGGTCGGCACCGGCGGCCCGCAACCCGCCGAGGTACAGCGCCTGCTCGGCGAGGCCAAGCAGGCGCTGCAGGCCGACGTGGACTGGACCAAGGCAAGGCGCCAGCGCCTGGCCGAAGCCGATACCGCGCTCGACCAGGCCTTCGGCAAGCTGCTGAAGAACTGAGCGGCCAGCGCCGCTCAGGAGGCGAGCGCCGCCGCCAGGCGCGGTCGGTCCAGCGTCCCCTGCCAGCGCGCCAGCGCCAGGCAGGCGACGCTATTGCCCAGCACATTGGTCAGCGAGCGGCACTTCATCAGTCGCTCGACGCCCAGCAACAGGCCGACCGCCTCCACGGGAACGAAGGGCAGGATCGACAGGGTCGCTGCCAGGGTCAGGAACGCCGAGCCGGCGATACTGGTGGAGCCCAGGGTGGTGATCAGGGCAACCACGACGAAGACCGCCAGTTGCTCTGCCGTGAGCTCGACGCCGGCGAACTGCGTCAGGAACAGCATCGCTACCGCGACGTACAGATTCGAGCCGGCCAGGTTGAAGGTGTAGCCGGTGGTAAGCGATAGCCGTACCAGCTCCGTCGGGCAGCCGCCCTGCTCGAGACGGCCGATCAGCGCCGGCAGGGCGGCGACCGAGGACCCGGTGACCGCCACCAGCAACAGCTCGCGCCTCAGCCAGACGATCAGCCGCAGCAGGGAAAAGCCGCAGAGACGCGTGACCAGCGCCAGCACGCAGGAGACGAAGCAGAGCGCCGCCAGATAGACCGCGACCAGGAACTTCAGCAGCGGCCATAAGGAAGCGCCGCCGTAGCGGGAGACGGTGAATGCCATGGCGCCGAAGGCCGCGATGGGTGCCAGGCGGATGAACAGCCGCAGCAGCCGCAGCAGCAGTGCCAACCCCCGCTCGATACCGGCGAGGCACGGCGCTCCGCGCTCGCCCGACGCGCGCAAGGCGAGCCCCAGTAGGATGGCCAGGCAAAGCGTTGGCAGCACGGCGCTTCGGGTGAAGGCGTCCACCAGGGTGTCGGGAAGGGTGTCGATCAGCGCGAGCAGCGGCGTCGGCGCGGGCAGCAGAGGATCCACCGGCTCGGCGCCAGTCCAGTCAACCCGTACGGGCCCAGGCCAGGCAGAGGTGCCCGGGTGCATCACCAGACCGACGACCAGCCCAACCAGCAGGGACAGCAACGACATGAGCTGGAAATAGAGGATCATGCGTTTGACGATGGCACCGGCGCCGGTCCCCAACCGGGCGACAGCCGAGACGATGAGGGCGAACATGAGCCAGGGAATCACCCAACCGAGGGTGCGCAGAAACAGATCGCTCAGGGGCTTCATGGCACTCGCCAGCTCGGGGCGCCAGAGTCCGAGTAGCAGGCCGCACACCAGGGCCACGCCTATCTGAACACTGCCATTGCGAGCGAGCCGCGCGATCATCCGGACTCCTGCCGATTATTGTTATCGTGTGGGTGGCGATCCCGGCACGGCGTCAGCCCATCCTAACCGACCAGCTCCTCCCGCTGGCAGCCAAGAAATCGAGCGAGCGAATGGAACTGCGGCATCTGCGTTACTTCGTCACGGTAGCCGAAGAGCAGCACTTCACCCGGGCCGCTGCGCGCCTGAACATGCAGCAGCCGCCGCTCAGTCAGCAGATCCGCGCCCTGGAGGACGAACTGGGCTTCGCCCTCTTCCTCCGTCATCCCAAGGGCGTCGCCCTGACCGCCGGGGGCGCCGCCTTCCTGCTCGAGGCCCGGGACATCCTGGCACGGGTCGGCCAGGGCGCGCATCGGGCCGCCCGCGTCGCCCGGGGCATCGACGGTACGCTGGCGCTCGGCTTCACCAGCTCGGCAGCCGCCCACACTCTGATACCCGGCATCATCCGCGCCTACCGGGACAGCTATCCCGACGTGGAAATCGCCATCGCCGAAGACCATGCCCAAGGCCTCACCCAGCGGGTCGCCGAGGGGCGGCTGGACGTCGGTATCCTGCGTGCCCCGGTCGGCGCACCCGAAGGTGTCGCCTATCATCGGCTGCTCAACGAACCCATGGTGCTGGCCTTGCCGAGCAACCATCCGCTGATCGCCGACGCCAGCGATGAGGCGCTGGAACAGCTGAGGCAACGGGGACTGCCGCTGGCCGCCCTGGCCAGCGACAATTTCATCCTGGTGCGCAAACCAGGCGCGCCGGGCATGTACGCCAAGCTGCTGGACGCCTGTCGCCATGCCGGCTTCGAGCCAAGGGTAGCCTTCGAGGTCGACCGCATGCTCACCAACCTGAGCTTGGTAGCCGCCGGTGCAGGCCTCTCCGCGGTACCCGCCTCCATGGCCGAGATCCACCGAGCCAGTATCTTCTACTGCCCCATACGCGGGGCCCGTCCACGCCTGGCAGCCCCGATCACCCTGGCCTGCCGTGCCTTCAATCCCTCGCCCGCCCTGCAGAATTTCATCGCCCTGGCCAGGGAGCGGGCGGGCCGGCCTCGGCGCTCGAGCCGGCGATAGGCTCTCCAATTCTCCTTTTGATCGCTGCAGAGCTAAAGGCTGAAGCGCGCCACCTGGCGCTCCAGCCCACGCGCCAGATCGGCGAGGGACTCGCTGGTGTGCAGGATGCTCTGCACCTCTGCCCGGTCGCGCTCTGACATCTGGGCGGTTTTTTCTACACTTCGCGCCACGTCCTGGCTGGCGGCATTCTGCTCACGCAGGGCGAACGAAATCTGGTCCACCACCTGGACGACCTTGGTAGATCCGTCCCGAATGCCGATGATGGCGTCCCCTGCCTGAGCGGCTTGGTCGACCCCACGCTCCACCTCGCTGACCCCTACCTGCATGTTGCTCACGGTCTGGCGGACGCCCTCCTGAATCTTTTCGATCATCCCCGCAATTTCCTGAGTGGAATTAGCGGTACGTTGGGCAAGCAGGCGGACCTCATCGGCCACCACGGCGAAGCCGCGGCCTTGCTCTCCAGCCCGGGCCGCTTCGATGGCAGCATTGAGTGCGAGCAGATTCGTCTGGTCCGCAATCCCTTGGATCACGCTGACGATCGAGGAAATATGATCGGAGTGCTGCCCCAATTCGCTTATCTGTTCCGCGGACTTCTGTACGGTCTGGGCAATGCTGTTCATGCTGTATACCGTCGCCTGTATGACCTCTCCGCCTTCACTGGACTGTTGGCCCGACTGAGCACTGAGGCGATGGGCTTCCTCGGCGCTTTCCGTGACGTGACTGATGCTGACCGACAGTTCCTCGATGGTGGCGGCCATGGAGGACGCGGAGCTCGACTGCTCGGTCGCTGCCCCCGCAAGTTGCTGGGACGCCCCATTGATCTGGGTAACGGCCTGCCCCAACTGGTGTGCGGCCACCCCTATCTGTTGCACCATGTCCCTCAGGCTGCCCTGCATACGAGCCAATGCCCTAGGCAGCTCGTCATTGCTATTGGTGTCTATCGCCGTGTTGAGTCGGCCCTCGGCCACCGCGTTAGCGGCGTCGATGGCCACTTGCAAGCGGCCACGGGTCCCGCGCCCCAGCGAAAGCGAGATGATCAGCGCCAAGATGGCCGCTACGACACCACCCCCGCAGAGGATCTGCACCAGGTGCCTGTTGGCGGCCTCCAGGGCTTGATCGCGGACTCCCAGCAAGGTGGTTTCAGTATCAGCCATCTGCGCGACCAGCTTACGCAGCCCATCCATCTTGACCTTGTCCCGTGCTTCGGCAACGCGGGCGACCAGGGAGAGATCCGGTGCACCCTGCGCCTGTGCCTGGCGTTGGGCGAGGATCGGCTGGATGTCCTCTTGCTCCCAACGGGCTTCCAGCGCCCTTAGCTCAGCGATGCGCTGCTGCTGCTCCCGGTTATCCGCCGTCAGGTCGGCGAGGCGTTGTACATGCGCACCGAAGTCCCGGACGCCATTCTTGAGAGGCTCGAGAAATTCCTCGCGACCGGTTATGACATAGCCGCGCATGCCGGTCTCGATATCCACCAGTTTCTGGAGGGTGAGATCCAACTCTCGCAGCACGTCGTAGGTATGGACGTTCCAGCGCGTGGACTCCTGCATCCGGGCGAAGCCCACATAGCTGATTCCTATGAGAGCGGTAATGATGACGACCATGGCCAGAAAGCCACCATGGATCCTTTGCGAAATACTCAAGCGAGCGAACATGGCAGCACCCGGACGGTTATTGTCACAATATTTGTTACGATTTATACGTCATCGTATCGCCTGACCAAAACTTGAATCGCCTGGCGTGAATCGTTCTTCCAGGTCGTTTTTTGGCAGGGGTTGGTAATGCCACCTGGGATGCAGCGTGTGACGGCTTTCGCGTTGGCGACGAAGACGAAGCGTTAGGTATGCCTCTGGCGCCATGGAATATTCGGAGTTGAGAGTGCCGGCCTCTCGGGTAGGCGGCAGCTGCACTGCCCTACCATGACTCGCCGAGGGGTGGACGGGCACTCGTATCCGGCGTTCCCGTTAGCCGCTGTCGTCGTCCCGTTCAGGTCGCCGCTCTGCGATCAGGTCACACGGCCTGCGCGCGCTCTACCAGGCGGAAACAGTGGCAGGACACGCTGCTTCAGCCTGCGCACGAATAACCGCCTTCGCCTTATCGACAAAGCCAACGCGCGGCCCGTGGTAGTGGGCGTCGCGCGCGGTGATGCGTCCGCTTTCGACTTTCAACTCAGCGAAGAAACGACAGGTTCAAACGATATCCCTGTCGGCCCAACGGGCATGAGATTCGACCGCGAGGCGATCTCCCCCAGATTACCTCTGGCCAGACCAATGCTCAGCCGGTACAGGAAGATCTGCCCTGTCCCAGCTCTGTCGACGCCCCCCGACGATGGAGGCTGCTCAGCCCTTGAAACCCTTGCCCACCAGATAGACTTCACGCGAGCGGGGGCGCGAGGCTTCGGGCTTGCGGATCGAGACCTTCTCGAAGGAGGTACGCACGTCTTTCAGGAAGACATCGGAGCCTTCGCCCTGGAACACCTTGACCACGTAGTTGCCGCCGGGCTTGAGCACCTGGCGCACCATGTCGAGGGTCAGTTCCACCAGGTACATGGCGGCGGCCTGGTCGGCGGCCGCGACACCGCTGATGTTGGGGGCGATGTCGGAGACGATCAGATCGGGCTTGCGGCCATCGAGTACGCCGAGGATCTTCTGGAAGACGGCATCGTCGGTGAAGTCGCCCTGGACGAAGTCGACGTTGTCCAGCGCGCCCATGGGCAGGATGTCGGTCGCCACCACGCGCCCCTGCTCGCCGACGATGCCGCCGGCCACCTGCGACCAGCCACCGGGGGCCGAGCCCAGGTCCATGACCAGCATGCCGGGGCGGATCAGCTTGTCCTTTTCGTTGAGCTCGATCAACTTGTAGCTGGAGCGCGAGCGCAGGCCGTCTTTCTGAGCGCGTTTGACGAAGGGATCGTTGACGTGTTCATCCAGCCAGCGACGGCTGCTTTTGGATCTTTTCATGTTGGAGCTACCACGGGAAAGCGGGTGAGGAGCGGACGCACGCCAAGCCTGGCCGGCCGCGAAGTGGCGGCGATTATAAGCCGATAACGTCGCGGGACGAATCAGGGATCGCCAGGCCGACCGCTGGCCGGCCCGCCCGAGCATCCATCGTCCCGGCCTGACAGCGCCGGGACCGGCGGGTACAATCGCCGCCCTACCCCTCCTCGTCCCTTCCTTTGCCGGAGTCACCGGCCAGGATTCTTGCCATGATTCGCATCAACGAACTGTCCCTGCCACTCGACCACACCCCCGCCGAGCTGCGCCAGGCCATCCTGGATCGCCTGAAGCTGCGCGACGCCGATCTGCTGAACTTCACCGTGTTCAAGCGCAGCTACGATGCGCGCAAGAAGAACAGCGTCATCCTGTTCATCTACATCATCGATCTGGAGGTCCGCGACGAGGCGGCGGTGCTGGCGCGCTTCGCCAACGACCTGCAGGTACGTCCGGCGCCGGATACCGGCTACTACCCGGTTGGCCAGGCGCCGGCGACGCTGACCGAGCGCCCCCTGGTGGTGGGTTTCGGTCCCTGCGGCCTGTTCGCCGCCCTGCTGCTGGCCCAGATGGGCTTCAAGCCCATCGTGCTGGAGCGCGGCAAGGATGTCCGTAGCCGCACCAAGGACACCTGGGCGCTGTGGCGCAAGAAGGTGCTGACGCCCGAGTCCAACGTGCAATTCGGCGAAGGCGGGGCCGGATTGTTTTCCGACGGCAAGCTCTACAGCCAGATCAAGGACCCGAAGTTCTACGCGCGCAAGGTGATGCATGAATTCGTCCGCGCCGGCGCGCCGGAAGAGATCCTCTACGTCAGCAAGCCGCACATCGGCACCTTCCGCCTGACCGGCGTGGTGGCGGCCATGCGTGAGGAAATCATCGCGCTGGGTGGCGAGGTCCACTTCGAGAGCAAGGTGACCGACCTGCTGATCGACGACGGCCAGCTCGAGGGCGTGGTGCTCGCCAATGGCGACACCCTGCACAGCCGCCACGTGGTGCTCGCGCTGGGCCATAGCTCCCGCGATACCTTCCGCATGCTGCAGCGCCAGGGCGTGTTCATCGAGGCCAAGCCCTTCGCCATCGGCTTCCGCATCGAACACCCCCAGGGCATGATCGACGAGGCCCGCCTGGGCAAATACGCCGGCCACCCGGAACTCGGCGCCGCCGACTACAAGGTGGTCCATCACGCCAAGAATGGCCGCGCCGTGTACAGCTTCTGCATGTGCCCGGGCGGTACCGTGGTGGCCGCCACCTCCGAGCCGGGTCGGGTCGTCACCAACGGCATGAGCCAGTACTCGCGCAACGAGCGCAACGCCAACTCCGGCATCGTGGTGGGCATCAATCCCGAGCAGGACTTCCCCGGTGATCCGCTGGCCGGTGTCGAGTTGCAGGAACGCCTGGAATCGCGCGCCTTCGAACTGGGGGGTAGCGACTACTGCGCGCCCGGCCAGCTGGTCGGCGATTTCATTCGCGGCGTGCCCTCCACCGCCTTCGGTGAGGTCGAGCCCTCCTACAAGCCCGGCGTGCGCCTGGGCGACCTGGCGCCGTCGCTGCCCACCTACGCCATCGAGGCCATCCGCGAGGCGCTGCCCGCCTTCGGCAAGCAGATCCGTGGCTTCGACCGCCATGACGCCATCCTGACCGGCATCGAGACCCGCACCTCTTCGCCGGTGCGCATCACCCGTGATAACGACAGCCTGCAGAGCCTGAACCTGCGCGGCCTCTACCCGGCCGGTGAAGGCGCCGGTTATGCCGGCGGCATCCTCTCCGCCGGCGTGGATGGCATCAAGGTGGCCGAGGCCCTGGCCAGGTCGATGCTCGCCGATGCCGACGCGCTGCACGCCCCGCTCGACCGGGCCGCTGGCTGATGAAGCTCGACGACATCAAGAAACTCCACCAGAAGAAGTACCGCGCCGAATTCGGTCACTTCCTGGTGGAGGGCGAGCACCTGGCGCTGGAGCTGCAAAAGGCCGCGCTGAGTAATCCCCGGTTACTGCGGGCCGAACTCTATGTGACGAGCGCCTACGAGCACTGGCAGAGTCCGTTCCGGACCCACTTGGTCAGCGAGCGGCAGATGGCGCAAATCGCCGATACCAAGACGCCCCAGGGCATCATCGCCGTGGTGCCCATGCCTACGCCCGAGCAGGCCGTAGCCGCGACCGATGGCGAGCGCGCCCTCTACCTGCACGAGATCCAGGACCCCGGCAACCTGGGCACCATCCTGCGCACCCTGGCCTGGTTCGGCCGCTTCCGCTGCCTGCTCAGTCCGGGCAGCGTCGACCCCTACAACCCCAAGGTCGTCCGCGCCAGCATGGGCGCCATCTTCCACACCCCGCTGGAACTCGACGTCGAACTCGCCGGCCTGCCCGAGCGTTTCCCGCGCATCGCCTGCCTGGACATGCAGGGCGCGCCGATCCAGTCGGCCGGGTTCCAGACCTTCGACTGCTATCTGTTCGGCAACGAAGCCCGCGGCGTACCCCGGGAGCAGCTCACCGCGCTGAACGCCCAGCCCTTCACCATCAGCGGTTCAGGTGCCATCGAATCCCTGAACCTGGCGGCCACGGTGAACCTGTGCGTCTATGAGTTGAGTCGATAGGCTCAGGACCTTCAGCCCAGGTCGGTCAGTCCGGATCGCCGGTCACGCTGTGAGGCCTTGAACCCAGGGTCATGGGGCGCGGCCGGACCTGAGCCCTTCCCAAAAGGTTGGCGCGGAGGCCACCACAGGCTTGGGCCGTTCCAGCGCCGGCGGCAGTATCGATGCCGCCGGCCAAGAGCCCCTCGGCGCGATCGAGTGGTATCGATCGCCCATCCGCTCCTCCCGGCGAGCGCCATCCGAGAGGCGTCGCGAGACGTGCCCAGCCTCGGCGACGTTGGCCAGCGAAAGCCTGCCCGCTGCGGCACCTGTTGCACGACCCGGGGATGCGCTAGCGTAAGCTCTGTACGAAAAATGCCTGCGCTCGGTGATGCTTCGTTGAAAAAGGCTTCGGAATGCTCATTTACCACTCGTAAGCCCGAGCGCGGGTCCGATCCGCTTCCTCAGCCTTTTTCGCCTCGCCTAACCGTCGCTCGGCGACTTTTCGTACAAAACCTAATGCATGATGAACTTGCCGAAGTCACAGGTTCCCAACGCGATCTCCATGATCCCGCCGAGGAAGGGGTCCGTCTCCGCTGGGCGGTAGATCACCTGGTATTGCAAGGGCGGCAAGGCCGGAGTCACGTCCAGGGCTACCAGTTGGCCGCCATCGATCATTCGTTGCAGTGAACGACGCGGCAGGTAGGAAGTGGCGAGACCGCTGACCGCCAAACCGATTTGCGCCAACAGGTTGTTGCAGAAGATCGCCCGGCTCACGTCCAGGCCTTGTTCGCGAAACCACTGCCCGTATGCCCGCCCCATGCCCGACTGCCCGCTTTGCAGTGCCAGCGTACGCTCCGCCAGCGCGGATACTGGCAGCTGCCGCAGGTTCCCCGCCTGGCCCGGCGCGCACAGCCAGGCGTTTTCCACCGCAGCGAGCGGCTCGCTGGCGAACCGGTGATTGGAGAAAATGTCCGGGACGATGATCAGGTCGATGGAGTTGCTCTCGAGGCGCGAGTACAGCACGGTGCTGATATCCACTTCCGGAAGGATCTCCACCTTCGGGTAGCGCTCGCGAATGCCGTGCACCAGATCTGGCAGCCAGGTAAGCGCCGTCAACTCGGTCACTCCGAGGCGTAGTTTGCGCTGCAGCGTCGCGGGGCTTTCGAGCGTCTGGAGCAATACATCGCGCTGCGCGAGCAAGGGCTCGGCCAGGCGTGAAAGCTGCTCGCCCAGCGGCGTGAGGAGTGCGCGCCGACCGCTGCGGTCGAACAGCGCCTGCCCGTAGCGGCCTTCCAGGTCCTGGATGCGCTTAGATACGGCCGACTGGGTGGTGTTGAGATGATCCGCGGCAGCATCGAAGCTCCCCAGTCGGGCCACCCAGTACACCGCCTCGACCTGCTTGATCGTGATCACCAGGGTCTCCCTGCACATGCGTAAATACGATGAATTCCCCGGACAAAATATCGTTATTTATTCGATACCTCCATCGGTAACGTCGGTGACACCTCTCTTCACCCCGTTAAGGCCCTGTCATGACGTATCCCCTGTCCACTCGCCTCGACCGTTTCAGTCCCTCTGCCAGTGTGGCGGCAAAGGAGCGCGTGACGGCGCTGCAGGCGCAGGGCGTGAAGGTGCTGGACTTCACCGCGGGCGAGCCAGACCTGGATAGCCCTGCCCTGGTCATCGAAGCCGCTCACGACGCCGCCCTGGCCGGGCACACTCGCTATACGGCCACGTCCGGCACGCCTGGGCTCAAGCTGGCCGTTCAGCGTAAATTCCTTCGAGAGAATGGCCTGGACTTCGCGCTGAACGAAATCATCGTCGGCGCTGGCGCCAAGCAGCTGATCTACACCGCTTTCAGTTGCACCGTGGACGAGGGCGATGAGGTGATCATCCCTGCGCCTTACTGGGTGTCCTATCCGGACGTGGTGAAACTCAACGGCGGCGTGCCGGTGATCGTCGCCTGCCCGGACGAACAGGGCTTCAAGATCACCGCGGCGCAATTGGAAGCGGCCATCACCCCCAGGACCAAATGGCTGGTGCTCAACACCCCGAACAACCCGAGCGGCGCCATCTACAGTCAGGCGGAGCTACAGGCTCTGTGCGAGGTGCTCCTGCGCTATCCGCAGGTATGGCTGATGACCGACGAGATCTACGAGCATTTCAACTATCAGGGCCAGGCCCTGGCCGCGCCGGCCTTGCTGGCACCGGCGCTGAAGGCGCGGACGCTAGTGATCAACGGGGTGTCCAAGGCCTATGCCATGACCGGCTGGCGCATCGGTTTCGCGGGCGGTCCGGCAGCTCTGGTGAAGGCCATGGACAAGTTGATGTCGCAAAGCGTAGGAGGCACCTCAGGGATCAACCAGGCAGCGGCCATCGCGGCGTTGAACGATGGCGCAGCCTTCGTCGAGCGGGCCGCAGCGCTGTTCGCCGGACGCCGAGCGCTGATCATGGAGCGCCTGAACGCCATACCCGGCCTTCACTGCCGACCGATCGAAGGTGCTTTCTATGCCTATCCCAACTGCGCCGGCCTGTTGGGCAAGCGCACCCCGGATGGCAAGGTGCTGAGTACCGACCTGGACGTGCGCACCTATCTGCTCGAGGCAGCCCAGGTGGCCGTGTTGCACGGTGCGGCCTATGGCCTGTCACCTTACCTGCGGCTGTCGTTCGCCACCTCCACCGAGGTGATCGAAGACGGCTGTCAACGCATCAAGGCGGCTTGCGCAGCCCTGGTCTGATGCTTCACCGACTAGAACAACAACTCTTGCGCGTCACCCTTCTGCCCTCACCATGTAATAGAGAACTGACTATGAAACGGGCAATTTTCGCTGTAGTAGGCCTGCTGGCCTGTTCCTCGGCCATGGCCGACGCGCTGCAAGACATAAAGGCGCGCGGTACCCTTCGCTGCGCGACCCTCACGGACAGCGTACCGCTCGGCTACCAGGACCCGGCGACGCGGGAGATCGTCGGTCTGGACGTGGACGTGTGCAAGGCCCTGGCCCAGCACCTGGGGGTCAAGCCCGAGCTACAGGGCATCGCGGTCAGCGCACGCATCCCCACGCTGGTATCCGGCCGAGCCGACGTGGTCGCCGCCGCCCTGGGCTACACCAAGGACCGCGCCGGGCAGATCAACTTCTCTGCCGCCTACTACCAGACGCCGATCAAGATCCTGGTGAAGGACCCGAAGCTGAAGACCTTTGATGACCTCAAGGGTAAACGCATCAGCGCGATCAAAAGCTCCACGCCGGAACTCTATGCGCGTCAGCAACTGCCAGACTCCACGGTCGTTGCCTTCGAAGACGCCCCTTCGGCCTTCCTTGCCCTGCAGCAAGGCAAGACCCAGGGCATGGCCATGACCGAGCCCGCCGCGATTCGCTTCCATGCGCGTGCCCAGAACATGCATTTCCTCGACCAGGCGCTGCACTTCGAACCCAACTGCCTGGGTATCAAGAAAGGGGAAGACGCCCTGACCCAGGCCGTGGACAAGGCCCTGCAGGACATGGAAACCACCGGCGAGCTGCAGGCGCTCTGGGACAAATGGTACGGCCCGGGTACCGAATTCCAGTTGGTGCGTGAGAAGAAGCTGCCCCCCCTCTCCGACTTCCAGTGACAGGCTCAGGGTCGCCGACAGGCGACCCTATTGGAGGCTTCCGTGCACCTTTTCGATGGCTTCGCTTCCCTGTTGCAGGGTGATTACCTGCACCTTTTCCTCGGCGGTATCGCCGTCACCCTGCAGCTGTTCCTGACCTGTGCGGTGCTGGGCTTCGGTCTGGCCTGCGTGCTGATGGGCATCCGCCTCCTGCCAACGCGGGTCGCCGGCTGGCTGGTTGACGCCTTCGTCGAATATCACCGCAATGTCCCCAGCCTGGTGCAGCTGTTCGTGTGGTACTTCGGCGTGCCTCAGTTGCTGCCCGTGGCCACCCAGGACTGGGTCAATGCCCAGGGCGGTGAGATGGTGTTCGCCGTTATCGCCCTCACGCTCAATGCGGCCGCCTACACCAGTGAAGACCTGCGCAGCGGGTTTCGCGCGCTACCCGCTGGCCAGCGCGAGGCGGCTACCGCGTTGGGCATGAACTACCTGCAGATCTTGCGCAAGGTACTGATCCCGCAGGCGGTACGCGCCGCGGCGCCGTCCCTCGTGAACCAGGCGCTGGCCCTGTTCAAGTCCACCGCGCTGGCCATGGCCATCGGCACCGGCGAGATGATGTACGTCACGCGCCAGATCGAGGGCGAAACCTACATGACCTTCCAGACCTTCGCGGTGGCCAGCCTCTTCTACCTGCTCGGCTCCTGGACCCTGATGCTGGTGGGTGGATTGTGGCAACGCCGCATCACCCTGCGCATGGCGAGGTAACTCATGCTCGATATCCTTCACGACTACGGGGTGATGCTACTGGTCGGCCAATACCCTCATGGGCCGTTGGGTGGCCTGGCGCTTACCCTGGTACTGGCGCTCACCAGCCTGGTGCTGGCCTTCCCCATCGCGGTAGGGATCGGGCTGGCCCGCACCTCCAACCTGGCCTTCGTCCGTAAGCTCGCCGCGGGCTACACCCTCCTGGTGCGCTCGATCCCGCTGCTGCTACTGATCTTCTGGGCCTACTTCGTGATTCCGCTCATCACGGGAGTGAACATCTCCGGCACCCTGACCATGGTCGTGGCCTTGGTGGTGTACGAGGGTGCCTTTCTGGGCGAGGTGGTTCGCGCCGGCATCGACGCCGTACCGCGAGGCCAGATGGAGGCCGCTCGCGCCATCGGCATGAGCTACGGCCAGGCAATGCGCAAGGTGGTACTGCCCCAGGCGCTGTTCAACATGCTGCCGAGCATAGTCAACCAGTTCATTCTGATCACCAAGAACACCTCCCTCGCCTACCTGATAGGTACCCAAGAGCTGACCTTCGCCGCCTACCAGGTGAACAACCAGCTGCTGACTCAGCCGTTCCAGGTGTACCTGTTGCTGGCCGGGTTCTACTTCGTCCTGTGCTTCTCGCTCAGTCGCCTGGCCAGGTGGCTCGAGGTGGCCATCGGACGACAGCGTGCCGGTATCCGTTCCACTGCCACCGGCGCCGCCGAGGGCCACACCTTGTTGCTGGGGCAAAGCAAATGATCGCGTTCAAGGGCGTTAACAAATGGTACGGCGCCTATCGGGCGCTGCACGACGTCAACGAAACCGTCGCCGCCGGTGAAGTGGTCGTGGTGTGCGGGCCTTCCGGCTCGGGCAAGTCGACGCTCATCCGTACCGTCAACCGCCTGGAGGAGATCCAGGCGGGACAGATAGAGGTGAACGGCCATGACATGCATGGCCGGGGCAATGACCTCAATGCGCTACGCAGCCGGATCGGCTTCGTTTTTCAGAGCTTCAACCTCTTCCCTCACCTGTCCGTGCTCGACAACGTGATGATCGGCCCGCTCACGGTGCTCAAGCAGGACAGGGTCCAGAGCGCGCAGAAGGCCCGGGACCTGCTCATGAAGGTGGGCCTGGCACACAAGGCGGACGCCATGCCGGCGCAACTGTCGGGAGGCCAGCAGCAGCGGGTGGCCATCGCCCGGGCGCTGGCGATGGAGCCGCCGGTGATGCTCTTCGACGAACCTACCAGCGCCTTGGACCCAGAGATGGTGGGTGAGGTGTTGCAGGTAATGAAAGCCCTGGCAGCTGATGGCATGACCATGATCTGCGTGACCCATGAGATGGGTTTCGCCCGGGACGTGGCCGATCGCATCTGGTTCATGGATGCCGGGCAAGTGCTCGAACGAGCGGTACCCGAGACCTTCTTCAGCGCCCCGGAACACCCACGCGCTGCCAAGTTCATCGCCGACATCCGGGCCCACTGATGAACGCCACGCGCCCTGCTTCACCCCACATAGCGCCGCGCCCCGACTGGCTGGCCCAGGCGAAGGAGCCTGCGCTGGACCCGACGCTGGCGATCATCGATGCGCACCATCACCTGTGGGACCGGAGCGGCCAACGCTACCTGTCCGACGAGTACCAGGCCGACATCGATCAGGCCGGGCACAAGGTGGTCGCCACCGTGTACGTGCAGTGCCGTTCGATGTTCGATATGGCCCGTCCCGTGGCTTTTCAAAGCGTGGGGGAAGTGCAGTTCGCAACCGGTATCGCCGAGCGCAGCGCCAGCGGGCCGCCTGGTGCCACTCGCCTGAATGCCGCCATCGTCGCCGGTGCCGACCTACGCCTGGGAGACGCCGTGCTGCCGGTTCTGGAAGACATGCGCGAACGGTCCGGCGACCGTCTGCGGGGCATCCGCAACACGACAGCCTGGCATCCCGATCCGCGCCTGGTGACCAATCCGGTCCCGCCCCCCGCCGGAGTGCTCCTCGAGCCGACCTTTCTCCGCGGAGCCAGCTGCCTGGAACGGTACGGCCTCGTGCTGGATGTCTGGGCTTACCACACCCAACTCGACGAGGTGATCGCCCTGGCCGAGCGCCTGCCCAATCAAGGGATCGTGCTGGACCACGTGGGCGGGCCACTGGGCGCGGGCCCCTATCGAGGGCGGCGCGACGAGGTCTATGCGCACTGGAAGGCGGCGATGATTCGCCTGGCGCGCTGCCCGAACGTCAGCGTCAAGCTGGGCGGCCTGGGCATGGGCGTCTCGGGTTTCGACCTGCATCGGCGACCCCTGCCGCCAACCTCCCTGCAGCTGGCCGAGCTGTGGCGACCCTACATCCTGCACTGCATCGAACACTTCGGTGTGCAGCGCTGCCTGTTCGAAAGCAACTTCCCGGTCGACAAGGGAATGTATGGCTACGGCGTGCTGTGGAACGCCTTCAAGCGTTTGACGGAGGACTTCAGCGCCGCGGAACGCGCGAGCCTGTTCCGCCAGACTGCCGCCACGCTCTACCGCATTGCGCCCCACTGAACGAGAAAACCGACCATGACCGTAGGCTTCAGAATCTTGCGACGTACCCGCCAGGCGAGTGCCGAACACATCGCTCGCTTTCGTACCCTGCCGGTGGCCAACATCAGCGACTCGATGAGCCGTATGACCGCTGCCGGCACCACCCTGCGCCCCATGCACCGCGGTGGCGTGCTGGCCGGACCGGCACTCACGGTCAAATGCCGCCCGGGAGACAACCTGATGCTGCACCATGCCCTCGACCTCGCCCAACCGGGCGACGTCCTCGTCGTGGATGCCGGCGGAGACCTGACCAACGCCCTGATCGGCGAGCTGATGACCTGCTATGCAGAGCAGAAGGGCCTGGGCGGCTTCGTGATAAACGGGGCGATCCGGGACTCACGCGCGATTGCCGAGCATGACCTGCCGGTGTACGCCGCCGGCATTACCCACCGCGGTCCCTACAAGGACGGGCCTGGGGAAATCAACGTCCCGGTGGCGATCGCCGGCATGGTGATCGAGCCGGGCGACCTGATCATAGGCGACGAAGACGGCCTGCTGTGCGTGCCCTTCGCCGAGCTGGACGAGGTCTATGCCAAGGCCAAGGCGAAATCCGAGGCCGAACATGCCCAGCTGCAGGCCATCGCGGAAGGCCGTAGCGACAGGCGCTGGGTGCTCGAAGCCCTGCAGGCACGTCACTGCGCCTTCCCACCTACCTGAGAGCTGCCGATCGGTACCTGCCGGCCGTGCGTGGCCTGACCGGGGTCCGCCTGGAAGGACGTAGGCCTCGGTCTCGTTCCAACCCGGCGCAACGCTCAGCACGCGAACGTCCTTCGGGTTCACCTCCCTTGAATCCCGGAAAGGATGCCGAAGAGCGGCGACCGGTAGCGGCCGCTCTTCGCGCCGCCTAGCTCTCTACCCCAGGCGCGTCCAACTGCAGCACATTGGCGCCAACGACAGGATCGAGTCGTCGCTCCAGCCGGCGATCATGCACCTGCACGGTGATCTCGAACGAGCCACGGCCAACCCGCAGGCCCAGCACGTGCCCGCCCACGACGGCGAAGTCGCGATCACCGCCGCTGGCATGGGCATGCACGGACGGCGCGCCGTCCTTCCAGGCCAGGGTGCCATTCAGGCCGGTGATCTCGAGTTGCTGAAATTCACGGGCATCATAGTCACCTTTCGTGAAGTCGAAAAAGCCGAGGCGCGCCGTCGCGACGAAGCCGAATCCGCTTAACGTCGCCGACGGAATCGACTCCTCCCGCATCAGCGCCTCGAGCGAGGCCAGCACCTCGTCGCCCTGCCGCAATACCAGCAGGAACCCACTGGGCGTCGAAACATACCGACGGGGTTCGGTCATAGGGGCCTCCAAGGTCTCAGGCGATCGTAGGGGTCACACCGCCATCGACGCGCAACGCGGCGCCGTTGGTGGCGGCCGACAGGGGGCTGGCGACGTAGGCGACCAGGGCGGCGATCTCCTCGGGCTCGATCATCCGCTGCAGCAGCGACGTCGGGCGCTCCTTGGCGAAGAAGCTGCGCTCGATGTCTTCCGCCGGTGCCGTGGGATCGTCGGCGACGCTTTTCAGGAAATCGCCGATGCCGGCCGAGCGGGTCGGTCCGGGCAGCACCGAGTTCACCGTGACGCGCGTGCCCTTGCTCGCCGCGGCCAGGCCACGAGAGATGGCCAGTTGGGCGGTTTTCGTCATGCCGTAGTGGATCATGTCGGGCGGCACGACCAAGGCCGAGTCACTGGCCACGAAGATGATCCTTCCCCAGTCCCGCGCGACCATGCCGGGAAAGTAGGCCCGCGCCAGCCGTGCGCCCGACAGCACGTTCACCTCGAAGAAGCGCTGCCAGTCCGCATCGGTGATCTCGGCGAAGGGCTTCGATTCATAGATGCCGAGGTTGTTGACCAGGATGTCGACCGCCGGGACGGCGGCCACCAGGGTAGCGGCCCCTTGCGCCGTCGCGGGATCGGCCAGGACGGCCCGGGCACCGCTGGCGGCAGCCGCCGCGTCCAGCTTGGCCTGATCGCGACCGCAGATGACCACGTCCGCGCCTTCGGCGACCAGACGGCGGGCGATTTCCAGCCCTATCCCGGCCGTGGAGCCGGTGACGAGTGCGGTCTTGTTCTCCAGTTGCAGGTCCATGATCGACTCCTTCAAGCGTTCCAGTCGGGCGCCAGGCCCGGGGGGTTAACGAGGCGGCCATCGGCACGCGCCAGGCTGGCAATGGCCGCCATCTCCTGATCGTCCAGCTGGAAATCGAAGATCGCGGCGTTCTCGGCCACGCGCTCGACGTTGGCGGTCTTGCTGAGCGCCACCAGCCCCTGCTGGATCAGCCAGCGCAAGCCAACCTGGGCAGCGGTCTTGCCGTGGGCCCGGCCAATGTCCTGGATCAGGGGATCACGGGGTACCTGACCGTCCGCCATTCCGTAGTAGCCGGCGATGGCGACCTGCTGTTCCCTCGCCGCCGCGATCAGCGCACGCTGATCCAGGTAGGGGTGCACCTCGACCTGGTTGGTGAGGATGGGCGCCGCGCTGAGCCGTACCGACTCGGTCATTTGCGCGACATTCTGGTTGCTGACCCCGATGTGACGCGTCAGGCCGGCGGCCTGGACCTCGTTGAGCAAGGCGATCTGGTCCGCGATGGGGACCTGGGTCCCCGGCCAGTGCAGCAACAGCAGGTCGACCTGGCTGACCCTCAGCTTCTCCAGGCTTTCCTCGACCGAGGCGGCGAAGCGTTCGGGGTGGTAATGATCGATCCAGACCTTGGTGGTCAGGAACAGGTCGGTGCGCGCCGCGCCTGCGCGCTCCAGTGCCCGGCCGAGCGCTGCCTCGTTGGCATAGATCTGCGCGGTGTCGAAATGGCGAAAGCCGGCTTCGAAGGCGACGGGGATCACCCGCTCGACCTCGGCGTCGCTCATACGGAATACCCCGAAGCCGAGGGCCGGGATGCGAACTCCGTGTGATTCTAGATAAGTCATGTCCATCTCCTGAAAGGCGTTACGTCGCTGATCACGATGTCACCTCGCCGCTCCAGTGATAAGCCACTAGAGTTGCACATGAGTTTGGAAATGAATTCACAGCTGGACGGGGTCGAGCCTTGGATAATCGTGCGGGAGAGATGCAGATTTTCGTCGCGGTGGTCGACTCCGGAAGCTTCTCGGCGGCCGCTCGACTGCTGCACATGACGCCGTCGACGGTATCCAAGTTGATTGCGCGACTGGAACAACGCCTGGGGGTGCGCCTCGTCGAGCGATCCACGCGCCGCCTGTCCCTGACGACCGAAGGGCACCTCTATCACGAGCGTGCCAGGGCGATGCTCGCGGAGTTGGACGATCTCGAACTCACGCTCGGGCTCGGTAGCCGCGGCGTCAGCGGCACCATCAGAGTCAATGCCTCGGTCGCCTTCGGCAGCCTGGTGCTGGAGCCGTTGCTGCCCGCGTTCTGGGCGGCGCACCCCAACATCATCGTGGATCTGTCGCTGTCGGATGAGATGGTCGACCTGTACCTGGCCCGCACCGACGTCGTGTTTCGCGTGGGTGGCATCACGGACTCCGCGCTGATCGCCCGGCGCATCGGCACCGCCCGCCGCAAGATCGTCGCCTCGCCCGCTTACCTCGCGCGGGCCGGGACGCCACGCTGCGTCGAGGATCTGGAGGATCACAACTGCCTGGGCTTCAACTTCCAGCGCGCGCAGCCGGTCTGGCCGATGCGGACGGGCGGCCGGATCGTCGATCGGATGGTCACGGGCAAGCTGCTCGCCAACAATGGTGAAACCGTACGGCGCATGGCCGTGGCCGGTGTCGGCCTGGCGCGGATCGGCGACTACCACGCCCGGGAAGACCTGGAGGCCGGTCGGCTGGTGGAGGTGTTGGCCGACGTGGGGGTGGCCGACGAAGAGGAAATCGCCGCGCTGTATCTCGGCGGTCAGCATCAGCCAGCCCGCGTTCGCGCCTTCCTCGACTTCGTCGTACCGCCTCTGCAGCGTGCCATCGCCATGAGCTGAGGTCGCAGCCCCTGAGATCTGAGCCGCCATTCCATTCCGGCATAGCTGGTATCGCCGTGCCCTTCCTACTACCGCCATGGCGATCTGACGATCATGAGTCCTGTCCCCACTCATCTCAGAGGCACAACTCATGACCCTTCAAGCTCGTCTGGACGCCTTCAAGGCTGACTTCGTCGCTGGCAAGCCTCCTTATCAGGCGCCACCGCCCGTGCATGCCACCATGCAGCGCGCGACGGTCATAAGGGCATTCTCTGGTGAGCGGGTGTGGGAGGTATCCTGCCGCTCAGCAGAAGATGGCGGAACGCAAGGCCGGGACATAAGACTCATGCCCAGCCGGAATAGGCAGTCGATCGAAGCCCTTTTTAAAACGTGTCCTGGTGCGCTCGACCACCTGGGGCATTCACTTGGCAATCGGCCTGACACGTCCTCGTTACGCAGGCGGACTGGGTCGGGAAGACCGGGGAGCGATAGGGGCAGCGCCTATGGTGGGGTTACCGGCTTCGCCACTCAGGTAGAGGATCGATACCCGCTCACGGCAACATTGCCCGTTACGCCGGCTTACCGGCGCGCTGCAGCGGCGCGTCATTCATCGCCCGCCCCCTGCTGGCGTTGAAAGGCGCGCGCCCACTCGAGCAGGGCGTTTTCCTCATCGGTGCGATCATCCACGCCGCACTCTTCGAGTGCCAGGATTACCCTGCTCATGAAGCCTCGGTCTGCTCGCGCCCGATCCATGACCGTGGTCGCGCTCAACCCATCCACCTGCTTCAGCCGCCTGCCCAGCTCTTCATCTTCGATGCTCATGGCACCCGTACTCCAGCAGCGCCGCCAGCAGCCCACGGCTGGCGTAACGCCATCATTGAACAAGCCTGTCGCTGCCGCATCCGTTATCGTACGAGATGTCGATATCCATGCCCGAGTGGCGGCGAAGACGGCGCCTCGCCGGCCGGAGCCCGGCGATTCGCCAGAGGGTCGTCCGGCTGGCCGCCCGCACTACGCCCAGTCCCGCTGCACCCCCCGCCTGGTAACGGCGACCGCCCCTCTTCCAGCAACCGCGCCGTGCCCAGATCGAGTCGCCTGGCGTACTACCTCGCCGCTTCCTGCCCCTCCTCCGCGCTGGCGGCATCATAGGCACGCTGCGCCTCCGCCATTGCGGTGCCGTTGGCCAGGGCCCAGTGGTAAAGCGCGGCGAAGGGTTCGCGCAGCGAGCAGCCCAGCGGGGTGATGGTGTATTCCACGCCGATCGGCTGGGTCGGCAGGACCTTGCGGCTGATCAGGCCGTTGCGCTCCAGCCGCTTCAATGCCTCGGACAGGGATTTATGGGTGATGCCATGGAGACGACGCTTGAGGTCATTGAAGCGCGCTGGCTGGGTGCACAGCACGCTCAGGATCAGGACCGTCCACTTGTTGGCGATGTGGTCCAGGATCGGCCGGGTCGCGGTGACCTCGAGGGGTAGAGCGAGCGCTGCTTCGGACATGGGTTTCCGCCTGGATATCTAGGCACCATCAGGTGCGTTCTTGTGATCAGATATCCAGATGATACCGTGCTCCTGGTCATCCCTATCACTCTCGTGAGGACTTATGAGCACTCTTTCCGGAAAGATCGCGGTCGTGGTCGGTGGTCACGGTGGCATTGGCGGTGCCATCGCCGAGCGCTTTGCAACGGAAGGCGCCACCGTGTACGCCACCAGCCGGCGCGCGCAGGAGGGCGAAATCGAGCTGGGCGCCGGTCGGCTGCACGAGCGGCGCGTCGATGCCGCCGATCCATCGGCGCTCAGCGCCTTCTTCGAGACGGTGCGTCGCGAAGCCGGCCGCGTGGACGTGCTCGCGGTCAACGCCGGCCTCTCCGAGTTCGCCACGCTCGATGCCATCAGCGAAGACCATTTCGACCGGACCTTCGACCTCAATGTGCGCACGCTGCTGTTCGCCACCCAGGCCGCGACCGCGCTCATGCCGGCCGGTGGCGCCATCGTACTGGTGGGATCGATCGCCGCCACCATCGGCACCAAGGGCTATGGCGTCTATGGCGCGACCAAGGCCGCCGTGCGCTCCTTCGCGCGGACCTGGGCCAATGAGCTGGCCCCGCGCAACATCCGCGTCAACGTGGTGGCGCCGGGACCGACCGATACCGCCATGATGGCGGCGGCGTCCGCGGAGATTCGCGAAACGCTGACGACGCTGATCCCGCTCGGCCGGATGGCGCGCGCCGACGAAGTGGCCGCGGCCGCGCTGTTTCTCGTGAGCGACCAAAGCAGCTTCATCACCGGGGCCGAGCTGCCGGTCGACGGCGGCATGGCGCAGGTCTGAGCGGCACCCGCTGCGTGAACACATGAGGCTCTCGGGGAATGGCCTGAATGGATACGCCCGCCATCGCCTCGCCAGCCCATATGCCTCTCTCTAGGGGTGGCGGCCGCAGCGCGGACGCCCCTCTCGCTGTCACGAAAGCCTCAGTGACGGATTTGTAATCCGCCGGTCAGCCGGCGGTCCCCCCTGCCCTCCTACAGTGGCCCGGTCAGCAACAGCTGCACCCACTCAAGAGGACTCATCATGAAAATGCTCCTTCTCGGTATCTTCGGCCTGCTCATCACCGGGTCCGCCCTGGCCGACACCAGCAGTTCCGCCACGATCCACGACAAGCCCGGCTTCTTCGTCCACCTCGACATCGACAAGGTGGTGAGCCAGACCGACCTCACCAGCCAGTGCGGCATCGTCCCGGCTCGCCTTGATTACCTGGATCACGCCGGCCAGGAGCACGTGATGGACTATCTCGTGCACGGCTATGGTTGCCAGAACGACAACTGAAGCCATCCCCAGTCCAGTGTCGAAGGAGCGACACCCGCACGGAATCCTTCCGTTGCGGGTGTCCTGCCGGTTGGCGGCAGCTCGGCAACGCCAGCGTCGCTCGCCCGACTGTCCATTCCGCTACCCCTACGGGCGACCGAGCGCGGGATGCAGTCCCTTGACCTGGCTGACCCCCTCCAACAGTGTCGCCACCTGCAGGACGGTGGCCTCGTCGTGCCAGGCGCCGACCACCTGGACATTGATCGGCAGTCCTTCGCTGCTGGTGCCGAAGCGCATCGACAGGCCGGGCAGGCCGGCGACGTTCAACGGCACGGTGGCGCCCTGGAGATAGGTCGCATCCACCGTCTGGCCATCGATGACGAAGCTCTCGACACCGTGCTTGTGCGCGGGGATCGGCAATACGTGGGTAATCAGGGCGTCGTACTGGGAAAAGTACTCTGCGTAGCCGTCACGAATACGCTCAGCCGCTTGTTCGGCCTCGATGAAGTCACCTATCGAGGTGTCGGGCAACGACAGCATCGTCTTGGCCATCTTGTAAAGCTCATCCTCCCGCCGACCCGCCGTGGCCTGGGCGAAGGCTGGCTTCATTTCCATGACGTGCAGGCGGTTGAAGACATCCAGGGCGAAGTCCCTTTCCAGGGCGGGAATGCCCACCGGCTCGACCGCGACGCCCAGATCCGCCAGCGCCTGGGCTGCCGCCTTGACGGTCGCCGCCACCTGGGGATCGACCGGTCCGAAGCCCGGGCCGACCATCCAGCCCACCCGCAGCGGACGCGTCAGCTTTGCGGAAAGGTTGCCGAGGTCGCGCGCCGCGAGGGTAGCAAAGGCGTCCCGACCATCCGGGCCGGCCAACTGCGCGAACGCCAGGGCGATGTCCCGGACCGAACGGGCCATGGGCCCGACGTGCCAGAAGCGACGCGGTGCCCGCGGCCAGATGCCGGTCATGGGTACCCGGCCATGGGTCGCCTTCATGGAGGTGATCCCGGTCTGGGCCGCGGGTCCTCTCACCGAAATGGCCAGATCGGTTCCCAGCCCCAGGGGCGACATGCCCGCAGCGATGGCGGCCGACTCGCCCCCGCTGGAACCGCCCGGCGTGCGCTCCAGATCCCAGGGATTGTTGGAACGGCCGCTGAGCAGATTGTCGCTCTCGATCCAGTAGGAGAACTCGGGGAGGTTGGTCTTTGCCAGCAGGATCGCCCCGGCTCGCTTCAGGCGCGCCACACTGGTGGCGTCTTGTTCGGGCGTGCGGCCGCGGAAGATCGGTGAGCCGCGTTGGGTCATGACGCCGGCCGTGTCGATGGAATCCTTGGCCGTGAACGGCACCCCGTGCAACGGCCCGAGTTCCTCCCCTGCCAACACCGCCGCCTCGGCAGCCTTGGCGGCGCTGAGGGCATCCTCGGCCAGGGTGACGATGGCATTCACCTGCCCATCCACGGCCTCGATGCGTTCGAGGTGGGCCTTGACCACCTCTACCGGGGAGACGTCCCTGCTCCGGATCAGCGCGGCAAGAGCGGAAGCGTCCTGGAAGATCAATTCGTTACTCATGGAATCACCTCGTTGGAAAGTCACTGGATTTGACTAACTAACGTTAGGTAGATTCAAAGCTAGGTGGTATAGTTCGTCCTGTCAACAGGCTTTTTTGGAGGTACGGATGAGGGCTCAGGCTGGCGGTAACTCGAGCGAAAGGATCCTGGAGGTCGCTACCCGGATCGCCCAGGCCCACGGCTACAGCGGTTTGAACATGCGCGACCTGGCGGAACAGGTCGGTGTGAAAGCGGCCAGTCTCTACCACCACTTCGCCGGCAAGACCGAGCTCGCCGCGGCGGTGGCCAGGCGCTATTGGGAGAATTCGGAAGCCTGCCTCGAAGAGCTGACGGCGGCGTTTCCAGACCCACACGAGCGGCTACGGCAGTACCCCCAGACGTTCCGCATCTCCCTGGAAAGCGACAATCGCATCTGCCTGAGCAGCTTCATGGGCGCCGAGTACGATGATCTGCCCGCCCCGGTGATGCAGGAGGTGCAGAAATTCGCCGAGATCAACATCGACTGGCTGGCACAGACCGTGGCGGAGGCCGGAATCGGCAAGGCCGAAGAGGCCCGGGCCAGGGCCCAGGCGATCTACGCGGCTATCGCAGGTGCCCAGTTGCTGGCACGTAGCCGCGCGGATCTCGGCCTGTTCGACCAAGCGATCGGCAGCTACCAGGCCGCCGGCCTGCTGCCATAGAGAACAGGAACGCGCCTTGGGTGGTGGCGACCTGCTCGCGCCTTGAACGGGCACGTACGAACGTCTGTTCGGGGGCCGGCAACAGGCCTGGAGCTTATCGCTGGAATTCGGGGTCCACTTTTTTCCTAGCCCCTGCCTCCAGGAACGTGCCCCATGATCACCATCAACAGCTACACCACGGTCAGACGCCGTGAGCGAGTACCTCACGAGGTGTTCGCGCACTACTGGCGCGATGTCCACGGCCCGCTCTGTGCCCGCCTGCCAGGCCTTGGCCACTACGTGCAGTACCATTTCGACCGAGACCAAGACGCCCACCTGTGGCCGCTGGACCACGGTATCCGGGACATTCCCCACTACGAACTGGATGGCATGGTGGAGATCGGATTCACTGATGAGGAGAGTCAGCGCACCTTTCAGGCCGCCAGCCCCGTGCTGTTCAGTGACGAGCAGAACATGTTCGCCGAGACGCTCGCCTATGATCTGCCCCAGGGCTCACAGGCGTTCAAGAACACGCTGGCGGACGAGCACCACAACGGCCCCGACCAGCTGGATCGCCTCCAGCTGCATCTACACCCCCGCCAAGACCTGGAAGCCCTGAACGACTATCTGGCGAACCAGCTAGGCCCCTGGCTGGCGGCGCAACCGGCCGTCCTGAAAGTTCGGGTGCATCCGTGCGTTCCTTTCGTCAATGACGATCAACATCCGCCGTCACCAGACGTGGCTCATAGGGCAGATGCCATCCGTGCGGCCCTGTCGATGCTGGAGATCGTGTTCGCCTCGCCACTGGAGCGCCGACGCTTCTTCGCCAGTGAGGCCTTTCGCACCAACCTTGCCGAACAGGCGCAGCATATAGCTTTCATCAAAGCCTTCGCCGTGTCTGGGGTATACACCTACGTTCATGCCGGCGAGCTCACCACCGCGGGCCTAAGAGGCAGTCGCGCAGCCGAACTGATCGAACGACTCGGGGCGGTCAACCAGACGCAACCTGAAGTCATGCATCTGCTTCGCCACGGATCGTTACCGCAGGAAGATGCCCACCCCGCGGCAGGGACCACGGGACAGGGTTGAAGACGCCCTGTCCTACGTCAGGCGCTTTGGTCTTCCACCTCACTCTCGACGACGCCCTCGCCTGCCAGCCCGGATGCCCGAGCTGGCCGAAATATCGCGGAGCTTTCCCGAGTGAATGGAATTCAATGCCGTTTATCTGGCAACGCACCTGGCAGATTGGCTATTGCCAGGACGTGCGACCATTGCAAACACATAAACGAAATGACATTCTAAAATAAAGACCTATCCACTGGATGGCCGCCTCCGGCAATTTCAAGAACGCCTGCCTGATGACGGTCGGATTCTGGGCACTGAACACGGGGCCGTACTGCCCGGGCGGATTGGGTAGCGTGCTCCCACGGGCCATCCGCCTGCCATGCGCCGCTGAGCTGCTCGGAGCGGCCGTCTCCACCCTAGGCATCGCCAAGGCCTGCCTGTTGCAACGGTACCGAACGTGAAATACCGGCCCAGCTGCGTCCTGCCGAGTTAACCCAGAGACAGTCCCTTGGCAAAACCCGCAAATTCTTCACGTTGGCCCGCCGCTGTGCGGGCGCTCGCCCATCGTGACTTCCAGATCTATTTTGCCTGCCAGGGCGTGTCGACCCTGGGCAAATGGGTGCAACAGGTGGCGCTGTCCTGGATGGCCTATCACGTCACCGCTTCTGCAACCCTGCTGGGCGTGATCACCTTTCTCACCCTCGCCCCGCAATTGCTCGTAGGTCCGATCGCCGGCGCCTGGATCGACCGCCACGACAAACGCCGCTGCCTGATCGCGGCGCAGTCGCTGTTGGCCATTCAATCGCTGTTGCTCGCGCTCTTGAGCTGGCAGGGCTGGATCGACGCGCCGATTCTGATTGCCATGGCCCTGCTTCTGGGCTTGCTGAATGCCCTGGAAACACCGCTCAGGCAGGCACTCATCGGTAGCTTCGTAGCCGACGCCAGCGATTTGCCCAACGCCCTTGCGCTCAATGCCATGTTGATCAACGCTGCGCGTTTCATCGGCCCTCCGTTGGCCGGTGCCCTGATCGCCGCGAGTAGCGAAGCGCTTTGCTTCTTGATAACGGCGATTGCCTTCGCCACCTTGTTGCTGGGCCTGACGAAGGTACAGGGCAGCGCGACCGACAAAGCCAGCGGCTCGACCAGTGAGATGTTTCGCGAAGGCTTGCGCTACGTGTTCAGCACCCTCTCGGTCCGGCGTTTGATGTTCGGGGTGATCGCCGTGAACCTGCTCGCCTCCAACTACAGCGTCCTGCTGCCGGTACTGGCCAAGACGCTCTACCTCGGCGACGCCCGGATGCTGGGTTGGCTATGGGGTGCGGCGGGCGCCGGCGCCTTCGTTGCCACGATAATGCTCGCCCTCGTCGGCGTCTTGCACCGCCTGCGGCGCCTGATCTTCATCGCCGAATTGTGCTGCGCCCTGGCGCTTTGCCTGCTGGCGTTCAAGCTGCCGCTTCCGTTCGCGTTGCTGTTGCTCGCCCTGCTGGGCTTTGGCATCACCGCCAACAACGTCAGCACCAACATGCTGTTGCAAAGCGACGCGCCGGCGGCGCTGCGCGGCCGCGTGATCGCCCTGTACATCGCCATGCGCTTCGGCTTCGAGGCAGTGGGTGGCCTGCTCGCGGGCCTGCTGGCCAGCGCGATTGGCGCCACTCTCACGCTCGGCATCGCCGGTCTGCTGTTGCTGACGTTCCGCGCGGTGGAGAGCCATCTCAATTCGGCAAAGGAATGAACTGAGGATTCGAAGGTGTGGGCTGTCGCGCTAGACCTCATTCAGGGCGTCGACCCGAAGTGGCAAGAAAGTGATAGCCGCCTTCCCAGGGGGACAGCCAGGATGCGCGACGCCTGCACCTCTCGATGGCGGCAGCCGTACCCACCGCACTCGTTGCCTCACCAGGCGACGGCTTCCATCGTCCGTTGCTGACGCACCAATGAAAAAGGCAGCACGCGGCTGCCTTCTTCTCATCGACCACGACTAGGGTAATGCACAGCCCTTCTGCTTGAGGGCGGCCAAGACCCAACTGCGGTCGTTGGTGCCTTCGGCAATCTGCTGCATCTGCTTCTCTTCTGCGGCATGCTTGGCCACTGCTGGGTCGTAGACGTCGGCCACCTGGTCGTAAGGTACGCAAAGCAGACCGTCATCATCGCCGATGATCAGATCGCCCGGCTCTATGACCATGCCGTCGATGGCGATGGGGACGTTGATCTCCCCCGGGCCATCCTTGTAAGGGCCGCGGTGCGAGACACCGGCGGCGAACAGCGGAAAGTTTCCTGCGCCAATGCTGGAAACATCGCGAATGGCGCCATCGACCACGATACCGGCAACACCGCGCTTGACCGCGTAGGACACCATGATTTCACCCAGCTGGGCATTGGTCAGGTCACCGCCGGCATCCACCACGATAACGTCGCCTGGCTCGGCGATGTTCAAGGCGTAGTGGAGCATGAGGTTGTCGCCCGGACGCGTCTTCACGGTGAGTGCCGGGCCGGCCAGTACGCCCTGGCGATGCATGGGACGAAGGCGCGAACCGCCAGCGGTCATCCGATTCATGGAGTCGCTGACATTGGCGACCGGCACTTCACGGTAGCGCGCTACCCAGTCGGCAGCGACCTTGCGTTGCGCTTTTAATACTCTGAATCCAATGGTCATGGGGGCATTTCTCTTATGGACATTGTTGGTGCCGCCGAGGCGGGTCTTAGATTCTTTGCTTGAATATCGTGCTTAAAGCATCAACTGGGAATTGGAGTCAGGGGATCTTGCCCGGCAAGTACGTTATGGATGTTATCCAGGGCAAGACGAAGCATGGCGTGCCTGGTTTCTTCCGTGGCAGAGCCCACATGCGGGGTAAGAATCACATTATCCAGCGCGGCCAATCTGGACTCGATCAGTGGCTCTTTCTCGAATACATCCAGTGCAGCACCTCGTATCAAGCGATTTTCCAGCGCCTTGATAAGGTCGGTTTCATTTACCACAGAGCCTCGCGAAACGTTGACCAACACACCCTTGGTGCCAAGGCAGGACAGGACTGCGCCGTTAATGAGGTGGCGTGTCCTCTCACCCCCGGGGCAGCACAGGATAAGAATGTCGGCGAACGTTGCGAGCGCCTCTAGATCACTCATGAAGGTGTAGGGTGAATGTTCTATCTCTTCCCCACAGTAGGCGATATCGACGTCGAAGGCCGCCAAGCGGCGCGCTATTCCTTGACCAATACGGCCAAGCCCTACGATGCCGACCTTTTTTCCAGCCAGACTCAACGTCAAGGGAAAAAGTTGGTTTTCCCAGGCTCCATCCCTGACGAATCGGTCGGCGGACGGTATACGCCGCAGCAGCGATAGCAGTAGTCCGATTGCCAGCTCACACACCGCCGCATCCAGGACACCCGGTGTATGGGTCACGATCACGCCGGTGCTGCGTGCCGCGTCGAGCGGGATACCATCAAACCCCACTCCCGAGGTCGAAATTATTTTAAGTTTCGGCAGTCGGCTTATTAACCCAGCGGGTAGTTGATAACTGCTGCGCGTCAGTACTGCCTCGATCCTTTCGGATAGCGCGGGATTTCGCTGCAGATCCTCCTCGCTATATCGCTGCAGCTCCGCATCGATGACGTGCTGTTGAGCGATGGGAAATTCGCCGACCTGTAGTACGTTTGGTAGGGACATGATGTTCTCCCAGCCTTGGATCTTATCGAGAGACCGTAGTCCAGCGGCCGTACTTGGAAACCTGGGCTTCATCGAAGTTAAAGCCCAATCCAGGCGTCTGATGCAGCACGACGTGGCCTTTCTCTTGGTCATTTGCCGATCCAGCAGTCGCCGGAAATTCAGCACCTGGTCATCCCAGAAAAATTCGACGTACCGGGCGTTCTGGGTAGCGGCGACCAGTGGCGCATGCACGTCATGGAACCAGTGGGGGCACATCTGGATGCCGTAGCCGGCGGCCATCGCCGCGATTCTCCGCCATTCGGTGATTCCACCGCAGACGGCGGCGTCGGTTTGCAGGATGGATGCGCCGCCCATGTCCAGCAGCTGCTTGTGGTACCAGCGGCCGTAGCCAATTTCCGCCGTCGCGACGGGAATGCGAGTCAGCTTTGCCAGGCGAGCATGGCTCTCGATGTCATCCGGACTGAAGGGCTCTTCGATGAAGTAGGGATCGTACTGCTCAAAGCGGCGCAGGTACTGCATGGCCTGAACGGTATCGATCCAGCCGTTGTTGCAGTCCAGCATCAATTCGACGTCGGAGCCAATAGCCTCGCGAGCCGCCTTGACCCGTGCCTCTTCGCCCGCCGGGCTCCAGCGACCCGTCTTCATTTTCACGGCGCTGAAGCCCTGCTCCACATAGCTTGCCATCTCTTCGCCAACATGGTCGGCGGTCTTGCCGTCCACGTAGTAGCCACCGCTGGCGTAGGCAGGTACGGTTTCCAACTCGACTGCGCCTAGGTACTTGTGCAGAGGCAGCTTGGCAGTCCGGGCGTTCAGGTCCCAGAGCGCTATGTCCAAGGCGCTGAGGGCACGCATCACTGTGCCCATGCGCCCCTGGAGCAGGGCTTCCTGGTACATCTCCTTCCACAGGCCTTCGACAGCCAGGGAGTCGCGGCCGATGATCACCGGTGCCAGCAACTGTTCCACTGCCACGCGGAAAAGCTCGCCGGCGGCATTGCCCACGTAGCAGAAGCCGATGCCTTCCACGCCATCGCTGCTACGGACTTTGACCAGGCCATAGTGACGATCGACCACAGTGCGGTTGGCTAGGTAAGTGACCTTGTCGAGGGGGATGCGAGCGACACAGATGTCGATGGATTGGATGGTGGCCACGGTTTTTCCTCAGGTGTTGGGCTTCTGTCCAAAGACTTTGCCCGCCTGGAGGAATCCAAAAAATATGCTGTTAACGCATTCAGATGACGTAAAGTACGTCGAATGGACACGCGCTTTCTCAACAGCTTCGTCACCGTGGTGGAAAGTGGCTCGATTGCCGGTGCCGCTCGCCGGCTGAACCTGGCCCCCACTACCATCACTCAGCAAATGAAGACGCTGGAAGCCGACATTGGCTGTGAACTGCTCATGCGAGTCGGGCGTACGGTGAAGCCAACGGTCGTGGGAGCGCGCATCGTCGAGCAGGCACGCGAGGTCCTTCGCGGCGTCCGGGATTTGCGCTCCGCTGCCTCCGCTACGGCGTTGCCCGCGGGGCCGCTGCTGCTAGGCGCTACGCCGACCGCACTGATGGGGTTGCTTCCCACTATCCTGCGCCGATGGCTGAGTGCCTATCCTGAAACGCAGATATTCATCGAGCCCGGGACCTCTGCCACGCTGCTGCAACGAGTGATGTCCGGTCAGCTGGATGCGGCCATCCTGGTCCATCCCACCTTTCCCCTGGATAAGACCTGTGTCTGGCAGCCGCTCAGGGAAGAGCCACTTATCCTGCTTACGCCGTCCGAGATGAAGGTTCACGACGTCCTGCATACGGCGGCACGGGAGCCCTTCATCCAATACGACAGGAACGTGGTCGCCGGCAGAATGGCCGACGAATACCTGCGCCGCCACGACATCCAGCCGAGGGTACGTTTCGAGCTGGATGGCATCGAACACATCGCTCAATTGGTAGCCGAGGGGTTTGGCGTTTCCCTCCTTCCCGACTGGCCGGTGATGGGGCCACCCGATAACCGCACGAAGCGCTGGACGCTGCCAGCTCCCTGCCCTTCGCGGATGGTGGGCTTGATTTGGCTACGACAATCGACTCGGTCACCACTGGCCAGGGCGCTTTACGAATTGACCCAGTCCGTATGACCCGCAAGGCACGAACGTACGCCCTATCGTCATTGGATCCTTGGCACAGCGGGCGGGGGGCAACATCGACAGGTCCGCGAACTTGTCGTTTGGGGACCGACATGGAAGGACAACGGTTGTAGCGGAATGTGATCGATCGAAGCTGATGGCTCAGTCCAACAGCACGGTCATAGCGGTCCCACCTGCTGGCGCGAAGCCGCGCGGATATCGGCCTGTTCGACCAGTTGATCGGGCGCCACCAGAGAAATGCAGCGCCCACGGCTGGCCTTGCTTGTCACGGGCTCTCGACCTCGGGCCAGGGCGGCAGTCCTGCGTTAGCGGCCAGTCGCTCTGGAAAAAGCTATACAATTCGGCGCCCTTTCTGACCTGTGAAGATTCATGCGCCTGCTGCTGTCGCTTTTCCTCGCCACACTGCTCATCACCTCCGCTCACGCAACGGCCCCCGATACCTTCGTAGACGCCAAGGTAATCGCCAGACAAAAAGTCTATTTCGACCAGAACACCAGCGCCCAGGGCGACCTTTACTGCGGTTGCCGATGGGAGTGGGTCGGCAAGTCCGGAGGACGGATCGATGCGCCCTCCTGTGGCTTTCAGGCGCGCAAGCAGGAAACCCGCGGCGAACGCACGGAGTGGGAACACATCGTCCCCGCCTGGACCTTCGGCCATCAGCGCCAGTGCTGGCAGAACGGCGGACGCGAACACTGCGTCGCAGACGACCCCGTGTTCCGCGCCATGGAGGCCGACCTCTTCAACCTCTACCCCGCCGTCGGCGAGGTGAATGGCGACCGCGCGAACTTCAACTATGGCATGGCGCAGGCCGTGCAACCGCAGTACGGTCGCTGCCCGACGAAGGTGGACTTCCAGGAACGCGTCGCCGAGCCGCGGGATGACGTCAAGGGCCTGGTCGCCCGCGTCACCTTCTACATGTTCGACCGCTACGCCCTGAACATGTCGCGTCAGCAGCAGCAACTGCTGATGGCCTGGGATCAGCAGCATCCGGTGACCGCCTGGGAGCGTCAGCGGGATCAACGGATCGCCGCGGTGATGGGCCATGCCAATCCGTTCGTGTCCGGTGAGCGACACTGGACCCTCGGCTACAAACCCGCCGGGGACGGGGTAGTCAGCGCCTTGCCGGCACCCACGTCTGCACCCGTTCCCCCGGCCGACACCACGGACCCTCTGCCTACCCGGTCGGGATCGATCATCGGCAACCGTAACAGCCATGTCTATCACCTGGCCGTAGGCTGCCCGAGCTATGCCAAGGTGTCGCCCAAGAACCAGGTTCGCTTCGCCTCCGAAGCCCAGGCGCAGGCGGCAGGTTTCACCAAGGCGGGCAATTGCTCGCCTTGAGGCCTGGGCGCCCTCACCCGGAGGCAGGTTGCCCCTGCGGTACCTGAGCACCTGTGCGCAACGAAACCCTCACCTACGGCTGCAGCCTGCCATGGGTGCGGGAGAGCCGGCATCCGGCGGACGGCCGCCCGCCTGGAGCAAGCCCTTCATTTGCCTTGCGACAGCTCCACCAGCATCCGCGTGAGCAGGTAGATACGCGGCGCCACGCTGTCCAGCTCGATGTACTCCTCGGGCGTGTGGAGCTTGCCGCCGACGATGCCGAAGCCATCCAGGGTAGGCACGCCAGCGCCAGCCGCGATACTGGCATCCGCCGCGCCGCCGCTGCCTTCCACGGTCAGCGTGCGGCCCAGCTCGCCGTAGATGCCCTGGGCCATGGCCAGCAGCCGATCGCTCGCCGGGGTCTGCGGCATCGGCGGCAGGCCGCGCTCCAGGCGAGTGGTTACCTCGGTATCGGGAACCTGCCTGTTGGCGGCGATCCGTGCCAGGTCCTGTTCCACCCGGTCGAACTCCTCCGGCAGCGCGGCGCGCACATCGGCCTTGGCGACGGCATGGTCGGGGATCACGTTGATACGGTCACCCGCCTCGATCACGGTGAAGTTGACCGAGGTTTTCTTCTCCGCGTCGCCCAAGTTGCCCAGCTGCAGTACCTGGTGCGCCACCTCGGTGGCGGCGTTGCGCCCCAGTTCCGGCGAAACGCCGGCGTGGGACGCCTTGCCCTTGACCTCCACCACGGCCGTGGCGCTGCCCTTGCGCCACACCACCAGGCCATCGGCCGGGCGGCCCGGCTCCAGGTTGAGCACCACATCGTGCTGTTTGGCGGTGCTGGCGATCAGCTCGGTGGCGGCCGGGGAGCCGGTTTCCTCGCTGGCGTCCAGTAGCAGGGTGATCTGTCCATAGTCCTTGAAGTCGAGGGTCTTGAGGATCTCCAGCGCCGCCAGGGCGACTACGATGCCGCCCTTGTCGTCGGACACGCCCGGACCATAGGCGCGCTGTTCGTCGGTGCGGTATGGCCGCGCCTTGGCCGTCCCTTCCTTGAACACCGTGTCCAGGTGCGCCAACAGCAGGATCCTGGCCTTGCCGGTGCCCTTCAGCGTCGCCACCAGGTGCTGACTCCGGTCCGGCGCGGTGTTCGGTACCTGCTGGAGGGTGGCACCGAGCTTCTTCAACTCGGCACCGACGAGGTTGCCGACTTCGGTCAAACCCGGTGCGTAGCCGGAACCCGAGTCGATGTTCACCAGTTGCTCCAGCAGCTTGAGGGCCGGTGTCCTGGCCTGCTCCGCAGCGGACTTGACGCGCTCGTCGAGCGCGGCGCTGGCGGGTAAGGCGATACAGCCGGCGAGAACGGCGGCGAGGGTGGAACGGAAGAACGAAGCGGACATCGGGCTTTCCTTGTTGGTCTGTTTTAATTAGTCAGACAACTGTAGTCACAACAGGGACGCAGGGGGAACTCGGGCCGCACCGTGGCGCCCTGAGCCGCAGCAGCGAAGCCAGGACAGGCAATGCCTGCTGCCTTCCTGGCGGAAGGGCAAGCAGGCGGAGGACGAACAGCCGTGGCTGTTCAGAAACGAGCGATCAGGACGACCCCGGCGATCATGAATACCGCACCCAGCAGGCGCCAACCGTTGACTGCGTGCTGCTCCATGGAAAACAGGCCGAAATGATCGATGGCCAGGCTAGCGATGAGGTTGGCGGTGATGGTGACCCCATTCACCGGAGCCGCGCCAAGCCGCTGGATGAAGAGGAGACCGGCGAAGACCGCGACGGCACCGGCGATCCCCCCCAGAGGCGCCCACCAGGGCATGTCGCCGATCTGATTGACCGACGGGAGCGGTTTGGGCATGCAGATGAACAGCCCCACCGCTACGAAGGTGACCATCACGAACGACACGGAAGTGGCCAGCCAGGGATTGACCAAGGCCTTGTTGAGCGAGCCGTTAATGGCCGCGCCCGCGGCCTGCAGGAACCCAGCAACGACGATGAGGAGGTAAGCCCAATTCGCGGTATTCATAGGAGTCGTCTCGGAGCGGAGCGTGGGGAAAGACGCGGGGCCGGCTCACCGACCAGGCGAAGCCTAGTTACGACCGGAAGCCCAGCCCAAAAGTGCCGCCGAAACGCCCTGCGCAGGCTCTGCACCGGGGTGCTCGACGCGGTGGGCAGCCAGCGGTTCCGCGCGCAGATACCGACCCTGCCGTTCGTCGCCTGCGCCAGCCACCCTTCTCTCCGCTCACGGCCTGATCACGGCCTGCCCTGGTCGAGGCCCAGCGGTTTCGCCCGAGGAACGAGTAGTGGTGCCCGCAGGGAGCAGCCTGGCGCGCCCTGCTGCCAAGAGGACGAAAGAGGCTGTGCTGTGCGCAAGTTATCCGTTATCGCAACAACACGATCGACCGCTGCGCTTGGGCGACCGCTATACTGGCCGAGCACGGCCTGTGACGACTGCCTCGAGCATCCCGTAGCGAAGGCGTCAGCCAGTCGCTCGCTAATTCCCCTTCTGCCCGGCCCGGGCGACGTACGAGCGGTCCGATGAGCACCACGCCCCCAACTTCCAGCCTTTCCTCTAGTCTCGCGCAAGACGTCGACCTCGTGGCAGAGATCGCCGCGATTCCGCGCATCCTGGACACGGTGTGCCGGCTGACGGGCATGGGCTTCGCCGCGGTGACGCGGGTGACCGATGATCGCTGGATCGCCTGCTGCACCCTCGATCTCATCGGCTTCGGCCTCGGGCCCGGCGACGAGCTGGCGGTCGAATCGACGATCTGCGACGAGATCCGCGACCACCGGCAGCCGGTGGTGATCGACGATGTGGCGCAGGACAACCACTACCGCCATCACCACACCCCCCGGCAGTACGGTTTGCGCAGCTACATCTCCGTACCCATCGTGCTGGAAGATGGCAGCTTCTTCGGCACTCTTTGCGCGATAGATCCGCGGCCCGCCCATCCCAGTCGCCCGGAAGTGCTGGCGACCTTCGAGCTGTTCGCCGGCATGATCGCCCTGGAAATCGCGGCGCAGCGCCGCTTCCAGGCGGCACGCAACGTCCTGCACAGCGAGGCCTTCTCGCGCAGCCTGCTCAAGGCCAGTCTGGATTGCGTCAAGGTGCTGTCCGCCGAAGGCCATATCGAATTCATGAATGGCCAGGGGCTGGAGATGAATCAGTTGCAGTCCCTGGATCAGATCATGGGGCGCGAACTTGCCGCGCTATGGCCGGAACAGGAACAACCCAAGATCCGCCAGGCTATCGAGCAGGCACGCCAGGGTCGGACCACCCGCGTGGAGGGCTTCTGCCCGACGGCGCGGGGCGAACCGCGCTGGTGGGAGGTGTCCTGCTCGCCGTTCGAGGTCGCCGGCAGCGACCACCCGAAGATCATCTGCATCTCGCGCGACATCAGCAGTCGCGTGCTGGCGGGCCAGGCGCAGCAGGCGCGAGCCGAAGCCATCGCCGCGCTCAACGATGACCTGGAGCGCCAGGTTTCGGCGCGCACGGCCGAACGCGACCAGATCTGGCAATGTTCGAGCGATCCGCTCTGCGTGGCCAGTCTCGACGGTTTTTTCGTCAGCCTCAACCCGGCCTGGGTACAGACGCTCGGCTGGACGCTGGAGGAGCTCAAGGCCGAGCCCTTCGTGTCCTTCGTCCATCCTGACGACCTGGCCGCCACGCGCCAGGCCTTCGGTGCCCTGCGGCAGGGCAAGCCAGTGAGCAACTTCGAGAACCGCTACCGTCACCGCGATGGCTCCTATCGCTGGTTGTCCTGGAATGCCGTGTACAACGACGGGCTGATCTATGCCACGGTCCGCGACGTCTCTGAGCAACGGCAGAACGCCCTGGACCTGGCCAATGCCGAGGATGCCCTGCGCCAGTCCCAGAAGATGGAGGCCATCGGCCAGCTCACCGGCGGGGTGGCCCACGACTTCAATAACCTGCTGACAGTGATCAAGTCGTCCTGCGATCTGCTCAAGCGTCCGAACCTGAGCGAAGAACGGCGCGACCGCTACATCAACGCCATTTCCACGACCATCGACCGCGCAGCGAAGCTGACGGGACAGCTGCTGGCCTTCGCCCGGCGCCAAGCCCTCACGCCGGAGGTTTTCTCGGCGAGCGCCAACGTACGCGCCCTGCACGACATGCTGGGGACGCTGCTGGGCTCGCGCATCCAGATCGAGGTGGACTTGCCGGAGACGCCCTGCCTGGTCTACGCAGATCCCGGCCAGTTCGACACTGCCCTGGTGAACATGGCGGTCAACGCCCGCGATGCCATGGACGGTGCCGGTCGTCTGACCCTCGCCATCGAAACCGTCGCCGCCATTCCGGAAAGCCCGTCGCAGGCAGGCAGCGACCTGCCGGCGGTGGTCCTGTCGATCACCGACACCGGCAGCGGCATCGCCCGGGAGCACCTCGGCCAGATCTTCGAACCCTTCTTCACCACCAAGAGAGTCGGCCAGGGTACCGGGCTCGGCCTGAGCCAGGTTTTCGGCTTCATCAAGCAATCCGGCGGCGAGATCCGCGTGACCAGCGAGGTCGGGCGTGGCACCACCTTCCGCCTCTACCTGCCGCTGGTGACTGGCGAGGCAGGCCCGGTGATCACCAGCACACCGCCGGCAGTCGCCGATGGCCACGGTATCGCGGTGCTGGTGGTCGAGGACAACCTCGACGTGGGCACCTTCGCCGTCGCTTCCCTGCAGGATCTCGGCTATCGCCCTGAGCTGGTGTCGAGCGCGGAACTCGCCCTGGCACTGCTCGCCGAGCGGCCAGGACACTACGACGTGGTGTTCTCCGACGTGGTCATGCCCGGCCTGAGCGGCCTGGAACTCGCCATCGAGATCAGACGCCTGTATCGCAGCCTGCCGGTGCTACTGACCTCCGGCTACAGCCATATCCTGGCCACCAACGGTGCCCAGGGTTTCGAGCTGATCCACAAGCCCTACTCGGTGGAAGAATTGTCGCGGCGCCTGCAGGAAATCCTGGAAGAGGCGGCGACGCACCTGGTGAGCTGAGTCGGACGCGTCGACCACCTGGCGCTAGGCCGGCTGGAGCACCGCGAGCCTGTCCCGCTGCCGTGCCAGGTTTCGATAGCCCGCGGCTGGGTGTGCACTGGGCAGCCGCGGGCTGGCACCGCCGAGTTTTTCGCGCAGGGTCCCTGCCTGGTAGGCGCGCTTGTAGACGCCGCGCCGTTGCAGCTCCGGCACCAGCAGCTCCACCACGTCGGCGAAGGTCTCGTGGGTCACGGCATAGGCCAGGTTGAAGCCATCCACGTCGGTTTCCTCGACCCAGCTCTGCAACTCGTCCGCCACCGTCGCGGCGCTGCCCACCAGCAGCGGACCGAAGCCGCCGATGCCGACCCAGTCGGCCAGCTCCTGCACCGTCCACTGTTTGCTGGGATCGGCGGTGGAAAAGGCTTCCACCGCCGACTGGATGGCATTGGTATGCAGATGCTTGAGTACCTGGTCGGGGCGGTAGGCGGCGAAGTCGATGCCGGTCCAGCCGGAGATCAGCGTCAGGGCGCCTTCGTAGCTCACGTAGCCTTTGTAGTCCTGCCACTTGGCCTGGGCCTGGGCATCGGTCGCGCCAACGATGACCGTCTGCAAATTGAAGATGAGCACCTGGCGCGGATCGCGACCGGCCTCGGCGGCTCGCCGGCGGATATCGGCCACGGTTTTCTTGAGCACCGTCTTGGACGGTGCGGCGACGAAGATGCACTCGGCGTGCTCGGCGGCGAATTGGCGGCCGCGACTGCTGGCGCCGGCCTGGTAGAGCACCGGGGTGCGTTGGGGCGAGGGTTCGCAGAGGTGATAGCCCGGCACCTGGAAATGCCGGCCGTGGTGGCCGATGGGATGCACCTTGGCCGGGTCGGTGAAGCGCCCGGAGGCGCGGTCGCGCACCACCGCGCCCTCCTCCCAACTGCCTTCCAGCAGCTTGTAGACGACCTGCAGGTATTCCTCGGCGTAGTCGTAGCGGGCATCGTGGTCGGCCTGGGCGGACTGGCCGAGATTGCGCGCGCCGCTTTCCAGGTAGGAGGTGACGATGTTCCAGCCGATGCGCCCCTTGGTCAGGTGATCCAGGGTGGAGAGCCGGCGGGCGAAGGGATAGGGATGCTCGAAACTCAGGGAAGCGGTCAGGCCGAAACCCAGGTGGCGGGTCACCGCCGCCATGGGGGTGATCAGCGCCAGGGGATCGTTGACCGGCACCTGGGTGGCCTCGCGCAGGGTAGCCTCGGGGCCGCCACCGTAGACGTCGTAGAGACCGAGGACGTCGGCGATGAACAGGCCATCGAACAGGCCGCGTTCGAGCAATTGCGCGAGGTCGGTCCAGTATTCGAGGTCCTTGTATTCCCAGGAGCGGTCGCGCGGGTGGCGCCAGAGTCCGGGGGATTGATGGGCCACGCAATTCATGTCGAAGGCGTTGAGGCGGATTTCACGGGACATGGGGGCTCCTAGTGGGCGGCGTCGTGGCGCCGGGCGAGTTGATTGAGGGTCAGCACCAAGAGGATCAGCAGGCCGGTGGCCACCTGTTGCCAGTAGAAATTCCAGCCCACCAGCAGCAGGCCGTTGGCGAGCACCGCCAGCAACAGCACGCCCAGCAGGGTGCCGAGCACATTGGGCCGGCCATGGCGATTAAGACTGGCGCCGATGAACACGGCGCCGATGCCATTGATGAGGTAGGCATTGCCCGAGAGCGGCACATAGGCATCGATGCGCAGCGCCAGCAGCATTCCCGCCACCGCGGCGGCCAGGGCGGTAGCCAAGCAGGTCCAGAGCGCCAGGCGCCGCAGCGCCAGCCCCGAATAACGCGCCACCAACGGCTGGCTGCCCAGCGCCAGCAAGGCGCGCCCTAGGCGTCCGCGAGTCAGTACCAGGCCATAGAGCACCGCCAGCAGCAACACGGTCCAGACCGCCGCCGGCAACCCGAACCAGCTGCTCGCGGCCGGCCTGAACTCGGGTTTCAGATACAGCGGCAGGCCGCCCTCGGACAGCAGCTGTTGCAGGCTGGTGCCGATGAACAGCAGCCCCAGGCTGGCGAGGAAAGGCGATAGCCCCACGCCGGCCACCAGCAGGGCATTGGCCAGGCCGACCAGCAGCCCGAGTCCCAGGCCACCGGCGAGCGCCACGGCCAGCGGCCAGCCGGCATTGAGCAAGGCGATGCAGCCAAAGGCCGCCAGGTCCAGGGCGATGCCCACCGAGAGATCGATGCCGCCCGCGGCGATGGCGTAGGTCAGCCCCAGGGCCACCAGCGCCGGCACCAGGCCATTATTCAACAGCAGGCTGAGCAGGTTGCCCTGGCTGAGAAAGCCAGGCGCGGCCAAGGCGAAGACCACCACCAGCGTCAGGAACAGCAACGGTAGCGCCAGGCGCAGGCTGGGACGACCGAGGGAGAGGGTCGCGCTCATAGGTTGCCCTCCTTGCGTAGACTGGCCGCTGCCACCACCAGCAGGATCAGCGTGCCCTGCACGCCATTGACCAGGAAGCTGCTCACCCCGAGCAACTGGAAGCCATTGCCGAGCATGCCCACCAGCAATGCGGCCAACAGGGTGCCGCCGACGCTCGGCTGGGAGCGCCAGGAAAACACCGTACCGAGAAAGGCGATGGCCACCACCGGCAGCAGCAACTCGCCCGACCCGGGCGTACTGCCGCTGAACCAGGCCACCGACAGCAACGCCGCCAGGCCCGCGCAACCGCCCGCCAGCAGATAGCTGGAAAACACCAGCGTCCGTACCGGCAGGCCGGCGGCCCGCGCCGCTTCAGGATGATCACCTACCGCCGCCAACCGCAGGCCATAGCGCGTGCGCTGCAGCAGCAGGGCCAGCACCAGGGCGGTTACCAGCAGCACCCAGCCCGCCGCCGGGATGCCCAGCAGGCTGCCCATCCCGAGCAGATCCAGCCAGGGCGCGCTGGCCGGTAGCACGGTGTTTTCGCTCAGGACCAGCTCCAGGCCGGCCACCACATTGAGGCTGGCCAGGGTCGTGAGCAGCGGCGGCAGGCCCAGCAGGGTCACCGCCAGGCCGTTGACCGCCCCGACCAACAGGCCGCAGGCCAGGGTCAGGCCGATGGCCAGCGGCGCGCCGTACCCCGCGTTGACCAGGGTCGCCTGGACCGCCGCGCAGAGTCCGAGATTGGCCGCCAGCGACAGATCCAGGCCACCGGCCAGGACGTTGCCGCCCCCGCCGATGATCACCAGGGTGAGGCCCAGCGCCAGAATGCCCGGGATGGCGGCCTGGGCGAGGATGTTGGCGAGATTGCCGGCGCCCAGGAACCCCGGCGCCCGCCAGGCGAACAGGGCGGCGATCAACACGAAGGCCAGCAGCGCGCCGTGGCGCCAGAGATCCAGCCGTCCGCCCAGGGTGGGCAACGCAAGACGTTCAGGAAGCGAGGCCAAGATCCGCCCTCCCCGTCGCGTCCGCAGCCGGTGCCACCGCCCCAGTGGCAGTGGCCAGCAGTTCCTCGGCGCTCAGCTCCCTGGCCGGGCGCGCCGGCAGCAGCCGTCCGCGATGCATCACATGGATGCGGTCACAGAGGTTGAGCAGCTCGGGCAAGTCCACCGACAGGATCAACACCCCGGCGCCCTGCTCCACCAACCGGGCGACCTGGCGATAGAGTTCGGCCCGCGCGGCGAGGTCGATGCCCACGCTGGGTTCGTCCAGCAGATAGAGCCGTGCATCGCGGGCCAGCCACTTACCGAGCGCGACCTTCTGCTGGTTGCCGCCACTGAGGTGGCGCACCGGCGTCTCCAGGTCCGGGGTGCGGATGTCCAGCGCCTGGCGTAGCCGTAATGCGGTCTGGCGCTCCGCGCCTGGCCGGCGGAGACCGAGCCAGCTGAAACGCTCCAGGGCGGCCAGGGTGAGATTCTCGGTCACGGTGAGATCCAGGGCCACGCCCTGCTGCCGGCGATTCTCCGGCAACAGCGCCAGACCCGCCCGCACCGCGGCCCGCGGATGGGCGAACCGCTGCGGACGTCCCTCCAGCAGCAACTCGCCCTCGACTACCGGCAGCAGGCCGAACAGCGTCTTCAACAACTCCTTGGCGCCCGAGCCCACCAGGCCGGCCACGCCGACCACCTCGCCGCGGCGTACCTGCAGGTCGACTTCGGCGAAAGCCCCCGGTCGACCAAGACGGCGCGTCTCCAGCAGCACCTCGCCAGGCTGCGCCTGCGCCTTGGGATAGGCCTCGCCGAGTTCGCGATTGATCATCAGCCGCGCCATGGCGGCAGCCGGCGTGACGCGGGGTTCGACCTCCGCCACCACCTGGCCGCCACGCAGCACCGTGGCCCTGTCACAGAGACGCTCGACCTCCTGCAAATAGTGGGACACATAGAGCAAGGCCAGGCCCTGGTCGCGCAACTCGCGCAGCAGCCTGAGCAGGCGCTCCACCTCGCCATGGGCCAGGGCTACCGTGGGTTCGTCGAGCACCAGCACCTTGGGGGTGCCCAGCAGCGCCCGGCTGATCTGCAGCAATTGCTGTTCAGCGCTGCTCAGTTCCGCCACCCGGGTCCGCGCGCGGCATTGCAGGCCGAAGCGCTCGGCCAGTAGCTGCTCCGCCGCCCGCTCCTGCCCGCGGCGATCCAGCAGCGGGCCGCGGCGCCGCTCCTGGCCGAAGAACAAGGCCTCGGCCAGGGTGAAGTTGGGCGGCAACAGCCGCTCCTGGTGGATGATGGACACCCCGCGGCGGGCCAACTCGCGCGGACCCGCGCCGAGCAGCGACTGGCCGTCCAGGCGCAGCTCGCCGGCGTCGGGGGTCACCAGGCCGCCGAGCACCTTGATCAGGGTGGACTTGCCGGCACCGTTCTCGCCGATCAGGCCGTGGATCTCGCCGCCCCTCAGGGTCAGGTCGACGCCTGCCAGCGCCTGGGTCGCCCCGTAGCGCTTGGCGACGCCGCGCAGTTCGAGCACCGCCGTGCTCACTGATCACCCCGCAGCGCCGCGACCTGGTCCAGGTTCGCCTTGGTGGTGAGCAGGGTCGGCACATGGGTTTCCTTGGGCAGATCACGCGCGCCGGCCAGGTAGCGGGCGGCGTTCTGCACCGCCGTGCGCCCCATCAATGCCGGTTGCTGGGCGACTACCGCGCCCACCGGGCTGTCGTCACGCTTGAGCAGTTCCAGCACCTCGGGGGTGCCGTCGACGCCATAGGTCTTGATCTCGGTCCGTCCGGCCTCGATCAGCGCCTGGCTGGCGCCGAGCTGGGGAATGTCCCAGGCCGACCAGATGGCGGCGATCTGCCCCTTGGGATACTTGTTGAGCAGCGCCGCGATCTGGCCGCGGGCGTCCTGCACGGTATTGGGGATCACATCGCGCAACTCGGGCTGGATGATCTTCAGCCCCGGATGGGCCTCCAGCACCTTGCGCAGCTCGGCGTAGCGGATAGCGCACACCGGTACGCCCTGGAAGCCGTTGAACACCAGGATGTTGCCCTGGCCGCCGGTGTCCCTGGCCAGTTGCTCGGCGAGTTCACGGCCGGCCGCGGCATTGTCGGAGGTGGTGTTGTTGAGGCTGTACTGGGACGGTGCATCGATGGTGAACAGCGGGATACCAGCCGCCTCGATGCGCTTCAGCCAGGGATCTATCACGCTCAGGGTGCCGAGGGTCTGGATCACCGCGTCCGGCTTCTGGGTCACCAGCGTCTGCAGCTGGGTGACCAAGTTCTTGTCGTTACGACCGGCGTCCAGAGTGATGGGGGTGCCGCCCAGCCGCTTGACCTCCTCTACCTGCGCCTGGAAGGCCTTGAGATCGAAGTAGTGGCTGGTGCCGGTCATGCTGATGGCGATGCGCTTGCCGGCGAGCGAGGGGATCTCGTCCGCAGACGCGAGGGCGCTGGTGGCCAGCAGCGGCAACAGCAGGAGGGCACGGAACAGGGTACGCAGTGACATGGCAATCCTTTTCTAGTCGGTGATCGTCAGGTGGTGTTCGCCCAGCAGGCGCTTGAGGTCCCGGGGTGCCGGGCCGGCTGAGCGGTGCACGACGGTTGCTGCCAGCCATTCCCGTTGCAGGTCGGCGGCGAGCTGGCGGGCACTGTCGGCGGCCAGGCGCACCTGGATCTGCCGTACCGGTTCGTCCTCGGCAGGGCTGGTACGCTGCAGGGCGCGCGCCGCGGCCAGGCGCACCTGAAGATCGCCGACCGCGGCGATCACCAGCGGGTCCTGGGCACGCGCGTCCTTTGGCAGTTCGTCGCGCAGCTGCTGGAGAATCTGTTCGGCGAAGGCCAGTTCTTCGCGGGTGGCAAGGGCGAGATCGGTCATGGCATCAGTTCCAGGCGTGACGGGGCGGCTCGACACCGTTGAGGAGGTAGTTGCCGATCAGGTGGTATTTCCAGCGCACCGGATCGTGCAGCGTATGGGTGCGGGCATTGCGCCAGTGACGATCATGGCCGAAGCGTTCGGCGACGCTGCGGGCGCCACCCAGCTCGCACAGGCGATTGGCGGCCGCCAGGGCGATCTCGGTCGAGGCCACCTTGGCCTGCCCCACCACCACCGACGCCTCGGCGACGCTGGTGGCCGAGGGCGCAGCCAGGGCCCGGTCCACAGCGACGCCCGCCTCTTCCAGCAACGCCTCGGCGGCGGCCAGGCGCCAGCTGAGGTCACCGACCAGCGCCTGGCCGAGCGGGTCCTGCCAGCCGTAGTCGAGACCGCTGTCGGTCCAGGGGCGTGACTGCCGAGCCGCTGCCAAGGTCGCGGCGAAGGCGCCCCGGGCAATGCCGACATCCACCGCCGCCTGGATGATCTGGGACACCGGGCCATCCGCCGTGGGCCGCTCGAAAGCTTTCCAGGCCGGCAGTACCGCGCTGCGCGGGACGCTCACGCCCTTGAGCAGCACGCGCCCACTGGCGGTGGTGCGCTGGCCGAAGCCGTCCCAATCGTCGATCACCGTCAGGCCGCCCGCATCGCGGGGCACCAGCGCGAGATGGGCCAGGCCCTCTTCGTCCAGTGCCACCGTGGGCACCACATGGGCGAACAGGGCGCCGGTGCAATAGGCCTTCTCGCCATCGATCCAGGCCGTGTCACCGGTGAAGCGGATGCGCGTCTCGAACTGGGTGACGGTCTTGCTACGCGCCTCGGAAAAGGCGTTGCCGAAGCGATAACCCTGGAGCACCAGCCCCAGGTAATGCCGCTGCTGCTCGGGATCGCCGGTCAGCAACAGGTTGTTGACCACCCCCAGATGATTCTGCGGCAGTTGCCCCATGGAGGGATCGGCGGCGGAAATACGGGCGATGACCTCCGCCACCGTGCCGAAGCCGACACCCGCGCCACCGAAGGCCCGTGGCACGGTGATGGCCCACAGCCCGCTGGCCGAAAAGCGTTCGAGTTCGGCCCAGGGCAGCCGCCGCTCCTGATCGCGGCTGCGCGCTTCGCGGGCGAAGTCCTCGGCAAGCGCGGCAGCGGCGTCGAGTGCCTCGGCGGCATCGCGCAGGACGGTGGCAGGACGTTCGGGTACGGCGCGGGGGATGGCATTGAGTGAGGTGACGACGGCCATGCAAGGACTCCCTTGAGGAAACCCTTCCGCCGTTGCATGGCCTATGCCACCAAAAGAATCCTTTTATAACAGTGTATTAGGAAATTCTTGGGAGCAGCGCGTGCTGCTCAGGCAACACTTTGCCAGCCTCGTGTTGCGCAATGAACAGCCCTCGTCGGCCCAGAGAAAGGCCCTGGGCTTGCACTCGCCCTCGCCCAGACTCGATGAGGATCTCGCTCGGCATGGCGACAGAGCTATCGGTAAGATGAACCGGCATCCTTGACTGAACGACCACCCTGATCCATGCCGTTGCCGTCCCACGCGCTGCCGACTCGCGGCCAAGAAGTAGGACGCTATTCCCTCGACCTATCGGGTAACATGCGCCGCCGCAGGCCAGACGTCAGTAGGCAAGGAGTTCAGTGTGTTCGAGACCCAGGTCATCATCATCGGTGCCGGCGCCGCAGGTTTGATGTGCGCGTTGAGCGCCGCCGCGCGGGGGCGCCGGGTGCTGGTGCTCGACCACGCCAACAAGGCCGGCAAGAAGATCCTCATGTCCGGTGGTGGCCGCTGCAACTTCACCAACCTCTATTGCGAGCCGGCCAACTTCCTCTCGCAGAATGCGCACTTCTGCAAATCGGCCCTGGCGCGCTTCACCCAGTGGGACTTCATCGCCCTGGTGGCCAAGCACGGGGTGCCCTATCACGAGAAGAAGCTCGGTCAGCTGTTCTGCGACAACAAGGCCAGCGACATCCTCGCCCTGCTGCTGGACGAGTGCGCCCAAGGCGGCGTCGACCTCCGCCTGAACACCTCGGTGGCGGAGATCGCCCGCCTCGAGCAGAGTTATCAGTTGCAGACCAGCCTGGGGCCGGTGCGCGGTGAATCCCTGGTGATCGCCACCGGAGGCCTGTCCATCCCGACCCTCGGCGCCACCGGCTTCGGTTATCAGATCGCGCGGCAGTTCGGCCATAACATCCTGCCCACCCGCGCCGGCCTGGTGCCCTTCACCGTCACCGATCCGCAGTTGAAGGACTTCTGCAGCGCCCTGTCCGGTACCGCCGTGGAAGACTGCCGGATCACCTGCAACGGCCAGAGCTTCGTCGAGAACCTGCTGTTCACCCACCGCGGCCTCAGCGGCCCGGCGATCCTGCAGATCTCCTCCTACTGGCAACCCGGTGACACCCTCAGCATCGACCTGCTGCCCCACCTCGACCTGCCGCTGTGGCTCGCCGAGCAGCGCCAGGCGCGCCCCAACAGCGAACTCAGGACGCTGCTGGGCGAACTGTTCACCAAGAAGATGGCCAACCTGCTCGCCGACAGCTGGTTCCCGTCCAAGCCCCTGAAGCAGTACGGCCCGGACGAACTCAAGGCCATCGCCGCACGCCTGCACGACTGGCAGTTGGTGCCGGCGGGCACCGAGGGCTATCGCACAGCCGAGGTCACCCTGGGTGGCGTCGATACTCGCGAGGTCTCGTCCAAGACCCTGGAGTCGCTGAAGTCACCGGGCCTGTACTTCATCGGCGAGGTGCTGGACGTCACCGGGCACCTCGGCGGCTTCAACTTCCAGTGGGCCTGGGCCTCGGGCTTCGCGGCGGCGCAGTACGTCTAGGCCAACGGACCTGGGACAGCGCCTTGCACCTGGACTCAGGTAGCCGCAGATGGCCAGTTCTGGCTCGCGATGCGCAGGAAATTCCCGCCCAGAATGGCGTCGATGTCATCGGCGGTGTAGCCCCGACCAGCCAGTTGGCGTACCAGTTCAGGTAGCGCCTCGGGTTGCAGCTGGGTATGACCGTGGGGCTGTCCATAATGGCGTGCGGGCCACCAGTCTTCAGCGTCGACGCCAGCGGGAAGGTCATGGTCGCCCGGGCACAGTTCGGTATCCAAACCGATGCCGATATGCCGGGTCCCGACCCGCTCCGCCAGGTAGTCGATCTGGCGGACATAGCTGGCCACCGAGGCCACGGGATCACCCAGAAAGATGCTCAGCCCGGTCAGGCCGATCACCCCATCCTGGTCGGCACAGGCGAGGATCTGCCGATCGCTGATCGTCCGGGGATGATCGTGGAGCGCCTTGATGTTGGTGTGGGAAAAGACCACCGATCGCGTCGAGACCGCCATGATCTCCAGGCTGGCACGCTCGCTTGCGTGGGCGCAGTCGAGGGTGATGCCCGCCGCATTGCCGGCCGCCACCACCGCGCGACCCAGCGTCGTCAGACCGCCGCCTGCGCCATGGCAACCCCCGGCGCAGGCGTTATCGCGGTTGTAGGCGAGCAGCATCTGGCGCACCCCGAGGGAGGCATACAACCCGACCATCGCCGGGTCGTCGAGCAGCATGGTCGAGCCTTCGAGATCGAAGGAAACCGCCAGCTTGCCTTGCTCGCGCGCACGTTGCAGGTCGGCCACCTCGCCGACGAGACAGAAGTGCGCGTCATGCCGGGCCAGCCAGGCGTGAAAGCCGGCGAGGGTTCGCAGCACCGTCGCGAAAGGCGTCATGTCCATGCCGACGTTGAGCGACACGTGATGGAAGCCGGCCTCGCGATAGCGACTCAAGCCGGACATATCCTGCCCCGGCACCAGCGGCAGGCAGGCATGCGCCTCCCGGCGTAGCGGCTTGAGTGCTGCTTCTCCGGCTGCAACCGTCTGCATCTTCGTCACCCCTCCACGCGTCTCGAGGGGTTCAACATAGCATGTGCAGACTTGGCCCAAAGATCCGCCCAGCCCGGGCGGTTGGTTGCCCAGGCTGGCTGGCCTGGGCCTAGCCGAAGCTGACACCCCGCAACAGGGCCGGATCGACCGCCCGCGCCTGATAGCGCACCGCGGCCTGGCCATAGGCCTGGGGATCGAGCACCTGATCCCAGCGCGCCGGTGCCTGCTGCTGAACCGCCACGACTTCGGCTTGCGCCGGCTTGGGCTGCAGCGCGGCCTGGGCGCGTCTTTCGTTGATCTCGGCGGCCATGGCGGTATAGCTGGCGGTGCTGAGCAGGGCGAGTGCGGCCATCTTGTTGAAGACGTTCATGGTGGATTCTCCTGTCTTGAACACGGGGGCTGGCGTCGCCGCGGCAAGCGGTTCGGCGTCAGTCACGGTTCCACCTTGCGCCTTGGCGTCTTAACACCGTCTTAACCCCGCTGAACCCGACCTGAACGACTGCGACAACCTGCCCCAGGTGCTGGCCACTGGCCAATTGATCTGGATCAGTTTTGCCCAGGGCCAGCAGGCGCATCCTGCCTGCAGCCGCCACTCCGTCCTGGAGGGGCGCCACGGCTCGCGAGGTCGCCATGAACGGACGCCTGGTCAAGGAACTGCTGGTCATCCTGCTGATCAAGCTGGCGCTGCTGATGGTGATCAAGAGCCTCTGGTTCAGCGCCCCCACGGTTCCGCCCGACGCCACCCAGGCGGTCAGCGCCCACCTGCTGGACTAGTACCCCTTCCTATTAGTTGAGGAGATTGCCGGGATGATCTCGGAATCCGTCGTGGACCTGTCACGCCTGCAATTCGGCATGACCGCGCTGTATCACTTCATCTTCGTGCCCCTGACCCTGGGGCTGGTGGTGATCCTGGGGATCATGGAGTCGGTCTATGTGATGACCGGCAAACAGGTCTACAAGGACATGACCCAGTTCTGGGGCAAGCTGTTCGGCATCAACTTCGCCTTGGGCGTCACCACCGGCCTGACCATGGAGTTCCAGTTCGGCACCAATTGGGCCTACTACTCCCACTATGTCGGCGACATCTTCGGCGCGCCCCTGGCCATCGAGGGCCTGATGGCCTTCTTTCTGGAGTCCACCCTGATCGGGCTGTTCTTCTTTGGCTGGGAGCGCCTGTCCAAGGGCCAGCACCTGCTGGTGACCTGGCTGGTGGCCCTGGGCTCGAATCTATCGGCGCTGTGGATCCTGGTGGCCAACGGCTGGATGCAGAACCCGGTGGGCGCCGAATTCAACTACGTCACCATGCGCATGGAGCTGGTCGACTTCGGCGCCCTGCTGCTCAATCCCGTGGCCCAGGTGAAGTTCGTCCATACCGTGGCCTCGGGCTACGTCACCGGCGCCATCTTCGTCCTCGCCATCTCCAGCTACTACCTGCTCAAGGGTCGCGACGTCGGCTTCGCCCGGCGCTCCTTCGCCGTGGCCGCCGCCTTCGGCACCGCCGCGGTGATCTCGGTGATCGTGCTGGGCGATGAATCCGGCTATCGCGTGGGTGAGGTGCAGAAGGTCAAGCTGGCCGCCATCGAAGCCGAATGGAACACCGAGGCAGCCCCGGCCTCCTTCACCCTGTTCGGCATCCCCAACCAGCAGGAGATGCGCACCGATTATGCGGTGAAGATTCCCTACCTGATGGGCCTGATCGCCACCCGCTCCACCTCCGAGCCGGTCACCGGCATCAAGGACCTGGTCAGCCAGTACGAAGAGCGCGTGCGCAATGGCGCCCAGGCCTATGCCCTGCTGGAACGGCTGCGCGCCGGCGACGACTCCGCCGCCACCCGCGCCGCCTTCGACCAACGCAAGCACGACCTCGGCTACGGCCTGCTGCTGAAGAAGTACGTCAACGATCCCACCACGGCCACCCCCGAGCAGGTGCGCCAGGCCGCGCGGGACACCATTCCCGGCGTCGCCAGCCTGTTCTGGACCTTCCGCATCATGGTCGCCTGCGGTGTGCTGATGCTGGCGCTGTTCCTCTGCGCCTTCTGGGCCTCGACCCGGCGCAACGAGCTGCAGAAGCCCTGGCTGCTGAAATGGGCGCTGCTGAGCCTGCCGCTACCCTGGATCGCCACCCAGACCGGCTGGTGGGTCGCCGAGCACGGCCGCCAGCCCTGGACCATCAGCGAGGTACTGCCCACCCACCTGTCAGCCTCCAGCCTGGCCGTGGGCGACCTGCTGGGTTCCATCGGCGCCCTGGTGACCTTCTACACCCTGCTCTTGATCGTGGAGCTGTACCTGATGATCCGCTTCGCCCGCCTCGGCCCCAGCAGCCTGCACAGTGGCCGCTACTGCCACGAACGCACTGCCCAGGTCGGCGACGGCCTGCGCCAGGCCACCGTGGCCACACCCACCACGCCGGCCAACGTCTGAGGAGACTGCCATGTTCGACTATGAAGTGCTCAAGCTCACCTGGTGGGTGCTGATCGGCGTGCTGCTGATCGGCTTCGCCCTCACCGATGGGTTCGACCTGGGCGCCATGATCCTGATGCCCCTGATCGGCAAGACCGACAAGGAACGCCGCGCCGCCATCAACAGCATCGCGCCGCACTGGGACGGCAACCAGGTGTGGTTCATCACCGCCGGCGGCGCCCTCTTCGCCGCCTGGCCGATGGTCTATGCCACCGCCTTCTCCGGGCTCTACTGGGCGCTGTTGCTGGTGCTCTTCGCCCTGTTCCTGCGACCGGTGGGCTTCGACTACCGCAGCAAGCTGGAAGACGTCCGCTGGCGCAGCGCCTGGGACTGGAGCCTGTTCACCGGTAGCCTGGTGCCGGCCCTGGTGTTCGGCGTGGCCTTCGGCAATCTCTTCGCAGGCCTGCCCTTCCAGCTCGACGACACCCTGAGATCCAGCTACCACGGCAGCTTCTTTGCCCTGCTCAACCCCTTCGCCCTGCTCTGCGGCGGGGTCAGCCTGGCCATGCTCTGCGCCCATGGCGGCAGCTGGCTGATGCTGCGCACCCACCAGGCCCTGGGCGAGCGTGCCCGCCGCGCCACCGGCCTGTGCGCCCTGCTGCATCTCGTCACCTTCGGCCTGGCCGGCGTCTGGCTGGTCTCCAGCTTCGACGGCTACCTGCTGGTCAGCCAGGGCGATCCGGGCAGCGCCCTGAATCCGTTGCACAAGGTGGTGACCCTCGGCAATCCGGGCTGGCTGGCCAATTACCATGCCCAGCCGCTGACCCTGCTCGCGCCGGTGCTGGCCGCCCTCGGCAGCATCCTGGCCCTGCTCGGCAGCAGCTGGCGCCAGGCAGGCCTGGCCTTCACCGGTACGGCCCTGGCCATCGTCGGCACGCTCGCCACCGCCGGCTGCGCGCTGTTTCCCTTCGTGCTGCCGTCGAGCCTGGACCCGGCCTCGAGTCTGACCATTTGGGACGCCGTCTCCAGCCAGCGCACCCTGGGCATCATGTTCGTCGCCGCAGCGATCTTCGTGCCGCTGATCCTGGCCTACACCCTGTGGAGCTACGCACGGATGTGGGGCAAGGTCGACGACCGTTTCATCGACGCCAATCCCCACGGCCTCTACTGACCAGCCCCTCTCAAGGAGACCTGCCATGTGGTACTTCACCTGGATCCTCGGCGTCCTGCTCGCCGCGAGCTTCGGCATCATCAACGCTCTCTGGCTGGAAAGCACCCGGGAGCTGGACGTCCATGACGATGCCGAATGCTGAAGCCCTGCCCCGCGTCCACCCGCTAGGGCGGGCGCTGTCCCTGCTGCTGGCAGCGCCTCTGGCGCTGCTGCTCTTGATCCATCCCGGGCTGATGCTCGACGCCAGCGGCCACTACAGCCATCCGCTGCTGATGGCGGTGATGCTCGGCGTCTCGGCCGGCCTGGTGCATGGCGTCGGCTTCATGCCGCGACTGTGGCTCTGGCGCCTGCTGTTCGGCCCGGTGCTGGGCTGGCCGCTGCTGGTGCTCGGCTATGCCCTGCTCTTCCAGGCGCAACTGGGCTGATTGACGTCTGACGATAGCGCCCGGCCTTCCCGGGCGCCGCCTTCATCACCCGGCGTACCGCCTGGCCGCACGCCGCGTGCCGCTCCACTCCCGCCGATGAATAATCTGACTATCAAGGTTCGTCTGCAGGTGCCGACATAACCGAAATCGATCCTGCCCGCGCCGGCTCCCCGCTTGCCGCCGGCGTACCCCTGAACGCCTCAGAGAAGTCCACGATGCTCAGGAATGCCCCCTTAAGTACCAAGCTCCTGCTAATCCTGCTCCTGCCCCTGGCTGGCTTCCTGGTGGTCTCGGGCCTCTACACCGCCGACCGCTACGAAACCTTCAAGGACATGGAGCACACCGTGACCGCCAGTGCCACGGCCCAGCGCATCAGCGCCGTGGTCACCAGCCTGCAGCGTGAACGCGGCGCCAGCGGCGTGTTCCTCGGCAGCGGCGGCAAGGCGATGCAGGACAAGCTCAAGACCTTCCGCCAGGACAGCGACCAGGCCCTGGCCGCCCTGCGCGCCCTGGCCACCAGCGACGACACCGAACTCCAGACCGCCCTGGGTGCCACGGACGGCCTGCGCGAACTGCGCAGCAAGGTGGATGGCCTGAGCCTCAACAGCACCCAGTCCGGCACCGCCTACACCGACCTGATCAAGACCCTGATCGGCTACACCCACGCCCTCGAAGCCGGGGTGAACGATCCGGCCATCCTGCGCGCCCTGGGTGCCCTCAATCTGTTCGTCGAGATGAAGGAACGCGCCGGTCGCGAGCGGGTGCTGCTCGGCCTGGCCTTCAACCAGAATCGCTTCGATGCCGGCCTGCTGTCGCGCTTCGCCCGCAACCTGGGCGAATTCTCCGCCTACGCCGACGCCTTCCAGCGCAAGGCCACGCCCGACTTCATCCGCGAGTTCGAGGACACCTTCAAGCAGCCCAGCGCCCTGGAAGTCAGTCGGCTGCAACAGCTGGCCTTCACCGTCCCGCTGGGCGACCCCCTCGGCATCAAGCCGGAAGACTGGTTCAACCTCGCCACCCAGCGCATCGACCTGATGGGCAAGGTGGAGGCCGACCTGGGCACCAGCGTCGGCGCCCTCGCCGAGCAGGCCCGCGCCCGCGCCAGCCACCATCTCTGGACCACGTTGGGCCTGGTGCTGGGGGTGCTGTTGGCCGTCTCGGTGCTGGCCTGGGTGATCATCCGCAACATCAAGCAGGCCGTGGAGCAGGTCAACGGCACCCTGACCCGCCTGGCCACCCGCGACCTCACCGCTCGTTGCGCCTACCAGGGTCGGGACGAATTCGGCACCATCACCAATAACCTCAACCTGATGAGCCAGGAGCTCGGCCAGGTGATCCAGGAGATCGGCGCCGCTACCGTGCAGGTCGCCACCGCCGCGGAAGAGGCCTCCGCAGTGGCCATCCAGACCAGCCAGAACGTCGCCCAGCAGCGCCTGGGTACCGACCAGGTGGCCACCGCCATCGCCGAGATGAGCGCCACGGTCAAGGACGTCGCCCGCAGCACCACGGAAGCCGCCGAGGGCTCGCGCCAGGTGGAAGGCAACACCAGCCAGGGTCGCCGCGAACTGCAGGCCACCATCGGCCTGGTGCAGGGGCTGTCGGTGCAAGCCGAGCGGACCTCCGAGATCATCGCCGAACTCAAGCAGGAAAGTGATGCCATCTCCTCGGTACTGGACGTCATCCGCGGTATCGCCGAGCAAACCAACCTGCTGGCGCTCAACGCCGCCATCGAAGCCGCCCGGGCGGGCGAAGCCGGTCGTGGCTTCGCCGTGGTAGCCGACGAGGTGCGCTCCCTGGCGCAGAAAACCCAGCAATCCACCGGCAGCATCCAGCAGATGATCGCCCATCTGCAGAGCGGCTCCGATCGCGCCACCCAGGCCATGCAGGAAACCCTGAACCAGGTCCAGGCCGGCGCCAGCAACGTGGTGCGCGCGGGCGAGCTGCTCGGTGAGATCGCCGAGGGCGTGACCCTGATCAACGACCGCAACATCCAGGTGGCCTCGGCCGCCGAGCAGCAGAGCCAGGTCGCCGAAGAGATCAGCCGCAATGTCAACGACATCAACGACCTGGTGATCCAGGTCAGCGCCGGTGCGGAACAGACCGCCGTCACCAGCCGCGAGCTGGCCCGCCTGGCCGAGCAGCAGCAATCGCTGGTGGGGCGCTTCCGGGTCGCCTGATCGGGTCCGGCGCGGGCGCTTCCTGCGGAGCGCCCGCGCCGGGTGTCGCAACGGCCCGCCGAATGACTGCTGACCAGGCATTGCCGGCCGTCGATCTCAGGAAGTGCAGCGCGAAGACGCAATTGCGCTCACAATGTACGACTGCGCATCCCGCGTGCGGGTGTATGCCCATCAACGCTACAAGGCTCGGTCCCGCAATACGATGGCAATGACAAAGCAACAGGGTGTGGCCTGGTTCGTCGACGGTGCCTACGCCTTGAGCGCCTGGAACGGCTCCGTCTCCGGCGCCAAATTCGACTATCTCAAGCTGCGCCAATACATCGAAGAAGATGCGGGCGAACGCATCGGCGACGCCTACTACTTCAACTGTGACAGCGACCCGCCGACCATCGCCCAGACCGGCTTCAACAAGTTTCTCAGCTCGGCCCCACCCAAGGGTGCCGGGTTGCGGGTCAAGCTCTACTGGCTACAAAGCAAGGCCCACGAATGGCCCGCATCGGCGGGCGGGGGGCCAATTCTGCATCCCGTGACGGGCGAGCAGTACACGACGAAAAGTCAGAAAGGCGTCGATGTGGGCCTGGCCTTCAACCTGATGCGCTCCCACGCGAAGCGCGGCTGGAAGAAGCTGTACCTCGTCGCGGGCGATGGCGACTTCCATGAGGTCGTCCAGTATCTGGTGGAGAACGAGGGCGTCGAAGTCACCGTGATCGGCGCCCACTTTTCCATCAGTGGCGAGATTGCCCCCTATGTCCGGGTGGTGGAGTTCAAGGAGATCGAGGCGGCTATCGCCAGGTAGCCAGGGATGAGGTTCGCCAGCCGCGCGCCTGGATCAACGTTTGAAACCCGGACAGCACCTGGCCGAGCAGCAGCGGATGCTGGTGGGTGGTTTTGAGTGGCCTAGCGCCATCCAGTGCCGCGCCAGCGCCCGGCCTGCGTCACGATACAGCGAGGCCATGCCACCTGTAATGACAAGCCGTCCATCCCCCACTCGTAAGGCTGTGCTTGGATAGGCCCCGCGTTACCTTCAGTCTGGGAAGTAAGCCTTCCACCCTCTTGGACGGGACGACCGGTTTGACCGACATTGCCATTTCACTCGCTTTCGGTCTGCTGTGGATGGGAGCGCTCGTCGTTCTCGCCATTCTCAGCGCGATCCCCCGACTGTGGGGACCCTATCTGCTGGGGGTGGCGGGGTTCATCGCAGTGGACTGTGCGAGCCTGGAATTCAGCATGAGGCACGCCGATGGTCCAGGGAGCATGTTGATCCCCCTCTTCCATCTGCTGTGCGCGGGCATTGCCTGCATCGCCCATGGCGTTCGCTGGCTGTTCGAGCTCTGGCGTTGGCTGGAAAAAAGGAGTGGAAGCGGCGCCTGAAAGGGTCACCATTGGTGATCTGCCGCTGCTCGCCTGCGTTGGCACCCCACTGGCCGCGGTCGGCGTTCTCTGGGCCTATCTGGCTCGGCCGCAGCGCAAGAACGAGCCGCCTGCCCAGCCGCGGATGCTTGCGGCGTTCCGGCTGAGCGGGACGCATGCGCCCGACTCCACTACCCTTACCCAGCCTCTCGACTCCAGCGGACCGCCCCATGCCTGCCCCCCTGCTCGACCCTGCCCTACCCACCTTCGCTGACCCGGCGCCACGGCAGCTGTTCAGCGACCAGGCCGCACGGGCGCTGACCTTGCGCAGCTCGGCCGCCGAGGAGCGCCAAGTCCTGTTGGACAGCCTGCGCCGGGCCCTGGTGGCCAGGCGCGAGGCCCTCTACACCGCCTTCCGTACGGATTTCGGCAAGCCCCAGGTGGAGGTGGAGCTGTCCGAGATCATGCCGGTGCTGGAAGAGATCCAGCATGCACGCCGCCACCTGCGCCGCTGGATGAAGCCACGTCGGGTCAGCACGACCCTGACCTCGCTGGGCTGCCCGGCCGAGATCCACTGCCAGCCTCGCGGCCGCTGCCTGATCATCGGCCCCTGGAACTACCCGGTCTCGACGCTGCTCGGGCCCCTGGTATCGGCCCTGGCCGCGGGTAACACCGTGGTGCTCAAGCCGTCGGAATTCACCCCGGCGATCAACGCCGTGCTGCGGGAAATGCTCGCCGAGGCCTTCACCCCGGATACCGTGGCCCTCTGCGAGGGCGGCGTGGAGACCGCCCAGGCGCTGTTGGCGCTGCCCTTCGATCACTTCTTCTTCACCGGCTCACCGGCCGTGGGCCGCCTGGTGATGCAGGCCGCCGCGACCCATCTGGCCTCGGTGACCCTGGAACTCGGCGGCAAGTCGCCCGCCATCGTCGATGCCAGCGCCGATCTGGACGCCGCCGCCGAGCTGCTGCTCTGGGGTAAGTTCTTCAACGCCGGGCAATCCTGCGTCGCGCCTGATCACGTCTTCGTCCACCGCAGCCTGCTGGACGCCTTCAACGAGCGCTGCAGCGCCCTGCTGGCCCGCCGCTATGGTAGCGACCCGGCCGCCAGTCCAGATTTCGCTCGCCTCATCCACGAACGTCACGCCGCGCACCTGACCCTCCTGCTGCAACAGGCCCAGGCCGCCGGTGCCACCCTGATCCATGGGGGTGACCACGACGTCGCCCAGTGCTATCTGGCCCCCACCCTGCTGGATTGCTCGAACGTGAGCAGCGACCTGGACGAGTTGGAAATCTTCGGCCCGCTGCTGCCCGTCATCGCCTACGACGACCTGGACGAGGTCTTCGCGCGGATCGACGCCGGCCCCAAACCCCTGGCGCTCTACCTCTGGAGCCAGGATCGCGAGGTGCACCGGCGCGTCGCCGCCCGCACCAGCTCCGGCAGCCTGGGTATCAACCTCTGCATGCAGCAGTACACCCAGGTCAACCTGCCCTTCGGGGGCGTCAACCATTCCGGGCTGGGCAGCGCCCACGGCCTGGCCGGCTTCCACGCCTTCTCCCACGAACGCAGCGTGATGAAGGCGGGCCCCTTGCTGGCGATCCGGCTGCTGTTCCCGCCTTACTCGCCCGCCAAGCTGCGCCTGGCGCAATGGGTCTCGCGCCTGGTCGGGCGCGGCTAAGCGAAGCCAGGCGCCTGAGCATTCCGCCCGGCGCCTGGCACTGCCGCTTCAGCGTCCGGGACGGAACGCCGCCGGCTCCAGGCCGTAACGGCGCAGCTTGACGTACAGCCCGGCGCGGGAAATGCCCAGTCGGCTTGCGGTCTGCCGCAGGTTGCCGCGGGTCTGTTCCAGGGTCGCGCGGATCAGGTCGCGCTGACCGAGCTCCAGCGGCGTCAGGCGGTCGCCTTCCGCGACCTCGGGCGCGGCCGCGGCGAGCAGGCCGGGCGGCAGGTCCGTCGGCTGGATGAGCGTGCCCTGGGCCAGGTTCATCGCCCGCTCGATGACGTTCTCCAGTTCCCGCACATTGCCCGGCCAACCGTGGGCCACCAGCAAGGCCAGCGCCTCATCGGCGATGGCCAGCGGCGGTCGCTGCAGATGGCGCCCCAGCTTCTCGATCAGGCTCGCCACCAGCAGCGGGATGTCTTCGCGGCGCTCGCGCAGCGGCGGTACCTGCAGGGTGAGGACGTTGAGGCGATAGAAGACGTCTTCGCGGAAGCTGCCACCCGCCACCGCCTGGGCTAGGTCGCGATGGGTGGCAGCGATGACTCGGACATCCACCGCCTGGGCCTTCTTGGCACCGACCCGGGTCACCTCACCCTCCTGCAGCACCCGCAGCAGGCTCACCTGGGCCTCCAGGGGCATGTCGCCGATCTCGTCAAGGAACAGGGTGCCGCCGTCGGCCAGTTCGAACTTGCCCGCCGCACCGCCGCGGGCGGCGCCGGTGAAGGCGCCCTCGACATGGCCGAACAGCTCGCTCTGCACCAGATCGCGGGGGATGGCGCCGCAGTTGAGGGCGACGAAGGGGCCATTACGCCGGTCGCTGGCGTTGTGGATGGCCTGGGCGAACAGTTCCTTGCCTACCCCGCTTTCTCCCAGTACCAGCACCGTGGCTTCGCTGTGGCTGGCTGCCTGAGCCACGCGCAAGGCGTTCTGCAAGGCTGGCGAGCGACCCTGGATATCGTTGAAGCTGTAACGCGCCCGGGTGCCCAGCAACTGGCGGGTGATTTCGCGGATACGCCGGTTCTCCCGCAGCGACAGCACCCAGCCGCCCTGGGCAATGGGCGCGGCGGAGGCCAGGCACGGCAATCCGCTGCCATCCGGCAGCCGCAGGGTGAGATCGCGGTCCTGGCGCTCCCAGCGACGATCCAGCCAGAGGTCGAGGTCGATGTCCTGGCTGATGAAGCTGGCGAAGGGACGCCCCCGTTGTGTGTCGTCGAGCTGCAGTAGGCGGCGGGCATAGCCGTTGAGGCTACGGATACGGCGCTCGTCATCGAGCAGGATGACGCCTTCGTTGAGTACCTCCAACACCTGCTGCTGCTCGTCCAGCAGTGCGGTGAGCGCCAGCTGACGGGAGATCGCCTCCGCCGCCGCCTGCACCGTGCCCAGGGTGTGGCAGTGGAAGTTGCCCACCGCCGCGGTGAGCGTCAGGGCACCGAGCAGCCGGCCATGGGGATCGCGGACCGGCGCCGAGGCACAATGCATCCGCCGCTCCCGCAGCTCGCGCTTGAAATTTTCCCCCGCCAGGACGAACACCAGCCGTTGCTCGCGCAGGGCCAGCCCGGTGCAGTTGGTGCCCTGCACCGACTCCAACAGCCGACTGCCCAGCGGCGTGAGGTCGAGACCGCAGGCGGCCAGGGTCACGCCCTCGGCATCCGCCAGGTTGAGGTGGCCGCCCGGGTTGTAGCGCAGCAGCTCGGCCATGACCGGCGCGGCGATGTCCAGCAGCTCGCGCTGCCGTTCCAGCCGGCGGGCCAGATCCTGCGGCTCGACGAACTCGTAGTGGAATTCCTCCGCGACGATGCCCGCCGCGCAACTGCGCAGCCAGGACGCCCGGATCACCGGCCGCACCGGGACCAGTTCAGTGGCCCCCGCCAGGCAGTCCGTCCAGGCGGCATCCAGCTCGCGCTGGACACCTTCGGCGACCGACGGCCGCTGCAGCTCGCTGACGAATTGCAATTCCCGCGTCAGCTCGCTCGGGGCGACCTGCTCCTGCATCTTCGGCTCCTCGTCCAACCTTTGGACATGTCCAGCTGGACATGTCTTTTTTATAGACATAAGCCTGGGCTGACAAGCCCCGCAGCCCGCAGCCTGGCTGCATTCCGTTCTCTGGCATGCCGGTTGCTCCGCCCTCCCGGGCTCACCGCCCACGCGTACAACAATCATAAGAGGACGCCTCATGCCCCAGCAGAAGACCCCACTCTCCCTCGGCCTCATCGGCACCGGTCGCATGGGTACCTTCCATGCCACCGCCCTCGCCCAGCACCTGCATGGCGCGCGCCTGGTCGCCCTGGCCGACCCGGCACCCGGCGCCGCCGCCCGACTCGGCGAGACCCTGGACGTCGCCCATATCCACACCGATCCCCAGGCGTTGATCGAGGATCCCGCCGTGGAGGCCGTGGTCATCGTCGCCCCGGCCCGCAGCCATGCCGAGCTGGTGGTGGCCGCCGCCCGGGCCGGCAAGCCGGTGTTCTGCGAAAAGCCCATGGCCGTGACCCTGGAAGAGGCCGACCGGGCCATCGCCGCCTGCGCGAATGCCGGTGTGGCCCTGCAGGTGGGCTTCAACCGGCGTTTCGCCACCAGCTTTCGCACCGCCCGGGAGCTGATCGTTCAAGGCCGGATCGGCACGCCGCAACTGCTGCGCTCCCTCACCCGCGATCCGGCGCTGCACGATCCGGCGGCAGTGAAGCCCTGGACCATCTTCCTCGAAACCCTGATCCACGACTTCGACACCCTCAACTTCTTCAATCCGGGCGCCCGCGCCGTGCAGGTCTACGCGGTGGCCGACGCCCTGGTGCGCCCCGATTTCCGTGACCGCGGGCTGCTGGACACCGCCGTAGTGACCATCCGCTATGACAACGGCGCCATCGCCACCGCCGAGGCCAACTTCCAGGCGGTGTACGGCTACGACGTACGCGGCGAGGTATTCGGTAGCGCGGGGATGCTGACCGCCGGGGATGCCCGCACCAGCGAGCTGGTCTGCTACGGCGCCGAAGGCATCAGCCAGACCACCCAGCGCTCCGACGCCGAGTTGCTGCGCGACGCCTACCTGGCCGAGCTGCGCGCCTTCGTCGATGCCGTGCGCGAGGGCAGCCCGGTGCCGGTGGGCGGCCACGATGCCCGAGCGGCGCTGGCCATCGCCCTGGCCGCCATCGAATCGGTGCAGACCGGCCAACCGGTCGCCGTCGCGGAGTGAAGCCCATGACCTCATCGCCCTTCATCCTGGCCGTCAGCGCCGAAATGGTCTTTCTCGACCTGCCCTTCGTCGAGCGGGTCCGCCGCCTGCACACCCTGGGCTTCGCCGTGGAGATCTGGGACTGGACCCGCCACGACATCGACGCCCTGGCCGCCACCGGCGCGCGCTTCACCTCCATGACCGGCTATGTCTCCGGCGACCTGGTGAGCGCCGAAGGCCGTGCCGCCCTGCTCGCCAGTGCCCGGAAATCCCTGGCCGTGGCCGAGCGCCTGGGTTGCCCGGCGCTCAACCTGCACGGCACCGGCCTGGACCCGCGCGGCCTGCCGGTCAAGCCGCTGGCCGCGGTGAGCGGCCACCACTGGCTGGCGGCGCGTGACACCCTCGCCGAGATCGCCCGCCTGGGCGAGTCCGCGGGCCGGATCTTCCTGCTGGAGAATCTCAATACCGCCGTGGACCATCCCAGCGTGCCCTTCGCCCGCGCCGAAGACACCCTGGCCCTGATCGAGGCGGTCGCCAGCCCCCACCTGCGGCTCAACCTGGACCTCTACCACGCCCAGATCGGCGAAGGAAACCTGATCGAGCTGATCCGCCGGGCAGGTCCGGCCATCGGCGAGATCCAGGTCGCCGACGTCCCCGGACGCTGCGAGCCAGGGACCGGCGAGATCCACTACCCGGCCATCGCCCGCGCGCTCGCCGCGCTCGGCTATCGCGGCGTGGTCGGCCTCGAAGGCTGGGCGGCGGATGGCGATACCGAGCGCGCGCTGGAGCGTTTCAGAGCGGCCTTCACCCTGTAATCCCAGCCTCATCCTTCGAGTCGAATAACAACAAGAGGAACCAGACATGCTGTTTCGCAACCTGCTGTGCGCGGTCTTCGCCTTAGCCCTACCCTCCCTGGCCCTCGCCGACTACCGCATCGGCGTCAGCATCGCCAAGGTCGACGACAACTTCATGACCTACGTTCGCCGCAACCTCGAAGAGGCCGGCAAGACGGAAAAGATCAGCATGCAATTCGAGGACGCCCAGGGCGACGTCGTGCGCCAGCTGAACCAGGTGCAGAGCTTCCTGGCGCAGAACGTGGATGCCGTGATCGTGTTGCCGGTGGACACCGCTGCCACCGTGAACATCACTCGCGCCGCCACCACGGCCAAGATTCCGCTGGTGTACGTCAACCGGCGCCCGGACGATCCCAAGCTACCCGCCGGAGTGGTCGCCGTGGCCTCGGACGATCTGCAGGCCGGGCAGTTGCAGGGGCAGTTCATCGCCAAGCAGCTGAACGGCAAGGGCAGCATCGCCTTGATCATGGGCGAGCTGACCCAGAACGCCACCCGCGGCCGCTCCGAGGGGCTCAAGGAAGCGCTCAAGGCCTATCCCGGCATCAAGGTGGTCGCCCAGCAGAACGCCGACTGGGATCGCAGCAAGGGCATGGACCTGACCAGCAACTGGCTGACCGCCGGGACCCACTTCGACGCCATCGTCGCCAACAACGACGAGATGGCCATCGGCGCCGCCATGGCGCTGCAGCAGGCCGGCAAGACCAAGGGCGAGGTGCCGGTGGTGGGCGTGGATGGCCTGCCCGACGGCCAGGCAGCGATCAAGCGCGGACTGCTGGCCGCCTCGGTGTTCCAGGACCCGCGGGGCCAAGCCCGGCAGGCGATACAGTCCGCGCTCAGGATGATCCGCAAGGAACCGGTCCAGGCGGATGTCTGGGTGCCGTACGAGCTGATCACGCCCAGTAACCTGGCGGATTACACCGCTCGTTTCAAGTAGCGACTGGGAGCGCGCCGGCCTGAACGGGGTAGCGTCCCGAAAGTGTGCGGGTCGCTGCCGGAAAAGAGCGATCACCCTGCAGGAACGCCCCGCGAAGGCTGAAAACCAACTCCGGGGGCAGCTCAGTACCGCGTCCAGCGGTAGAACGGCTTCAGTGCCGGCCCCTTGCTCCGCTGGCGCGCCGCTCGCCCACCGTCAGGGCCAGTCCTTCACCAGCGACCTGAAGTAGAGGGTGAAGATCAGCCGTACATCCATGAGCGGCGCGAAGATGTCCTGGTCACGAAGGATGCCAGCCAGCGTGCCGCAAAACAGGCTATGCAGCTGTAGGCTGGCACTTCTCGGCGTCACCGCGGCCTGCAGGCGCTGCCGTTGGCCGTCGAAGAGGCGTTCGACGAGCGCTACGAATTCGCGGGTCAAGGCATTTTCCCGCTGTTCGACTTCCTGCAGTTCCAGCGTGAATTCGCAACGGTGCATCAGGATGGTCATGACTCGACGCTCCCGTCCCGGCTGAACGAATTTCTCCATGCACTCGACGCACAGTTCGTACAGCCTCATCAGGCAATCGCCCTCCCCATCCGCACTCAACTGCTGGGTGACTTCATCGAGCGGAATGCGGATGCGATTGAGCATCTCGTGGACCAGCTGCGCCTTGTCCCTGAAGTGCCAATACACCGCTCCTCGAGTGAACCCGCACTCTCTGGCGATCATTTCGAGGCTGGTGCGTGAAACACCATTGGTGAGAAACAACGCCTCGGCTGCATCCAGAATGGTTTGCCGGGTTTGCTCAGCGTCTTCCTTCGTACGGCGCATAGGTCTCTCGTTTAAACGGGATCTGTTTCGCCAGCTTAGCGTTTAGCCGGTCTTTTACAAACATTCTTGCATGTATGCATCCATAGGCCAGCGTCCGGTATTCCCGGACGATGGGTGCTCGTCAGTCCTGGGATCTGACGAGGTGCCAGCTGCCCGGTTGAATCTTGGGCAGCGGCTGGAGAAAAACAGGAAGAAAGCCTTCTCTTCCTGGTGGACTCATTTCTATCTGAAGACGACGCAGGGAAACGCCGCTCCTACCGCTACGCGAGTCCAAAAAATCGTGTGCAGCGCTTCCGGCGTGAGCCGCCAAGCTGCACGTGCTCCTGCGTTCAGCAACACTCAGGCCCCCAGCCAGCGCCTGAACAACACGCTGGCGTTCACCCCACCGAAGCCGAAGCCATTCGATAGCGCGTACTCAATCGGTAGTTGCCGTGCCTGCAGGGCGACAAGATTCAGGCCTTCGGCAGCCGGATCCGGATGGTGCAGATTCAGTGTCGGCGGCACGATCTGGTCGCGCAGCGCGAGCACGGTGAAGATCGCCTCGATGCCGCCTGCGGCGCCGAGCAGGTGTCCCGTGCTGGATTTGGTCGAGCTGATGGCCACCGGAGCGTTGTTGCCGAAGACCGCGCGGATGGCGGCCAGCTCGCCCTTGTCGCCCACCTGGGTGGAGGTGGCATGGGCATTGATGTGCTGAACCTGGGCGGCATCGATGCCGGCCTGGCGCAGGGCCTGCGCCATGGCGCGACGGGCACCGCTGCCGTCTTCCGGGCCGGCGGTGAGGTGATAGGCATCGGCACTGGTGCCATAACCCACCAGTTCGGCCAGCGGCGTGGCGCCCCGAGCCAGAGCATGCTCCAGGGTCTCGATCACCAGCAGCCCCGCCCCTTCGGCCATGACGAAGCCGTCGCGATCACTGTCGAAGGGACGCGAGGCCTCCTGCGGACGCTCGTTGAACCCGGTCGACAGGGCCCGGGCGACGGCGAAGCTGCCCAGGCTCACGCGGTTGATGGCCGCCTCGGCCCCGCCGCAGAGGGCGATGTCGGCCTCGCCACTGCGGATCAGCCGGGCGGCATCGCCGATGGCCTGGACACCGGCGGCGCAGGCCGTGATGGGCGCTCCCAGCGGACCGCGGAAACCGTACTGGATGGACACGTTACCGGCGGCCATGTTGGCCAGGAACGACGGCGCGGTGAATGGCGAGAGCCGGCGTGGGCCGCGGGCATCGGTAGTCCGCACCGCCTCGGCGATGGCGCCGAAACCACCCACCCCGGAGGCGATGATGGTCGCTGTCCGCTCGCGTTGCGCCTCGCTGGTCGGCTGCCAGCCGGCTTGGTCGAGCGCTTCCCGGGCCGCCACCAGGGCGAATTCGATGAAGCGATCCATCTTCTTCAGATCCTTGGCGGCGATGGCCACCAGGGGGTCGTAGCCCGCCTCCGGATCTTCGGCGAGGCTCGGTACCTGGCCGGCAATGAGACTGCCCACCCCGTCGCTGACCTCGGGTGGCAGCAGGCCCAGGCCCGAACGGCCGGCCAGCAGCCGTGCCCAGACCCTGTCGATGCCACATCCCAGCGGACTGACCGTGCCCATGCCGGTCACCACGATGCGTGTTCTGTCGTTGCCTTGCATTGCGCTACCTCTTCTCTCGATGGACGAGGCGCCCGCGGGCGACCTCGTGTCTTGTCCGCGCCCGATCAAGGCGCGTGCCAGCTTGGGGGCCCAAGGGACGGTCCTTGCAGCCGGGATATCGATCCTGTCTCGAACCCGTCTCGGAAAAGCCTGCCGAACGCCCTACTCACACGCGTCCTAACGCGCATCGGGAACACGGTAGGGAGGGACCGCAGACCGCGTGTCCACCGGCACGCACAGGCCCGCGGTAAGTAAGGCCAGGCCGATATGGCACAGGTAGACGGCATCGAAATCGGCGCGCTGCAAGCTGGGATGGCCGAGGAGCAGGACGGTCAGCGCAACCCCCATGACCGATCCGATCTGGCGTATGGCCTGGTTGACGGCACCCCCTACCGCGTAGTGGTCTACCGACAGGCGACTGACCGCCGCACCCGCCAACGAGGGCATCACCAGGCCGACGCCCACGCCACTGAGCAGCATGCCCGGCAGCCACTGTGTCAGGTAGGCGGGCTCGAGCCCTGGAACGAAGAGAAACCACAGTCCGCTCATGGCGTAGACCAGGCACCCGATCAGCAGCAGGGGACGGTGGCCATAGCGGCTCGCTACCCGGCCCGACAGCGCAGCGGTGGGTACCACCATCAGCGGGCCGGGCATCATGGCCAGACCGGCCAGGGGCAGCGGATACTTCCAGATCGCGCTCATGTAGAAGAAGAAGGCGAAGAAAATCATCGAAAACGCGATGCCGAAGCTCAGGGTCGCGAGATTGACGTAGCTGTAGGTGCGGTTGTGAAACAGGCGCAGATCGACCAGAGGAGCAACCGTAGAGCGCGCCCAGACCACGAATCCGATCAGGCATGCCAACCCGATGCCCAGTGCGCCCAGCAGCTCCCGCCGTGACCAGGCCGGAGACTCGGACTGCACGATGGATAACGCCAGGGCACCGATGCCGACCACCAGCAAGCCCATGCCCACCAGATCCAGCGGCCGCCCCTCGGTCTGTTGTTTCGTCTCCGCCAGCAGTTTCGTTCCCCGCCAGAGCGCGAAGAGGCCCAGGGGTACGTTCAGGTAGAACCCCCACTGCCAACCGAGCGAGGCGACGACGAAAGAGCCCAGGCTGGGACCGAAAGCCGCGGCCAGGCCCCCCACCGCGCCCCAAAGGCTTACCGCCACAGCGCGCCTTGTGATCGGAAAGGCGGCCAGCACCAGCGACAGCGACGCGGGCGTCAGCAAGGCAGCCCCGATGGCTTGCAGCACCCTTGCCGCCACCAGCCACTCCACGCTCCCTGACAAGCCGCAAGCGACGGACGCCCCCACGAACAGCCAGACCCCGATGAGAAATACCTTCTTGCGCCCATGCCTGTCCGCCAAGCCGCCGGCCGGGATGAGCATGGCCGCGTAGACGACCGTGTAGGCGTTGAGCACCCAGGAAAGGTCCGCCGGCGTCGCGCGCACGAACCCGGCCCGCAAGGCGCTGAACGCCGCGAACAGCAGGGTGCCATCCATGGCTACGAGGAATACCGCGATGGCGGCCACCCAGAACACCGGCCAGGGTGAAGGCATACCGGCCGCCACACCTGTCGATGCGTTTTCGCCGAGCGCGGGTGGCACGTCGGCACGGGTGCTGTCCAGGTGGGTCATGGGATGTCTTCGCTCATTGGACTCAAGGGCGTGTCTTGCAAGGCACGTGGGCCGCCGGTTGGCGCGGATCCGGTCAGGCCAGCCCGAAGGTCTTTCGCAGGCCCTTCTCGACGAGGCCGCCCGGCATGAAGCGGCGCAGCCTGACCAGGAGCGATGCCTCGCCTTTGGGGGTGTGTCGCATCTTCCAACCTCCCAGCGCCGCATCGACGATCGTCGTGGCCACGCCAGCGGGATCGGGCGCCTTCTCGATATTCTTCCGAATGGCCTGGGCGACCATGCCGAACTGTTGTTGGTACTCCCGGATCTTGACGGCGGTCTGAGGGGCGTTGAGATCCAGGTTGGTCTTGGTGAACGACGGCTCGACCAAGGCGACGCGAATCCCGAACTGGCGTACCTCGTGGTCCAGCGTTTCCGAGAGTCCCTCCACAGCATGCTTGGAGGCCGCATAGAGCGCCATGTAAGGCGCCGGCAGAAAGCCCAGCACCGAACTGACATTGACGATGCGGCCGGCGCCTTGCGCACGCATGTGCGGCAGCACCGCCTGGATCGTACGCAGGAGGCCGAAGACGTTGGTGTCGAACAGGCTCCGGGCTTCACCGACCGATGTCTCCTCCAGGGCGCCGAGCAAGGTCCCCCCCGCATTGTTGATCAGGACATCGATCCGTCCGGCCCGCGCGATGATGGCGGCGGTGCCACGGCGCACCGAGTCTTCCTCACGGACGTCCATTTCGACGAGCTCCACACCTGGAATAGCCTGAGCGCTCTGCTGGCTACGCACAGTGCCGAACACCCGGCATCCCCGTGTTGCCAGCCGGATGGCAGTGGCGCGTCCGATGCCAGACGACACACCGGTGATGACGACAACTTCTGCTTTCGACATGTCAGTGCCTTTTCGTGGAAGGAAGGGAGACGGAAACGATCAGCCGTGGGCAGGCGATGGCTTGATCCTGAACCAGATGGCGTACATGGCCGGCAGGAACACCAGGGTCAGCACGGTGCCGGCGAGGGTGCCGCCGATGAGGGTGTAGGCCAGGGTGCCCCAGAACACCGAATGGGTGAGCGGGATGAAGGCCAGGATCGCCGCCAGCGCGGTGAGGATCACCGGCCGTGCCCGCTGGACGGTGGCCTCGACCACCGCCTGGAAGGGTGGCAGGCCATCCTGCTCGTTCTGGTGGATCTGCCCGATCAGGATCAGGGTGTTGCGCATCAGGATGCCCGACAGCGCGATCAGCCCGACCAGGGCGTTGATACCGAAGGGTTGCTGGAACAGGAGCAGCGTCGGCACCACCCCGATCAGCCCCAGCGGACTGGTCAGGAAGACCATCACCATCGCCGACATGGAGCGGACCTGCAGGATGATGATCAGCAGCGTCAGGGCGATCATGATCGGGAAGATCGGCAGCATGGCGACGGACGCCTTGCCGGACTCCTCGATGGCGCCGGCCTGTACGATGCGGTAGCCCGCCGGCAAACGATCGATGATTGGCTGCAGTTGCTTGAGCACCGCAGTGGAAACGTCCGGTGGTTGCAGGTCTTCTGCGATGTCACCACGCACAGTGATGGTCGGCACCCGATCGCGGCGCCGCATGAGGGGCTCTTCCATCTGCGCCTCCACCGCGCCGACCTGGGATAGCGGAATGCGCTGGCCCTGGGCGCCGACCAGGGTGAGATCGCCCAGCCGCGCCGGATCGAGGCGAACGTCGCCCGCTGCCCGCGCGACCACCTGGACGGTACGGATGTCTTCGCGCACCGCCGTCACCGGAACGCCACTGAGCAGGAATTGCAGCTGCTGTGCCACGGCGCTGGAGGTCAGTCCCATCGCCTGCAGGCGATCCTGCTGTAAGTTGAAGTGCAGCACCGGCGTTCGCGTCCCCCAGTCGGTGTTGACGGTGCGCATCATCGGGCTGGCGCGCATCACCCCTTCCACCTCGCCGGCGATCCGACGCAGCACCTGCGGATCGGGACCGCTGACCCGGTAGGCGACCGGGAACGGCGAATAGGGTCCGAACACCAGCTGGGTAACCCGCAGCCGCGCCTCGGGCGCGAGCCCGGCGGCGATGGCCTGGCGCAGGCGCAGCTTGAGCCCTTCACGGGCCTGCGGGTCGTCGGTGCGGATGATGATCTTGGCGAAGGACGGGTCCGGCAACTCCGGGCTCATCGCCAGGAAGAAGCGTGGCGCGCCCTGCCCGATGTAGGAGGTCACGATGCGCGCATCCTCCTGCTGGGCGAGCCAGGCCTCGACCTTGGCGGTCGCCCGCTCGGTCTCGCTGATCGAGGTACCATAGGGCATCTGCACCTCCACCATCACTTCGGGACGATCGGAGATGGGGAAGAACTGCTTCTTGACCACGGCCATGCCGAGGATGGCGGCCACGAACAAACCGATCACCAGCACCGCGACCAGCCACTTGCGGGCGATCACCTGGCCGAGCACGCGGCGGAAGCGGTTGTAGCGCGGCGTGTCGTAGAGCGCGGTGTGCCCGCCTTCGACCATCTTGGTTTCCGGCAGCAGCTTGACGCCCAGGTAGGGCGTGAAGACCACCGCCACGATCCAGGAGGTGATCAAGGCAATGCCGACGATCCAGAACATGTTGCTGGTGTACTCGCCAGCGGTGGAGCGAGCGAAGCCATTGGGCATGAAGCCCACGGCCGTTACCAGGGTGCCGGCCAGCATGGGGGCGGCGGTGTGGCTCCAGGCATAGGCCGACGCCTTGACCCGGTCATAGCCCTCCTCCATCTTCACCACCATCATCTCGATGGCGATGATGGCGTCGTCCACCAGCAGGCCCAGGGCCAGGATCAGCGAGCCCAGGGTGATGCGGTCGAAGTTCTTGCCGGTGGCGGCCATGATCAGGAAGACAGCGGCCAGCGTCAGGGGCACCGCAGCGGCCACGACGATGCCCACCCGCCAGCCCATGCTGACGAAACACACCACCATGACCACCAGCAGGGCGACGAAGAACTTGACCATGAACTCGTCGACCGACGAGGCGATGTTGACCGCCTGGTCGGTCACCTTGGTCAGGCTCATGCCCAAGGGCATCTCGGCGTTGATGGCGCCGACTTCGCTTTCAAGTGACTTGCCGAGATCCAGGCCATTCCAGCCATCGCGCATGACGATGCCGAGCAGCAGGGCGGGCTCGCCGCCGCTACGGATGAGGAAGGTCGCCGGATCTTCATAGCCGCGTTTGACCGTGGCGATGTCCGCCAGCTTGAGGGTCCTGCCCTTGACGATCACCGGGGTGTCGCGAATGGCATCGAGTTGGTCGAAGGCGCCGTCGAGGCGGACGTAGACCTCCGGTCCGCGGGTTTCGATGGAGCCTGCGGGCGTCAGGACATTCTGGGCATTGAGCGCGGCGAAGATGTCTTGCGGTGCCACCCCCAGGGTCGCCAGGCGATCGTGGGAAAACTCCACATAGATACGCTCGGCCTGCTCACCCAGGATGTTGACCTTCTTCACCCCCGGTACATGCAGCAGGCGCTGGCGCAGCGTTTCCGCCTCGCGTGCCAGCAGACGCTGGGGCTCGCCCCGGGCCTTGAGGGCGAAGAGCGCGAAGGTGACGTCGGCGTATTCGTCGTTGACCATCGGCCCGATCACCCCGGCGGGCAAGGTCTTGGCCTCGTCGCTGATCTTCTTGCGCGCCTGATAGAACTCCTCCGGTACCTCGGCCGGGGGCGTGCTGTCGAGCAGCGTCAGGGTGGTGAAGGCCAGGCCAGGACGGGTGTAGGTTTCCGCGCGGTCGTACCAGCGCAACTCCTGCAGGCGCTTTTCCAGCTTTTCGGCGACCTGATCCTGCATCTCCTGCGCCGTGGCGCCTGGCCAGGCGGTGACGATGGTCATGACCTTGACCGTGAAGGCCGGATCTTCCGCCCGGCCCAGCTTGAAGAACGACAGTACCCCGCCGACCGAGACCAGCAGGATCAGAAACAGGGTAATCGAGCGCTCACGGACGGCGAGCGCCGACAGATTGAACCGGCTCTCGCTCACGGCTGCTTTCCTTCCAGGGCATCCTTGGCATTCGTGGCCACCCGGATCGCCTCGCCTTCATGGAGCAGATGAGCGCCAAGGGCCACGATCCTGTCACCCTGCTGGAGCGCCCCATCTACCACGGCGGTGTCGTCCGACAGCTGACGAACCTGCACGGGTACCCAGGCAACCTGCTCGGGCGAGCTCTGGATCCGCCAGACTCCGGCGCCCCTGCCTTCGTCATGCAGGGCACCCAGAGGCACCTTCAAGGCATTCCCCCGCTCCACTCCCCCTTCCGGAATACGCAGTGTCACCGTAGTGCCCAGGGGAGCGTTGGCCAGCGCCCCTTCGAGCACATAGCGCGCCTCGAAGGTACGCGTCTCGCGGTCGGTACTATCCGACAACTGCCGCAGCCGTGCCGGTACCGGCTGTTGCGCACTGTCCAGGCGGCTGGCTTGCGCAATGGAACCAAGCGGCGGACGCAGGGTTTCCGGCAGTTGGACAGCGACCTCCCGGGCACCTGCACGAGCCAGGCGCAACACGATCTGTCCAGCGGCCACTACCTGCCCGGTCTCCGCCAGCGTATCGACCACCGTGCCGTCTGCATCGGCTACCAGCACGGCATAACGACTGGCGTTGAGCGCCACCTCGGCCTGGGCTTCGGCCGCCCTGAGCTGCGCCCTGGCGGTATCCGCCGCGGCCTTGATCTGGTCATAGCCGGATACCGAGATCGCCCCGGTCCCGCGCAGGTCCCGGTAACGCGCCTCGTCATCCGCCGCCTGCCGGGCACGTGCCTGGGCGGCCGCGACGGCTTCCCGCTGCGCCTGCAGGGCCAGTTGCAGATCGATGGGATCGAGCCTCAGCAGCGGCTGGCCGCGCTTGACGACCTCGCCAGTGTCCACCAGCCGCTCGGCGATCTTGCCCGCCACGCGAAAGCCAAGATCGCTCTGAACCCGCGCCGCGACGATGCCAGTGAAGGTCCGGCTGGCACTCCCGGCCGACTCCACCGCCGCAGCGCGCACCAGGGGCGGTTGCGTACGCGGATCGACCTGAGTGGGGGCATTGCACCCGGCGAGAGCCAGCGGCACGAGTAAAGTGACCAAGGCCGGGGAAAGCGAGCGGCGCGCGAACATGGAAGCTCCGAGTGGATACCATCAGAGCCCGCAATTTGATACGAGTGACCAAATTAGTCAATAGTCACCCAATATTTTAGGGGGAAAGGCTGCGCAGTACCAGGTTGGCCAGTTGGGTAGGAGCGACCTCGAGCTGCTCGAAGCTGTACTGCAGCATCAGCGGATTCAGATAGGGGCGCAGCACCAGGTAGGTGGCGATCATCACGTCGTCGAGCGGCGTCTTGCGCTCGAATTGGCCCTCGGCGCGTCCCTGGACGAGGATCTCCCTGAGCAGCTCCTTCAGCCGAGCTTCGTGGGTGACGGTGGCGGGCCAACGACCCGAGGAGGCGGAGATGGCGATTTCGTAGAGCTTGCGGTCCTCGGAGAACAGCTTCAGCGTCGCACTTGGAAGGCTCTGGAACAGCTTTCTCAGCTTGTCTGGCGCGCTGCTGGCCGAGGCTACCGCCGCCCTCGCCTCGGCCTCGATTCCCTCCAGGCAATCCATGCAGATGGCCTCGCCTATGGCCTGCTTGGAGTCGAAGAACTTGTAGATGTAGGCCTTGGAGAAACCGATGCTCCGGGCAAGTTCGGACACCGTCGTCTTCTCGTATCCGTAGCGGCTGAAGTGCTCCCTGGCCGCCACGATGATCTGGTGACGGACATCGTGTTCGGCCGGTCCACGGGACGGGCCGGATGAAGCGGATTCGGTAGTCATGAGCAGGTGGCATTCCGGCAGTTGCAAAGGAAACGATGAGTGACCAATATACACAACGGTCACTAAACTCGTTAGGCGTCGCTCAGGATAAAAGCCCATGCGCTCCAGATTCCAGATCATTCTGCTCACCGGCGCCGCCCTGGCGAGCGGCTGTACCGTCGGTCCCGACTACCAGGCCCCGACGCTGCCGCTGCCGACGAGCTACCAGCGGCAACCCCAGACGGCGCCCTTGAGCGATCAGGCGCTGGAGGCCTGGTGGGCACGCTTCGACGATCCGCTGCTGAGCCAGCTGGTGGAGCAGGCCCTGGCGCAGAATCTCGACCTGGCCCAGGCCGACGCCCGCCTCGCCCAGGCGCGCGCGAGTCTCGCCATGGCCCGGGCGGCGCTGCGCCCGAGCGGGGATCTGGAGGGTACGGCCGGGCGCGCCCACCAGTCCCTGGAGACGCCTCTCGGGCGCGTCCTCGCGGCGACCCCTGGCTACGACAGGAACGGGTCATCCTATGAAACCAATCTCGGTGCCAGCTGGGAGCTCGACCTATTCGGCGGCCTGCGACGCGACCGCGAAGCCGCGCGGGCCGACTACCAGGCCACGGCGGCCAGCGCCGACGCCGTGCGCCTCGCCGTGGCCGCCGAGACAGCCGATCTCTACCTGGACATCCGTGGCCTGCAGACCCGCCTGGCCATCGCCCGTCGCCAGGTCGAGACCCAGCAGGGGCTGCTGTCCATGGTCAGGCTGCTCAACGACAAGGGGCTGGCGACCGAACGGGAGCTGCACCAAGCCGAAGGGGCACTGGCGGAGGTCCAGGCCACGGTGCCCGTACTGCAGTCTTCGCTGGAAGTGACCCTGAACGCGCTGGACGTCATGCTGGCAGCGCCGCCCGGCACCTACCGCGGCAGGCTGGCGCAGATGACCCCCATTCCCATGCCGCCGCGCATCGAAACCGCCGGCGATCCCGCGGACCTGCTCAGACGCCGTCCCGACCTGATCGTCGCGGAGCGCCAGCTGGCCGCGGCCAACGCCCGGATCGGCGTGGCCATCGCCGAGTATTATCCCAAGTTCTCCCTGAGCGCCCTGCTCGGCAGCGCCACCACCCTCTCCGCCAGTCATCTCTTCGACCAGGATGCCAAGCAGGCGCTGGCTGCCGTGGGCGTGCGTTGGCGATTGTTCGATTTCGGCCGCATCGATGCGCAGATCCAGGCAGCCAGGGGGCGTGATGCGGAGCTGCTGGCGGCCTATCGACTCGCCGTCCTGCGGGCGACGGAAGACGTCGAAGGCGCCCTTGCCGGCCAGTTGCGCCGCGAAGAGCAAGCCAGCCTGCTGGCCGCCAGCGAACGCGCCTTCACCCAGGCCCGCCAATCCGCGGCCCTCGCCTATGGCAGGGGGGTGGTGCCCCTGATCGACGTCCTGCAGGCCGACGAGCGCCTGCTGCGCACCGCCGATGCGCGGGCTCAGGCACAGACCGCCGCCGCGCGCGCGGCGGTCGCGACCTTCAAGGCACTCGGCGGCGGTTGGCAGCCCTCCTCCGCCAGCGTACTGAGCCTGCGCTAGGCGAGGACGGAGCAGGCCTGAAGCAGCCCCATCCGTGCCGCCGTTCGAAGCGGGGATGTCGGTTCGGCGCGGCACCCCACGCACCGCCGGCCTCACCGAGCGGGCGGTCCACTGGCCGTCGCCCCGGCCGCTCGGTGAGGCTACTCGTCAGGCCCGGGGCGTGGCGACAACGCAGCACGTCCATTCCGGGCAGGCTCGATCAGCCCGCAGGGCGCACCAGTTGGTGCCGGCTGAAGAACCGCTCCAACTCGCGGGGCTCCGGCTCCAGGCCGGTGAAGATCTTCAGGTACTCGGGAATGAAGACGAGCCGGCGCTCCAGAGGCTCGACGGTCTTCATGCTGATGTAGCCGATCTGGGTCAGGTAGATGGAGCGAGCGCGGGTCTCGGCCGCGCGGTCCTCGAAGCCGAAGCGGTCGAACATGACCTTGAGCGCGGCGATGCGCAGGGCGTCGGCCTCGGCGATGTCCTGCGCCACCTCGGCGGACTGCAGCGCCCAGCTGCGCATGGCGAACTCGAACTGGGAATCGAACAGCCGGGTATCCAGCCAGCAGTCGAAGACGTTGAGGATGGCCTCGGTGATGGACTCGGCGTAGGCCTCGGTGCGGGCCACCAGATTGCCGGTGTTCTTGTTCTTCCACTGGTCGATCAGCGCCCTGAGCAGCGCCTCCCGATCCTCGAAGAACCAGTAGAAGCTGGTGCGCGACAGCTTGAGCTTCTTCGCCAGCGGCTGGATGCGCACGGCATCCACCCCGGCGTCCTTGAGGCTTTCATAGGCCGCATTGAGCCAACTCTCCAAGGAGCCGCGCGAGGGTTCGATAACAGCAGGGGCAGGTGCATTCATGGGGCGATGGTACAGCGCACCCTAACTCTCAACAAGCCAAAATGTTCACCACTGTCTTTTTAATTGACACCTATGTACAGAGGGTTTTAAGGTCTCTCCACCTGATGAGCGCTGGTGGACCGGACATGAAGAACGACCCCTTGCTGCAGCCCTATCGACTCAAGCACCTGACCTTGCGCAACCGCGTCATCATCACCGCCCACGAACCCGCCTATCCCGAAGACGGCATGCCCAAGGCGCTCTATCGCGCCTACCACGTGGAGCGGGCCAAGGCCGGCGTGGCCATGACCATGACGGCGGGCTCGGCGGCCATCTCGCGAGACAGTCCGCCGGTGTTCAACAATGTGCTGGCCTACAAGGACGAGGTGGTCGGCTGGCTCAAGGACCTCACCGACGAGTGCCACGAGCACGGCGCGGCGGTGATGATCCAGCTGACCCACCTGGGTCGCCGCACCCGCTGGGACAAGGGCGACTGGCTGCCGGTGGTGTCCTCTTCCCACAGCCGCGAGCCGGCCCACCGCGCCTTTCCCAAGCGCCTGGAAAGCTGGGACATCGAGCGCATCGTCAAGGACTATGCCGACGCCGCCGAGCGCATGGTCGCCGCCGGCATGGACGGCATCGAGCTGCAAGCCTACGGCCACCTGATGGACCAGTTCTGGTCTCCGCTGACCAACGACCTGGACGAGCCCTACGGCGGCTCGCTGCGCAATCGGCTGACCTTCACCTTCGAGGTGCTCAAGGCCATTCGCGCCCGGGTCGGCGACCAGTTCATCGTCGGCCTGCGCTACACCGCCGACGAGGTGGCCAAGGGCGGCCTGACCCAGGAAGACGGCCTGACCATCACCCAGCTGCTCAAGGACAGCGGGATGATCGACTTCCTCAACGTCATCCGCGGCAACATCGCCACCGACGCCGCCCTCACCGACATCATCCCGGTGCAGGGCATGCGCAACGCGCCGCACCTGGATTTCGCCGGCGAGATCCGCTCGCGTACCGGCTTCCCCACCTTTCACGCCGCCAAGATCCCCGATGTCGCCACCGCCCGCCACGCCATCGCCGCCGGCCTGGTGGACATGGTCGGCATGACCCGGGCGCACATGACCGATCCGCACCTGGTGCGCAAGCTGATCGAAGGCCGCGAAGACGACATCCGTCCCTGCGTCGGTGCCAACTACTGCCTGGACCGCATCTACAACGGCGGCGCGGCCTACTGCATCCACAACGCCGCCACCGGCCGCGAGACCAGCATGCCCCACACCCTCGCCAAGGCTGCGATCCGCCGCAAGGTGGTAGTGGTCGGTGCCGGTCCCGGCGGGCTGGAGGCGGCCCGGGTGGCTGGCGAGCGCGGTCACCAGGTGGTGGTGCTGGAACTGGCCGAGCAGGCCGGCGGCCAGGTGCGCCTTACCGCCCAGTCGGAGCGACGCAAGGAGATGCAGAGCATCATCGACTGGCGCCTGGCCCAGTGCGACCGCCTCGGCGTGCAATTCCACTTCAACACCTGGGCGGATGCCGAGCGGGTGCTGGCGGAAGACCCGGACGTGGTGATCGTCGCCACCGGTGGCCTGCCCCACACCGAGGTGCTCGAACGCGGCAATGACCTGGTGGTGTCCAGCTGGGACATCATCGCCGGCGACGTCAAGCCCGGGCGCAACGTGCTGGTCTACGACGATGCCGGCGACCATGCCGGGCTGCAGGCCGCCGAATTCATCGCCCGCAGCGGGGCGCGCACCGAGATCATGACGCCCGACCGCAGCTTCGCCCCCGAGGTGATGGGCATGAACCTGGTGCCCTACATGAGATCCCTGCAAGGGCTCGATACCCACTTCACCGTCACCTACCGCCTGAAGGCGGTAGAGCGCGACGGCGACCGGCTCAAGGCCATCGTCGGTACCGACTACAGCGCCCTGGAAAAGGTCTTCCACTACGACCAGGTGGTGGTCAACCACGGCACCCTGCCCCTGGACGAGCTCTACTTCGAACTCAAGCCGCTGGCGAGCAACGAAGGCGCGGTGGAGTACCAGGCCCTGATCGTCGGCCAGCCGCAGCAGCTCGCCAGCAATCCCGCCGGCCGTTTCCAGCTGTTCCGCATCGGCGATGCGGTGTCTTCGCGCAATACCCACGCCGCCATCTACGACGCGCTGCGCCTGGTGAAAGACCTCTAAGAAGGTCGGCTCGCCTGCGCGGCGAGCCTGTCGTACCCCTTTGCCACTGCCTCTTCGACGTCTCACAAGAACATGCCAGCCCCGGCTGGCCAGACGAGGTCTTTATGCATCATCCAGAGTCCCTTGCCGGCTTCGATCCGGCGGCCGACGCCCGCCTGAGCTTCCGCCAGGACAGTCGCGTCAGCGAGCACCAACTCGCCCCGCTGGACCAGGAGCTGTTGCACGCCCACGCGGCCATCAACCGCCGCGCCCTGCGTCGCTATCGCCTGGCGCGCATTCGCGCGCAGTTGGTGGAGCACGACTACGCCGGCGTGCTGCTGGCCGATCCGATCAACATCCGCTACGCCACCGACACCAACAACCTGGGGCTGTGGGTGATGCACTCACCCAGCCGTTATGTACTGGTGACCACCAGTGGCCCGGTGATCCTGTTCGACTTCACCAGCAGCAAGCACAACAGCGAACACATCGAGACGATCGACGAGATCCGCCCGGCTACGCCCTGGCTGTACTTCCTGGCCGGCCCGCGGGTCGAGGAAAAGGCCAATAGCTGGGCTCAGGAGGTTGCCGAGCTGGTGCTGCACCACGGCAGCGGCAACCGGCGCCTGGCGGTGGATCGCTGCGATCCCTGGGGCGCCACCAAGCTGGTCGACCTGGGCCTGAGCCTGCACGACGCCCAGCCGATGATGGAGCAGGCCCGGTTGATCAAGTCGGCCGAGGAGCTGGCCAGTCACCGGGTGTCCATGGGCGTCTGCGACCTTGCCATCGCCCGGATGCGCGCCAGCCTGCAGCCTGGCATCACCGAGAACCAGCTGTGGAGCATCCTGCACGGCACCAACGTGGCCCACGGCGGTGAATGGGCCGAGAGCCGCCTGCTCAGCTCCGGCCAGCGCACCAATCCCTGGTTCCAGGACGCCACCGACAAGCCCATCAGGGCCGGGGAAATGGTCTGCTTCGATACCGACATGGTCGGCCCCGGCGGCTACCTGTCGGACATCTCGCGCAGCTTCGTCTGCCCCGGCCAGCCGGCCACGGCGCGCCAGCGCGACCTCTTGCAGACCGCGGCCGAGCAACTGACGCAGAACATCAACCTGCTGCGCCCGGGCCTGGGCTTCCGGGAATTCGCCGAGCGCTGCTGGCCGGTGCCGGAAAAATACCGGCACAACCGCTACATGATGATGCTGCACGGCGTCGGCCTGGTGGACGAGTACCCCAGCGTGGCCTACGCCACCGACTTCGCCGACTGGGGCTACGACGGCACCTTCGCCGAGCACATGGTGGTCTCGGTGGAGAGCTTCATCGGCGAACAGGGCGGCCCCGAGGGGGTGAAGCTGGAAGAACAGGTGGTGATCACGGCGGCGGGGGCGGTGAAGCTGTCGCGCACGCCGCTACTGGACCCCGACCTGCACTGATGGCCCCGCCTCCCCGTGGAGGCGCCCTCGAGGAGAGCGAGATGAACCCGATGAGTATCGTCAGAACCCCCGTGTCGTCGGTGCCGGAGCACCCCCAGCAGCGTTCGGCATTCCTGCGCCTGGAAGGCATCGGCAAGAGCTTCGGGCCCTATGAGGTCCTGCAGGACGTGTCCCTGGACATGGCCAAGGGCGAAGTCCTGGCCATCATCGGCCCCAGCGGCTCGGGCAAGAGCACCCTGCTGCGCTGCATCAACCAGTTGGAGCCGCCCACTCGCGGCACCGTGACCCTGGAAGGCCTGAGCCTGCAGGCCGGCCAGGTCTCCCGCCAACAGTTGGTGGCGCTGCGGCGGCGCATCGGCATGGTGTTCCAGTCCTTCAACCTGTTCCCGCACCTGACCGTGCTGCAGAACGTCAGCCTGGCCCAGGTACGCAGCCTGGGGCGCAGTCGCCAGGAGGCGGAGCGGCGCTCGCTGCAGTTGCTGGAGCGCGTCGGCCTGGCCGCCAAGGCCAAGGCCTATCCCAGCCAGTGCTCCGGTGGCCAGCAGCAGCGGGTGGCCATCGCCCGCGCCCTGGCCCTGGACCCGGAACTGATGCTGTTCGACGAACCCACCTCGGCGCTGGACCCGGAGTTGGGCATGGAGGTGCTCAAGGTGATGCAGGAGCTGGCCCAGGACGGCATGTCGATGATCATGGTCACCCACGAGATGCACTTCGCCGAGACCGTCTCCGACCGCGTGGTGGTGATGGCCGACGGGCGCCTCATCGAACAGGGGCCGAGTGCCCAGGTCATGCGCAATCCGCAGCACGAGCGGGTCAAGCGCTTCCTGGCCGCGGTGAGGAATCGCTGATGGGCACCATCCTGCTCGCCCTGCTGCAGGGCATTCCCTGGACCCTGGCGGTGACCGCGACGGCCTTCGCCATCGGTGCCCTGCTGGGCTTTCCACTGTGTGGCCTGCGGGTGTGCCGGAGCAAACCCCTGCGCCTGCTGGCCGCTGCCGTGATCCTCATCCTGCGCGCCATCCCGCCCATCGTCTGGCTGTTCTTCCTCTTCTTCGGCCTGGGCGGCGGCTGGCTGACCCTGTCGCCCTTCGCCGCCGCCACCCTTGGCCTGGGGCTGATCACCGCCGCCCATATGGCCGAGGTCTATCGCGGCGCCCTCACCGGCATTCCCACCGGCCAGTACGAAGCGGCGCTGGTGCTCAATCTCAGCGCCCGACAGCGCTTCCTTGACGTCATCCTGCCGCAACTGGTGCGCATCACCATCCCGGCCGCGGCCACCTATGCCATCGGCCTGCTCAAGGACTCGGCCATCGCCTCGACCCTGGGCGTTACCGACATCAGCGCCGCCGCCTACCAGCAGACCCAGCAGACCTTCCAGGGCCTGCCGGTGTACAGCCTGGCCGCCCTGCTCTACATAGGCCTGAGCGTACCCGTGGCGCTGCTGGCCCGGCGCCTGGGCGATAACCTCGGGCGGAGGCTGCAGCGATGACCGAACTGCTCGCCAACTGGGCCGAATGGTTTCCCGATCTCTGGCACGGCCTGCTGCTGTCGCTGCAGGTGACCGCCCTGGCGCTGCTCATCGGCATCCCGCTGGGCCTGCTGTTCGCCCTCGGCGTGTCCAGCCGGACGCTGCCGCTGCGCTGGCTGACCGTGGTGGTGGTCGAGCTGGGCCGCGGCGCACCGGCGCTGATCCTGTTGCAGTACTTCTACTTCGGCCTGCCCTCGGCGCACATCACCCTCACCGCCTACAGCGCCGCCGCCCTCGCCCTGGCCTACTGCACCGGCGCCTACACCAGCGAGATCCTCAGGGGCGGCCTGGATGCCGTCGCCCAGGGCCAGCGCGAGGCGGCCGAGGTGATCGGCCTCAGTCCATTGGACGCCCTGCGCTTCGTCATCCTGCCCCAGGCCCTGCGCATCGCCATCCCGGCGCTGCTGGGCTTCTCCATCATGATTTTCCAGGCCTCGTCGCTGTGCTTCACCATCGCCTTGCCGGAGCTGGTGAGCCGCGCCTCGATGATCGGCTCCAGTACCTTCCAATACATGCCCGTGCTGGTCCTGGCGGGTTTGCTGTACGCGGCCCTGTGCATTCCCGCAGCCTTGCTGGTGGGACACCTGGAACGCCGCCTGGCCCCGGAACGGGCCTGACTTAGCCCCTGCCGATCATCATCCCGAGGACGACCGCCATGCCTGACGCCATCACCCTGCTCCAGCGCCTCACCCTCGCTACCCTTCTGCTCTGCGGCAGCACCGCCGCCCAGGCCGACTGCAAGCCCGCGCATACCTTCGACACCCTGGAAAAGGGCGTGCTCAAGGTGGCCACCTACGTCTTCCCGCCCTATGCCATTCCCGGCCCCGACGGCCAGGTTGGCGGCGTGGAGGGCGACATCCTCAAGAGCTTCGCCACCGCCGAATGCCTGACCGTGCGCGCCACCACGGTGGACACCGCGGCAGTCGTGCAATCGGTGATCACCCGGCGTGCCGACGTCGGTATCGGCGACTGGTATCGCACCGCCGAGCGAGCCAAGGTACTGGGGCTTTCCGCCCCCACCTTCCTCGACGTCATGGGCATCATCTCCAAGGACAACCTGAGCCGCATCGACCAGCTCGAAGGCAAGCGCGTGGGGACGGTGCAGGGCTACCTCTGGGTGGCCGACCTGAAGAAGGTGCTGGGCGACAACCTGGTGCTCTACCCCAATCCCGTGGCCATGGCCCAGGATCTGGCCTCGGGTCGCCTGGACGTCGCCACCGACAGCTTCGCGGTGGCCAAGACCGCCCAGCAGAAAGGTGCCTATCCGGGGGCCAGCATCAACGTCGCCGTTGGCGATCCGCGGGTCAAGGCCTCGCAGCAGCCCGGCCAGGCCGCCATCCTCTTCGCCAAGCAGAACGAAGCCCTCGGTCAGGCGTTGTCGGCGCATATCCAGCACATGCATGAGGACGGCAGCCTGCGCCAGATCGTCGCCCGCTACGGCCTCGAAGAGAAGATCACCGACGTCGGCGCGCCGCGGCTGATCGAATGAGGCTTCGCCAACCATGAGTCCGTCGCGCCACCATTCGCTGACGAAGCTTGAAGCCGAAACCCTGGTGCGGGCCTGTTGCCTGCGCCAGGGCGCCAGCCAGGCGGTGGCCGACGCCCTCACTGCCGCCACGCTGGCCGCGGAGCGTCATGGCAGGCCTACCCTCGGCTTCGCCCACCTGCTGGATTACCTGGATGGCTTTCGCCAGGGCCGGATCGATCCCTCCGCCGAGCCCGTGCTGACGCGCCCGGCTCCCGCGCTGATCCAGAGCGATGCCCGCCGCGGCATCGCTCAACTCGGTTTCGACCGGGCCTTCGCGGACCTCCAGGCAACGGCCAGCAGCTTCGGCCTGGCCCTGTTCGCCCAGCGGGAGGCCTTCACCTGCGGCGAACTCGGCTACTACACCCGTCGTCTCGCCGAACGTGACCTGGTGGCCCTGGCCTTCACCAATGGATCACCGCTGCTAGCACCTCAGGGCAGTCGCCGGGCGCTCTACTCGACCAATCCGCTGGCTTTCGCCGCCCTGGCCGATGACGGTCGCCTGCTGGCCATCGACCAGGCCTGCAGCGCGACGGCCTTCGTCAACCTGCTGCGTGCCGCCAGAGCCGACGAGCCCATCCCGGAAGGCTGGGCGCTGGATGAGAGCGGCCAGCCCACCCGCAACGCCCGCGCTGCCGTGCGCGGCACCCTGCTGGCCTTCGGCGGTGCCCGCGGCGCCAATATCGCCCTGATGGTGGAGGTCTTGGCCGCCGGACTCACAGGGGCGAACTGGTCACTGGATGCCGGCGATTTTCGCCAGGGTTCATGCAGCCCCGGCGCCGGGCTGCTGGTGGTGGCCATCGCCCCACGCCTGCTGGACGACCGCTTTCCCCAGCGCCTCGGCGCGCAGCTGACCCGCCTCGCCGATCAGGGCGTCCATCTGCCGGGCATCACCCGGGGGCGGGACCGGGCAGCAGAAGTCGCCATCCGCCTACCCGCCGATCTCCACAGTCAGCTCAGCGCCCTGGCCTGAAGCTCGGGCCCCGCGCGCTGCGTGTCTCTTGGTGTCTGCCGCTAGGCTCCATCGACTGCCAAGCCAACCCCCGAGCGTGCCATCGCCCGCTGCCGCAGTTCGGCAAAACTCGCCTGCGACAACGGCCGTTGCAAATGGAAGCCCTGGGCCTGGTCGCACTTGAGATCGGCGATCCGCGCCAGCTGGCCAGCGGTCTCGATGCCCTCGGCCACCACCGTCAGCGACAGCGCCCGGCCCAGGTTGACGATGGCCTCGACGATGGCCGCGTTGCTGGCGCTCTCCTCCATTTGAGCGACGAAGCTGCGATCGACCTTCAGGCAATCGAAGGGATAGGTACGCAGGTAGTTGAGCGAGGAATAGCCGGTACCGAAGTCGTCCATGGACAGGCGCACGCCCAAGGCCTTGAGCTGGGTCATCAACTCCAGGGCGCCGGCGGCATCGCCCAGCAGGACCGTCTCCGTCAGCTCCAGCTCGACCCGGGCCGGGGCGATGCCGGTGCGCTCCAGCACTCCCTGGATGCGAGCGACCAGGTCGTCGCGCTGGAACTCCAGTGGCGACAGATTGATGGACACCACCAGGTGCGGCGCCCAGCTCACCGCCTGGCTGCAGGCGTCCTGCAACACCCAGTCGCTGAGCGCCAGGATCATGCCGGTCTCTTCCGCCATGGCAATGAAGTGCGCCGGTGCCAGTCGGCCGCGCAGCGGATGATTCCAGCGTACCAGGGCTTCGGCGCCCAGCAGGCGCCGGCCGCTGGCATCGAAGCGCGGCTGGAACTCCAGCTCGAACTCCTGGCGCTGCAGTGCCTGGCGCAGCTCGGTCTCCAGTTGTCGCCGCGCCAGGATGCGCTGGTTCATGGTCGGCTCATAGAATCTCAGGGTGTTGCGCCCGGCCGCCTTGGCCTCGTACAGGGCGATGTCGGCATAGCGCAGCAGATCCTCGGCGGAGGTACCGTGCAGCGGCGCCGTGGCGATGCCGATGCTGGCGCCGATGGTGACATCGTGGCCGTTGATCGCCATCGAGCGGCCGATGCCCGCGAGAATCCGCTGGCACAGCCCACTGACCTGATCGGTACCGAGCGCGCCGTTCACCGCGATGACGAATTCGTCACCGCCGATGCGAGCGACCAGATCACCGTCGCGCACGCTGTGGCGGAGCACCCGGGCGACCTGGCCGAGCACCTGGTCGCCCGCCGCATGACCGAGAGCGTCGTTGACCGGCTTGAAGCGATCCAGGTCGATGGCCAGCAGGTGCAGCGGCGGGCAGTCGGTGAAGCCCTCGGCGAAGCGACGCTCCAGATAACGCTGCAGGTGGCGACGATTGGCCAGTCCGGTCAGGGTATCGTGCTGGCTGATGTGCTCGATGCGGGCCTTGGCCTGGATCTCTTCGGTGACGTCGCACACGGTGCCACGAAAGCCGACCAGCCGTTCTTCCCGGAAGATCGCCTGGGCCGACAGCTGGCAATAACGTTGGTTGTCCCGGGCGTCGCGCATCTCGCAGCGCAGGGTCCGCCGCGCCCGTTGCAGGAAGGCCGGCGCCTGGGCCAGCTCGGTCGCCCGTGCCGGCTCGTAGTCGAGCAGCTCGTAGAGCGGCCGGCCCAGCCACAGCTGCGGATGCAGGCCGGTCACGTCGACGAAGCGTTCCGACAGATATACCAGGCGCTGCTCGGCGTCCGTCTCCCAGATCCAGTCCGACGCCGCCTCCGACACCGAGCGGAAGCGCTGCTCGCTCTGCCGCAGGGCCTGCTCGGTCTCCTGCATGTGCCAGGCGGCCCGGGCGATACGCCGGCGCAGATACCAGACCAGCAGCAAGGCGGCACCACAGAGCACCACCAGCAACGGTAGGAAAGTCGCGCGCAGCTCGGCGCCCAAGGCCTGGAAGCGCCATTGCAGCAGCAGTGTGGTACCGAGCTCCGAGCGGACCACCAGACTGGGCGCCGTGGCGCTGGCGTCGTTGGCGGCCGTTATCCGCAGCTCCTGCAAATCGAAGGTCTCGCCCAGCGCCTTCGCCTTGGAGGGCGTGAGCACATCCACGAACACCAGGTACGACAGGCGCTTGAAATCCTGGTAGGACGCCTCCGGGCGGATGACGGCAGCCATCACCAGCGCGGGCTTGCCGTTCACCAGGAAATAGCCTTGGGCATAGCCATTCTGCGGCGAACGGGCGCGGGCCAGGGCGAGCAGCGGTGCCTGGTCGTCACCCAGCCAGCCTTCGAGTTCCAGGGCACTGCGGGCACCCTCGACCACGGCGTAGCGGGTGCCGCCGGTGGGGCCGACGATGAAGGCACCTTCCAAGCCATAGCCGCTGTACAGCGAGGGGCCTATGTTGTCTTCGTCATAGGCCCAGGTGAGGTCGACCCGCTTGTCGGTCCGCACATAGCCTTCGAGCCAGAAGGCGTAGTCGGCCAACACGCTGCCGAGGGTGGTCTGGCGGATGACCAGGGCGCGTTGCGCATCGCTCGCACTGTGCTGGCGCTGCTGTTCGTCGATACGCGCGCAGAGGGTGACCAGCATCAAACTCGCGGCAGCGAAGACCACGGCGATCAGCGCGAAGAAACCCGAAGACGCCTGACCGGCGAAATGATTCAACTTGGCAGACACGACGGAAATCCACGCTGAGGGAGGGGAAAAAGCAGGGCCAGCAGCTGGCCACACCCTTAGCTCTGGATATCGGCAATCGCACTAACGGCTTGATCGTAAAAGTATGCCTTTCGTCGACGCCGAACTGTAGTCTGTTTTGCACTACCGGCGTGCACGTCGCCAATCTCTGCTCCAAGCTGAGCAGGCGATACATCCCCTCCCCGACAGCCTTGCCCAAAAACGACAATTGGCGTCCACTCGCCCGGGGATTTGTTGACCTATCGGTCAGCTTTACTCACCATCGAAGCAACCAAACCTCAAGTGGAGAGCGGCCGTGATCAGGTTTCTGCTGGACCAGGAGCTGCGCGTCGAAGAGCAGCTCGATCCCAATCTCACCGTGCTCCAGTACCTGCGCGAGCGTTGTGGCAAGACCGGTACCAAGGAAGGCTGCGCCTCCGGCGACTGCGGGGCCTGCACCGTGGTCCTCGCCGAACCGGATGGCGACCAGCTGCGCTATCGCACCGTCAACAGCTGCCTGACCTTCGTCGCGGCGCTGGACGGCAAGCAACTGATCAGCGTGGAAGACCTCAAGCACCAGGGCCGCCTGCACAGCGTGCAGCAGGCCATGGTCGACTGCCATGGCTCCCAGTGCGGCTACTGCACGCCGGGTTTCGTCATGTCGCTGTTCGCCCTGCAGAAGAACGTCGCGGCGCCGGACAGCGCCGCCACCCATGAGGCCCTGGCCGGCAATCTCTGCCGCTGCACCGGCTACCGGCCGATCCTGGCCGCCGCCGAACAGGCCTGCACCCAGCGCCAGCCGGACCAGTTCGATGCCCGCGAGCGCCAGACCCTGGAGCGCCTGCAAGCCCTGGCGTCCCTGCCCGAGACCCATCTCGAGGGTGCTGGTCGGCGCAGTCATAGCCCCACCACCCTGGGCGAACTGGCGGCCCTCTACCAGGCGCATCCCGCGGCCCGGCTGCTGGCCGGCGGTACCGACCTGGCCCTGGAAGTGACCCAGAACCATCGTCGCCTGGATACTCTCATCTACCTGGGCAATCTGCCCGAGCTACGCGGCGTGACCGTCAGCGACGACCTGATCGAGATCGGCGCCGCCACCCCGTTGGCCGACTGCGCCGCCGCCCTGGCCGCCGACTACCCGGACTTCGGCGCCCTGTTGCAGCGCTTCGCCTCCCTGCAGATCCGCAACCAGGGCACCCTGGGCGGCAACATCGGCAACGCCTCGCCCATTGGCGACAGTCCGCCGCCGCTGCTGGCGCTCGGTGCCAGCGTCCTGTTGCGCCAGGGCGAGCGCCTGCGTGAGCTGGCCTTGGACGACTTCTTCCTCGACTACCGCAAGACCGCCCTGGAGCCGGGCGAATTCATCCAGGCGGTACGGGTGCCGCGGACGCGCGAGGGCCTCGTCTTCCGTGCCTTCAAGGTGTCCAAGCGCCTGGACGACGACATCTCCGCGGTCTGTGCCGCCTTCGCCCTGGAACTCGACCAGGGGCGGGTCGCGGCGGTGCGTATCGCCTACGGTGGCATGGCGGCCACGCCCAGGCGCGCGGCTCACTGCGAGCAGGCGCTGCTGGGCCAACCCTGGAACGCCGCTACCGTCGAGCACGCCGCCCAGGCCCTGGCCGCGGACTTCGCCCCGCTGTCGGATTTTCGCGCCAGTCGCGAGTACCGCCTGCTGACGGCGCAGAACCTGCTGCGCAAATGTCATCTGGAGACCACCCAGCCCACGCTCGCCACGAGGGTCACCGCCCATGTCTAGCCACCTCCCCGTCCGCACCCCCGAGGAAATGGCCACCGCCTTCGCCGCGGGCCTGGCCACCGGCGTCGGCAAGCCACTCAAGCACGAGAGCGCCGACAAGCATGTGAGCGGCGAGGCGCTCTACATCGATGACCGTCTCGAATTCCCCAACCAGTTGCACGTCTATGCGCGGATGAGCGAGCACGCCCATGCACGCATCAAGCACATCGATCTTTCGCCCTGCTACGGGATACCCGGGGTGGCCCTGGCCATCACCGCCGCCGACGTGCCCGGCCAGCTGGACATCGGCGCCGTGCTGCCGGGTGATCCGCTGCTGGCCGATGGCGAGGTGCAGTACCTCGGCCAGCCGGTGCTGGCGGTCGCCGCCAGCAGCCTGGACGCCGCCCGCCGCGCAGCCCAGGCGGCCATCGTCGAATACGAGCCACTGGAGGCCATCCTCGACGTCAGGGAAGCGCTCAGACGCGAACACTTCATCTCGCCCAGCCACAGCCACCACATCGGCGACGCGGCCGTCGCCCTGGCTGCTGCGCCCCATCGCCTGCAGGGCGAGCTGGCCATCGGCGGCCAGGAACACTTCTACCTGGAAACCCAGGTGGCCTCGGTAATGCCTACCGAAGACGGTGGCATGCTGGTCTATTCCTCCACCCAGAATCCCACCGAGGTGCAGAAGCAGGTGGCCGAGGTGCTGGGCGTCTCGATGAACAAGGTCACCGTCGACATGAGGCGCATGGGCGGCGGCTTCGGCGGCAAGGAGAGCCAGGCCGGCATGCCGGCGGCGCTCTGCGCGGTCTTCGCCCGCCTCACCGGGCGCCCGGTGAAGATGCGCCTGCCACGCTTCGAGGACATGCACATGACCGGCAAGCGCCACCCCTTCCACGTCGAGTACGACGTCGGCTTCGACGATGACGGCCGGCTGCTGGGCATCCGCTTCGAACTGGCGGGCAACTGTGGCTACTCGCCGGACCTGTCCAACGCCATCATCGACCGCGCCATGTTCCATGCCGACAACGCCTACTTCCTTGGCAACGCCCAGGTCACCGGCCACCGTTGCAAGACCCACCTGGCCTCCAACACCGCCTACCGCGGCTTCGGCGGCCCCCAGGGCATGCTGGCCATCGAGAACGTCATGGACGCCATCGCCCGCCACCGCGGCCTCGACCCGCTCGAGGTGCGCCGCCGCAACTACTACGGCAAGGAGACCCGCAACGTCACCCACTACCACCAGGTGGTGGAAGACAACCTGCTCGACGAGATGACCGCGGACCTGGCGGCCAGCAGCGACTACCGGGCGCGCCGCGAGGCCATCCGCGACTTCAACCGGAGCAGCCCGGTGCTGAAGAAGGGCCTGGCGCTGACCCCGGTGAAATTCGGCATCTCCTTCACCTCCTCCTTCCTCAACCAGGGCGGCGCCCTGGTCAACGTCTACACCGACGGCAGCATCCACCTGAACCACGGTGGCACCGAGATGGGCCAGGGACTCAACACCAAGGTCGCCCAGGTGGTGGCCGAGGTCTTCCAGATCGATATCGGCCGCATCCAGATCACCGCCACCAACACCGACAAGGTACCCAATACCTCGCCCACCGCCGCCTCCAGCGGCACCGACCTCAATGGCAAGGCCGCGCAGAACGCCGCCCAGACCATCAAGGATCGGCTGATCGATTTCGCCAGCCGGCACTTCCATGTCGGTGCCGAGGAGGTCGACTTCCGCAATGGCCACGTCAAGGTACGCGACCGCCTGCTCACCTTCGAGGAACTGATCCAACTGGCCTACGTCGGCCAGGTGTCGCTCTCCAGCACCGGCTACTACCGCACGCCGAAGATCCACTATGACCGCGACCAGGCCCGTGGCCGGCCCTTCTACTACTTCGCCTTCGGCGCCGCCTGCTCCGAGGTACTGATCGATACCCTCACCGGCGAGTACCGGCTGTTGCGCACCGACATCCTCCACGACGTCGGCGCCTCCCTGAATCCGGCCATCGACATCGGCCAGGTCGAAGGCGGCTTCGTCCAGGGCCTGGGCTGGCTGACCATGGAAGAGCTGGTGTGGAACGACGCGGGCAAGCTGCTCACCGCCGGTCCCTCCACCTACAAGATCCCGGCGGTGAGCGACGTGCCACCGGACCTGCGGGTACGCCTGGTGGAAAATCGCAAGAACCCCGAGGCCACGGTGTTCCACTCCAAGGCCGTGGGCGAGCCGCCCTTCATGCTCGGCATCTCGGTGTGGTGCGCCCTGCAGGACGCCGTGGCCAGCGTGGCCGACTACCGCTTCCACCCGGCGCTGGATGCACCCGCCACTCCCGAGCGGGTGCTCTGGGGCGTGGAACGGATGCGCCGCCTGGCCGCCGAGGCCCAGGCCGCCGCGGTCCCCGCCACGGAGGAACCGGCATGAACAGCAAACGCGGCTGGCTGGCCCTGCTCGCCGACTTCGAGGCACGGGGCGAGCCTTGCGTGCTGGTCACCGTGGCCGATGAACAGGGCTCCACCCCGCGTGATGCCGGCACCAAGATGCTGGTGGGTCGCCAGGAGCAGCACCTGACCATCGGCGGTGGTCACCTGGAATACCGCGCCGTGGAGATCGCCCGGGAATTGCTCGCCGCCGGCACCCGCCAGCCGCGCCTGGAGCGCTTCTCCCTGGCCGCCAGCCTCGGCCAGTGCTGCGGCGGCGTCACCACCCTGCTGTTCGAACCGCTGCTGGCCCAGGACGTGCCGGTGGTGGTCTTTGGTGCCGGCCATGTCGCCCGGGCGCTGGTGCCACTGCTGGCCGGCCTGCCTTGTGCCGTGCGCTGGGTCGATTCGCGGCCCCAGGAGTTTCCCGAGCCGTTGCCCGCCGGCGTGGAAAAGATCGTCACCGACGAGCCGGTCGACGAGATCGCACTCATGCCGGCCGGCGCCTATTACATCGTCATGACCCACAATCACCCCCTGGACCTGGAGCTGACCGATGCCATCCTCGCCCGTGGCGACCATGGCTATTTCGGCCTGATCGGCTCCAAGACCAAGTGGGCCAAGTTCCGCCACCGCCTCGCGGCGCGCGGCCACAGCGCCGACCGCCTGGCCACGGTGCGCTGCCCCCTGGGCCTGCCCGAAGTCCAGGGCAAGTTGCCCCTGGAGATCGCCATCGCCGTAGCCGGCGAGGTCATCGCCCACTACGGCCGCCAGGCCCAGCAGGCGGACACGCCGCTGCGCCTGGTCACCGCCACCCCCAGTTAGTCGTTCACCCATCCGAGATCGTTATGACCGCCATCGCCCATCGCGCTGCCCTGCTCCACAGCCTCGCCGACCCAGCCGAGGTCGGGCTGGACGCCTCCTACGAATACCATGCCGACGGCCTGCTGCTGGTCGACGACGGCCGCATCCAGGCCATGGGTTCGGCTGCCGACTTGCTGCCCACCCTGCCCGCCGGCACCCAGGTCATCGAGCATCGCGACGCCCTGATCACCCCCGGTTTCATCGACACCCATATCCACTATCCCCAGACCGGCATGATCGCCAGCTACGCCGAGCAGCTGCTGGACTGGCTGGACACCTACACCTTTCCTACCGAGGGCGCCTTCGCCGATCCGGCCAAGGCCGCCGAGGTGGCGGAGATCTTCGTCGGCGAATTGCTGCGTAACGGCACCACCACCGCTCTGGTGTTCGGCAGCGTCCATCCACAGTCGGTGGATGCCTTCTTCCAGGTCGTCGAACGCCTCGACCTGCGCATGATCGCCGGCAAGGTCATGATGGACCGCAACGCCCCGGACTATCTGCAGGACACCGCCGAGTCCGCCTATGCCGATAGCAAGGCGCTGATCGAACGCTGGCATGGCAAGGGCCGGTTGCACTATGCGGTCACCCCGCGCTTCGCGCCGACCAGTACCCCCGAGCAGTTGGAAGCCGCCGGACGCCTCTTGGCCGAATACCCGGACGTCTATCTGCACACCCACCTCTCCGAGAACCTCAAGGAGATCGACTGGGTGACGGCGCTGTTCCCGGAGCGTGCCAACTACCTGGACGTCTATGACCACTTCCAGTTGCTCGGCCCGCGCTCGGTGTTCGCCCACGGCATCCACCTCTGCGACGCCGAATGCCAGCGCCTGCACGACACCGGCTCGGCGGTGGCGCACTGCCCCACCTCCAACCTCTTCCTCGGCAGCGGCCTGTTCGACCTCCAGAAGATGGAGGCCTTCAAGGTCAACGTCGGCCTCGGCACCGACGTCGGCGCCGGCACCAGCTTCTCCCTGCTGCAAACCCTCGGCGAGGCCTACAAGGTGCAGCAGCTGCGCGGTAACCGCCTGCACCCCTTCAAGTCGCTCTACCTCGCCACCCTCGGCGGTGCCCGCGCCTTGCGCCTGGAAGATCGTATCGGCAGCCTGGCCCCCGGCCACGACGCCGACTTCGTGGTCCTCGACCTCAAGGCCACCCCACTGCTGGACTACCGCCTGCAGCAGTCCAAGAGCCTGGAGGAAACCCTCTTCGTCCTCGCCACCCTCGCCGACGACCGCGTGGTACGCGAGACCCATGCTGCCGGTCGCCGGGTACACCACCGCGACGCCTGAACCTGTTGGGCTTCGACATGGAGCCGCCTCAACCCAACCTACCGGTAACCGTAGGTTGGGTTGAGCAAAGCGAAGCCCCACAATCCTAAGTAACTGTGCAATCAAGCCTCAATCCCGTAGCGTGGAAAACCGCGCAGCGTTTTCCACTGTGTAGCCCAGAACGCAAGGCAAAGGTGGATAAGGCAGCGCCGTTATCCACGCTACCAACGCTATTAGCGGCGCGTTCGGCGGATCAGGCGAGCTGCACCAGCTGACCTCCCCGACGTTCCAGGGGCGCGAGCCCGGCCAGCGCTGCCGGATCCTTGAGCACCGCGACGAAGGCTTCGCGGAAGGCCTTCATCTCCTGCGGCAGCCCGACGCTGACCCGCACCCAGGTCGGCCACGCCGGCCAGGTGCGGCCGATGACGATGTTGCGTTTGGCCAGCGCCGCAATTACCTGCTGGCCCGGATGGCCGGTATCGACCATGAAGCAGTTGCCCTGGGAGGCCGTACAGGCGAAGCCCCGTTGGCGCAGCCAGGCCAGGGTCTCGTCACGCGTGGCGGCGTTCTCCTTGCGGCGCTGCGCCACCAGCTGGCGATCCTCCAGGCTGGCGATACCGCCCAGCATGGCGGCGACCGGAATGGCGTTCTCTCCACCGAATACCTCCAACTTGGCCAACAACTCCGGTTTACCCACGGCGAAGCCCAGTCGTGCGCCGGCCATGCCATAGAGCTTGGAGAAGGTCTGCAGGACCAGGACGTCGTCATGCTGGACGGCGAGATCCAGGCAACTCTTTTCATTGCTCAGATGGATGTAGGCCTCATCGATCATCACCACGCTGCCCTTGGGACGATTGGCGACCGCGAATTCGATGCGCTCGCGCGCCGTGACGGTACCGGTGGGGTTGTTCGGATTGCAGATGTAGATGAGCCCGGCCTGGCTGTCGGCCGCGAGCATCGCGGGAATGTCATGGGCGTGGGTGGCATCCAGCGGTACCTCGTGCACCCTAGCCCCCTTGGCTTTGGCGGCCACCATGGCCGCTTCGTAACTGGGGTTGGCCAGTACCAGGCTGCGGGGACCGGTAAAGGCCATCACCGCATACTGAAGAGGTTCGCTGGAGCCGCAAAAGGCATGAACGTGGTCCTTGGGCAGGCCGTGCTGGCTGGCGAACAGCTCGATCAGTTGCTCCTGGTACTCGAAGTGATAACGACCACTCATGGCCGCGCCCCGCTGCATGGCGGCCACGGCCTTGGGCGAAGGCCCAAGGGGATTCTCGTTGTAGTTGATCAGCACCTTCTCCCGCACGGGCGACGCGGACGTATCCGCGGCAGCCAGGCGGGACCAGCCGACCAGCGGAACCGCGGCGGAGGCCAGCGTGGCCAGGCTGACGAAGGAGCGACGAGACATCTCTGACATGGCTATTTCCTTGTATGACGATAACGCTGCGATGGATCGCCTTGCCGTCATGCAAGGTGCGGGCCTAACGATTAGCCAGCTACGCGATTAGCTGCTGGCATCGATAGCATCGCCCGCCCGGGAGGATCAGCCGTCCGGCAACCCGGGACGACCGCATATCTTCTGCGGATGTCACCCCGGGCAAGCACCCTGGCTATAGTCCCGGTACCCAAACCCCTACGAAAGGATGCGTAGATGCCCAGCCCTACCTATAGCGTGGTGTTTTCCGGTCAGATCGCCGAAGGCTTCGATCTGGAACAGGTCAAGCGGCGTTTCGCCGACGCCTACGGCCTGAGCACCGAGCGTCTGGAGCACCTGTTCAGCGCCAAGCCGGTCGTCATCAAGCGCGACATGGGCCGCAGGGAAGCCGAAGGCTACCTGCAGCGCCTCACTCAGATCGGTGCCCTGGCGCGCCTGGAAAGCTCGACGGGCGACGTCGTGGAATCTCCTGCCGGCGCCCTGTCGGTGGCTACCCCCAGCGCCCCGCTAACCCTCGTGCCCCAGCAACCACCTGCAGCGCCGATCCAGGCCAGACCGCAGGTAGGGGACGACGAGCCCCGCCGGCTCCCCCTCGAATTCCACGGCCAGGGCGGTGAGTTCTTCCGCATCTGGATCGTCAACCTGGTCCTCAGCGTCCTGACCCTTGGTATCTACTCGGCCTGGGCCAAGGTCCGTACCCTCAGATACTTCTATGGCAACACCCGGCTGGACGGCAACGCCTTCGAGTACCTGGCCGATCCACGCGCCATCCTCAAGGGTCGCCTGCTGATGGTCGCCGTCCTGGCGGGCTACTATGTGCTCAGCCTCTATGCCCCCCTGGTCAAGCTCTTCGCGGGTCTGATGCTACTGGCCGTCACCCCCTGGATCGTGGTTCGCGCCCTGAGCTTCCATCATCACAACTCCGCCTGGCGCGGCGTGCGCTTCGGCTTCGAGGCGCGCCTGGGCGAAGCCATCAAGGTGTTCATCGGCTGGCCGCTGCTCGGCGTGGTTACCCTCGGCATCCTCTATCCCGTCGCGGTACAACGGCAGCAAGCCTTCATCGCCAGCCACAGCCGCTTCGGCACCCAGGGCTTCAGCTTCCAGGCCGGCGTCGGGCCCTACTACCGCATGGTCCTGGGCATCATCGCCCTGGTCGTGCTCGGCATGATCGCTAATGTCGCCCTCTCGCTGACCGGCTCGCCCAGCGCGTCGATCATCGTGCTGCTGCTGACCTACCAGCTGATCTTCGCCTATGTGAAGGTCACCCTGACCAATCTGTACTTCCGCAGCGCCCGCGCCGGCGTGGTCCGCCTGGGCGCCCACTACGGCCTGGCCTCCTACAGCCTGCTGGTCCTGACCAACCTCATTGGCATGCTGCTGACCCTGGGCCTGTTCTACCCCTGGGCCCGGGTCCGCACGGCGCGCTATGCCGCCGAGCACATCACCCTGGAGGCCGAGGGCGACGTCGAGGCCTTCATCGCCGATCAGCGCGATGGCGCCTCGGCCACCGGCGGCGAAGCGGCCGAGCTGTTCGGTGTGGACCTGGGGCTGTGACGCCCGCCCTGACAGGCTGGTTCTTCGACGGCAGTACCTCCCGGCGCGTCCCCGCGCGCCTGGAGGTGGACGCCGGCCAGTGGGCCGTGACCGCGGACGATGGACAGCGCCTGGCCGGCCCCAGTCCGGTGACGGCGATCACACTCTCCTCCCGGCTGGGCAACACGCCACGCTTTCTCGACTTTCCCGGCGTCGGCCGCTTCGAGACCTCGCACAACGATGCCATCGACGACCTACTGCGGGGCAGCGACGCGTACCAGGGCTTGGCCTATCGCCTGGAGTCCAGCTGGCGCCTGGTCCTGCTGGCGCTGGTCCTGGCGATCGCCTTCGCCTGGGGCGGTATCCGCTACGGTATTCCGGCCCTGGCCGAGACGCTGGCCTTCCGCCTGCCCGCCAGCGTCGGCACCCACCTGGGCGACGGCACCCTGGCCCTGCTCGACCGCGCGGCGCTCAAGCCATCCACCCTGCCCGCTGCCCGTCAGCAAGCCTTGCGTGCACGCTTCCTGGCCCTCGCCCAGGCGACCGACCCCAGCCTCAAGGTGGACATCCAGTTCCGCGACGCCGCCCGCAGCCTGGGCGCCAATGCCCTGGCCCTGCCTTCGGGGACCCTGGTCTTCACCGATCAATTGGTGAAACTCGCCGAGCACGACGACGAGTTGCTCGCCGTACTGGCCCACGAACTCGGCCACCTCGCACGCCGTCATGCCCTACGCCACGTGTTGCAGAGCTCAGGGCTGGGGCTGGTCATCCTGGTGGTCACCGGCGATGTCTCTTCGATCAGCGCCAGTGTCTCGGCCATCCCGGTCGTGCTCGCCGAGCTGGGTTACTCCCGGGCCTTCGAATACGAGGCGGATCGCTACGCCGCCCAGGCGCTGGCGGTGCAGAACATCCCGGCCAGCCGACTGACCGCCCTGCTCGAACGCCTCGAGCGGGCCAGCGACTGTCACGGTAAAGAAGACCAAGAATGTACCGAAGCCTCGCCCGACGGTCGCTGGGCCGGCTACCTCTCCACCCACCCCAGCACCGCGGAGCGCCAACAGGCCTTGCAGTGAGCCACGAAAAAGCCGCCCCAACGGGCCATGGCCTCGACTTCGGTATTTGGGGATGATGGACGCTATTCTTACGGCGATGCTCTGACGGTAGGGGCAACTGGCTTATCGCTGCCATGCCAGTGCGCCGTAGCGACCGCTCTGACTTGGACTATCGCGGCCATGGGCCGCTCCTACAGGGGTTGATGCTGTTGTAGGAGCGGCCCATGGCCGCGATAAAGCAGCAACGACAGAGGACCAAGTTGCGGCCCTGAACAGCCCGACCTTGGCCCCAGGCCGATCAGTTAAGGAAAAACGCCGCGTTCTCGTGAAGAGAACGCGGCGTTTTTTGTGCTCAGCCGGGCGGCTGGACGTGTGAAGGCTGCGCTCAGCACCTCGACTGACGGCTACTCCCCTGAAGGATAGCGTCTCGTCTTGGCAGGAGCCGACTCAGCTGCTGCGATAACGCTCCAGCCAATGGGCATAGGGCGCCGGCAGTACCCAGGACGGCTTGTCGACGCCCAGGGCCTTGGCCGCATGGTAGGGCCAGTGCGGATCGGCCAGGTGAGCGCGACCCACCATCACCAGATCCAGCTGCTCGTCGGCCACTACCTGGTTGGCCAGGGCCGGGGTATCGATGTTCCAGGCCGAGGCCACCTTCAGACCGGTCGCCTTGCGCACCTGCTCGGTGACGGGCGCCAGCAGGCCCGAGCCCCAGGGGATGTTGGCGGTCGGGGTGGAGAAGCCGATGCTGACGCTCAGCAGGTCGAGACCTTCGCGCTTGAAGCCTTGCGCCAGCTCGATGGACTCGGCCAGGGTCTCTTCGTCGCGACCGTCGTACTCGATCACACCGAACCGGGCGGTCAGCGGCAGGTGCTCCGGCCAGACCTTGCGCACCTCGGCCAGGGTTTCCAGCAGGAAGCGACTACGGCCGGCCAGGTCGCCACCGTACTGGTCGTCGCGCTGGTTGGAATGTACCGAGAAGAAGCTCTGCGCCAGGTAGCCATGGGCGAAGTGCAGTTCCAGCCACTCGAAGCCGGCCTCGTAGGCGCGCTTGGCCGCGTCGACGAAGTCCTGGCGGACCCGGGCGATGTCTTCCAGGGTCATGGCCTTGGGTACCTTGGGCAGGTTGGCACCGAAGGCCACGGCGGACGGGGCGATGGTGTCCCAGCCACGGCTGTCGTCGGCGGCGATGTGGTCGTCGCCTTCCCAGGGACGGTTGGCGCTGGCCTTGCGGCCGGCGTGGGCGATCTGGATGCCCGGCACCGAACCTGCGGCCTTGATCGCCTGGACCACCGGCACGAAGGCCTGGGCATGGGCATCGGACCAGATGCCGGCGCAGCCAGGGGTGATCCGACCTTCCGGCGACACCGCCGTGGCCTCGACGATGACCACACCGGCACCGCCCCGCGCCAGGCCTGCATAGTGCACCTGATGCCAATCGTTGATCATGCCGTCGACGGCGCTGTGCTGTATTGGCACATGGGCGGAATGGCGATGCGGTTACGCAGCGTCACGTCCTTGAGGGTGAAGGGTTGGAACAATGCGGACATCTGGGTGGTCTCCAAAGGGATGACGGTTGGTTCGTTAATTCGATACTAATCGAACATAGCATGATCGCCAACCCCCGGTGTATGATTGGCCCATGCGCCCTTTCAAACACCCCAGTCCCGACGAATTCTCCCTCGAGCGCCTGTTCCACGCGCTCAGCGATCCGGTACGCCTGGATATCGTCCGCTACCTGGCCCGGGTGACCGAAGCCACCTGCGGCGAGCTGGATGGCGGTCGGCCCAAGTCAAGCATGTCCCACCATTTCCGCGTCCTGCGCGATGCTGGATTGGTGCACACCCGCAATGCCGGTACCACGCACATGAACCAGTTGCGGCGGGTGGATCTGGACAGCCGCTTCCCCGGTCTGCTCGATGCCATCCTGGCGCAGTCGTCGGTACCGGTCGGCGAGCCTGCCTGACACGAATCCCCTGACAAACCGGGCGGCCATCGCCCATAGCTGCCCGCGAACTTGAAGTCTCGCTCATTCGACCTGCCCGCACAGGTCTGGCGCAGCCTCTGCCCACCTCACTCACGACCGCAGTGTCTTGGTGCACACCCCGTCCTTTCGTCGCCTCGCGTCTGATCCACAGGCAGCTGCTGCGCCTCGTCTGGCTCGGTCGAACCCTGGCTGAAGATCCGCGCCAATCCAGCGTCACCGGGCCTTCTACGACAATCCTTTCACCCCTGGCGACAGCGCCGGCTCGCACGCTTGTCATCACCCGGAAACTGCTCTATTACAAGGCTGAGGGAACTCTCGACGGCATTTTCCCCTCTTCCCGGTATGAAGGTTGCAAAAGTCGTTGGCAGCGCCCATCCAGGGTGCTGCCGGGAGGTGGACTATGCACAGGAATTGGGGATTGGCGAGTGCCTTGGTCAGCGTCGCGGCGCTGCTCGCCCTGGTACCCAGCCCGGAACCCATCGCCGAAGCACGAGGCATCCAGCGGGTGATCGCCTTCGGTGACAGCCTCATGGACTGCGGTACCTTCGGCCACATCTACGCCACCAATCCCGGACGCACCTACCCCCAGGAAATCGCCGAAGCCTATGGCATCGAACTCGGCCCCAACCGACAGGCGGAAGGCTACGGGCATGAGGGCACGATCGATACCGATGGTCTCTGCTACGCCGAAGGCGGCGCCGTGACCGGCAGCTTCACCGAGCCGGGTTTCGACCACAACGAAGCGCCCCTCGCCTTCTCCCAGCAGATTCGCAACTTCGAGATGCAGCACGGCCGCTTCCGCCAGCAGGATCTGGTGTTGGTACAGATCGGCGGCAACGACATCATCGGGCCCTTCTATGACAAGAAGCTCAGGGCCGCCCTGATGGCCGATGCCCCGCTTCCTCCCGACATTCGCGAGCAGGTGGAAACCCGAATCCGGCATACGGCGATGAACGAGGTCAAGCTGCTGCGCTACCTGCTCAGCCTAGGCGCCCAGCGCCTGGTAGTCCTCAACAATACCGACTATGGCAAGGCGCCCTATCTCGAGCCCTGGACCGAGCAGCTCGCCCAGCGTAATCACGACCTGGTGAAGCTCTACAACGAGACCCTGCAGGCCAATCTGCCAGCCAGTGACCGTCTGCTGCTGGTGGACGCCTACCGGGTGATGGAAGAAGTCTTCGCCCATTACGGCAACTACGGCTTCACCCATGCGGAGGGCGATGCCTGCCTGCCCGGCCGGGAGTTCTGCGACCCGGACAGCTACGTCGAGCCAGGTGCCGATCAGGCCTACATCTTCGGTGCGCGGGGACATTTCGCCAGCCGCACCCACAGCATGCTGGCCCAGGTGGTGTTGGAACGCATCGCCCAGACCTGGCCCGCAAGCGCCGCCCACGACAAGCCGCTGCTGATGACTGCGCGCCTGTCGACCGAGCCGACCTACCACTGAGGCGACGCCCCAGACTGGTGCCCGCCCCGGCCTGTTCGCACCGCGGCGAGGCGGAATCTAGTGTGGTGTTTCAGAAGTTCGCGCAAGAATTGGCGAATGATTTTTGTTCGTGGGCTAGGCGCCGCGACGAGTCACAGCAGGGCTATGGCGAGGAGTGGCAACAACGTCCATGGACAAAAAGCGCCGCCAAAATTGTGTAGTTAACTTCTGAAACACCACACTAACTTCCGCGGTAGGTCGAGTAGCTGTAGGGCGAAACCAGCAGGGGCACGTGATAGTGCGCAGTCGCATCGGCGATACCGAAGCGCAGGATCACCGTGTCGAGAAAGGCCGGCTCGTCCAGGGCCACGCCACGCTGTCGATAGTAATCCCCTACGTCGAACTCCAGCTCGTATTGGCCAGGCTGGAAGGTCTCGCCCTGTAGCAAAGGCGCGTCGCTGCGGCCATCGGCATTGGTGCGCAGTTCCCCTAGCGCCTGGCGAGGACCTTCGGCCAGGCGATACAGACGCACGACGATACCCGCACCCGGGCAGCCCGCCGCGGTATCGAGGACATGGGTCGTCAGGTAACCGGAAGAAGAGGAAACGGACATCGGCAGGCTCCTGCAGGAAAAGATGGCCCAGCCTAGCAGCTTTCTCGCCACCGATTGTATACAGCCCGATCTGCTAGCAACCTGCCCCATCGCGCCGATGCAAAGCCTGCCGCCCGATCAGACCGGTCTGACCAGTTAGGCAAGATTCTTGCTGGGACTCGGCAAAGGTCTCCAAACATTGTATACAAAACACCTCGACTGCCAGGATGCCCCTTCCATGACCTATCCCCGCGACCTTATCGGCTACGGCGCCCAGCCACCCCACCCCCGCTGGCCGGGTAACGCCCGTATCGCCCTGTCCTTCGTGCTCAATTACGAAGAGGGCGGCGAACGCAACATCCTGCATGGCGACAAGGAGTCCGAAGCCTTCCTCTCCGAGATGGTGGCCGCTCAGCCGCTGCAGGGCGTGCGCAACATGGCCATGGAGTCGCTCTACGAATACGGCAGCCGCGCCGGCGTCTGGCGCATCCTCGAGCTGTTCGCCAAGCACCAGGTGCCCCTCACCGTCTTCGCCGTGGCCATGGCCGCCGAGCGCCATCCCGAGGTCATCCGTGCCATGGTCCAGGCCGGCCATGAAATCTGTAGCCACGGCTATCGCTGGATCGACTACCAATACATGGACGAGGCCGAGGAGCGCGCCCATCTGCAGCGCGCCATCGAGATCCTCACCGAGCTGACCGGCGAACGCCCACTGGGCTGGTACACCGGCCGCACCGGCCCCAACACCCGGCGCCTGGTGATGGAGGAAGGCGGCTTCCTCTACGACAGCGACACCTACGACGACGACCTGCCCTACTGGGAGCCCAACACCCCGACCGGCAAACCGCACCTGGTGATCCCCTACACCCTGGACACCAACGACATGAGATTCACCCAGGTGCAGGGCTTCCATACCGCCGAGCAATTCTTCCAGTACCTCAAGGACGCCTTCGACACCCTTTACGAAGAAGGCGCCACCGCGCCCAAGATGCTCTCCATCGGCCTGCACTGCCGGCTGATCGGCCGCCCCGGCCGCCTGGTAGGTCTCAAGCGTTTCCTGGAGTACGCCCAGGGCCATGAGGGCGTCTGGTTCGCCCGCCGGGTGGACATCGCCCGCCACTGGTACCAGGAGCATTCGCCGGCATGAGCAGCTTCCAGACCCTGACCCCGAGCCAGCTGGACCGCGCCGCCTTCGTCGCGGCCTTCGGCGGCATCTACGAGCATTCCGCCTGGGTCGCCGAGCGCGCCTTCGATGAGGGCCAACCCCTGCCGGATGCCATCGAGGCCCTGCACCAGCGGCTGTCCGCCCAGGTGGCCCGCGCCAGCCATGCCGAACAACTGGCACTGATCCAGGCCCACCCGGATCTCGCCGGGCGCGCCGCCCTGGCCGGTCAGCTGACCGCCGCCAGCACCAGCGAACAGGCCGGCGCCGGCCTGGATCAGTGTAACGCCGACGAACTGGAGCGCTTCACCCGCTACAACGATGCCTACCGCGCCAAGTTCGGCTTCCCCTTCATCATGGCGGTGAAGGGCAGCAACCGACACCTGATCCTCGCCGCCTTCGAGGAGCGCCTGCCCAATACCCCGGAGCAGGAATTCCAGCGCGCCCTCGCCGAGATCGACCGTATCGCCCTCTTCCGCCTGCAGACCCTCTGACCTCAGCCCGAACACGAGTCCCCCATGAAACGCACCTACGCCGCTCCCTTCGAGAAGTACCTCAACCTCGCCGACGCCCGCCTCGGCACCCGGGTCATCAGCGTCACCGATGACTGGTTCGCCGCCGCCGACCGCATGCTCCAGCCCCATGAGCCGGAGTGGAAGGAAGGCGTCTACGACGACAACGGCAAGTGGATGGACGGCTGGGAATCGCGCCGCAAGCGTTTCGAAGGCTATGACCACGCGGTGATCCGCCTGGGCGTACCCGGCTCGATCAAGGGCGTCGACATCGACACTCGCTGGTTCACCGGCAACTATCCGCCCTCCGCCTCCCTGGAAGCCTGCTTCTGCGCCGAGGGCGATCCGGCCGAAGACGCTGCCTGGACCGAGGTGCTGCCGGCCATCGAGATGCAGGGCAATAGCCACCACTACCATGCCATCGCCGATGACCGGCCCTGGACCCATCTGCGGCTGAACATCTTTCCCGACGGCGGTGTGGCGCGCCTGCGCGTCTATGGCATTCCCCATCGCGACTGGTCGACCCAGGCCGAAGACGAGGTGCTGGATCTGGCCGCCGCGCTCAATGGCGGGCGCGCCCTGGCCTGCAACGACGAGCATTACGGGCGCATGAGCAACATCCTCAACCCAGGCCGGGCCAGCAGCATGGCCGATGGCTGGGAAACCGCCCGCCGCCGTACCCCCGGCAACGACTGGGTGATCATCGCCCTGGGCCACGCCGGCATTGTCGAGGAAATCCTGGTGGACACCCTGCACTTCAAGGGCAACTATCCGGACAGCTGCCAGATTCAGGGCGCCTATGTGCGCGGCGGCACCGACGGCCAGATCGAGACCCAGAGTCTGTTCTGGAAGGAACTGCTGCCGCCGCAAAAGCTGCAGATGCACCAGGAACACAGCTTCCGCGAGCAGGTGCGCGACCTCGGCCCCATCACCCACGTGCGCCTGAACATCTTCCCGGACGGCGGTGTGAGCCGGTTGCGGCTGTTCGGCAAGGTGGCGCGGAGCCAGGCATGAGCCGGCTGCTGCGCATTGAGCCGCTGACCGCCGAGGGCTTCGCGCCCTTCGGCGACGTCATAGAGACCGCGGGCCGCGACTGGTTTCCCATCAACAATGGCTCGACCCAGAGATTCCATGCCTTGGCCCAAGTCGAGACCGGACCGGCCGACGGCACGGCGATCATCAGCATCTTCCGCGCCCGCCGTCTGGAATACCCGCTGACCATCGCCATGCTGGAACGCCATCCCCATGGCAGCCAGGCCTTCGTGCCGCTACGCGGCGAGCCCTTCCTGGTGGTGGTGGCGCCCCCGGCGCCGCAACCGGACATCCAGGCCATCCGGGTCTTTCGCACCGATGGCCGCCAGGGCATCAACTACCATGCAGGCGTCTGGCACCACCCGGTGCTGGCCCTGCGCGACGAGGATGAATTCCTCATCGTCGACCGCGCCGGCACCCTGCCCAACTGCGACGAGTTCTTCTTCGCCACGGACCAGGCGCCGGTCCTGGAGATCTAAGGCTTGGCCGATGCGCGCCTGAGCTGCCTGCGCAGCAGGCGCGCGCTATCCAGGCAGACCCAGGCCACCGCCAGCCAGATCGGGCCGTAGGTCCAGATCGCCCCGGCGGGCAGTTGCTCGCCGAGGATGTAGAGGGCGACGAACACCAGCAGTGCCGGCTCCACATAGCTGAGGATGCCGAACAGGCTCAGCGGCAGCATACGACTGGACGCCAGCATGGCGGCGAAGGCGATGGCGCTGAGCAACCCCAGGCCCGGCAACAGCGCCCACAGCCAGGGCGCCTGCTGCAAGGCCAAGCTCGGCGAGAACCAGTGCAGGGCGAGCAGCGCGAAGGGCAGCAGGCAGCACATCTCCAGCACGAAGCCGGACAGGGCATCCACCGCCATCCACCGGCGCAAGACGAAATATGGCGGATAGCCCACCACCGGCAGCAGGCTGACCCAGGACAGTGCCCCGGTCACCCAGACCTCGTTGATCACGCCCAGCAGCGCGCAAGCCACCGCCAGGCGCTGCAAGGGGCGCAGGCGCTCGCCATAGACCAGGCGCCCGGTCAGCACGATCGCCAGGGGCAGCAGGAAGTAGCCGAGTGACATGGCCATGGCTTCGCCATTCATGGTCGCCCAGACGAACACCCACCACTGCACGCCCATCAGCAGCGCGGCCAGCGGGATGGCCAGGCACAGCCGGGGTTCCCGCACCAGCCGCCTGAGCGTCGCCCAGAGCGCCTTGCCCTCGCGCAGCACCACCACCAGCAGCAATACCATGGGCAACGACCAGACCACCCTTAGCGCCACCACCTGCAAGCCATCCAAGGGCGCCAGCCAGGCGAAGTACACCGGCATCAGCGCGAACAGCACCGACGACAGTACGGAAAGACCCAGCCCCTTGCCCGACAGCACGTTCATGCCCGGCGCCCCACACGGTTGATCATCAGCGACAACAGGATGACGCCGCCACCCAGGAACAGCCTAGGCAAGTCGGCCGGATGCTGCCAGATCAGCAGGCTGACCAGCAGGCCCGCCGGCACATGGGCCTCGTTCATGATCGCCAGGGTGCCGCCGTTGACCCGCAACGAGCCCAGCGTCCACCAGTAGAGTCCGAGCGCCGTGGCGAACACCCCCATCCAGACCAGCACGCCCCATTGCAGCGGGGTACTGGGCAGCCGCGCCGGATTGCCGAACAGCAGGAAGGACAGCGCTGCCACCAGCAGGGCACCGAGGAAGAACAGGCCGAAGTAGCGATGCAGGGCGCCCTGCCCGGCATAGGCATGCCCCAGGTACTTGCACAGTACCTGCCCGGCGGCGAAGGTCAGGTTGGCCACCTGCAGCAACAGGAAGCCCAGCAGGTAGTCGCCGGTCAGCGGCTGGAAGCGGATCAGCGCCGCGCCGCCCACCGCCACGACTGCCGCCAGCAGCGACCAGACGCGGAAGCGACGCTGCCAGGCATCGTCCAGCAACGTCACGTAAATAGGTGTGAGCACGGTGAACAGCAGCACCTCCGGCACCGTCAGCACGGCGAAGCTGCGGTACAGGCATAGGTAGGTGATACCGAACTGCAGGGCCCCAGCGGCCATCAGTCCCAGGGCGAAACGCGCTGGCACGCCGCGCCAGCGGGTAAATGGCAGGAAGAGGACGAAGGCGATAGCTACCCGCACCAGCACGGCGAAGTCGCTGTCGACGCGGCCAGCGAGGTATTCCCCGATAAGGCTGAAGGAAAAGGCCCAGATGAGGGTGACGAGCAGGAGATAAGGCATGACGGCGACGCACGAAAAAGGTGCGCGACCTTAACGCGCCCGCCGCCGGAGGAAAAGCCCCGTTCGCCACGGCTTATCGGTTGGCGTTCAGCCCCGACGGATCGCCACTGGTGATCGCCGCCATCGACTGGTTGGCCTGGAGCACGTTGTCGGCGCCGGAGACCAGCGTCTTCGGCTCGGCCACGCCCGCCGCCCGGGACCAGTACACCTGCTGGTTGGATCCGCCCACCGCGATGTCGGCCGGGCTGAGCAAGGTCAGGCGCGCCTTGGCGCCGTAGCCGTAGGCATCGACCTTGGCCAGGCCTTCGCTGCCGGCCCGCACGTTGGCCTGCACCTGCTGGTAGCCGCCACCGATACTCAGATTGGCCACCGAACCCTTGACCGTGGTGACGCTGCCCAGGCCATGGATGGCCAGCGTCTGCGCACTGTCGACCATCAGGCGATGATGGCTGCCATAGACGGCCACCTCGCCGCACAGGCCTTTCAGGGTGAGGGTATTGCCCTCGCCGGAGAGGGAAACATCCCGGCCCTGGCAATCGAGGGTACGGGTCAGGTTGAGCCCTTCGATCTCGATGGGCTCGGCGGTCCGCTCTTCGGCATGGACCAGCAGGGGAGCGACGAGCAGACAGCAACCCAGCAACGCCTTGAATGACGACATGGTGACTCCTTGTCTCGCTTGGAGTGGGAAAACTCATCGGCTAGCTTCGAACCTCGGGGGCGCGCCCCGTTTGACGAGCACTGCGGCTTTTTTCAATCCCGTGAATCACGCCGCGTTTTCCCATTCCCCGGGGAGGCTCTAACATGCCCGCTTTCGCAGCCACGACGCTCTCGATGAAGACTCCCCGCGTTTCCCTCGACCAATGGCGCACCCTGCAGGCCGTGGTGGATCATGGCGGCTATGCCCAAGCCGCCGAGGTGTTGCACCGCTCCCAATCCTCGGTCAGCTACACCGTCGCCCGCATGCAGGAGCAACTCGGCGTACCCCTGCTGCGCCTGGAAGGCCGCCGTGCGGTGCTGACCGACGCCGGTGCCGTGCTGCTACGCCGTTCGCGGCGCCTGGTGCAACAGGCCAGCCAGCTGGAGGAACTGGCCTATCACATGGAACAGGGCTGGGAGTCCGAGGTACGGCTGGTGGTGGATGCCGCCTACCCCACCCGCCAGTTGCTGCGCTGCCTGCGCGAATTCATGCCGCAGAGTCGCGGCTGCCGGGTGCGCCTGCGCGAAGAGGTGCTGTCCGGCGTGGAAGAAGCCCTGCTCGACGGCTCCGCGGACCTGGCGATCACCGGCCTGGTGATCGCCGCTCACCTGGGTGCCTCCCTCGGTACCGTGGAGTTCGTCGCCGTCGCGCATCCCGAGCACCCCCTGCACCAGCTGCAGCGCACCCTGGTGACCGCTGATCTGGAAGAGCAACTGCAGATCGTCATCCGCGACAGCGGCCGCGCCCAGCCCAGGGACGCTGGCTGGCTGGCCGCCGAGCAGCGCTGGACGGTGGGCAGCATCAGCACGGCGGCGACCTTCCTGCGCGACGGCCTGGGCTTCGCCTGGCTGCCGCGGGATGCCATCCAGAGCGATCTCGACCAGGGCCTGCTCAAGCCCCTGCCCCTGGAACAGGGCGCCCAGCGCTTCCACCCCTTCCAGCTCTACAAGACCCGCCAGCACGAGCTGGGCCCAGCTTCGCAGATCCTGATGAACCTGCTGCGCCAGCACGCCCTGCCGCGCTGACCGTGGCGGGGTGTCCGCCGGATTGCTATCGTTCGCCAGTCGTTTCCGTCCACTCAAGGATTCATCATGTTCAAAGCCCTGCTTGCCGCCTGCGCGCTGTTCGTCGCTTCCACCACCTGGGCCGCGGACAATCCGCACGTACTCATCAGCACCAACAAGGGTGACATCGAGGTCGAACTGGATGCGGCCAAGGCGCCGGTCAGCACCGAGAATTTCCTGGCCTACGTCGACAGCGGCTTCTACAAGGGCACCCTGTTCCACCGCGTGATCCCCGGCTTCATGATCCAGGGTGGCGGCTACACCCGTGACATGCAGGAAAAGCGCACCCGCGCGCCGATCAAGAACGAAGCCGACAACGGCCTGAAGAACCTGCGCGGCACCCTGGCCATGGCGCGCACCTCGGACGTCAACTCCGCCACCAGTCAGTTCTTCATCAATGTCGAGAACAATGCCTTCCTCGACCATGGCTCGCGCGACTTCGGCTACGCGGTATTCGGCAAGGTCGTACGCGGCATGGAAGTCGTCGACCAGATCGCCGGGGTCCAGACCACCCGCCAGGGCATGCTGCGCGACATTCCCCGTGAACCGGTCATGATTCTCGCTGCCAAACGGCTGTAGCCGACCCGTCCTGCCGGACGATCCGCTGGCGGTCGTCCGGTAAACCAGGCGAGGCCCCAGTGCGAGACGCCGTCTCCCCCTCACAAGGACCCCGCATGATCTTTCGCCGCTTCGAACGCATCATCGATGCGTTTCGGGATGCTCCCGACGAAATGCCGCCCACTGGCGTAGGCGCCTTCTATCTCCACTTTCTCAAGCAAGCCTGGCCGGCCTTCGCCCTTCTGTTGGTCGTAGGCCTGATCGGCGCCCTGATCGAGGTGGCGCTGTTCAATTTCATCGGCCAGATCGTCGACCTGGCCGGCAGCGCGCCCAACAGCACGGTGTTCTTCCAGGAGCACGGCGGTACCCTGATCTGGATGGCGGTGGTCACCCTGGTCTTCCGCCCACTGTTCATCAGCCTGCACGACCTGCTGGTGCACCAGACCATCACCCCCAGCCTGACCACCCTGATCCGCTGGCAGAACCACCGCTACGTGCTCAAGCAGAGCCTGGGCTTCTTCCACAGCGACTTCGCCGGGCGCATCTCCAACCGCATCATGCAGACCGGCGTCTCCCTGCGCGACTCGGCGGTGCAGGCAGTGGACGCCATCTGGCACGTACTGATCTTCGCCGTCACCTCGCTGATCCTCTTCGCCCAGGCCGATGTCTGGCTGATGGTGCCCCTGATCATCTGGATCATCGGCTACGTCATCGCCCTCTGGTACTTCGTGCCCCAGACCAAGGAGCGCTCGGCCATCGCCTCGGAATCCCGCTCGCAGCTCTCCGGGCGCATCGTCGACGGCTACACCAACATCTCCACCCTCAAGCTGTTCTCCCATTCGGCCCAGGAGGAGCAGTACGCCCGCCAGGCCATGGAAGAGCAGACCGCAAAGGCCGAGAGCGCGGCCCGGCTGATCACCGCCATGGGCGTGACCATTGCCATCCTTAGTGGCTTCCTGATTGCCGGTACCACGGGCCTTGCCCTCTGGCTATGGCACCAGGGCGTCATCAGCGTGGGCGCCATCGCCCTGGCCACAGGCCTGGTGATTCGCATCAATAGCATGTCCGGCTGGATCATGTGGGTGGTCAACGGCATCTTCGAGAACATCGGCATGGTGCAGGACGGCATGAGCACTATCGCCAAGCCACGCCAGGTCGGCGATGCGCCAGACGCCAAGCCGCTGCAGGTGACCCGCGGCGCGGTGCTGTTCGACGACATCCAGTTCCACTACGGCAAGGGCGCCGGCATCATCGACGGCCTGACCCTGGACGTGGCGCCGGGCGAGAAGATCGGCCTGGTCGGCCCTTCGGGCGCCGGCAAGTCGACGTTGATCAATGTGCTCCTACGCCTCTACGACCTGGAGGGCGGGCGCATCCTGGTCGATGGCCAGGACATCGCCCACGTCACCCAGGAAAGCCTGAGATGCCAGATCGGCGTGGTCACCCAGGACACCTCGCTGCTGCACCGCTCGATCCGCGAGAACCTGCTCTACGGCCGCCCCGAGGCCACCGACGAAGAACTGCACACGGCCCTGCGCAAGGCCAAGGCCGATGACTTCATCGCCCGCATCACCGATGCCCATGGCCGTACCGGCCTGGATGCCCAGGTCGGTGAGCGCGGCGTCAAGCTGTCGGGCGGCCAGCGCCAACGTATCGCCATCGCCCGCACCCTGCTCAAGGACGCGCCCATTCTGTTGCTGGACGAGGCCACCTCGGCGCTCGACTCCGAAGTGGAGGCGGCCATCCAGGAGAGCCTGGAAACTCTGATGGAAGGCAAGACGGTGATCGCCATCGCCCACCGGCTCTCCACCATTTCGCGCATGGACCGCCTGGTGGTCATGGAGCGTGGCCAGATCGTCGAGATGGGCTCCCATGACGAACTGCTCGCCTACAATGGCCTCTATGCCCGCCTATGGCGCCACCAGACCGGCGGCTTCGTCGGTCACGGCGTACCGGGCAGGCAGCGAGTGCGCAGCAGCTCCAGCTGACTTTCCTGGTCCAGGCCGGGATAGAAGCCTTCGATCTTCTGCAGGCCGCCGAACCAGCTGCGCCGTTCAACCACGCAGTCGAACACCGGGCAGGCCGCCTGCCCGGCCTGGCCGCAGTCGCGGTAGTAGGTCAGCAACTGGCTCTTCTGCGCCGTGCCCTGGAAGGGACCATGGCGTTCCTGGAGGAGATAGAAATCGATTTCCGCGGCGCTGCGGTGGTTTTCCCACTGGAACGCCAGGGTGCTGGGGTAGAAGAGCACCAGCAAGGTCGCCAGCATCAACCAGAGAATGGCGGCGGTCACCGGCAGGGGCAATCGCGCACGAAAGCGCCGACCGCCACGGATGACCAGGGCGGTCACCACCGTCACCAGGGCCAGGGCGATGCACAGCGCCGGCAGTCCGGTGATGACTTGCCCGGCTACGCCAATGTCCAGTCCACTGGGCGACGTCGTCGTCCGGTAGCCGATTTCCAGGCGGTCCCAGCCCACGCGGTTACCGATCAGGCCGGCCAGGCCGAAGAGGCCAGAAAGTCCGATGAGGACCCAGAAAGTACGGGAAGTGGAATTACGCATGGGAAACGAAGCCGTCCAGCCAAAGAGCGGGAGACTGCCTAAGGGAGCGGACGAAGGCAAATCAGAATTTTTCCCAACACGTATGTTCTATCGAAGGTATCAGCCCGAGGAGTCCGCCCATGTCGATCGATCTCGCCCGTGCCGTCCACATCGTCGAAAAGGCCTTTCTGCCGTTGCGCGGCGAGGTCCGTGAGGATCCTAGCGATGCCAGCTTTTCCCTGGCGGTGACCGATGGCAGCCGGATACTGGCCTCGGTCGCCCATGTCGCGCGCAGCCAGTACAGCCATGCTGGCCACCTCGCTGCCCTGATCGAACAGACCCGCCTGGAGCTCGCGCACGACGGCCACTCCCTCGAACCCTGGTCGATGCCCGGCTAGAGAGTCGCCCTTCGTCTACCGCCGCGAGGTTCGGCAAGGCGCTGTCGAGCTGGTAGACTGCCGGCCCGCAGCCGCCACACCCCGTGGCCCAACGCGAGTGGTTATCGTGGAAATCTTTAAAGAGTTCATTTTCGAAGCCGCACACTTTCTGCCCAATGTTCCAGCGGGCCACAAGTGCGGACGTCTCCATGGGCATTCCTTCAAGGTCGCCCTGCACATCGAGGGCAATCTCGATCCTCACACCGGCTGGGTACGCGACTTCGCCGACATCAAGGCCGTGTTCAAGCCGCTGTATGAGCGCCTGGATCACCATTATCTGAACGACATCCCGGGTCTCGAAAACCCTACCAGCGAGGTGCTCGCCCGCTGGATCTGGCAGCAGCTCAAGCCACTCCTGCCGGAACTCAGCCAGGTTCGTATCCACGAAACCTGCACTAGCGGCTGCATCTACCGCGGCGACTAGGCTTTGTCTGATAAGCGCCTGCGCTCGGCCATGCTGCGTTAAAAATCCATCTCGGAATGCTCATTTACCACTCGTAAACTCCGCTTCCTCGCTGGATTTTTGCCTTGCCTGACCTTCGCTCGGCTGCTTTTCAGACAAGCCTTAATTTCTTCTTCCCATTCAAGGCGGCGATGGCGGCAGTCATTTTTCTGCCATAATTCGCGCCTGCCAACTGTCGACGTATCCCCATGTTCGAACTTTTCAGCGGACTCCACGCCTGGGTCGCCATCAGCCTCGTCCTGGCCCTGGCCTTCGTGCTGGCCTTTGAATTCATCAACGGCTTCCACGACACCGCCAACGCCGTCGCCACGGTGATCTACACCAAGGCCATGCCGCCGCACCTCGCGGTGTTCTTCTCCGGCATCTTCAACTTCCTCGGGGTGCTGCTCGGCGGCGTCGGCGTGGCCTATGCCATCGTCCACCTGTTGCCGGTGGAGTTGCTGATCAACGTCAACACCGGTCATGGCCTGGCCATGGTGTTCTCGCTGCTCGCTGCGGCCATCACCTGGAACCTGGGTACCTGGTACTTCGGCATCCCCGCCTCCAGCTCCCACACCCTGATCGGCTCCATCCTCGGCGTCGGCGTAACCAATGCCCTGCTGACCGGCATCCCGATGAGCGAAGGCGTGAATTGGCAGAAGGCGATCGACATCGGCCTGTCGCTGATCTTCTCGCCGCTGGCCGGCTTCGTGGTCGCCGGCCTGCTGCTGCTCGCCCTCAAGCGCTGGCGGCCGCTGTCGAAGATGCACAAGACCCCCGAGCAGCGCCGCGAGCTGGATGCCAAGAAGCACCCGCCGTTCTGGAATCGCCTGATGCTGGTGCTCTCGGCCATGGGCATGAGCTTCGTGCACGGTTCCAACGATGGCCAGAAAGGCATCGGCCTGATCATGCTGGTGTTGATCGGCATCGTCCCGGCCAAGTTCGTCCTCGACCTGGACAGCACCACCTACCAGATCGAGCGTACCCGCGACGCTGCCATCCACCTGGGCCAGTTCTACGAACGCCAGGGCGACAACCTCAAGGACTTCCTCGCCGAAGTCCCTGGCAACCGCGACCTGCCCCAGGAATTCCGCTGCGCCCCGCACATGACCCTGCCGACGCTGCAAGCGCTGCTGGCCGATCTGGAAGGCATCACCGACTACCGCGCCATGAGCGACGACCATCGCCAGCAGGTCCGTCGCTACCTGCTGTGCCTGGACGACACCGCGAAGAAGGTCAGCAAGCTGCCGGTGCTCACCGCCCGGGACCGCGACGACCTGAGCCGTCTGCGCAAGGACCTCACCAGCACCACCGAATACGCGCCCTTCTGGGTCATCATCGCCGTGGCCCTGGCCCTGGGCATAGGCACCATGGTCGGCTGGCGCCGCGTGGTGCTGACCGTGGGTGAGAAGATCGGTCGCCAGGGCATGACCTATGCCCAGGGGGTCAGCGCCCAGGTGACGGCAGTGGCCGCCATCGGCATGGCCAACGTCTTCGCCCTGCCCGTCTCCACCACCCACGTGCTGTCGTCGGGGGTGGCCGGCACCATGGTCGCCAACCGCAGTGGCCTGCAGGGCAGCACGGTGCGCAATATCCTGATGGCCTGGGTGCTCACCCTGCCCGCCTCCATGGCACTGTCCGCCGGCCTGTTCTGGCTGGCACACCTGTTCCTTTGATCCCGAGCGCCGGGCGCTGCGCGTGTAGCGCCCGGGCGAACCCCTCGTCGGGAAGCCCCGAACAGGACAACTATTGACGAGTCTAGTGAAATGTGTCCGACAGACACTTTTCCGAGACAGCCGTACGGTGAACGTCAATGAGTCCTGCGACCTACATCCTCCTTCTTGTGCTTGGCTGGCTGGCCCTGTCGCTGGCCGTACTCTGGGCCATGCTGCGCCTGGCGCGCCACGCTCGCCCGTCCCCAACCAGCCGGCCTCGACTCACCCAGAAGATGGGTACGTCTTCGCCGGTGGCGACCCGCAAGCACCTGGCTTGCTGATCCGGTCGAACGCCGGGCACGGGGCTGCCTTCCGATACGCCCAAAGGCATGCGGATGACGGGAAAAAGGAAGATTCTTGTGATTGTTCGAGAAGCGGTGATTCGGACGAATCAGGTGAGCAGGCTGCTTTCCTGAGCACTGCGGCTCATCTGCTCGAGGATCTGGTCGCGCTGCTGCGGGGTCAGGGTGTCCCAGCAGTGATGCTTGACGAACAGGCCGACACCGAAGGCGACATACAGCGACAGGGCGACGATGACGAGCGTTTCCAGCCCGACAATGGCCCAGGAGCGGGTTTTGGACGCATTGTCCTTGGTTTTCATAACGACCTCGTGAAATTCTGAGGGGCGATAGTGTAGTCCCTTAAGCATTTTCCGTGCAGGACCGGTCGTCGATTGGTCAATCCCATTGACCCGCCCAACCGCGTGCCAGCCACTTCCCTTCCCCCTGCAGCTACAGGCGCCCGCCCGGGGAATCCGCCTGAGGCTCCACGAATGCACGCCAGGCGCCGCGCTGGTATACTCCCGCGACTGACGGGTCGCTGCAGGCCTTGCCGGTCCCGCTGCCTGTATCGGCCGACCGTGCAACTTCCGCAGCGACGCTTTGTCGCATCGCACGTCCATCGCCGCCGCGCCTGCCGCGCGGCCCGATAACGCCTTCTTGGGGCGTCTATCGACTCCAGGGTCGATCCTCGCTCGCCCGGCTTCGCGCCACAGCTGTGATAAAGAGGAGTTAAAGCAAGACATGTCCACCACGTCGAAGATCATCTACACCCTGACCGACGAAGCGCCCGCCCTGGCGACCTATTCGCTGCTCCCCATCGTCGAGGCCATCACCGCCTCTTCCGGCGTCGCCCTCGAAACCCGTGACATCTCCCTTGCCGGCCGTATCATCGCCCTCTTCCCCGAGTACCTGAAGGAAGAGCAGCGCATCTCCGACCACCTCGCCGAACTCGGCGAACTGGCTACCACTCCCGAAGCCAACATCATCAAGCTGCCCAACATCAGCGCCTCGGTCCCGCAGCTCAAGGCCGCGATCAAGGAACTGCAGGGCCAGGGCTACGCCCTGCCGGATTACCCGGACGAGCCCAAGGACGACCAGGAAAAGGACGTCAAGGCCCGCTACGACAAGGTCAAGGGTAGCGCCGTGAACCCGGTCCTGCGCGAAGGCAACTCCGACCGCCGCGCCCCTCTGTCGGTCAAGAACTACGCCCGCAAGCATCCCCACCGCATGGGTGCCTGGAGCGCCGACTCCAAGTCCCACGTGGCCCACATGGATGCCCATGACTTCTATGGCAGCGAGCGCTCGGCCACCCTCGAGAACGCCGGCAGCCTGAAGATCGAACTGATCGGCAAGGACGGCAGCAGCAAGGTCCTGAAAGAGAAGACCGCGGTCAAGGCCGGCGAGATCGTCGATGCCTCGACCCTGAGCCGCAAGGCGCTGCAGAGCTTCATCGCCGCCCAGATCGAAGACGCCAAGGCCAAGGGCGTGCTGTTCTCCGTGCACCTGAAGGCCACCATGATGAAGGTCTCCGACCCCATCATGTTCGGCATCATCGTCGGCGAGTTCTACAAGGACGTACTGGCCAAGCACGAAGCCGCCCTGAAGGAAGCCGGCTTCGACCGCAACAACGGCATCGGCGATCTGTACGCCCGCCTGTCCAGCCTGCCGGAAGCCACCCAGGCCGCCATCAAGGCCGACATCGACGCCCAGTACGCCCAACGTCCGGCGCTGGCCATGGTCAACTCCGACAAGGGCATCACCAACCTGCACGTGCCGAGCGACGTCATCGTCGACGCCTCCATGCCGGCCATGATCCGTGACTCCGGCAAGATGTGGAACGCCGAAGGCAACCTGCAGGACACCAAGGCCATCATCCCCGACCGCTGCTACGCCGGCGTCTACCAGGTGGTGATCGAGGATTGCAAGAAGCACGGCGCCTTCGATCCGAAAACCATGGGCAGCGTGCCCAATGTCGGCCTGATGGCGCAGAAGGCCGAGGAATACGGCTCCCACGACAAGACCTTCCAGATCCCTACCGACGGCACCGTGCGCGTGACCGACGACCAGGGCAAGGTGATCTTCGAGCACCCGGTCGAAGCCGGTGACATCTGGCGCATGTGCCAGGCCAAGGACGCGCCGATCCAGGACTGGGTCAAGCTCGCCGTCAATCGCGCCCGCGCCAGCAACACCCCGGCGATCTTCTGGCTGGACCAGAACCGCGCCCACGACGCCCAGGTCATCGCCAAGGTCGAGCGTTACCTCAAGGACCATGACACCAGCGGCCTGGACATTCGCATCCTGTCGCCCGAGGACGCCACCCGGGTATCCCTGGAGCGCATCCGCAAGGGCGAGGACACCATCTCGGTGACCGGCAACGTCCTGCGCGACTACCTGACCGACCTCTTCCCCATCATGGAGCTGGGCACCAGCGCCAAGATGCTGTCCATCGTCCCGCTGATGAACGGCGGCGGCCTGTTCGAGACCGGCGCCGGCGGCTCGGCGCCGAAGCACGTCCAGCAGTTCGTGCAGGAAAACCACCTGCGCTGGGATTCCCTGGGCGAATTCCTGGCCCTGGCCGAATCCCTGAATCACCTGGGCGAGACCACCGGCAACGCCAAGGCCAAGGTCCTGGCCAAGACGCTGGACCAGGCCAACGGCAAGTTCCTCGACAGCAACAAGTCGCCGTCGCGCAAGGCGGGTGAATTGGACAACCGCGGCAGCCACTTCTACCTGGCGCTGTACTGGGTCCAGGCGCTGGCCGAGCAGCACGAAGATGCCGAGCTGAAGGCCCAGTTCGAGCCGGTAGCCAAGTCGCTGACCGCCGATGAAGCCAAGGTGGTTGCAGAACTGAACGGCGTCCAGGGCCAGCCGGTGGATATCGGTGGCTACTACCATCCCGACCAGGCCAAGGCCAGCCAGGCCATGCGTCCGAGTGCCACGCTCAACGCCGCCCTGGCCCAGCTCAAGGGCTGAACCTGAGGGCTGCGCCCGCAGCCTGACTGGGTAATACCCGCGAACCCCGGCTCCGGCCGGGGTTCGCTGCATTTGGGAGCGGCAGACCTTAAGGCGTATACTGCGCGATTACCGATAGCGGAGTCCGAGATGGATTGGCACGCCCACGTCACCGTGGCCACCGTGGTGGAAGACGCTGGCCGCTTCCTGCTGGTCGAGGAAGAGAAACAGGGTCGCCTGGTGCTCAACCAGCCGGCTGGGCATCTGGAGCCGGGCGAAAGCCTGATCGAGGCCGCGCGGCGCGAGACCCTGGAAGAAACCGCCTGGCAGGTGGAAATCCTGGGTGTGGTCGGCATTGGCCTCTACACCGCGCCGAGCAATGGCGTCACCTACTACCGCACCGCCTTCCATGCCCGCCCGCTGAGGCATGAAGAGGGCCGCGCCCTGGATGCCGACATCACCCGTGCGGTCTGGCTGACGCTCGACGAGATCCGTGCCGAACAGGCACGCCTGCGCAGCCCCCTGGTGCTCGACGCCATCGAGAAATACCTGGGCGGACACCGCTATCCCCTGTCGATGATCGTAGATATGAGAGGTTTTTGAAGTGAACGGCACCCGCGTCATCGTCGGCATGTCCGGCGGAGTGGATTCCTCGGTCTCGGCCCTCTTGCTCAAGGAGCAGGGCTACCAGGTCGAGGGCCTGTTCATGAAGAACTGGGACGAGGACGACGGCACCGAGTACTGCACCGCCAAGGAAGACCTGGCCGACGCCCAGGCGGTCTGCGACCGCATCGGCATCAGGCTGCACACGGCCAACTTCGCCGCCGAGTACTGGGACCATGTCTTCGAGCACTTCCTCGCCGAATACCAGGCCGGCCGGACGCCGAATCCTGACATCCTCTGCAACCGCGAGATCAAGTTCAAGGCCTTCCTCGACTACGCCCTGGCCCTGGGCGCCGACCTGATCGCCACCGGCCACTATGTGCGCCGTCGCGACGTCGACGGCCAGACCCTGCTGCTCAAGGGCCTGGATGCCAACAAGGACCAGAGCTATTTCCTCCACGCCGTGGGCGGCGAGCAGCTGGCGCGCACGCTCTTCCCGGTGGGCGAACTGGAAAAGCCCGAGGTCCGCGCCATCGCCGAACTGCATGGCCTGGCCACAGCGCGCAAGAAGGATTCCACCGGTATCTGTTTCATTGGCGAACGCCGCTTCAGCGACTTCCTCAAACAATACCTACCGGCCCAACCGGGCGACATCGAGACCACCGAAGGCGAGATCATCGGTCGGCATCATGGCCTGATGTACCACACCATCGGCCAGCGCCAGGGTTTGGGGATCGGCGGCATGAAGGACGCCGGTGACGAGCCCTGGTACGTATTGAGCAAGGACCTGACCCGCAACGTGCTGATCGTTGGCCAGGGCAATGCCCATCCCTGGCTGTTCGCCGAAGCCCTGACCGTGGGCGAGATGTTCTGGGTCAACGAGCTGGACCTCACCCAACCACGCCGCCTCACCGCCAAGGTCCGCTATCGTCAGCAGGACCAGGCTTGCCAGATCGAGCGCCAGGGCGACGGCTACCGGGTGGTCTTCGACGAGCCCCAGCGCGCCGTCACCCCCGGTCAGTCGGTGGTCTTCTACGACGGCGACGTCTGCCTGGGCGGTGGCGTTATCGAACATTACCAACCTGCCTGCGCCGAGGCTCCCGCCGCATGAATCGCACCCAGGAACAACTCATCGCCCTGGGCGGCGTCTTCCAGGCCGCCGTGCTGGTCGACCAGCTGGCGCGCACCGGCCAGGTCCCGGAAGAATCCCTGGCCTGCCTGCTCGGCAGCCTGCTGGTGCGTGATCCAGGCAGCACCCTGGAGGTCTATGGCGGCAGCGTCGCGCCCCTGCGCGAAGGCCTTGGCGCCCTTTCCAGTACCCTGGAGCGCAATCCCAACAGCCTGCAACGCGAGCCCCTGCGCTATGCCCTGGCGATGACCGCCCTGGAGCGCAAGCTGGAGAAGCGCGGTGACCTGCTCGACCTCATCGGCCGGCGCCTCACCCAGATCCAGTCCCAGGTCGAACACTTCGGTGTGGCCCACGAGAACGTCATCGCTGCCTGCGGGGGTCTCTACGAAGACACCCTGAGTACCTTCAAGCAGCGCATCCAGGTGCACGGTGAGATGCGTTATCTGCAGCAGTCCGCCACCGCCTCGCGGGTACGCGCCCTACTGCTGGCCGGCATCCGCTCCGCGCGCCTGTGGCGGCAGCTCGGCGGGCATCGCTGGCAACTGGTGCTGAACCGCCGCAAGCTGCTCGACAACCTCTATCCCCTGCGCAACGGCTGATCCCGGACTGGCTGGCGGCGGTACTACAGCCCCGGCCTTTGCGTGTAGAATTCCGCCCCTTTCTCCCCCGCTACCAAGAGAATGCCCATGCAGCTCTCCTCGCTCACCGCCGTCTCGCCCATCGACGGCCGTTACGCCGGCAAGACCGCCGCCCTGAGACCCATCTTCAGCGAATTCGGCCTGATCCGTTTCCGCGCCCAGGTCGAGGTCCGCTGGCTGCAGCGCCTGGCCGCCCATGCCGGCATTCCCGAGGTCGCGCCCTTCTCCGCCGAGGCCAATGCCCTGCTGGACAAGCTGGCCACCGAGTTCAGCGTCGAACAGGCACAACGGGTCAAGGACATCGAGCGCACCACCAACCACGACGTCAAGGCCATCGAGTACCTGCTCAAGGAAGAAGTCGCCGGCCTACCCGAGCTGGCCGCGGTGAGCGAATTCATCCACTTCGCCTGCACCTCCGAGGACATCAACAACCTGTCCCATGCGCTGATGTTGCGTGAAGGTCGTGACCAGGTGCTGCTGCCGCTGATGCGCCAGATCGCCGGTGAGATCCGCGTGCTGGCCCATCGCTTCGCCGACGTACCCATGCTCTCGCGCACCCACGGCCAGCCCGCCTCCCCCACCAGCCTGGGCAAGGAACTGGCCAACGTGGTCTATCGCCTGGAGCGCCAGATCGAGCAGATCGCCGCCATCCGTCCGCTGGGCAAGATCAACGGCGCCGTGGGCAACTACAACGCCCACCTGTCCGCCTACCCGGACGTCGACTGGGAAGCCAATGCGCGCACCTTCATCGAAGACGACCTCGGCCTGACCTGGAACCCCTACACCACCCAGATCGAGCCGCACGACTACATCGCCGAGCTGTTCGACGCCATCGCCCGCTTCAACACCATCCTGATCGACTTCGACCGGGACGTCTGGGGCTACATCTCCCTTGGCTACTTCAAGCAGAAGACCGTGGCCGGCGAGATCGGCTCCTCGACCATGCCGCACAAGGTCAACCCCATCGACTTCGAGAACTCCGAAGGCAACCTGGGCATCGCCAACGCCATCCTCCAGCACCTAGCCAGCAAGCTGCCGATCTCCCGCTGGCAGCGTGACCTCACCGACTCCACCGTGCTGCGCAACCTGGGCACCGGCCTGGCCCACGGCGTGATCGCCTACGAAGCCACCCTCAAGGGTATCGGCAAGCTGGAACTCAATGCCGCGCGCATCGCCGAAGACCTGGACGCCTGCTGGGAAGTCCTGGCCGAGCCGGTGCAGACCGTGATGCGTCGCTACGGCGTGGCCAACCCCTACGAGAAGCTCAAGGAGCTGACCCGCGGCAAGGGCATCAGCGCCAGCGCCCTGCAGGACTTCATCGACGGCCTGGAAATCCCCGAGGCGGCCAAGGCCGAACTGCGCCAGCTGACTCCAGCCGGTTATATCGGCAATGCCGCCGAGCAGGCCCGTCGGGTCTAAGAACCTATTCACGATCTGCTGCGCGTCGGCCAAACTGCGTTGAAAAGACCTTCGGAATGCTCATTTACCACTCGTAAACTCCGCTTCCTCAGGTCTTTTCGCCTTGTTTGGCTCTAGCTCGCGAGATCGTGAACAGGTTCTGAGGCTGCTTTCTTTCTCACGCCCGGCACCGCCGGGCGTTTTTCATTGCGCGAGGTGTGCATGAACCCGGATCAACCCCTGCAACTGCTCGGCGGCCTCACCGCCCGTGAATTCCTGCGTGACTATTGGCAGCGGAAACCCCTGCTGATCCGCCAGGCCATCCCGGACTTCCAGAATCCCCTGGAACCCGACGAACTGGCCGGCCTATCGCTGGAAGAGGAAATCGAATCCCGCCTGATCATCGGCCAGGACCGTACCTGGGAGCTGCGTCGCGGCCCCCTACCGGAAGACACCTTCGCCAGCCTGCCCGAACGCGACTGGACGCTGCTGGTGCAGTCGGTCGACCAGTTCGTCCCCGAGGTGGCCGAGGTGCTGGAGCCCTTCCGCTTCCTGCCCAGCTGGCGCGTCGATGACGTCATGATCAGCTACGCCGCGCCCGGTGGCGGTGTCGGCCCGCACTACGATCACTACGACGTCTTCCTGCTGCAAGGGCACGGTCGTCGCCGCTGGCGCATCGGTCAGCCGTGCACGGCCGACAGCCCGCTGATCGACGGCTTGGAGTTGAAGATCCTCGCCGACTTCCAGCAGACCGACGAATGGGTATTGGAGCCGGGCGACATGCTTTATCTGCCGCCGGGCATCGCTCATGACGGCATCGCCGAAGACGAGTGCATGACCTACTCCATCGGCTTCCGCGCCCCCAGCGCCGGCGAGGTGCTCACCCACTTCACCGACTTCCTCGCCCAGTTCATCCCGGAGGACGAGCGCTACAGCGACGCCGGTTGCGCCCCGGCCAGCGAGCACCCGGCCGAGATTCCGCCCGAGGCCATCGAGCGCCTGCGCGGCCTGATGGAGCGCCATCTGAGCGACGATCGCCTGCTGCTGGCCTGGTTCGGCCAGCACATGACCGAGCCGCGCTACCCTGAGCGAATCGCCGGGGAGAACCTCAGCGCCAAGCAGCTGCGCAAGGAACTCAACGAAGGCGCCCTGCTGATGCGCAACCCCAGCGGCCGTATCGCCTGGAGCCGCCTGGAAGACGAGGTGATGGTCTTCGCCAGCGGCCAGAGCCGCCTGTTGCCCCTGCGGCTGCAACCGCTGCTCGACCTGCTATGCTCGGCCGACGTGCTGCACGAAGCCAATCTCACACCCTGGCTGCAGGACGAGGATGCCCTGCGCCTGATCCGCGAACTGCTCCAGCAGGGCAGCCTGATTTTCGCGGGAGAAGACGACGACTGAGAGGAGCTGCCATGGACGAGTCCTTCGCCGATCTGACTCTGGACGGCCTGCCCGAGCCCCGGCTCGGCGAGGACCTCGCCCTGCGCCTCGAAGGCCTGGACGCCTTGCGCGAGCATAGCGTCCGGCTCATCAGTCAGGCCCGCCACCAGCTCTGCATCCAGACGCCGGACCTGGAAGCGCCGCTCTACGACAACGTCGATGTCGAGGCAGCGCTCAAACGCCTGCTGCTGGGCAATCCCCGGCATCAGGTGCGCATCCTGATCAACGACAGTACCTTGGCCATGCGCCAGGGACATCGACTCATCGCCCTGGCGCAGCGCCTGACCAGCAACCTGTTGATCCGTCGTCCGCTGGCGGAGCAACGTCCGGAAGGCGCCTGCCTCATCGTCGACGACCTGGCCCTGCTGCGCCGCACCGGCAACGCACCCAACGGCTTCGTCCGCTATGGCGACCGGGCGGCGGTCAGGACCCAGCAACAGGTCTTCGACCGCCTCTGGGCCATCAGTCAGGCAGAAATGGAATTGCGAAGGATGGTGCTATGAAAAGCCTGCTGGTCCTGTTGCTGTTCCTCACCACCTGCGCCTGGGCCACGCCGAGGACAGAGGTCATTCCGCTGCAATACCGCACGGCCGACGACCTGCTGCCCACCTTGCAGTCGGTACTCGGCGCCGACGGCAAGATCAACGTCTATGGCAACCAGCTGATCGTCAACGCCGAGCCGGCGAAGATCGCCGAGATCAAGAACCTGCTGGCCCAACTGGATACCCAGCCGCGCCGCCTGCTCATCACCCTCGCCACCCGTGCGGGCAGCAGCGGTGCCGGGCAGGACTTCGGGGTGTCCGGTAACGTGCGCTCGCCCCAGGTCCGCATCATCGAAAACAGCACCGACCAACGTGAGGATGGCGCCCAGCGCGTCCAGGTCACCGAGGGCTACCCCGCCTTCATCCGCTTCGGCGAAGACGTACCGGTGACCACCTACCAGACCTCCCCCTATGGGCAGAGCTATGCCCAGACCGATTACCGCCGCCTGGAGCGCGGCTTCCAGGTCACCGCCCGCCTGAGCGGCAACCTGGTGTATCTGGACATCAACAGTGTCGACGATCGTGCCACGCCCAGGCGCCCGGGCACGGTACAGACGCAAAGCGCCGCCACCCGCATCAGCGGCCCCCTGGGCCAATGGCTGGATCTGGGTGGGTTTCGCCAGCAGGTGGAAGAGGATCGCTCGGGCCTTACCCAGTACTACTCCACCGAAGGTCGCAACGACCGTCAGTTGAGCATCCGCGCCGACCTGATCGACTGACAAAATCGGCGAGCGGTAGAACTCTCGTCACGTCGGACAATCTAGGAATCATGCTTCTGGGAAGTCTATTCGAGAATAATTCTTATATTCATTCTCAAATAAATCTTAAGTTCTGTTTAATTTGATTCAAAGCAGTCAAATAGAATCTTTTTAAGCTAATAAATTTACAGAATGAATCGATGGAGCATAAAATCTGTTCGCCTTGCGACACCGTGTCGCACTGGCTGCGCCTGATACCCATAATTAAGGATTCAAAGCATGTCTGAGTCGATCAGCCTACTGACCCACAACTGGAGCTTCGCGGTATTCCTCCTGGGCGTGGTCGGTCTGATCGGCTTCATGCTCGGAGTCTCCAGCCTCCTCGGCAGCAAGGCCGTAGGTCGCAGCAAGAACGACCCCTTCGAGTCCGGCATCGTCCCCACCGGTGGTGCCCGGCTCCGTCTCTCTGCCAAGTTCTACCTGGTCGCGATGCTCTTCGTGATCTTCGACGTCGAAGCCCTCTTTCTCTTCGCCTGGTCGGTGTCCATCCGTGAATCGGGATGGGCCGGCTTCGTGGAAGCCTCCATTTTCATAGCAATTCTGTTGGCGGGTCTTGTCTACCTGTGGCGAATCGGAGCGCTCGACTGGGCGCCTGCGAGTCGTCGCCAGCGACAGGCGAAGTCGAAACAATGAGGCTTTGGCAATGCAATACAAACTCACCCGGATCGATCCCGATGCGGCAGTAGACCGCTATCCGGCCGGCGAGCGGGAAACCGTCGCCGACCCCGTCGAAAGTCAGGTCAACCGCAGCATCTTCATGGGCAAGCTAGAAGATGTCCTGCGGGGCGCGGTCAATTGGGGACGCAAGAACTCCCTCTGGCCGTACAACTTCGGCCTGTCCTGCTGCTACGTGGAAATGACCACCGCCTTCACGGCGCCCCACGACATCGCCCGCTTCGGGGCCGAAGTCATCCGGGCCTCGCCGCGCCAGGCCGACTTCATGGTCATCGCGGGGACGCCCTTCATGAAGATGGCCCCGGTCATCCAGCGCCTGTACGAGCAGATGCTGGAGCCCAAGTGGGTGATTTCCATGGGTGCCTGTGCCAACTCCGGCGGTATGTACGACATCTACTCGGTCGTTCAGGGCGTGGACAAGTTCCTGCCCGTCGACGTCTACGTGCCTGGTTGCCCGCCTCGCCCCGAAGCCTTCCTGCAGGGGCTGATGCTCTTGCAGGATTCCATCGGCGAAGAGCGCCGCCCGCTGTCCTGGGTGGTGGGTGACCAGGGAATCTATCGCGCCGAGATGCCTTCGCAGCGCGAGCAGAACCGCGAGCGCCGCATCCAGGTTACCAACCTGCGCAGCCCAGACGAAGTGTAAGCCCCTTGCGGGCTTGCACGCTGACGACGATCGATAGCGACGGAACATCATGACCGCAGACACCGCTCTGTCCGCCTCTGCGCTCGCCCCTGCCGGCGAAGCGTCGGTGGTTGGCGAACTCCAGGGCCACTTCGGCGCAGACGCCCTGACCCTGCAAGACACCCGTACCGGCATGCCGGTGATCTGGGTGGCGCGCGAAAGAATCATCGAAGTGCTGCGCTTCCTGCGCAACCTGCCCCGCCCCTACGTCATGCTCTATGACCTGCATGGCGTGGACGAACGCCTGCGGACCCACCGCCGCGGCCTGCCCAACGCGGACTTCACCGTCTTCTACCACCTGCTGTCCATCGACCGTAACAGCGATGTGATGCTCAAGGTGGCGCTGTCGGCCAGCGACCTCCGCCTGCCGACCGCGACCGGTATCTTCCCCAATGCCAACTGGTACGAGCGGGAAGTGCTGGACATGTACGGCATCCACTTCGACGGTCACCCGCTGCCCAAGCGCATGCTGATGGCCGACAACTGGCAGGGCCACCCGCTGCGCAAGGACTATCCGGCGCGGGCCACCGAATTCGATCCCTATGCGCTGAACGCCGCCAAGCAGGATCTCGAACAGGAAACCCTGAGATTCAAGCCCGAGGAGTGGGGCATGAAGGAGCATGCGGAGAACTCCGACTTCATGTTCCTCAACCTGGGCCCCAACCACCCCTCCGCCCACGGTGCCTTCCGCATCATCCTGCAGCTGGACGGCGAAGAGATCGTCGACTGCGTGCCGGAGATCGGCTACCACCACCGCGGCGCCGAGAAGATGGCCGAGCGCCAGTCCTGGCATAGCTACATCCCCTACACCGACCGGATCGACTATCTGGGCGGGGTGATGAACAACCTGCCCTACGTCCTCTCGGTGGAGAAGCTCGCCGGCATCAAGGTGCCCTCGCGGGTCGACTTCATCCGGGTGATGATGGCGGAGTTCTTCCGGATCAACAGCCACCTGCTGTACCTGGGTACCTATATCCAGGACGTCGGTGCCATGACCCCGGTGTTCTTCACCTTCACCGATCGCCAGCGCGCCTATAAGGTCATCGAAGCCATCACCGGCTTCCGCATGCACCCGGCCTGGTTCCGTATCGGTGGCGTCGCCCATGACCTGCCGCGTGGCTGGGACAGGCTGGTCCGCGAATTCCTCGACTGGATGCCCAAGCGCCTGGACGAGTACGAAAAGGCGGCGATGAAGAACAGCATCCTCATCGGCCGGACCAGGGGCGTCGCCGCCTACAACACCAAGGAAGCCCTGGAGTGGGGTGTCACCGGCCCCAACCTGCGCGCCACCGGCCTGGACTTCGACCTGCGCAAGGCCCGCCCCTACTCCGGCTACGAGAATTTCGAATTCGAAGTGCCCATCGCCCACAACGGCGACTGCTACGACCGCGGCATGCTTCGCGTCGAGGAGATGCGCCAGAGTCTGCGCATCATCGAGCAATGCCTGCAGCACATGCCCGAAGGCCCGTACAAGGCGGATCACCCGCTCACTACGCCGCCGCCCAAGGAACGCACTCTGCAGCACATCGAGACCCTGATCACCCACTTCCTGCAAGTGTCCTGGGGTCCGGTGATGCCGGCCGGCGAAGCCTTCCAGATGATCGAGGCGACCAAGGGCGCCAACAGCTACTACCTGACGAGCGATGGCAGCACCATGAGCTACCGCACCCGCATCCGGACGCCGAGCTTCCCGCACCTGCAGCAGATCCCGGCCGTCATCCGCGGCAGCATGGTGTCCGACCTGATTGCCTACCTGGGCAGTATCGACTTCGTCATGGCCGACGTGGACCGCTGAGCATGAGCACCGAAACCCTGATCCAAACCGACCGTTTCGTCCTGAGCGACACCGAGCGCTCGGCCATCGAGCACGAGATGCATCACTACGAGGACCCGCGCGCGGCGTCCATCGAAGCCTTGAAGATCGTCCAGAAGGAACGTGGCTGGGTGCCGGATGGCGCCATCCATGCCATCGGCGAGGTGCTGGGCATTCCCGCCAGCGACGTCGAGGGCGTGGCGACCTTCTACAGCCAGATCTTCCGCGTGCCGGTCGGTCGCCACATCATCCGCGTGTGCGACAGCATGACCTGCTACATCGGCGGCCACGAATCCGTGGTCGGCGAGATCCAGCGGCAGCTGGGCATCGGCCTGGGCCAGACCACCACCGACAGCCGCTTCACCCTGCTGCCGGTCTGCTGCCTGGGCAATTGCGACAAGGCCCCGGCGCTGATGATCGACGACGATACCCATGGCGATGTCCAACCCGCGGGCGTGGCCAAACTGCTGGAGGGATACGCATGAGACTGACCTCCTTCGGGCCTGCCAACGGCATCGCCCGTACCCCCGAGACCCATCCCCTGACCTGGCGCCTGCGTGAAGACGGCGCCCCGGTCTGGCTGGAGGAATACCAGGCGAAGGACGGCTACGCCGCGGCACGCAAGGCGCTGACCGAGCTGGCGCCGGATGCCATCGTCCAGGAAGTCAAGGACTCCGGCCTCAAGGGCCGTGGCGGTGCGGGCTTCCCCACCGGCGTGAAGTGGGGCCTGATGCCCAAGGACGAATCCCTCGACATCCGCTACCTGCTGTGCAACGCGGACGAGATGGAGCCCAACACCTGGAAGGACCGCCTGCTCATGGAGCAGCTGCCCCACCTGCTGGTGGAAGGCATGCTGATCAGTGCCCGGGCACTCAAGGCCTATCGCGGCTACATCTTCCTGCGCGGCGAATACGTCGACGCCGCCGCCAACCTGCGGCGGGCGGTGGAAGAAGCCAAGGCCGCCGGCCTGCTCGGCAAGAACATCCTCGGCAGCGGCTTCGACTTCGAGCTGTTCGTCCACACCGGTGCCGGGCGCTACATCTGCGGTGAAGAGACCGCGCTGATCAACTCCCTGGAAGGCCGCCGCGCCAACCCGAGATCCAAGCCGCCCTTCCCCGCCGCCGTCGGCGTCTGGGGCAAGCCCACCTGCGTCAACAACGTCGAGACCCTGTGCAACGTGCCGGGCATCGTCGCCGGCGGGGTGGACTGGTACAAGAGCCTGGCCCGCGAAGGCAGCGAAGACATGGGTACCAAGCTCATGGGCTTCTCCGGCAAGGTGAAGAATCCCGGCGTCTGGGAACTGCCCTTCGGCATCACCGCCCAGGAGCTGTTCGAGGACTACGCCGGCGGCATGCGCGATGGCTTCAAGCTGAAATGCTGGCAGCCCGGTGGCGCCGGTACCGGCTTCCTGCTGCCCGAGCACCTCTCGGCGCAGATGTATGCCGGCGGCATCGGCAAGGTGGGCACCCGGATGGGTACCGGCCTGGCCCTGGCCGTGGACGACAGCATCAACATGGTCTCGCTGCTGCGCAACATGGAGGAGTTCTTCGCCCGCGAATCCTGCGGCTGGTGCACCCCCTGCCGCGACGGCCTGCCGTGGAGCGTCAAGCTCTTGCGCAGCCTGGAGAAGGGCGAAGGCCAGCAGGGCGACCTGGACACCCTGCTGCAGCTGGTCAACTTCCTCGGCCCGGGCAAGACCTTCTGTGCCCATGCACCAGGCGCCGTCGAGCCCCTGGGTAGTGCCATCAAGTATTTCCGCGAGGAGTTCGAGGCCGGTGTACGCAAGATGCCCAGCGAACCGCGTCCGACCGCTTCCGCGACCGTGACCTGAAGACCGGCCCTCATGGGCCGACTTCACAGCTTTCTGGCCGGGCGCGACCCGGCCGGCGCGGCCACTGGCGATCGCCAGGGCAGCGCGAACGTTTTCCCATTAGCCAGACCCGCCTTGCGCGGGTGAGAAGAAAACCCTATGGCCACTATCCATGTAGACGGCAAGACGTACGAGGTCGACGGGGCGGACAACCTCCTCGAAGCCTGCCTGTCCCTGGGGCTCGACATCCCCTATTTCTGCTGGCACCCCGCGCTGGGCAGCGTCGGCGCCTGCCGCCAGTGCGCGGTCAAGCAGTTCGCCGACGAGAACGACACCCGCGGGCGCCTGGTCATGTCCTGCATGACGCCGTCCAGCGACAAGACCTACATCTCCATCGAAGACGCCGAAGCCAAGGAATTCCGCAGCTCGGTCATCGAGTGGCTGATGACCAACCATCCCCACGACTGTCCGGTCTGCGAAGAAGGCGGCCATTGCCACCTGCAGGACATGACGGTGATGACCGGCCACAACAAGCGCCGTTATCGCTTCACCAAGCGTACCCACCAGAACCAGGACCTCGGCCCGTTCGTCGCTCACGAGATGAACCGCTGCATCGCCTGCTATCGCTGCGTGCGCTACTACAAGGACTACGCCGGCGGCACCGACCTGGGCGTCTATGGTGCCCACGACAACGTCTACTTCGGCCGCGTCGAGGACGGTGTCCTGGAGAGCGAATTCTCCGGCAACCTGACCGAGGTCTGCCCGACCGGGGTATTCACCGACAAGACCCACTCCGAGCGCTACAACCGCAAGTGGGACATGCAGTTCGCCCCGAGCATCTGCCATGGCTGTTCCTCGGGCTGCAACATCAGCCCCGGCGAGCGCTATGGCGAACTGCGCCGCATCGAGAACCGCTTCAACGGCTCGGTGAACCAGTACTTCCTCTGCGACCGTGGCCGCTTCGGCTATGGCTACGTCAATCGCAAGGATCGTCCGCGCCAGGCCTTGCTGAAGGACGGCAGCCTGGAGACCGGCATCGACGCAGCCCTGGATCGCGCCGCCCTGCTACTGCGCGGCAAGAAGGTGATCGGCATCGGTTCGCCGCGTGCCAGCCTGGAAAGCAACCACGCCCTGCGCGAGCTGGTCGGCGCCGAGAATTTCTACAGCGGCATGAGCGCCCGTGACCTGGCCAACGTCCGCCTGGTCCTGCAGGTGCTCAAGGACAGCCCCCTGCCCGTCCCCACCCTGCGCGCCATGGAGAAGCACGATGCCGTCTTCGTCCTCGGCGAGGACCTGACCCAGACCGCGGCCCGCCTGGCGCTGTCCCTGCGACAGGCGGTCAAGGGCAAGCCCGAGGCCATGGCCGCGGCGCAGAAGATCCAGCCCTGGCTGAATGCCGCCGTGCAGAACATTGGCCAGAGCGAGCGCAATCCGCTGTTCATCGCCAGCGTCGCCGCCACCCGCCTGGACGACGTCGCCGACGCCCGCCTGCATGGCTCGCCGCTGGAACTGGCCCGCTTCGGCCATGCCGTGGCCCATGCCATCGACGCCAGCGCCCCTGCTGTCGACGGCCTGAGCGACGACGTCGCCGAGCAGGCCCGCTTGCTGGCCGAAACCCTGCTGGCCGCCGAGCGCCCGCTGGTGGTGTCCGGTACCTCCCTGGGCGAGCCCGCGCTGATCGAAGCCGCCGCCAACCTGGCCAAGGCCCTGGCCGCCAAGGGCAAGGCCGGCTCCCTGAGCCTGGTGGTGCCCGAGGCCAACAGCCTGGGGCTGGCGCTCTATGGCGGCGAGTCCGTCGAAGTCGCCTTCGCTGCCCTGGAAAACGGCCAGGCCGATGCCCTGGTGGTGCTGGAGAACGATCTCTATCGCCGCGCCCCTGCCCAGCAGGTGGATCAGGCCCTGGCCCGCGCCCAGGTGCTGGTGGTGCTGGATCACCAGCGTACCGCCACCGCCCAGCGCGCCGACCTGGTGCTGCCGGCGGCGAGCTTCGCCGAAGGCGACGGTACCCTGGTCAGCCAGGAAGGTCGCGCCCAGCGCTTCTTCCAGGTCTATGAGCCGAGCTACTACGATCCTTCCAGCCTGGTCCGCGAGGGCTGGCGCTGGCTGCACGCCCTGCGCAACACCCTGGACAACCGCCCGGTGGACTGGACCCAGCTGGACCACGTCACCGACGCCGTGGCCACCGCTGCGCCGCAGCTGGAGGGCATCCGCGACGCCGCGCCCAACGCCAGCTTCCGCGTCAAGGGTCTGAAGCTCGCCCGCGAACCGCACCGCTACAGCGGCCGCACCTCCATGCGCGCCAACCTCAGCGTGCACGAGCCGCGTGCGCCCCAGGACGCCGACACCGCCTTCGCCTTCTCCATGGAAGGCTATGCCGGCAGCGTCGAGCCGCGTCAGCAGATCCCCTTCGCCTGGTCGCCGGGTTGGAACTCGCCCCAGGCCTGGAACAAGTTCCAGGACGAAGTCGGTGGTCACCTGCGTGCCGGCGATCCGGGCGTCCGCCTGATCGAGCCCCAGGGCGATCGCCTGAGCTGGTTCGCCGTCCCGGCTGCCGCCGTGCGCGGTACCGAAAGTGGCTTCCAGGCCGTGCCGCTGTACCACCTGTTCGGTAGCGAAGAGACCTCCTCCCGCGCCGAGCCGGTGCGCGAGCGTATCCCCGCGGCCTACGTCGCCCTGGCCAAGGCCGATGCCGACCGCCTGGGTGTCAACGAGGGCGCCCTGCTGCGCCTGCAGGTCGCCGGCCAGGAGCTGCGCCTGCCGCTGCAGATCAAGCCTGAGCTGTCGGCCGGCCTGGTCGGTCTGCCCGCCGGCTTCGAAGGGATTCCGGTGGACTTCGCCGGCCTGACCGTGGAAGGACTGCAGGAGGCCGCGGCATGACCTGGCTCACTCCTACCCTCATCGCCGTGGTCATCGGCATCCTCAAGGCCATCGTCATCCTCCTGGCGGTGGTGATCTGCGGCGCGCTGCTGAGCTTCGTCGAACGGCGTCTGCTGGGTCTCTGGCAAGACCGCTACGGTCCTAACCGGGTCGGCCCCTTCGGCGCCTTCCAACTCGGTGCCGACATGCTGAAGATGTTCTTCAAGGAGGACTGGACCCCGCCGTTCGCCGACAAGATGATCTTCGCCCTGGCACCGGTGATCGCCATGGGGTCGCTGCTGGTGGCCTTCTCGGTCATCCCCATCACCCCCACCTGGGGTGTGGCGGACCTGAACGTCGGCCTGCTGTTCTTCTTCGCCATGGCCGGCGTCAACGTCTACGCCGTGCTCTTCGCCGGCTGGGCGAGCAACAACAAGTTCTCCCTGCTGGGTGCCATGCGCGCCTCGGCCCAGACCCTCTCCTACGAGGTGTTCATGGGCCTGTCGGTGATGGGCATCGTCGCGGTAACGGGTTCCTTCAACATGAGGGACATCGTCGAGGCGCAGCACCAGGGCTGGTGGTTCATCGTTCCCCAGTTCTTCGGCTTCTGCACCTTCTTCATCGCCGGCATCGCGGTCACCCACCGTCATCCCTTCGATCAGCCGGAAGCCGAGCAGGAGCTCGCCGACGGTTACCACATCGAGTATGCGGGCATGAAGTGGGGCATGTTCTTCGTTGGCGAGTACATCGGCATCGTGCTGATCTCGGCGCTACTGGTGACCCTGTTCTTCGGCGGCTGGCACGGTCCCTTCCTGGACACCCTGCCCTGGCTGTCGTTCTTCTGGTTCGCCCTGAAGACCGCCTTCTTCATCATGATCTTCATCCTGCTGCGCGCCTCGGTCCCCCGCCCGCGCTACGACCAGGTAATGGCCTTCAGCTGGAAGTTCTGCCTGCCCCTGACCCTGATCAACCTGCTGGTGACCGGCGCTGTGGTGCTCTACAACGCCCAGCCGGCCATCGGCCAGTGAGGTATTCGTCATGATCAAGGAAATCCTGCACATCCTGCACGGCACCTACACCCAGTTGCGCAGCGTGGTGATGATCTTCGGTCACGCCTTCCGCAAGCGCGACACCCTGCAATACCCCGAGGAACCCGTGTACCTACCGCCGCGCTACCGTGGCCGCATCGTCCTCACCCGTGACCCCGACGGCCAGGAGCGCTGCGTGGCCTGCAACCTGTGCGCCGTGGCCTGCCCGGTCGGCTGCATCTCGCTGCAGAAGACCGAAGCCGAGGACGGTCGCTGGTACCCCGAGTTCTTCCGCATCAACTTCTCGCGCTGCATCTTCTGCGGCATGTGCGAGGAGGCCTGCCCCACCACCGCCATCCAGCTGACCCCGGACTTCGAGATGTCCGAGTTCAATCGCCAGGAGCTGGTGTACGAGAAGCAGGACCTGCTGATCTCGGGTCCGGGCAAGTATCCGGAATACAACTTCTACCGGGTGGCCGGCATGGCCATCGCGGGCAAGCCCAAGGGTGCCGCGCAGAGCGAGGCAGAGCCGATCAACGTGAAGAGCCTGCTGCCCTAAGGAGCTGTCGTGGAATTCGCCTTCTATTTCTCCGCCGGGGTGGCCGTCCTGGCTACCTTCCGGGTGATCACCAACACCAATCCGGTGCATGCCCTGCTGTACCTGATCATCTCGCTGCTGGCGGTGTCCATGGTGTTCTTCGCCCTGGGCGCACCCTTCGCCGGGGCCCTGGAGATCATCGTCTACGCCGGTGCCATCATGGTGCTGTTCGTGTTCGTGGTGATGATGCTCAACCTCGGCCCGGTGGTCTCCGAACAGGAGCGCAAGTGGCTGACGCCCAAGGTCTGGATCGGTCCGTCCATCCTCGCCGCCGCACTGCTGGTGGAACTGCTGCTGGTGCTGTCGCGCACCCCGGGTGGCGCCACCATCGGCCATACCAGCGTAGAAGCCAAGGCCGTGGGCATCAGCCTGTTCGGCCCCTATCTGCTGGCGGTCGAGCTGGCGTCAATGCTGCTCCTGGGTGCCCTGGTCGCGGCCTACCACCTGGGTCGCAGCGACGTCAAAGACGGGATCGGCGAGTGAGTCGCCAAGGACTGGAGAACAGCCAATGAACGCCATACCTCTGGAACACGGACTGGCCCTCGCCGGTGCCCTGTTCGCCCTTGGCCTGGTGGGCCTGATGGTCCGCCGCAACATCCTCTTCGTGCTCATGAGTCTGGAAATCATGATGAACGCCGCCGCGCTGGCCTTCGTGGTCGCGGGTAGCCGTTGGGGCGCGCCCGACGGCCAGGTGATGTTCATCCTGATCCTGAGCCTGGCCGCCGCCGAGGCCAGTATCGGCCTGGCGATCCTGCTGCAGCTCTATCGCCGCTTCCACACCCTCGACGTCGATGCCGCCAGCGAGATGCACGGATGAACCTGCTACCCCTCACCTTCGCCTTTCCCCTGGTCGGCTATTTCCTGCTGGCCTTCTCTCGCGGTCGGCTGTCGGAGAATCTCTCCGCGCTGATCGGCGTGGGTTCGGTGGGCCTGGCGGCGCTGGTCGCCGCCTGGGTCGGCTGGAACTTCCACGTCGCGCCGCCCGCCGACGGCCACCTGACCATCGTCCTCTGGCAGTGGATGAACGTGGAGGGCTTCGCGCCCAACATGGCCCTCTACCTGGATGGCCTGTCGCTGACCATGCTCGGCGTGGTCACCGGCGTCGGCTTCCTGATCCACCTGTTCGCTTCCTGGTACATGCGTGGTGAGGAAGGCTATTCGCGCTTCTTCGCCTACACCAACCTGTTCATCTTTAGCATGTTGCTGCTGGTCCTCGGCGACAACCTGCTGCTGCTGTACTTCGGTTGGGAAGGCGTGGGCCTGTGCAGCTACCTGCTGATCGGCTTCTACTACAGCGAGCGCGCCAACGGTAACGCGGCGCTGAAGGCCTTCATCGTCACCCGCGTCGGCGACGTCTTCATGGCCTTCGGTCTGTTCATCCTGTTCATGACCCTGGGCACCCTGGACATCCAGGAGCTGCTGCAGAAGGCGCCCGATGTCTTCGCCAGCGGTGATCCGCTGATCGTGCTGGCTACCCTGGCGCTGCTCGGCGGTGCCGTGGGCAAGTCGGCCCAGTTGCCGCTGCAGACCTGGCTGGCGGACGCCATGGCCGGTCCGACCCCGGTCTCGGCGCTGATCCACGCGGCGACCATGGTGACCGCGGGCGTCTACCTGATCGCCCGGACCCATGGCCTGTTCCTGCTGGCTCCGGAGATCCTGCACCTGGTGGGCATCGTCGGTGCCGTGACCCTGGTGCTGGCCGGTTTCGCCGCCCTGGTGCAGACCGACATCAAGCGCATCCTGGCCTATTCCACCATGAGCCAGATCGGCTACATGTTCCTGGCCCTGGGTGTGGGCGCCTGGCAGCCGGCGATCTTCCACCTGATGACCCATGCCTTCTTCAAGGCGCTGCTGTTCCTCGCCTCGGGCTCGGTGATCCTGGCCTGCCACCACGAGCAGAACATCTTCAAGATGGGCGGCCTGTGGAAGAAGATCCCCCTGGCCTATGCCAGCTTCCTAGTGGGTGGCTCGGCCCTGGCGGCGCTGCCGCTGGTCACCGCCGGTTTCTATTCCAAGGACGAGATCCTCTGGGAGGCCTTCGCCAGCGGTCATACCTACCTGCTCTACGCAGGCCTCGTGGGCGCCTTCCTGACCTCGATCTACACCTTCCGGCTGATCTTCATCACCTTCCACGGCCAGGCGCACACCGAGGCCCATGCCGGCCACGGGATCGCCCACAACCTGCCGCTGGCGGTGCTGCTGGTGCTGTCGACCTTCGTCGGCGCGCTGATCGTGCCGCCGCTGGCCGGGGTGCTGCCGGAATCGGTCGGTCATGCCGGAGGTGAAGCCAAGCATTCCCTGGAGATCACCTCGGGGGCCATCGCCATCGCCGGCATCCTGCTGGCCGCCCTGCTCTTCCTCGGCAAGCGTGCCTTCGTGAGCGGCCTGGCCAAGAGCGCACCGGGCCGCTTCTTCGGGACCTGGTGGTATCACGCCTGGGGCTTCGACTGGCTGTACGACCTGATCTTCGTCAAGCCGTACCTGCTGCTTGCCCGCCTGCTGCGCCGCGACCCCATCGACCAGGCCATCGGCCTGATCCCGCTGCTGGCGCGCGGTGGCAACCTGGCACTGAGCATCACCGAGAACGGCCGTCTGCGCTGGTACGCGGCTTCCATCGTGGGAGGCGCCGTGCTGTTGCTCGGCGCCCTGCTGCTGGCCTGACCCCCTGACTAAGGATAAGTACACGTCATGCTTCTGCCCTGGCTAATCCTGATCCCCTTCATCGGCGGCCTGTTCTGCTTCCTCACGGAGAAGACCGGCCCGCTGGTGCCCCGCTGGATCGCCCTGTTCACCATGCTGCTGGAGCTGGTGCTCGGCCTGTGGCTGTGGGCCCATGGCGACTACAGCCTGGCTCCCGCCCCTGGCGCCGAAACCGCCTGGACCGCCGAATTCCAGATGAACTGGATTCCGCGCTTCGGCATCAGCCTGCACTTCGGCCTCGATGGCCTGTCGCTGCTGATGATCCTGCTCACCGGCCTGCTCGGTGTGCTGGCGGTGACCTGCTCCTGGCGCGAAGTGCAGCGCCACGTCGGTTTCTTCCACCTCAACCTGCTGTGGATCATCGGCGGCGTGGTGGGGGTGTTCCTGGCGCTGGACCTGTTCCTGTTCTTCTTCTTCTGGGAAATGATGCTGGTACCGATGTACTTCCTGATCGCGCTGTGGGGCCATAGCTCCGCGGACGGCAAGAAGAGCCGCATCACCGCCGCCACCAAGTTCTTCATCTTCACCCAGGCCAGCGGCCTGATCATGCTGGTGGCCATCATCGCCCTGGTCCTGGTGAATTACGGTGCCACCGGCGTCCTGACCTTCGACTACGAAGACCTGCTGCAACTGCAGCTGGACCCCCGCCTGGAATACCTGCTGATGCTGGGCTTCTTCATCGCCTTCGCGGTGAAGCTGCCGGTGGTGCCGGTGCACTCCTGGCTGCCGGACGCCCACGCCCAGGCGCCCACCGCCGGTTCCGTCGACCTGGCCGGTATCCTGCTCAAGACCGCTGCCTACGGCCTCTTGCGCTTCGCCATCCCGCTGTTCCCCAACGCCTCGGCGGAATTCGCGCCGATCGCCATGTGGCTGGGCATCATCGGCATCTTCTACGGCGCCATCCTGTCGTTCGCCCAGACCGACATCAAGCGCCTGGTGGCCTACTCCAGCGTCTCGCACATGGGCTTCGTGCTGATCGGCATCTATTCCGGCAGCCCCCAGGCGCTGCAGGGCGTGGTGGTGCAGATGATCGCCCACGGCCTCTCCGCCGCCGGCCTGTTCATCCTCTGCGGCCAGCTCTACGAGCGCCTGCACACCCGTGACATGCGCCAGATGGGCGGTCTCTGGGCGCGGATGCCCTACCTGCCGGCGCTGAGCCTGTTCTTCGCCTCGGCCTCCCTGGGCCTGCCAGGTACCGGCAACTTCGTCGGCGAATTCCTGATCCTGCTGGGTGCGTTCCCGGTGGTGCCGATGATCACCGTCATCGCCACCTTCGGCCTGGTGTTCGCCTCGGTCTACTCGCTGATCATGATCCACCGCGCCTACTTCGGTCCGGCCAAGGCCGAGGGCGCACTGCATGGCCTGAATGCGCGGGAGCTATCGATGCTGCTGTTGCTTGGCGTGCTGCTGGTGCTGCTCGGCGTCTATCCGCAGCCGGTGCTGGATACCTCGGCCGCGAGCATGGCCGGTGTCCAGCAGTGGCTCGGCGAAGCCTTCTCCTCTCTCGTTTCCGCCCGGTAAGAGCGCCATGACCTTTACCTACCAACACCTCATCGCCCTCCTGCCAATCATCATCACCGGCCTCACCGCCGTGGTGGTGATGCTGGGCATCGCCTGGCGGCGGGACCACACCATCATCCCGACCCTGGGCGTGATCGGCCTCAACCTGGCCCTGCTGTCCTGCATCCCGGCCCTGGGTGTCGGCGCCATCGACGTCACCCCGCTGCTGCGCATCGACGGCTTCACCTGCTTCTACATGGCGTTGATCCTGATCGCCACCCTGGCCTGCATGACCCTGTCGCACGCCTACATGGAAGGCTATCCGGGCAACCGCGAAGAGCTGTACCTGCTGCTGCTGATCTCCGCCACCGGCGGTCTGGTGCTGGTGGCGGCGCAGAACGTCGCGGGGCTGTTCATTGGCCTGGAGCTGCTGTCGGTACCGGTCTACGGCCTGGTGGCCTACAGCTACTTCAATCGGCGCTCCCTGGAAGCCGGCATGAAGTACCTGGTGCTGTCCGCCGCCGGCTCGGCCATCCTGCTGTTCGGCATGGCCCTGCTCTATGCCCAGTCCGGCAGCCTGAACTTCGCCGACATCGGCCTGCAAATGGACGCTCCGGCCAGCACCGGCCTGCTGATGGAAATCGGCCTCGGCATGCTGATCGTCGGGCTCGGCTTCAAGCTGTCGCTGGTGCCCTTCCACCTCTGGACGCCGGACGTCTACGAAGGCTCGCCAGCGCCGGTAGGTGCCTTCCTGGCCACCGCCAGCAAGGTGGCCGTCTTCGCCGTGCTGGTGCGGGTGTTCCAGACCATGCCCATGGCCTCCCAGGATGGCTGGCTGCACGACACCATCGCCTTCATCGCCATCGCCTCCATGCTGGTGGGCAACCTGCTGGCGCTGATGCAGAGCAACCTCAAGCGCCTGCTGGGTTACTCCTCCATCTCCCACTTCGGCTACCTGCTGGTGGCGGTATCCTCGGGTGAAGGCCTGTCGATGGAAGCCGTGGCGGTTTACCTGGTGACCTATGTGTTCACCAGCCTGGGCGCCTTCGGCGTGGTTACCCTGATGTCCAGCCCGAGCAACGGCCAGCGTGACGCCGATGCGCTGTTCGAGTACCGCGGCCTGTTCTGGCGCCGTCCGTACCTGACCGCGGCGCTGACGGTGATGATGCTGTCCCTGGCTGGCATCCCGCTCACCGCCGGCTTCATCGGCAAGTTCTACGTCATCACCGTGGGCGTGGAAGCGGGTATGTGGTGGCAGACCGCGGCCATCGTGCTGGGTAGCGCCATCGGCCTGTTCTACTACCTGCGCGTGATGGTCACCCTGTACCTGACCGAGCAGGGCCTGCAGCGCCACGATGCGCCGATGAACTGGGGCCAGCGCGCCGGTGGCGTGATGCTGATCGCCATTTCCATCGCCACCTTCGTCCTCGGCGTCTATCCGCAGCCGCTGCTGCAACTGGCGCAGCTGACGGTGTTCTGATCCAGGGCGTTGGCCACGATCCCCGCTTCGGCGGGGATCGTCGTTTCTGGGCGATCCAGCGGATTTTCAACACCGCATGACCGAGCACGGGCACTTTTCAGACAAAGCCGCTTGCCCTTGGCAGGGCCATCCACGGCCCGCTACCCTGCCGACGCCCTACCCCGCTCCTCATTCGTTCTTTTTCTGGAGACGCTTTCTCCCATGCCTGCGTTGAAACCCCTCACCCTCGCCATCGGCCTGCTGCTAGGCAGCCAGGCGCTCGCCGCCCCCGTCTTCGACGTCACCGAACTGGGTGACCCGGCCACCGCCTGTACCGACCTCGACACCTTCGTCAACCAGAAATGGGTAGCGGCCAACCCGATCCCACCGGACAAGTCGCGCTGGGGATCCTTCATGGCGCTGGGTGAGAAGTCCCTCAACGACCAGCATGCCATCCTGCAGCGGGCGGCCCAGGACGCGGATCGCGCGGTCAAGGGGTCGGTGGAACAAAAGATCGGCTGGCTCTATCGCTCGGGGATGGACGAGGCCGCCATCGAGCGCGCTGGCTTTAGTCCCATCCAGCAGCAACTGGCAGCCATCGACCGGTTGCGTACCACCGCCGATGTGGTGAGCTATCTGCAGCAGAGCTTCGGCCGGGGCGACATGCAGGTGTTCTCCTTCGGCTCCGGTGCCGATTACCAGAACGCCAAGCAGCAGATCGCCTATGCCTACCAGGGCGGTCTCGGCCTGCCGACACCCGACTACTACACGGAGGCCGACTACGCCACGTTGCGCCAGGCCTACCTGGGGCACATCGCCCGGCTGCTGACCCTGACCGGCGTACCCAAGGCCCAGGCCACCGCCCAGGCCGAATTGGTACTGGCCTTCGAGAGCCGCCTGGCCCGTGCCTCGGTCAAGCCGGTGGAGCTGCGCAATCCGGAAAACCAGTATCACTACCTGAGCTTCGCCGAAGCCAACAAGGTGACGCCGCATTTCGACTGGCAGGCCTTCTTCGCCAGCCAGGGCGTCACCGGCCAGCAGGGCTTTTCGCTGTCCCAGCCGGGCTTCTTCGCCGAATTCGATCGCATGCTGGCCGACACGCCCATCGAGCAATGGCAGGCCTATCTGCGCGCCCACGTGATCGACGACGCCGCACCCTGGCTGTCCAAGCCCTTCCAGCAAGAGAGTTTCGCCTTCAACCAGAAGACCCTGAGCGGCCAGCAGCAACAGAGCGACCGCTGGAAGCGGGTGCTGCGGGCGGTCAATGGCGCCATGGGCGAAGGCCTGGGCCAACTCTATGTAAAAGAGCACTTCTCGCCCCAGGCCAAGGCTCGCGCGCAGGAGCTGGTGGACAACGTGATGCAGGCACTCAGGGCGCGCATCGAGAAGCTCGACTGGATGAGCCCGGAGACCAAGCAGAAAGCCTTGGCCAAGTGGGACAGCTTCCTGCCCAAGATCGGCTACCCGGAGCGCTGGCGCGACTGGACCGGCCTGACGCTCGCGCCCCAGGGCTTCTATGCCAACCTGGAGGCTGCCTCGCGCTTCAACTATCACCATGACCTGGCCAAGATCGGCAAGCCCACCGACCGCCAGGAATGGGGCATGTACCCGCAGACGGTCAATGCCTACTACAGCTCCACCGACAACACCATCAACTTCCCGGCCGCCATCCTGCAGCCGCCGTTCTTCTATCCGGACGGCGACGACGCCATCAACTACGGCGGCATCGGCGCGGTGATCGGTCACGAGGCCAGCCATGGCTTCGACGACCAGGGCAGCAAGTTCGACGGCGCCGGCAACCAGGTGGACTGGTGGACCCCGGCTGACCGGCAGGCCTTCGAGGCCCGTACCGGCAAGCTGGTGGAGCAATTCGACAACTATCACCCCCTGCCGGACCACCCGGAGCTGCACGTCAACGGCAAGCTCACCCTGGGCGAGAACATCGGTGACCTCGGCGGCATCAACGCCGCCTACGATGCCCTGCAACTGGCGCTGGCCAAGAAGCCGGCAGAAGCTGCCCGGAAGATCGACGGCTACACCCAGCAGCAGCGCTTCTTCCTCAATTGGGCACGGGTGTGGCGCAGCTCGGTACGCGAGGAACAGCTGCGGCTTTCGCTCAACACCGATCCCCATGCGCCCATGAGATTCCGCGCCATCGGGGCGCCGTCCAACATGCCGGCCTTCGCCCAGGCGTTCAGTTGCAAGACCGGCGACGCCATGGTCCGGCCGGAGGACAAGCGCGTGGAAATCTGGTGATGACCGGGAAAGGCCCGGGCAGCGGGTATCGCTTTTGCATTGCCCGTGCTCTCCCTTGCCCGATGCCTCCTTCATGCCCCTAGAACTCGTCACCGCTGAAGCCACCGCGACCGGCCCGCGCAAGGAAAACCAGGATGCCTTGCGCAGCGTCCAGCCCAGTGCGGCCCTGGCGGCGACCAAGGGGCATCTGTTCGCCTTGGCCGATGGTGTCAGTGGCTGCCCGGACGGTGGCCTGGCCGCCCGCGCCACCCTGCAGGCCCTGGCCCAGGATTACTATTCCACCCCGGAAACCTGGCCGGTGGCTCAGGCCCTGGAACGGCTGCTGCTGGCGCAGAATCGCTGGTTGCAGGCCGCTGGCAATGGCCAGCCGCTGCTGACCACCCTGACCGCCCTGGTGATCCGCGGACGGCGTTTTACCCTGGCCCATGTTGGCGATTGCCGTGCCTATCGCTGGCACGGCGGCAAACTGACCTGCCTCACCGTCGACCATGTCTGGCAGCAAACCGGCATGCAGCATGTGCTGACCCGTGCCCTGGGGCTGGAGACTCACCTGGTGGTGGACTTCCGCGAAGGCGAGCTGGAAGCCGGCGAGACCCTGCTGCTGGTGAGCGATGGCGTCTGGGCCGCCCTGGGCGAGGACAGCATGAGGCACATCCTCGCCGATGGCGTGAGCAACCCGGACGCCACCGCCCAGGCCCTGGTGGCCGGGGCCCTGCATGCTGGTGGCCAGGACAATGCCAGCGCCCTGCTGGTGCGCGTCGACCGGCTGCCCGACGTATCCCTGGCCGACACCCTGGCCAGCGCCGACACCTGGCCGCCGCTGCCGGCCCTCAAGCCCGGCCAGCACTTCGAAGGCTGGAAGGTACTGGAGCGGCTGGGCGAATCGCGCCAGTCGCTGCTCTACCGGGTCCAGGACGACAGCGGTCGCTCCTGGCTGCTCAAGACGCTGCCGGCCAATCTGCAGCACGACACCCTTGCCGGCCATGCCTTGCTGATGGAGGAATGGTTCCTGCGCCGCGTCGCCGGACGCGCCTTCGTCGAGGTGCATCCGCTGCCGCGACGGGCCCACCTCTACTTCGTGCAGCGGGAATACTCCGGCCGCCCCCTGGCGCAGCAGCTGCGCAGCGAAGGCCCCCTGGCGCTGGCCGACTGGCTGGACGTCGCCTCCCGCCTCTTGCGCGCCCTCGGCCAGTTGCACCGGCGCAACATCCTGCACCGCGACATCAAGCCGGACAACCTGCACCGCGGCCAGGATGGCGAGCTGCGCCTGCTGGACTTCGGCCTGGCCTACTGTCCTCAGCTATCCCAGGACCTGCAGGATACCCCCGGCACCCCGAGCTATCGGGCACCCGAGTCCTTCGAGGGAGCCACCCCGAGTCCGGCCCAGGATCTCTATGCCGCCGGCGTGACCCTCTATGAGCTGCTCACCGGCAGCTATCCCTATGGCGAGGTCGAGCCCTTCCAGCGACCGCGCTTCGCCAGCCCCGCCAGCGTGCTGCGGCGGCGCCCCGATGCGCCGACCTGGCTGGACGACTGGCTGCAGCGCGCCGTGGCGGTCGACCCCAGGGAGCGCTTCGAGACCGCCGAGGAAGCCCTGTTGCGACTGGAGCAGGGCGAGCGGCAACCTGCTGTCCGCGCCCTGCCGCTGTTGCACCGCGATCCGCTGCGGACCTGGCAGGGGGTTGCCGCCCTGTCGCTGCTCGGCAATCTGGCGCTCGTACTGGCGTGGCTCTATCGCCACTGAGGCCACCCAGCCTGGAGCAGCTTTTGCAGGCCATTGGCCAGCCTCCTGTCCGAGTCTCGCCCCATGTCCGATCACCAGATGCCCCCTGCCCTGCGTTTCATGCTGGCAGCCCGCCGTTGCGAACTGCAGCAACTGGAGGGCCTTGCCCTGACCTGCGAACTGGTGGAGGGCGCCAGCGCCCTGGTGCATGACCTGCAACGCGAACGCGGCTTCAGCAATATCCTGCTGGGGACGGGCAGCGATCGCTATTGCAGCGCCCTGGAACGGCATTCGGCGACGACGCGCGGCAGCGAGACGCGCCTGCGCGAATGCCTGGACACCCTCGACGCCAGCGTGGCCCAGGATCGCCCGCGCCTGCTCAACCGGATCGCCTGCGTCCTGCATCTGCTCGATGGCCTGCCCGGCCTGAGGCGCGGCATTCTCGACCGACGCCTGGGGATGGAAGAGGCCACTACGGCCTTCTCGCACCTGATCGGCGGCTTGCTGGCGGTCATCTTCGAGGCTGCCGACACGGCGAGCGACCCTGGCCTCAGCCGGGCCCTGGTGGCGCTGTTCAACTTCATGCAGGGCAAGGAACTGGCAGGCCAGGCCCGGGCGACCGGGGTGGTCGGCTTCGCCCAAGGCCATTTCGATGCCGTCCTGCTGGCCCGTCTCGACGACCTGGACAGTAGCCAGGCCCGTTGCTTCGCCGGCTTCCTCGATCATGCCGATCCCCAGGCCCTGGTCCTTTGGCACGAGGTGCAGGATTGTGCTTCGCGGCAGCAGATCGAACGGTTGCGCGGCGTCGCCCAGCGCACCTCGGCGAGTGCCCAGGTGGAGCCGGCGCTGGCCGAACTCTGGTTCGAACTCAATACCCGCCGCCTGGACGCCATGCAGGCCGTCGCCCAGCACCTGGTACTGGAACTCCGCGCGCGCTGCGCGAAGAGCATCGCCCAGGCCCAGACGGACCTGGACAGCCATCGCAAGCTGTCCCGGCGCCTGGCCGAACTCGACCGCGAGCCGAGCACCCCGCGGCTGTTCAGCCTGACCGCCAATCCGCTGGGTGAAGCCCGACCGGGCGAAGGCCAGCCCGGCATCCTCGAGTTGCTGCACGAGCAGACCCGCCGCCTGCACGAGGTGGAGGCGGAACTCCAGGAAACCCGCCGTTCCCTGGTCGAGCGCAAGCTGCTGGAGCGGGCCAAGCAGCAACTCATGCAACAGCTGCAGTTGCCGGAGGCAGGTGCCCACCAGCACCTGCAGCAACTGGCGATGCGTAGCGGCCGACCTTTGCCCGAGGTGGTCCGGCAGCTACTCGGCCACGAGCTGTAGGTCGGCACTGGCCATCATTCAGCATTAGCCAGAGTTCGGCGCTATCCATGCGCCGCCAGGGCGCACCCAGGGGTCAGAACGCCCCGCGACTGTGCGCCCGAGACCGGTAAAAGGTGCGGATCGGCCGGGATTTCGGGCTTGGCACAGTCCCTGCAAAAGTCCTGTCGAGCGCCTGGCGCTCCCACAGCAATCCCCGGACGAAGGTGTCCACGCTCGCAGCCAAGGCCTGCCGAGAGTGGATGCCTTTTTTTGTGCCCGAGAAATAAGGATAGGACGATGGACGACAGCTCCCGTAACGATGACCAGGCCGGTCGCGGACTCCCCCGCCGCAGTTTTCTCAAGCAGTCGCTCGGCGTACTGGGCGCTGGCGCCGCGCTCACGCTGCTGCCGGCTGGCCTGAGGTCCGCCGCCTGGGCAGCCGGCAGCGATGCCGTGGAGACGCCCAAGGCCAAGCTCGGCTTCATCGCCCTCACCGATGCCGCGCCACTGTTCGTCGCCGATGAGCTGGGGCTGTTCGCCAAGTACGGCATGACCGAGGTGGAGGTGCTCAAGCAGTCTTCCTGGGGCACCACCCGCGACAACCTGGTGCTGGGCTCGGCGGCCAATGGCATCGACGGCGCGCACATCCTCACGCCCATGGTCTATCAGTTGGCCGCGGGCAAGATCACGCCCAATGGCCAGCCATTGCCCATGGCGCTGCTGGCACGGCTGAACGTCGACGGCCAGGGGATCTCCCTGTCCAACGACTACAAGGAACAGAAGATCGGCCTCGATGCCAACGGCTTCAAGAGCGCCCTGGCCGCACGCCAGGCCAGCGGCAAGAAGACCTCGGCCGCCATGACCTTCCCCGGCGGCACCCACGACCTCTGGATTCGCTATTGGATGGCGGCCAACGGCATCGATCCGAACAAGGACATCACCACCATGGTGGTGCCCCCGGCGCAGATGGTGGCCAACATGAAGGTGGGCAACATGGACACCTTCTGCGTCGGCGAGCCCTGGAACGCCCAGCTGATCAAGCAGAACATCGGCTACAGCGCCCTGACCACCGGCGAGCTCTGGGCCAATCACCCGGAGAAGGCCCTGGCCCTGCGCGGCGACTACGTCCAGGCCAATCCCAAGGCTACCGTGGCGCTGCTCAAGGCGGTGCTGGAAGCCCAGCAATACTGCGACGTGGCGGCGAACAAGGCGAAGGTCGCCGAGATCTGCGCCAAGCGTCGCTGGATCGGCGCGCCCGCCGAGGACGTGGTCGGCCGCCTGCAGGGCACCTTCGACTACGGCACCGGCCGGGTGGTACAGAACAGTCCGCACCTGATGAAGTTCTGGAACGAACATGCCTCCTTCCCCTACCAGAGCCACGACCTCTGGTTCATCACCGAGAACCAGCGTTGGGGCTATCTGCCCGGTGACCTGGATGCCCAGGGCCTGATCGCCAAGGTCAACCGCTCCGATCTCTGGCGTGAAGCGGCGGCGGCCATCGGCGTCCCGGCCGGCGACATCCCCAGCGGCAACTCGCGCGGCAAGGAAACCTTCTTCGACGGCAAGGTGTTCGATCCCGCCGACCCCAAGGCCTATCTCGCCAGCCTGACGCTCAAGGCCTGACGTCCCCATCCCCCTAGGAGTGCCGCCCATGAACGCCCACACCCGGCCACCCAAGGCCCTCGCGACCTTTCGCCCGCACACCCGTCTGCGTCGCTTCGGCCAGCAGGTGCTGCGCAACGGCCTGCCCCCGCTGGTGGTGGGCGCCCTGCTGCTGATCGTCTGGCAACTGTTGTGCAGTCGCCCCGGCGCGGCCCTGCCGCCTCCGAGCCAGGTGGTCAGCGACACCTGGGAGCTGATCACCCAGCCCTTCTACGACAACGGCGGCAACGACGTGGGCATGGCCTGGCAACTGCTGGCCAGCCTCGAGCGCGTCGCCTACGGCTACCTGATGGCCGCCGTGGCCGGCATCGCCCTGGGCGTGCTGGTGGGCCAGTCGGCCTGGGCCATGCGCGGCCTCGACCCGCTGTTCCAGGTACTGCGCACCGTGCCGCCGCTGGCCTGGCTGCCGCTGTCCCTGGCCGGCTTCAAGGACAGCCACCCCTCGGCGCTGTTCGTCATCTTCATCACCGCCATCTGGCCAATCATCATCAATACCTCGGTAGGCATCCGCAACATCCCCGAGGATTACCGCAACGTGGCACGGGTCCTGCGCCTGAACGGCTGGGAATACTTCCAGAAGATCATGCTGCCAGCGGCGGCGCCCTACATCTTCTCCGGCCTGCGGATCGGCGTCGGTCTGTCGTGGCTGGCCATCATCGCTGCCGAGATGCTGATCGGTGGCGTGGGCATCGGCTTCTTCATCTGGGATGCCTGGAACGCCTCGCGCATCAGCGACATCATCCTGGCGCTGGTCTACGTGGGCGTCATCGGCTTCCTGCTCGACCGGCTGGTGGCCCTCATCGGCCGCCTGGTCACCCGCGGCACCGCGAACTAGAGGAATTCCCCATGGCCCAGCCTTATCTCAGCATCGAGCAGGTCGACAAGAGCTTCACCCGCAACGGCATGACCTCCACGGTGCTGCGCGACGTCAACCTCAAGATCGAACGCGGCGAGTACATTTCCATCATCGGCCACTCCGGCTGCGGCAAGTCGACGGTGCTCAACATCGTCGCCGGCCTGATCGAACCCACCTCAGGCTCGATCCTGCTGGAGAACCGCGAGGTCCGCGGTCCCGGCCCGGAGCGCAGTCTGGTGTTCCAGAACCACTCGCTGCTGCCCTGGCTGACGGTCTACGAGAACGTCGCCCTGGCGGTGGACAAGGTGTTCAAGGGCACCAAGAGCAAGGCAGAGCGCCAGGCCTGGACGCTGCACAACCTGGAAATGGTCAACATGAGCCATGCCCTGCACAAGCGGCCCAGCGAGATTTCCGGTGGCATGAAGCAGCGGGTCGGCATCGCCCGCGCCCTGGCCATGGAGCCCAAGGTGCTGCTGCTGGACGAGCCCTTCGGCGCCCTGGACGCCCTCACCCGGGCGCATTTGCAGGACGAGGTGATGCGCATCCAGAGCGAACTGCGCAACACCGTCATGATGATCACCCATGACGTGGACGAGGCGGTGCTGCTCTCGGATCGCATCGTGATGATGACCAACGGCCCGGCGGCCACCATCGGCGAGATCCTCACCATAGACCTGCCGCGGCCACGGGATCGCATCACCCTGGTGGACGATCCGCGCTACAACGGCTATCGCCACGCGGTGCTGAGCTTCCTCTACGAGAAGCACAGCCACCCCGGCGCCGTGGCCTGAACTTCGCCCCCTTTTGAGGCGTCTTGCCTCGAAAGGGGGCATCTACAGGCCGCCCCCATCCCTCTAGCCCGCGAAAGACGGGGTTATGGCGACTGGCACGAAGTCTGCAAATCCCCAGACAAGATAGGTCTTTCTTCAACGGCGAGGAAAGGCGCTCCAGGACAAAGGCGTCCCAGCTGCTTGCAGCGGGGCGCCTTTTTTTTACCTTGGAATTCTGCTGAACACGAGAGGTGGTTTGGATGAGCGGAAAAGTCTGGTTGATCGGCGCCGGCCCTGGCGATCCCGAACTGCTCACCCTCAAGGCCGTGCGCGCCCTGGGCGAGGCCGAGGTGGTGATGATCGACGACCTGGTCAATCCGGCTGTCCTCGAGCATTGCCCGGGTGCCCGGGTGATTCGCGTGGGCAAGCGCGGCGGCTGCCGCTCCACACCCCAGGCCTTCATCCATCGGCTGATGCTGCGCTACGCCCGCCAGGGTCGCTGCGTGGCCCGGCTCAAGGGTGGCGATCCCTGCATCTTCGGCCGTGCCGGCGAAGAAGCCGAGTGGCTCGCCGCCCGTGGCGTGCACAGTGAGATCGTCAACGGCATCACCGCCGGCCTCGCCGGTGCCACCGCTTGCGGCATCTCTCTGACCCTGAGGGGCGTGGCCCGCGGCGTGACCCTGGTCACCGCCCACACCCAGGACGACAGCGCACCCAACTGGCCCGCCCTGGCGGCCACCGGCACCACCCTGGTGGTCTACATGGGCGTCGCCCGCCTGATCGAAATCCAGCAGGGCCTGCTGGAGGGCGGCCTGGCCCTGACCACCCCGGTGGCCATGATCGAGAACGCTTCCCTGCCCAGCCAGCGCGAATGCCGTTCGACGCTGCAGGACCTGCAGGTGGACGCCGCACTGTTCCAGCTCAAGAGCCCGGCGATCCTGGTGATCGGCGAGGTGGTGGGCCAGGCGGCGCTGCAGCAGGCGCTGAACTTCGCCGACCAGGCCAGCGCCTGAAGTCTCAGGCGCGCCAGGGCTTCCAGCGCCAGGCCAGGGCGCCCAGCAGGACCGCCCCGGCCAGGATGCCGAGCGCCAGCAGAGGCAGGCTGGGCAAGGCGCGCCACCAGTCCCCCAGCAACAGCGCCATGCAGAAACTGCAGAAGGCCAGCAACCCCTGATCGCGCCAGGCTACCTCGCCGAACAGTTCGAGCCGCCGCAGCAGACAGGCGGTAGTGGTCAACAACCCGAACAGCGCCGCCACGGCGATGCCCGCCGTGCCCAGGACACTGGGCAGCACCAGCAGCGCCAGGGCGTTGACCAGATTGCCCGCCAGCTCGCAGCGTAGCGGCAGACGGGTATCGCCGCCGGCATAGGCATAGCGGGCCAGCATGGCATTCCAGGCACCCACCGCCAGGGGCGCCGAAAACCACACCAGCAACAGGGCCAGGCGTTCGCTGCCGGCCTGCGTCGGCAGCAACAGGGCCACCAACGCCGGCGCCGTGGTGACGATACCGACCATGGCCGGCACCGTCAGCAGCACGGCGCACTGCAGCCCCACCCGCAGCAGAGCCAGGCGCGCATCCCAGACACGGCCGCTCATCAGCGCCATGAGAATCTGGTTGAGGCTCATCAGGGCCACCAGCGGCAGGTTGATGAGCTTGCGCGCCAGGTTGACCCAGGTCACCACGCCTTCCCCCAGCCAGGACGCCACCATCCGCTCCAACAGCGCCAGGCCATTGCTGGCCAGGGCGCTGGCCAGCAATGGCCCCAGGCGTGTCGCCAGCTCGCGACCGACGGCACCGGGATCCGGCCAGCGCCAGGGCCGCCAGCCTTCGCGCCAGGCCGTGGGCAGCAGCGACAGCGGCATCAGCAGACTGCCGGCCACGCAGCTCCAGGCCAGCTCCTCGACCGAGACGGCACTGCCGCGCAGCAGCAGGCAGGCCACCGGCGGCAGGTTGAACAGCAGCGAGCCGCAACCGGTGAGGAGGTAGCGTTCGCGGGTGAGCGCTGCCACGCCGAACAGGCCATGCAGCAGCAGTCCCGGCAGGCACCAGGCGAGGATCTTCAGCGCCTCGCCGGCCAGTTCGCCACCCGTCTCGCTGAGACCGGCGCCCACCACGCCGGTCCAGGCGCCGGCGCCCAGAGTCAGCAGCAGGGCCAGACCGGCACCCAGCAACAGCATGCTCGGGGCCAGGGCCTCCAGCCACCGCGCGCGGTCGGTCCCGAGGCGCTGCTGGTAGAGCGGCAGCGCGGCGTTGCTCAGCAGTCCCGCCGCCAGGGCGGTGCGCACCGCCTCGGGCAGGAACAGGGCGACCAGGAAGGCGTCGCTGGTCAGGCCCGCGCCCCAGGCGTGTACCAGCAGCCACTCCCGGGCGAAACCCAGGACCAGCCCGGCCAGGGTGGCCAGCGTCAACCAGAGCGTGGAGCCGAACATGGCGATCCTCAGTGCAGGAAGGTGAACAGGCCCTTGCCACCCACCCGATAATTCAATTCGTGGGGCCGCTCCCCCATCACCTTGGCACCGCTGCCGCCGACGATCTTGTAGGGCGGCACCACCTTGGCCACCACGGTATTGGCGGTGACCACGGCGCCACGGCCGATGTGGGAGCCATGGCCGACCAGGGCACGGGAGGCGATCCAGGCGTAGTCATCGATGCGAATGGGTGCCGACACCGACCAGAACTCCGGCGCGGCCAGGTCGTGGCTGCCGGCGATGATCAGCACATGGGAAGCGATGGCGACGTGATCGCCAATGATCAGCCCGGCGCGGGCGTCCACCTGGCAGTGCCAGGCGATGACGCTGTCCTCGCCCATGCGTAGGTTCTCGATGCCGAGCACCTCGGTGTTGCGCCAGATGGAAGAGCCCTTGCCGATCTTGGCGCCACCCAGGCGCAACCAGGCCAGGCGCAGCGTGTGGCTGGGAAGCTTGTTGATGAAGATGTTGTAGAGCTGCTCCCAGACCCGCAGGGCGCGATCACGCAGGGTAGCCAGGTTGTAGCCATAGAGCGGCACGAAACTGGCGGGCACCAGACGCTTGAGGCGCGCGAACCAGCGTTGCGCCAGGGGATGGGCGATGCGTGGCTCGATGTCCACCGAGCAGATCGAGTAGCGACGGGCCTGGCCCTCGCCTTCCTCGAAGGCCACGTCGTTCGCCAGCATCCACGCCAGCGCCTCGGCCAGCTGGGCTTCGTCCACGCCCAGCGCGCGGGCTTCCTGCGCCAGCTCGGCACGCAGATCCAGGGGTATGGCGACACGATGCTTCATGGTGGGGTCGTCCGTGGCGGGGTCTCGGGGCCGGCGAATTCCGGATGGGCGCGGGCCTGCTGCAGGCTCAGGGCGAGCAGCAGCCAGAACAGCGCGATCAGCACGTTGGTGAAGCTGAAATAGTGATCGAAGAGGCCGGTGAGCAGGGCCGCCGCTACCCCGCAACTGCTGCCCAGCCAGAGGGCATTGTCCCGGGTGACCGCGGGAATGGGCCCGCGCGGCCGGCACTCGCGCCACCAGCGCAGGGTCACCAAGACGAACAGCAGCATGCCGGGAATGCCCATCTTGTAGATGAAGTTGAGCCAGAGGTTGGAGATGCCCAGCAGGCCGCTGCCCGGCACCGGCGGGTCGACCTTGAAGCCGATGCCCAGCGGATAACGGGTCATGACCTCGGGGAAATGGGTGTATTCATCCATCCGCACCTCGGTACTGGCGTTGGTCGCGGAGAACATGGTCGCCAACCGCTCCTGCAGCGGCGGATAGGCGGCCACCAACAGCACGCCGACCAGGATCGCCAGGCCGATGATGCGACCGCTGTAGGGCACCTTGCGCGAGCTCAGCCAGAGCAACACCAGCGCCAGGGCCAGGATGGCGCCTCGCGAGATGCTCAGCAGCAGGCCGGCGCAGCCCAGCAGTGCCACGGCGAAGCCCAGCCAGCGCCGCCAGCCGGTCTGCGTCCAGCCATAGAACAGTGCCAGGGGAATGAACAGCGCCAGGGCGCCGCCGGTGAGGTTGGGATGGACCCAGGGCGAGGCCATGCGCGTGTAGTTGCCGGAGAAGATGTCCTTGACCGCCTCGGGATGGGCGTACTTCAGGGAGGTGAGCAGCGGCAGCATGCCCATGGCGTTGCGATCCTTGAGGAAATAGCCGATGGAGACCACCAGCATCAGCAGGTTGCCCAGCAACAGGGCCACCAGCAGGCGATCGCGGGCGCGCTCGTCGGGCAGCAGCAGGGGCACCAGGAACAGCACCGACAGATTCAGCAGCCAGCGCACCCAGTTGACCGGCCCGCTGCCGGGGGCGGCGATGATCACCTGCCCCACCACGAAGGGCACGGCACTGAACAGCATCAGCGCCAGCAGGGCCCGCTCGGTCGACAGCCAGCGCCACTGCCGGTCGTAGCGGCCGAGAAAGGCCTGCCACGCCACCCCGAGCCAGGTCATGCCCAACAGCGCCTCGCTCACCGTGGTGCGCACCCCCACTTCCACCGTGGTGTAGGGGATCGCGGTGGCCGTCACGGCGAACAGCAGCAGCCCCAGCAAGGGGTGCTGCAACAGCACCAGCAGCAGGACGAACCCGGCGGCGACGATGACGACCTTGGCCACCGGCAAGAAACACAGCAAGGCGCCGAACAACACGCCGAAGACCAGGGCGACCAGGGCGCCGAGCCGACTCACTGCAGCAATTCCTGCAGCGCCTCGGCCAGGCGTGTGGCGTAGGCCGGACCGGCGAAGCGCGCGAACCAGGCCGGCCCTTGCTCGTCACGGGGCGCCGGCGTAGCCAGCTCCACCATCAGGCGGCTCAGGGCCGGTAGGTCGAAGGCATCGAAGCGCGGTGCCCAGGGTGGCGTCACTTCGTCCAGCGACGAGCCCCAGGCGCAGGCCACCGGCGTGCCCATGGCCAGGGCTTCCACCACCGGCAGGCCGAAGCCCTCGGCGTAGGAAGGTTGCCATAGGCGATCGGCGTTGCGGTAGAGGCCCTTGAGCTGGCCTTCGTCGAGGCCGTCCAGGCAGATCAGTCCGGGCAGCCCGCGCAGCTCGGGCGGCAGGTCGACCGCCTGGCCGAGCAGTACCAGGTCCGGCACGGCGGCGACGGCGCGCGCCGCCTGCCAGGCCGCCACCAGCCGGGCGATGTTCTTGCGCGGCTCCCGGGTGCCCACCGCCAGCCAGTAGCCCGGCACCAGTCCGGGGACGTCTGCAGCGGGCTCCGAGGACAGTTCGACCAGATTGGGCAGCAGGCGGATTCGTTGGCTAACCCGTGGAAAAAGCGCGGCGACGTCTGCCGCGGTGAAGGCCGAGGGGGTCCAGATACGGGTCGCCCTAGCCAGTGAATAGGCGATGGAAGACCGGTCGATCAGGCGATAGGCCTTGGCGCGCCAGGCCGAGGCGTGGCGATTGACCTGGGTCAACTGGAAGAGATCATGGATCAGCACTACCTGGCGCACACCGGGTACGCGCCCCAATGGCAGTCCCATGTTGGCGGTCGCGATGTAGACGTCGGGTTTGAGCTCCCGCAGGCGTCCGGGCAGAAAACCCGCCTCGAAGACCAGGCGCTGCCGCGGTCGGTGCTGACCCAGCAGGGGCATGTCCTGGACCGGAGTCTCCACCTGGCCGCGCAGGGGATGACCCACCGGCAGGCAGCCGAAACGGCGCACCGCCACGCCCGGCAACTGCTCCAGGTAGGTTTCCAGCGCCCGGACCTGGCGGCCGATGCCGGAATGGGGCGCGATCAGCGCCGGACGATAATCCAGACCTACGAGCACCTTGCCTTCTCCCATTGCGTCAGGACGTCCGCATAGACGGTTTCCAGCTGGGTGGCCGCGGTTTGCCAGTCGTGCCGGGCACGGGCATAGGTCCGTCCGGCCTCACCCAGGGCCGCCGCTCTGTTCGGCTGGTCGAGCAGGTCCGCCAGGGCCGCGGCCAGGCCGGCCGCGTCGTCCGCCAGCAGCAGCTCCCGTCCCGGATGAACCCCGAGACCAGAGGCGCCCTGCCGAGTACTGACCACCGCCAGCCCCGCGGCCAGGGCCTCGATCACCTTGAGCTTGGAGCCACCACCCTGGCGCAACGGCGCCAGGAAGATCGCCGCCTGCCCCTGGGCCTCGCGCAGATCCGGAACGAAGCCGGACCACTCCAGGCGCAGATCGCTGAAGGTCTGCGGCCAGTGTTCGGGCATGGCATGACCGCAGATCTGCAGGCGCGCCTGCGGAAAGCGCTGCCAGAGCCGCGGCATGATCTCGCGCACCGCCCACTCCACCGCATCCAGATTGGGGGCGTACTCGAAGTTGCCGACGAAGAGTAGGCGCTGGCTGCCGAAATCGGGACTCACGCTGGCGAAGCGGGCGGTGTCCACGGCATTGACCACCACCGGTACCGAACGCCCGGTCACCTGCTCCAGCAACCGCGCATCGTCGTCGGTCACCGCCACCACCTGGTCGGCGGCGCCCAGTACGCGGCGTTCCCACCGCCGGTAGCGCCACTGGTCGTAGTGCACGAAGCCGGCGAGTGCCCGCGGCAGCTGGCCGTAGGTGGCCCCGCCCAGGGCGGATTCCAGGTTGTGCTCCATGAGCACCCAGGGCTGGGTGCGGCTATCGAGCAGCGGCAGATAAGGCTCGCAGCTGTAGCTATGATCGATGTGGACGAGATCCCACGACTCTTCCAGCAACTCGCCGAAGGTCTTCCGGGTGGCCATGGAGAAGCCATTGACGCTCGCCAAGAGCGGACAGGACGACAACAGGATGGCGGCCAGCGTCTGCGGATGGCGCAAGGGGCGTCGCGGCAGGATCACCAGGCGCTCCAGCCAGGGTTCGAGGGCGGCGCGGGCCGTGGCGTCCGGCGGGGTCTTGCTCTGCGCCAACAGGGTGATGCGATGCCCGCGCTGGGCCAGGGCCCGCAGCAAATGGTAGACACGGGTCTTGCCGCCACTGGATAGCGGCCAGGGCAGATAGGGCAGTACCCAGAGAAGGCGTAACTCGCGACAGGCGAAGGTCATGGCAGCCTCATTTCCACGTCAGCAGCTGCAAACTGCCCTTGGCCTGGACGTCGATGCCGGCGGGTCCGCTCAGCTCGCGGCTTTCGCCGGTCAGGGGATCGTGCAAAGTCGCCTGGGTGATTCCCGGCAGATGGACTCGCTCCTGACCGGCCGACCAGAACAGCCAGATACGGCTGCCGTCGTCGCGGCGCCAGGCGATGCTGTAGAGGTCATCGGGCGCTCCGACCAGAACGGGCGGCGTCTCGGGGAGCAGCCGCGACCCGGTGAGGGTCAGGAACCGCTGCAGGGCCTGGTACACCGGCTTGGGGCTGCCATCCAGACGCAGCAGGCCGTAGTGCTGGTCGCGGGCGCTGGCGCGGCTGTCCAGGTCGCTCAGGGCGAAGAGGAAGATACGGTCGTAGTCCAGGGCGCTCATCAACGCCAGGCGGCGCAGGACGAAGTCCGCCTGCCCCTGTTCGCCGATGATGTCCTGCTCTTCCTTGGGCCCGGGATAGCTCGACCAGCCCCACTCGTCCGCCCAGATCGCCGGCGGCTGGATAGCGCGCAACCGGGCATTGAGCAACTGAGCGCGCTCGACGAAGTCGCGAGCCTTGGGATCGTCGCCTTCGGGGTACTGCGAGTACGGGTGGTAGGCGATGACCGTGCCCAGCTGGGCCACCCCGAGCTTGCCCAGAGCCTCGAGCATCAGGCCACCCCGTATCGGCATCTGACTGTAGTAGGCCATGCCACCCATCACCACCTGGCGGCCAGGCGCCTCGGCGCGCAGCGCGGCGGCACTGACCTGCAGTAAGCGGGCATAACGCTCCGGATCCTCGAAGGGTTGCCAGAAGCTGGGCAGGTTGGGTTCGTTCCACACCTGCCAGGCCTGCACCGAGGGATAGCGCTGGGCGAACTTCACCAGGCTCGCGGCATAGAGCGTCGGGTCCCGGGGGGGATAGGCGCCGCGATTGGTGATGCCGAACGGACCGCTGCTGGCGAAGTCCGGGCTACCCACCAGGTACATTTCCGTCTTCAACTTGCGGGCGCTCATGACCTGGGTCAGTTGATCCAGCTCCGCGGTACGCAGGCGGCCCTGCTCCGGCTCCATGATGTCCCAGTGCAGGTCGACGCGGGTCCATTCCAGGCCGAGGTCCTGCAGACGGTCCATCTGCCGCTGGTACTGCTCCGGGCTGAACCAGAGAAAGTGCGCGTTGACGCCGAGGAAATCCCGCCAGACCACCGGCCGTGGCCCCTGCAGCCGTTGCTCGGCCAGTACCTGGGTGGCGCCGAGCAGTGCGAGCACCCAGGCTGCCGCCAAACCACCCCTTTTAATGACGTGCATTGGTGTGCCCTCGACTGGCCTGCTCGAATATCTGGCGGAAACGCTGGGCGGTGAACCGCCACTGGCGCTCATGACCCAACCGCGCGGCCTGCTCCGCCCAGGCGTCCAGGCATGCGGGTTGGTCGACCAGCTCGCACAGGCACCGCGTCAGGGCGGCCACGTCGCCCTGGGGATAGGTGACGCCGTTGCCATGGGACAGCTCCTCGGCGAAGGCACGGGCGTCGGAGGCGATCACCCCCCGGCCGCAGGCCAGGGCCCAGGACAGCACCCCACTGGTGCCCCGCTGGGCGCCGAGGATCGCCAGCTTGCGCGACTCCCGGTAGGGCAGCACCAGCAGGTGATGGGCCTGGATGGTCGGGACGATGGCCTCCTCCGGCACGTCCAACTGCCAGTCCAGGCAATCGTCCAGGCCGCGGCGACTGGCGCGCTCGCGCAGCTCGCCCAGGTAATCGCTCTGGGCGGCGAAGGTGATCTCCGGCGCGGTCCCCCCGGCCAGGGTGAGACGGATGCGACCGCGCCAGTCGGGGCGTTGGGTCAGCAGCGTGGCGAAGGCGTCCAGCAGATCCTCGATGCCCTTACCGCGATAGATGAAGCCGAAGTAGAGCAGCCGCAGGGGCTCGCGGGGTGGCAACGGGACCCAGGGCAGAGCCACGTTGCCATGGGGCACCCGGGAGACCTTGGTCGACGCCAGGCGTAGGCGGCGACGCAGCGCCTCGGCGCCGGTCTCGGTGAGGGTCACCAGTTGCGTCAGACTCGCCGCCAGCGCCCGCTCCTCCCGTAGGGTGAAGGGATCGCCCAGGACGGTGGCCACCTGTGGCCAGGGCGAACGCTGCTGCATCAGCAGGTTCAGCGGCCAGGGCTGTTGCCGGCGCCGCCACACCAGGCGTTCCGGATCGTGCACGGTGACGGTGATGGGTAGCCGCGGATAGCGCTGGCGCAACCGCAGCAGGGTCTCGTACTCCCGTACCCGGCCGCCGCCCAGCTCAGCGTGGACCACGTCCACGCTGAGCCAGTCGAAATCGGTCAGCCGCCGTGCGGGGCGGCCGCCCTGCTCGGGATGGCGCAGTGGGATGAGCACCTCCATCCCCTCCTCCTCCAGGGCCCGCCGGAAGTGCACGGCATAGTCGGCGATGCCGTTGCGCTCCTGCGGAAGGGGCGCCAATAGCGCTATTCGCATGCTTACCCCCGGGTCCGGTGCAGGAAGTCGAGGAGCCGCGACGGCACCTCGAAGCGGCGGAAGTTGACGATGATGCCGTCGGTGCGCTTGAAGGCGGTGTCGAGCATCGCCAGGGTGCTTTCCAACATCGGCACGGTACCCGAGCGCGCCCGCACCACCAGGGCGATGAGGTCGGCCTGGTGCAGATAGAGGAAGGCCTGACTGTTGGCGGCGAGGGCCGAGGCCACCAGCAGCACGACCTCGCCCGGCTGCGGCGCCACGACCTCCGGCGGCGCGTCCTGGGCACTGTCGAGCAGGCGGACGCTGAAGCCCTGGTCACGCAGCAGGGCGGCCAGCTGCTCGGCGACGAAGCTGCAACCTTCACCATGCCGCGCCGAGGTCAGCCCGAGCCTGAGCCCCTGCTCGCGGATCCGCTCCAGCGGCAGTTGACTCAGCAGCCGATAGAGACTGGCGGTGAAGGCCGGGTCGTCGCGCCCTGGATCATCCAGCTCCTGCAGCGTGGTCCACAGCGGTATTCCGAAGCGGGCCTGCAACCGCCCGCCATCGTGGATGCGCTGATCGAGCAGGTAGCACAGGTAGATCACCAGCAGGCCGACCGCGAGGCCCGCCGGGATGCACAGCAGGATGATCAGCAGGCTCTTGGGAAATACCCGGCTGGGATTGAAGGTAGGCTGCTCGATGATGGCGATGTTGCTAATGCGGCTGCTGTCCAGCGCCCGGTCGATCCGCGCCTTTTCCAGGTTGTCGGCATAGAGCAGGAAATTCTGCTGGGCGACCTGCAGTTCGCGCATGACCCGGCTGATCTCCGGCTCCTCGGCCATCACCTTCTCCAGCTCGGTACGCACGCCGTTGATCTGCAGGTCCTGCTGGGCCAGCTGGGCCTTGAGGCTGGCCAGGCGTACGGTGCCGTCGGCCAATTGCTGCCTGAGATTGACCACGATGCTGTTGGGTGCCCGGTTGGTGCTGCTCTTGACGTGCTCCGCCTGCTGGTTCACCTGCTGTCGGAGCTCGGCGATGTTCTGGTCGATCTGCCTGAGCGGCTCGGTACCCGGCAGGAACACCCGCAGCAGGCGCTCGCGCTCGACGATCAGGCCATTGAGCTGCCGCTGCAGGTCCAGGCGATCCGGGTTGAGAGTGCTGGATTCCTCGGTGATCACCTGCTGCGGCAGGGCGGCGATCTGCTGCCGGGCGCTGTTCAGGGAGGTCGAGAGACTGGCGATCTCGGCACTGGTCTGGAAGCGCTCCGCGGTCATGCGCTGCAGGGCGTTGCTCTGGTCATGCAGGTAGTCCTGCACGCTGCTGCTGCCGATCCGGCCCAGGTAGCCGGCGAGCTGCACCTTGAGCTGCTCCACTCGGCTTCCGGTGCTGGCGGTCTGCTCCTGGTAGAAGGCATACAGGCTCTTGCGCTCCAGACTGGCCGTCCGGGATTCGAGGTAGGCATCCACCCACACCTGGAGCAGCCGCTGCGCCACCGCCGGATCGTCCCAGCGCAGGCTGGCGACCATCACCGAGGAACCCGGCTCGTGGGTGACGTTCAGGCGCTTGATCAGCTCGCCTGCCAGTCGCTCCGCGGGACTCTGGGCCTCGGCCAGCCCGAGGCTCTGCAGGACGGCGCGCAGGCCGTCCTTCACCTCATTGAAAGCCTGCTTGAGCTGCCACTTGATGGTCTTCCACAGGCCGTCGGGCCGGGCGCCGGCACTCAGTTGCAGATAGCTCTCGGCCACCTTGAGGGCGATGGGCCGGCCGGTGAAGAGCTGCTCCTCGTCGAGGATGGGATCGCGCTGGGTGCTGGGCGCCACCAGCGTCTGCCGGTCGCTGGCCTCGATCGGCAAGGTATTGTTCAGGCCCGGTTTGACCAGCAGGCGGGCACTGGATTCGTACTGCCGCGGCAACAGGAAGGCACCGAGGATGGCCACCACCACGGTGACGAAGAAGGCCAGGCGGAATTCGCGACGGAAGATGAAGAACAGGCGCAGCAGGTCGCGCAGGGAACGGATCTCGATCATTGGCAGCTCGCTCCCGGACTGCACACCGTCCGGATGTTGGTATTGCCGCTGTTGCTGATGTCACGCTGATTGAGGTCGTAGTTGAGGCCCACACCGATGCCTTTGTTGATGGGAATCAGGCGGGTGAAGTACATGTCCACCGCCTCGACCGCATTGCCGATGCCCGACTTGGGCACGAAGATCAGATCGCCCCGCTGCAGCGCCACCGGCGGCAGGTTGCCGCTGAGCAGGTCGCTGAAGGCGAAGAAATAGCGCCGGTAGTGCCCGCTGGCGTCCCGCCGGACCAGGGCGATGTTGCCGCTGTCGGCGCTGGGCAACAGGCCGCCGGCGCCGATCAGGGCCTGTTCCACCGAGGCGTCGCCATTGAGCTCGTAGACCGAGGGGTTGTGCACCTCGCCACCGACGAAGATGCGGTTGCTCGGCGCCACGGCGATGTTCACCGTGACCCGGGGTTCGCGGTAGAGCTGGGCGCCCGCCACGGTCAGCCGCTGGGAGACCTGGTCCGGGGTCAGCCCGGCCACCGCCAGGCGACCGACGTAGGGATAGTGGATGTAGCCGTCCGGCTGCACCACGAACAGCGTCTGGCGATCCTCTTCAGCCGGACTGCGGGCGTCGCGGGAGATGCGCAGGGTATCGCCCGGCTGCACCAGCACCGGCGGCGCTGGCTGCAGGGCGAGTTGCGCATAGGCGGCATGCCCGGCGTCCAGGGTGCGGGCATCGGGCAGAGCGATCTTGGCCGGGGTGCCGCAGGCGCTCAGCAGCAGGAGCAACGGCCCGAGCAACAGGCCGTGGAGGAAACGACAATTCATGAGAGATCAGGCCCAGTAGGTGGAGAACATGCTGATGCGCCGCTTCACCGCATTGGGCAGCAGTCGTTCCCGATGACCGAGGCGATAGCCGAGCAGCTTGCAGGCGCTGCGCAGCAGGACCTCGGGAATCCGCCAGGGCTTGCCGGCGGCGCGCAGGGCGCGGATCTCCGCCTCGACGAAGCGCCGCCCCTCGCCCGCCGCCCCGCCGAAGGCGGAGGCGATCCAGTCTTCGCGGCCGTAGAAGACGCCGATGTCGAAGTAGCGGCGGAATTCCTCCAGCAACCGGTAGTCGTGGGAATGCCGCACCTGGGCTTCGGCCACATAGTGCACCGCCCAGCCGCGCAGCAGCATGCGCGCCGCGGTATAGGCGTCCTCGCTGCCGATCACGTCGGTGGGAAAGCCGCCGGCATCCTTGAGCGCACTGCGGCGATAGGCGGAAAAGGAGTTGGAGCTGAAGCAGGTCTTGACCTTCAGCTGGGGCGCATCGCTGAGGCGCTTGATGCGGCTCTCGACGGGATAGTTGAAGGTGCGCGCCTGGGCGCCGAGGATACCGGCGTCCAGGTGCGGCAACTGGCGTCCATAAGCGACGCCGATGTCCGGCGCGGCGAACAGCCCGTCCCGTAGATTGGCCAGGCAGTCCGGGTCGGCGGGAATGGCATCCTGGGTGAGGAAGATCAGCACCTCGGCATCCACCTGCCGGCTGGCCCAGCGCCGCGTACCGCCATGATTGAACTGCTGCGGCTGGATCACCTCGACGCGCGCGCCGAAAGCGCGGAAACGCTCTGCCGTGGCATCCTGGGACTGGGTGTCGACCACCAGCAGTTCATCGGGTTGCAGGGTCTGGGCGGCCAGGGCCGGCAACAGGCGGTCGAGATAACGCTCGGCATTGCGAGTCGGGATGATCAGCGCGGTCTTCATCAAGGCACTCCAGTGCGATACGACGATGAAACAACGATCCGGATAATGGGTTGGCGAGGCTGAGGATTGGCTTAATAGGCCGTTCGGCTCCAGAGCAGCGAGAACGGTGTGCGACAGAGGATGTACAGGTCCAGCCAGAGCGACCATTCCTCGATGTAGCGCAGGTCGTACTCGGTGCGGCGCTCGATCTTGTCCAGGGTGTCGGTTTCGCCGCGCAGCCCATTGACCTGTGCCCAGCCGGTCATGCCGGGCTTCACCCGGTGGCGGGCCGAATACTCCATGACCGCCTCCTCGAACCTGAGGCCGGCTGCCTGGGTCGCCGTGGCATGGGGACGCGGCCCGACCAGCGACATGCTGCCGCCCAGCACGTTGAGCAGCTGCGGCAATTCGTCGAGGCTCAACCGCCGCAGCCAGCGGCCCACCCGTGTCACCCGCGGATCGTCCGGGGTGGTCTGGCGCGCGGCCTCCTGGTCAGCCTGGCAGGCGAACATGGTGCGAAACTTCCAGACCTCGATGAGGCGGTCGTTGTAGCCGTAGCGCTTCTGGCGAAAGAGGATCGGGCCCGGTGAATCCAGCTTGATGGCGAGGGCGATCAGCAGCATGGGCAAGGCCACGACGGGCAGGACCAGGCCTGCCAGCAGCAGGTCCTCGCAACGCTTGAACAACGGTGCCCAGCCGCTCAGCGCCTGGCGCGAGACCCGGAAGAGATGAACGCCGGCGATCTCCGCCAGGGGTGACTGGGCATAGCGCAGAGCCACCAGGTCCGGCACCAGCAGCACGTTCACGGGCAGGCGCTTGAGCACCCGGGTCACCTCGTCGATGCGGCGCTCCGCGGTCCATGGCAGGGCGATGAACACCGTATCCAGCCGCAGCGCCTCGATGAGCACGCGCAGGTCCCGGGTACCGCCCAGCCAGGGCAGTCCGGCCAGGTGTTCCGGCAGGCGGTTCACCGAGCGATCGTCGACGATGCCCACCAGCCCGCAGCGGAAGTCCTGGCGGACCAGCAGGTGGTTGGCCAGCCGCAGGCCATTCTCGGTGGCACCGAGGATCACCGCTCGCTGCAGGTAGATACCGCGCTGGGCGAGCCAGTGGTAGGAAGAAAGAATCAGCAGCCGCATCAGCAGCAGTGACAGCAGGGCGCCGAAGAACCACCTCAGCAGCGGCGCGCGCTGTTCTTCCAGGGAAAAGGGATGGATCTGCTGCAACACGAACAGGCAGAGCACGAAGGCAGTCAGCCAGGCCAGGGTCAGCCGCCGGAAGCGCAGCAGGTTGCTGAACAGCAGATCCCCATACAGCCCGGCGGCCTGGAACACCACCAGCACCAGCAGCACCAGCAGCCCATGGGCCTTCCAGTGCTCGCCGACGGGATAGCAGAAGGCACCCACGCCAACCACCACCAGCGCCTGGAGTATCCGGGTAATCAGTACCAGGTAGGCCGCGCGTCCAGCGCAGCCATACCACAGCCGCTGGAAGGCTCCATCCTTGGCACAGGTCGATTCGACACCGTCCATGCTCGCTCCAGAAAATCCTTGCCAACTGGCAGTCCCACGTCGAACGAACCGGGCGTTTACGCCACCGGTCCAAACAGACGACACCAGAAACCGCTATCACCCGGAACGGGAATAACCGATTCACCTCACGCTCAAATTGTGAACCAGTTCCGATATCAAAGCACTATCACGACCGGGTTATTCGTCAGCTATTTGCCGCCTTCTGCCATGAAGCCCCGAAAAGGACGGCAATTTGGCGCCAATTTACCCATACCTCCCTGAGGACGTTTGCCCATGGATCTCGTCATCGCCCGCCCAGACGGCCTCTATTGCCCGCCGGGCGACTTCTACATAGATCCCTGGCATCCCGTGGAGCGCGCAGTCATCACCCATGGTCATGGCGATCATGCCCGGATGGGCAACGGTCATTACCTGGCGACGTCGGGCAGTGCCGGCATCCTGCGCGCCCGGCTGGGTGCCGACATCAACCTTCAGACCCTGGAGTACGGCGAGGTCATCGACCACCACGGGGTGAAGCTGAGCTTCCATCCCGCCGGCCACGTACTGGGTTCCGCCCAGGTGCGCCTGGAATATCGTGGCGAGGTCTGGGTGGCCTCGGGTGACTACAAGGTGGAGCCCGATGGCACCTGCACCCCCTTCGAACCGGTGCGCTGCCATACCTTCATCACCGAATCCACCTTTGGCCTGCCGATCTATCACTGGCGGCCCCAGGCGGAGATCTTCGCCGAGGTGAATGCCTGGTGGCGGGCCAACCAGACCCAGGGGCTGGCCAGCGTCCTCTACAGCTATGCCTTCGGCAAGGCGCAGCGCCTGCTGCACGGCCTCGATCCCGCAATCGGCCCGATCCTCGCCCATGGCGCGGTGGAGCCGCTCAACCGGGTCTATCGCGAGGCTGGAATCCGCATTCCGGAAACCCACTATGCTGGAGACTTCAAGAAGAGCGATCCGCTGCTGCGCCAGGCCCTGATCATCGCCCCACCCTCCGCTGGTGGCAGTACCTGGATCCGCCGTTTCGGCGAGCACAGCGACGCCTTCGCCAGTGGCTGGATGATGCTGCGCGGCACCCGCCGTCGGCGCGGGGTGGATCGCGGCTTCGTGCTCTCCGACCATGCCGACTGGCCGGGCTTGCTGTGGGCCATCGAGCAGACCGGTGCCGAACGGGTGATGGTCACCCACGGTTCGGTCGCCATCCTGGTGCGCTACCTGCGTGATCAGGGCCTGGATGCCCAGGGCTTCACCACCGAATACGGTGAGGAAGACGATACGCCGGTTACCGCGGAGGCCCAGGCATGAAGGCCTTCGCCGAGCTCTATGGCCGTCTCGACGCCACCACCTCCAGCAACGCCAAGCTGGCCGCCCTGGTGGACTACTTCGGCAGTGCCCCGGCCGCGGACGCCGCCTGGGCGGTCTACTTCCTCGCCGGCGGACGCCCGCGCCGCCTGGTGCCGACCCGCCAGTTGCGCGAATTGACCATGGCCCTCTCCGGCCTGCCCGAATGGCTGTTCGAGGAGAGCTACCAGGCGGTGGGCGACCTGGCCGAGACCATGTCGCTGCTGATTCCCACCGCCGATGCCGGCAATGCCGAGGGCCTGGCTTTCTGGCTGGAGGAGTACCTGTTGCCGCTGCGCGGCCTGCCGCCGGAGGAACTCGCCGAGCGCCTGCCGCCGTTATGGGCGCAACTGGACCGGCAGAGCCTGATGGTCTGCATCAAGCTGATCACCGGCGAATTCCGCGTTGGCGTCTCCAAGCTGCTGGTGACCCGGGCCCTGGCGACCCTGGCCGACCTCGATCCCAAGCGGGTCGCCCAGCGCCTGGTGGGCTACACGGACCTTTCCCATCGCCCCACGGCCGAGGGCTACGCCCGCCTGGTCGCCCCGGAGAGCCCCGACGAACATGCCCAGCGCGGCGGCCAGCCCTACCCCTTCTTTCTCGCCCACGCCCTGCAACTGCCGGTGGAGCAATTCGAGGCGCAACTCGGCCCGGCAGCGGACTGGCAGGTGGAATGGAAGTGGGACGGCATCCGCGCCCAGTTGGTCAAGCGCGATGGCCGCCTGTGGCTCTGGTCGCGGGGCGAAGACCTGGTCACCGACCGCTTTCCCGAATTGCAGCCCCTGGCAGCCCTGCTACCCGACGGTACCGTGATCGACGGCGAGATCGTGGTCTGGAAGGAAGACGCCGCCCCCGACACCCTGCTCAGCAGCGAGGAAGTCAGCGAACACCAGGACCAACGCGATCCGGCCGCGCCCATGCCCTTCGGCGTGCAGCCCTTCGCCCTGCTGCAACAACGCATCGGTCGCAAGACCCTGGGCAAGAAGATCCTCGAGGACGTACCGGTCATCCTGCTCGCCTACGACCTGCTGGAATGGCAGGGCCACGACCTGCGCAGCCAGCCACAACGGCAGCGCCGCCGCCAGCTGGAACAGGTGGTGACCGGCTGTGCCAGCCCGTTGCTGCGCCCCTCGCCGCTGCTGCACGGTCGCGATTGGCAGGATCTCGCCCGCCAGCGCGAGGCTTCGCGCACCCTGGGCGTGGAAGGCATGATGCTCAAGGCGCAGGACTCGCTCTACGGCGTCGGCCGCACCAAGGACATGGGCACCTGGTGGAAATGGAAGGTCGATCCCTTCTCGGTAGACGCCGTGCTCATCTATGCCCAGCGCGGCCACGGGCGGCGCGCCAGCCTCTATTCCGACTACACCTTCGCGGTGTGGGACGGTCCGCCGGACAGCTCGGAGCGCACCCTGGTGCCCTTCGCCAAGGCCTACTCGGGCCTGACCGACGAAGAGATGCGCAAGGTCGACGCCATCGTCCGGCGCACCACCGTGGAGAAATTCGGCCCGGTGCGCAGCGTCGAGCCGACCCTGGTGTTCGAGCTGGGCTTCGAGGGCATCGCCCTGTCCAAGCGCCACAAGAGCGGCGTCGCCGTGCGCTTCCCGCGCATGTTGCGCTGGCGCCACGACAAGCCGGTGGCCGAGGCCGACACCCTCGACATCCTGCAGAACCTGTTGCTCTAGGCGATGGGTGACGACGCCCCCGCCGCCGGCGCACCCGGCGCGCCCCGGGAACCCCGCTGGACGCTGGCGCTCGCCTGCCTGCCCGCCCTGGCGGCGATCCTGCTGCTCGGGCTGCTGACCCAGGCCTGGCTGCCCTGCGTGGTGGCCCTGGGCGGCGCCTATACCGTCGGCTTCGGCGCCTACAAGAGCTTCGCCGACGAGCCCCTGGCCCCCATGCTGGTGGCCGCGCTGGGCATGGCCTTTTCCGCCGTGGTGGGCTCGCTGCTGGGCCACTACCTGCCCGCCCTGGTCCTGGCCGGCGCGCTCTGGGCCGCCTGCTGCGCCTGGTTGTTCGCGGTCGGCAACGGCCCCTGGTGGATCACCCAGCAGTGGACCGTGGCCCTGCTGGTGGCCGGCGGCTTTCCGGGGGATGGACAGCAGGCACTGCTGCGCGGCGGCCTGGTGCTCGCCGGGGGCCTGCTGCAGCTGCTGCTCTTCGCCCTGCTGCAGAAGGCGCTCTACCGCTCCCAATGGCGCCTGCACAGCGGATCGCTCAGGAGGCATCTGCACGCCGTCGTGGTGCTGTTCGAAGACAGATTTCGCCTGGGCCGCTACGGTTTCTACGCCGCCGCGGTGGTCGCCCTCTGCCAGATCCTCAGCAGCGTGCTCGACTACGGCCACGGCTATTGGGCACCGATGACCGCCCTGCTGGTGCTCAAGCCACGCCTGGACGATACCTGGCGCCGAGGACTGGGGCGTCTGGGCGGCACCCTGGCCGGCTGCCTGCTGGCGGGCACGGTGGTCTGGATCGACGCCACGCCTGCCGTGCTGGCCGCGGCCTGCCTGGTCTGCGCCCTGGGGGCCTACCTGCTGCAGGACGGCCGCTATTCGCTGCAGACCCTGTTCATCACCGGTACCACGGTCCTGATGGTGGCCCTGGCGGGCGCTCCCGAGGCCAGCGTCGCCCGCGAACGCCTGGGCAGTACCCTGCTCGGTGGTGGGGTCGCCCTGGCCTTCCTCGCCCTCGAGGGCGGCATCGAACGCCGGCTCTCGCGCCTTCAGCGCTGGCGACGGCTGCGCCAGAAGAAGGCCAGCAGACCGGCCAGGGCACCCAGGTAACTGCCGTCATGCATCCAGGCCGCCAACAGAAAGCCGCGGGCGTCCTGGACGCAGGCCGGCACGCGTTGCGCGCTGCCGACGTCCAGGGCCAGCCCGCCGAGCGCCAGGCCGAGGGTCGCCAGGATCACCGCGCCCAGCACTACCCAGGCGGCGCCCTGCCAGAGCAGGCCACCCCCGCCGTTCCGGCGCCGCACCCACCACGAAAGTGCCAGCCCCAGGGGTAGACCTGCCGCCGCCCCTGCCAGCAGGCCGACCTGGGCCACTCGCCAACGCGGCGCGATGGATTCGTCGAGCAGGCCGAACTGCGGAAATTTTAGGCAGGTGAAGTACTCCGGACCGATGGCATAACTCAGTTGGTCGTGCAAGGCACCATAGAGCGCGGCCAGGGCCACCAGCGCGACCAACCGCCTCGCTCGAACGCCCCACGCCCGCCCCGGCATCAGCTCAATTCCCTGTAGAAACTGTGCAAGCCGGTCCCTAGCGGTCGCGGCAGGTAGCCGCAGTGTCGATAGCCGCAACGCTCATAGAAAGCTGCCGCGTGCGCCGTACGCAGATAGGCCACCCTGGCGCCCAAGACTCGTGCATCGGCTTCCGCCCGCTGCAATAGACGCTGGCCTAGTCCGCGACAGCGATGGGCATCGGCCACCCAAAGCACCTCGATTTCCAGCCCTTCCCAGAACACCCTGCCAAGCAGACCGGCAATGACTCCGGTCGCCTCGGTAATGACCAGACGGATGGGCAGGTCGGCTGACTCGTCCGCCAGCCCCGGATGCTGGGCGCTCACGAAGGCCGCAAAGCCTCTCGTCACCGCCTCCGCGTGGATCGAGGTCGCTATGCAAATGTCATTAGCCGTGTCCGCTGTGCCACCTTCTCTGAGCTTCATCTTCCCCCTGTCCCGTTTCCTTTGCACCCAGCCCCCGTGGCCATTGCTACCGGCCAGGTCGGACGTCTCGCTTACATCTTCGGTTTTGCTACCTTTTTGCCCAACCCGCGAGGAATCGCATCTTTTTAGACCCAAAGCAGTGCGTTCGTCCGCACCATGCAGGAAAGCCGCATCCTTCCGGTGCATAATGCGCGCCGCGCTCCACCCCCACCTGCTACTAGATGTAACCAGCGCGGCAACTGCGTACAGATTTGGGACGATTTTCCCCGGCTGGTAAGCTTATTGCTCCCGCGAGGGCACGGGCGCCGTACTGGCGTCATGATTTCATCCACATTCGCACTAGGATCCGACATGAAAAAAAGCTGGCTGACTCTCTCCGCGCTCGCTCTATGCCTGGCCGCCGGTTCGGCGATGGCCAAGGAATGGAAAGAGATCCGCTTCGGTGTGGACACCACCTACCCGCCCTTCGAATCCCAGGCCGCCGACGGCAGCTTCGTCGGCTTCGACATCGAGCTGGGCGAGGCCATCTGCCAGAAGCTGGACGTGAAGTGCAAGTGGGTGGTGAGTGACTTCGACGGCCTGATCCCCGGCCTGCGCGCGCGCAAGTTCGACGGCATCCTGTCCTCGCTGACCAAGACCCCGGCCCGTGCCGAGCAGATCGACTTCTCCGACCTGCTGTGGTCCGGTCCTTCCTCAATGGTCACCAAGGAAGGCGCCAACCTGCAGGCCACTCCGGAAAGCCTGAAAGGCAAGACCGTGGGCGTCCAGCAGGGCACCATCCAGGAGACCTTCGCCAAGCAGAAGCTGGCGCCCAATGGCGTCAACGTCCAGAGCTACCAGAACCAGGACCAGGTCTATGCCGACCTGGTATCGGGCCGTATCGACGTCGCCATGCAGGACATGCTGCAGGCCGAAGGTGGCTTCATGAAGTCGCCCCAGGGCAAGGGCTACGTGAACACCGCCATCCACGACGAGCTGCTGCCGGCCGATACCGCCATCGGTATCCGCAAGGGCAACGACGAGTTCAAGACCTTCGTCAACAAGGGCATCGCGGCCATCCACGCCGACGGCACCTACGACAAGATCCAGAAGAAGTACTTCGGCGACCTGAACCTCTACGATCCCAAGTAAGGTCTGCACGGTCGACGCCCCCGGTGCCACCGGGGGCGTTCTACGTATGGCCACCGGCGCTCGCCGCCCGCGGTCTCACCAGGCGATTCTCCTAGACGCATGCAGAATTCCTTCGACTCCTTCTTGCAGTCCATCGGCTTGGGCGCGTTCAGCCTGCACGGCTACGGCCCCCTGATCCTGGAAGGCACCCTGACGACCCTCAAGCTCGCCGGCTTCGCGCTGGTGGTAGCCGTCATCCTCGGCCTGCTCGGCGCCTCCGCCAAGCTGTCGCGCTTCACGCCCCTGCGCTTCGTTGCCCAGAGCTACACCACCCTGATCCGTGGCGTACCCGACCTGGTGCTGATGCTGCTGATCTTCTACAGCCTGCAGAACTGGCTGGGCGCCCTTACCGACTACATGGGCTGGGACTACATAGACATCGATCCCATGGCAGCCGGCATTGCCACCCTGGGCTTCATCTATGGCGCCTATTTCACCGAAACCTTCCGCGGCGCCATCCTCGCCGTGCCGCGCGGCCAGGGGGAGGCAGCCCTGGCCTACGGCCTGAGCCGCTGGCAGACCTTCACCCTCATCACCTTCCCGCAGATGATGAGATTCGCCCTGCCCGGCATCGGCAACAACTGGCAGGTGCTGCTCAAGGCCACCGCCCTGGTCTCCATCATCGGTCTGGCCGACCTGGTGCGCGCCTCCCAGGAAGCCGGCAAGGGTACCTTCAAGCTGTTCTACTTCCTGATTGTCGCCGGCGTCATCTATCTGCTCATCACCGCCGTGACCAACGCCATCCTCGGCGCGCTGGAACGGCGCTATCACGTCGGCGTGCGGGAGGCCAAGCGATGATCGAACTCCTGCAGCAATACTGGAAACCCCTGCTGTGGACCGATGGCTACCACATCACCGGCCTGGCCATGACCCTCTGGCTGCTGGTGGCCTCGGTGGTGATCGGCTTCATCGTCTCGGTGCCGCTGTCGGTGGCCCGGGTCTCGGAGCGCCGCTGGCTGCGCTGGCCGATCGGCTTCTACACCTACGTCTTCCGTGGCACCCCGCTCTATCTGCAGCTGCTGATCTGCTACACCGGCATCTACAGCCTGGGCTTCGTGCGTGACCAGCCAATGCTGGGCAGCTTCTTCCGCGACGGCCTGAACTGCACCATCCTGGCCTTCGCCCTGAACACCTGCGCCTACACCACCGAGATCTTCGCCGGGGCCATTCGCAACACCCCCCACGGCGAAGTCGAGGCGGCCAAGGCCTACGGCCTGGATGGCTGGCGCCTGTACGTGCACGTGATCCTGCCCTCGGCACTGCGCCGTTCGCTGCCCTTCTACAGCAACGAAGTGATCATGATGCTGCATTCGACCACCCTGGCCTTCACCGCCACGGTGCCGGACCTGCTCAAGGTCGCCCGCGACGCCAACACCGCGACCTTCCTGACCTTCCAGGCCTTCGGCCTCGCCGCGTTGCTGTACCTGGCGGTGTCCTTCATCCTGATCGGTCTGTTCCGCCTGGCGGAGCGCCGCTGGCTGGCCTTCCTCGGCCCGACCCACTGACCCAAGCGGCCGCGCCTGGCGCGGCCCCGGAGTTATCATGCGCCATCTCACCCATCCGCTGGTCGCCCCGGTCCCGGGCACCGAGCGCTGCATCCACAGCTTCCACTTCGGTCCCGCCGACAGTGGCCGCAAGGTCTATATCCAGGCCTCGCTGCATGCCGACGAATTGCCCGGCATGCTCACCGCCTGGCACCTCAAGCAGCGCCTCCGGGCGCTGGAAGCCGCCGGTGAACTCCTGGCGGAGGTGGTCCTGGTACCGGTGGCCAACCCCATCGGTCAGGACCAGCAGGTCGCCGACGTCCACCTCGGTCGCTACGAGCTGGAAAGCGGGCAGAACTTCAATCGCCGCTTCCGCGACATGACCGCCCAGGTGGAGGCCGCCGTGGCCGAGCGCCTGGGTGACGACGCAGCCGCCAACCAGGCCCTGGTGCGCGAGGCCTTCCGCACGGCCCTGGCCGCGGAATCCGCCACCACCCAGCTCGACAGTCAGCGTCTGACCCTGCAGCGCCTGGCCTGCGACGCCGAGGTGGTGCTCGACCTGCACTGCGATTTCGACGCCGTGGCCCATCTCTACACCACACCGGAAGCCTGGCCCCAGGTTGAACCCCTGGCGCGCTACTTCGGTTCGGAGGCCAGCCTGCTCGCCACCGATTCCGGCGGCCAGTCCTTCGACGAATGCTTCACTCTGCTCTGGTGGAATCTCAACCAGCGCTTCGGCGCACGCCTGCCCATGGGCAGCCTGTCCGTCACCCTGGAACTGCGTGGCCAGTTGGACGTACGCGACGACCTCGCCGGCGCGGATGCCGACGCCATCGTCCATTACCTGCGTCACCAGGGATTCCTGTCCGGTACGGCGGCACCCTTGCCACCGCTGCGCCAGCCGGCGACCCCATTGGCCGCTGCCGAACCCGTGGCGACCCGGCAGGGTGGCGTGCTGGTGCTCAGGGCGCAGGTGGGCGAGCAGGTGGAAGCCGGCCAGGTACTGGCCCAAGTCATAGACCCCATCACCGACCAGGTCGAGGACGTACGCAGCGCCGTCGCCGGCGTCCTCTACGCGCGCTCGAATCGCCGCATGGCCACGGCCGGCATGGTGATCGCCCACGTGGCAGGTACCGAGGCCTACCGCAGCGGCTACCTGCTGTCGCCGTGATCCCTACCCTCTTTCAGCTGTGGAATCCCTATCCATGTACAAACTGACCGTCGAAGGCCTGCACAAGCGTTACGGCGACCACGAAGTGCTCAAGGGCGTCTCGCTCCAGGCCAAGACCGGCGACGTGGTCAGCCTGATCGGTGCCAGCGGCTCGGGCAAGAGCACCTTCCTGCGCTGCATCAACTTCCTCGAACAGCCCAACGAAGTGACCATGACCCTGGATGGCGAGACCATTCGCATGGCCGCCGACCGCGGCGCCGTACGGGTGGCCGACGCGGCCCAGCTGCAGAACCTGCGCACCCGCCTGGCGATGGTGTTTCAGCACTTCAACCTCTGGAGCCACCTGAGCGTGCTGGACAACATCACCCTGGCTCCGCGCAAGGCGCTGGGCGTGAGCAAGGCGGAAGCGGAAGAGCGGGCGCGCAAGTATCTGGACAAGGTGGGTCTGCCGGCGCGTGTAGCCGATCAATACCCGGCGTTCCTGTCCGGTGGTCAACAGCAACGGGTCGCCATCGCCCGGGCACTGGCGATGGAGCCGGAGATCATGCTGTTCGACGAGCCAACCTCGGCGCTCGACCCGGAGTTGGTCGGCGAGGTGCTCAAGGTGATCCGGGCCTTGGCGGAAGAAGGCCGTACCATGCTCATGGTGACCCATGAGATGGCCTTCGCTCGAGAGGTGTCCACCCAGGTGCTGTTCCTGCACCAGGGCGTCGTGGAAGAACAAGGGCCGCCAAGCGAGGTGCTGGTCGCACCGCGTAGCGATCGCCTGCGTCAATTCCTTAGCGGCAATCTGAAGTAGCTATAGGTCCTCAGGCCCTTCGCCATGGGTCTGGGGCCTACCGCAAGGCGTGGGCCCTGCGGTTCACGCTGGCAACGGCTGCTGCTTAGCGCCGCTGCTGAGCGCGGCGCTGGGCAGCCAGTCTTTCGCGCTCGCGGCTGGGGATCGGAATAGCCTTCACCAGACCGAGTCGGGCGAGCAGGTCCAGCACCAGGGCTTGTATACGGTCGTTCATGGAAACTCCTCGAGCCAGCGCTCAATCGGGGACAGCCACCACGGGGCAGCGCTCGCTACCCCTCTCGCTACAATATTGAGTCATTCCGGCTCGATTCAATCCGCTGACCCGCGGTTGTTCATCGCCCTGGCCCTGCCCTTTGTCAATAAATATGTCCCCTGGCCCGTTCCAGCGCGGATTGCAGCCGGCCGCGAATACCTACCCTCCCGCTACGCTGATATCAGAACCCATATCAAATTCCGTGGTCGAGCCAGCCATGTCTAGTTCAATTTACCGAGAACTTCCTGACGAGTGGCAAAAAAAAGCGGCGATCGTTCGTTATCATCGAGGGGCAAGAATGGGTTAGCCACCGTATTTCATCCAATAACAACGAAGTCATCGGGGTGTTCTCACCCGGATGTATTCCCTGCTTGTTGTTATCCCTATATCTCTGCCCTTTTCCTCGAATTCACCGGCACGGCAGGAGTGCTTCCATGAACAGATCGTTGCCTTGTCTCATCGTGCTCGGGTTGCTCAGCAGTCCGGTGCTGGCTGCCAGCTGGGGCATGCAGCGCGAGGTCGGGGATTTTGATCTGAAAATGGGCACGACACCTTCGCGCAGCATGGCCCAGGGCCTGGTGACTCCCAGTTCGGCCGGTATGGGTGGCGGTTTCGATCTGACCCACGACAGTGGCCTGTATTTCGGCCAATGGACGACCAACAATGCGTCTTCCGCCGATACGCCCGTACTGGAGATGGACACCTACGCCGGCTACAAGCACAAATTCGCACCCGGTTACGGTTACGAATTCGGGGTGATCAACTACAGCAATCTGATCCAGAACGTCGAACCCAGCCGCGAGCTGTATTCCGGCATGACGGTATTCGGCAAGCGCCTGGGAGCGGCCTTCGCCAATGACCCGGGGCGCCAGAACGCCTCGCTCTATGCCGATCTCGGCACCCTGCCCCTGGTCAAGACCGGCGTATCCCTCAAGTACACCAACTATGTGCTCGACGCCCCGGCGACGGTCGACAGCGGTGGCCTGGTGCGGAGGTTCAACGACTGGTCGGTGAACCTGAGTCGCAAATGGGTGAACACCCTGTTCAACCTCAGCTACAGCGGCACCAGCCTGAGAGGCGCCGACTGTTCGGTGTATTCGGGGCACAACACCTATTGCGACAACGCCCTGATGCTCAAGGCCTCGCATCCCTTCTTCTAGCGTCCGCTCCCTCATCCATTCCCGCTTATCGTTCCGGCGGCCCTTGGCTATTCACAGGTCCGGCCGAATCCGCACCTTGAGCGACACCTGATCGCCTGCCGTCCTGCGATACCTCGCGGGGATTCTCTTTCGCAACCTGCGGTGATCGAGTCGCCGAGGGAAGCAAGCCGCTGGGTGCTCCTGGCGCCCCAGTCGTACTGCGAACCCTGGCCCTTGTCGCCCAAGAAGGGCCTAGCAGAGCGGTTCGTTCTCGATACAGGCCTTGTCGGAATTGACCTGAATTAGCGATCCTAGGCTTCGACGGTGGCTGGACGGGGCCGGCCGCCGCTGTCTGAAGCCAGCCTTTACCGACAAGGAGCGCTGTATGTTGGTCGCTGATCAGCCTCATCCATTACTCAAATTGCTGTCCCACGACATCGGTGAGCGGGAGTTGCGCGAGTCCCTGAGGGTGGTCCGCCAGTATCTGGGGATGGACGTGGCCTTTCTCGCGCGCTTCCGCAGGACGGATCGGGTGCTGGAACAGGTGGATAGTCGCGCGGATTGTCCGATCTACGAAGGCCAGGTCATTCCCCTGACCGAAGGCTACTGCCAGAAGGTGGTCAACGGCGATTTGCCCGAGTTGATCCCGGACACCTCGCGGATAGCGGCGACGCAACAGATACCGGCGACCGCTTCGATTCCCATCGGCTCGCACATGAGCGTCCCCATCCAGGTGAGTGGCCATATCTATGGCACCTTGTGCTGCTTCGGCTTCAAGCCCAATACCAACCTGGGCGAGCGCGACTTGCAGATGCTGCGTGCCTTCGCCGAGATCCTGGCGCTGCGACTGCACGAAATGGGCGGCGACAGGCGCGTACGCCAGACCATGATCGACGAGATCGAAGCGGCCCTCGCCCTGGGCGCGCCCCGCATCGTCTTTCAGCCGGTCTTCCAGCTGGCTGATCTGCGGCTGCACGGCTTCGAATGCCTGTCGCGCTTCGAGGTGGAACCGCAGCGCTCGCCGGACAAATGGTTCGACCAGGCCGCCAAGGCAGGCATGGGTGCGCAGTTGGAAGAACGGGTGCTGCGCAAGAGCCTGGCCTACCTGGAGACCTTCGCCGCGCCCTACGTTCTCAACCTCAATGCCTCACCGGAGCTGGTGACCTCGACGCTGCTGCGACCGCTGTTCGAGCGCGTGCAGGACCTGTCCCGCGTTACCCTGGAGATCACCGAGCACGCCATCATCGAGGACTACGCGGCGCTGGCCGCTGCCCTCTCCCCCCTGCGGCAGCAGGGCATGCGCCTCGCGGTGGACGATGCCGGCGCCGGCCACTCCAGCATGAAGCACATCCTGCAGTTGCAACCCGACATCATCAAACTCGACATGAGCCTAACCCGGGCCATCCACGAAGACCGCAACCGCCGCGCCCTGGCGAAGGGCCTGCTCGGCTTCGCCCATGAAATCGGTTCCAAGGTCGTGGCCGAGGGGGTGGAAACGGCAGGTGAACTCGACACCCTGCGTGATCTGCAGGTGGATTACGCCCAGGGCTATCTGCTGGGCAGACCGCTGGCCGAAGCCGACGCCGTGGCGCTCATCGGCTGAGCCGGCGCGCGCCGTTCAGCCGGTGCTCGGCACCTGGGGCAGCGGGCGACCGGCAGCGCCGCTGTGCGGCCGCTCGCGTCCCAGTTGCTGCAGCGCCCGCCGTGCCCGCACCTGGTCCGCCGGCGGCAGCTCCACCAGCCACCTGACCTCATTGGTGATACGCGCGGCGATGGGCACCCCATCGCGATAGAGCAGTCGATTGCCGGCCACGGCCGGCACCTTGGTACCGGGCAGCAGGGTGCCCAGCAGATTGAGCGGGTCCAGGGCCGACACACAGACCCAGCTGTCGTCCGCCGGACGCTGGCGCCATTCGCGCAGCGGGGCGATGACGGCCGGATCGGCGAACTGCTCGCCGGAAAGTCCCGCGATGAAACGGCCACCCCGGATCTCGCCGCGGGCCTCCAGGCGGTGGCAGGCGCGCAGCAGATCCCGCCAGGGCGGTAGCAGCGAGCTCTCGCGCTGCAGCAGTTGCCAGCAGAGCACCCCGTAGCGCCGCAGCAGCACCCAGACCAGCCGCTCCACCAAGACGTCCGGCAAACGGGCCTCCACCGCCAGTTCGCGCGGATGCAAGGCAGCCCAGCGACCGGCGTCGTCCATGCCACCATAGAGCGGAATACGTCCGCGACGCGCACCGCTGCGGCTGCCACGCTTGGCCGCCGGCAACAGCAGGGCGCGTAGCCCAGCGAAGCTGTCGGCATTGACCGCCCCGGCACCGACCAACTCGCCCAGCGCCGTCTCCAGCTCGCTGCGCAAGAGCCGCGCCTCGCCCAGCAATTCGTCGAAGTAGGAGGCGCCCCGGCGTATCAGCACCTCCAGTACCCGTTGCGCCTTGGGCGTCAACAGTTCCGCCGTGGGCGCCACGGTCAAGGCGCTCCAGTCCGCCAGATGCCGCCGCGGCAGCAGGACGATGGGCGTGCCCTTGACCGGCCCGCCGCCGCCCCGCCCCGGGGTGGGTAGGCGCAACCAGACCGCCCGCCCGGCGCGACAGAGATCGTCGAGACCCGTGAACAGGTAGTCGGGCAGCCGGCTTGGCAGGATCTCGCTTTCCCAGCCGGCAGCCGCTACCTCGAAGCCTTCCAGCTGGCCCACCACCTGTTCCAGCCCTTCCCCGCCCTTCAGGGTCGCCGGTCCGGCCAGGTGGTGATGATCCAGCAGGAATCTCAGGTAATCCGCCAGGGCCACCGGCTCGATGGCTTTGCGCAGCCGGCCCAGGGTGTAGCGATGGATGCGGGCTAGCAGATGCCGCTCGCACCATTCCACCGCCGTGCCTGCCGGCGTGAAACGCCCCTGCAGCACGTAGCCTTCGCGCTGCAGGGCCAACAGCGCCGCCGTGAGGCGTTCCGGAGGCAGGCCGAGGCTGGCGGCCAGGGCGGCCTGGTCGATGGGCCCCAGGGCGGTCAGCCGGGCGCGCAACAACTCGACCAGCGCCGTCTCGGCATCGACGGGTACCGGGAAGCCAGGCGGCGGACTGAGCGCTGGCTCGACAGGGGCTACGGGAAACAGCTGCTGGAACGCCGGTAGACGCTCGGCAGCGATCCATAGCGTCGCCGCGGGCAGGCGCAGCCGTCCCGCGCGCCGGGTCTTGCTCAACTGGAGTGCCTGGGCTCGCCGCGGCGCCACCTCCGCCTCGGTGAGAAAGCCCACGCCCAGCAGGGCCTCGTGCAAGTCATCGGCGGTTTCCAGCCGCGGCCAGGCTTCGTCGCGCACCAGGGCGATGGCGGCCGGATCCAGGGCGCCGAGGTCGTCGGGATCGGCACCGCCGAAGCGGCGATTCTGCACCGCCAGGGTCCGGCGTTCCTCGACCGGGGCATCGTCCAGGTAGGCATAGGGCTTGGCCGTGAGCACCTCGGCCGCCAGGGGCGAAGGTCCGGGCAGATCGCGGGTCAGCAAGGTCAGCTGGCCGGCGCCGATCCGCTCCAGCAGGGCCAGCCAGCCGCGGCTGTCGAGGGAGTCGTGCAGGCAGTCGTCCAGGGTCTGGCGGACCAGTGGGTGGTCGGGCACCTGGCGCTCGCCGGAAAGGTTTTCCAGGCAGGCGACCTGATCGGGAAAGACCGTGGCCAGCAGGTCTTCGCTGCGCATGCGCTGCACCTGGGTAGCGACCTTGCGTCCAGCGCTGAAGCGCGGCAGGGCCAGCGCCGTGGTGGCGTTCCAGCGCCAGCGCACGGCGAACAGGGGGGCGTCGAGCAATGCCTGAATGAGGACGTGTTCCGCGGTGGCCGGATGCAGGTAGCGCCAGACCTCGTCGAGCACGAAGCTGTGGCTGGTGGCCAGCGAGAGGATCAGGGCGTTCTCGGTGGCCGCCGCCTGCAACTCGACATTGAAGTGGCGGCAGAATCTCTTGCGCAGGGCCAGGCCCCAGGCCCGATTGATCCGGCTGCCAAAGGGCGCATGGATGATCAGCTGCATGCCGCCGGCCTGGTCGAAGAAGCGCTCCATGACCAGCGTCTGCTGCGTCGGCAGCGCGCCGAGGGCCTGGCGTGTGCGACCGAGATAGTCCACCAGTTGGCGGGCGGCGCCCTCCTCCAGCTCATAGGCCGCGCCGATACGGGCGATGGCGGGTTCCGGCGTCTCGCCCTTGGCGGGCAGCAGGGGTTCGAGATCCGCCCGCAGGCGGGCCAGGCCGGCCGACAGCTCGTCACTGCGCCCAGGCGCCTCGCCGTGCCAGAAGGGAATGTTGGGCGGCTGGCCCTTGGCGTCTTCGACCCGTACCCTGCTGCCTTCGATCTTGACGATGCGGTAGGCGGTATTGCCGAGCTGGAAGACATCGCCCACCAGGCTTTCGAAGGCGAAATCCTCGTTGACGCTGCCCACGGTATGACCCTGGGGCTCGAGCAGGACGCTGAAGTCGCCACTTTCCGGGATGGTGCCGCCGCTCATCACGGCAGTGGCCTTGCCGCCGCGACGGCCCCGCAGCAGGCCGTTGACCGCATCGCGGTGCACATAGGCCGCGCGGGGACCGCGGCGGTCGCTGTAGCCCTGGCTGAGCATCTCCACCACGGCGGTATAATCGGACTCGCCAAGGTCCGCATAGGGCTCGGCCTGGCGCAACACGGCCAGCAGGCCCGCTTCCGACCACTCCTGGCAGGCCACCTCGGCCACCAGTTGCTGGGCCAGGACGTCCAGCGGCGCCCGGGGGATGTGCAGGGTGTCCAACTCGCCGCGGCGCACGCAGTCGAGCAGCGCCACGCACTCCACCAGGTCGTCCCGCGAGGTGGGGAACAGCCGCCCCTTGGGCAGGCCGCCCACCTGGTGATTGGCGCGCCCGACGCGCTGGAGGAAGGCGGCGATGGAGCCGGGCGAACCGATCTGGCAGACCAGGTCGACGTCGCCGATGTCGATGCCCAGCTCCAGGGAGGCGGTCGCCAGGAGCAGCCGCAATTCGCCGCGCTTGAGACGCTGCTCGGCGTCCAGCCGCTGTTCCTTGGCCAGGCTGCCGTGGTGGGCAGCGACCTGGGCGTGGCCGAGGCGATCCGACAGCTGCCGTGCCATGCGCTCCGCCAGGCGCCGGGTATTGACGAACACCAGGGTGGTGCGGTGCGCCTCGGCCAGTTCGGCGAGGCGGTCGTAGACCAGTTCCCAGGCCTGGGTGGACAGCATCGCCTCCAGGGGAATGGGTGGCACCTCCAGGGCCAGGTCGCGGGCGCGCTGGTGGCCGATGTCGATCACCGTACAGGGCCTGGGCTGCCCCTGGGCATCGCGCCCGACCAGGAAGGCGGCCACCGCGGCCAGAGGCTTCTGGGTAGCGGACAGACCGATACGCTGCAGCGGACGACCCGTGAGGGCCTCCAGGCGCGCCAGGCTGAGCGTGAGATGACTGCCCCGCTTGCCATCGGCGATGGCATGGATCTCGTCGACGATGACGCCGCGCACGCTGGCCAGCAGGCGTCGACCGGAATCCGAGCCCAGCAGTACGTAGAGGGATTCCGGCGTGGTGACCAGCAGATGGGGTGGCCGCCGGCGCATGGCCGCCCGCTCCTTCTGCGGGGTATCGCCGGTGCGCACCGCGGTGCGCAACTCCAGCGGTGGCAACTCCCGGGCCTCCAGGGCTGCACCGATCCCGGCCAGCGGCTCTTCGAGATTGAGGCGGATGTCGTTGGACAGGGCCTTCAGCGGTGATACATAGAGCCAGAGACAGGCCTCGGGCAGGCCGCCGTCGCGCAGCGCCTCCTGCACCAGGCCGTCGAGCACGGCGAAGAAGGCGGTCAGGGTCTTGCCCGAGCCAGTCGGCGCCGCCACCAGCACCGAGGCGCCGGCGCGAATGGCCGGCCAGGCCTGGAGCTGCGCCGCGGTCGGCGCGGGAAAGCGCCCCGCGAACCAGCTACGAGGGGCCTCGTGGAAGTCCGCCAGGACAGCGGTGGCAGGCGTAGATAGGGTCATGGCTCCACTATGGGAGCGGCCCTGTGCCTTCTCAATCCAGCCCGACCGGTGGCGGCTTCGGCCAGGCGGTCAGGCGATGCGATTGCGCAGTTCGCCGCCCTGGAGCATGGCCGCGATATTGGCCAGCATCACCTGCTGCTGGGCACCCTGCGCCGAGGCGGCGTTGGCGGCCACATGGGGGCTGAGCACCAGGTTGGCCTGCTGGCGCAGCCGCTCGGGGACCTCGGGCTCCTTGGCGAACACATCCAGCCCGGCGCCGGCGATCACCCCCTGCTCCAGGGCATCGGCCAGGGCGTCTTCATCGACCACGCTGCCGCGGGAGATGTTGACCAGATGCCCTTCAGCGCCGAGCGCAGCCAGGACCCCGGCATTCACCGCACCCACGGTCTCAGCGCTGGCGCGTACCGCCACCACCAGGACATCGCTCCAGCGCGCCAGCTCCAGCAGGCTGCCGTGATAGGCGTAGTCCAGCTCCGCCCGCGGTGAGCGACTGAAGTAGCCGATCTCCATGTCGAAGGCCTCGCCACGCCGGGCGAGGCGCCGGCCGATCTCGCCGAGGCCATAGATACCCAGCCGGCGGCCAGCCAGGCCCGGCACCTGGGGCATGCGCTCGACGGCATTGCCTTGCCAGCGACCGCTGCGGACAAAGGCATCGCCCTGCAGCAGGCGCCGGGCGCTGGCAAGGATCAGGCCGAAGGCGAATTCGGCCACGGCAGTGGCATTGGCGTCGCCGGCGGTGGTCACGGCGATGCCGCGGGCCCGGCAGGCGTCCAGTTCCACCCCTTCGTAGCCGGTGCCGTAGCAGGCCACCAGGCGCAGGGCCGGTAGCGCGGCCAGCAGGGCAGCACGGGTCGGCAGGCCACCGATGGTCAGCAACGCCACGGCCTGCTCGGCGCCCGCGGGCAGGGCCTCCGGCGTGGCGGAGGAAAAGGGGCCGAGCACTTGGTAGTGGGCTTCGAGCTGGGTGACCAGCCCCTCAGGCAATTGCGGGGCCATCAGCAACGTCGGTTTCATCTTGCAACACTTTCCCTGGCCGAAAACCCAAGCGTCGCCAGCAAAGGCCGGTGACGTCAACCATTCTCTTGAAGCCGTGGGTTCACCGCGCCGCCATCAGGACTGCTGCCTTGCGCCAAGTCCTTGATGAAGATGGCCTTTCACACAACTCCCGGGCTGCGGATCGGGTCCGATCGGCGTCCGCCACACCCAGAGGGATTTTTCCGGATGACCAGAGTTCTTCGCCAGGCCCGTCACGCCTCCTGCTTCGCCCTCCTGGCCGGCTGCCTGCCGTTGACCGCCATGGCATTGGAATTCAATGGCTACGGGCGAGTGGGCGTCGGCGGCTCTGCCGAGGGCGGCAAGCAAAGCTGCTTCCAGCTGCCCGGAGCACCGGCCAAGTACCGGCTCGGCAACGAATGCGAGACCTACTGGGAACTGGAACTGCACCAGACGCTGTACAGGGGCGCCGATGGCACCGAACTCAAGGTGCACGGCATGGCCAGTCTCTACAACGTCTACGACCAGACCCCCACCTTCAGCGGCGACAATGGCAACGTCCGCCTGCCACAGCTCTGGACCAGTCTCAGCCTGCCGGCGCTCAATGGCGGCGGTCTCTGGGCCGGCCGGCGCTACTACAAGCGTCATGACATCCATATCAACGACTTCTACTACTGGAATCCGAGCGGCACGGGCGCCGGCATCGAGGACTACGGTCTCGGCGACAGCGGCCTGCGCCTGAGCTACGCCTTCAGCCGCGAGGACAACATCGACCAGCCGGACAAGGCCAACCGGCATGACGTCAACCTCGGCGGCATCAAGACCAATCCCGGCGGCGAGATCGAACTGGGCCTGTCCTATATCCAGCGCGCTGGCCAGGTCCAGAACGCCCACAGTGGCTGGTCGGCCACCGCCGAGCACAAGCAGGCGCAGTTCTTCGGCGGGGTGAACGTCTTCACCGTGCAGTATGGCCGCGGTCCGGGTACCGGATTGGGCGCCACCGGCAGCCTGACCGCGGACCAGGACTACGAAAGCCTGCGCATCCTCGAATCGCCTCGCTGGCAGCTCACCCCGCGTTTCGGTGGCCAGTTGCTGGCGCTCTACCAGCGCGACCGGGCACCCGGCGATGCCGGCCAGACCTGGTATTCCTTCGGCGTGCGGCCCAGCTACGCCTTCACCCGGTTGTTCAAGCTGCAGGTGGAATTCGGCCACGACCAGATCCATCCCGACAGCGGCGCCACCCGCAAGCTGAACAAGGTCACCGTCGCCCCGACCCTGGCGCTGGGTGGCATGGGTCTGATGGATCGTCCGGAGATTCGCCTCTACTGGACCTACGCCAGCTGGAACCGCGGCGCCCAGGACGCGGCGGCGGCGGGTAGCGCCCTATCCGACAGCGGTGCCTTCGGCGATGCCCGCCACGGCAACAACTTCGGCGTGCAGCTGGAAACCTGGTGGTAGGCCGGCGCAAGCGAGACCGCCCGTCATAACCTGCCGAACTTTGCTTATGCCTCCCGGTCGGTTTCCAGACGACCAAAACGCCGACCAGGGAGCTCCATATGAATCCTCTCGCCCGCGAACTGCCCGCAGCGAGTTCCGCCCCCGCTACCCTGCTCGACCGCTACCGGCGGGTCCGCGCCGCCAGCGAGGCGCTCTGTGCTCCGCTCACCGTCGAGGACTACGGGATCCAGAGCATGGCCGACGTCAGCCCGCCGAAATGGCACCTGGCCCATGTCACCTGGTTCTTCGAGGCATTCATCCTCAAGCCCTTCCTCAAGGGCTACCGGACGCCCAATCCAGCCTACGACTATCTGTTCAACTCCTACTACGAAACCCACGGCAAGCCTTTCCCACGGGCGGCACGTGGGCATCTGTCGCGGCCGGGCGTGGAGGACGTCTATCGCTTCCGTGCCGCGGTCGACGAGGCCATGGCCGAATTGCTCAGTGCCCCGCCCGCCGAACACGCCGCCGAGATCGCCCGGCGCCTGGAGCTGGGGCTGCACCACGAGCAACAACACCAGGAATTGCTGCTGATGGACATCAAGCACATCCTGGCGCAGAACCCGCTGTTCCCGATCTACCGGGCGGACCTAGCCAAAGGCAGCGCAGCCCCGGTGGCGCCCCTGGATTGGGAAAGCCATCCGGGTGGTGTCCGACATGTCGGCCATACCGGCGAGGATTTCGCCTTCGATTGCGAGACCCCGGTGCACCGGCAATTCGTCGATGATTTCCAGCTGGCCGATCGCCTGGTCACCAATGGTGAGTACCTGGCCTTCATCGAGGACAACGGCTACGGCCGCAGCGATCTCTGGTTGTCGGATGGCACTGCCGCGGTCCGCAGCCTGGGCTGGGAAGCGCCGCTCTACTGGCATAAGCTGGACGGCGTCTGGCACCACTTCACCCTCGGCGGCTTGACGCCCATCGATCCTGCCGCACCGGTCTGCCACCTGAGCTTCTACGAAGCCGACGCCTATGCCAGCTGGGCCGGTGCCCGGCTGCCCAGCGAGGCAGAGTGGGAAACCGTGGCGGCGCGCCAGGCGATCGCCGGCAATTTCGTCGAGCAGGATCTTCTGCAGCCCGCCGCCAGCGCAGGCGCTGGCATGCGCCAGCTGTTCGGCGATGTCTGGGAATGGACCGGCAGCGCCTTCCGCCCCTACCCCGGCTTCAAGCCACTGCCGGGCAGCCTCGGCGAATACAACGGCAAGTTCATGTCCGGCCAGATGGTGTTGCGCGGCGGTTGTTGCGCCACGCCCCAGGACCACGTACGCGCCACCTATCGCAACTTCTTCTATCCCACCATGCGCTGGCAGTTCTCCGGTCTGCGCCTGGCCAGAGAGGTCTGACCCATGGCCCTTGCCGTGCGCTTCTTCGATCAGCAACCGGTGGACGTCGCCGACAGCTCGCTGCGGGACGACGTGCTCCAGGGTTTCGCCCAGGCGCAGAAGACCCTGCCGCCCAAGTACTTCTACGATAGACGCGGCTCTGAGCTGTTCGAAGCCATCACCCGCCAACCCGAGTACTACCCCACGCGCACCGAGGAGGCCATCCTGGCGGCGGCCAGTGGCGAGATCGCCCGCCTGGCCGGACGCGACGCGGCCCTGGTGGAACTGGGCAGTGGCGCCAGTCGCAAGGTGCGCCTGCTGCTGGAGGCCATGCGTCCGGCGGGTTACCTCGGCATCGACATCTCCCGGGACTTCCTGCTGGCCAGCACCCAGCGCCTGGCAGCCGACTATCCCTGGCTGGACGTCAGCGCCACCTGCGCCGACTTCTGTCGGCCGATGACCCTCCCCGACAGTCTCGATGGCTTGCGACCCATCGCCTTCTTTCCAGGTTCGAGCATTGGCAACTTCACGCCTGAAGAGGCCGGCGTCTTCCTGCGCAACCTGCACCGGATGCTGCCGGACACGGGCGGCCTGCTGATCGGCGTGGACCTGATCAAGGACCAGGCGCGCCTGGACGCCGCCTACAATGACGCGGCCGGGGTGACCGCCCAGTTCAACCTCAATCTGCTCGAACGCATCCGCCGCGAACTCGATACCGACCTGGACCCGACGCGCTTCCGCCATCTGGCTTTCTTCGATCCCATCGCCTCGCGCATCGAGATGCATCTGGTCAGTACCCGCGACCAGACCGTGCGTCTGGAGGACCGCCGCTTCACCTTCCGCACGGGCGAACGCCTGCACACCGAAAACTCCTACAAGTACAGCCTGGATGGCTTCCGCGCGCTGGCTGAAGATGCCGGTTTTAGACAGCTGCGCGTCTGGACGGACCCCGCCAAGCTGTTCGCTGTCTTCTACTTCGCCGCCTGACCTGCCCGGGAAACCCTCTGCTGTGATGGCCGACGCAAGGGAACTCTCGACCCGATCACGCTCTAAGTAGCAATCTGCTACTACAGCGTATCGGGAAGACGCCCATGGAGCCTGCACCTCTGACTGCAGCCAACGAACGCCAGCGTCTCGCCCTGCTGCGCGACCTGGCCTTGATTGACCGTCCTTCCGACCGCGCCTTCCAGGACATCACCGAGCTGGCTGCCAAGCTGTTCGATAGTCCCTACGCCATGATCTGCTTCCTCGATGGCCAGGATGTGCACTGTCGGGCCACAGTCGGCTGCCGGCCCTTCTCCGTACCCCGGGAAGAATCCTTCTGCATCCATCTGCAAGGTCGGGTAGAGCCCCTGCAGGTGGAGGACACCACCCTCGACGAGCGCTTCGCCCAGCTGCCGGCAACGACAGGACCGCTCAAGGTACGCTTCTACCTGGGCGCCCCCATTCGTACCGCCGAAGGGCTGATGCTAGGCAGCCTGTGCCTCTTCGCCCACCAGCCCCGCGCCGCCCTGCCCGCCGACCGCTTGCTCATCCTGCAACAGCTGGCGGACCTGGCGGCCCAGCACATCGAGTTGCTGCGCACGGGCGCCTACTGGGACCCGGTCACCCAGTCGCCCAACGGCCATCGTTTCATCCAGGACGCGGAAGCCCTGACCCGTGCGGGCCAGGAGGTGATCGCGGTGGCGGCGGACCTGTTCGCCCAGAGCTACCTGAACGATTTCATCAAGGCCATGGGCCAGGCCCATCTCGACGGCCTGGAGCGGGCCATCAAGCAGCATCTACGGCGCCTGCTGCCCAGCGGCCAGCCGCTGTATCGCCTAGGCGTGGCGCGCTTCGGCTTCCTGCTGCACGACACCGACGAGGTAGCCCAGCAGGCCTTGCTGGAAAACCTGCAACAGCAATTGACCGGGGTGATCGACTACAACGGCATCCCGATCCAGACCCGCCTCGGGCTGGGAGTGATGTCCCTGACCGATGATCATCCAACCGACTGGCTGCGCGCCCTGATCGCCACCGCCGACGATGCCCGCGCCGAGATGCGTGGCTGCCGCCACTTCGATCCGCAGCACGACGCCGCCTACCGCCGCGCCTTCGCCCTGCTCAGCGCCCTGCCCCAGGCCCTGCGCAGCGAGGGTCAGCTGAGCCTGGTGTACCAACCGCGCATCGACTTGGCCACCGGGCGCTGCCACAGCGTCGAGGCACTGCTGCGCTGGCAGCATCCGCACCTGGGCCCGGTCAGTCCGGCGGAATTCATCCCCTTGGCGGAACAGACTGCCTTGATCACCGCACTGAGTGGCTGGGTGTTGCGCACCGCCATCACTCAGGCCTACGGCTGGCAACGCGAAGGCCGGACCCTGGGCATGGCGATCAACATTTCCGCCCACGATCTCAACGATCCGGACTTCGCCGACCAGGCCGTGGCGCTGTTGCAGCGCTATCCGGTCAGCCCGCAGCGGCTGGAACTGGAGGTCACCGAGAATGCCCTGCTGGGCGACGACACCCTGATCCATCGCCAGCTCGCCACCCTGCGCGAGCTGGGCATCGGCATCGCCATCGACGACTTCGGCACTGGCTACAACAACCTGTCGCACCTGCGCGAGCTGCCTGCCGACACCATCAAGATCGACGGCAGCTTCGTGCGCGAGCTTCCCCATCGCGACAAGGATCGGTTGATCGTCAGCTCGCTGATCGAACTGTCCCATCACCTGGGCTTCCGCATCACCGCCGAGGGCATCGAGACCGCCGAAGCCCTCGCTAGCCTGCTCGCCATGGGCTGCGACGAGGGTCAGGGCTTCTGGATCGGCAAGCCCATGGCCGAACCTGAGTTGCAGGCCTGGCTGCTGGTGCAGCAACCGGACCTGCAGCGCCCGACGCGCCGAGCACCGGTATTCCAGCTGTTCGACGGCGCGGCCAAGCACTGACCGCTGCTGGACATCACTCCGTCGTACGCTTGCGCGGCGGAGCGAAGCCATCGGCCGAGGTGGGCACCAGAGCACCGGGGCGCCGCTCCGGTTTGGCTTTCGCCTTGGCCTTGCCGTCCTTCTTGCCCTCGGTCTTTTTCTTCTTGACGCCCGCGGCCTTGCCCGAGGCCTTGAGCTTCTTCGGGCCGTTATAGTTGGCCTTGAGGCCCGGCAGGTGGCGGCGTTCGAATCTCAGCTTGAGATAGCGCTCGATGCTGGACATCAGGTTCCAGTCGCCATGGGTGACGAAGGAAATCGCCAGCCCCGCCTCGCCGGCACGGCCGGTCCGGCCGATGCGGTGGACGTATTCGTCACCGCTGCGCGGCAGGTCGTAGTTGATCACCAAGTCCAGGCCGTCGACGTCCAGGCCGCGCGCCGCCACATCGGTGGCGATCAGCACCTTGACCGCGCCGCTCTGCAGCCGCTCGATGGCCAGCTTGCGGTCCTTGGTGTCCTTGTCACCGTGCAGCACGAAGACCTTGAGGCCCTCGGCGATCAGCCGCCCGGTGAGACGATCGGCCTGCACCTTGGTGTTGGTGAAGACGATGGCCTTGCGATAGGTCTCGTTGGCCAGCAGCCACTGCAGCAGGCGCTCCTTGTGCGGCGTCTCGTCGGCCAGGATCACCTGCTGCACCACGGCTTCGTTCAGCTCACCGGTGCGGTCCAGCAACAGATTCTGGGGATCGCGCAGGACCTGCTCGACCACCTGGCGCAGGGCGTTGCCGCCACCCGTGGCGGAGAACAGCAGGGTCTGGCGGCCTTCGCGTTCGCAACTGGCGGCGATCTGCAGCACGTCCTCGGAGAAGCCCATGTCGAGCATGCGGTCGGCTTCGTCCAGCACCAGCAGCTCGATGTCCTTCAGGTCGACGTTACCGGCGTTGCGCTGCTCCAGCAGGCGCCCCGGGGTAGCCACCAGGATCTCGGGATTCTTGCGCAGGCCGGCAGCCTGGACACGGAAGTCCTCGCCGCCGATCACCAGGCCGGCCTTGAGGAAGGTGAACTGGCCGAAGCGTTCGATTTCCTTGGCGGTCTGCTGGGCCAGCTCGCGGGTCGGCAACAGGATCAGGGCACGGGCGCCGGACCGGGGCTTGGGATCCTTGAGCAGGCGATCCAGCAGCGGCAGCAGGAAGGCGGCGGTCTTGCCGCTGCCGGTACGGGCGGTGACGCGCAGGTCATGACCTGCCAGGGCCGGGCCCACGGCAGCGGCCTGGACCGGGGTGGGCGTCTTGAAGCCCAGGGTGTCGAGGGCCTTGAGCAGGCGCTCGTGCAGAGCGAGTTCGGTAAACACGGATAGACCTCGGTAAAGAAAGGCGGCCGCCGCGGCGACCACGGGTGATCAGGGGAGCAGACGGCTGCGGAACAGCGCCTGGTGCTCGCGGCACTGGGCGGCGGCGAGCAGGAAGACGCCATGGCCACCGCGCTCGAAGTCGAGCCAGGTGAAATCGACCTCCGGATAGAGGGCTTCGACATGGACCTGGCTGTTGCCCACCTCGACGATCAGGATGCCCTGCTCGGTAAGATGATCGGCCGCTTCGGCGAGCATCCGTCGTACCAGGTCCAGGCCGTCGTCGCCACAGGCCAGGCCCAGTGCCGGTTCATGCTGGTACTCGGCCGGCATGTCGGCGAAGTCCTCGGCGTCGACGTAGGGCGGATTGCTGACGATCAGGTCGAAGCGCTGCCCCGGCAGACCGGCGAAGCCGTCGCCCTGCACGGTGTAGACACGATCCTCCAGACCGTGCCGCTCGATGTTCTGCCAGGCCACTTCCAGGGCCTCGTAGGACAGGTCGCCAAGGGCCACCTCGGCCTCGGGGAAGGCATAGGCGCAGGCGATGCCGATGCAGCCCGAGCCGGTGCAAAGATCGAGGATGCGCGCCGGCGTGGCCGGCAGCCAGGGTTCGAAGCGGGCATCGATCAATTCGCCGATGGGCGAGCGCGGCACCAGCACCCGCTCGTCGACCACGAACGGCAACCCGCAGAACCAGGCTTCGCCGAGCAGATAGGCGGTGGGCACCCGCTCCTGGATACGCTTGTGCAGCAGCACCCCGAGTTCATAGCGCTCATCGTCTTCCAGGGCGCAATCCAGGTAGCGGTCGGCAGTGTCCCAAGGCAGGTGCACGGCGCCCAGCACCAGAGCGCGGGCTTCGTCCCAGGCGTTGTCATGGCCATGGCCGAAGAACAGCCCTTCGGCATGGAAACGGCTGACGGCCCAGCGGATGTGGTCGCGCAAGGTACGCAGGCGGGATTCGCTCATGAAAGGCTCCGGATGATCAGCCGCGCATTCTAACCCGCGTCCGGTCCGCCTGCAGGAACTTAACGTCGGAGGCCCTCTTCCTAACCTTAAAGGTCCAACGAGGAGAATGTCATGAGCAAGACCGTAGCCGACCACCTCTGGGAGCGACTCGGCCAGTGGAGCGTCGAACGCGTCTTCGGTTATCCCGGCGATGGCATCAACGGCATCATGGGCGCCCTGGGGCGGGTGGCCGACCAGTTCGACTACGTGCGGGTGCGCCACGAGGAGATGGCCGCCTTCATGGCCTGCGCCCATGCCAAATTCACCGGCGAGGTGGGTGTTTGCCTGGCCACCTCGGGGCCCGGCGCCATCCATCTGCTCAACGGCCTGTACGACGCCAAGATGGACCATATGCCGGTGGTCGCCCTGGTCGGCCAGCAGGCCGCCTCGGCGCTCGGCAGCGACTACCAACAGGAAGTCGACCTGCATACTCTGTTCAAGGATGTCTCCGCCTATGTGGAGACGGTGGTGCATCCCGCGCAGCTGCGTCATGTCATCGACCGCGCCTTCCGCGTGGCCATCGCCGAGCGCCAGGTGGCCACGGTGATCATCCCCAACGATATCCAGCAATTGCCGGCGGTGGAAAGCCCGCCGCATCAGCACGCCAATGTGCTGTCCGGCGCCGGCGCCATTCCGCCGCGGCCCTATGCCCAGGAAGACGATCTGCAGGCTGCCGCCGACATCCTCAACGCGGGCCAGAAGGTCGCCATGCTGGTAGGTGCCGGTGCCCTGCAGGCACGCAGCGAGGTGATGGCGGTGGCCGAGAAGCTCAGCGCCGGGGTGGCCAAGGCGCTGCTGGGCAAGGGGGTGCTCTCGGATGAACTGCCCTATGTCACCGGCTCCATCGGCTTGCTGGGCACCGAGGCCAGCGACCTGCTGATGAAGGAATGCGACACCCTGCTGATCGTCGGCTCGACCTTTCCCTACACCGAATTCCTGCCCAAGGAAGGCCAGGCCAGAGCGGTGCAGATCGATCTGCACGCGCGCAACATCAGCATGAGGTATCCCATCGAGCAACCTTTGCTGGGCGATGCGGCCGAGACCCTACGCCGCCTGCTGCCGTTGCTGCACGGCAAGCCCCATGACAGGTGGCGGACGCGGATCGAAAAAAGCGTGGCCGCCTCCTGGCAGTCGATCAAGCAGCGGGCCCTGGCGCCAGCCGATCCGATCAATCCGCAACGGGTGTTCTTCGAACTCTCCAGCCAGTTGCCCCAGGACGCCATCCTCTGCGGCGACAGCGGCTCCCATACCAACTGGTACGCCCGCGACATCCGCATGAGCGGGCAGATGCTGGGGTCGCTGTCGGGCAAGCTGGCGACCATGGGCTGCGGCATTCCCTATGCCATCGCCGCTAAGTTCGCCCATCCGGATCGCCCGGTGATCGCCCTGGTGGGCGACGGCGCCATGCAGATGAACGGCAATGCCGAACTGGTCACCCTGCAGCAGTACTGGAAGAGGTTCAGCAACCCGACCTTCATCGTCATGGTGCTCAACAACGGCGACCTCAACCAGGTGACCTGGGAGCAGCGCGCCCTGGCCGGCGATCCCAAGTTCGCCCCGGCCCAGGACGTGCTCGACTTCCCCTATGCCCGCTACGGCGAATTGCTCGGCTTCAAGGGCCTGCGCATCCATAGACCGGACGAGGTGGCCGACGCCTGGCAGCAGGCCTTCGAGGCGGATCGCCCGGTGGTGCTGGAGTTCGTCACCGACCCCAGCGTACCGCCCCTGCCGCCGCACATCAGCTTCGAACAGGCGCGGGCCTTCCTCGGCGCCATCGCCGGCGGCGATCCGAATGGCTGGGACATGCTCAAGCAAGGGGCAAGGCAACTGTTGCGCTAGAGCCTTCCCCAGGCGCGCCGAGCCGTATAACCTCGGCGGCTTGCAAAAGGAGCCTGGGGTATGAGCATGCAGTTGCCCGAGCGAGACAGTTTCGATCCACCCGCGCTGCGTCTGCGGCGCCCCTTCCTGACGTCCCTGGCCAACGGCCTGGGTTGGCTGTCGTTGCTGGCCGGGATGAGCGCCCTGCTGGTGGGTGGCTGTGCCCTGCTGCAGTTGCCGCAGCTGGCGCCCTACCTGGTGCTGGAGCAGGAAATCGCCCGGAATGTCGTGGGCGGCGGGGCTTTGCTGTTGCTCCTGGGACTCTGGCTGCGCCGCCGTAGTCAGAAACGCTTCCGCTATCGCAATTCCCTGAGCCTGGCCCCGGAACTCAAGCGGCGACGCTGATCAGCGCTGGCGCAGTCGCGCCAGGCCGCCACCGATGACCCCGGTGAGGCAGCCCAGTACCAGGCCGCCGACATGGGCGCCGTTGGCGATGGAGCCGAAGCCGAGCAGATCGAAGACCCCGGTGAGGCAAATCACCAGCCAGACCAGCATCATGGCTACCACCCCGCGCGGCATGCGATAGGCCGGATTGGGCGCCAGCCACTGGAACAGCCAGCAATGGCCGAGCAGGCCGTAGAGCACCCCGGACAGACCGCCGAACAGCGCCGGTCCGGTCCAGGCGTACTGGACCAGGTTGGCGCCGACAGCGAAGGCCAGGGTCAGCACCAGCAGCATCAAGCCGCCCTGACGAAACTCGATGCGTCGGCCCAGCTCCCAGAACCAGAGGGCGTTCATCGCCAGGTGTAGCACCCCGAAGTGCAGGAAGATCGGCGTGACCAGCCGCCACCACTCACCGCGGGAGAGGCTGACGCCCAGGTCGAGGAAGGCGATGTGGTCGGCATCGATCAGGCGGAAGTCCTGCAGCGTCAGGTAATGAATCAACGCCAGGTTGTCGCCGAACTCGGTCGCCAGGCCCAACGCCAGGGTGACGATCAAGAAGACCGCGCTGATCGGGCTGGCCCTGAGCTGCCCCAGCAGGCCCGGGCCGAGCGGCCGTTGGGTCGCCACGACTTCGCCACGGGGGTCGCCGTCGGGATAGCGCTCGTAGAGGGCACGGGTTTCCTCGACCCGCAGTGGGTCCAATACCCAGAGCACCTGGCTGTCGCCCTCCTCCACCACCCGGTGACGAATCCGCAGCCGACGCAGCAGACGGGTGAAGCCCAGCAGGTCGCGCCCCAGGGGCACGCGCAGGACGGGTTGCGGCTGGTTCATCGGCCCGCCTCCCGCTGCACGTCGATCCAGACGAATTTCTGCGGATCGATCTGGCGTTCGTCGTCCAGGCGATAGGCCACCAGCTTGCCGTACTTGACCGCGCTGTAGTCCAGGCAGGCTAGGTTGGGTCGCAGCGGTTCGGGATGGCCGTCGCGCCAGTAGTGGCCGACGAACAGCAGCGGCTCGCCCTCGCCATAGCAGAGCAGCCCGGCCTTTTCCTCGTCGCTCAGCCGCGCGCAGGCGATCTCCGCCGGCAGGGCGTCGGGCTGGAAGACCACGTCGCCGTAGGTCTGGGGATCGCGCTCCCAGAACTTGGTGCGAAAGCGCGCCCGCACGTAGCCATCGCTGCTCTTGAGGCGCAGGCCGTGGGGCAACGGCAGCGAGACGCCATTGAGCAGCCGCGAGGCGACCCGGCTCGGCAGGCTGCCGGCGAGGATGGACTGGCGGACGAAATCTTCGTCGATGCAGGCGTCGGGATAGTGGTGCAGGAATTCGTCGATCAGCCGTTGATCCCAGCAGGCATGGACGATGCGGAAGTGGCCGAAATCCATGCACAGCGGCAGGGTGTAGAGCCAGCGCAGGTGGTCCTGCCATTCCTCGGGATAGTCGGCGAAAGCGCTCAACGTCTCCTGGATCAACTGGCGATGCCGCGGGGTGTGCTCGCGTACCCAGGTCTGGCCGCTGCCGGGCGTGGCCGGGGTATGCCAGGCCAGGGCATTGAGTTCGTGGTTGCCGAGGATGCAGTGGGCATGGCCCCCCTCGACCATGGCGCGGACCCGCCGCAGGGCACCGCGGATACGCGGACCGCGGTCGACCAGATCGCCGAGGAAGATCGCCTGGCGCTCGGGGTGCTGCCAGACGCCGTCCACCTGCTGGTAGTCGAGGCGCTCCAGCAGCAGATCCAGGGTGTGGGCGCAGCCGTGGAGGTCGCCGATGAGATCGTAGCCCAGGGGCATCAATCGTCTCCCAGCCGACTGCCCCAGCCGAGCTTGGTCCGGCAGATCTCGTAATAGTTGTGATCCAGGGGATGGATCAATCTCAGCTTGTGGGGCTTCTTCTGAATGGTCACGGTATCGCCGGGCGCGCAGGTGAAATGATTCTGGCCATCACATGAGACCTGCGGATAGATGGTCATGTTCGGCGAGACCAGGATCGACAGGGTGCTGTCGCCGGAGACCACGATGGGCCGGCTGGACAGGGTGTGGGGGTACATGGGTACCACCACGATGGCGTCCAGCTTGGGATGCATGATGGGGCCACCGGCCGACAGCGAATAGGCGGTGGAGCCGGTGGGGGTGGCGACGATCAGGCCGTCGGCGCGCTGGCTGCAGACGAACTGGCCGTCGATGTACAGCTCGAATTCGATCATCCGGGTGGACTTGCCGGGGTGCAGCACCACGTCGTTGAGCGCATCGCCCTGGCCGATGATCTCGCCGCCACGCTCGACGAAGGCATCGAGCAGGAAGCGCGTCTCCATCAGGTACTGGCCGTCGAGCACCTCGGCGACCTTGGTCTCCAGCTCGTCCGGGCGAATGTCGGTGAGAAAGCCCAGCTTGCCGCGATTGATGCCCAGCACCGGCACTCGCGGGCGTACCAGGGCGCGGGCGGCACCGAGCAGGCTGCCATCGCCGCCGACCACGATCACCAGGTCGCAGATCTCGCCCATGAGCTTGCGCGACACCGTCTGCAGGCCATGGCCGGGAAATACCTCGGCGATGGTGTTCTCCAGGATGACGTTGCGGTTCCGCGCCAGCAGAAACGTCTTCAGCCGGCGGATGGTGTCCAGCACCTGGGTGCTGCCAAGTCGGCCGATGATGCCAATGTTACGAAAGGAGTCCATGTCGCGCCGGCGGCCCCGTTGGCTGGATTGGGCGGAAAGTATGGGCGAAAGCCCATGGCAGCGGCAAACCGCCTGCATCCGACCACGGGTCGCCTCGGTTGATCCGCTACCCCGTCCTTGGCCTATGCTGGCGCCATGACGCCCTTCGCCGAGCTGTGCGCGTTGCAACGCCGCCTGAGCCAGCCCCAGGTGCGCGACCTCGCCTGGACGCTGAGCGCGCCGCCGCTGCTGGTGGCCGACGATACCCGCCATCCCCTGCTCGCCAGCGACTGGGCGGCCCACCCCGACCGGCTGGCGGACTGGCTGCGGCGACAGGATGCGGCGCCGGCCGAATTGGCCGCTTGGCTGGCGCAGGGCAGCGACCGGCGCCTGGGGCGGCAATACGAAAGACTCTGGCAGTTCGCCCTGGATCGCGCGCCAGGGGTCCGACTGCTGGCCGCCAACCTGCCGCTGCGCGAAGGCGAGCGGACGCTGGGCGAACTGGACCTGCTGGTGGCGGATGACGAGGGTACCCACCACTTGGAACTGGCGGTGAAGTTCTACCTGGGCGAAGGGGCGCCGACCACGCCGCGCTGGCTGGGGCCGGGCGGCGAAGACCAGCTGGCGCGCAAGCTGGCCCATCTGCGCGAGCGGCAGCTGCCGCTGTCGAGCACCCCACTGGCCAGAGCCAACCTGGCCGCCCGGGACATCGCGCCGCCGCGGGCCGCTTTCTGGCTGGGGGGCTATCTGTTCCAGCCGCTCGCCGCCGCCCTGCCCTGGCCCGCTGGCGCCGTGCCACCGGCGCAACCGCCGCTGTGGTGCGAACGCTCACGACTGCCCGACGGCCCTTGGGAGGTGCTGCCCAAGGGCCACTGGCTGGCACCGGCCGTGGCGAGCACACCCTGCCTGCCGCTGCCGGAGGGGGAACCGATCTGGCCACAATTGCTGGTACGCCGCGATGGCCAAGGCGACGAAGCGGCGCGGTTGTTCCTGGTGCCCCCGGGCTGGCCGCTTCAGCCCGCGGCCAAGGCCGCCAGTTGAGTCTCCAGCGCCCGGCGCCCCTGCAGACCGCCACTGTGCACCAGCACCAGGCGGCTGTCCGGGGCCACCGCGCCCCGCTGGATCTCGTCCCGGAGCGCCAGCCAGAGCTTGCCGGTGTAGAGCGGATCGAGGGCGATACCGGTCTGCACCTCGAAATCCGCCATGGCCCGGGCCAGCTCGGCATCGATCCGTCCGAAGCCGCCGCGACAGGCATTCACCAGGCGCCAGTTCGTCGTGGTTCCGTGCGGTAGCAAGGCCGCCAGATTGGCCTCGACGCCATGCCTCGGCGGTACGGCCAGCCCACCCACCACCTGCCACGCCGGATCGGCGGCGCGGATCACCCCGGCCAGGGTGGTGCCGGTGCCGGCAGCCAGCCAGAGTTGCTGGCAATCCGGCCAATCCAGGGCGGCGAGGCCCTGGCGCAATTCGGCGACGATCGCGGCACAGGCGAGCGCCGCCGCTTCATCGCAGCCCCCTTCGGGGACGGGAAGCAGGTCCGGATAGCGGGCCTGCCAGGATTGCCAGAAGTCGGCGTCATGACGACGGCGATAGCCACCATAGCCGAGCCAGTGCAGGGCCATGCCCCAGGCCTGGAGATCTTGGACAGTGGGCGTCTGGCAGGGCTCGCCACGCAGCAGGCCAACGGTGGCGAAGCCTTCTTGCCGCCCCAGCGCAGCGAGTGCATGGAGGTGATTGGAGTGGGCGCCGCCAAGGCTGATGAGGCCTCGACCCTCACCTCGGCGCAGTCGTTCGCGCCAGGGCAGCAGCTTGTAACCCTTGTTGCCGTTGGCGGCATCCGGGCGCTGGTCCAGGCGCAGCACGGCCAGACGCAGACCCCGCCCGGCCAAGGAGGCGAGCTGCACCTCCTGGAGGCGGGCGGGCGGAAACGGCGTGGGTTCAGAGATTGGCGACGTCGCCATCGCTGTCGTCGCCCCGGTGCTCGGCGCAGCGTGTCGAGCGCAGCGGATCGAACTGGGCGGGATGCTCCACCCGGGTCACCGGGCGACCGCAACGCTCGCCGTCCACCTCGGCCTGGCACACCGGCTGCTGGTGATGTTCCAGCCAGCGCTGGTACTGCTCGCGGCTGACCTTGCAGTGTTCGGCGACGAAGCCCAGGGGGTCGGCGCTGAAGCGCGGCACGTCCTGGCGCCCGAGGATCAGATGCCCCGCGCCGGGCTGGAAGGTGACGAAGAGGATGCCCTGGCGCGCCAGGCGCTCCAATTGTCCTTCGTTGCTGTCGGCCATCAGCTGGGCGCAGCGCTCGCGCAACTGGCGGATGTCGTCCTGCAACTGGCCGTCCAGTTCGTCGCGGTACTTGAGTTCCACCTCGCGGATCGACAGCTGGTTCTTCAGCTCATTCACCGCGGCAGCCACCCGCGCTTCGCTCTCGGCCTCGGTCTGGATGCGCAGCGCCTCGATCTTGTAGAGGGCGTTGCGCTCCAGGGTACGCATCTGCTCGTTGAGTTCTTCGCGCTGCTGGCGGGCGAGGTCGTTCTGCTGCTCCAGATGCTGGGCCAGGGCAGCGTAGCGCACCTCCAGCTCGGCCTTGGCGGTGCGCAGCTCGTCGGCGTCGCGCTGCAGCCGCGCCAGGTCTTCCTGATGCTGACGGGTGAGCGTGAGCAGGCGGGTGCGTTGGCCAGCGATGAGCTTATCCAGCGCCTCCTGGTGTTCCTGGGCGAGGATGCGGCGGACCCGCTCCAGACGCGCCTCGACATCGATACCGTCGGCGGCGCTGGGATGGTATTCCCCGGCCAGCTCGACCTCGCCGTCGCGCGGAGCGACCAGGCCCAGGCAGTCGCGAATCGCCTGCCAGTCGTCGTGCTCCTCATCGCTGCGCGGGTCCCAGAGATCCCCCTGGTGCCAGGAAATGGCGCATTGGCTGCGGCTGGCCAGGCGGATCGGACCGGCGCCGAGATCGGGACCGACGCCGCCACGCTCGGCCAATTCCATCAGCGGCAGATTCCATTCGGGCAGCGGGCAACCCTGGGCGTCGAAGGCCAGCAGGAAGAACACCGCGGCCTTGACCCGACGATGGTCGTCCAGCAGCAGATAGACGAAGCGATGGCGCCGTCCTGCACAGTCGAGCAGAGTACCCTCGCCACGCCAGAGCGCCTGGAAATCGGGAAACAGCAAGGCGCGGTTCACGCCCTGGTCGCCGAACCCCAGCACCACCGGGGTCAGTACCGCCTCTTCGTTCAACGTCTCTGCCATCTGTGCCGCTTGCCCTGTCGATCCCACATGAATACCGAGGCCAGCGTCCGTCCCCGTGACTCGCTCAGGCATTGGCAGGGCGAGGGGTCGATGCGACTGGAGGTGCATCCTACCTCTACCGGCCGGCGAGGGACTAATGCTTCCCCGCGCGTTACCTGGTGCGTCGCCAGGCGGATCGCCCGGCCGACGCGGCAGGACGGCAGCTTAGCCAATCCTGCGCAGCGCGACGGGGCCTGGACCGGACATTGGGACGGCGGTCGGTTTGGAAAGAATGTTATGAGAGACAGGTCACAGAAATCTTCCCGGTTTGCAACGAAGAGTTACAGCTGCGCGGCAAGTCGCGTGGCCTGGTCGATGGCGCGCTTGGCATCCAGCTCAGCCGCGACGTCCGCCCCGCCAACCCGATGCACCGCCATGCCCGAGCCCAGCAGGTCGCTCTCCAGCTCGCGCAGCGACTCCTGCCCGGCGCAGAGCACCACGTTGTCCACCTCCAGCAACTGCTCGGTGCCGTCGGGCAGGCGCAGGTGCAGGCCAGCATCGTCGATGCGCAGGTATTCCACTCCGCCGACCGCCTGGACGCCGCGCTGCTGCAACCGGGCTCGGTGAATCCAGCCAGTGGTCTTGCCGAGGCCCTTGCCGGGCTTGCCCGGCTTGCGCTGCAGCAGCCAGACCTCCCGCGCCACGACCGGCGGTGCGGCCGGGGCCAGGCCGCCACGGCTGCTGAAGCTCGGGTCTATGCCCCACTCCCGGTAGAAGGCGGTGATGGGTTCTGCGTCCTGGTGGCCGTGGGTGAGAAAATCCGCGACGTCGAAGCCGATGCCGCCAGCCCCAATCAGGGCGACTCGTCGCCCCACCGGCTGGCGCTCCAGCAGCACGTCCAGGTAGCCCAGTACCTTGGGATGGTCGACGCCGGGAATCGCGGGAATCCGTGGAGTGACACCGGTCGCCAGGATCACCGCGTCGAAGCCCTCGGCCTGCAGTTCGGCAGCACTCACCCGATGGTTGAGACGGACCTCGACGTCCAGCCGCTCCAGACGCCGCTGGAAGTACCTGAGGGTCTCGCCGAATTCTTCCTTGCCGGGAATGCGCTTGGCGACGTTGAACTGGCCACCGATGCGCTCGCTGGCTTCGAACAGCACCACCCGGTGACCGCGCTCTGCGAGGGTACTCGCGGCGGCCAAGCCGGCCGGTCCGGCACCGACCACGGCATAGGTGCGCGGCTCGGCGGCAGGCAGGATCAGCAACTCTGTCTCATGGCAGGCGCGGGGATTGACCAGGCAACTGGTCAGCTTGCCGGCGAAGGTGTGGTCGAGGCAGGCCTGGTTGCAGGCGATGCAGGTGTTGATCTCGTCGGCACGGCCCGCGGCGGCCTTGGCGACGAAGTCCGCATCGGCCAGCAACGGGCGCGCCATGGACACCAGGTCGGCCTGGCCGGCGGCGAGGATGGCTTCGGCCACCTCGGGTGTGTTGATGCGGTTGGTGGCGATCAGCGGCACCCCTACCCGGCCCTTGAGCTGGGCGGTGACGGCGGCGAAGGCGCCGCGCGGCACCAGGGTGGCGATGGTGGGAATACGCGCCTCGTGCCAGCCGATGCCGGTGTTGATCAGGCTGACGCCAGCGACCTCCAGCCATCGCGCCAGCTGCAGGCACTCCTCGGGGGTACTGCCCTGCTCCACCAGGTCCAGCAGCGAGAGGCGGAAGATGATCAGGAAGTCCGGCCCCGTTGCCGCACGGATGCCCTCGACGATGGCCAGCGGCAGCCGGCAGCGGCTGGAGAAGTCACCGCCCCAGCGATCGGTTCGGTGGTTGGTCCGTGCGGCGATGAACTGGTTGATGAAGTAGCCTTCCGAACCCATCACCTCGACCCCGTCATAGCCGGCCTGTTGGGCGAGCTGCGCGCAGCGGACGAAGGCAGCGATCTGGTCCTCGACCTCGGTGTCGCTGAGTTCGCGGGGCGTGAAGGGATTGATCGGGGCCTGCAGCGCCGACGGTGCCACCAGCTGGGGATTGTAGGCGTAGCGACCGGCATGCAGGATCTGCAGGCAGATGCGTCCTCCCGCGGCATGCACCGCCTCGGTCACCGGGCGGTGATGCTCGGCTTCCTCGGCGGTGGTCAGCTTGGCGGCACCCTTGGCCACCGCGCCCTCTTCGTTGGGGGCGATGCCGCCGGTGACGATCAGCCCCACCCCGCCCCGTGCCCGTTCGGCGAAAAAGGCCGCCATGCGCGCGAAGCCGCCCGGACGCTCTTCCAGCCCCGTGTGCATGGAACCCATCACCACACGATTGCGCAACCTGATCGACCCCACGCGCAGAGGTTCGAGCAGATGCGGATAGGTATCTATAGGGGTGGTATTACGGGGGGCACGTTCGATCATGGCGGTCTCCGGTCGGTTGGCCCTTCTCGGGAGGGCCTGCTGCCACGATAGGAGCCCTGCGCCCAGGTCTCAATCACTGGAAATGACAACCTCTTTACCCAAATGCACAGCCGTGGCTTGGCAGAGGCGTCTGGGTCTCCTACCCTGAGCACCTTTGTTTCGCCCGGCCGCACGCCGGGCCCGATGCGGAGTGTCGATGCGCAAGCTCGTGTTCCTGGTGCTGATCGCCCTGTTCGCCGTACTGGCGGGCTGGGTGGCCCAGCGGCCTACCTTCCATTACCTGTCGGATCTGCGCAGCAGCCTGGCGGTGGACCTGGCCACCACGCCGAGCGTGGCCAGCACCGGCAACCTGCTGGGAATAGAGCCCGAGCTGTTCGCCCTGGATTACGGCAATCCCGAGCGCCTGAGGCTCAAGCTCGACGCCTACCTGGACAACGCCCGGCGCCTGGGCCTGCTCGGCGCCCACACCGTGGTGATACTGCCCGAACATGTGGGCACGCCGCTGGCGCTGATGGGCGAGAAACCCGAGGTCTATGCCGCGCTGCGCACCGAGGACGCCTTCCACTGGCTGATGCTGGGCAATCCCCTGCGCTTCGTCCGCGCCTGGTTCCAGGCCGAAGGTGACCAGCGCCTGGCCGACACTCTGTTGCGCATGAAGGCCTGGGACATGGCCAGCGCCTACCAGCAACTCTTCGCCGGCCTCGCCCGCCGCTACCAGGTCACCCTGGTGGCCGGCTCCATCGTCCTGCCCGGCCCGAGCCTGGTGGAGGGTGAACTCCAGGTCGGTAACGGCCCCCTGCGCAACGTCACCCTGGTGTTCGATCCCCAGGGTCAGCCGCTCGGGCCGGCGCTGGTCCGGCCTTTGCCTGGCCAGCAAGGAGGCGAGGACCTCAGCCCGCCCTTGCTGCGCCTGGATACCGCCTTGGGGCGCCTGGGCGTGATACAGGGCAGCGATACCTCTCGCGCCGGGGTGCTGGACGATCCCCAGGTGGACCTGCTGGCCATTCCCGCACTGGCCTCGGACGCGACCCCGGCTCCGGCCCCCTTCGACGCCCAGCGCCTGCGCGCGGCCGGCATCCGCGCCGCCCTGGAAGTCCAGTTGCATGGCCGGTTGTGGGAATGGCGCGCCGACGGCGCCAGCCAGGGCTTCACCCCGGACGCGGCGGCGACGACGGATCCGGCCCGCAGCGGTGCCAAGCTGATCAACCTGCGGCTATGAGCGCTCCCGCGCTGCGCCTCGGCGATCTGTCCACCGGCTTCGTACTGGCGCTGGCCGCCGCGGTGACGGCGCGCGGCGCGGACGCCGAGGCTCTGCTCGACCGCTTCGGCCTCAGCGCGGCGCGGCTGGCCGAGCCCGGCGGGCGGTTGTCGATCCCCCACTACATGCGTCTCGGTCACGCCGCCCTGGAACTGACCGGCGATCCGGCCCTGGGGCTGGCCATGGGCCGGGCGATGCGTCCTGCCTTCCTTGGCCTCGCCGGGGTCACCGTGGCCCAGGCCCCGGACGTACGCCACGCAGCGGAAACGCTGCTGCACCTGGAGCCGCTGTACGGCCGCAACTATCGCGGGCGTTCGCGTTGGGCCGCCCAGGGCGGCGATGGCTGGCTGCACTTCTATAGCATCAGTCCCTACAACGGCTACAACCGCTTCGTGGTCGACGTGGTGCTCAGCGCCTGGCTGGCGCTGCTGGGCAGCGTGGCCGGCACGCCCCTGTCCCCCCGCCGCGTGCTGGTCGAGTACCCGGCGCCGGCCGACCTCGCGCCCTACGAGGCCGCCTTCGGTTGCCCGGTGGAATTCGGCGCAGCGGAGAACGCCTTGTTGCTCGAGGCCGGGACCCTGGCCCTGCCCGGCCCCGACCACTGCCCCGCCACCTGGCGCCAGTTGCTGGCCCTGAGCGCAGCGGAACATGAACGCCTGACCCGTACTCGCGGCCTCACCGAACGGGTGGTGGAGGTCATGGGGCCGCTGCTGCGCCATGGCGAGCCGACCCTGGAGCAGATCGCCAGCCGCCTGCGCCTGCCGCCCTGGACCCTGAGGCGCAAGCTGGCGGACGAGGGCACCCAGTATCGCACCCTGCTGAACCTGACCCGCCGGGACCTGGCCCTGGCCTACATCCGCGACACCGAAGCCAGTTTCGGCGAGATCGCCTACCTGCTGGGTTTCGCCTCACCCGCCGCCTTCCAGCGCGCCTTCAAACGCTGGACCGAGCAGACGCCTGGCGATTGGCGACGCAACGCACGCCTGGCCTGACCTCAGCGGTTCTCCGCTGCGTACGGCCCAGGTGCTACCAATCGCTGCCCTGCCCCAGCAGCTCCAGGGCGTGGTGGCGCAAGTCCAGCAACCGCGGATCGTCGCGCCGCCGCGGATATGGCTGGTCGACGACGATCTCGGCCAGCACCCGGGCCGGCCGCGCCGAGAACACCAGTACCCGGTCGCACAGCAACAAGGCCTCCTCGACATCGTGGGTCACCAGCAAGGCGCTGTAGCGCTGTTGCTGCCAGAGCCGGATCAACTCGCTCTGCATGGCGATGCGGGTGAGGGAATCCAGCTTGCCCAGGGGTTCGTCGAGCAGCAGCAGCCGCGGCTCGTTCACCAGCGCCCGGGCCAGGGCCGCGCGCTGGGCCATGCCCCCGGACAGTTGCCGCGGATAGGCATGGCGAAACTCCAGCAGACCGACCCGGTGCAGCGCCTCGTCCACCCGCTCGCGCTGGGTGGCGAGCAGCCCCCGCGCCTGCAGGCCGAGGGCGACGTTGTCCCACACGCGGCGCCAGGGGTAGAGGGTGGGGTCCTGGAACATCAGGACGCGGGAGTGATGCGGCCCGGGGATGGCGGCACCGTCGGCCAGCAGGCTGCCACTCTGCACCTGCTCCAGGCCTGCCACCAGGCGCAGCAAGGTCGACTTGCCGCAGCCCGAAGGGCCCAGCAACCCCAGGCTCTCGCCAGCGGCGAGGCGCAGATCGACCCGCTCCAGCACGGGCAGGGCGCCATCCGCCAGTTCGAAGGCATGGCTCAGGCCGCGTACCTCCAGACTCATTCCCGGTGTTTCCCGAACCAGGGAAGCCGCTGCCTTCACCATTTCATCGTCCCCTTCTGCCAGGACAGCACCCGGTCACGGATGGCGAACAGCAGGGTGATCAACCCCGAGCAGAGCAACGCCATCACCAGCAGCGCCGCATACATGTTGGCGTAGGCCGCCCAGCCCTGGGCCCATTGCAGATACCAGCCCAGGCCGGCCTTGACGCCCATCATCTCGGCCACCACCAGCACCGAGAAGGACGCCCCCAGCCCCATGAACAGCCCGACGAACACCTGGGGCAAGGCCGCCGGTATGGCCACCCGCAGGATCAGGAAGGCATTGCTCGCCCCCAGGGTGCGGGCCACCTCGTAGTAGGCGCGATCGACGCTGGCGACGCCGGACCAGGTCAGCACCGTGACCGGAAACCAGGTGGCCAGGGCGATAAGGAAGACGCTCGCGCTCCAGCTGGTGGGAAAGAAGAAGAAGCAGATCGGCAGCAGCGCGGTGGACGGGATGGGACCGAGCAGGCGCAGCACCGGATGCACCCAGTAGCCGATGCGCTGGGACCAACCGATGGCGAGACCAGCGAGAAAACCGCAGAAGGCACCGGCGGCGACCCCGTTGAGCAACAGCCACAACGAGTGCGCCAGACTCAGGCCCAGCCGCGGCCAGTCGTCGACGAACACCTCGACCAGTGCCTGGGGCGGGGCGAAGAAGGGGACCGGCAGCAGCCGCAGCTTGGCCGTCAGCAGGGTCCAGATCCCCAGCAGCAAGGGCAGCGCGATCAGCCAGGGCCCCGCGCGCCGCAGCCTCGCCAGCAGCCGTTCGCTGCGCCCGGACAGCAGCGCCAGCAAGGCCAGGAGCGCGGCGACCACCGTGGCCGCCACGGCCAGTTCGCGGGTGAAAGGCCAGGGCCGCCCGTGCTCGGGGTAAAACGGCAGGAACAGCGCCAGGGCCAGCCAGGCCACCGCGGCTAGCAGGCCACCTCGCCAGGTGAGAGCGGTCGCCTGGACCGGTTGGATGCGCTCAAGCGAAGACGTCGGCATGGATGCTCTCCGCGAATTCCAAGGGGTCGGTCCGCGGTCGCAGCACCTCGATCTGCTTGAGGTCGCGGGCGTAGACGGCGATTTCCCTGACGAAGGCCTCGCCCACCGAATAATGGGCATGGGTGTGCTCCCGCAGGATGGCCAGCAACTCCTCCCGGGAGCTGTTCACCGTGAGCGGCAGGAAGCGCTCGGCCACCGCGTCGGGATGCTGCGCTGCCCAGGCGTGGGCCTGCAGGATGGCATGGGAGATGGCCGCTGCCACCGGCTTGTCCTGGCGCGCCAGGGTGCCGCTGACCCCGATCACGCAGCAGCTCAGGTTGGCGTAGTCTTCCGTCAGGTTGTTGGAAAGCTCGACGATGCCAGGCCGCTGCTTGACCCGGTACATCATGGGGTCCGAGCCGCTGGCCGCCTGGATCTCGCCCTTGGCCAGCGCCGGGCCGAGCAGGTCCACCGGATATACCCGCCAGGTGATGTCGCGGCTGGGGTCGACGCCATGGCGCTTGAGCATCAGGGCGAAGAAGTTCTTGTCCGCCGCGGCCATGTCGGTGACGCCGATGGTGGCCCCCTTGAGCGCCGCCAGGTCGCCGGGGCCGCCCTGCCGCGCCAGCAACCGCAGACAACCGCCGTGGGTGCCGCCGGTGAGCTGGACGTCGAAGCCCTGCTCCAGCGCCTTGAGCCAGCGCAAGGCCATGCCCACCGCGGCGTCGGCCTTGCCGGTGGCCATGGATTCCAGCAGTACCTCGGTGGAGTTGCCGAAGTTGACGAACTCCACGTCCAGGTTGTGCTGCTTGAAGATGCCCTGGGTATCGGCGACGGTCACCGGTGCCAGGCAGACGGCGTTGAGATTGACCGCCAGCCGCACCTTGCGTGGCTCCGGCAAGCCCCAGCGGGCGGTGTCCTGCAGGAAATCCACCGGACTGGCCGCAGGGGCCGCGCCATGGCCGGCGTGCCCTGCGTGGGCATCGCTCGCCTCGGCGGCGAAGCCCAGCCGGCCGACCAGTGCTGCAGCGGTAGCGGCGCCCGCCATGCCGAGCAGACGGCGGCGATTGAGGGTATGGATGGTCATGAAGCCTCCTGAACGTTTCCGGGCAGGCTCCACAGCGTCGGGTGGCGTGCCGATGAGGGTGTAAAGCGGTCGACCCAGGTTGCGACGGCCGTGGCAAGCCGCATCCGGTCATCCCCGAGCGGTGTGATTTCGCACGCGACGCGCCTTAGCATAAGGTCGCGCCAGAGCGGTCGAGCCGATCCCAAGCCAGGCGCACGGTGCCCGTTCGCTCACCTGGCCTCCGCGCGGTGAGCCGTGCCCGAAGACCGACAGGATGCGCATCGGAGCGATCCAGCAGCGCGACGGTAAAGCACGGGAAGCGCCTTGGTAAAATTCAATTTAGAGCTAATCTAATATGCAAAATGGACATTTAACGCGAAGGGAACTCAGGGTACGCCTGCAGCCGGCATCATTATCCGTCGGGGAGTCATCGCGCAGCCTGACGAGTCTATGTGGCCAGACCCGCCTTCCGGCACTGCTCAGGCCTTAACCATGTTCAAAGCCTTGCTCGCCCTGTTCCTATTGACACTCGGTACCAGGCTGCACGCCGCCGACGCGCCCGCCACCGCACCGGCCAGCCTTGATCCCCAGCAGGCGCGCCAGGTCGCGGCCCTGCTGCAGGATCCACAACGCCGCCAGGAGCTGATCCTGACCTTGCAGGCCATCGCCAGCCAGCCGGCGAGCGCGGCCGGGACGGACACGACGCCGGCCAGCGCGGCAGCCTCCACTGCGCCGGCCACAGCTGCCACCCCGGCAGCGGGCCAAGAAAAGGCGCTGGTGCCCCTGGAAGCCAATGGCCTGATCGCCCAGACGCTCAGTCGCGTCGGTCGCTGGGCCGACAACCTGGGCAGCGAACTGAATCAGGTGCAGCGGGCGGTACGCACCCTGCCGGATTGGTCGCGTGCCAGCTTCACTTCCGAAGCGGGGCGCCGGGCCCTGCTGCAGGCCCTGCTGACCCTGGCCACCCTGTTCGCCGCCGGCCTGCTCATCGAGTGGCTGATCCGCCGGGCACTCCGGCCCCCCCGGCAACGGCTGCAGCGCCATGCCGATCACGCCGACAGCCGCGCCCGGCGCCAAGCCCAGCAGGCGGCGGCCCAGCAGCCGCCACCTGCAGCCTCGGCAGCCGCCGCCGAGGAGGCCGCCACCCGCCCGGCCGAGCCCGCGGTGGCCCTGGTCAAGACCCAGCGCGATGGGGTGGATCAGCTCGAAGAGGTGCCCATCTCACCGTCCGATAGCGCTGCGCCCGTGCCCGATGAGCCGGCGAACGCCTCCGCCCCGACCGACCCCGCACCCGCCAAGCCCGCCCGGCCCAGCGGCGAAGAGCACTGGACCACCCTGCGGCATCTGCCCTTCGCCCTGGGGCTGCTGGTGCTGGAAATGCTGCCGCTACTGGCCTTCTGGGCCATGGCGGCGCTGCTCATCCACTACCTGGTGGGGTCAGATGCTAACCTGCGCGAGCTGGTCGGCGGCTTCCTCGGCGCCTACCTCACCACCCGCCTCGCCCTGATCGTCACCCGCCTGCTCATCGACCCCGCCGCCCATGGCATCCGCCTGCTCAAGGTCAAGACGGCCCTGGCGAGCCCCCTGCTGCGCTGGCTGCAGGCCTTCGTCTCCCTGATCACCTTCGGCCTGGCCCTGGCCCAGGCGGCGGACATCCTCGGCGCCAACGAAGCCGGCCGCGAGGCCATCGTCAAGTTGGTCTCGCTGCTGGCGCACCTGCTGGTGGTGGGGCTGATCTTCCACGTCCGCCGCCCGGTCGCCGCGCGCATCGCCGGGCAGCAGGACGGCAGTGGCGCCCTCACCGCACTGCGCGCCTGGCTGGGACAGGTCTGGGCAGTGTTCGCCGCGGTCTTCGTCATGGGCGGCTGGACCATGTGGGCGCTGGACATCGAGAACGGCCTGCCACGGCTGATGAACTTCGTCGCGGTCTCGGCCGGCATCGTCATCCTCGGCCGCCTGGCGGCGGTGTTCCTGCTCGGCCTGCTCGGCCGGTTGTTCCAGCCAGCGCCGAGCGAGGGTGCCAGCAGCGCCGATCTGCACCTGCAGCGCTACTATCCGCTGGCCCGCTGGCTGGTGGGAGTGATCGTCACCCTGGTTACCGCCCTGGCACTCTTCCAGTCCTGGGGCTGGAGCGTGCTGGACTGGTTCGACGACGGCAGCATCGGCCGCAGTCTGCTGTCCGCCTTCCTCACCATCCTGATCGCCGCCATCATCGCCGTGGCGATCTGGGAAGGCGCCAATGTGGCGGTCAACCGCCGCCTGAGCCGCTGGACCGAGCGCGGCGATACCGTCCGCGCGGCGCGCCTGCGGACCCTGCTGCCCATGCTGCGCACCGGCCTGTTTCTCCTGGTCGCCCTGATCGTCGGCCTCACCGCCCTGAGCGAACTGGGCATCAACACCACCCCCCTGCTGGCCAGCGCCAGCATCATCGGCGTGGCCCTGGGTTTCGGCTCGCAGAAGCTGGTACAGGACTTCATCACCGGCATCTTCCTGCTGCTGGAGAACGCCATGCAGGTGGGCGACTGGGTCACGGTGGCCGGGGTCTCGGGTACCGTGGAGTACCTGTCGATCCGCACCGTACGACTGCGCGCCGGCGACGGCTCGCTGCACATCGTGCCCTTCAGCTCGGTGTCGGCGGTCAACAACATCAATCGCGGCATCGGCAACGCCGCCCTGCGCATCAGCGTGGGCTATAGCGAGGACATCGAACGGGCCATCGCCGAACTCAAGGACATCGGCGCCGGCCTGCGCGCCGACGAGGCCTTCAAGGACCTGATCCTGGCCGACCTGGAAATCTGGGGCGTGGATGCCGTCGACGGTTCCATGGTCACCCTCGCCGGGCAGATGAGGTGCATCGACAAGGGCCGCTGGGGCGTGCAGCGCGAACTCAACCGGCGCATCCTCGAACGCTTCCGCGAACGCGGCATCGAGATCGCCAACCCACGTGCCAGCCTGCTGCTGCCGAGCGAGACCGGCGCCGTGCCCTCGGCCCCCATCCAGCCACGTCCTACGGAGTGACCGTGCAGTATCGCCTGGACGCCTTCAATGGCCTGATCATCGACGCCGCCTCGCTGCCACCCAACCGCGAGGCCTTCGCTCCAGCGCTTGCCGATCTGCTCGACCAGGCGCGCCGCGAGGGGCGCAACCTGGTCTGGCTCACCCTGCCACTGGCCCTCGGCGAACTGGTCGGGGTCGCCACGGCGGCGGGTTTCGTCTTCCACAATTGCCTCGAACAGGAACTGACCCTGGTCTGGCGTGGCACGCCGACGGCCTTTGCGCCCTTCGTGCCCACCCATAGCCTGGGCGTGGGTGGCCTGGTGCTCAATGGCCGGGGCGAACTGCTGGCGATCCGCGAACGCGGCAGCCAGGGCTACAAGCTGCCAGGCGGCCACGTCGAGCTGGGCGAGGATCTGGCCCCCGCGGTCATCCGCGAAGTCTGGGAGGAGACCGGCATCCACAGTGCCTTCCGCGCCGTGGTCGGTCTGGTGACCACCCACCCTTACCGCTTCGGCAAGTCCAACCTCTATGTGGTCTGCCGCCTCGATCCGCTGAGCGCCGACATCGCCATCCAGGACCCGGCGGAAATCGAGGACGCGCGCTGGCTGGCGCTGACTGACTACCTGGCGGACCTGGGCAACAGCGCCTTCAACCGCGAGCTGGTGCGCAGCCTCGCCCGGAGCGAGGGGCTGGCACCCAGCACCCTGAACAGCGAGCGATATCCCAAGGCCGAGGTCTTTCTCGCTCAGAGCCTGTCCAACGTCTGCTGTGCGTCGGCCAAACGGCGTTGAAAATGGCTTCGGAATGCTCATTTACTACTTGTAAACTCCGCTTCCTCAGCCATTTTCGCCTTGTTTGTCTCTAGCTCGCGAGACTTTGAACAGGCTCTTAGTCGTCGAAGGACTGATCCATGCTCTCGGCCGGATGGGCGTCTCGCGGGCGGCCCACTGGGCGGGCGGGGATGCCCACCACCGTGGTATGGGGCGCCACGTGATGCAACACCACGCTGCCGGCGCCGACCTTGGCGCCTTCGCCGATCTCCAGGTTGCCGAGGATCTTCGCCCCGGCACCGATCATCACGCCCTTGCGTATCTTGGGATGGCGATCACCCTGCTCCTTGCCGGTACCGCCGAGGGTCACCTGCTGCAGGATGGAGACATCGTCTTCCACCACCGCGGTCTCGCCGATGACGATGCCGGTACCATGGTCGAGCATGATGCCGCGGCCCAGTTGCGCGGCGGGATGGATGTCGATGGCCAGCAGCCGGTTGCACCGTGCTTGCAGGTGCAGCGCTAGCAGGCGTTCGCCACAGGTCCAGAGGGCATGACCTAGGCGATGGGCCTGCAAGGTCAGGAAGCCCTTGGAGAAGAGGAAGATCTCCAGCAGGCTGGCATAGGCCGGGTCCCGCGCCAGCACCGCCTCCAGGTCGGCGCAGGCGGCTGTCACCAAGTCTGGCAGCTCGGCATGCAACGCCACGAAGCGCCTGGCGAGTTGCTCGGCCTGACGTGGGTCCTCCGCCAGGGCATCGGCGCAGCGCCGGGCCAGGGCACTGGCGAGATCGTCGGGCTGCAGCAGCGCCCGTGCCAGCCCATCGGCCAAGGCCGGTGCCTCAGGGCATCCCGCCTCGGCCTGGGCACGCAGGAGTTGCCAGAGTTCGGTAGCGGAGCGAGGGGGCATGGCGGACGGCGTTCCTAGCGAAAAGAATCGTCTAGTTTAGCGAGCACGGCGGGCAACGTCTTGTACATCAACGTAGTGCTGTCGCGTCGCCCGGGCTGCTGGGCATCCAGGGCGTAGCCGGGAATCCGGCCCGCAACCTCGTAGCCCAGGGACAGATAGAGCGGCTCGGCATGGTCGTCGCTGCGGGTATCGAGGGTGAGGAGTTCCCGACCATGAGCCCGGGCGGCGTCTTCCAGCCTGAGCATCAGCTGTCGGGCGATCCCCTGGCGACGCTGCTCGGGATGGACCAGCAGCTTGGCCACCTCGGCTCGATGCGGCTGGTTGGCCGGAGTGTCGAGCACCAGTTGGACACTGCCGACCACCCATCCCTCGTGGAGAGCGGCGAACAGCAGCCGCGCGCCGCGCGCGATTCCTGGTGCCACGCCGTCCAGCCAGAAGCCTCTATTGACGGCCGCGGCCAGGGGCAGGATGAAGCCGATGCTCGCCCCCTCGGCCACGCAGGCGGCGAGCAGTCGCTGGAAATCCTCCAGATGGGCATTGAAGCGCACAGCATCGAACTGCTCGATGGAAAGCCTGGCGGACATGAGATACCTCTCAGACGAGAAACAGCAGATAGCGGGCACCGGCACTGCCACTGAGAAAACGGCTGCTGCCCCAGAGCCGATAACGCAGGCAGTCACCCACGCCAAGGCGATGGTGCTGCTCCTCCACCCAGAGTTGCAGTTCACCATCGAGCATCAGCAGATGGTGTTCGAGACCGGGACGAGGCGAACTCTCGTAGCGGATGTCCACGCCTGGCCCCAGTTGGCTCTCGATCACCTCCCCCGCCAGCGCCCGGGACGGCGGCGACACGGAACGGCGGGTGAACGCCTGGACGGGATCGGCCCAGAGTTGCTGGGCCGACCGCGGCACCTGCGCCGGAAAGCCGGCTTCCACGCTGTGCAGCAGCCGTGTGAGGGTCAGGCCATAGGCGGTGCAGAGCTGGCCGAGGACCGCCGTGGTCGGGCTGACCTCGGCATTTTCCAGCCGCGACAGGGTAGCCCGGCTCACGCCACTGCGGCTGGCGAGCTGTTCCAGTGAAAGTCCGTGCTCCAGCCGGAGCGCCTTGAGTCGGAGGGCCAGGTGTTCGTCCAGCATGTCATTCTCCCATTTAAAGGAATTTTTCCCATAAATGGGAATAAAATGCAAGCTCGAGCGTTATTCAGAGAACGGGGAAATGGATCTCTCTATCGTCTTAAACTTTATCGAAAGAACTATTAGAAGTGCGCCTTGATATCGAGTTAGTTGACATACATCATTAACTTCAGTTAAACGGCCTTGGCTTCACCCTTTGACGCCGAGTCAGCCAGCCATCGCAATAAGTTATAAATCTTCCTTTGCCGAGATAAGCCGCTCAGCGCTTGGGAGGATGCAGTGTCGCTCCCAGCAAGAACCTTATCGAGCATTCGCCGTCTGAGCTGATACCCTGCTAACCCAGCAGTGGCGAGCCCCGTCACAAGATATTTCAAAATATTTCAACCTAACTCCCCCGGATTCCAGTTCAGCGTCGCGATCCTTTACCAAAAACCTCTACAGCTCCTGTACAACATTGTGCGAACGGCTCTAATGGCGAAGATCATCCGCACAAAGCTGTATCGAACCTGCATCGCGTCCAACAAAAGTTCCCTCTATCGCCCATCCAGAACTCGTTTCCCTTCGCGCTACTCTCAACTAGCGAATCGCTTAGTCTTTGGGGCCCGGCGTTCAAATTCCTACCTTTGCACTCAGGAGAAGTTATTATGGCTAACAAGAGCAGCAATCCAGGCAACTTCGCCAACAATCGCGACCGTGCCGCGGAAGCCGGTCGCAAGGGTGGTCGGGCCAGTGGTGGCAACTTCGCCAACAACCCCACACGGGCCTCAGAGGCTGGACGCAAGGGCGGCCAGAACAGCCACGGCACTCGTCGAAACGATGCGGCGAGCGAGGCGGCGCCGACCTGAGGCAGCCTGATCCCCCGGCAGCCTCCTAATATCCGACATCGTGGCAGGCTGCCGCCCTACCTTGGCGCGGATGTCCGCCTGGCGTTTCAGCCTTTCCGGCCAAGGCCGACTGCGTCACAACTCACATAACTGCATGACCGTGCTACTTTTATCGGATAGACAGGGTGTTCCCCTTGGGTTCGCTCCTTCCCCTTCCGTCCGCGCGTGCCGGTGCCCATGCTCGATAACATTCGCATCCAGAACAAACTCTTCGCCGGCTTCGCCGCCATCATCGCCCTGGTCGTGCTGCTGCTCTGGCAGACCTATGCCGCCCTGCAGAGCCTGGTCGACGCCAATCGCTGGGATCGCCACACCGCCGAGGTCCTGCTGGCGGTCACGGCGCTGGACAACAACCTCCTCGAGACCCGCGCCAAGCTGCGTAACTACTGGTATTCCGGCACGCCCGCCGACGCCGAGACGGCGCGTCAGGCCCTGCCGCAGCTGGCCAACGCCGTACGCACGCCCCAGCAACTGACCCAGGACAACCCTGAGCAGCAACAGCGCTTCACTCGGCTGGCGGCGAGTCTCGACGACTGGCGGCGCAATACCTTCGAAACGCTGCTGCGTCTGCGCGAGACCGGTAACCTCACCCCGACCCAGCTGGCCAACGAGCCCCTGATCGATGCCCTGAACACCCAGGTCGCCGGCATCCGCCAGCAGATTCAGAGCATCGCCGACGAGGAGCGCAAGCTGACGGCGCAACGGGCCGCGCACACCGAGAGCACCCGCAGCCGCCTCACCTGGACCCTGCTGGCCGGCGGCGCCCTGTGCATACTGCTCGCCGCGCTCATCGCCTGGGTGCTGTCCCATGGCCTGCTCCGCTCGATTCGTGGCCTGACCGATACGGTGGCGCGGATTTCCGCTGGCGAAAGTGGCGCGCGCGTTCAGGTGCGGGGTCGCGACGAACTGGGCCAGGTGGGCCTGGCATTCAACCAGATGGCCCAGCAGATCCAGGATGACCACAGCCGGGAACAGGCGTTGATGCAGCGCCTGCGCGACGACGTCGACGACCTGCTCGAGCTGGTCAACAAGGCCGCCGCCGGTGATCTCACCGGGCGGACCCGCGTCAGTGGCGACGATGCCATCGGCCAGCTGGCCCGCGGCCTGGGCAAGATGATCGAGGACCTGCGCGGCATGCTCACCAAGGTCCAGCGCGCCGGTATCCAGGTGACCTCCTCCACCACCGAGATCGCGGCCTCGTCCCGCCAGCAGGAAGCCACCAGCATCGAACAGGCGCAGACCAGCGTGGAAGTCCTGAGCACCACGCGGGAGATCGCCGCCAACGCCAATGCGCTGCTCAAGACCATGGAAGAAGCCGTGCAGGTGGCCGACGAGACCACCCACGGCGCGGTGCAGGCGCGCAGCAACCTGGCGAGCATGGACGCCACCATGCAGCGCATGGTGGCGGCGACCGATTCCATCAACGCCAAGCTCGCGGCGCTGTCGGAAAAATCCAGCCACATCAACAAGGTGCTGACCACCATCACCAAGGTGGCCGACCAGACCAACCTGCTGTCGCTCAATGCGGCCATCGAAGCGGAAAAGGCCGGTGAGGCAGGTCGCGGCTTCTCGGTGGTGGCCACCGAGATCCGCCGGCTGTCGGACCAGACCACCGCCGCCACCGACGACATCGAGCAGATGCTCAAGGACATGAACTCCGCGGTTTCCGCCAGCGTCATGGGCATGGACAAGTTCTCCGAGGAAATCCGTCGCAGCGTGCAGGAGGTGGCGAGCGTCAGCGACCAACTGGCCGAGGTCATCGAGGACGTGCAGAAACTGCCGGCGCGTTTCGACATCGTGCTGGAGGGCATGCAGTCCCAGGCGGTGGGTGCCGTGCAGATCGCCGAGACCATCACCCAGCTCAACGACAGCACCCAGCAGACCACCGAGGCGCTCAAGGCCACCAGCGAGGCGGTCCAGTACCTGCAGCAGGCCGCGCAGGACCTGCAGAGCAGCGTCGCCACCTTCTCGGTCAGCCGTTGACGATGCAGATCCTGGCCTTCCAGCTGGCCGAGGCGGCCGCGGCCCTGCCGACGGCGGTCATCCGCCAGGTACTGCCCTATCTGCAACTCACCCGCTTTCCCGCGGCGCCCGCCGGTGTCGCCGGGTTGATGAACCTGCACGGCGCGGCGGTGCCGGTGGTGGACGTCACCGCCATGAGCGGCGCACGTAGCGCCCGGCTGCGGCAGGACACCCGCATCCTGCTGGTGGACTATCCGCTGTCCACGCCGGACGGTGATAGCCAGCCGCTCGGCCTGGTGGTGGAAGGCGTCGTCGGCATACGCCGGGTGACGGCCACCACGCCACGACCGGCTGGTATCGCACTGCCCGACTACCCCTGGCTGGGCGAAATCCTGGAAACGCCCGAAGGTCTCTGGCTCTGGCTCGACCTGCAGCGGCTACTCTCGCCCACCCTGGCCGCGCTGCTGTTCCAGGAGGCCGCGTGAAACTCGATCCGCGCCTCGCGCCCCTGGTACGTTCCCGCACCGGGCTCGCCATCGCCGACGACATGCTGGGGCGCGCCATTCGCCAGCGGCTGCGCGAGCGCCAGGAGAGCGAGGCGGAACTCTACATGGCGCGCATTCTCGACGACGAGGCGGAGTTCGCCGACCTGCTGGACCTGCTGGTCATCCCGGAGACCTGGTTCTTCCGCGATCCCCAGGCCATCACCCACGCGGCCCGCTTCGCCCAGGCGCGTCACGCGGGCAGCGGTCGCCCCGTGCGGCTGCTCAGCCTGCCCTGCTCCACCGGCGAGGAACCCTACACCCTGGCCATGGCACTACTCGATGCCGGCCTGCCGGCCAGCGCCTTCCAGGTGACCGCCGTGGACATCAACGAACCTTCCCTGGAGCGCGCCAGGCGTGGCCTCTACGGCCGCAACTCCTTTCGCGCCAAGGACCTGGGCTTCCGCGAGCGCTATTTCAGTGCCGAGGGTGATCGGCATCGCCTGGCCGAGTCGGTGCGCAACCAGGTGCGCTTCCGCCAGGGCAACATCCTCCAGCTCGGCAGCCTGCGCGACGGCGCGCTCTTCGACGTGGTGCTCTGCCGCAACCTGCTGATCTACTTCGACGACCAGACCCAGGGCCGCGCCTTGAGCCACCTGGCCGCCCTGCTGCACGACGATGGCCTGCTCTGCGTGGGCAGCTCGGAAATGGTCAGCGCCATGCGCCACGGCTTCGCCAGCCTGGGCGTGGCCCATGCCTCGGCACTGGTCAAGCGCCAGGCACAGGTAGCGGATGCCCCCCGCTCCCCGAACGTTACCACCACGCCACGGCGCAAAGCCGCACCCCGTCCAGCCGCGGCGCCCCGTGCGCCGGCACCGCCGCCTCCGCGCAGTCGCGCCTTGCCCGTCAGTGCGCCCGCGACGCCCGGGCCACCACCGGTATTGGAGCAGGCGCAGCGGCTCGCCGATGCCGGCCAGGGCGACGCCGCCGAGGCCTTGCTGCGCGGCCTGCTGGAACAGGATCGCAGCCAGGCCGGCGCTCACTTCCTGCTCGCCCTGATCCTACCCGACGCACGCGCCGCCGAGGCCGAGCGAGCGCTACGCCAGGCCCTCTACCTCGAACCCGCGCATTACCCCGCGCTGTGCCGGCTGGCGCTGATCTGCGAGCGCGCCGGACGCCTCGACGAAGCCGGCCGCCTGCGCGAGCGCGCGGCGCGCATCCAGCCCGGCGGCGCAGGGGATCAGGCATGAGCCTGGATCGCGAACTGGCCGACGCCGAACGGGCTGCCTGGGCCGAGCGCTATGCGGCACCCCTGGCCGATGCCCAGACGCGCTCGCTCAGCGCCCTGGTGTTTCGCCTGGGCGGGGAATGGCTCGGGTTGCCGGGCAGTTGTCTGGTCACCGCCACCGAGCCCATCGCCGCCCACCGGGTGCCCCATCGCCGCTCACCACTGCTGCACGGCATCGTGCCGGTGCGCGGCCAGCTGTATCCCTGCATCGCCCTGGACCTGCTGCTCGCGGTGGCCCCCGCCAGCCGCAGCCAGGGCTTTCCGCGCCTGCTGCTGATCCGTATCGGCCGCCGCGACTGGGCGATCCAGGTCGACGAGGTGCTGGGGCTGCAACGCTATGCGCCGGCGGAGTTGCAGCCGCCGCCGGCGACCCTCGGCGGCGAGTTGCTGAGTTATCTCGGCGGGGTCTATCGCGAAGGTCCGCACCAGGTCGGACTGATCGAGCCGGCGCGCCTGGAACGTGCCCTGGAAGAGGCCCTGCGATGAGCCAGCCCCCGCGCGACGTGCGCGAGATGTCGCTGTACGACCTCTTCGCCAGCGAGGTGCAGAGCCACCTGCAGGCGCTGGACGCCGGCCTGCTGCGCCTCGAGCGCGATCCCGCCGATATCGCCGTGATCGAGCCCATGATGCGCGCAGCCCACTCGATCAAGGGCGCCGCTCGCATCGTCGACCTGGATGGCCTGGTCGAACTGGCCCACGCCATGGAGGATTGCCTGGTGGCCGTGCAGGACGGCCAGCGCCGCCTGGGCACCGCAGCCATCGACCAACTGTTCCGCTGCGTCGATGTCCTCGGCGAGGTCAGCCGCCTGGACGAGGCCGCCAGCCAACGCTGGCAGCTCGAACAGCGCGATGCCCAGCGCGCCCTGGCCCGGGCCCTGAGCGTCGCCGATGCCGACGCGGCGCCGAGCCCGGCAGCAACGCCGCCCGGCGTGCCGGCACCGAGCGTCGCTGCCGCCGTGGAAGAGCCCCCCGAGCCCGAACGCACCCGGGACCCGCTGCGGGTCGACAGCGGCCGCTTCAACCAGATTCTTGCCCTCACCAGCGAGGCCCGGGTGATGGGCCTCGGCCTGCACGGCCTGGTGCAGGGCTTCCAGGGCTATCGCGGCGAACTGCAGGCGCTGTTCGGCCAGGCAGCGGCGGCGAGTAACGAGCTGCGCCTGCGCCAGGAGGGGCTGCTCGATCGCTATCAACAGCAGCTGCAGGCACTGGAAGCCTACGAACGCCGCCTGCTCGGCGTCTGCCGAGGTCTGCTGGACGAGGTGCTCGGCGTACGGATGCGTCCGCTGCGCGACGCCGTACAGGGCTTTCCGCGGCTGGTACGCGACCTTGCCAGGAGCCTGGACAAGGACGCCACCCTGCAGGTGGACGGCGCCGACACCCTGATCGACCGCGAGGTACTCGCGCGCCTGGAAAGCCCGCTCAACCACCTGCTGCGCAATGCCGTCGACCACGGGCTGGAAACGCCGGCCGAACGCCGTGCCCTGGGCAAGCCGGAAAGGGGCCAGATCCGCCTCGAGGCACGCCATGTCGCCGGTCGGCTGCAGGTGAGCCTGCACGACGATGGCCGTGGTCTTGACCTGGAGCGCATCCGCGCGGCAGTGATTGCCCGTCGCCTGAGTCCCGCCCCGGTCGCCGCCGAGCTGAGTCCCGCCGAGCTGCTGGAATTTCTGCTGCTGCCCGGCTTCAGCCTCAAGGAGACGGTCACCGAGCTGTCCGGACGCGGCGTGGGCCTGGACGTGGTGGCCGATGCCATCCGCGCCCTGGACGGCGAGGTGCGCCTGGAAACCCGTCCGGGTGAAGGCTTCAGCACCCACCTGCTGGTGCCGGTCAGCCGCTCCATCGTCCGCGCCCTGATCGTCGACATCGCCGGCGAAGCCTATGCCCTGCCGGTCAACCGCATCGAGCGGGTGCTGCGCCTGGCAGCGAACGAGGTGCATTCCCTGGAGGGCAAGGCCTTCTTCCTGCTCGGCGAGGATCGCCTGGGCCTGGTCGCCGCCCACCAGCTCCTGGAACTCGACCCGACTCCGGCCGGCGACGACCTGGCGGTGCTGGTGATCGGCGGCGGCGAGCGCCGCTACGGCCTGGTGGTGGATCGCCTGCGCGGCGAGCAGGGCCTGGCGCTCAAGCCGCTGGACGACATCTTCGGCAAGCTGCGCTCGGTCACTGCCGGGGCCCTGCTCGACGATGGCGACCCGGTGCTGCTACTGGACGTCGCCGACCTGCTGACCGGCATCGAGCGCCTGCTGGGCGAAGGCCGGCTGCGCCAGGTACAGGGCGGCCAGGTCGCCGACACCCGAAGGGTGAAGCGCATCCTGGTGGTGGACGACTCCCTCACGGTGCGCGAGATGGAACGCAAGCTGCTGGAAGGCCAGGGCTACGAGGTGGAAGTGGCGGTGGACGGCATGGACGGCTGGAATGCCGTGCGCGCCGGCGATTTCGACATGCTGCTGTCGGACATCGACATGCCACGCATGAACGGCATCGAGCTGGTGGAGCTGGTGCGTCGCGATCCTCGCCTGCACGCCCTGCCGGTGATGATCGTCTCCTACAAGGACCGTCCGGAAGATCGGCTCAAGGGGATGCAGGCCGGTGCCGATTACTATCTGACCAAGGGCAGCTTCCATGATGACGCCCTGATCACCGCCGTGCAGGACCTCATCGGAGCCCCATGAGAATCGCCATCGTCAACGACCTGCTGCTGGCCACCGAAGCCCTGCGCCGCCTGCTGGCCAGAGACGGGCGTCATACGGTGGCCTGGATCGCCCACGATGGCGAGGAAGCCGTGGCACGCTGCGCCGAGGATCGGCCCGATCTCATCCTCATGGACTTGCAGATGCCGCGCCTGGACGGCATCGAGGCGACCCGCCGGATCATGGCGCAGTCGCCCTGCGCCATCCTGGTGGTCACCGCCACCCCGGACGATTGCGAAGGGGTGTTCCGTGCCATGGGCGCCGGTGCCCTCGACGTGACCGCCACCCCAGCCCTCGCCGGAGGGGCCGACGGTGGCGCCTTATTGCGCAAGATCGGCCGTATCGAACCCCTGGTGCGGCTGCCCGATCGCCCCGCTCAAGCGGTGCTGCCGCAAGCGACCGCGCCGGTCGGCATGCCCGGCGAGACACCGGGCGCCCTGGTGGCCATCGGCGCCTCCACCGGCGGCCCGGCCGCCCTGGTGAGCCTGTTCGAGGGCTGGGCTCCGACCGGCGCCGCCAGCGTGGTCCTGGTCCAGCATATCGACCGTCGCTTCGCCCCCAGCTTCATCGCCTGGCTCGACACCCAGATCGCCTGGCCCGTCACGGCCGCCGCCGCCGGCGCCCAGCCGCAGCCCGGCCAGGTCTGCGTGGCCCTGGGCGACGATCACCTGCTGCTGGACAGCCGCGGCCGCTTCGCCTACACCCCCGACCCGCTCGACTATCCCTATCGGCCGTCGGTGGATGTGTTCTTCACCAGCCTTGCCGGCCACCCCCACCTGGGCCGCCAGGTGCTGGGCATCCTCCTCACCGGCATGGGACGCGATGGCGCGAGCGGGCTGTATGCCCTGCGCCAGAGCGGTTGCCCGACCCTGGCCCAGGATGAGGCCAGTTGTGCCGTATACGGCATGCCCGCAGCTGCGGTTAGAATGGGCGCCGCGGAGCGCGTGCTCAGTCCTGCGCAGATCGGCGCCTGGCTGCAGCGACGCTTCGCCTCGCCCCCGGAGGGCAGAACATGACAGGCCGCCAACAGGAGCGTTGGCCGGTGCAGCGGCAGGGAATGGCCAAGTTGAGATGCGGGATTCTCACCCCCCGCTCGCAGAAGGACGCGCAGTAATGGCCACGCATGAGGGTGGAGCCCTGGATAGTCTGATCGCCCCCAAGGTGCGGCTGCTGCTGGTGGACGATCAACTGATCATCATCGAGGCAGTGCGGCGGATGATCGCGGATCAGCCCGACGTCGAACTGCATTACTGCCTGGATGCGCACCAGGCGGTGAACATGGCGCTGCAGCTGAAACCCACCGTGGTGCTGCAGGACCTGATCATGCCCGAGATCGATGGCCTGGAAACCGTTCGCCGCTTCCGCGCGGACCCGGCGCTGCGCGACGTACCCATCGTGGTGCTCTCCTCCAAGGAGGACCCCCAGGTCAAGGCGCAGAGCTTCGCCACCGGCGCCAACGACTACCTGGTCAAGCTGCCTGACAAGCTGGAGCTGCTGGCCCGGATTCGCTACCACTCCGAAGCCTACGTCCTGCGCGCCCAGCGCGACGAGGCCTTCCGCTTCCTGCGCGAAAGCCAGCGGCAACTCGCCGAGGCCAACATCCAGCTGCAGAAACTGGTCGCCATCGACAGCCTCACCGGCATCAACAACCGGCGGCATTTCGACCAGACCTACGAAGGCGAATGGCTGCGCGCCCGTCGCAGTCGCCAGCCGTTGGCCCTGCTGCTCTGCGACGTCGACCACTTCAAGCGCTACAACGACACCTACGGCCACCTGAGCGGCGATCTCTGCCTGAAGAAGGTGGCCGCGGTGCTCACCGAACAGCTCAAGCGCCCGGCGGACCTGGTGGCCCGCTACGGCGGCGAGGAATTCGCCATGGTCCTGCCGGACACCGACGCCGAAGGCGCGCGCCAGGTCGCCGAAGCCTGCCGCGCCGGGGTCGAGCGCCTGCAGGTGGCCCACAGCGGCAGCGAGATCGGGGTGGTGACCATTTCCATCGGCGTCGGCAGCATCCAGCCGCAGAGCGGTGACGACCACGAAGCCTTCCTCGAACGGACCGACCAGGCGCTTTACCAGGCCAAGGCCAGCGGCCGCAACCGGGTGGAATTGCTGGCCGGGCCCGCCGGCGACGCCTGAGCCTGCCGCTAGTGTGGTGTTTCAGACGTTGACTGCACAATTTTGGCGGCGCTTTTTTGGCTTAAGCGGCGTTGCCACTCCTCGCCATAGCCCTGCTATGACTCGTCGCAGCGCCTAGCCTTAGTCAAAAAATCACTCGCCAATTCTTGCGCGAACGTCTGAAATACCACGCTAGAGGCCGGCGCTGACCAACCGGTTGCGCCCGGCTGACTTGGCCTGATACAGCAGGGAGTCCGCCGTCTTGAGCAGCCAGTGCGGCTCCTGTTCCGGGGTCGGATGGCAACAGGCCAGGCCGATGCTCACCGTCAGCCAGAGCCGATCGTCCGCCAGCGGATGGGCGATGCGCAACTCGGCGATCCCCTGCCGGCAGCGCTCCAGCACCGCCTCGGCGGCAGCCTGGGAGGCGCCCGGCAGCAGCAGGACGAATTCCTCGCCACCATAGCGCGCCAAGCAGTCGCGATCGCGGATGCGTTGCTCCAACACCTGAGCCACCCGCGACAGTGCCTGGTCGCCCGCGGCATGGCCGTAGGTATCGTTGTACTGCTTGAAGTAATCGATATCGAGCATGGCGATGGCGATGGGCCGCCCGCGATTGACCGCCAGTTGCCACTCCACCGCCAGTTGCTCGTCGAAACGCCGCCGGTTGCCGACCGACGTCAGGGGGTCCATGTGCGCCAGCTCTTCGAGCAGGCGCCGCTGGCGGGCCAGTTGCAGGTGCAGCCGCACCCTGGCCAGCACGGCGAGGGGGTTGAAGGGCTTCTGGATGAAATCACTGGCACCCAGCTCGAAGCACTCGACCTCGCGATTGAGGTCGTTGGCCGCGGTGATGAAGATGACCGGGATGGCACTGGTCTCGGCCCGCCGCTTGAACAGCTGGATCAGCTGCAGGCCGTCGATGCCTGGCATCACCACGTCCAGCAGGATGAGGTCGGGGTGCTCGCGGGCCGCCTTGGTCAGCGCCTGCACCCCGCTCTTGGCCAGCATGATGCGAGCCTCGTCGCGCAGCAGGTCGGCGAGGACACGTAGGTTACTCTTCTGATCGTCGACGATCAGAATCAGCGGCAGATCGCTACCCCTTGCCTCCATCGGCCCTCAGCCCGACCGCTGGTCGAGCTGTCGCACCCGACGCAGCAGATCGAGGGTGGCATCGGCAGCGTGTTCGAATTCGACGTCATCCACCCATTCGCGGATACGCGTCACATCGGCGCTCTGGGGCGTGCCCGCACAGCGCTCCACGAGTCTGTCCAGCACCCCTTCGGCGGCGAAGTCCGACGCCCGCAACAGCCCGACCAGGCGCTCGAGCATGGCCTCCACGCCGTCCGTGGACGCCTCCGGTTGCTGCTGTTCGTCCTCGACCAGCAACTCGTCCAGCGACGCCAGGCAGCGCTCGGCCTCGGCGTGCAGCAGGCGAATCTCCTCGGCGAGGGGCTGGGCCAGGCGAATGCGCTTGGTCAGTCGCTGGGCCGCCTCCTGCAGGGCGGTGGCGCCCACGTAGGCGGCAGAGGATTGCAGCGCATGGGCGCATTCGAAGAGACCGACCACATCGTCCGCGGCGCGCCAGGCGGCGATGCGACCGGGCAGATCGGCCTGCTGGGCGCGGAAATCCCGGACCAGTTGCTCATAGAGATCGGTGTTGCCGCGCAGCAGGCGCAACGCTGTCTCCGGCTCCAGCGCCGCGGTACCGCGTGCCCGCGTCAGCAGGCTCGCCTCGTTCACGTCCGCCACCGCCTTGCGCTCGGCGCGCTCCAGTTGTTCGAGACTGGCCCAGGCGGCGATGACACGGAACAACTCACTGGGATCGAGCGGCTTGACCAGGTGATCGTTCATGCCGGCCTCCAGGCAGCGCTCCCGGTCTCCCGGCAGGCCGTTGGCGGTCATGGCGATCACCGGCAGCCGCGCCAGCGCCGGCCGCTCGCGTAGCAGGCGGGTAGCCGACAGCCCATCCAGGCGCGGCATGTGGACGTCCATCAGCACCAGGTCGTAGGCCTCGTGTTCCAGGCGATCCAGCGCCGCCTGGCCGTCTTCCGCCACCTCGATGTGGATGCCGGTACCCTGCAGGAAGCCGATCACCACCTGGCGATTGATGGCGTTGTCGTCCACCAGCAGCAGGCGAATGCCCTGCAGGTCGATCGCCGTCTGCCCCCGCGTCGGCGCCATGGCGGGCGCCAGGCCCAGGCCGGCAAGCAGCCGCTGGGGCATGGGCGCGGTGATCGGCTTGTCGAGCAGCTCCAGGCCGACGATGTCCTCGCCCAGGCTGCGTACCTCTTCCGCCTCGTAGGGCGAGGCCAGCATGGCCAGGGGCAGCCCTGGCTGGCACTCGCGCAGGCGCCGCGCCAGCACCAGACCGTCCTCGGCGCCCAGGCGCCAGTCGACGATGGCCAGCTCGAACACCTCGCTCCCGGTCGTCACTGCGGCCAGCGCCTGGACCGCGGATTCCGCTTCGCGGACCTGCATGCCCAGTTCACGCAGGCGCTGCGCGAGGATGCGCCGCGCGAGGGCATGGTCGTCCACCAACAGCACCCGGCGCGCCAGCTGGCTGGGCAGCCGCTCCGGCTCGCCGGTCACCGGCAGGGTCAGTTGCAGGGTAAAGCAGGACCCGCGTCCCGCCTCGCTGTGGACCTCCAGGGAACCGCCCATGAGGTCGGTGAGCTGGCGCGAGATGGCCAGGCCCAGGCCGGTGCCGCCATAGCGGCGACTGATGGAGCCGTCCGCCTGGGTGAAGGGCTGGAACAGCTGGCCCAGTTGCACCTCGGTCATGCCGATGCCAGTGTCCTCGACGGCGATGCTGAGCCGCACCCGCGCGTCTTCGCGCGCCGCGCCGACGCGGATCAGCACATGCCCGGCCTCGGTGAACTTGACCGCGTTGCTCAGGAGGTTGACCAATACCTGCTGCAGCCGTAGCGGATCGCCCTCCAGTTGCAGGGGGATGTCCGGACCGCAGTCCAGCACCAGCTCCACACCCTTCTCGTGGGCCTTCAGCGCGCAGAGGTTCAGGGTGCGCTCGAGCACCTTGCCCAGGTTGAAGCCGAGTTGTTCGAGCCGGGTGCCGCCGGCTTCGTTGCGGGAATAGTCGAGGACATCGTTGATGACGCCCAGCAGGCTCTCGCCGGAATCGAGGATCTTGCCGACGTGGCCGCGCTGCTCGCCGGACAGCCGGGTACCCAGGGTCAGGCGGCTGAGGCCGATCACGGCATTGAGCGGGGTGCGGATCTCGTGGCTCATGGTGGCCAGGAACAGCGACTTGGCCGTGGCCGCTTCCTCGGCACGGATGCGCGCCTGGTCCAGTTCGAGCGTCCGCTCGGCGACGCGCTGCTCGAGGGTCTCGTAGATCTGCGCGTGCTCCAGGGAAATCGCCGCCTGGGTGGCGAGGATGCTCAGCACCTGCAGCCGACCCGGGGTGAAGGCCTGGGCCAGCAGGTTGTTTTCCAGATAGAGCACGCCGATCAGGCGGCCCTGGCGCAGTACCGGCATGCAGCAGATGGAGCGCGGTCGCCGGGCGCGGATGTAGCTGTCGCGGACGAAGCGCCCGGCACTGGCGGCATCGTCGAGGATGACCGCTTCCCGGTTACGGATGACGTGGGAGACCAGGGTGAGCGGCACCAGGCTTTCGCCGAGGTCCTGCTCGCCCAGCGCCACGGGCAGTCCCTGCAGCACCTTGGGCTCGGCCGCGCCGCTGGACACCGAGGCCTGCACCAGCCAGCGCCCGCCTTCAGGCAACAGCAACAGCCCGTGCTGGGCACCGCCCTCCTCCAGGATGATGCGCATCATCCGCGCCAGCAGCTGGTCCAGTGCCAGTTCGTTGGAGATGGTCTGCAGCGACTTGAGCACCGACAGCCAGTCCAGGCGCATCATGTCGCCGGTAGTCTGGTCATGGGTACGCTGCACCGTCAGGGAACGGGTTTCCGCCACGCGCAGCCAACGGGGGAATTCGTTCTCCAGGGCCTGGGCCTTGGCCGCCGCGCCCCAGTGCAGATAGCTACGCTGGGCGTCCTGCAGATAGGCCCGGGCCAGGCGCGAGCGGCCTTGCGCCAGCCAGAAGCGGCCGTAGAGCTCCTCGGCCAGTGCCGCGCCCTGGCGGAAGCCATGCAGCCGCGCCGACTCCAGGGCCCGCTCGTAGCAGTCCATGGCCGTCTCGCTGCGGCCGGCATGGCGCGCCAGTTCGGCGTCCACCAGGTCGCGCTTGTGGGCGAAGTTCTCCGGGCAGTGCGTCGCCCAGCCGGCCAGCCGTTCACGGGCGGCCTGGACCTTGGCCAGCTCCGTCTCCGCCAGCTCGTCTCCGGCCAGCAGGATCAGCGCCTGGTAGAAGGCATGCTCGGCGATGCTGAACCAGCCGAAGGTGGCCGCCAGCGAGGCCTCCATGGCCTCGGCATGCTGCCGCGCAACGGGCAGCCGGCGGAACAGGAAGGCTGCCTGCATCTTGTTGAAATCGTAGTAGTTCAGGCAGAGCACATGGCCGCTGTCCTGCATCTGGCGCACCAGCACCGCTTCGTCCTGGCCCTCCTCGTCCCAACGCTCCTGGCTCGGCGTCAGCCCCTGCAACAGGCGCAGCGACTGGCGGAGGATGGTGAATATCTCCAGGGTATTGGGATCGCCGATCCCCAGCAGAATCGGCTCGATCTGCCCGGTTTCGCCGAGGATGTCGTCCAGCGGCGCCCCGGCATGCTGCAGGTGCTTGAGGATGTGGAAGGCGCTGTAGGCGGTGAAGATGATCTCGCCACTGCGCTGGCCAGCTGCCAAGGCCTCGCGCAGCAGGGGCACGTTATCCGCGATGGGACTCGACCAGGGGCTGTTGGTCACCGCGAACATGGTGTAGACCTTGCACTTGAGCGGCAGATTGCCAGTGCGGTCCACCAGGTCGACGGCCAGCCGCCCGACCTGGTAGCCCAGTTCGTAGCGCCCGTGGAAGGCCGACAGCAGCGAGCCATAGTTGGCATAGCCAAAGGGCGAGAGGTCGCCGTTGCCGTACTGGATCGACAGCTTGACGATGCGCATCACCGCCAGCAGGCTCATGGGCAGGTCGACGTTGATCGCCGGCCCCCACAGCAGGCCCAGCAGCCGGATCAGCAACTGGGCGCGCGGATCGTCCATGGTCGGCAGGTCGAGCAGCGCCGCCGGCGACCGCGCGGCGAGCCAGGCGTCGACCTCGGCACTGTCGGCGCCGATGGCCTGATTGATGTCCGCCGGGGCTTCCGGCCAGGGTTCGTCCAGCGCCCGGACGCCCGCCACGCCCACCGCCAGGGCCTCGGCGAAACGTCCCAGCCCGCTGAACAGGTCGATCTGCAGGGCGCGCACGCCCGCTTGCTCAAGGGACGTCCGCGCCCGCGGCAGCAACAGTTCGCAGATCCGCAGCGCCTCCAGGGCATCGCCACAGAGATGGGCGAGTTCTGCCCACTCGCGATGCAGCTGGAACAGCAGCACGTGGCGTCCGCTCCAGGCGGGTTCGTCGATCAGTGTCACCGCCGTGCTCAGGAATTCCAGCGCCGCCGGGTAGGCATTGGCCTGCCGCGTCCGGCGCGCGGCCTCCAGATTGAGTTCCAGCAGTTGCAGGCGCTCGGCCGGTGTCTCGATCAGCGCCAGCGCCAGGTTGAGGTGCGATACCGCCTCCAGCCGCGCCTTCCCGCCTTCGGCGAGGTACAGTTGGCCCGCCCGCAGATGGACTCGCTCGCGCTCGTCGGGCGCCAGCAGCGAATGGGCGGCATGGCGCACCTGATCGTGGGGGAAACTGAAGCAGGTAGGGGCGCCGTCGCCCCCGGACCCGGCTTCGGTGAGCAGTCCTTCCTGGACCAGCACCTGGCACAGGTGACGGATCGTCGCGGGCGACTCGGCGATCAGGGCGGCGAGTCGCTCGCAGGAGAACACCGTGCCCAGGCAGGCGGCCCATTGCAGCAACTGCGAAGTGGCCGGCGGCAGGTCCTGGAGCTTGCCGACCATGAAGTCGACCACGTTGTCATAGACGTCCAGTGCCTGCAGGCGTGGCAACTCCCAGTGCCACCGGCCGTGCTCGCCATCGAATTCCAGCAGGCCTTCCTGTTGCAGGCTGCGCAGCAACTGTTCGATGAAGAAGGGGTTGCCCAGGGTCTTGTCCAGGCAGAGGCCGGCCAGCGCGGCCTGGTCGGCGGCCGGGGCCGGCAGGATGTCGGCGATCAGCCGCTCGATGTCCTCGCGAGACAGCGGCCCCAGCGTCAGGTCGCGAATCGGCGCCGTCGTCACCAGGCGCTCCAGCGGGCTGCCGGCCAGTTGCTCGTCGCGGAGGGTCGCCACCAGCAGTTGGGAACCCGGGTGCCGGCGTGACAGCAGGCGTTCGATCAGCCGCAGCGAGGCAGCGTCCGCCCATTGCAGGTCATCCAGCCAGAGCAGCAGGGGACGGTCGTGGGTAGCGAAGGCCAGCAACAGGGCGCTCACCGCATCGTCGAAGCGCTGCTCGGCCTGCTGGGGCGGCAGCTCGGCCACCGGCGGCTGGGGACCGAGCCAGGCGGCCAGTTCGGGCGAGACATCGGTGAGGACGACGGCATTGCCGTCCAGCAGGCCGAGCAGGCGTTCGGCGAAGTCCGCGCCCAGCGTCTGGCCCAGCTCGACCAGCTCCTTCACCGCCTGGCGCAGGGCGCTGTAGGGCACCGCGCGGCCCAGGGCCTCGAACTTGCCGTGGACCACGACCATCCGCTCGCCCTGGCGGCGTACGAAGGCCTGCACCAGGGCCGACTTGCCGACCCCGGAGGCGCCCCTGACGAACACTGCCTCGACCTGGCCGAGGGTCACTCGCGCCAGGGCTTCGTCGAGCAGGCGCATGGCGCTGGCCCGGCCTTGCAGCGAGCGCGACATCACCAGGCGCGCGGGCGGATCGTCGCTGCCCGGCACGAAATCCTCGTCGCGCCCGGCCTGCCAGTTCGCCTGGCAACGCTGCAGATCGCGCAGGATGCCGAAGCAGCCCTGGTAGCGCTCCTCCGCAGCCTTGGCCATCAGTTTTTCCACCAGCGCCACCAGCCCGGCGGGAATGCCCGGTACTCGCTCGGCCAGGGCGGGCGGACGCATGGCCAGGTGCGCATGCACCAGTTCGAGCGGATCCTGGGCGTGGAACGGCGGCTCGCCACAGAGCATCTCGTAGAAGGTCACACCGAGGGCGTAGAAGTCGCTGCGGTAGTCCTGGTGCCGCCCGGTCCGCCCGCTCTGCTCGGGCGCGAGGTAGATCAGGGAGCCTTCCAGGCGGATCTCGCCGCTGCCCACGGCGCCGAACTCGGTGGCGATCCCCAGGTCGGTGAGTCGCAGCGTACCGGTGTCGCCATTGCAGACGATGTTGCGCGGGTTGAGGTCATTGTGGGCGATGCGCAACCGGTGCAGCCGCGCCAGCGCGCGGACGATGGCCAGCGCCCAGTCGAAGAAATCGTCCAGGGCCAGCGGCCCTTGATCCAGCAGCGCGGCGAGATCGGTACCGCCGATGTCCTCGAGCACCAGTACCTGGCGCCCGTCATAGTCGACCAGGTCCAGCGCCGCGCTCACCGCACCACTGGCGCTGGCCCGACGGGTCAGCTCGAATTCCTGACGCAGGCCGGCCTGGGCCTGGGGCGTGGGGTAGTCGGCAGCCAGCAGCTTGAGAATCACCGATTGTCCGTCGTCCAGGCGGGTTCCGCGGTAGATCAGCGCATGGCGACTCTCGCTCACCCGTGCCTTGCAGCTATAGCCTGGAATCCTCAACACCGCGCTCGCCTCGATCCTGGGACGCCCCGCCGGGTCGTCGCCTCAACTGTAACCAATCGCCCTGCCTGAGCCTGCATGCCAAGTCGCCCGGCAAAGGTCGAGCACGTCGACTCGGGACGTCGCCTCGCCCGCTATGCAGGTACTTTTCAGCCGGACCCTAAAGTCTCAAGGGAACTTTTCGATAAAGTGATATTACCTTAGCCATCACCAGGCATTCGTCCACTCGCGCAAGAAATTGCACACTTCGGAGCAAACGGCATGGAAGCGTTACCCTCTTTTCGCAAGATCGTCATTCTAGGCGGTGGTGTATCTGCCATCACGGCCGCCTTTCGTCTTACTAGTGAGCCCAACTGGCAGGACCGCTACCAGATCACCCTCTATCAGCAGGGCTGGCGCCTGGGGGGCAAGGGCGCCAGTGGCCGCAACGCCGCGGACCACCAGCGCATCGAAGAACACGGCATCCACGTCTGGTTCGGCTTCTACTACAATGCCTTCCATAGCCTGAGACAGTGCTACGAGGAGCTCGCGCGCCCGGCCGGCGCGCCCCTGGCCACCCTCGACGAGGCCTTCTTCGCCCACTCCCACACCGCCTTCGCCGACGAATTCCAGAATCGCTGGACCACCTGGCCCATCGATACCCTGGCGCTGCCTGGCAAACCCGGCGAGGGCTGGAATCCCAAGCCCTTCATGAGCGCCCTGGGCGACCTGCTGGAATGGCTGTTGCGCCTGGGTGAAGCCGAGCAGACCAGCGTCTCGGCGGCCCCCGAGGGGCTGTTCGGTCGCCTGCGCGCCCACTGCAGCGAAGAGGTCCAGGCCCTGGCCCTCGGCGAGGCGGAGCGCCACCTGCACAAGGCGCGCACCGCGCTGCCCGAAAGCCACGATCATCCGCTGCTGCTGTGGCTGTTGCGCGAAGCCCGCAGCCTGCTGGCCAGGGTGCTGAACGAGCGCAGCCAGACCAGCGTCGTCGCCCACCGGCTGTGGCTACTGATGGACTTTGGCCTTACCGTGCTCATCGGCATGCTTGACGACGAGGTCTACGCCAAAGGCTTCGAGTCGCTCAACGACGAAACCTTCCTGGCCTGGCTGGAACGCCATGGTGCCAGCGCCGCTACCCTGGACGGCGCGGTGGTCAAGTCGCTGCACGGTGGCATCTTCGCCTATCGCGACGGCGACCTCGGCAGCCCCGACGTCGAGGCCGGCACCGTGCTGCGCGCCGCCCTGCTGGCGCTGACCACCTCCAAGGGCTCCTTCATCTGGCGCATGCAGGCCGGCATGGGCGACGTGGTCTTCGCGCCCTACTACGAGGTGCTGGCCAAGCGCGGGGTGAATTTCCAGTTCTTCCACCAGGTGACCGGCATCGAGGCCGCTGACGGCGGTCAGGGCCAGGGGCCACGAGTCACCCGCCTGCAGATCCAGCGCCAGGTGCCGCTCAAGCAGGAGCCCTACCAGCCGCTGGTGGACGTCAAGGGCCTGCCCTGCTGGCCGTCGACGCCGCTCTACGACCAGATCCAGGACGACATCGCCCAGCGCTTGCAGGAGCAGAACATCAACCTGGAATCCAACTGGAGCGGCTGGCCAGGTGTCGAGCAACTGGAACTGGTGGTCGATCATGACTTCGACGACGTGGTGCTGGGCATCTCCGTCGCTGGCCTCGCCGCCCTCTCCCCCAGCCTTTGCAGCCTCGATCCGGCCTTCGCCCAGATGACCCAGAAGGTCGCGACCGTGGCCACCCAGGCGGTCCAGCTGTGGCAGAGTCGGGACGCCTGGCAACTCGGCTGGACCGGCTCGCCCAAGGGCGGCCAGGCACCGGAGCTGCTCGGCTTCGCTGCCCAGGCGATGGATTCCTGGGCCGACGTCAGCTACCTGGTGGATCGCGAGGACTGGTCGAGCGGCACCCCGCCCCAGGACATCAGCTACTTCTGTGGCGTTTTCGCCGCCGACGCCGCGCCGCCCATCGGCAAGAAAAGCGACTACCCGCAGGGTCAGGCCCTCAAGGTACACGACGCCTTTATCGACTTCATGAAGGGCAACCTGCTCGATTACTGGCCGGCTGCCGGCACCAACCAGGATTACCACTGGGAATACCTGTTGGCCCCCACCGACGTCAGCGGCGTGGCCCGCTTCGACTACCAATACTGGCGCGCCAACGTCGATCCCAGCGAGAGATATGTGCAGAGTGTGGCCGGCAGCAGTCGCTACCGCCTGGCCACCGACGGCAGCGCCTGCAGCAACCTCTATCTGACCGGCGATTGGATCCGCAACGGCTTCAACATGGGCTGCGTGGAGTCGGCGACCCTGTCAGGCCTGCAGACCGCTCGTGCCATCCTCGGCCACTCCGAGGTCCTGCCTGGCGAGGACGCCTTCCAGTGATGTCACCGCCCGGGCCGCCGCGAGGGCTTCGCGGTGGCCCGCGGCGGGTGGGTAGGCGGGCTTGTTGCCGTTCAGATAGTTCAGCAGGTCGGGCGCCTGGTTCCACCCGGCCGCCTCCTGGTACAGCTCGCGCAGAAAGTGGCGAATCAAGCCATCCATCAGCCGCACGGCCGTTTCCTCGAGGCCCTTGCCCTTCCCTTCGATGATGGGACGGTCCGCCTCGGTGAGCGGATAATGCGGCGGGTAGAAGTCCGCCAGGTGCACCAGCAGCGTTACCGAAAATCCGCGCGGGTCGGCCAGCCAGGCGCCGATTTCACCGAAGATGGTCGCATCCTCCACCAGCGCCTGAGCGAACATCAGTCGATAGAGGGTGATGTTGAGAAAATCCTGGCCAATGGCGTTTTCCAGCCGGGCGTCGTCCTCATAGAGGTGGAAACCGTCGAGGATTGAGGAGTTGTGGGCTAGATACCAGTGGCGCGGCGTGGGCTCGGCGATGAAATCCAGCCAGCAGCGCGTGGGAAAGGGCGCCTGGTCACTGGGAATATCATGCTGCGCCAGGCAGCCGGCCAGCTCGGACAGATAGATGAAGTTCAGGTTGACGTTGCGCCACCAGCGACTGCCGGTTTCCGGATCCAGCACCCCGGCACGGATTTCCCAATCGAGAAAGGCCAGCTCCGAATCGCCGTAGCTCAGGCCGTCGTTGTCGGCGTCACCGAAACGCTCGTAGAAGGACTCGCGCACCCTTCGTCTTTTGCATGGATCGTTGCGAATGGCTTCACAGAGGGCTCTGGTCGCGGCGACCGCTTCTTCGTAGGTATTCATGGCATCCCTGTCCTAGGTGGTGGTGCTGGATCATTGCGTGAGGGTGTCCCCCTCTACCACGCGTAGTCGACCGACTGTGTCGGTCGGCAGGTCCAGCGGCTCGCCCGCGTGCCGCCAGTCGCCCTTCAGCGGATCGCCATTACGCGCGATGACCACCACCGGGCGTATCCGGCGCTGATCCGACAGCCGGCGCTGGGGCAGCATGGCGTCGCCATCGTCGAGCCGCACCCGCACCGGCAGGTCGGCTACCCTCAGGCGGCGGACCGCCAGGGGCGGACCGGGCTGGTCGACCGCCAGGGCCAGCACGAAGACGCTGTCTTCAGGTTTCACCCGGCGCGCCACCTCCGGCGCCAGACTGACCTCCACGGCGAATCCGGAGGTAGCTACGCCTTGCCCCGCCGCCTGTGCTGACCGCTCGGCCCGGGCGATGCCCTCGGCCAGGGCCTGGCGCAGCGGGTCCGCCGGATCGAGACCGGCGCTCAGCCGGCGCCAATAGGCGGCCGCCTGGGGGTAGTCGCCACGCTCGTAGGCAGCGATACCCAGCAGCCCCAGGGTGGTGGGCTCGCCGGGATTGGCCTGCAGCGCCTCGTCGGCCAGCGCCTGGGTCTGGGCGTCCAGGGTGCGGCCCGCGGCGAAGAAGCGCGCCTGGGCCAGTTGACCCAGGACTTCCGGGCGCCGCCCATCGAGCTGGAGCACTCGCTCGAAGGCGCTCACCGCCGCGGCATAGCGCCCCAGCCCGGCATAGGCGCGGGCGAGCAGGTACCAGTTGTCGGCGGCCTGGGGTTGCCGGCGGGTGGCCTCTTCCAGATTGGCCAGCAGCGCCTGGGGTGACCCTGCCGGTTCGGCGAGTCGCTGGCTGAGTTGCAGCGCTGGCAAGGCGCCGAGCCATAGATAGAGCCCCAGGGCCAGGGCGGGCACCGCGAGGGCGGCGGCGATGCCGAGCCGCCGCCCGTGAAGGGAAGCCGGCCGCTCATCGACTGGGCTGTCGGCTAGCAGACTTCGCGCCGCTTCCGCCTCGGCGCCCGCCAGGTCCTCGGCATCCAGCTCGCCCTGACCGGCGCGCAGCCGTGCGTCCGCCAGGCGCTCCCGGTAGAGCGCGCGATTGATCGCCTCGCGCTGATCTCCCGCCGCCCGTCCACCTCGCAGCAGCGGCACCAGCAGGATCAGCGCCGCCAGGATCGCCAGCAGCCCGGCCAGGCCCCAGAAGGTCAGGGTCATGGCGCCTCCTCCGGCTGCAGCGCGGCCAGCCGCTCGCGTTCGGCGGCGCTGAGCGCCGGTTCCACGCGACGCCGGCGGGTCAGCACCAGCAGCACCCCGGCGCCGCCCAGCAGCCCCAGCCCCGGTAGGGTCCAGAGCAGCAAGGTGCGCCCTTCGAAAGGCGGGCGATAGCGGATGAACTCGCCATAGCGCTGTTCCAGGTAGGCGATGATCTGCTCATCGCTCTGTCCGGCTGCCATCAGCCGCCGGATCTCCCGGCGCAGATCGCCGGCGATGGGCGCGTTGGAATCCGCCAGGTCCTGGTTCTGGCACTTGGGGCAGCGCAGTTCGCGGGTCAGGGCCTGGAAACGCAGCCGTTCGGCCTCGTCGCGAAAGCCATAGGTGTCGATGGCGGCACTGGCCAGGGCCGACCAGGCCAACAGCAGGATCGCCAGCAGCCTGTCCCTCATGGTGCGCTCACCAGGGCGCGATAGCGCGGTCCGAGTTCCTCGTCCCAGAGGCGCTGGTCGATCACGCCGACGTGGCGATAGCGCACCACGCCCTGGGCATCGACCAGGAAGGTTTCCGGGGCGCCATAGACCCCCAGGTCGAGTCCCAGCCGCCCCTCGTCGTCGCGGATATCGAGCTGATAGGGATCGTGAAATTCCGCCAGCCAGCGTCGGGCACTGGCGTTGTCGTCCTTGTAGTTGATGCCGTGGATCACCACGCCCTGGGCCTTGAGTCGATTCAGCACGGGATGCTCCTCGCGGCAGGCCACGCACCAGGTACCCCAGACGTTGACCAGCGCCGGGCGGCCGAGCAGGTCCTGGCGACCGAACTGGCGCTCGTCCTGCACGCCCGGCAACGAAAAGCTCGGAAACGGCTGGCCGACCAGCGCCGAGGGCAAGGCCTGGGGATCACGATAGAGGCCGCGATAGAGAAATCCGGCCAGCAGCAAGAAGGCCAACAGCGGCAGGCAGAGCAGCAGGCGACGACGCATCAGGAAGACTCCGCAGGGGCAGGGATGGGCGCCGCCCGCCGTCGCCGGTAGCGCGGATCGGCCAGCGCCAGCAGGCCACCCAGGGCGGTGAGCAGCCCACCGAGCCAGATCAGCCGGACGAAGGGCTTGATCTGCAGGCGCACCGCCCAGGCGCCCTCCCCCAGGGGTTCGCCCAGGGCGACGTAGAGATCGCGGGTCAGGCCGGCATCGATGGCGGCTTCGGTCATGACCGCGCCGCCAGCCAGGTAGCGGCGCTTTTCCGGCGTCAACAGCGCCACCACGCGGCCCTCGCGCTCTACCTGCAGCAGGGCGCGCTCGGCACTGAAGTTCGGTCCCTCGTAGTGCTGGGTGCCAGCGAAGCCGAAGCGATAGCCACCGAGTTCCACGTGCTCGCCCGGCGCCAGGCGCAGGTCGCGCTGCACGTCCAGCTGGCTGGCCAGTACCACGCCCAGGGCGAGGACGGCCAGGCCCAGGTGCGCCAGCTGCATGCCCCAGTAGCTGCGCGGTTGGCTGCGCAGGCCGCGGCGCCAGCCCAGCGCCACCACCTTGCCCAGCATATCGCGCAGCGCGGTCAGCACGACCCAGGCCGCCAGCGCCAGCACCACCAGGATGGATGCTCTCGGCTGCTCCAGCCACGAGGCGGCGATGCCTGCCAGGGCGGCGCAGGCGAGCAGGATGGGCGCCAGCAGCCGTGCCAGCCAGCGGCCCGGACTCTGTTTCCAACGCACCAGCACGCCCACGCCCAGGGCCAGCATCAGCAGCGCCATCAAGGGAACGAACAGCAGATCGAAGTACGGCGGCCCGACCGACAGCTTGGCGCCGGTGAGGCTGTCGATGATCAGGGGGTAGAGGGTGCCCAGCAGTACCATCGCCGCGGCCGTCACCAGGATGAGGTTGTTGATCAGCAGCAACGCCTCGCGCGACGCCAGGCCAAAGGTCGCCGATCCGCTGAGGGCCGGCGCGCGCCAGGCGAACAACGTCAGGGAGCCGCCCACCACCAACAGCAGGAAGGCCAGGATGAACACCCCGCGGGTCGGATCGCTGGCGAAGGCATGCACCGAGGTCAGCACGCCCGAGCGTACCAGGAAGGTCCCCAGCAGGCTGAGCGAGAAGGCGGCGATGGCCAGCAGCACCGTCCAGCCCTTGAACAGGCCACGCTTCTCCGTCACCGCCAGGGAATGCAGCAGCGCCGTGCCCACCAGCCAGGGCATGAAGGAGGCGTTTTCCACCGGGTCCCAGAACCACCAACCGCCCCAGCCCAGCTCGTAGTAGGCCCACCAGGAACCGAGCACGATGCCGCAGCCGAGGAAGGCCCAGGCCACCAGCGTCCAGGGCCGTGCCCAGCGTGCCCAGGCGGCGTCCAGGCGCCCTTCCAGCAGCGCCGCCAGGGCGAAGGCGAAGGCCACCGAGAAGCCGACGTAGCCCATGTAGAGCATGGGCGGATGCAGGATGAGCCCGGGGTCCTGCAGCAGCGGATTGAGGTCGTTGCCGTCGCGCGGAAATTGCGGCAGCAGCCGCGCGAAGGGATTGGAGGTGGCGACCAGGAAGGTCAGGAAACCCAGGGCCACCAGCCCGAGGATGCCCAGTACCCGGGCCAGCAGGGCCTGGGGCAACTGCCGCGAACAGACCGCCACCGCCAGGCTCCAGGCCGACAGCGTCAACGCCCAGAGCAGCAAGGACCCCTCATGGGCGCCCCAGCTGGCGCTGATCTTGTAGTACCAGGGCAGGCGACTGTTGGAGTTGGCCGCCACATAGGCCACCGAGAAGTCGTCCTGCAGGAAGGCCCAGACCAGCGCGGCGAAGGCCAGCGCCAGGAACAGGCACTGGCCGAAGGCGGCCGGGCGCGCCAGGCGCATCCAGTCGAGCTGGCCCCGCCAGGCGCCGAGCAGCGGCACGGTACCTTGCACCAGCGCCATGGCCAGTGCCAGCAGCAGGCACAGCTGGCCGAGTTCGGGAATCATGGCGCCGGCCTCGCGCCATCCAGCGGCCGACCGGCCTGGCGCAGCGCCTGGCTCACCTCGGGTGGCATGTATTTCTCGTCGTGCTTGGCGAGGATCTGGTCGGCGACCAGCCGGCCCTGGTCGTCGAGCCGGCCCAGGGCGACCACGCCCTGCCCCTCGCGGAACAGATCCGGCAGGATGCCGGCGTAGCTGACCCGCACCTCACGCTGGAAATCGGTGATGACGAAGCTCACGGCGAGGGAATCCGCGGCGCGTACCAGACTACCCCGCTCCACCATGCCGCCGGCGCGGATGCGGGTGTCCCGCGGCGCCTCGCCCTGGGCGATCTGGCTCGGGGTATAGAAGAGGTTGATGTTCTGCTGCAGGGCGCTGAGGGCCAGCGCCGCAGCGCCCCCCACGCCGAGCAGCAGCACCAACACCCACAGCAGCCGACGACGGCGGACGGCATTCATGGTTGGCGCTCCCGCCGCCAGCGCTGACGCAGGTCGCGCTCCACCCGCCGGCGCGCCTGCCAGCCGTGCAGCAGCAGGCCCAGGAGGATCGCCAGGGTCAGGCCGAAGGCCGGCCAGACGTAGAGGCCATGACGTCCCATGCTCAGGGCCTGGACCCAGTCGATCCCGCTCATGGCCGCTCCTCGCCCACTGCCGCTCGTACCCAGCGACTGCGCCATTCGCGGCGCAGCAGTTCCAGGCGCATCCGCTGCAACAGCAACCCGGCAAACAGCAGGTAGAAGCCCAGCACCATGACCAGCAGCGGCAGCCACATGGCTGGCGGCATCGGCGGACGCTCCACCAGACTGAAGGTGGCCGGCTGGTGCAGGGTGCTCCACCACTCCACCGAATACTTGATGATCGGCAGATTCACCGAGCCTACCAGCGCCAGGAGGGCGCAGGCGCGGGCAGCGCTCTCCCGCGTGGCGATGGCCTGCCCCAGGGCGATGATGCCCAGGTAGAGGAACAGCAGCACCAGCATCGAGGTGAGCCGGGCGTCCCAGATCCACCAGGTGCCCCAGGTGGGGATGCCCCACAGCGATCCCGTGGCCAGGGCGATCACCGTCATCCAGGCTCCGAGCGGCGCGGCGGCACGCAGGGCGACGTCGGCCAGCTTGAGGCGCCAGACCAGACCGACGGCCCCGGCGATGGCCAGTAGGAGGTAACAGGACTGTGCCAGGAAGGCTGCCGGTACGTGTACATAGAGGATGCGAAAGCTGTCGCCTTGCTGGTAGTCCGGCGGCGCCAGGAACAGCCCCCAGACCAGGCCGACGGCCAGCAGCAGCCCGGCCAGGGCCAGGCAGGGTCCCTGCAGCCGGCCGGCCAGGCGATAGAAGATGGCGGGCGAGCCCAGGCGGTGCAGCCAGGTCCAGTTCATGGGATCCTCGTCATTGGGCGGCGCCGATGCGCAGGCCGGCAGCCACCGCCAGGGGCGCCAGGGTCAGAGCCAGCAGGGTGAAACAGCCCAGCCACAGCAGGTAGCCGGTAACCGGCAGGCCGCTGCGCGCGGCGTCCAGGCTGAGCGTGCCCAGGATCAGCACCGGAATCTGCAGCGGCAGGTTGAGCAGCGCCAGCAGCAGGCCGCCACGCGCCAGCCCCACGGTCAGGGCCGCGCCGATGGCGCCGATCAGCGTCAGGGCCAGGCTGCCCAGGGTCAGGGCCGCCAGCATCGCCGGCAAGGCCCCGGCAGGCAGGCCCAGCATCAGCCCCAGCAGTGGGGTCAGGGCTACCAGGGCGAGGCCGCTGAAACACCAGTGCACCAGCAGCTTGAGCAGCACCAGCAGCGCCAGGGGTTGGGGCGCCAGCAGCCAGAGTTCCAGGGAGCCGTCCTGCCAGTCGCTACGAAACAGTCCGTCCTGGCCGAGCAGCAAGGCCAGCAGCAGGGCGATCCACAGCAGGCCCGGCGCCAGCAGCGCCAGTTGCCGGCCGTCCGGTCCCAAGGCCAGGGGAAACAGGGTGACGATGAGGGCGTGAAAGGCCAGCGGAATGAGCCACTGCGCCGGCCGGCGACAGGCCAGGCGCCACTCCCGCCGAAGAACCGCCAGGCAGGCCGCGATCATCGACCACCATCCAACACCAGGCGGCGATGACCGGCGATGGGGGTTTGCAGCTCACGATGACTGGTCAGCACTACGGCGCCATCCGCGGCGCAATGCGCCTGCAGCCGGCACTCCAGAGCCGCGCAAGTCGCCGCGTCCAAGGCGGTGAAGGGTTCGTCCAGCAGCCATAGCCGCGGCGCTGCCGGCAGATAGAGGCGGGCCAGGGTCACCCGCCGCCGCTGTCCGGCCGACAACTGGCCACAGCGCTCGTCCGCCCACGCCTCCAGGCCCATGGCTGCCAGGGCGGCCAGGGCGTCAGCGCGCCTGAGCGCCTGCCGCAGACAGGCCAGCGACAGCAGATTTTCCAGGACGCTCAAGCCATCGGCGATGCCCGGCGCATGGCCCAGCCAGAGCAGGTCGGTCGCCGATGGGCGCTGGACCTGCCCTCCCTCGGCCGGCAGCAGGCCCGCCAGGATACGCAACAGGCTGGTCTTGCCGCTGCCGTTGACGCCACCGATCTGCAGCAGCTCGCCGGGCCGTACGCGCAGGTCGAGGCCGTCGAACAACAGGCGATCGCCCCGTTCGCAACGGAGCGCGACGGCGTCGAGCAGGGGCGGGTTCACGGCATGAGGTTCCAAGGGACTAAAGTCGGTCGGGTAGCGGCCGTTAACCCGGCACACACCCCTGAAGGCAAGCCTGCCATTATACATAGGCAGCACAGAGGCGACTTTTTCGGACCTGTCGATGACTTCCATCTCCGCGATCCCGCCCAGTACCGGCGTCACGCCCACCCTGCCCGTCCGGGCCGCGACGGCGCAGGCGTCCGATGCCGGCGCGCAGATCCTCCAGGCCCTGCAGTCCCTCGACGACCTCATCCCGCCCGGCACCACGGCCACCGCCGAGGTGCTGGCCACTCGCCCGGCCGGCCAGAATTTCCAGTTCCTGCTGCAACTGCAGCTCGCCCAGGGTGGCAGTGTGCTGCTCACCACCCAGAGTCCGACCAATAACCTGCCGGTCGGCAGCCAGTTGCTGGTGAGCACGCTGGGCTCCACGCAATTGGCCGTACTGCTGCAAAGCCTGGACGGCGAGGCGCCGCCCCCGCCGCTGCAGCAACTGGACCTGCGCCAGTTGCCGGTGGGTACCACCCTGCAATTGCGGGTGCTGAGCAGCCTGCTGCAACAGCCACCCGACGCGGCGCCCAGCTACGAGGTGCTTGCCAAGGCGCTCAGCTCCAGCCTCGAAGGTCGCCAGCTCAAGCTTGAGTCGCCCCGTCCTGTGCCGGTGGGCAGCCTACTCACCGTGGTGATCAAGGACAGCCAGGAAGTGGCGGTCATGCCCCTGGCGCAGCGCCTCGACCAGCTCGACATCGACCGCCAGCTGCAGAGCCAGGGCCAGCGCCAGTTGTCGATGAACGGCCTGCTGCAATGGCTGCAGGACGCCCTTCCCGAGCAGGAGCTGCCACCGGCCGTGGGTGCCGCGCTCAAGGCGCTGCTGGCCAATCTGGACGATACCGAGACCCTCACCACCCCCCAGGGCTGGGCCCGCGCCCTGGCTCGTAGTGGACTGCAGCTGGAACAGCAACTGCTGGACCGGACCGGGCCCGACGTCGGCGAAGACTTCAAGGCCAATCTGTTGCGCCTGGTAGACCGGCTGCTGGCCAGCGTGCCGGGCGATCCGCTGCGCAATCCCCAGGTGCTGGCCCAGACCGCCCAGCAGAACCTGCCCGATGCCCTGCGCCGCGCCCTGGGTGGCGCGGCTACCATCAGCCGCCAGCCCAGCGACCTGGATTTCCCCCTGGGCGAGCGCGATGGCCGCGGCCTGGCCGCTACCAACGCCGAACTCGACGAACTGCTGCAACTGGCCACCGGCGTCATCGCCCGGCTGCAGACCCACCAGCTCGCCAGCCTGGCGCAGACCCAGGTCTTGCCGGATGGCTACTACCTCTCCACCTGGCAGACCGAAATCCCCTGGCGCGATGGTGAGCGCCTGGGCGCGGTGCAGGTGCGCTTCCAGGAAGAACGCCCCCCGCCGGACGCCCGCGGTGAAGCCCGCGACAGCCTGTGGAAGGTGGAGCTGGCCTTCGACCTGGCACCCCTGGGTCCGCTGCAGGTCAAGGCCCAGCTCGCCAGTGGCCGCCTGTCCAGCGAGTTCTGGGCGGAAAAAGGCGCCACCGCGGCCCTGATCGACACCGAACTGCCCCATCTGCGCGAACGGCTGCTGGCCGCCGGCTTCGTGGTCGGCGACCTCAGTAGTCGCCAGGGCCGCCCCGCCCGTAATCCCCGTACCACCCTCGAACAACGCTGGATCGACGACACCGCATGAGCACGCCCGCCCCCCGCCAGGCCATCGCCCTCTCCTACGACGGCAGCAGCGCCCCGATCCTTTCGGCCAAGGGCGACGCCGAGCTGGCCGAACTCATCCTGGCCACCGCCCGCGAGCACGAGGTGCCCATCTACGAGAACGCCGACCTGGTGCGCATCCTGGCGCGCCTGGAACTGGGCGCGGAGATTCCCGAGGCGCTCTATCGCACCCTGGCCGAGATCATCGCCTTCGCCTGGCACCTCAAGGGCAAATGCCCGGCACACCTGGCCGACCAACCGTATCTGTCGCCGGGGTGGGAAAGGATGCCGTAGGGATCGGGTATCGTGGTCATGGCGGTCCGCCGATGCAGCCGCGCCTACGGGCTACAAATCGTCTTATCGCGGCCATGGGCCGCTCCTACAGTTACATCAAGCACCCGTAGGAGCGGCCCATGGCCACGATAAGACCCGCAAAAATCCACCTACTCCCGCCGCAACGAATTCCCCACATCACCCTTCTCTGCCATTTTGGCGGCATCCCAGAGCGCATCCATCTCTTCCAGGCTTGCCTCCTGGGGCGTGCGCCCCTGGGCCTTCAACGCGTCCTCAATGTAGCGGAAACGCCGCTCGAACTTGGCGTTGGCCTGGCGCAAGGCGTCCTCGGCATCCACGCGCAGGTGGCGCGCCAGGTTGACCATCACGAACAGCAGATCGCCCACCTCTTCCGCCACCTGGGCGGCCTGGCCGTTGGCCATGGCCTCGCGCACCTCGTCCAGTTCTTCCTGGATCTTGGCCACCACCGGCATCGCATCGGCCCAGTCGAAGCCGACGTTGGCGGCGCGCTTCTGCAGCTTGGCCGCGCGACTCAGGGCCGGTAGCGCCGCCGGTACGTCATCCAGCAGCGACAGTTGCTCGGGCGCCGCGGCCTTTTCCGCGCGCTCCTCGGCCTTGATCTCTTCCCAGCGTCGCTTGATGGTCGCTTCGTCGAGCCGTGGTAGGTCCAGCGGGCCATGCAGGTCGCCATCGGGAAAGACATGGGGATGGCGGCGCACCAGCTTGCGGGTGACGCCATCCACCACCTGGGCAAAGTCGAAATGGCCATCTTCCCGGCCCAGCTGGCTGTAATAGACGACCTGGAACAGCAGGTCGCCCAGCTCGTCGCGCACCTGGGGGAAGTCACGCTTGGCGATGGCGTCGGCGACCTCGTAGGCCTCTTCCAGGGTATGAGGCACGATGCTGGCGTAGTCCTGCTGCAGATCCCAGGGGCAACCGTGCTGGGGGTCGCGCAGTCGGGCCATGAGGTGCAGGAGGTCGTCGAGCTGGTACATGGGTGAAATCCTGTCGCGTAAAAAAGAGCGAGGCGCCCGGAGCGCCTCGTGAGGATCGTCGTCGCGCCACTCAGGCAGCGCGGTTACGACGGGCTTCTATGATGTTGGGCAGCTGGGAGATGCGCCCGAGCAGACGGCCGAGGGCGTCCAGACCGGGGATCTCGATGGTCAGCAGCATGTTGGCGGTGTTTTCCTCGCGATCGGAGCGGGTGTTCACCGCCAGCACGTTGATCCGCTCGTTGAGCAGGATCTGCGAGACGTCACGCAACAGGCCCGAGCGATCGAAGGCCTTGATCAGGATGTCGACCGGATAGGTCTGCACCGGCACCGGCCCCCAGCTCACCTGGATGGTCCGTTCCGGCTCGCGACTGGCCAGTTGCAGGGCGTTGGCGCAGTCCTGCCGATGGATGGTCACGCCACGACCGAGGGTGATGTAGCCGACGATGGGATCGCCCGGCAGCGGCTGGCAGCAGCCGGCGATCTGGGTCAGCAGGTTGCCCACGCCCTGGATCTGCACATCGCCGCGCTTGCCCGGCTTGTTGGTAGGCTTGCGGGGAATGAGGTCTAGGGTGTCGTTGCCCTTGTCCGGCTCCACCAGTTGCTGGGCCGCGTGCATCACGTGGGCCAGGCGCAGGTCACCCGCGCCGAGGGCCGCCAGCATGTCCTCGGCGCCCTTGTAGTTGACCTTCTCGGCCAACTTGTCGAAGTCCACCGGCGGCAGCGCCAGGCGACCCAGCTCGCGCTCGATCATGGCCTTGCCGGCGGCGACGTTCTGGTCGCGCGCCTGGAACTTGAACCAGTGGACGATCTTGGCTCGCGCCCGGGAGGTGTTGACGTAGCCCAGATTGGGGTTGAGCCAATCGCGGCTGGGCGAACCCTGTTTGCCGGTGATGATCTCCACCTGTTCGCCAGTCTGCAGCTGGTAGTTCAACGGCACGATACGGCCGTTGATCTTGGCCCCCCGGCAGTTGTGGCCGATCTCGGTGTGCACACGATAGGCGAAGTCCAGCGGCGTCGCGCCCTTGGGCAGGTCGATGGCGTGGCCGTCGGGGGTGAAGACGTAGACCCGATCCGGCTCGATATCGACCCGCAGCTGATCGGCCAGGCCGCCGATGTCGCCCAGCTCCTCGTGCCATTCCAGCACCTGGCGCAGCCAGGAGATCTTCTCTTCGTAATGGTTGGACGCCGACTTGACGTCGGTACCCTTGTAGCGCCAGTGGGCGCAGACCCCCAGCTCGGCCTCTTCGTGCATGGCATGGGTGCGGATCTGCACCTCCAGCACCTTGCCCTCCGGGCCGATCACCGCGGTGTGCAGGGAACGGTAGCCATTCTCCTTTGGATTGGCAATATAGTCGTCGAACTCGCGGGGAATGTGCCGCCAGAGGGTATGCACGATCCCCAGCGCGGTATAGCAGTCGCGTACCTCGGGAACCAATACCCGCACGGCACGCACGTCGTAGATCTGGCTGAATTCCAGCCCCTTGCGCTGCATCTTCCGCCAGATGGAATAGATGTGCTTGGCCCGGCCGCTGATGTCGGACTTGATGCCGGTGGCGGTGAGCTCGTCGCGCAACTGCTGCATGACGTCGGCGATGTACTGTTCGCGATCCAGCCGCCGCTCGTGCAGCAGGGTGGCGATCTGCTTGTACTGCTGGGGCTCCAGGTAGCGGAAGGACAGATCCTCCAACTCCCACTTGATATGGCCGATGCCCAACCGATGGGCCAGGGGCGCATAGATGTCGGCCACCTCGCGGGCCACCCGGTTGCGGCGCTCCTCGGTGGCGTTCTTCACCGCACGGATGGCACAGGTACGCTCGGCCAGCTTGATCAGGGCGACGCGGACGTCGTCGACCATGGCCACCAGCATGCGCCTCAGGTTGTCGACCTGGGTCTGGCTGCCCAGCACCATGGACTTGCGCGGATTGAGGCTCTCGCTGATCGCCGCCATGCGCAGCACGCCTTCGATCAGCTTGGCCACCACCGGCCCGAAATGCTCGGCCGCGGATTCCAGCGTCGCCTTGCCCTCGCGTACCGCACGATAGACGATGGCGGCGATCAGGCTGTCCTGGTCCAGCTTGAGATCGGCGAGAATCTCGGCCATCTCCAGACCGGTGTGGAAACTGGAAGTCCCTTCGGCCCAGGTATGCTCGATCTGCCCCGAGTTCTCCTCCGCCGTGCGGGCGAAGCCGCAGGCATCCAGCAAGGCCTCGCGATCAAGATTCGGATCCACGCTCTGGATGTGATCCAGCCAGGCATGAAGGTTGATGCTGCCATCGACGTTGACTGGCTGATGCGCTCTGACCTGTACCATCTACCCCTTCCTCACGGCGCAGCGTTCTCGCCGGATTGGCTCGCATCGTTGGCGAACCGTCGTTAGCCGGGCATCCCGCCCGCTTCGAACAACACCATGGCTTCCACATGGGCGGTTTGCGGGAACATGTCGAGAATTCCCGCCCGTGTCATGCGATAGCCCTGCCGCACCAGTTCACCCGCGTCCCGCGCCAGGGTGGACGGATTGCAGGAGACATAGACCAGTCGCCGCACCTCCAGTCCCTTGAGCTGCCGGACGACCTCCAGCGCACCATCGCGCGGCGGGTCCAGCAGGGCCAACGAATGGGCGCCCACCTCGGTGGGCAGCGGGTTCGACAGGTCCACCTGTAGAAAGTGCGCGTTGCCGATGCCGTTGTCACGTGCATTTTGTATTGCCCGTGATGTCATCGCCGCCACCCCTTCGATCCCAGTCACCGCCGCAGCCTGGCGTGCCAGGGGTAGGGAGAAGTTGCCCAGGCCACAGAACAGGTCGAGCACCCGATCATCGGCACCCGGTGCGAGCCAGTCCAGCGCCTGGGCGATCATCGCGGCGTTGATGGGCGCGTTGACCTGGACGAAATCACCCGGCCGGTAGGCGAGCGTCAGCGCCCAGTCCGCCAGTTGGTAGCCCAGGGGGACGTCCGCCTGATCAGCCATGGGCTCGCCCTTGCCCTGCCACCAGAGCTGAACCTGCCCGGCTGCGCAGAAATCGCGCAAGCGGGCCTGGTCGCCGGGCAGCAAGGCCTGGGTATGGCGTACCAACAGTGCGGTCGCAGTGCCCTGGAACAACTCCACGTGACCGATGACCTGAGGCCGTTCCAGGCCACCCAGCAGCGTCGGCAACGCCCGCAGCAGGCGTTGCAGCTCGGGGACCAGCACCAGGCAGTCGTCCGGCGTGACGATGTCCTGGCTGGCTTCGGCGCGAAAGCCCACTTCCAACCGACCCTGCCGCTCGTCCCACCGCACGGCGACCCGGGCCCGACGGCGATAGCCGAATTCAGGACCGACCAGTGGCGCGGCCCAGGCCTGGGGCTGGGTACCGGCCAGGCGCTGGAACTGCTCCGCCAGTGCCTGCTGCTTGAGCGCCAGCTGGTCGCCATGGGGCAGATGCTGCAGGGTACAACCCCCACAGCGGTCGGCCACGCTGCAGGGCGGCATGCGCCGCAGCGGGCTGGCCTCCAGCACCTTGAGGGTACGGGCCTCCACTACCTGGCTACGGGCACCGAGCACCCGCGCCTCGATGCGCTCACCCGGCAAGGCGCCGGCGACGAACCAGGTCCGTCCACCCTCGTGGCCGATGCCGCGACCGTCGTTGGACAGCCGGTCGATACCCAGCACCTGGCGCTTGCCGGTCGGCACCGTGGCCGAGCGCGCCCCGCCAGCCGGCTGGAAGCGCAGCCCACCGCCGCCTCGCTTAGCGCGGGTCATAGACGCCGGTCGACAGATAGCGATCACCGCGGTCACAGATGATCGCCACGATCACCGCGTCGTCGACCTCCCGGGCGATGCGCAGGGCACCGGCCACCGAGCCGCCGGAAGACACGCCACAGAAGATGCCTTCTTCACGCGCCAGGCGGCGCATGGTGTCCTCGGCTTCCTGCTGGGACATATCGATGATGCGATCCACGCGGCTGGCGTCGTAGATCTTCGGCAGATAGGCCTCGGGCCATCGGCGGATGCCGGGGATGGCGGCACCCTCTTCCGGCTGCAGACCGATGATCTGCACCTTGGGATTCTGCTCCTTGAGGTAGCGCGAGGTCCCCATGATGGTCCCGGTGGTACCCATGGAGCTGACGAAATGGGTGATGCTGCCATGGGTCTGGCGCCAGATTTCCGGCCCGGTACCCAAGTAGTGGGCGATCGGATTGTCGCCATTGCCGAACTGGTCGAGCACCTTGCCGCGGCCCTCGGCCTGCATGCGGGTAGCCTGATCACGCGCGCCTTCCATGCCCTCTTCCTTGCTGACCAGGATCAGCTCGGCCCCATAGGCAGTCATGGCGGCCTTGCGCTCGGCACTGGAGTTGTCCGGCATGATCAGGATCATGCGGTAACCCATGATGGCAGCGGCCATGGCCAGGGCGATGCCGGTGTTGCCGGAGGTGGCCTCGATCAGCGTATCGCCGGGCTGGATGTCGCCGCGGGCCTCGGCCTGGCGGATCATCGACAGCGCCGGCCGGTCCTTCACCGAACCCGCCGGATTGTTGCCTTCCAGCTTGAGCAGCACGGTACTGCGGGTATCGCTGGCCAGGCGCTGCAGGCGCACCAGCGGCGTGTTGCCGATGCAATCGGCGATGGTGGGATAGTGCAGACTCATGGATCAGCTCGTTTCGCCAGGGGTGAAAGCCGTCCATGATACCCCCAAACCCGCGCCGACCCTACCCATGAGGCGCCAGGCTACGGCCTGGGCGCGGTCGCTCCGTCGCTGGCCACTTCCAGGGCCGCGGGCAGGCTGAGCGACAGGATGGCTTCCGGCCCCAGGTTGGGGCGCACCTGGGACGTCACCTGCAACCCCGGCAGACTCGCCAGGCGCTCGGCCAGCCGCTTGGGCGCCTCGGGCGCAACCTTGCGGGTCATATCCTCGCTGCCGGAAAACAGCCAGAGGTGCACTGGCCGGGCACCCCCCACGCCCTGGAACTCCTGCGCCCGCTTGAGGATGAGGCCCTGCTGCCAGCCGAAGGCCACGTCGCTCGCCACGTAGCGCTGGAACGCCTGCGGCTGCCTAAAAAGGGTATCGAGCACGAACAGCCCGCCATAGCCATGGCCCCACAGCGTCTGGCGATTGGGGTCCACCGGCACGCTTTGGGTCAACAATGGCTTGATGCGCTGCTCGATCAGCTCGAGGAAGGCGCGCGACCCGCCGGCTGGCCAGTCCTTGCGCACATCGTCGCGATTGCGCCCATTGCCCACCGCCGGGGTGTAGTCGTAGGTGCGCTCCTGGGTGGCGTCGGCCGCGTCGGCGTAGCCGATGGCCACCAGCGCTGGCGGATTCTTCAGTTTGTGGGGCGACAGCCAGACATCCTGCAACTGCGCCAGGGCGGCATCGCCGTCGAGCAAGAACAGCGCTGGATAGCCCATCATCGGCGCCGGTTGCTTGGGTATGCCGATATAGACCCGATAGCGGCGCTTGCCATCAGCCGAATCCAGCAGATGCGTCTCGAAGCTGTAGTACATCGAGCCCCGCTCCACCAGCGTGGTCTTGCGCGACTCCTGGGCCTGGACCTCCACGGTCCAGCCAGAACCCAGCGCCAGGGCGCCCATCAGCAGCAGACTGCAACTCTTCTTCAAAGGATCTCCTCGAACGAACCACGCCGGAGTGACCGGCAATCCCTACCAGACCACCTTCGGGAGTGATGGTTGTGCACCGCGGCCGCGCGCCGTGGCATTGTTCGCGAATTTTCGCGGATCAGCGTCAGCAGGGGTGCGACCCCTTTCGCAAAGACTCTCTTTACAGTTGGTAAAGGGGTTAGACTCGCCAATTTTCTGAGGGATGAGCCGTGCTGGACGAATTGGGACTCAAGGGGCGCATTCTGCTGCTGAGCGTCCTCCCCACCTGCTGCATGGCGGCCCTGCTGGGGGTCTATTTCAGCTGGGTTCAGTTGTCCGACATGCGCAGCCAGCTGATCGAGCACGGCCAGTTGGTCGCCCAACAGATGGCCCCCCTCATCGCACCGGCCATGCGCACCGGCGACAACGACCAGCTCAACCGCATCGCCCAACGCGCCCTCGATCAGGCCGACGTCCGCGCCATCAGCTTCCTGGATGCCGACGGCAACGTCCTGGCCCACGCCGGCCCCTCGATGACCCTCGAGCTGAGCGGCCGTGACTTCCAGACCATCAGCATGAGATCGGGGCTGGACATCACCCACTTCAACCTGCCGGTGCAGACCCACGACCTGCGCCTCACTCGCAGCGACGGCACTACCGCCACTCCCCAGACCCTGGGCTGGATCCAGCTCGAGCTCTCCCATCACGCCACCCTGCTGCGCGGCTATCGCAACCTGGTGGCCGGGCTGCTGCTGATCCTGCTGGGACTGGCCTTCACCGCCTTCGTCGCGGTACGCATGGGCCGCCGCATCAACCGCCCGCTGCAGGTGATTGCCCAAGGCGTCGGCCAGCTGCAGGAAGGCCGCCTGGAGACGCGCCTGCCCCTCCAGCTCGGCAGCCCCGAATTCGACGAACTGGCGACCGGCATCAATCGCATGGCCGAAGCCATGGAAAATGCCCAGTTCGAGATGCAGAACAACATCGACCAGGCCACCGAGGACGTCCGCCAGAACCTGGAAACCATCGAGATCCAGAACATCGAGCTGGACCTGGCGCGCAAGGCCGCCCTGGAGGCCAGCCGGATCAAGTCGGAATTCCTGGCCAACATGAGCCACGAGATCCGCACCCCGCTCAACGGCATCATCGGCTTCACCAACCTGATGCAGAAGAGCGAGCTGACCCCGCGCCAGCAGGACTACCTGAGCACCATCCAGAATTCCGCGGAAAGCCTGCTGGGCATCATCAACGAGATCCTCGACTTCTCGAAGATCGAGGCCGGCAAGCTGGTCCTGGAGAATCTGCCGTTCAACCTGCGCGACATGATCCAGGACACCCTGACCATCCTGGCGCCGTCCGCCCACGAAAAGCACCTGGAGCTGGTCTGCCTGGTCTATCGCGATACGCCGACCCACCTGGTGGGCGATCCGCAGCGCCTACGCCAGGTCCTCACCAACCTGGTGAGCAACGCCATCAAGTTCACCCACTCCGGCACCATCGCCGTGCGCGCCATGGTCGAGGAAGAGACCGACGACCACGCCCAGCTGCGCATCAGCGTCCAGGACACCGGCGTCGGCCTCGCCGAGGAAGATCGCCAGCTGCTGTTCCAGGCTTTCTCCCAGGCCGACAACTCCCTGACGCGCCAGGCGGGTGGCACCGGCCTCGGCCTGGTCATCTCCAAGCGCCTGATCGAGCAGATGGGCGGCGAGATCGGCCTGGAAAGCGTGCCGGGCGAAGGCTCGGAGTTCTGGATCACCCTCAATCTGCCCAAGGCCCACGGCAGCATCGACAGCCACAAGCGCATCGCCCTGGCCGGTCGCCGGGTCGGCCTGGTGGAACCCCACGCCCTCACCCGCCAGGCGCTGCAGCATCAACTGGAGGAATGCGGGCTGAGCGTGGAGCTGTTCGAGACCCTGGAACAGTTGAGCGAGGCCGTCGCCCACCCGGTGTCCGGCAAGCTGCCGGTCAGTCTCGCCGTCCTCGGCGTGAGTGCCCGCAGCATTCCGCCGGACCTGCTCACCGAACGCATCTGGGAGCTGGGCCGACTGGACTGCAACACCCTGGTCTACTGCCCCACCACCGACCAGGCGGTGTTCCATGCCTCTTTGCCGGACGTCCATTGCCAGTTGCATTCCAAGCCGGCCTGCAGCCGCAAGCTGGAACAGGCCGTGGCCGAATTGCTCAACCAACGCCCGCAGCGCAACGAGAGCGGTGGTCTGGGCATCACCGATCGCCCACCGCGCCTGCTCTGCGTCGACGACAACCCGGCCAACCTGCTGCTGGTGGAAACCCTGCTGACCGACCTCGGCGCCCAGGTCACCGCCGTCGACAGCGGCTATGCCGCGGTGGAAGCCGTACAGCAGGAACGCTTCGACCTGGTGTTCATGGACGTGCAGATGCCTGGCATGGACGGTCGCCAGGCCACCGAGGCGATCCGCGACTGGGAAGCCAGTGAAGGCGGCACCCCGGTGCCCATCGTCGCCCTCACCGCCCACGCCATGGCCAACGAGAAGCGTGCCCTGCTGCAGAGTGGCATGGACGACTACCTCACCAAGCCCATCAGCGACCGGCAACTGGCCCAGGTCATCCTCAAATGGACCGGCCTGCGCCTGCTGCACAGCTCGACACCCGAGGTGACCAGCCTCAGCAGCGGCGGCCAGGACATCTCCACCCTGCCGGTGATGGACCCGGACGAAGGCCTGCGCCTGGCGGCCAACAAGCCGGACCTGGCCAAGGACCTGCTGAGCATGCTGCTTGCCTCCCTGGCAGCGGATCGCCAGGCCATCCGCCAGGCCCGCGAGGATGGTGACCGCATCGCCCTGATCGAGCGCGTCCACCGCCTGCACGGCGCCACCCGCTATTGCGGCGTACCACAACTGCGCGCCGCCTGCCAGCACAGCGAAACCCTGCTCAAGCAGGGCGCGCCGACTTCCAGTCCGGCGCTGGAGGAACTGGACGCCGCCATCGTCAATCTATCCGCCCAGGCCAAGAGTCCGCTCTAGACGCCCTAGTCCTCGAACAGGCGCAGCTGCAGGGCGGCCTCGCGCAAATCCAGTAGGCGCACGCCCACGCCGAGCAGCCGCACCGGGCGGTTGCCACGACGATAGGCCTGCTCCAGCAAGCGGCGATAGCTGTCGAGGTCCCGCCCCGCGCCCTGCTGCTCCAGGGTGGTCTGGGTGAAGTCATGAAACTTGACCTTGATGAAGGGACGCTCCGGACGGTAGCGATCCGCCAGGCGCGTCAACCGCTCCTCGAGCTTGGCCAGCAGCTCCGGCAACTCCTTCGCGCAGGCCGCCGCATCGGGCAGGTCCTGATCGTAGGTACGCTCCACGCTGGCCGACTGCCGCTGGCTGTCCACCTTCACCTGGCGCTCGTCGATCCCGTGCGCCAGCGACCAGAGACGCTCGCCGAAGCCACCGAACTCGCGCAACAGGTCGAAGCGCGACCAGCTCTGCAGATCGCTGCACAGCACGATGCCGCGCCGCTTGAGCTTGTCCGCGGTGACCTTGCCCACACCGTGCAGCTTGGCTACCGGCAAGGCGGCGACGAAGTCGGCCACCTCGTGCGGCGCGATGACGAACAGCCCGTTGGGCTTCTTCCAGTCGCTGGCGATCTTGGCGAGGAACTTGTTGGGCGCGACCCCGGCGGACACCGTGATATTCAGCTCCTCCCACACGCGCCGGCGGATGTCACGGGCGATGAGGGTGGCGCTGCCGTTAAACAGCTCGCAATGGGTGACGTCCAGGTAGGCTTCGTCGAGCGACAGTGGCTCGATCAGCTCGGTGTAGTCCTGGAAGATGCCGTGGATCTGCCGCGATACCTCCTTGTAGACGTCGAAGCGCGGCTTGACGAAGACCAGGTCGGGACACAGCTTCTGTGCTTGGTGGGAGGACATGGCGGAGCGCACACCGAAGGCCCGCGCCTCGTAGTTGCAGGTGGCGACTACCCCACGTCGATCGGGCGTACCGCCGACCGCCAGCGGCTTGCCGCCCAGGCGCGGGTCGTCGCGCATCTCGATGGACGCATAGAAGCAGTCACAGTCGACATGGACGATCTTGCGCTGACGCCTGGGCGAGAGCTGAGCGGGGGAACTGTCCGGAGCCATGGTGAGAAATGCCGGGCCGGGCATGGCAGCTGATTATCCGTACAGTAAGCCAAGCCTGGGGGATTTTGTCCACGGCGGACGACGAAGCGAACTCAGCCGACATCCTGCAGCAAGCGCTGGCGATGCAGGACCTCTTCGCGCAGCTCGTCCACCAGCGCCTTGAGATCGTGGGCATGGTGCAACTGGTCGTAGTAAAGGTCGCGCTCGGCGATGATGCCATCCGGGGTGATGACCATCAGTCGTGCGAAATGCTCGCTTCGCTCGTGGAACTCGATCCGCCCCAGGCTGCGGAGATGATCGAGCAAGGTTTCCAGCAAGAGATTCATGATGGCCCCTTCGGACTGTCCTGGTCGAACCGCTCAGTCGCGCTGCCCATCGTCGAAGGGCGCATCCTCGTCGTGACCGGCGGCGATACGCTCATCCAGACGGTCCGCGCGCACGGGGCGGGCGGTCATATCCAGCAACTCCTGCGCCGCGACGCTGAGCGTCTTCATGTCATCGACGAGCAATTCGACTTTCTGTACGACCTGAAGTGCCATGTCGGCCGCACCGTTGGCACTGCTGCCCGTGAGCGCCAGGGAAAGGTTGCACAGGTGCGCGACGAGCGCCGCCACGTCCTGTTCCATCACGCGCATGATGCGCTGGTCCAGACAGCTCGATTCCAGGGAAGGGGTCATAGGGTTCTCCGTGCCACGGGCCAAGGTAGCACATGGCCACCACCCACCCCACTGGCCGCCCGGCAATTTGCTATCACCTTCTCACTTGGCATGCAGGTGGACTCTCATCGGTTTTCCGGACCCTTTCCCTCACCACCCGGTCGACTGAGGACGTACAACCAGGAGACCTCTCATGAAACGCCTTCTGCTCCTCAGCTCCACCCTGTTAATCGCCCTGGTGCTCGGCGGCTGCTTTAATCGTGACCAGTCGGACCAGCAGAACCGCTCCAGCGGCGAAAAGGCCTCGGTCCAGATGCAGAAAAGCGACGGCGACAAGTGACCTCGCCCCTTCCTTGCAAAATAACTCCTTGATGAATATTAAATTTTTCTTGACGATTTAATTTTCGGCCCTATACTGGGCCCCATCGGACGCGGGATGGAGCAGTCTGGTAGCTCGTCGGGCTCATAACCCGAAGGTCGTTGGTTCAAATCCAGCTCCCGCAACCAATTCCGAAAAAACCACTCTCTTGAGTGGTTTTTTTTTGCGCGGAATTTGACCGCGCTGTCAGAACACTCCGGTGCGAACTCTGTAGCCGGAACGGCTACAAAGATTGGAACAGAGCTTTTTTTACCTGTACAAGGCTTGGCAAACCGCGCGCGACCAGTAATCTGACGCGCGTTTCCCGTTCAGAGGAGTTTGCATGACTGCACCTGATCCAGCCAAAGAGGTCTCCTCGAAGCCGGCATCCCCTTCGGAGCATCCTGTTTCGCCGCCCCCTGCCCTGCCCTGGCGCCTTCTGGAAAAGCTGACTGCCTATCGGCAACCCATCGAATTGGGGGTCACCCTGGTGCTGTTCGCCTTGGCCCTGGTGGTCTGCTGGCACCTGCTGAGCAGCATCGATGGCGAGGCGCTGCACGATGCCCTGCGCGATATCCCGCATTCGGCGCTGATCGGTGCGCTGGTCGCCGCGGCCGCCGGCTTCACCATCCTGCTGGGCTACGAGTGGTCGGCCATGCGCTTCGCCGACGTCAAGCTGCCGGCCAAGACCTGGACCCTGGGCGGCTTCACGGCCTTCGCCATAGGCAACGCGGTCGGCCTGTCGATGCTGTCCGGCGGCTCGGTGCGCTATCGCCTCTATGCCCGCAAGGGGCTGAGTGCCCTGGAAGTGGCGCAGATGACGGTCTTCTCCAGCCTGGCGCTGGGCACCGCGCTGCCGCCCCTGGCCGCCATCGCCGCGCTCACCAACCTGGACGCCTCTACCCAGGCGTTGCGCGTGCCCGAGTCGGTGATCGTCACCGTGGCCGGGCTGATCCTGGCGGGCTACGCCGTGGGCATCCTCACCCTGCGCCGCTGGCGCGCACCGGAACAGCCCTGCGCCCACGCCCTGCACTTCCGCGTCGGCAAGCGCGCGCTGCGCCTGCCGACGCTGCGGCTGTCAGCCCTGCAGCTGGCCATCACCATCCTCGACGTCGTTGCCGCCTCGATGGTGCTCTATCTGCTGTTACCGACGGCGCCGCCCTTCGGCGCCTTCCTGCTGGTCTACCTGCTCGCCCTGGCCGCCGGTGTGCTCAGCCACGTACCGGGCGGCGTCGGCGTCTTCGAAGCCGTGCTGCTGGCGGCCTTCGCCAACGAACTGGGCGCCGCCCAGCTGGCCGCGGCGCTGGTGGTATATCGGCTGTTCTACGTCCTGCTGCCCTTCGTGATCGCCTGCCTGGTGCTGTTGTTCAGCGAAGGCCGGCGCCTGCTGTCGAACAGTCCGGCGGTGCGCGTGGCCTCGGGCCTCGCCGCGCCCATCCTGGCCATCCTGGTGTTTCTCTCTGGGGTGGTCCTGCTTTTTTCTGGGGTCACCCCTGAAATAGATACCCGCCTGGAAGGCATGGACTTCCTGCTTCCCCAGCGGTTGATCGATGCCTCCCACCTGGGCGCGAGCCTGATCGGCGTCGTCTGTCTATTGCTGGCGCAGGGATTGCGTCGGCGCCTGTCCGCGGCTTGGGCGGTGACCTTGATCCTGTTGTTGCTCGGCTCCCTGCTGTCTCTGTTGAAAGGTTTCGACTGGGAGGAAGCCTCGATCCTGGCGATGACGGCCGCACTGCTGGCCATCTTCCGCAAGTCCTTCTATCGGCGCAGCCGCTTGATGGAACAGCCCTTCTCGCCGCTGTACGTCACCGCCAGCATCTGCGTGGTGGCGGCCTCGGTCTGGCTGCTGCTGTTCGCCTACCAGGACGTTCCCTACGAGACGCGCCTGTGGTGGCAATTCGCCCTGGATGCCGATGCACCCCGCGGCCTTCGCGCCGCCCTGGGCAGCTCGGTCCTGCTGCTGATCATCGCCCTGGGCTGGCTGCTGCGTGCCGCTCCGCCGGCCATCGAGGCGCCCACCAGCGATGACCTGCAGCGCGCCTTCGACATCGTCCGCAAATCCAGCCAGCCGGATGGCGGCCTGGTGATGACCGGCGACAAGGCCCTGCTCTTCCACGAGAGCGACGCGGCCTTCCTGATGTACGGTCGTCGCGGCCGCAGCCTGATCGCCCTCTTCGATCCGATCGGTCGCTCCCAGCCACGCGCCGAGCTGATCTGGAAATTCCGCGACCTCTGCGACCTGCACCATGCCCGGCCGGTGTTCTACCAGGTCCGTGCCGAGAACCTGCCGTTCTACATGGACATCGGTCTCACCGCGCTCAAGCTCGGGGAAGAAGCACGGGTCGACCTGCATGCCTTCGACCTCGACAGCAAGGGCAAGAAGGACCTGAGATACACCTGGAATCGCGGCCAGCGCGACGGCCTCTCCATCGAGTTCCACGCGCCGGGCGAAGCGCCCCTCGACGAACTCAAGGCCATCTCCGACGTCTGGCTGGAAAGCAAGCAGGTGCGCGAGAAGGGCTTCTCCCTCGGCCGCTTCGATCCGGACTACCTGCGCCACTTCCGTATCGCCGTGGTGCGCTTCCAGGGCCGGGCCGTGGCCTTCGCCAACCTGCTGGAGACCGAGCGTACCGATCTCGCCAGCATCGACCTCATGCGGGTCACGGCGGACGCCCCCAAGCAGACCATGGAATTCCTCATGCTCGGGCTGATCCTGCACTTCAAGGCGGCGGGCTACGCGCGTTTCTCCCTCGGCATGGTGCCCCTGGCCGGCCTGCACCCGCGGCGCGGTGCCCCCATCACCCAACGCCTGGGCGCCATGGTGTTCAGACGCGGCGAACAGTTCTACAACTTCCAGGGACTGCGGCGCTTCAAGGACAAGTTCGATCCGGAGTGGGAGCCGCGCTACATGGCCGTGCCGGCAGGACTGGACCCACTGGTCGCCTTCGCCGACACTGCCGCCCTTATCGCCGGGGGTTATACCGGCCTGGTCAAACGTTGAGATCCCTATGCTGAAACGCGTACTCGCGGTACTGCTCGTCGTCCTGCTGATCGCCGTGGGCCTCGGCTGGTGGTGGCTCCATCGCTGGCCATCGGCGCCGGTGGTCAAGGTAGAGGCACAGCCGGATGGCCGCTTGCTGACCATGGCGGCGCCCAAGGGCGAACCCCATGCGCGGGTGGTCCTGGCCACCCCGCCCGAACTGCAGCTGGCGGACGCCGATCTGCTGAGCCTCGCCACCAACACCGGTGCCGAGATCGTCCAGTACGAGATCAAGGTGCTCAACAGCTGCCAGGCCCAGGCCGACGATTTCGCCAGCGCGGCCAAGGAGCTCAGCGGCGCTCCCACCTTCGTCGGTGGCATCGGCCCTGGCGCGGCCCGCGCCTGGCGCTGGCTGGCGACCCAGAGCGACGCCAAGGCCGCCGCCCTCAGCGTCGGCTTCAACCTGGATACCCTGGATTGCCCGGACGCCCTGCCGCCCAAGGCTCCGGCCGGCCAGTGGCACATCGCCTGGAACGACCATCCCACCGATGAGTCGGCCATCTTCGTGCGCCAGCAGAGCAATGCCGACCTCACCATCGCCGACTACGGTACCGCCCTGCCGGTGGTGCTGCGCGAGCAACTGAAGACGCGGCTGCTGGGCCAGCACAACGACATCCCGACCATCGAGATGCCGGCCGACCCGGACGTCAAGCCCGGTCACCCGGACGTCGTCACCATCTTCTACTCGGGTGACGGTGGCTGGCGCGACATCGACCGCCTCTCGGCCCAGGCCATGAACGAGGCCGGCTACCCGGTGGTGGGCGTCGATGCCCTGCGCTATTTCTGGCAGCACAAGAGCCCCGAACAGGTCGCCGCCGACCTTGCCAACCTGATGCAGCAATATCGCGAGAAATGGGGTGCCAAGCACTTCGTGCTGGCCGGCTACTCCTTCGGTGCCGACATTTTGCCGGCGGTCTACAATCGCCTGCCCAAGGCCGACCAGGACCAGATCTCGACCCTGCTGCTGCTGGCCTACAGCCGCAAGAGCAACTTCGAGATCGCCGTGGAAGGCTGGCTCGGCAAACCGGGCGACGAAGCCGATACCCTGCCCGAGGCCAAGCTCATTCCCGCTGCGAAGCTTTACTGCGTCTATGGCGCAGAAGAGAAGGACGAAAGCGGTTGCACCGAGTCTGGCATGGCGGGTGAGAAGCTGGAGCGCCCGGGTGGCCACCACTTCGACGAGAACTACGACAATCTCGCCGACTTCATGGTCAAGGCCATCGAAGCCCGTACGCCGCAATAGCGTGCAGCGTCCGGGCCTGAAGCCTGTTCAAAGGCTAGCGAGCTAGAGACAAGTAAGGCGAAGATGGCTGAGGAAGCGGAGTTTACGATTGGTAAATGAGCATTCCGAAGCCGTCTTCAACGCCGCTTGGCCGACGCGCAGCAGACTTTGGACTGGCTTGAGAGCCCGGACGAACGGCCGGAACAACTGGGCGGTCCCTGGCTGTCTATGGCTGCAATAGCCACGGAGACCCGCCATGACCACACCGCTTTCCGCCGACGCCGCCAGCAAGATCCTGGTGGACGCCTTTCAACCCCTGGGCTGCGTGGTGTCCTCCGGTGCGGACGGCCATGATCTCGCCCTGGGCGTGGTCGATGCCAAGGGCAAGACGCTCTACACCGAAGAGCAGTTGAGCGAAGCCGACTACCGCGACCCCCTGCGCCTGGCAGGCTACATCGGCATGGTGCGCGCCGAGCTGGAAAGCCGTGGTCAGACCCTGGACAGCTGGCAGATGCCCTTCATCACCGATCCCGACGCCCTGCCCCCTCCGGTCTTCAACTAGACCTGGAAAAGCCTTCCGCGCAAGCCATGCCGATCAGTTGCGCCTTTGCCCGGTGTGTCGGAAAGGTATGGGTGACCTTGTGCAAGGGTGAAGCCTGGAGCAGTCATCGCGATCCGCCGATGCGGCTGCGCCTACAGGCACCGATCTATACCGTAGACGTCACTGTCTTCATCGCACTCTATCGCGGCCATGGGCCGCTCCTACAGGATATCCAGCTGCTGTAGGAGCGACCCATGGCCGCGATAAGGCTTGAGCGGTAGAGAAAAAACGCCGCGTCTCACGAAGAGAGCACGGCGTTTTTTGTGGTCATCAGGGCAGTTGGAAGCGCAGTGTGGACTGCGATCAAGGCTTAACTGACTGGCATTACTCCCTCGGGATTTTTTTCATGACACGCCCCATCAGATCTCGACCTGGGTACCCAGCTCGATCACCCGGTTCACCGGCAGCTTGAAGAATCTCAGGTTGCCATTGGCGTTCTTCATCAGGAAGACGAACAGATTCTCCCGCCAGGGCGCCATGCCCAGCCGCTTGGAGGCGATCACCGTTTCCCGGCTGAGGAAGTAGGTGGTGCGCATCGGCGTGAAGTCCAGGCCCTCATGCGGGCAGTGGCTGAGCGCCAGGGGAATGTCCGGCTCGTCCATGAAGCCGTAGTGCAGCACCACCCGGAAGAAACCATCGCCGAAATCCTCGACCTCCATGCGTTCCCCGCGCGATACCCGTGGCCGGTCCTCGTAGCGCACCGTGAGCAGCACCACCTGCTCGTGCAGCACCTGGTTGTGCAGCAGGTTGTGCAGCATGGCGTGGGGTACCACGTCGGTCCTGGCGGTAAGGAACACCGCGGTGCCCTTGGCGCGGAACGGCGGCTGGGAGCGGATGCTGCTGATGAAGATCGGCAGCGGCAGCGCTCCATCATCCAGCCGCTCGACCACCAGTTTGCGGCCGCGCTTCCAGGTGGTCAGCAGGATGAAGATGATGATGCCCGCAATTACCGGGAAGGAACCGCCGGAGAAGATCTTCGGCGCATTGGCGGAGAAGTACAGCAGGTCCACCAGCAGGAAGCCGATCAGCAACGGCACCATGACCCAGCGCGGCCACTTCCACAGCAGCAGGATCACCGCCGACACCAGGCAGCTGGTGATCAGCATGGTGCCGGTCACGGCCACGCCGTAGGCTTCGGCCAGGTTGGCAGAGGACTGGAAGGTGAGGATCAGGAAGATCACGCCCAGCATCAGCACCCAGTTCATCAACGGGATGTAGATCTGCCCCTGCTCCTGGCTGGAGGTGTGCTGGATCTGCATGCGCGGGATGTAGCCCAGCTGGATGGCCTGGCGGGTCATGGAGAAGGCCCCGGTGATCACCGCCTGGGAGGCGATGACGGTCGCCAGGGTGGCCAGGCCGATCATCGGCAGCAGCAGCCATTCCGGCGCCAGCAGATAGAAGGGATTGCGCACGGCGGCGGGATCGGCGAGCAGCAGCGCGCCCTGGCCGAAGTAGTTGAGCACCAGCCCCGGTAGTACCAGCAGCAACCAGGCGCGGGCGATGGGCTTGCGGCCGAAGTGGCCCATGTCGGCGTAGAGCGCCTCGGCACCGGTCAGCGCCAGCACCGCCGCGCCGAGCACGATGAAGCCCTTCACCGGATTGGCGGCGAAGAATTCCACCGCCCAGTAGGGGTTGAAGGCCTTGAGCACCTCGGGCTGCTGGACAATGCCATAGACGCCGAGGGCACCGAGCGAGGTGAACCAGAGCACCATCACCGGACCGAAGAACTTGCCGATGGTGGCGGTGCCGCGCTTCTGGATGGCGAAGATGCCCACCAGGATGATCAACGAGATGGGTACCACCCAGGCTTCCAGGCCGTCGAAGGCCAATTCCAGGCCCTCCACCGCCGAGAGCACCGAGACCGCCGGGGTGATCATGCTGTCGCCATAGAACAGCGCGGCGCCGAACAGGCCGAGCAGGACGAGGGTGGTGGCCAGGCGCGGTGAGCCCTGGGCGGCGCGGCGGGCCAGCGCGGTGAGGGCCATGATGCCGCCCTCGCCCTGGTTGTCGGCGCGCATCACGAAGGTGATGTACTTGAGGGTGACGACCCAGATCAGCGACCAGAAGATCAGCGACAGGATACCCAGCACGCTGTCATGGTTCAGCGGCAAGCCGTAGTGCGGCGAGAAGACTTCCTTGAGGGTGTATAAAGGACTGGTCCCGATGTCGCCATACACCACACCGGTCGCGAGAACGATCATTCCCAGTGCCGAAGGGGCTTTACCACCGTGCTCGTGTTCCGGACGGCTCATGCAGGGCTCCTAGAGTCGAAAATCGGCGCATCCTGCGCCGAAGCGGCGCCGGGATCAAGTTGAAAAGGCCAGGGACGCAGCCGGAGCGACCGCTCAGCGCAGCGCCTCACGCACCATAGACTCTCTGGTCGGCAAAAAGCTCTGTGCCGTAGATAGAGCCCGCCTGCCCCTTCCAAGCAGCGGCAGAGATGGCTAGAATCGCGCGTTTTTTGATCAAGGCGCCTGCTGAGCGCCCGCCGAGGTTAGCCCATGTCCATCCAAACGTCCGCCCCCAAGGTCGGGTTCGTCAGCCTCGGTTGTCCCAAGGCCACCGTCGACTCCGAGCGCATCCTCACCCAGCTGCGTATGGAAGGCTACGAGATCGTACCAACCTATGAAGACGCCGATGTGGTGGTGGTCAACACCTGTGGCTTCATCGACAGTGCCAAGGCCGAGTCCCTGGACGCCATCGGCGAGGCCATCGCCGAGAACGGCAAGGTGATCGTCACCGGCTGCATGGGCGTGGACGAGGGCAACATCCGCGGCGTCCACCCCAGCGTGCTGGCAGTGACCGGTCCGCAGCAGTACGAGCAGGTGGTCAGCGCCGTCCACGAGGTGGTCCCGCCGCAACTGGAGCACAATCCGCTGATCGACCTGGTGCCGCCGCAAGGCATCAAGCTGACCCCGCGTCACTACGCCTACCTGAAGATTTCCGAAGGCTGCAACCACAGCTGCAGCTTCTGCATCATCCCCTCCATGCGCGGCAGGCTGGTCAGCCGGCCGGTGGGTGACGTGCTGTCCGAGGCCGAGCGCCTGGTCAAGGCGGGCGTGAAGGAGCTGCTGGTGATCTCCCAGGACACCAGTGCCTACGGCGTCGACCTCAAGTACAAGCTGGACTTCTGGAACGGCCAGCCGGTCAAGACGCGCATGCTGGAACTGTGCGAGGCACTCTCGGGCATGGGCGTCTGGGTGCGCCTGCACTACGTCTACCCCTACCCCAACGTCGACGACGTCATTCCGCTGATGGCCGCCGGCAAGCTGCTGCCCTACCTGGACATCCCCTTCCAGCACGCCAGCCCCAAGGTACTCAAGTCCATGAAGCGCCCGGCGTTCGAGGACAAGACCCTGGCGCGCATCAAGCGCTGGCGGGAGATCTGCCCGGAGCTGACCATCCGCTCCACCTTCATCGTCGGCTTCCCCGGCGAGACCGAGGAGGACTTCCAGTACCTGCTGGACTGGCTCACCGAAGCCCAGCTGGATCGCGTCGGCTGCTTCCAATACTCGCCGGTCGAGGGCGCCCCGGCCAACGAGCTGGGCCTGGACGTAGTGCCGGACGAGGTCAAGCAAGACCGCTGGGAGCGTTTCATGGCGCACCAGCAAGCCATCTCCGCGGCGCGCCTGCAGCTGAAGATCGGTCGCGAGATCGAGGTACTGATCGACGAGGTGGACGAGCAAGGCGCCATCGGCCGCTCCTATGCCGATGCCCCGGAAATCGACGGCAACGTCTATGTCGACAGCGCGACGCCGCTGCAACCCGGCGACAAGGTCCGGGTGCGCGTCACCGACGCCGACGAATACGATCTCTGGGCGGCAGCGCTTTAATCGTGCAGTCGGTGGGTGCCGGGCACATGAGCATGCCCGGCCGCACTGCACTGGGCAGTCGTGGGTGACGACACCGCCGGCTGGCTGAGCTCGCGCAGGATGCCGCAGCGATCTCCCTCCCCTTCTCCCTGGCACTGGCGGCGCAAGGTCACCAGTTGCTCGCGCAATTGACTCAGCTCGCGGATGCGGACCTCCACATGATGCAGGTGGGCGCCGATCAGGGCGTCGACCTGATCGCAGCCCGGCTCGCCGGTATCGCGCAGCGCCAGTAGCGCCCTTATCTCTCCCAGCGTCATGTCCAATGATCGGCAGTGGCGGACGAACAACAGCCGCTCGACGTGGCTTTGGTCGTAGCGGCGGTAGTTGCTGCTGCTGCGCGCGGCCGGACTCAGCAGGCCTTCCCGCTCGTAATAGCGAATGGTTTCGACGGCGCAGTCGGTACGACTGGCCAGCTCGCCGATTCTCATGGCCGTGCCTCGCTCGATAGCTTCACCGGAGATAGCCTGACGGGAGCCGCGGCGAGGATCAAGACGGGCGAGGCGCTGATGAAGCAGGAGCAGGATGTTGCGGCGAGAGCGGATAGCGGATAGCGGATAAGGCGACGCCCTGGCGACGAGTGGATCACCGAAGGCGTCGTAGCGAGCGCCAGTATCAGTTGGCGTTGTTCTGGTAGAGCGCCGAGGCCCGTGCCTGGTGCTCGGACTGGAACTGGGCCTGAGCATTGGCGCGGATCGACTTGTTGGACAGGTCGCGGCTGGCAGCGGATGCCGTGCCCGACAGGACGCCCATGAAGACGATGGCAACGAGCGCCTGGATACCTAGGACTTTCATAGCGAATACCTCTTGGTTGTGCTGTTTCGATAGACACAGCGTACTACTAGTACCAATTCGCTAAAAAGTGGCCTTTTCGAGAGTGATATTTACTTTTCAGGAAAGAATACTCAGGAAACTTTTAAGCTTTTCCTCACTTTCTTCTGCTAGCCAGTCGCTCTGGAGCGAGCTATCGCAATTCAATCAGGTGTTTTTCCAGCCCCATGTGGCCACCCGCGCCGACACTGGTCATGTGGAAGAAGCCGTAGTCCTGCAGGTACACCCAGCGACTACGGGGCCCGTCGCTCGCGTCCCCGTGTCGACAATCGAGGCGCTTGGCGCGACCGCTCAGCGATGCCAGGACCTGGCGCGCATCGCCTTCGCTGACCACCTTGCAGGACACCTTGAGTTCGCGCCGCTCGGCCTGCTTGAGGGTGCCACTCAGCGCCTGCCGTGCCTGGTAGCCGACATGGCTGCCAACCGCTAGGGTGCGCCAGTCGCCGGTGAAGTTCAGTTGCTCGAGAACGGCCAGTTCCTCGACCGGCAGGCTGCCATTGTCGACCCGGGTACGGCGCACCAGGTCGAGCAAACCGCGCCAGTTCAACGCATCCACCCGCGCCAGCTTGCCCGCGGCAGTGAGCCGCAGCACGCCCGTCGTACCCGCCGCCTTGACCTGGACCTCCTCCCGATAGGAATACGTCTGGCCGTCATAGCGGCTTTCCCCCTCCTCCACGTAGCGTTGCACCCCGCTTCGCGCCGCGGGGAGGGCTAGGGCCTGGAGTGCCTGCATCGGCTGCGGCTGGACGGCGGGCAGCTCGGCCAGAGGCGCCGCGACGGCAGGAGCTGCGGCCGGCGCGGTGACGGCGCGTAACCGCGGTGCAGCCAGCAGGGCGTCACGGCGATCACAGGCAGTCTCCAGCAGGGTACGGCGTTCCACCGGCGCAGCGGCGAAGGCCTCCTGGGCCAGATCTTCCGACTGGCTGTCGGTGATCAGCCCGCCGTCATCGAGACCGTAACGAGCGAGCAGGACGTAACGCCGCGCGGTGCAGTCCGCAGCCAGGGATTCTCGCCACTGGCGCACGGGTGCACCATAGCGCGGAGTCTGGATCGTCGCGGCCAGTTGCTGGCCACCCCAGAAGCGGCGCACACCGCCGGCATCGACCAGGCTGTTACGGTCCAGCGCCAGGGCATCGCCCCCCGGCGCAATGGCCAGGGTGCGCCAATCGGTACTGGCCGGCTGAGCGCAGAGGGCCTGCACCTCGGGATTGCTCTTGAGGGTCGCAACCTTGGCTGCGCTCAGGGATAGCGGCGCGGCATAGCCATTCACGCGCCCAGGATAGACACGCTGGGCACCGTCCAGATACAGCAGCCTGGCCTCGTCCCGGACGCAATCGAGGGCCACCAGGGCCCTGCCACCCTCCGGCAGGGCCAGCGCCACTTGCAGACGGGAGCCGTCGCGCAGGGCGCTCTCGGCGACCACCGACCGGGCGAAGAGGCCATCGGCATCGGGGGCGGTTTCAGGGGGCTGCTGGGTAGCGCAGCCGGCCAGCAGGGAGAGCAGACAGAAGGCAAAAGGACGGCTCGGGGTCATGGATCCTCTCGGCAGGAACCGCGATGGTTGTCGCGAACGGCAAATTGACCTGAACGAAATGCGTCTGGCGCGGATCAATAGAGGAAGCATGCCGCTTGGCATGACCTCTTCCGTTTCCACAACACGAGGTGCATTCATGAATACCGATCAAATCATAGGCAATGCCAAGGACGCCACCGGCAAAGTCCAGGACAGCTTCGGCGCCGCCACCGGCAATGCCGACTGGCAAGCCGAGGGCAAGGCCCGGCAACTGGAAGGCAAACTGCAGCAGCAGTATGGCCAGGCCATCGACACCGCGCGCAACGTGACCGCCGACAAGCCCTTCACTGCCCTGGCCGTCGCCGGTGGCATCGGCTTCGTGCTCGGCGTACTGCTTTCGCGTTCCTGATAGCGGACGCTGGGCTGGCAACCATGCCAGCCCCTAATGCAAAAGGCCTGCTCGTGCAGGCCTTTTGCATTAGGGGCGTTTCACTCGTCCGCGGTCAGCAGGTGCCGGCGCACGGTGTCGACGATTTCCCCGATGTTGAAGGGCTTCTGGAAAACGGCATCGAACAGCTCGGAATTCTCCTGGGCCAGATGCGCCTGGGCACCACTCATGAGGATGATCGGCAGGTGCTGCAGGCCTTGCCGCTCGCGTAGCGCTTCGGCCAGCTCGCGGCCATTCATTACCGGCATCATGAAGTCGGTGATGACCAGTGACGGTAGTTCGCGATCGAATACGTCCAGCGCCCGGCGACCGTTGCTCGCCTTGACCACCATGTAGCCTTCGTCCTCGAGGGCGAAGGCCAGGATGTCCGCTATCAGAAATTCATCATCGACTACCAGTATCGTCGTCATGCGGAAACTCTCCCCTCCGACGCGATCATGGTTGCGCTGAGGGCATGGCTGAACCTGAAAGAACCTTCACCATGTCTTTGAACGCCTTTTTCAGTTCGATTCCCGAGTGGCCTATCACCAGTTCGCACAGCGATGGGTCGTAGAGACTGTCCCTCACCTTGAGGATGGACAGTACCCGCTTGATTTCCGCCTCAGCCTCGACGAAGCGCAGCAGAATGAGATTGTCCACCATGCTGGAAAGTTCGGGCGCCGGCGCCGAGATGTCCGCGCCAAACACGTCGCGCAGCTCCCAGGTGGCTAGAACTGTGACGCCTTGGGTACGCAGCTCGTTCAGTAGGGCGCTGAAGTATTCGATGAGCCGTCCTTGCGGGATGGCGAAGCGAGCGAGGGCGCCGAGGCTGTCGATTACCAGGCGCTTGATGCCATGCTGCCTGATCAGCGCCAGCAACTGGTGGCCGACTTCGTCGATACGCAACTCCGTAGTGGGCTGCCAATGCAGATGCAGCGCCCCCTCGTCCACACGACCGGCCAGGTCGAGACCGAGGGAGCTAGCCTTGAGATGCAAGCGCTCCGGCGGCTCGTAGAAGCCGAACATCAGCCCTGGGACCTCGGGGGTACAGGCGGCGAGGAAATTCAGACAGAGGGAGGTCTTGCCGGCACCCGAGGGCCCTATCAGCAGCGTCGTCGAACTCTCCGGCAGCCCCTGGTCGACCATGGCATCCAGGGAGGCGATGCCGCTGGTCACCCGGGCCTTGCTGACTCTATAGGTCGCACTCGCCGAAGGGTCGCGATAGAGGGTCTCCAGACGCGGAAAGACGGTGATGCCGGCCTCGGAGATGATGAACTCGTGGAAGCCCGGCAGGGCGCCGCTGCCGCGGGTCTTGCGCAGCGCCAGGCGGCGAATGCTGCGGCTGCCGATCTCTTCCTCGTGCAGGTCCAGCACCCCATCGACCATGGTGTGTTCGGGGCTGCCGTCTTCCAGGCGGGCGCTGGTGAGGAAGATCACCGTGCAGCCGGCGAAGGCGGCATGGCCCTGGAGTTCGGCGATGAATTTCTTGGTATCGATGGGCGTCTCGGCGCGCGAACGGGCGTTGAGCAAGCCATCCACCACCAGCAGGCTGGCCTTCTGCCGACTGATTTCCCGGCGCAGCAGGCGGACCACCTCGTCCAGCCCCTCGCCTTCCATGGTATCGAAGGCACTGAGGTACTGGACCTGGTCGCCGATGCAGGAGCGGTCGAAGAAATCCAGCGTGGAGAAGAACTGAAACATCCGCTCGTGGGTTTCCGACAACATGGTGGCGAAGAGCACCCGGCCGCCATTGCGCACGTGGTTGAAGGCGATCTGGTTGGCCATGATCGATTTGCCGGAGCCCGGACGGCCCTGGATGACATAGGACGCGCCTGCGACCAGGCCTCCTTTCAAGATCTCATCCAGCCCCTGGATACCGGTTACGACGCGCTCGAGTCGATTCAAGAACGATGCCTCAACTATAAGATGTGTCTGGACGCCCAGCGGACGGGCATCCGGTCCTTCGCAGGCAAGAGCCTATAAGCGTACCGCGTAAATAGCCAGCTAGACGGGTCGATCTCAACCACGCTTGCGAATCAGGCCCTCCTGGGCGACCGAGGCCACTAGCTGGCCGGCCCGGTCGTAGATGCTGCCGCGGCAGAGGCCGCGGGCGCCGCCCGCCCAAGGACTGTCGATGGCGTACAGCAGCCAGTCGTCGAGGCGGAAGTCGCGATGGAACCAGACCGCATGATCGAGGCTGGCGATCTGCAGCGAACGATCCCAGAAGCTGGTGCCATGGGGCAACAGCGAGCTGGGCAACAGGTTGAAGTCCGAGGCGTAGGCCAGCAGGTAGCGGTGCAGGGCCGGCTGGTCGGGCAGGTCGCCGGTGGCGCGGAACCAGACGTGGCGGACCGGTTCGCTCGGCTCGGGCTTGAAGGGATCGGTGAAGACCACCGGCCGCATCTCGATCGGCCGCGGCCCCAGCAGCTTGTCTCGCAAGGGTGCAGGAATCAGCTCGGCGTACTTCTGCGCGTGGGCGATCTCCGATTGCAGGGTCTCGGGTGCCGGTACGTCCGGCATGGCCGTCTGGTGCTCGAAGCCCGGCTCTTCTATATGAAAGGAGGCGCTGCAGAAGAAGATCGGCTGTTCGCCCTGGAAGGCGGTGACGCGGCGAGTGGAGAAGCTGCCGCCGTCACGAATGCGGTCCACCTGGTAGGTGACCGGCTCCACCGCCGAGCCGGCGCGCAGGAAGTAGCCGTGCAGGGAATGCACCTGCCGCTCCACTGCCACGGTCTGGCTGGCCGCCGACAGCGCCTGGCCCAGGACCTGGCCACCGAAGAGCTGTGGAAAGCCGAGATCCTGGCTGCCGCCCCGGTACAGGTCGGGAGCCAGGGATTCGAGGGTCAGCAGATCGACCAGGTTGTCCAGCACCTTGCTCATGGGGAGGGTTCCTTGACGAAGAGCCGCCATCATACGCAAAACCGGCCAAGCCCAGGGCGATGGCCGTTGATCGACGCGACGTGGTCATCGTATGACGACGATTGGTGGAGCATGTCGGCGGAATAATGGTCACAATGAAGGTACCGCTGTCCCATCGCAGGCGTCCTTTCATGACCGAAACCTCAGCCACCTCGTCTTCCGCCCCATCCGCGTCCTCGCTGATCGCGGAGTTAGGCAAGGGTCTCGGACACAACGACATCTTCTTCGCTGCGGTGAAGAAGACGCGGATGCCGATGATCGTGACGGACCCGCATCAGCCGGACAATCCCATCATCTTCGCCAACGAGGCCTTCCTGCGCACCACCGGCTATGCGCTGGAGGAGGTGCTGGGGCGCAACTGCCGCTTCCTGCAAGGCCCCGACACCCGCCAGGATCACCTCGCCGAGATTCGCCAGGCCTTGCACGAGCAGCGGGACTGCAACGTCGAACTGCTGAACTATCGCAAGGACGGCACCACCTTCTGGAATGCGCTGTTCATTTCGCCGGTCCTCGATCCCCAGGGCGAGCTCATATACTACTTCGCCTCGCAGTTGGACGTATCCCGGCGACGCGACGCCGAGGATGCCCTGCGCCAGGCGCAGAAGATGGAGGCACTCGGCCAGCTCACCGGCGGCATCGCCCACGACTTCAACAACCTGCTGCAGGTCATGGTCGGCTACCTGGACATCCTCCGGATCAACCTGGATCGGCAGGAGCTGGATCGCGACAAGGCCAGGCGTCATGTCGACAACACCCGTGAGGCGGTGAATCGCGCGGCGACCCTGACGCAGCAATTGCTCGCCTTCGCGCGCAAGCAACGCCTGACCGGTCGCGCCGTGGATCTCAACAAGCTCATCGACGGTCGCCAGGGGCGTCTGGCCCAGGCCCTGGGTGCGCCCTTCCGCTTCATCTTCCGCCCCGCACCGGCCCTGTGGAACTGCCGTCTGGACCCGATCCAGCTGGAAACGGCGCTGCTCAACATCGTCGACAACGCGCGGCTGGCGATGCTGGAGCGGGGTACCGGTACCCTCACGCTGGAAACCCTGAACGTGGAGATCACCGGCCAGGACCTGGCCCACGGCGGACTGTCGCAGGGGCACTACGTCTGCATCGCCCTGACCGATACCGGATGCGGCATGTCCACCGACATCCTCGGTCGCGCCCTGGACCCCTTCTTCACCACCCGCGAAGAAGGCCAGGGCAGTGGTCTCGGGCTGTCCATGGTCTATGGTTTCCTCAAGCAATCGGGCGGCCTGGTCCGGCTCTATTCCGAAGAAGGCGTCGGCACCTCGGTACGGCTGTATTTCCCGGTCTCGGAAGACGAGGCCCGCGAGCATCCGACGCCCCTGCCGACCCTGCACGAGGATAGCGGCGGCTCGGAGACCGTCCTGGTGGTGGATGACCGCCCCGACGTGGCGGCCCTCGCCCAGGCGATTCTCGAAGAGGCGGGCTACCAGGTGTACGTTGCCCACAACGGCCAGCAGGCGCTGGACCTGCTGGCACGGGAGACGTCCATCGACCTGTTGTTCAGCGACCTGATCATGCCGGGTGGCATGAACGGGGTGATGCTGGCCAAGGAGGCGCAACGGCGCCAGCCTACCCTGCGCATCCTGCTCACCACCGGCTATGCCAACAACGCCCTCGAACTCGAAGAGGGCAACGGCGAGCGCTTCCCCATCCTTAACAAGCCCTATGGTCGCCAGGACCTGACACGCTCGATCCGCCGCCTGCTGGATGTTGCCCGTCCATGAAGGACGAGGCCCTGGAACGCGAACCGGTCAGCTGCGATACCGGGCAGGATGGGCCGGTCGATCTGCAGAGCTTTCTCGCCTGCCTGGAGCGGGTGGGCAACAGCCCCGAGCAGGTGTCGGTACATCACCTGATTGACGCCATCGGCAGTCGCTCCTTCGGTCCCATGATCCTGCTGCCCGGCGTGCTGGCCATCTCGCCCCTCACCGGCATTCCGGGGATAGCCACGGCCATCGCCGTCTTCGTGATGCTGGTGAGTGGCCAGTTGCTGCTCGGGCGCGACCACTTCTGGCTGCCGCACTGGGTGCTGCAACGCAACGTCTCGCGGCGCAAGCTGCGCAAGTCGCTCCGACTGCTGCAGAAGCCAGCCCGCTGGGTGGACAAGGTGGTCAAGTCGCGCATGCGGGTGCTCACCTCGCGGCCGGCGCACTTCGTCACCGCCCTGCTCTGCATCCTGATCGCGGCGACCATGCCGGTGCTGGACCTGGTGCCCTTCGCCAATACCACGGCAGGCCTGGCGCTGACCTCCTTCGCGCTGTCGCTGATCGCCCGTGACGGCCTGCTGTTCCTGCTGGCGCTGGGCTTCTGCAGCGGTATCGTCTGGTTCATCCTGGAGCTGCTGGTGTTTTGAGCGCGCGCCTGCCGCTGGTCTACCACGAGGACTACAGTCCGCCCTTCCCCGCCGGACATCGTTTTCCGATGGAGAAATTCCGCCTGCTGCACGAGCACCTGACCGCCAGCGGCGTCCTGGGCGCGGACAACTGGCACCGCCCCGAGCTCTGCCCGGACGAGCTGCTCGCCCTGGCCCACGCCCCTGACTACATCCGCGCCTTCCAGGCCGGCGAACTGGCACCGCCCCTGCAGCGCCAGCTGGGGCTGCCCTGGAGCGAACCGCTGGTGCGTCGGACCATCCGCGCCGTGGGCGGCTCCCTGCTGACCCTGGAACTGGCCCTGCGCCACGGCCTGGCCTGTCATCTCGCTGGCGGCACCCACCATGCCCACCACGACTACCCGGCCGGCTTCTGCATTTTCAACGACCTGGCGATCCTGGCCCTGTCGCTGCTGGAAAGCGGTCGCGCCGGACGAGTGCTGATCCTGGACTGCGACGTGCACCAGGGCGATGGCACGGCGCGCATTCTCGCCGGGGTGCCGGACGCCGTGACCGTGTCGCTGCACTGCGCCACCAACTATCCGGCACGCAAGGCCGAGAGCGATTGGGACATTCCCCTGCCCCGCGGCCTGGACGACGCCGGCTACCTGCGGGTACTCGACGACGCCCTGAGCTACCTGCTACCCCTCTACCAGCCGGACGTGGTGCTCTACGACGCCGGTGTGGATGTGCACCGCGACGATGCCCTGGGCTATCTCGACCTGACCGATGCCGGTCTCGCCGCCCGCGACGGCCTGGTCTTGCGGCGTTGTCTGGCGGCGGATATACCGGTGGCAGGGGTGATCGGCGGGGGCTATTCGGCCGATCGTGCAGCCCTGGCCCGCCGCCACGGTATCCTCCATCACACCGCAACCCAGGTCTGGCAGGAGCTGGGTCTGAACTGAACGGGAGTTTCCATGAGCAAGATCGTCAAACCTTCCGAATCCAGCCAGGCGCGCCTCGCCGTGCTGATCGATGCCGACAACGCCCCGGCAGCCATCGTCGACGGCCTCATGGCCGAGATCGCCCGCTTCGGGGTGGCCAGCGTCAAGCGCATCTACGGGGACTGGACCCAACCCCAGCTGAACAGCTGGAAAAAGGTGCTGCTGGATCACTCCATCCAGCCGGTGCAACAGTTCGGCTACACCAAGGGCAAGAACGCCACCGACAGCGCCCTGATCATCGACGCCATGGACCTGCTCTACACCCGTCGTTTCGACGGTTTCTGCCTGGTCTCCAGCGACAGCGACTTCACCCGCTTGGCGGCGCGATTGCGTGAGGAAGGGCTGACGGTCTATGGCTTCGGCGAGGAAAAGACGCCAGACCCCTTCGTCTCGGCCTGCGACCGCTTCATCTACACCGAGATCCTCAGGTCGAAGCCGCGCGAGGAGAGTCGCGAGGCGGTGCCGGCCGAGAAGGCCAGCACCAGCAATCGCGGCAAGCCCAAGCTGAGTGCCATTCTCAAGCTGATCGAGCAGGCGGTGGAAGATGCCTCCGATGAGGCTGGCTGGGCCAACCTCGGATTGGTCGGCACCAACCTCGGCAAGGTCCGTCCCGACTTCGACGCCCGTCTCTACGGTCATCGCAAATTCAGTGGCCTGGTGAAGGCCCATGGCGACCGTTTCGAGGTACAGGAGCGCGATCCGGCCGATGGCAGCTCCGGCAAGGCCGTCTATATCCGCAATCGCTAGCACCGCTCCGCCTGCTCGGCTCTGGCCCGGGCAGTGACGGCAAAAATCGTGATCGGCGACCAGCAGGGTGCCATACCACCGGTCAGACGTCGCGGAACCGCTCGTCAAGGGGCGGCCTCCACCCTAGGTGAATGCAACCTAACGGAGACCGCCATGCGAGCCTTGACCTACCACGGTGCCCACGATGTCCGCGTCGATACCGTGCCCGACCCGAGCATCCAGGATGCCGACGACATCGTTCTGCGGGTAACCGCCACGGCCATCTGCGGCTCGGACCTGCACCTGTATCGCGGCAAGATTCCCACCGTCGAGCACGGGGACATCTTCGGCCACGAATTCATGGGCATCGTCGAGGAGACCGGGCCGGCGGTCACCGCCGTGCAGAAGGGCGACCGGGTAGTGATCCCCTTCGTCATCGCCTGCGGCAGCTGCTTCTTTTGCAACCAGGACCTCTACGCCGCCTGCGAGACGACCAACACCGGGCGTGGTGCCATCCTCAACAAGAAGCAGATCCCGCCGGGCGCGGCCCTGTTCGGCTTCAGCCATCTCTATGGCGGCGTGCCGGGCGGCCAGGCCGAGTACGTGCGCGTGCCCAAGGCCAACACCGGCCCCTTCAAGGTGCCCGGCACCCTGGCCGACGAGAAGGTGCTGTTCCTCTCCGACATCCTGCCCACTGCCTGGCAGGCCGTGCTCAATGCCGGCATCGGCCAGGGCTCCAGCATTGCCATCTACGGGGCCGGACCGGTCGGCCTGCTGTCGGCGGCCTGCGCCCGGATGCTCGGCGCCGAGCGCATCTTCATGGTCGACCACCATCCCTATCGGCTGGCCTACGCCCAGCAGACCTATGGCGTCATCCCGATCAACTTCGACGAAGACGACGATCCGGCCGCCACCATCATCGAGCAGACGCCTGGCAAGCGTGGCGTCGATGGCGTGGTGGATGCCGTGGGCTTCGAAGCGAAGGGCAGCACCACCGAGACCATCCTTGCCAACCTCAAGCTGGAAGGCAGCAGCGGCAAGGCCCTGCGCCAGTGCATCGCCGCCGTCCGCCGCGGCGGCAGCGTGAGTGTGCCGGGGGTCTATGCCGGCTTCATCCATGGCTTCCTGTTCGGCGATGCCTTCGACAAGGGCCTGACCTTCAAGATGGGCCAGACCCACGTCCAGCGCTATCTGCCTGAGCTGCTCGAGCACATCGAACGCGGCGACCTGGCACCGGAGGCCATCATCACCCACCGGATGTCGCTGGAGCAGGCGGTCGAGGGCTACAAGATCTTCGACAAGAAGCAGGAGGACTGCCGCAAGGTGATCCTCACGCCCGGGCGGAGCGAGCCGATGCTTCCCGAGCGGTTGGAAGAGCCTTTGGCCGCACCCCGGGGGCAAGCCGGCGTAGTTTGACAGCGGTCTAGAAGCCACAACGCCTCGGGGACCTTGGTCGAAAAGCCCCGAGGCGCTCACCTTCTTTTTCTGCCGACCACCAGCATCCTGGCTATTGGTACTAATCGAGGTCCCGGGAAGGCTTCCGGCACAAGATATTGCTGCCTTCGCCCCTTAGAATCGATAGGCCGCACGCAATGAAAGCGCATCCGACCGCGACTGCTCGCCAATCGCGCGTGTTCCCTGGTAACCGATCCCCGTACTCAGACCCGAAGACCACAACAGATCGACGCCGAGCGAGGTCGACAATCGGTTATCGCCGAATCCCTCCGTAGTGATCGAATAGGTCGAGTCACCGACGTCGACATAGCCCATCCGGGCGGTGGAATCGGAGTTGAAGGTGTGGCTGAACTCCAGGCGCGAGCGCAAAGTGAGATAGGCCCAGCTCAGGGGTACACCGTACTGCCCTCTTACACCGGCCACACCCGAGACCAGCGAGAAACGTTGCTCGGCATAGTCGAGGTTGTAGCTGTCGGCATTCGATTCCTTGTACCCACGCAACCAGGTGGTGGATGTATCCAGACGACCATAGGGCGAGACCAGCCAGTTGGGGCCTTTCACTTCGTACCCCGAACTCAGGGAGCCGAACAACTGGTCGCCATCGCGCCTGCCCTTGGCGTACCGACCGTTATCGGTGACGAAGCGCTCGCTGTCGAATTGCAGGCGGCTGTATCCCAGCATGCCATCCAGGAACACCGCATTGGGGTGATAACTGCCATAGGCCGCCACGCTGTAGGAGGTGCCGCGGCTGTTGCTACCGGACGACCCGATATCGCTCTTGTCGTTGCCGAGGCCGATACCCACGCCAAGCGTGAGTGCATTACTCAGGCGAACGTCGACGCCACTGCTGATGCCAACGGTGGTGCTGCTGACTTTTTCACCGCTATTGCGCGTGCTGCCGAAGTCCACATAACCCCCGGTCCATACCGAGAGATTACCGTTGGGCAGCGGCTGGCTACCCTTTTCCGCGGAAGAGGCGTGCATCACCCGCTGCTGGTTATCCGTCAGCGCCTGGACGCTGGCGAGAGGGTCGAGCGCGGTCTGGTTGTCGTCGACATCCGCAGGATTCCGCAGTGTCCGCGTCTGGGCCTGGGTGGGATTGAAGCGCAGATTGAAGGCATTGCGATGGCCATCGAGGCTATGCAGTTGCTCCAGACGGTCGGTGAAATTGCTGATTTGCGCCCGGGCGAATTGTTGGGCGCTTTGCGTCTGGGCGCTCAAGATCCCGGCGACTTCCGCATCGCGACTGGGATCGGTGCGTGCATTGATCTGCAACGTCAGGGTGGCCGGTTGCGAGGTACCCCAGGCGTTCGCCAGGGTGAAGCGTAGGGCCACGGTGCCGCTGGCCCTGGCTGCCGCCGTGAATTCAAGCGCCGTGCCCGTCAAGCGCGCGCTGCCCAGCGCTTGTGCTGGCGTATCCAGCAGCGTTGCCGACGTGAAGGGACCACCTGTGGCACCGGTGCTCAGGTCCAGGCTGACACTCTGACCCGCCGCGACCGCGATGGTAGCGTCTGCCGCCTTGGGCGATACACCGCTGGTGGTGAGCGAGTAAGAGTCACTCGCCCGAGTACCGCTGGCATCGGTGACGGTGATCGAGAAAGACACGCTGCCCATGGTCGTCGGCGTACCGGACAAAATACCGGAGGTAGCATCCAGGCCAAGCCCCGCCGGTAGCCCGGTGGCACTGAAGCGGTAGGGGCTGACGCCGCCATTGGCACCGAAGACCTGGCGGTAGGCGCTACCCACGCTGGCGGCAGGCAAGGCACCGGCTGCCGGCGTCAGCACGAGCGCGCTGGCAGTCACGGTGATCGAGACACTGGCGGCGGCCGAGCTGCCGCTGGCATTGCTGGCGCTGTAGGTGAAGCTGTCACTGCCCGCGTAACCCGCGTTAGGCGTGTAGCGAATGCTGGTCCCGCTGGCCAGGGCCACGCCATGGCTCGGTGCAGATACGACGGCGACCGACGTCGCCGCGCCGCCGGACAATGCCAGGGTCACCACATTGTTCGAGGAGTTGGCCGCAACCGTCGCGGAAGTCGCCGCTGCAACGGGGGCTGCGACCCCGATGGTCAAGCTGTAGCTCGCCGAGCCGGTGTTGCCGACGTTGTCGGTCGCCGTGACCGACACGCTGTAGGTGCCCGCGGCGGTAGGTGTGCCACTGAGCTGTCCGCTCGCGACATCGAGGCTCACCCCTGCCGGTAGACCGGTGGCGGCATACCGATAAGGCGCGGTCCCCCCACTCGCTTGAAGCGAGGTGCTGTAGCCGTTGCCGACCTGGCCGGCTGGTAGCGCCCCTGAGGCCGGCGTAAAGGTGAGAGCGACCGCGGAGACGCTCAAGGTGACGGTCGCTGCCGCCGACGTACCCGAGGCGTTGGTTGCGGTATAGCTGAAGCTGTCCGCCCCCACGTAACCCGCGGCAGGCGTGTAAGTGATCGAAACACCGGAGGCCGTTGCCGTGCCATGAGCCGGCAAGCTGGCCACGGCAACGCTGGTAGCGGCGCCGCCCGACAGGTTGAGCGTCACGGGATTATTACGGCTGTTGGAGGCCACGCTCAGCGAGACCGGTCCCGCCACAGGGGGCTGCACCGCTATCGACAGCGTATAGTTGGCCGAGCCGGTTGCCCCATTGGCGTCCGTGACAAGGATGGAAAGCGTATAGCTGCCCGCGGCGGTCGGTGTGCCGCTCAGCGTCCCCGATCCGCTCGCCGAAAGTCCCGCAGGCAAGCCGGTGGCCGAATAGGTGTAAGGCGCAGTACCACCGGAACCTGTGATCGTTTGGACATAGGGGGCACCGACTTGACCGCCCGGCAGCGCCCCGGAAGCAGGCGTGACGGTCAACGTTGGGCGAGACACGGTAAGGGTGACGGTGGCCGCCGCAGAGGTACCGGAATTGTTGGAGGCGGTGTAGGTGAAGGAGTCGCTACCCGAGTAGCCCGCCGTTGGGGTGTAGGTAATGGTGGTTCCCGAGGCGGTAGCCGTGCCATGACTCGCCGCGGAGGCGACAGCGACGGACGTGGCCGTGCCGGTGATCGACAGGGTGATGGTGTTGTTGGAGCTGTTGGCGGCGACCGTGGCGGAGACGTTGTTGGCCACCGGCGCGGCTTCGGCACGGGTCACGCTGATTGAATAGGACTTGGTGGTCTGGCCATCGGCAGCCGTGACCACGACCGACACGCTGTTGGAGCCGACCGCCAGGTTGATCGGGGCGGAGTTGCTACCCGAAGCGACTGCAGTCCCGTTGACGGCAATGGTGCTGCCACTGTCGGTCGCGGTAGGCCGCACGGTGATGGAGGTCGTCGCGTTGCTGACGGACGCCGTGTAGCTGGTCGTGTTGCTGGAGAAGCCGGGAGACAGCGTGCCGGCCGAAAGCGCTAGACCCGACAGCGTGGCGCCGGTGGACACCTGAGAGGCGCTGGTGCAGTTGAATACCAGGTTGCTGATCTGGCCATGCGAGGTAGTGGCGCGAACGGCCAGGCCGTTCGCCTCAAGGCTACCGGTTGGAACGGTGATGCTGACTGTATGGGATGTATTACTCGTGGAGTTCGTCGCGTTGTACGTCTGAGCATTTGAAAGGTCATAGCGTGCCAGGCTGACGCTGTCAGTATTCATGGGGGGCATGCCAGCCCCTCCACCGCTATCGGTGAACGTCAGCGTCAGTGCATCGCCAGGTAAAAAATCCGCAGCGGGGTACCGGTTGGACTGATAGGACAGCGATGTCGAACCCGACAGGTTGTTAACCGTGGCACAGCCGTTCGAAAGCGCGAAAGCCGCTGGCACAGAGAAGACCGTCGAAAGAAGTGTAGCCAGCCCAAGAAAGAGCCGTTGCTGGAATGTTGCGCGCGCCATTTATCACCCAAAAATAAGAAACTGCTAATCAAACATCCTGAGGGGCCCAAGTCGCCCAGCGAATCCCTGAGCTACTCGAACGAGCGCCCAGGGCGCTAGGCATAAAAACGTTAGGGTGAAAAATGGATCGCGCATCGAGAAAGTCCTTTTAAAAGCCGCAAAGTCCCTTGGGGAGGGTATCGGCGAGACACCGAAGGACTTGAAGCCTATCAAGGTGAAGCCCGCTAGCCTGAGGCTCCAGCTGACGCTGGACGACGAGCGGTTATCTATAGCAGCTCAATGGAGAAGGTCACTACTCCACCCGGTTTGGATGGCGAGTATATCTAGCGTGAGAGGTGCAAATGCTTGCTGAGGCCGCGTGCAGGCCAGCTCGTTTTTGCTTCATCGATGAGTTTTTTTATGTCAAAAAATGATCGCCGATCCTTTAATGACGACCAGAAATTCAACACTTCATTGCTATTCCTGAACTCGGCCGGATGGTCGAGCGGCGCTCAGCATCGTGCCCGAGACTATGCCAGGATCGGATCACAGGCACTTTTACGAAAGAGTATCAGAACAGTAGGCATGTTACTGGAAAGGTAGGATGTTGATTATCAAGCAACCTGAGCCCAGTCGGCTTTATGCGAATTTCTTAGGACAGCGCATCGACTCTAGAAAGCAAAAATTCTATTCTCAAAAGACAAAAACATCTTGCGCACTGTCAAAACCACTTAAAATCCAGGATAAGAAAACCATGCTGCAGTATACCAGCAAAATGATTGAAGATAGTATTAACTCAGCAATAAATGAAATTACACCAGGCCAAGGCATATACCTAGATCCAGAAGAAGATCACAGCATAAAAGAAAAACATTTACCTACTGGATCTTTCACACGCTTGGAAAGAAAAAATAAATCCAGGACGAAGGCGACCGAAAAAGCAATCACGAAAAAGGATACAGTTAAAAGCGATACAGTTAACGAAAAATATATATTGCCAAAAAATGAATGGGAGCTACTTAGCAGTTGGCCCGTCGTCCCCGACAAAAAGAACAAAAAGAACCTCATAAAAATCTTCAAACTTTATCGTAGAGAAACATCCCCAGGACAACAAAGAAAAATAAACGAGACAGACCTGATAGGCATATTGTCTTACGCCTCAATGCTTATTGAAAAAGAAATGGAACCCTTAATATCTAACGCAACACCTAACCCCAAAAGCACAAACAGAAAAATCAGAAGCATACCATTTCAAGGGCTATTTAGCCTAAAAACCATAAACCCAAGACTGTTCGACTTTTGCAGGATATACCGCGAGAAACTTCTGATAGCCATAAGAGATTATCCTGTAGTCTTCTATGAATATTCAGACAATGACCACGACCTTCCTAATCGGGAAGAGATCGAAACAACAGATATCTTCCAAAACAAAGCATCGAAAAAATTCACACCCCAAGAATTTTCAATCAATAAATTCATTGAAAATTCTGGAAAAAAGTTGATACCAGCCTATACCTTGAAAAAAAGCGGAGCTACCTGGACAAAAGCCTGCTGCTTTATTCCAGAAAAAATCGTGACCAATCCCACGTTCAGTGACTCATGGCGTGCGGACAAGATAATACTCACCGAAACAACAAAAAATTTTTTCTACTTGACTACAGAAAAAAACGAGAAAGGAACACACCACAACATATATTCGAAATATAAAGAGAACGATAAAAAAAGAATAACGAACTGGCAAGCCCCCCTCTCGCGGAACAGTTAGATATAATAATTCAATTTCAAACCAAACATCTAACGAAGCCACCACCCTTAGCCAATCCTGATGAAATGGAGGTGGAGCAAGATACGGAAAACCAAGTTTCACAGAGTGATCCATGGGCAAATGCCATAAAAAATGCTACAGACATGACAAACAACAACTTTATATTCAATTTCGAGACCCGCATCTATAAATACGAGTTGAAAGACGAAAACGATACAATAATTTATTACGTAAAAAATCCCCTAAAAGGCCTTTGCCAATATAGAGGCTTGGTAAACAATACAGACCACCCACTAAAGCCTTTTCCAAGCCACAGCTCATCCATAATGAAAAGCTCGATAACCTCATGGACACAAGAGACCATCATACGAAAGAAGCAAAAGAACTACAGCGGCGACATCAAATCCATACCACTAAGACGTCCCCTATCAGGCCATCGCCCTTCCATCAACCTTGGCAACGTCATGGCCAAAGCGGTAGGAGCAAAGCCCTCTCTCAGTGCTTATGAAGCCACATCAGCGACATTAGAAAACAACGCCGGCAGCCCTTTCTTCAAAGCATACTTTACCCATTGCAACCCTATAATAGATAGATTGAAGAGACCAGCTAGAATAGAATTCGAAAAATCCATCACCCAGACACTTCGCACCAAACAAGAATGGTGTCACCTAATTGGCTATGGGGATGGTGGAAGTTTTTTATCCTCCAATCTTGTAGCTGGCAGCTATCAGTCCAATACAGCCGAGCTCGCAATCGAAAGTGCAATGCGTTCATGCAAAGACGAATATAGCAAGATAGCAGTCAAGGTCACAGCTTACCTGATACCGTATGAAGATGGCCCTAATGATGCCTATGAAAAGGACTCTTCGGAGAAAGGCAACCTCATAAATTACATCCATAATAACATCAAACAAGACCTTATAGAGAAAAGCAACTCAAAAGTCTTTTTCATCACAAAAAACACGTTGTACAGATGCCTTGTCAAACCTTCAGAAGAAGATATCAAAAGCGCAAAAGAAGACTTTTTTTTAGACATCGCAAATAAAGCAAAAATCCATCCACTAACACAAAACATACTAAAAAGCTTTAAGCCAGAGGAAATAGCGCTTTATCTCAAAAAACCAAACAAAGCAGATCAAGAAAAAAAGAAACTGCACAATATTCTTCGTGCTGCCTTCGATGCTATTTCCTGCCAGCTGTACGAGACCAAACATGCAACAGCCTTTGTGCGCTACGTCATAACCATTGACGGAAAATTCGCCGTCGACTTTGTCATAGACGGTCAACGGGAAGAATTAGACTCGAACGAGTTCTACTTGATCAGACACTTTATATATAAGCGTCTGATTACAATATCATCACAAAATAAAAAAAACCCTGATAATAGAATAATATCGAGAGATACTCAGCATGACGAAGAGGACGAATGGGATGAAGGGGACGGCAAAGATGGAGAGCACGGAAAGAGGCTTGCTTACAAAACAAAACCCTCGAAAAATAAGAAAATTTAACCATGATTATCCATAAGCATAGTCACCATCGCTCGACCAGCGGACTGATACCTCCTATAGAGGACGGGCCTTTTGACTCCCTTTTTGTCCATGAGTATCAGCTTGAGGACGACGCTTGCGCTTTATTAACAGCGTTACTCGAACAGGCACCAGACCAACCATGTGCCACGGCCACCCTATTCCAACTACCTGAAGCGACGAACATCGACTGGGTCATCGAAATAGGGCCTGCCGCTGAAGGTTGGACGCCCAAGCTCGCCTATCCGGACATCATCGACGGTCCTGCCCTGCTCAACCTGGCGGCGGTACTGCGTGACGTGAATCTTTGGTATTGCTCGGCCGATCTCCAAGGCGAGCGGTGGTATGCCGAGAGTCGATCCGCCGCCGGCGCGATAGAGACGCTGGCCCGTGAAGTCGCACCTGGTTGGCGTCATGAATTCGGCCTGCTGCGGGCCGGTGTCAACTTCACGGCCACGGCCGACTTTTCCCTGCTGCTGGGCGAAGCGCTCCTTGAGTGGGCCGGTATCGAACGGTTGCTACCTATCGCCGGTGCCGTAGGCATGGACGAGGATGGGTTGTTCATCGAACTGGCAGCCCAGGTCAAGGGCGCCACGTGCGAACTGCTGGGCGGTAAATTGAAGATCGAGTTGCAACGGGTCAGGGCGCGCACCAGCGGTCTCGACGACCCCGAGCACGCCTCCGTATTCGCATTCACCTTCGAGGGCAGTCTCTCCGTCGGCGTCCGCCGTGCCAAGGTCACCCTGGGCGCCACCCAAAATGGCAAGCTGATCAGCGTGTTGGTCGAGGCCGATGAGGGCACGGAATGCCAGGGTTGGCTCGAGGGTCTGCTGCCGGATGCCGGCAGTCATCTCGCGCTGCCCGGCAGCTGCTCAAACGCCGTCCCTCAGCTGCAACGCCTGCATGCGCTGGTTCCGCTCTCAGGCTCGGGCCGCCCCAGCGCGACCTTCGTCCTGGGCTATCAACACGACCTTTCGCTGTTCGATGAGCTGGTCACGCTACGCCCAAGCCTGACCTTGCGTACCGACTTCACCGCCTACGGAACCCGAGTGGAGCTGGCCAGCCAATGGATCATCCATCCCGAGGCGGCGGACGAAACCCGCTTCGATGTCATGATCCGCTTGCCCGAAGGCGATGCCAGCATCGCCCTGACACCTGGCTATCGCCTCAACCTGCCAGATAGCCTGAACAAGCTGTTGGCGCCCGTTCGCGCTGGCCAAACCGCATTGCATCTGGTGCATATGGTGCTCGATGGCAACGTGCACAACGGTGACTTCTCGGTTGAGATCCACACCATTGGGCACCTCGCCTTCCCGATACAAGACACCACCCTGACCCTGGGAGACATCGATTTCGAGCTCTCACGCGAGCAAGGCGACTGGTCGTCCTCGCTCAGCGCCGTACTCGCGCTCGGAGACTACGAGTTGCAGCTCCAAGCCGATATTGGCTCGTCCATGTCGTTCCTGGTCAACGTGCCGTCGATCTCGCTGTCCAGCCTCTGCACGGATCTGTTCAAGATCGAACCCCACGAGGCGCTGGTCGACGCCGCTATCGAACGCTGCCTGCTGGAGTTGGAGATCGGCCACCTCTTCAGTTTCAATTTTCTAGCCGCTTCCCGCTCCGTGGTGAGGATCGGTGGCCTAGGCATCCTGATCGAAGAACTCAGCGGCTCCTATTCCACGGATACGCCCCTCACACTGCTAGGCAAGGCCCAGCTCACGGCGGGTAAGACGCAGGTGAGCCTCGACCTGGGCTATACGGCAGGCACCTGGCAGTTCAAGGCCGCGGCGACTACCGAGCTGGATCTGGCGGCGCTGATCCGGGACCTGGCCGGCACCTTGGGCTTCGAGTCCCCACTGCCGACGACTCGCCTGGACATCAGAACGTTCGCCCTTGACGTTCGCCTGGGTAAAGCCGGCACCCGAATCGCGCTTCATTGCGGCTTCAGCCTGGGCTCTGATCGGCTGCATCGTTTGCTGCTGGTAGCGGGCAAGCCCCTGGACGAAGAGGCCAGGCAATCGAGTTGGCAGTACCTGCTCGAGGTCGGCGAACTGGCCATCGATCTGTTCGAGACCCCGCTGATCGGCGGTTCCTTACGCAGCATGGCAAACACCGCGCGAGCGATCAGCAGCGATCCGTCCAAGCCGGCAACGGTGGGTCTCGACCACCTGGCGATACGCCTTGCCAGTACCTGCGATCCGACGCAGCTCGACGCCTTGTTCCAGGATCTGGACGTCGCGCACTTTGTCCGGCCCTCGCTACTCGGGGGCAAGGTATCCGTCCATGCGGACCTCACCGTACTCGATTATCACAGGGTACTGGACTACCCGCGCCTGCCCGAGCCGCCGCGCGACCTGGAAAAACCCAATACCGAGCCCGCGACAGCTCCCCTGGAGAAAGCCTCACCAAACGTCGGCAAAGCGCTCGTGGCTCCTGCCGAAGTCGGCAGAGGGCTGGCCACTGAGCCTGACAAGGGCTATTGGCTCCCCCTGGATCGGCGAGTCGGACCGGTCATGCTCGAGCGCCTCGGGGTCGACGTGGGTGCCACCGGCCTCAGTTTCATGCTCGATGCCTCGGCCGCCTTTGGTCCGGTCAGGTTGGGGCTGGTGGGGCTCGAAGCCAAAACGCCACTCAAGTTACCGCTGACGCCCGAGTTTTCGCTCAAAGGCGTGTCGGTGGGCGCCACCACCGATGCCCTGAGCCTGTCGGGTGGGTTGCTGGTACGCGACGATAACAGCTATGCCGGCGCGGTGACGATCGGCTTCGGCAGGATCGCCTTGACGGCCATCGGCACCTACAGCGAGACGCGCCTCGCACCCGGCGAGCCGACTACCACCCATGTTGCACTGCTGGCCGTCCTCGATACGCCACTGGGTGGCCCACCGATTTTCTATATCACTGGACTGGCGGGCGGCGTGGGTCACAACATGAGTTGGGCGGACGTGGCTCTGGCCGACGTTGGTGCTCATCCCATGCTGCGAGCGCTCGAAAACGGCAAGGCGGATAGCAAGGCGCTTGATCGCTTGGGGCAGATCTGCTCGCCCCGCGCGGGCGAACATTGGGTGGCCGTTGGGGTGAAGTTCACCTCGTTCAAGATCATCAATGGCGTTGCCTTGCTCGTGCTTTCGCTGGGCGAGGAAACCCGCCTACAGGTGCTGGCCAAGCTGGACCTCACCTTTCCGCCCAAGTCCGCGCTGGGTGAGCGCTCACCGCTGGTTCATGCCGACATCCTGGTTCGGGCGGAGTATCGCCCCGCGGCAGGGGAACTCAAAGTCGATGGCATGTTGGCCCCTGGCGCCTTCCTGCTCAGCGAGCAAGCTCAGATTACCGGTGGTTTCGCGCTGTACTCCTGGTTCTCGCCCAGTCCACATGCAGGGGATTTCGTCCTGACGCTCGGTGGATACCACCCCCGCTTCAAGGTGCCTGCGCACTATCCAAGGGTCGAACGCCTGGCGCTGAACTGGAAACTGTCGGAACAGGTGCAAATCAAGGGCGAGCAATACTTCGCCCTCACTCCGTCAGCCATCATGGCTGGCGGCCTGCTGGAGGTGAATTACCGCGCCGGCTGGGGCTCGGCCTCGTTCAGGGCGCAAGCCGATTTCATCATTTTCTTCCAGCCTTTCGCCTATGAGGCCGCGGTCAGAATCGCCGTGCACGTGGAGGCAGAACTCAAGGCCTGGCCCATCACCCTCAAACTGTCCCTGGACCTGGCCGTCTCGATGGACCTCTGGGGACCGCCGTTCGGTGCATTGGCGAGGATCAGCTTCTACGGGCTGAGCAAGGATATCAGCCTCGGCGCAGAACGCCCGGCCAGCACGCCCATCGTGAGCTGGGCAGACTTCCGTGCGTCCTTTCTACCCCTGGCCAATGCCGCTGAGCGCGAGCTTGACAGGCCGTTGATCGATGGCGCGCCCACGCTCACCGACAGCCTGATCACCTTGACCCCGTCCAGCGGCTTACTTGCCCGCCTGGACGCCAGTTCCGGCAAGCGGCTGGACGAAGGCGCAAGTCCTGAGCAGACCGCTACCGCTCACTGGTTGATCGATCCGGGAGCACTGTCCATCGAACTTGCACTCAGCGTTCCCGCGCGAACCCTCGACCTCGATGGCGCGCCGCAATCTGGCGGTGCGAGCTTCGGTATCGGTCCCATGAACCTGACGCACGCGCAGATAACCTCACACCTGAGCCTGACCGTCGGACGACAGGGCGACTGGCAGCTCAAACCCATCCTTTCGCCGGTCGCGGCCGGCTTGTGGAACCCGTCTGGCCGCCCTGCGGCAAGCTCCCCACCCGAGCAACAGGTGGTGGCGGATGCGCTGACAGGCGTCCGTCTGAGCTTGGACGTGAAGCGACCAGACTTCTTCAGCGCTAACAAGTCTTCCACACCGGTTGCAAATGGCTACAAGGCCTGGTGGGTACTGGACCCTGTCCATCCCGTCGTCACCGATCCAAACCTGAAGATGCTGCGCACCACTCTCACTCAGCCCGAGGTCGAGACCCGACGTAGCGCTGTGCTCGCTGCGATTGAGGATATCGACAACGGCATCTACGCCAAGGAAAAGGAACTCGGTGAGCGTCATGGCCTGCATGGGGCCGCACGGGTATCCGCGCTCACTGCGCTTTCTGGGCTGGACCAATTGCTTGCGCCGGACAATGGCGTCTTTGCCGATACCCCTCTTCTCTGCCGCTGGGGAGATGTCTGAATGAAGGCTTGCAAAGCGACCTATCGCTACCTTCCCTGCCTACGCCCGGCATTGCTTTCCGGCACCCATACGCTGAGGATCCATCAGCGACTGGCGAAGGCAGAGGACAATATCGAGCTCGAAAGCTTCGGGCGCTCGCAGCAGATCGTGGTGCGTACGCCGCGCTTTTGCATTGATCCAGAGCTCATCCATGCCTGTTATCCACCAGACGGCCATGCGGGGGACTATCAAGACCAGCTTCCCTACGTCGTGCTTTCTCAAGCGACATTGCCCTGGCAGTTGAGTGCTTCTGTCACAGCCCAGCATGACAGCCCACCTTGGCTGGCGCTGCTTCTCTTCGACGATCTGGAGCCGGCACCTGAAACCACGGTAACGACCGCTATCGAATTGAAGCAGTGCCCACCGCTGGTACAGCCAGCGCATAGGAGCGCGGTAGGAGAGGCGCCCGACGATGCGGTAACCCTCATCACCCTGACACGCCAACAGTTCGAACGCCTGGCGCCCACCGTAGAGGATCTGGCCTGGCTCACGCACGTACGCAATGTGCAGGTCGAGGCAAAAGCGGCCAGCGACGAGGACACGCCGGGGCAGGACTATGCCGTGATCATGGGCAACCGCTGCTGCCAAGTCGGCCGACGTTATACCGCGCACTTGGTAGCACTCGACGAGATGGCTCCCTACCTGCCCGAATACTCCAACCCGAACTCCGAGTATCAGGCCATTCGGCTGGTCAGTCTGCTGTCCTGGAGTTTCTCCTGCAACACCGATCAGGGTGGCACCTTCACCGGCTTACTCGCGACGCTAGACCATGGCCCGATGGCGCTTCCGGTACGGGTACCAGACAAGCGCGATGCTGCGCCCACGCGCCTGGTCAAACGGGCTTACGCCCGTGGCTATTGCGCGCTCGACCACCAGTTTCGCAATGGCACCCGGACCGTGTCCTGGTACCGCGGTCCACTAGCACCGCTGAAAGGCGAGGAGCGCACGGTGAACGTTGCCTCCCGCAACTCCGACTCCCTGCTGCGCTACGATCCGCAGCTAGGCATGTTCGATGTGGGTTACGCCGCTGCCTGGCAACTCGGCCGCCAACTCGCGTTAGCGAACAAAGCCTTCGGCAACGCTCTTTATCGCTACCGAGCGGGCAAGCTACACAACGCTGACAGCCTCGAGCAACCCGAAGAGTTGCAGAGACTGGCGCACTTCACCGAACTTTCGCCCGCGGATATCGCGGCGCCAGAACAGCTAAGTGCAGCGGGCATCATCGCCAACGAGGTCGCAGGTGTCTCGTTCGATATCGTCGCCCTCAGTCAGTGGCTGCTTGAGCCCACCCCTGCCCAGGTCTCCGAGGACTACAGGGCCGAAACATCACTCCTTGAGGAGTTCCTTGGCCGTCTTTGCCTGCTACACGGCGTTCCGCTGGACTATCTGGTAGCGGAGCCAGCGATGCTGCCCGCGGAATCGTTACGTTTCTTCCAACTCGATCAAGACTGGCTAACGGCATTGCTGGACGGCAGCCTGAGTCTGGGCTGTGACGACCCCAGCCTCGAAGCCGACGAGCGCCAGACACTGATCGGCACGGCCTTGAGCAATGCCTCGAACGTTCGAACGAAGCTCTTGACCCCCGATCAGGAACTGCCAGACGAGCCCCAGCCAGTCTCGATCATCAGCGGCTTTCTGCTGCGTTCGCAAGTCGTGACCGCCTGGCCGGGCCTCGAGGCACAAGGCTTCTCGGACGAGCAGACATCCCTGCCACTGTTGCGCATGGAACAGCTGGCACCGGGCATTCTGCTTTGTCTATTCAGCGGCTCGCTCCGCACGGCCAGATTGATCGAACCCGCGGAAAGCCAAAGTCTGCAGTTACCCAAGAATGCACAGAGACGCGGCGAGGTATGGGCGGCTGCCCGAGACGCAGCTCAGCGTGGCTGGTCCGATGCCGCTCGGCTCGCGGCCGGTCTGGCGAGCGGTAGCCGTATCGTTACCTTTGAGATGAGAGATCAACAACCATGAGCGAAAGTATCAGATCCACCCGGCGATCACTGATCGCGCCCATGGAAATGCACGCCTTGTGCATAGGCCCGAACGAAGTTGACAGTCAGGCGGTAGGTCCGGCCTTTAGCTTTGCGGCCATGGCCGCCAAAGAAAGTAATCACGCCTTCGCCCAACCCAATGTCACCGAAAAGGTGATCGAACACGGCAAGCCCTTCGCCACAGGCGCACCACTCGGCATCGGAGTGCACCTGCACTGGACGCTACCGGAACCACTACGTCATGCCGTAGACCACACCGATCCGCCTCCACCCTATTCAGGTCAATCCGCAGAAGCGCCACCTATCGGCGGCGGCTTTCCAGCGGTGCCGAATCGCTGGCTGGTCACTCGGTTCGTCTTCCAGAGAGACGGGGTGTACCGCGCACGGCGTTGGGTAGTTGAAAGTGACCGGCTGATATCGACGCCTAGTCAGCAGTGGGGATGGCGTCATCCGAGTGTCCCGGTCGACCTGGGCACGTCTGAGCAACGTAGCCGCTACATCGGAAAACATTTTCCAGCGGAAGATTGGGACGAAGGCGAGGGAGCCCCTCGTTTCTCGCCCCTGACGGCGTTGGGTTACGGAGATCCCGGGTTCGCAGCCTTCTATCCCAATTGCTCGACCGTGTTCGGCTTCTACGATGCCCTTAACGACCTAGAGATGACCCAGCCTCTCAAGCTCGGCTATCACGTGGTGGGCTGGTACGGTGGCAACGTGGAGGACTTTCTGGCAACGGACGCGGGGCGAGAGGCGATGCCTCAGCTCGATGGCGCGGCCAAGCCAGCCACGCGGCCGGAATGCCTGCTGAGCAATAGTGAGCTGCACGAGATTGATTGGAATCCAGGCACTCGTTATCTGCAACCTTCAACGGCCAGGCTCGCTTGTGCCATCGGTCCCTCGTCAGCCGAAGCCTTGTCGGTACTGCTGGCCGCCGCAGCAGGCGCCGCGCAACTGGAGGGTGGTCTGAACACGCTGCAATTCGGCGAGCTAGAAAAACTTGGGCGGCGACTGGATGCGGCGGATCGATTTGCCGCCCAGTTGCACGAAGCAGGTTTCAACAGCAGTACCGGAGGCACACTCTGGGCACTCAAGGTACCTGAGCGACCCAGCACTATCGGGCCAGCACCAATACCCGTCCCGGCGTCACTCATGCAGCATGTGGCGCGCTTGTCGGCCAATCAACAGCGTCTAGACCGTCGACGCGGCACCTTGGCCACGGCACGCCGTAGTCTCTATGCAGACTGGTACAGGTTCCAACTTGCCCGCTACGATTTTCCATCCCCTACAGGCATCCGTGACAGTCTGTTCGTGGAGCCCATGCTCAAGCAGGCGAACGCCATTGAAGCCCAGGTGGCCTTTATCGCGCACCAGCAGCGTCGACTCGACAGATGCATCGACGCCATTACGAGCCGCTTGCCGGCAGGCTACAGCCTGGAGCAGCAACCTGCTCCGCGCTTCTGGCAGCCGTGCAACCCGTCGCTGATGTTGCTCGGGCAGGATACCCAGCACCAACATGCCGCCATTCGCCGTTCAGTTACGAGCAACCAGGCACCCTGGCGTACCGACGAGCAAATCGTCAGACAGCTGGTTACCCCAATTGTAGGCAAGTTGTTGAACCTGGAGGACTGCCCGTGGAACTTCCACTGGACATGCCCGGGCTTGCCGTCTGGGCTTGCCGCCACAATCCGAGCACTAGTCGACGAGGCTGCGCTGTTTGCGTTGGGCCATCGACCTGCGATTGTTAAATACCTTGCCGACAATGACGGTGAACACACTGGGGCTTCGCTCGCCGCAAAGCTGTTCAGCGATGCCGTCGATGCCTTCTTTTCGGAGCGACCAGGCGCCAGCTTACCCTTCAACCGAGCAGTACCTCCGCGCGCTCCTCTACACCTTGGAGAAGGACGTTCACCTTGGTTACCTCTGCAGGTCCAGTATGAGGCGAGGTTTACTCCCGCTGGAGACGAGGCAGCCGATTGCTATAGAGGCATGAGCATACTTTCCCGGCATGGCACCCTGCAGTTAACCCACGCGATCTCGGCAATACTCGAACACGATCTTCAGGCGCCCGGCTTGACCGATCTACAGACATGGCTGGATAGGCTGCCCCTGGCCACCCAGGCGATGACTGGATTCAATGCCATGCTCTTGCAAATGAGCCCCAGCGGACAGCTTCCTGTAACGGACCCGTATCTACTCGCCACCAAAAAAGACGAACTTAACCAAGAAGGGGTGAGGCGGATAAGACAAGCAATCGCCCACGAAAATTGGTTCGCCCCCCTGCCGGAAAAAAAGAGGGTAATGGTACGCTCCGGCACCCTGCACCTGCAGCGCATTAGGATCGTTGATAGCTTTGGTCGCTTCCGCGATCATGGTGAGCATACCTCGCAGCCCTTGGATGTGCTCGCTGCGCGTAGCGTGCGGAATGATGCCAGGACAAGCGGAGTACCGATCGTCCGGCTACCCTCCCGAATCACCCAACCGGCACGGCTGCACTTTCGCTGGCTCAGCGCCTGGTCGGGCTTTTTCCATCCGGACGCCAACCCCCCCGCCTCTCCTGTTATTGGTTGGGTCTTGCTCGATAATGTGGATGGCGGCCTGACGATTTTTGATGCCGACGCAAATCCCCTCGGTACGCTGCTCAGCACGGCGGGGCAGGAGCCACAGTTGCTCTGGCGCACAGCGGCACCCAGCGTCGCGATCAAACATCCGCAAGGCGCGCTCATAAAGGCGCATCCCGAACTGCGCAGTTTCGTCCTGACCCTCCATGCCGGGAAGATCGACAGATTCCTGGCCTTCAGAGAACGGATCAGAGAAGCCCTTAAGGACATCCAGCCATCCAGTGCAATGACCGATGAATCTTGGTCACAACTGATCGGTCGCCCCTTGGCACTGGTTCGCGCCACACTCGCCATCGAGCTAAAGGGAGGGCTTGCACCAGACCTATCCTGGCGGGCGGTGGCAGAACGTGAAAGCAAAACTGCCAGCAAAACAAAACTGCGGCCGATTCCCGTGACTATCGGCGCTACCGGCCGGTTGAGCGATGGCTTGATCGCCTATTGGAAACGGACAGAGTTCCGAATGATATTCAGGAACAAAGCGCCAGTCCCACCGGATGACGCAACGATCCCGGTTATACCCGATGCAGAAACCCCTGCGGTCATCACTTTGCTGATCGATCCACAAGCTTCCGTGCATGCGCGCTGTGACGTCTTACCGGTCAAAGCCATAAGCCTACCCAGCGAATACTATCGCCTCATTCTCAACCGCCTCGGTGTGCTCTTGCGCGCCGGGCCTTTGCTCACCGCCCAGGGCACCGCGCCATCCCCGACAGTTCCTGCTCATGCCCAAGGTGAGTGGACGTGGTATGAGCCCTCTGGCGACAACTACCCGCTCCGTACAGAGCCGCCTACCGCTAGCGCTGCCATATTGGAGCGCCAGGAGATTGCAGAAGGCTGGCTCAGCTTGCAAACGCGCGACACTCCGCAAGGATCCTCAAGTACCTGAGCGAGGCTACCAGCATGCAGCTCCCTGTTTTCTGCAAAACCTGGCGTTACCCCTTCAGACTCAAGGAAGGTCGAGAACCTTCCTGCCCGAAGGAGTACATCGAAATACTCGCCAGTGCAGTCTGTGAAGGACAGTCCAACGATACGGGCCTCCGATTCGACGTCAAAACCGGCAAACGTCTGGACCAATCCGAAATCCGCTGCCTGACCGACGGCGAGGTGGTCGCCTATCGAATCAACGAACGCTCTTCGAGCAGCCCTGACACGGCTGGCTTCGTATTGGTTCGCCACCGATTGCAGGCTACCGAGGGCGCCGGCTCGCTCAGTTTCTACAGCCTCTATCTGCAACTGGCTGACTGGTCCTACTACCAGAACGCCGCAGCCCCCAGGCCCGCTGCTTTTCTAGGCGAGATCGCTTATATCGTCCAGAGTCCCAACAATCCCCGTAGTGGTTTGAATGTACGCAGCAAGCCCGATGACAAAGCCGCTATCGTGGCAACGCTCAGGGCGAATACTCCGCTGACCCTACTTCCCGGTAACGGCCCCTATCGACAGATTGCCCGTATCGACGCAACGGAATACCACGCCGTTCGTGGATTCGTACATGAAGGCTATCTGCAAAGGCAATTCACAAGGCCCACGCTCAACGACATACAGGTACTCGACCCACCGATTGGCGTTACCGCAGGCGAAACGATCGGGCATGTAGAAAAAAGCCATGCTTTTTTCCATCTGGAGGTATTCACCTACGAGGGTGCCCAGGCGTTTTTCGGCGTAGGGTACGACGCTGTACGGATGCCCTCCGTACTATCGCCCAGCTCTCGCGGGTGGTCTGCGACGATCGGGCTCGAGTTGATATGCAAGGCACAGGGAGCCCCGGTCACTTGGCTGAACCCCCTCGGCCTGATCGATCGCTTCACCCCTCGGGATGAATCACGTATCACTGTCGCTTTTCTAGAGCGCATTCTGAAAAAAAACGGTAGCTGGTTCACTGGAGCAGCGGGTGGCGCCTCGTTCAAAACCAACTTCGAAAAAAACTACCCCAGAGTGTTCCGGCACGACAAAGAATCCTTTGTGCAGATATTCAATCAGTGCCTCAATAAATACGGCATCATAACCCCCTATCAGCAGACCCACTTTCTAGCGCAGTGCATTCACGAGTCCGCTCACTTCGACACGACGTTGGAATTCAGCAGTGGTGAGTGCTACAACCCAGGGAGACACAGGAACGCCCTTTGCCAAGGCAACACCGAAGCTGGCGATGGCCCAAAGTACCGGGGTCGAGGGTTGATACAGCTCACTTGGAAGAAAAATTACCGTCAGTATTCTGAGCACCGGAAAATTGATTACGTAGCGGACCCGGACAAAGTGGCCGCAGACATGCTCACTGCCATCGATGTGGCGTGTTGGTTTTGGGAAAAAAATAAAATCAACGCCACGGTAGACAAAAACTGCAACGATGTCGAAGCCGTCACCAGGCTGGTGAATGGTGGCAAGAACGGACTATCCGAGCGCTACAGATTATTCAACGAAATTAAGGCGCAATGGGGGTTGCAATAGGAGCGACTCGGGAGATGAGTTATGATCACCTCGCGTACAATAGCGGTTTTCCGTTTTCGCTGGATGCCGCCATGCCGCTCTCCCCCGCCACCTCCACCGTCGCCGTCATCGGAGGTGGCCCCGCCGGGCTGATGGCGGCCGAGACCTTGGCCGCCGCTGGCCTTTCCGTCGAACTCTTCGATGCCATGCCCTCGGTGGGCCGCAAGTTTTTGCTGGCCGGTGTTGGGGGCATGAACATCACCCACGCCGAGGAGCAGGCTGCTTTTCGCCAGCGTTATCGCGAGCGTGAGGCGGCTGTCGGCGGGTGGCTCGATGGCTTCGACAGCGACGCCCTGCGTGCCTGGATCCATGAATTGGGGATCGAGACCTTCGTCGGCACCTCGGGGCGGGTCTTTCCCACCGACATGAAGGCCGCTCCCCTGCTGCGCGCCTGGCTGCATCGCCTGCGTGACCAGGGCGTGCGCATTCATACCCGTAGTCGCTGGCTGGGCTGGGACGCCGAAGGCGGCCTACGCCTGGCCACTCCCGAGGGGGAAAGATCCATTCAGTCACCGGCTTGCGTTCTGGCCTTGGGCGGTGGCAGCTGGCCGCGGCTGGGCTCGGATGGTGCCTGGCAGGCCTTGCTGGCAGAACGTGGCGTCACACTGCGCCCGCTGGAACCGGCCAACTGTGGCTTCGAGGTCGCCGGCTGGAGCAATTTCCTGAAAGAGCGCCATGCCGGTGCCCCCATCAAGCCCGCTGCTCTCGCCCTGCCTGGACTGCCGCCGCGCCAGGGTGAGTTCGTGCTGACCGACACGGGGATCGAAGGCAGTCTGGTCTATGCCCTGTCGGCAGAGATACGCGAAGCCATCGCCCGAGATGGCCAGGCGACCCTGACCCTGGACCTCGCCCCGCAGCGCGACCTCGTCGCTCTCGGTCGCGCCTTGGCCAAACCCCGGGGCAGCCAGTCCCTCGCCAGCCATTTGCGTCGACACGCCGGGATCGATGGTGCCCGAGCCGCCCTGCTCCGCGAGCTGGCCCCGCCGGAGGCATTCCAGGACATGACCCGGCTGGCCCAGGCGTGCAAGGCCTTGCCTTTGACCGTGGTACGACCGCGGCCCCTTGCCGAGGCCATCAGCAGCGCCGGTGGCGTACCCCTGGAAGCACTGGACGAAGGACTGATGCTCAAGCAGCTACCCGGTGTCTTCTGCGCGGGCGAGATGCTCGATTGGGAAGCGCCCACCGGTGGCTATCTGCTCACGGCCTGCTTCGCCAGTGGCCGCACCGCGGGCCAGGGCGTGGCGCGCTGGTTGTCCGAACGCTAGGCCTCAGGCCGGACGCTCGACGAATTCCGTAGCCGGCGAGCCGTCGGCATTGTGCTGGCGGATCACCGCCGGCCGCCCTTCCCCATCCAGCAGCACCTGGCCGATGCCGGCGCCGTTCCACAGCCGCTCGCCGGCGTCGCGTCGATCCGGCAGCCGCGGTTGCAGCTCCAGCTTGCGCCTCTTGGTGAAGCCGTTGAGCGGTGACCAGGGTGCATAGAGCCAGCGATTGAGCCGGTCCAGGGTCGCCAGCAGGCGTGGCGGAAATTCGTTCTTGATGCCGCTGCTGGTGATCTGCCAGAGCCGCGGCTCACCGCGCCGATCCCGAATGCGGATGTCGTAGACGAAGGAGTAATGCACGTCACCGGAGAGCACCACGTAGTTGCCTGGGGTTCGGCGGTGGCGAAAGATGTTGAGCATGGTCTTGGCCGCCCCGGGATGGGCCATCCAGTTCTCGGCATCCACCATCAGCGGCTGGCCGAACCAGGTGAAGATCCGCTGCACCGCCTCGATCAGCTTGACGCCGAACATGGGCGCGGCCGAGACGATCACCGCCGAGGGATGATCCAGCAGATCCTGCTGCAGCTCGCAGAGGGCCTCCCAGTCCATCAGACCCGAGGGGTGCTCCAACCGTCGCTCGCTGCGCCAGCGGCGGGTACGGGTGTCCAGCACGATCAGCGGAGGCTCGGTCATGAGCACGTAGTGCCAGCCCTGGAAACGCAGCAGCTCGTCGATACAGGCGTTCTGCACCGGGCAATCCAGCTTGCCATCGTCCCCCGCCGTTTCCAGCAGACGGGCCGCAGCCGCCAGCGGCTCGGCCACTGACTCAGGCGCATTGCCCCAGGCCTGGCAGAGCAGATAGGCCAGCAGTGCATTGCCGATGATACGCCGCGAGAAGGGATGACCGTAGGCGGTCTCTTCCCAGCGGGCGGAAAGGTTCCAGTCATCGGTGACGTCATGGTCGTCGAAGATCATCAGCGTCGGCACGCTAGCCAGCGCCCGCGCCGCCTGGGGCAAGGTCGCGGCGAAGGCGTCTATGCAGCGTGACTCTTGGGCATAGCGCTCGCGGTCCTTATCGTCGAGCACAGGCGGCGCGACTTCGATCAGGGTCCAGGGCGTCGGCGACCAGCAGAGCAGATAGAGCGCCAGCACCTCGCTCAGGGTCACCAGGTGGTTGTGCGCATTGGTGGAGGTGAAGATGGGCTTCTCCACCCCACCGAAGAAGCGCTCCCGCAGCGCCCGGTTGGACTTGAAGGCCGGCAGCAGGTCTTCGCGGTGATAGAGGTTGGCCGGATGGGCCATCAGCGCCTCGCTGTCTGCCACCACCGCGCCTTCGAGACATTCGCCATAGAGCCCGAGGCGACGGATCAACGCCTGCACGGCCAGCAGCATGGGTCCAGCCACGTCGTCGGCGTAGACCTGGTCGCCGGTGAGCAGCAGGGCCGCTGGGCGCTCCACGGCGGTGGTGCAGTCCTGTACCAGGCGATCGACCGCCACCAGGCCATCGGCCGAGGCGTGGTGGGGCTTGCGGCAGGAGCCATGGAGCAGATGATCGAAACGGGCGCGCAGCACGAAACGTGGTAGGTCGCCGTCGGCACCGAGTAGATGGGGTGCCCAGTTGCGCATCCCACCCTCAGGCAACTGCACATCGTACGGGAGGAAGGTATCCGTGGGCAGCGGCGCCTGTGGTGTGACCTCGATCAGCTGCAGATAGGCACTCTCGCCCAGGCGCAGGCAACGAACCTCGCTGTTTACCTCAAGCTCGGCACCGTCCTGCCAAAGCCGCGGAACAGGCGCCTCGGCGCTGGTGGTCACCAGCCAGAGCAGCAGCCTCGACGACTCGACCCGCCGCAGCAGCGGACCAGCCAACACCGGGGGTAAGGCACTCGCGTCGATCATAGGCTCTCCTGTGGCCGCAGAACTGACCACTATGCCGCGCCGGGATTCAGCGCGCAGCCGCCGCTTGGCTACAAAGTTTGAGCGCGCATCACAGTCAGCCTAGAATTCGCTCCCTTTTCACCGCCATCGGGCCCGTCATGACCTTCGCCGACCTCGGCCTCATCGATCCCCTGCTGCAGGCGCTCACCGCCCTGGAGCACAGCTCCCCTACCCCCATCCAGCGCCAGGCGATCCCAGCGGTGCTGGCGGGTCGCGATCTGCTGGCCGCTGCCCAGACCGGTACCGGCAAGACCGGCGCCTTCGGGCTGCCGCTGTTGCAGCGACTGGTGCAGGAAGGCCCGGCGGTGGCGCCCAATCATATCCGCGCGCTGATCCTCACCCCTACCCGCGAGCTGGCCGAGCAGGTCCATGCCAGCCTGCGCGACTATGCCCAGCACCTGCCGCTACGCACGGCGGTAGCCTACGGCGGTGTGAGCATCAATCCGCAGATGATGAAGTTGCGCAAGGGCGTGGACGTGCTGGTGGCGACCCCGGGGCGCCTGCTCGACCTGTTCAGCCAGAACGCCGTGCGCTTCGACCAGGTGCAGCTGCTGGTACTGGACGAAGCCGACCGCATGCTCGACCTGGGCTTTTCCCGCCAGTTGGGCGAGCTGTTCGTCATGCTGCCGCGCAAGCGCCAGACCTTGTTGTTCTCGGCGACCTTCTCCGACGCCGTGCGCCAGCTGGCCGCTCCGGTGCTGCGCGATCCCCAGACGATCGATGTCAGTCCGCGCAACACCGCCGCCGTTACCGTCAAGCAATGGGTGATACCGGTCGACAAGAAGCGCAAGACCGAACTCTTCTTGCACCTCTATCGCAGCGGGCGCCGCCAGCAGGTACTGGTGTTCGCCAAGACTCGCAAGGGCGTGGAGCAACTGGTAGAGGCGCTGCAGGCCGAGGGGCTGGCGGCGGAATCCATCCATGGCGACAAGCCCCAGCCTGCGCGACTGCGCGCCCTCGCCCGCTTCAAGGCTGGCGAGGCGGACATCCTGGTGGCCACCGACGTCGCCGCCCGCGGCCTGGACATCCAGGACCTGCCACTGGTGGTCAACCTGGACCTGCCCATCGTCGCCGAGGACTATGTCCACCGCATCGGCCGCACCGGGCGCGCCGGCAACCAGGGCCAGGCGGTGTCGCTGGTCTGTGCGGATGAAGTGGAGCAGCTGGCGGCCATCGAGACGCTGATCGGTCAGGTCCTGCAGCGCCGTGACGAGCCGGACTTCATCCCCGATCACCGCGTCCCGGAAACCCGGCCCAACGGGCTGGTAGTGAAGAAACCCAAGAAGCCGAAGAAACCCAAGGTCGGGGCGCCAGTGTCGGACAAGCCTCTGGGTCGCTGGGTCGAAGACGGCAAGCCCAAGGTCAAGTCGGTGCGCAAGTCGCCCGGTTTCGGCAAGCCGCGCAAGAAGCCGTAAGGCAGCGAGCCCCGTAGCCTGGAAAACCGCGGAGCGTTTTCCGGGGCGGTCTTGCAACTTGTCGCAGGGATGGTGGATGAGGCAAGTGCCGTCATCGACCATACGCGCTGATCGCGGCCATGGGCCGCTCCTACAGGTACAGGTTCTTTTGTAGGAGCCCGTAGCCTGGAAAACCGCAAAGCGTTTTCCAGGGGAAGAGTTGTTCCGGGAGCCATGAGCGTGTGTGGACAAGGCTACGCCGTTGTCCACACTACGATGCAACGCAGTAGCCTGGAAAACCGCGAAGCGTTTTCCAGGGGAAGAGTGGCTCCGGGGAGCCAGGAGAGTGCGTGGACAAGGCTGCGCCGTTGTCCACACTACGATGCAACGCAGTAGCCCGGAAAACCGCAAAGCGTTTTCCGGGAATGCATAGCGGAACATTGCAAGTCGGGTGGCTGACGTAGAGCCGTCATCCACCCAACTGCGGGCTTACTCCACCAACCGCCAGGTAGTCCCGCCCTTGCCGTCTTCCAGCACCACGCCGAGGGCGGTGAGCTGGTCGCGGATACGGTCGGATTCAGCCCAGTTCTTTTCGGCACGCGCGCTCAGGCGAGCCTGGATCAGCGCCTCGACCTCGGCCGCATCCACCCGGCCCGCCGCATCGGCGCGCAGGAAGGCTTCCGGCTCCAGCTGCAGCACGCCCAGCACCTCGCCCAGCTCGCGCAGACGACCGGCCAGGCCAGCCGCCGCGGCAGGATCGCTCTCACGCAGGCGATTCACCTCGCGCGCCAGCTCGAACAGCACGCCGCAGGCACCGGCGGTGTTGAAGTCGTCGTCCATGCACTGGGCGAAGCGCTCGGCGTAGCTCTCGCCACCCTGCGCCGGTGCCTGGGGCAGACCCTTGAGCGAGTGGTAGAAGCGCTCCAGGGCGCCCTTGGCTTCGCGCAGGTTGTCTTCCGAATAGTTGATCGGACTGCGGTAGTGGCTGGCGATCAAGAGGTAGCGCACCACCTCGGGGTGATACTTCTCCAGCACCTCGCGCAGGGTGAAGAAGTTGCCCAGCGACTTGGACATCTTCTCGCCGTTGATGGTGATCATCCCGCAGTGCAGCCAGGCGTTGGCGTAGGTCTTGCCGGTGGCGGCCTCGCTCTGGGCGATCTCGTTTTCGTGGTGCGGAAACTCCAGGTCGTTGCCACCGCCATGGATATCGAAGGTCTCGCCCAGGCAGCAGGTGGACATCACCGAGCATTCGATGTGCCAGCCCGGACGCCCCTCGCCCCAGGGCGACGGCCAGCTCGGCTCGCCGGGCTTGGCGCCCTTCCACAGCACGAAGTCCAGCGGATCTTCCTTGGCCTCGCCCGGCTCGATGCGGGCGCCGATGCGCAGGTCCTCCACGCGCCGACGCGACAGTTTGCCGTAGCCGGCGAAGCGGTTGACCCGGTAGTAGACGTCGCCGTTGCCCGGGGCATAGGCGTAGCCCTTGTCGATCAGGGTCTGGATCATGGCGTGCATGCCGCCGATATGGTCGGTGGCGCGCGGCTCCTGGTCGGGCTTCCTGATGTTCAGCCGTGCCTCGTCCTCGTGCATGGCCTCGATCATCCGGCCTACCAGGTCGGTGAAGGGCTCGCCGTTGGCATTGGCGCGGTTGATGATCTTGTCGTCGATGTCGGTGATGTTGCGCACGTAGGTCAGGTCGTAGCCGCTATGGCGCAACCAGCGGGTGATGACGTCGAAGGCCACCATGCTGCGACCATGACCCAGGTGGCAGTAGTCGTAGACGGTCATGCCGCAGACATACATGCGCACCTGGCCCGGTACCAGCGGCGTGAAGGCTTCCTTGGTCTTGGTCAGGGTGTTGTAGAGGTGCAGCGCCATCATTGCCCCCAGGAGTCGCGGAGGGTCACGGTACGATTGAACACCGGCTTGCCCGGCGCCGAATCCTTCGCATCGACGCAGAAGTAGCCTTCACGCTCGAACTGGAAGCGATCTTCCGCGGTGGCCTGGGCCAGCGACGGCTCGGCGCGGCAGCCTTGGAGCACCACCAGGGAATCGGGGTTGATGTTGTCGAGGAAGCTGCCACCCTCTTCGCTCTTCTCCGGCTGCGGCGAACGGAACAGGCGATCGTAGAGGCGTACTTCGCACTCCACGCTGCCTGCGGCCGGCACCCAGTGGATCACGCCCTTGACCTTGCGACCCTCGGGGTTCTTGCCCAGGGTGTCCGGGTCGTAGCTGCAGCGCAGTTCGACGACCTTGCCGGCGGCATCCTTGATCGCCTCGTCGGCGCGGATCACGTAGCTGCCGCGCAGGCGCACCTCGCCACCCGGCTCCAGGCGCTTGTAGCCCTTGGGCGGATTCTCTTCGTAGTCACCCTGGTCGATGTACAGCTCGCGGGTGAATGGCAGTTGGCGCACGCCCAGGTCCTGCTTGGGATGCCGCGCCAGTTCCAGGTTCTCCACCTGGCCCTCGGGGTAGTTGGTGATCACCACCTTGAGGGGCTTGAGCACGCACATGGCACGCGGGGCGTTCTGGTCCAGGTCCTCGCGGATGGCGAATTCCAGCATGGCCACGTCGACCACGCCGTTGGAGCGGGTCACACCGATCATCTCGCAGAAGTTGCGGATGGCCGCCGGGGTGTAGCCGCGGCGGCGATAGCCGGACAGGGTCGACATGCGCGGGTCGTCCCAGCCATGCACATGGCCTTCGTCCACCAGCTGCTTGAGCTTGCGCTTGCTGGTGACGGTATAGTTCAGGTTGAGTCGGGCGAATTCGTACTGGCGCGGCTGGGCCGGCACCGGCAGATGAGCCAGGAACCACTCGTACAGCGGACGATGATCCTCGAACTCCAGGGTGCAGATGGAGTGGGTCACGCCCTCGATGGCATCGGACTGGCCATGAGTGAAGTCATAGCTCGGATAGATGCACCAGGCGTCACCGGTCTGGTGGTGATGGGCGTGACGGATGCGATAGAGGATGGGGTCACGCAGGTTCATGTTGGGCGACGCCATGTCGATCTTGGCGCGCAGCACCTTCTCGCCATCCTTGAACTCGCCGGCCTTCATGCGGGCGAAGAGCTCCAGGTTCTCGGCCACCGAACGGTCACGGAAGGGGCTGTTGCGACCCGGCTCGGTGAGGCTGCCGCGGTATTCACGGGCTTGCTCGGGGGTAAGGTCGCACACATAGGCCAGGCCCTGCTCGATCAGGTGCACCGCCCAGGCATAGAGCTGGTCGAAATAGCTGGAGGCATAGCGCACCTCGCCGGCCCAGTCGAAGCCCAGCCAGTGCACGTCGCTCTTGATGGCGTCGATGTATTCCTGGTCTTCCTTGGCCGGGTTGGTGTCGTCGAAACGCAGATGACAATCACCACCGAATTCCTTGGCCAGGCCGAAATTGACACAGATCGACTTGGCATGGCCGATGTGCAGGTAGCCGTTGGGCTCCGGGGGGAAACGGGTGACGATCTTGGCCTGCTTGCCGGCGTCCAGGTCGGCCTGGACGATCTGCCGCAGGAAATGCGCGGGGGCGGCTTTGGCGGCGGTGGACGAGTCGGAAGTCGGCTTGCTCATGGGATCCTTAACTGGGCAGGCGCACGGCCAGGGTAGGCCGGGCAAAGGTAAACCCGTATCATAGCCCAACCCGTCAAGTCCCGGCGAAACCCTTGAGGCCCTCGCCGGGTCTGGATGCTGTCCCCCTTAAGCTTACGGATTCGCTGCCATGATCAAGCTGCACACCAACCACGGCGTCATCACCCTGGAACTGTTCGAGGACAAGGCGCCCGAAACCGCGGCCAACTTCAAGGAATACGTCAAGAGCGGTCACTACGACGGCACCATCTTCCACCGCGTGATCGGCAACTTCATGATCCAGGGCGGCGGTTTCGAGCCGGGCATGAAGCAGAAGCCCACCCGCGCCCCTATCAAGAACGAAGCCAACAACGGCGTCTCCAACGCCATCGGCACCGTCGCCATGGCCCGCACCATGGACCCGCATTCCGCCTCGGCGCAGTTCTTCATCAACGTGTCCGACAACACCTTCCTCAACCACACCGCACCGACCAGCCAGGGCTGGGGCTATGCGGTGTTCGGCAAGGTGGTCGAAGGCATGGACGTGGTCAACGCCATCAAGGGCGTCGCCACCACCAGCAAGGCCGGTCACCAGGACGTGCCGAGCGAAGACGTGATCATCGAGAAGGCCGAGATCGTCGAGTGATTCTGCTGGTCTCCGACCTGCATCTCGAACCCGAACGCCCGGACATCGTCCGGGCGTTTTTGCATCTTCTCGAGACGCGGGCACGCGGCGCCGAGGCGCTCTATATTCTCGGCGACCTGTTCGAAGCCTGGATCGGCGACGATGCCATGGGGCCTTTCGAACGCGAGATCGCCACTGCCCTGCGCCAGCTGGCCGACAGCGGCACGGCGATCTACCTGATGCATGGCAATCGTGACTTTCTCATCGGCAAGGCCTTCTGTCGCCGGGCCGGTTGCCGATTGCTGCCGGATCGCCATATCGCCGACTTCCACCGCCAGCGCGTGCTGCTGATGCACGGTGATACCCTCTGTACCCGTGACGAGGGCTACCAGAAGCTGCGCCGCATCCTGCGCAATCCCCTCACCCTTTTCGTCCTGCGTCATCTGCCGCTGACCAGTCGCCAGAAGCTGGCACGCAAGCTGCGCAGCGAGAGTCGCCAGCAGACTCGTGCCAAGGCGATGGACATCACTGACGTCACCGAGGCCGAGGTCGAACGGGAAATGCAGGCCGCCCAGATGACGACGCTGATCCACGGACACACCCACCGACCCGCCACTCACGAGCTGCAGATGAGCGGCCAGGCCGCACAACGGATCGTCCTGGGTGATTGGGACAGCCGTGGCTGGGTACTGGAAGCCACCCCGGCCGGCCTGACGCAGCGGCATTTCGCCCTCGACGAACGGTAATAGGACGTCCAGACAAGTCTTGCGCGATTTAGCTAAGCCTCTGGCAGACAACGGTTTTTTGAACTCTCGAAAAGGCTGCCCTGGAGCCCCTGCGACCGATCGTCACATAGCGATTACAGAAATCCGTGCGAGCGACCGATGATGAGGATGTAAGGAGATATATCCATCCCTCGGAGACCGTTCATGCAACTCGAAACCCTGTTCGACCAGCTGCACAATCTGCCCAACGTTCCCGAGGTGGCGCAGATCCTCATCCAGCAATTCGACGACCCGAACACCAGCGTTGAAAAACTCGCCCGCACGGTAGCCCGCGACCCGGTCATCGCCGCCAAGGTGCTGCGCCTGGCCAACTCGGCGCGCTTCCGTGGTGCCCGCGAATCCACCAGCATCGAAGACGCCGCCCTGCGCCTGGGCTTCAATACCCTGCGCACCCTGGTCCTGGCCTCGGCCTTCACCGGTGGCTTCAAGGCCGCCCCCGGCTTCGACCTGCAAGCCTTCTGGTACAACAGCTTCCTGGTGGCCAGCCTGTGCAAGCCGCTGGCCAAGCAGGCCGGCCTGGACCAGGAAACCGCCTTCACCTGCGGCATGCTCCACGACATCGGCGAACTGCTGATCCAGAGCGGCGCCCCGGAACTGGCCCCGAGCCTGTCCGGCCCCGCCACCGCCAGCAGCCATCGCGCCGCCGACGAGACCCTGCAACTGGGCTTCGGCTATCCGGAAGTGGGCGCCGAACTCGCACGCCGCTGGCAGCTACCCCAGGTCCTGCGTGACGCCATCGCCTACCAGGCACGTCCGCTGCAGGCGCCCGAAGGCAACGGCTATGCCCTGATCGTGGCCCAGGCGGTCGCCGTGGCCGAGGTGCTGCACGAAAGCGCCGGTGACAGCAAGGTGCTGGATCTGACTGGTCCGCTGTTCGCCAGCATCGATCTCGAGCAACTGGCCTCGACGCTGCCCAGCGCCCGGGATACCGCGGCGACCTTCTGCCAGGCGGCCTGAAGCAGGTCCCGCTCAAGACCAGGCCGAGCGCGTGCTTGGCACAACTGGCCGGTTCGGCGGACGCCAAACGCCAGGCAACAAAAAACCCCTGGGGCTTGGCCCTCAGGGGTTTTCTCAATCTGGCGGTGAGGGAGGGATTCGAACCCTCGATAAGATTTCTCCTATACACACTTTCCAGGCGTGCTCCTTCAACCGCTCGGACACCTCACCAGATTTGCTCGGCGGCTGCATCTGCATCACCGAGGCGCGCAACTATAGGCAAAGGTGTTTTCGATGGCAAGCTTTTTCTTCAATCGATTCATACATTTGCACGAAGAAGCTAGAGGGAGGTCCGCCCAGAGCCGTTCACGGGATGACCGGTCGGTCGCCGTCGCCACTGGCAATTATAGGTAAGGCCCCGACCAACGGTAGCGTCGTACGTGAATCTGTAATCGATTGAAATCATGGAAGAAATCAGGCGGAGCGACATTTTTGATAACCGGCCGGTCGGGAACCGCCACAAAACTGAAATTTATGTTCTATAGCTACTGGATAGTGCTCAAGCCTGCGGGTATCAGTAGCTGCATGCCGTTCTTGCGCAAGCGCTCTACCCGGAAGACGTGAAGGCTTCAAACAGCTAACAATAAAGGCCCCAAGTCATGTTCAAGAATCCCATTCCCAAATGGCGCCAGGCGAGCTTCGTGCTCATCGTCACTACCGTGGTGCTGGTCATCCCCAACCTGTCGCGGTTCTTCGGCTGATCCTTCAGCGCCAGTAATCGTCTGGCGGGGACGGCAGGGCCGCGAGCAGATCGCGCAGTCCCTCGCCCCAGCCCCGGCGCAGCTCCAGGAAGTAGTCATCCTGCTCGTCGATGCGGTGGCTGTTCACCCGCTCGAGCCGATCACGGGGCAGGACCACCAGGTCCAGCGGCAGGCCGACGGACAGATTGCTGCGAATCGTCGCGTCGAAGGACAGCAGCGCGCAGCGCAGCGCCTCTTCCAGCGGCGTATCGAAAGTCAGGGCGCGGTCCAGAATGGGTTTGCCGTACTTGCTCTCGCCAATCTGGAAGAAGGGCGTGTCCTCGGTGGCGCTGATGAAGTTGCCGTGGGGATAGATGTTGAACAGCTCCGGCTCCGCTCCCTTGATCTGACCACCCAGCAGGAACGAACAACTCAGGTCGAGACCATGACCACTGGGCGCGTCCTGGGCTTCCCGCTGCAGTACCTCTCTCAGGGTCTGCCCGAGCAACACGGCCGCGTGGTTCAGGGTGGGTACGTCGTGCAGGTTGGCGTGTTCGCTGTCCAGCCGCTGGCGCAACAGACTGATCACCGCCTGGGAGGTGGCCAGGTTGCCCGCCGACTGGATGGCGACCAGGCGCTCGCCGGGCAGGTTGAACAGATGCAGCTTGCGAAAGGTGGCGATGTTGTCGACGCCGGCATTGGTCCGGGAATCGGCAACGAACACCAGGCCATCGTGCAGCTTCATGGCGACGCAATAGGTCATGCGAACCTCGGGCAGAAAAGCGGGATTGCCGTAGCGCTGACGGCGGTGGGACGTACCGCCAGACGACGAGGCCGCACAGTGGCGGCCTCGTCTCCTCGGGTGACTGTCGCAGATCATTGTTGCTGTTGCTGAACCTGCTGCAAGGGCTCGACCAGCACCTTGGCTTCCATCTGCTCCACCCCGCCGCCGCGGCGCATGCCACGCACCGGGCAGGCGTCCAGGTAGTCCAGTCCGACGGCCAGCCGCAAATGCCGCTCCGGACGGGCCAGGCGGTTGGTGACGTCGTAGCTATACCAGGCACCGTCGTGCCAGGCCTCGGCCCAGGCGTGGCTGGACAGGTGCTCGCTGTCATCGGTGCACAGGTAGCCCGACACGTAGCGCGCCGGGATGCCCAGGCTGCGGGCGCAGGCGAGGAAGGCATGGGCGTGGTCCTGACAAACCCCGGCGCCCTTGGCGAAGGCCTGGGCGGCGTTGCCATCCACCTCGGTGGAGCCAGGGATATAGGCCATCCGCTCGTGCAGCCGCTCCATGAGCTGGATGAGCGTTGCGCGATCTCGACTGCCGTCGCAGACCTCACGGGCGAAATCCGCCAGCGCCTCGTCGGCCTCGGTCAGCCGCGTCTGGCGCAGGAAGGGAAAGGGCGAGGCCTGGCAGGGCTCGAATTCGAAGTCTTCGTCGATCTCCACCTGGCCGCTGGCGGTGATGGTGATGGCGTCGTGGGGGGTGTCCAGGGTCAGCACATGCAGGATGTTGCCGAAGGGATCACGCTGGGCGCGGGCCGGACGCGGCAGCGAGAGTTCCCAGTCCAGGATCTTCTGGCGGGCGTCGGCCTGGGGCGTGAGGCGCAGGTACTGGATACTGGCGCGGACCTGGTCGGCGTAGCGATACAGCGTTTCGTGATGGATCGCGAGTCTCATACAGTCTCCAGGTAAGCGGTATTGATGGCGCTGCCGAGCTGGCGGATGTGGACGATGAAATCGCCGATCCAGGCGTGCAGCCCCTCCTCCAGCACCTCGTCGACGCTGGTGTAACGCAGCCGTGCTTCGAGACCGGCGGCCAGGCGCTTGGTCTCGCGACCGTTGTCCCCCGGCAGGCTGGCCAGGACACGGTGCAGTTCGATCACGCAGGCGAGCAGCGAGCGGGGCAGGTCTTCCTGCAGGAGCAGCAATTCGGCGCCGTTGCGCACGTTGAGAGCATCGCGATAGAGCTCGGTGTAGGCCTCGAAGGCGCTCAGGGCGCGCAACAGGGCGCTCCACTGGTAGAAGCCGCGCGCCGAGGAATCGCTGATGGCCTCGGCCTCCTCCTCCCCCAGCACCTGATAGCGGGCGTCGAGCATGCGCAGGGTGTTGTCGGCGCGCTCGACGAAGGTTCCCAGGCGGATGAAACGATAGGCATCGTTTCTCATGATGGTGCCGACGGTGGCACCGCGGAACAGGTGGGAGCGCTCCTTGACCCACTCGCAGAAACGGCTGATGCCGAAGCGGATCAAGCCGGTGACGGCGATCTCGCGCATCTCCAGCCAGGTGGCGTTGACGTTCTCCCACATGTCGGCGGTGATACGACCGCGCACGGCGTGGGCATTGGCGCGGGCGGCCTGCAGGCAGCAATAGATGCTGCCCGGATTGCGCTCGTCGAGGGCGAAGAAATGCAGCAGGCGTTCAGGGTGCAGGGCGCCATGCTTTTCCCGGTAGTCATCCAGGGTGCCGGTGATGAGCAGGGGCATGGCGAGTTCGTCCAACCCACCCCCCTGCCCGCTCTGCGGCATCATCGACAGCGAATAGCTGACGTCCAGCATCCGCGCGAGATTCTCGGCGCGCTCCAGGTTGCGGGACATCCAGTACAGATCGGCAGCGGTACGACTCAACATGGTGGGGTCGCCTTTCGAGAGTCCTTGCGGGGCCGCCGTGGCGGCCACTGATTCATGGCGGTCTAGTCCTGGACCACCCAGGTGTCCTTGGTGCCGCCGCCTTGGGATGAGTTCACCACCAGGGAACCTTCGCGCAGCGCGACCCGGGTCAGGCCACCGGGCACCAAGCGCGTCTTGCGGCCGGACAGCACGAAGGGCCGCAGGTCGATGTGGCGCGGGGCGATGCCGTTCTCGACGAAGGTCGGGCAGGTGGACAGCGACAGCGTCGGCTGGGCGATGTAGGCACTGGGATTGGCCTTGAGCCGGGCCCGGAAGACCTCGATCTCGGCGGCGGTGGCCGCGGGACCGACCAGCATGCCGTAGCCACCGGAGCCATGGACTTCCTTGACCACCAGCTCGGGCAGGTTGGCCAGCACATGGGACAGCTCCTCCGGCTTGCGGCACTGCCAGGTGGGCACGTTGTAGAGGATCGGCTCCTCGCTCAGGTAGAAGCGGATCATCTCCGGCACATAGGGGTAGATCGACTTGTCGTCGGCCACGCCGGTGCCGATGGCATTGGCCAGGATGACGTTGCCCGCCCGGTAGGCGGCCAGCAGCCCAGGGACGCCGAGCATGGAGTCCGGGTTGAAGGCCAGGGGATCGAGGAAGGCGTCGTCCAGGCGGCGATAGATGACGTCGACTTTCTGGAAGCCCGAGGTGGTACGCATGAACACCTGCTCGTCACGCACCAGCAGGTCGGCGCCTTCCACCAGTTCCACGCCCATTTCGCGGGCGAGGAAGGCGTGTTCGAAGTAGGCGCTGTTGAAGCGGCCGGGTGTGAGTACCGCCACCGTGGGGTTGTTCACCGGCGTCGAGCTGCGCAGGGTATCCAGTAGCAGGTTGGGATAGTGATCGATGGGGGCGATGCGCTCGAGGGTGAACAACTCGGGGAACAACCGCATCATCATCTTGCGGTTCTCGAGCATGTAGGACACCCCGCTCGGGGTGCGCAGGTTGTCTTCGAGCACGTAGTAGGCGCCATCGCCATCGCGGACCAGGTCCACCCCGGCGATGTGGGCATAGATGCCGTTGGGCAGGTCCAGCCCCTGCATCGCCAGCTGGTACTGGTCGTTGGCCAGCACCTGCTCGGCGGGGATGACCCCGGCCTTGATGATGCGCTGGTCATGATAGAGGTCGTGGAGGAACAGATTCAGCGCCTGGACGCGCTGGATACAGCCACGCTCGATAATCTGCCATTCGCTGGCGGGAATCGCCCGCGGCAAGGCATCGAAGGGAATCAGGCGTTCCGTGCCCTGCTCGTCGCCATAGAGGGTGAAGGTGATGCCGGCCCGGTGGAACAGCAGGTCGGCTTCGCGACGGCGCTGGGCCAGCAGCTCGGGGGGTGTCTCGCTCAGCCATTTGGCATAGCGACCATAGTGCGGCCGACACTGCGCCTGGACGTCATACATCTCGTTATACAGTGGGCGGCTCATGCCGATCTCCTTATCACTCGCCTAGCGAGCGTCGCAAGCCGCGTGCCAGAGCGCAAGGTGTCAAACCCTGGCCTTTGCCAGCCCAGAGATCCGACTCTGCACCAGATTCAAGCACACTGCATTGCCCGCGCACCGTTACGTTTCGGTGTTGTGGCTAAGACGGTGCGCGCCAAGGAAAGTGCGATGCCAGGCGGGGGGAGGAGCGGCAAAAAGAAACCGGCGCTGCCTCGCGGCAGGCCGGTTGCGGAGAACGGATCAGGCGTGGGTACGGGTGACTTCCTGGGTGACACCCCAGCCGTCCAACTGACCACCAAGCGGTAACACCACGGCTTCGAGGTCGCTTTCGAAATCGTCGATGGTAGCGTGGGTGGCGAACATCACCTTGCTGACCTGCAAATGCCAACCACCGTCCTCATGGGGCATCACCTGGGTGTTGAGTGACTCACCGTGGAACTGGTCCGCCGCCAGGCGGGCCCTGCGTTCGTCGGCGAAGATGGCGAAGAAGTCGATCGGGTGGAAGCGGGCGAAATCGAAACCGCCCTCCTTCATCCGCTGCAGCAAGTTCAAGCTCACATCATCGGCAAACGACAAGGACATAGGACTTCCCTCCTCTGGTTCGGATGATCTTCTCGTCGGAACGTCATACCGACGTCCGTCGAGTCGCGGCTGAGAACTCGAACGGTGCCGCGACCGCCAGGGCTTAGAAGCCTGTTCACGCTCTCGCGAGCTAGCGCCAAACAAGGCGAAAAGGTCTGAGAAAGCGCAGTTTACGAGTGGTAAATGAGCATTTCGAAGGCCTTTTCAACGCCATTTGGCCGACGCGCAGCAGATCGTGGACAGCTTCTTACGCCTTGCCGATGGCCTCCAGCACGTATCGAGGTAGAGCAAAAGCAGCAGCATGCAGCTCCGGAGTGTAGTAGCGAGTCTGGATGCCTGTATCACTGTAGCGCTGCGCCAGGGTTTCGGCATTCTGCCGACGCAAGGTCGTGTCCTTGCTACCCCAGGCGAGGGTCATGACGCCCCCTATGTAGGTAGGCACCGCCGACAAGTAAAAGTGCCAGTCGGCGAACAGCCCGGCCATCCGGCTGGCGGTGGTCTTGACTTCGTCCAGTTGCAGGAAGGGCGTGCCGTTCTGCGCGACCATCACGCCGCCGTCGTTCAGACAGCGATGGCAGGCCTGGTAGAAGTTCTCCGAAAACAGCACTTCGGCCGGACCGATGGGATCGGTGGAGTCGGAGATGATGACGTCGTAGCGCTCGTGGGTGTTGGCGACGAAGTTCATGCCATCGTCGATCACCAGGTTCAGGCGCGGATCCTCGAAGGCGCCGGCCGAATGCCCCGGGAAGAATTGCTTGCACATCTCTACCACCGAGCCGTCGATCTCGACCATGGTGATGTGCTCGACGCCCCGATGCTTGGCCACTTCGCGCAGGATGCCGCCGTCGCCGCCACCGATGATGAGCACACGCTTGGGCGCCGGATGGGCCAGCAGCGGCACGTGGGTAAGCATCTCGTGGTAGATGAATTCATCGGCCTCGGTGGTCTGGATGACGCCATCCAGGGCCATCACCTTGCCCAGCACGGCATTCTGGAAGATCACCAGATGCTGATGTTCGGTGCGCACCTCGTGGAGCAGGCGTTCGACGGTGAATCTCTGGCCGTAGCCGTCGTAGAGGGTTTCCAGGTAGTCGCTCATGTCGCTCTCCGCAGGTGGCCGGCCGAGACAGACAATGCCCGGCCAAAAGCCGGGCATTGTAAGAGCTGGATGTGACAGGCTCCAGCGTCGCACCTGGGGCGACTGAAGAAAGCCGGGCGCTTCCCCGAGAAAGACCCACCCTTTGCGCCGAGGGCGCTAGCCCTTGTGGGTAGGCGCCGTGGCGGATCGATTGCCGCGCGGACCGGCGGCGGCCCAGGCGATGAGGCCGATCACCGGCAGCACGATGATGAGCACCGTCCAGCCGATCTTGGCGTTGTTGGTGCTGTCACTGCGGATGACGTTGACGATGGCCCAGATGTCGAGCAGGAAGACGATGAAGCCCAGTACACCGCCGATGGTGGAATTGATCATGTCGCGACTCCGTTACGAGGACACAGGTCTCGTCACTTGGGACTGGCGACCACGGCGTCGAGTTCGGCCGGCTCGCTTGGCAGCGTGCCGGCCGCCGAACTCAGCCGAAGCGGGCCAGGTCGATGTCGGCGAAGGACGCAACACAGGGATGATCGCCCAGCTGGCCGCCGGCACGGACCAGGCCGCAGGTCGGCAGGCCCGCCTGGCGCGCGGCGTCCAGCTCTTCCACCACGTCGGAGAGGAACAGCAGCTCCGCCGGCTCGTGGGTGGTAGCCGAAGCGATGCGCGCATAGGACGCAGGCTCGCGCTTGCCGCCGGTCAGGGTATCGAAATATCCGGAAAACAACGGCGTGAGATCGCCATGTTCGGAGCAGCCGAAGATCAGCTTCTGCGCCTGCACCGAGCCGGAGGAATAGACGTACAGCGGCAGCCCGGCGGCGTGCCACTGGCGCAGGGCCTGGACAGCGTCCGGATAGACATGCCCCTTGAGCATTCCAGCGCGATAGCCCTCTTCCCACACCTGGCCCTGCAGGGCCTTAAGCGGCGTGGCCTTGCGGTCGGCGGCGATCCATTCCAGCAGGATGCCGATCACCCGCCCCAGGTCGGCGTCCAGCTCCCCGGCCTCGGCGCGCACGGCGTCGAGCTGTTCGGCCACCGCGGGTTCCTGGGCATGGGCGCGGACATAGGCCGGCAGATGTTCGCGGGCATAGGGAAAGAGCACGTCGAAGACGAAGCTCACGGCGCTGGTGGTGCCCTCGATGTCGGTGAGGATGCCCTTGATGGTCACGCCTCGACCTCCAGACGCGGGAAGCGCCGGGCGATGTCGACACCGGTGAAGTGGGCGACCCAGCCGTCGGGATTGTCGAACAGGCGGATGGCGACGAAGGACGGCGACTCGCTCATGTCGAACCAGTGCGGGGTACCGGCCGGCACCGAGATGAGGTCGTTCTTCTCGCAGAGCACGGCGTAGACGTGATCGTCGATATGCAGGGTGAAGAGGCCCTGGCCGGCGACGAAGAAGCGCACCTCGTCTTCGTTGTGGCGGTGCTCTTCGAGGAACTTGGCCCGCAGCGCCTCCTTCTGCGGATGCTCGGGATGCATGCTGATGACGTCGACGGTCTGGTAACCGCGCTCCTCGATCAGGCGGTCGATCTCCGGCCGGTAGGCGGCGATCACCGCCTCCTGGCTGGCGCCGGGCGCTACCGGGGCGGTGGCCTGCCAGCGCTCGAAACGCACCCCGACCTCGGCCAGGGTAGCGGCGATGTGCTCGCCGTCGCTGATCACCTTCAAGGGTTGGTTGGGTTCGGCATCGTGGTAGACGGTCAGTCGGCTCATGCTCGCAGGCTCCGGGTCTTGAGTTCGCACTCGAAGAGGAATTCGAAGGCTTCCACGTGACGCAGGGCATCGGCCATGCGTGGCCCCCAAGTATAGAGGCCGTGACCGCGGATCAGGTACCCCACGCAGTCGGGATGCACGTCGAGCCAGGTCTGCACCTGGTCGGCCAGGCGCGGGATGTCCTGGTCGTTGTCGAAGATCGGTACCTCCACCCGCACCTCGTGGGTGGTGACGCCATGCAGGGCCTTCTGCAGCTCGTAGCCGTCCAGCAGCAGACGATCTCCCTGCAGCTCGCGGGAGAGCACGGTGGAGTTCACGGAATGGGTATGCAGCACGGCGCCGATCTCGGGTTGCCAGCGATAGAGCTGGGTGTGCAGCGCCGTCTCCGCGGAGGGCTTCTTCGCCTCCAGCGGGGTACCGTCGAGATCGGTGGCGAGGACGTCGTCCAGCTCGAGCTGGCCCTTGTGCTTGCCGGAGACGGTCAGCAGCAGACGACTGTCGGACAGCCGTACCGAATAGTTGCTGCTGGTGGCCGGCGACCAGCCGCGGCCATAGAGGAAGCGACCGGCGTCGATGATTTCCTGGGCCAGTTGCTCACGCTGCTGGATCATGGACGGTTCTCCTAGGTTCTGTACGAAAAGTCGCCGAGCGACGGTCAGGCGAGGCGAAAAATGCTGAGGAAGCGGAGTTTACGACTGGTAAATGAGCATTCCGAAGCGTTTTTCAACGAAGCATCACCGAGCGCAGGCACTTTTCGTGCTGGACCTAACGGACAAGAGGATGAGGAAGGCGCCCACCAACGCCGCCAGGCTGGCGCCTACGAAGGCTGCGAGGGCGCCGGACACCTGCCAGGCATAGCCAGCATACAGGGCGCCGAGCGCACCGCCAGCCCCGGAAAGCGCCGCATAGAGCGACTGCGCCTGTCCCTGGCGACGGCGATCGAAATGGGATTGCACGAACTGGATGGCAGCCGCGTGGAAGCAACCGAAGGTAGCCGCGTGCAACAACTGGGCGAACAGCAGTACCCCGAGCTGGTCGGCCAGGGCGCCCAGCAGCAGCCAGCGTCCGGCAGCGATCAGGAAGGCGGCGATCAGCAACCTGGACAGGGCGATCCGCGCCAGCAACTGCGGCATGACCAGGAAGATCACCACCTCGGCGATCACGCCCAGCGACCAGAGCTGGCCGATGACGCCGCGGCCATAGCCCAATTCTTCCAGGTGCAGGGTGAAGACGGTGTAGTAAGGGCCGTGGGACAGCTGCATCAGTGCGGCCGCCACGAAGAAGGCCAGCACCCGGGGCTGGCGCAGGGTGGTCAGGAAGGGCTCGGCCGGTGGCTCGGGGCGCTGACCGGGGTCCACCTTCACCCCGGGCACCGCGAGGGACGCCAGCAGGATGATCGCCATCACCAGCAGCAGGTAGGCGGGATAGAAGTCCAGACTGACGAACTCGAAGGCACAGCCAAGCCCCGCCACCGCGGCGATGAAGCCGACGGAGCCCCAGAGGCGGATCCGTGCGTAGCGCTGCGGCTGGTCGCGCAGATGGGCCAGGGTGATGGCTTCGAACTGCGGCAAGACGGCGTGCCAGAAGAAGGCATGACCGGCCATGATCAGCGCCAGCCAGGCGAAGCCCTGGCCAAGGTAGATGCCGGAGAAACACAGCAGGGTGCAGGCAGCGCCGAGGCGGACGATGCTCAAGCGGCGCCCCGTGCGATCGGCCAGCCAGCCCCAGAGATTGGGCGCCAGCACCCGCATCAGCATGGGGATGGCCACCAGTTGGCCGATGGCGCTACCGGAAAAGCCCAGATGGTGGAAGTAGAGTCCGAGGTAGGGGGCAGTGGCCCCCAGCAGTGCGAAGTAGGCGAAGTAGAAGCCCGACAGGCGCCAATAGGGAACCGGCATCGTCCGCCCGAAAATCAGAGTTGCGGCAGCACAGGCGTATTGACCCGCACCTCGGCGTTCTGCGCGCGATGGCGCAGCAGGTGATCCATCAGCACCAGGGCCATCATGGCTTCGGCGATGGGCGTGGCGCGGATGCCCACGCAAGGATCGTGGCGGCCCTTGGTGATGACATCGACGGCATTGCCGTGCACGTCGATGGAGCGGCCCGGGGTGGTGATGCTGGAGGTAGCCTTGAGTGCCAGGTGGGCGACCAGGGGCTGGCCGGAGGATATACCGCCCAGCACGCCACCGGCATTGTTGGTCAGGAAACCTTCCGGGGTCAGCTCGTCGCGGTGCTCGGTGCCGCGCTGGGCGACACTGGCGAAGCCGGCACCGATCTCCACGCCCTTCACGGCGTTGATGCTCATCAGCGCATAGGCCAGCTCGGCATCGAGGCGGTCGAAGATCGGCTCGCCCAGGCCCGGCGGCACGCCGTCGGCAACCACGCTAATGCGCGCACCCACCGAATCCTGGTCGCGGCGCAGCTGGTCCATGTAGGCCTCAAGCTCCGGCACCTTGCTGGGATCGGGGCTGAAGAAGGCATTCTCTTCCACGCTGTCCCAGGTCTTGAAGGGAATTTCGATGGGGCCCAGCTGGCTCATGTAGCCGCGCACGCGGATACCCTGGGTGGCCAGGTATTTCTTGGCGATGGCACCGGCGGCCACGCGCATGGCGGTTTCCCGCGCCGAGCTGCGACCGCCGCCGCGGTAGTCGCGCAGGCCGTACTTGTGGTGGTAGGCGTAGTCGGCGTGGGCCGGGCGGAACAGGTCCTTGATCGCCGAGTAGTCCTTGGACTTCTGGTCGGTGTTACGGATCAGCAGGCCGATGGGGGTGCCGGTGGTGACCCCTTCGAAGACCCCGGAAAGTATCTCAACCTCGTCCGCTTCCTGGCGCTGGGTGGTGTGACGGCTGGTGCCGGGCTTGCGCCGGTCCAGGTCGCGCTGCAGGTCGGCGGTATCCAGCGGCAGTCCGGGCGGGCAACCATCGACGACGGCGACCAGCGCCGGCCCATGGCTCTCGCCGGCGGTGGTGACGGTGAACAGCGTGCCGAGGGTATTGCCGGACATGCGAAGGCTCCGCGCTACGGGTGAAAGTGGATGCAACTTAAGTTGGGCGATTTTACACGAGTCGTTGTCTTTTAAACGGATTGTGTGCGGGATAGGCCCCACACGCCCTGTTCTTCCGGTGCTCTCGTCCTCATGCGTCTGCTGTTTTCGATCCTGCTGAGTTTCGCCCTTCCCTCCCTCGCCAAGGCGGCCGATCCGGTGCTGTACCGTCCTATCCAGCTCGATACCGGCAGCGGTGTGCTCCAGGGCAGCCTGATCCTGCCGCGCAGCGAGCGGCCGCAACCAGTGGTGCTGTTCGTCTCCGGTTCTGGGCCTACCGACCGCGACGGCAATGGTCCCGGTGCCCGCAACGCCGCCCTGCAGCGGCTGGCAGAGGCGCTGGGCAAGCGCCGCATCGCCAGCGTGCGCTTCGACAAGCGTGGCGTCGCGGCCAGCCGCGGGGCCGAGCCGGACGAAAGCCATCTCAGCGTGGAGCGCTACGTCGCCGACCTGGTCGCCTGGATCAGGGTGCTCAAGGCCGATCCGCGCTTTTCCCGGGTGATCCTGCTCGGCCACAGCGAGGGCGCCCTGATCGCCAGTCTCGCTGCCGACCAGGTACCGGTCGCCGGAGTGGTGACCCTGGCCGGCAGCGGGCGCCCCATCGACGTGGTGCTGCGCGAACAACTGGCCGGCAAGCTGTCGCCCGCCGCTTTGGCCAGCGCCCAATGGATCATCGACCAGTTGCTGCGTGGCACCCCGGTGCCCGAGGTACCGCGCGAGCTGCTGGTGCTGCTGCGTCCCAGCGTGCAGCCCTACCTGATCTCGCTGTTCCGCCAACATCCGGCCCAGGCTTTCACGGCCATCCGGGCGCCGGCGTTGATCGTCCAGGGCACCCATGACGTGCAGGTGGACGTCGAGGATGCCCAGGCGCTCAAGCGCGCCAAGCCGGACGCCGAACTGGCCATCATCCCCGGCATGAATCACGTCCTGCGCATCGCCCCGGCGGACTTCCGGGCGCAGTTGCCCACCTACGACGATCCCGATCGACCGCTGGCCCGTGAACTCATCGAACGGGTGGCTAATTTCGTCGAACGCTCAGGTTCCGCAGGCCCCGGCCGATAAGCCGGCAAAGGCGCCCAAAGGCGCACCACCTGGAGCCTGCCCGTGGAAGCCCCCGAACAAGAATCGCCGCCCGTCGAAGCCGCTCCCGTCGAGCCCCATCCCTGGGCCGACCTGCCACCCGAGCGGTTCCAACTGCTGCGGCTGATGCCCCTGCCGGTGGATCGGCGGGTCGGCCCGCGGCCGCTACGCTTCGTCCAGCTCGGCCTGGTGGAACGCCACAGCGCGACGGAAAGCCTGCTGCGGCTGACGGTGCAGATCCCTGGCCAGTTGCTGCACCGGGAGGTGAATGTGCTGGAGGTCTGGGTCGACCATCAGCTCGACGAAGTGCGCCTCGGCCCGGAACGCGGTCTGCAGGTCGAACCCGAGGAGCGCGGCCTGGGCCGTTTCCTGCTCGCGCGCGCGGCGGCCTGGGCCAAGCCGCGCTGGGGCCACTATGCCGTGCGCGACCTGCCGCTGGCGCGCCGCGATGCCCTCGACGAAGAGAGCCGCACGCGCCGTGATCACGTCCTCACCAGCCAGGGCTTCGTCGTCGAGGCGGCGGCCGACAACGAGCGCCAGTTGCTCTGCCGGGCCGCCCGGGTCAGCCAATTGCGCGAGGACTGGAATACCGACAAGGTGCAGCTGCTGTCGCTACTGGATGGCGCCACCCTGCTGGAGCAGTGCGACCGCGCCATCGACGAGCGCGACGCCAGCCTGCGCCAGCTGGAGGATCGTATCGCCCTCTATCGCCGCGATGACGTCTCTCTGAGATTCGCCATAGGCTGCCTGGCGGTGTTCTGCCTGTTCCAGGCAGCCCTGCTGATCTGGATGGCGTTGCGCTGAGCGCGTCCCATGGTGGTCGGCCAAGCACGTTCATCGAGCCGGCCATAGCTACCGACCAGCGTCGGCGGACTTGCCCCCGACGTGGACCCTGCTAACGTAGCGCACCCTTGGTATCCACCCACCGGAGTGCCCGCTCTTCATGGTCTCGTCCCTTCGTCTTCGCCAGCGCGCGCCCCTGCGCCTCGCCACCCTCGGGCTGCTGGTCTCCCTCGCCGGCTGCCAGTACTTCGCCGAGGAGTCGCCGACCCGTGGCCAGCCGCAACTCAAGGGCAGCCTGCCGCTACGCGGCCTGGCGCAGACCGCCTCGGTGCGGCGCAACGCCGAAGGCCAGCCGCTGATCGAGACCACCACCTTCCACGACGCCCTGTTCGCCCTGGGCTACGTCCACGCCAGCGAGCGCCTGGCGCAGATGATCGAGCTGCGGTTGCTGGCCCAGGGCCGGCTCGCCGAAGCCTATGGCGACAGCCGGCTGGATACCGACCGCTTCATGCGTGCCGTGGACCTGCGCAAGGCGGCCCAGGTGGCCTTCGCCAACGCCTCGCCGCGGCTGAAGACCTTCTTCGAGGTCTATGCCCGCGGCGTCAACGCCTATCTCTACCGGGCCGGCGAGCGGGTCGAACTGGGCGGGCACGACTATCGCGCCGAATACTGGAAACCCGAAGACAGCGCCCTGCTCTTCGAACTGCTGAACTTCGCCCAGGCCGTGGACCTGCGCAAGGAGACCGCGGCCCTGGCCCTGGCGGCCCAGGTCGGCCCCGAGCGCCTGGCCTGGCTGCTGCCCACCTACCCCGACGAACCCCTGCCCGAGGAGGAGACCGCCAAGCTGCGCGGCCTGAACCTGCGCGGCCAGGTCCCCGGTCTCGATGCCTTGCTGGACGTCCAGCGTCAGCTCGCCCAGCTCGCTCCCTTCGGCGGCCCTACCGGCACCGCCTGGGCGGCGACGCCCGGCCATACCCGCAGCGGCCGCAGCCTGCTGGGCGTGGACAAGGTCAGCGCCTTCAATGGCCAGTCGCCCTTCACCCTGGTAACCCTGCGCGCGCCGCGCTTCGAAGCGGTGGGTACCAACCTGCCCGGCCTGCCGCTGCTGCTGGATGGCTACAACGGCAAGCTGGCCTGGGGCGCAGCCACCCTGATGGGTGATAGCCAGGACCTCTACCTGGAACGCCTGCAACGCCAGGGTGGTCGCCTGCAGGTGCAGAACAACGGCCAGTGGCAGCCCGCCAGCGAGCGGGTGGAAACCTTCTTCGTCCGCGGCGAGAGGCCGCGCCGGGAAACCCTCTACAGCAGTCCACGCGGCCCGCTGCTCAACCTGGCGCTGGCGCCGGACGCCAATGGCTACGGCCTGGCCCTGCGCAGCAGTCGCCTGGAAGCCGACAAGAGCCTGGATGCCCTCTTCGACCTCTCGCGCGCCAAGGACGTGGAACGGGCCTTCGAACTGGCGCGGGACCTGCGCGCCAGCGACTGGAACCTGGTGTTCGCCGATGCGGAGCACATCGGCTGGCAGGTGACCGGTCGCTACCCCAACCGGCGCAGCGGCCTGGGCCTGTTGCCTTCGCCTGGCTGGGACGAGCGCTACGCCTGGGACGGCTACGCCGACCCCATGCTGCACCCCTACGACCAGGACCCCGCCCAGGGCTGGCTCGGCACCGCCAACAACCGGGTGGTGCCGCGTGGCTACGGCATGCAGCTCTCCAGTAGCTGGGCCGGCCCGGAGCGTCAGGAGCGCCTGGCGCAACTGGCCGGCCGCTCCGCGCGTCTGGACTCCCGCGATGCCATGGCCCTGCAGCAGGACCAGACCACCACCCTGGCCGCCAAGCTGAAGACACAACTCGGCGCCCCCGGCTTTGCCGCTCCGCTGCACCAGGCCATCGCCGCGCTGCCCGCCGACCAGCGCCGCGCGGCAGAAGAAACCCTGAGCCGCCTGCTGGCCTTCGATGGTCGCCTGGCAGCCAGCTCGGCCGATGCGGCGATCTACGAGACCTTCCTCCAGGTCCTGGCCGAGCAGACCTTCGCCAAAGCACTCGGAGGGAGCGACAGCCCGGCCTGGCACGCCTTCACCACGCTGAGCGATACCGGCTACAACCCCATCGTCGACCACCTGCTGGCACGGGACGACAGCCCCTACTGGGGCGACGGCCCCCAGGCAGGCAAGCCAGCCGTCTTCGCCCGCGCGCTGGCCGCCACCATCGACCGCTGCGTGGCGCAACTGGGCAGCGACCGCGCCACCTGGCAGTGGGGTCGCCTGCATCGCCTGGCCGGTGCCGCCTCCGGCGGCGATGCGTCCACCCTGGACCTGACCGCCAGCCACTGGGGCGGCAACCAGCAGGCCTGGCTGGCACCGGCCCTGCGCCTGGTGGTGGATTTCGGTCTGACCGAACCGCTGCAGGCAAGCCAGGCCGGCACCGCGGGCAATGGCTGGAGCAAGGGGCAGTACCAGAGTCTGCCGCTGCAACCGCAGAATCTGGACCGCATCTATGGCCGCGACCGACTGCTGTTGCTTCCGCAGCGGTGAAGACCCGTGATGAACCCGCGCCACGTCGCGGGTTCATCACTTCGCAGCGGACACTGGACGAGACGACCGCTGCAGGACCTGGATAGCGCCCTCGCGGGGTTCGCGCCTCTCACAAGGCTTGACGCTGCCCGCGTGCCTGTCACCACAATGATCCACGAAAGGTCGCGTGAACACCCAAAGACAGCCGCCGGAGACCCCATGCCCGCCTCGTCCCCTTCTTCTGCCGCTCACCTCTGGGTCGCCGGTTCGGATGCCCCGGAGAGGCCCGAACTCAACCTGGGCTTCCTGCCGCTGAGCGACGCCGCCTCGCTGATCGTCGCCGCCACCCAGGGTTTCGGCGAACCCCATGGTCTGACCCTGCACCTGCACCGCCAGCCGTCCTGGTCCGCCCTGAGAGACAACCTGCTCGGCGGCCGCCTGGATGCCGCCCATAGCCTCTACGGCCTGGTCTACGGCATTCAGCTGGGCCTGGGCGGCGCCCCGGCGACCGACATGGCGGTGCTGATGGGCCTGGCGCAGAACGGCCAGAGCATCAACCTGGCCCGTAGCCTGGCGCTGGCGGGCGTAACGGACATCGCCTCCTTCGTTGCCCGTGTCCGCGAGCCCGGCGCCCAGCCGCTGACCCTGGCGCACACCTTTCCCACCGGCACCCACATCTTCTGGCTCTATTACTGGCTGGCCGCCCAGGGCATCCACCCCCTGCGCGACGTGCGCACCGTCCTGGTGCCGCCGCCGCAGATGCCGGAGCACCTGGCCGCCGGCCGGGTGGACGGCTACTGCGTGGGCGAGCCCTGGGGCGCGGCCGCGGTGGCCGGTGAGCAAGGCTTCACCCTGACCACCTCCCAGGCCATCTGGCCGGATCATCCGGAAAAGGTGCTGGCCTGCACCCGCGCCTTCGCCGAACGCTATCCCAACACCGCCCGGGCGCTGATCCGGACCCTGCTCGATGCCAGCCGCTTCATCGAGGAAAACGCGGAGAACCGTGCCAGCACCGCCCAGCTCATCAGCGGCGCGGCCTACGTGAACGCCGAGCCGGCACTGGTGGCCGAGCGCTTCCTCGGCCGCTATCAGGATGGATTGGATCACCAATGGGAAGATGCCCACCCCCTGGCCTTCCATCGGCAGGGCGCGGTCAACCCGCCCTATCTCTCCGACGGCCTCTGGTTCCTCACCCAATTCCGTCGCTGGGGCCTGCTGCGCGAAGATCCGGACTACCTGGCCATCGCCGAGGCGGTGCAGTGCACCGCCCTGTATCGTGACGCTGCCACCAGCCTGGGCCTGGACGTGCCGGCCAGCCGGCGCCACAGCGTCCTGCTGGATGGACGCGCCTGGGACGGCAGCGATCCGGCCGGCTATGCCCGCAGCTTCGACCTCCACGCCCTCGCCGACCACTAGGGAGAACGACCTTGCGCATCCTGCTCATCGACGATACCCCCAAGAAGGTCGGGCGGCTGAAGACCGCACTGATCGAAGCCGGCTTCGACGTCATCGAGGAGTCCGGCCTGACCATCGACCTACCGACGCGCATCGAGGCCTTGCGGCCGGACGTCATCCTGTTCGATACCCAATCCCCCGGCCGCGACGTCATGGAGCAGGTCTGCCTGGTCACCCGCGACCAGCCCCGGCCCATTGTCATGTTCACCGACGAGCACGATCCCCAGGTGATGCGCCGGGCCATCCAGTCCGGGGTGAGCGCCTATATCGTCGAGGGCATCCAGACCAGCCGCCTGCAGGCCATCATCGACGTGGCCCGGGCGCGTTTCGAAACCGACCAGGCCCTGCGCGCCGAACTCCAGGCCCGTGAGCAGCAGTTGCTGGAGCGCAAGAAGATCGACCAGGCCAAGGGCTTGCTGATGAAGATGCGCGGCTGCAGCGAGGACGAGGCCTACACCCTGATGCGCCGCCAGGCCATGAGCAAGCAGCAGAAGCTGATCCAGGTAGCCGACCAGATCATCGCCATGAGCGAATTACTGGGCTGACACACTCTGTAACATTCTGGCAATCAGCGCCGCGGAGACTGGAGCAAATTCTCCCGGAGAGCCCTAGCATGCGCCTTGCCATCCTCGCCCTTGCCTGCGGGCTGCTGCTCACGCCCATGACCCAGGCGGCCAGCACCCAACCCCAGGCCTTCCTCACCAACCTGGAGCGGGCCGGCAAGACTGGACCCTTCGCCCAGCTGGAACAGCGTCAACGGGAACTGCTGGTGCAGCGTCTGCGCCAATCCGCCCAGCCCTTCGACCAGAAGGGCATCGAGCACGTCCACCAGGACGCGCCCCTGGCGGACGACACCTGGCTGACCGCCCAGGGCTACGACTTTGCCAAGGAGCAGTTGCAGCAGGCCGACATCCAGGTGCTGGAAGGTTTCCGCCAGGTGCCCGCCAGCCTGCTGGCGGCCAGTACCGCTACCGTCGCCCGCATCAATCACAGCGCCTCACCAGTGCTGCAGGATCGCGCGGTGCTCGACGCCGACGGTATCGCCTTCCTCTACTACCTCGCCGACGCCCTGGGACCGCGCCTGGGCCAGGCCTTTCTCGACACCTACGAGCGTGGCGACCTGGGCAAGGCCGCCGCCCTGATCAAGGCGTCGGAGGTGAGCACTGCGCCGGCCAAGAAGTACTTCGATTATCCACGTCCCTTCCTGCTGCCGGACAAACCGGTGACCCTGGTGCCGGATCGCGTGGTGGTGGGCGATGGCAAACCCTATGTCGCCTCGGCCGGCGCCTTCCCCAGCGGCCATAGCACCGTGGGCTACACCGATACCCTGCTGCTCGCCGCCATGCTGCCCGAGCGGGCCCCGGCGCTGATTGCCCGCGGTGCCGGCTACGGCTACTCCCGGCAGGTGCTCGGGGTGCACTATCCGCTGGACGTCATCGGCGGACGCATGATCGCCCAGTACAACGTCTCCCACTACCTGGCCGATCCGGCCTACCGCCGCCTGTTCGACGAAGCGCGGGAGCAACTGCGCACGGCGCTGACCAAGGCCTGCGGTGTGGCGCTGGCCCAGTGCGCCGCGAGCACCCCGGCCGATCAGGACCCCTGGAACAGCCGCGCGGCCTTCGCCTTCAATCATTACACTCTGACCTACGGCCTGCCCACTGCCGCTGCCGCCACCCAGCCGGTCCAGGTCCCCGAAAACGCCCCGGTCATGGCCGTGGCCATGGCCCCGGGACTCGACGCCACCACCGCGCAAAAACGCCTGGCCAAGCCCCACGGCGTCGCCGAACTGGGCCTGGACCCGGCGCATGCCCAGTGGCAACGGTTGGATCTGCTGGAAGCCATTCATCAGCCCTGAGAACCTGTTCACGATCTGCTGCGCGTCGGCCAAACGGCGTTGAAAAGCCCTTCGGAATGCTCATTTACCACTCGTAAACTCCGCTTCCTCAGGCCTTTTCGCCTTGTTTGGCTCTAGCTCGCGAGATCGTGAACAGGCTCTGAGTGACCAATGATCTGAACGCCAGACAATAGCGGCAGGGACGCCAGTTCGGGCACGTGGCAGGGGACGGAGAAGAGTGTCAAAATCCGCCCTCCACGGACTCGCTCAACCAAAAGGACTTATGCCCATGAGCTCGCTGCAAGCCGAAATGCTGGTCGAACAAAAGGTCGCCAACGCGCGCAAATCCACCGGGGCCGCCTATGTCATCTGGTTCTTCCTCGGCATACTCGGCGGTCATCGCTTCTACCTCGGCCACAATGGCAGCGCCTGCGTCATGCTGGTGCTCTGGTTGATCGGTTGGGTCACCTTTTTCATCCCCTGGATCGTGACCGGCATCTGGTGCCTGGTCGATGCCTTCCTCATCCCCGGCATGATCAAGGAGCATCAGGACAAGGTGCGCCAGCAGGCACGTCTGGAAGTCGCCGTACTGCAGGGCAACCCATCGCTCTGATAGTGGCCGGGGCGCTCGGCACGAGCTGAGCGCTCCGCTCGATTTTTTCCTCGACAAGCGCAGCGACCTGCGGCTAATGTCCGCGGCAGGTCACCTCCTGTGACCCACGTCGCTCGGACGGTTCCGGGCGCTTACGTACTTCGAGGAACGCATGACTGACTCCAGTCCCGTGCGCCGCTTTGCGCGCATCGATCGCCTGCCCCCCTACGTCTTCAACATCACCGCCGAACTCAAGATGGCCGCGCGCCGTCGCGGTGAGGACATCATCGACCTGTCCATGGGCAATCCCGACGGACCCACTCCGCCGCACATCGTCGAGAAACTCTGCCAGGTCGCCCAGCGCGAAGACACCCACGGCTATTCCAGCTCCAAGGGCATCCCCCGCCTGCGTCGCGCCATCTCCCACTGGTACCGCGACCGCTACCAGGTGGAAATCGATGCCGACAGCGAAGCCATCGTCACCATCGGCTCCAAGGAAGGTTTGGCGCACCTGATGCTGGCCACCCTGGATGCCGGCGATACCGTGCTGGTGCCCAATCCGAGTTATCCGATCCACATCTACGGTGCGGTGATCGCTGGCGCCCAGGTGCGCTCGGTGCCCCTGGTGCAGGGCATGGACTTCTTCGCCGAACTGGAAAGAGCCATCCGCGAGAGCATTCCCAAGCCGAAGATGATGATCCTCGGCTTCCCCTCCAACCCCACCGCCCAGTGCGTGGAGCTGGATTTCTTCGAGCGCGTGGTGGAACTGGCCAAGCGCTACAACGTGCTGGTGGTGCACGACCTGGCCTATGCCGACATCGTCTTCGACGGCTGGCAGGCGCCCTCCATCATGCAGGTGCCTGGGGCCAAGGACATCGCGGTGGAATTCTTCACCCTGTCCAAGAGCTACAACATGGCCGGCTGGCGGATCGGCTTCATGGTCGGCAATCCCGAACTGGTCGCCGCACTGGCGCGGATCAAGAGCTATCACGACTATGGCACCTTCACCCCCCTGCAGGTGGCGGCCATCGCCGCCCTGGAAGGTGACCAGCAGTGCGTGCGCGATATCGCTCAGCAGTACCAGCAGCGCCGCGACGTGCTGGTGCGTGGCCTGCACGAAGCCGGCTGGATGGTGCAGAATCCCAAGGCCTCCATGTACGTCTGGGCGAAGATTCCCGAGCCCTATGCCCACCTGGGGTCGCTGGAATTCGCCAAGAAGCTGCTGGCCGAGGCCAAGGTCTGCGTCTCGCCGGGGTTGGGCTTCGGCGACTACGGCGACGACCATGTGCGCTTCGCCCTGATCGAGAACCAGGACCGCATCCGCCAGGCCGTGCGCGGCATCAAGCAGATGTTCCGCACCGATGGCCTGCTGCCCAAGGCTGCGACCCGTAAGTCCGGGATCGAATCGGCGTGAAGCCCCGCCGCGCCGGCGACCGGCGGCGCGGCGAATTCTTGCCGGTTCTGGTGTTCCAAGCTATAAGCGCCTAGTGCATCCCCGGGATATCGTCATGCTAAAAGGCCTGTTCAACCTGCTCAAATCGCCCTCCGCGGACGAGCTCAAGCTGGCCGCGAGCATCAACAATTCCTACAAATCCATGCGCGTCGTCGGTCGCGGTACCGTGCGCATCGATCCAGCGGAAGTCTTCGACTCCCCCGAGTTCAAGGAAGACCTGGCCCGCGCCCGGCGCCTCATCGAACTCTGATGTTCCTGCTGCTGCTCCTGCCCATCCTGGTCAGCGGCTTTCTGGTCTGTCACAAACATCCGCTCTACTTCTATCGCCTGCATCGCTACGAGGGCCAGTACCTCTACTTACAAAGCGCTCGCTTCGGTCTTTTTTGCACGCTGCTCGCCGTCGCCCTTCACCTGGGCATCGCCCAGCTCCTGCAGGAGCGCATCTGGTCGCTGGGCGGTTGGCACTTCTCGCTCGACTATTTCACTGGCCTCGCCGAACTCCTGCGCCGTACCGGCACCTTGGACGATCCGCTGCAAGCCGCCTGGATCCTGCTGGTGACGGTGACCGCACTGGTCGTCCCCAGTGCCTGGGCGGCATTGGCGCGCTTCACCATCCTGCGCAAGTATGGCCTGACGGAAGACAACTACCGCACCTTCATCCTCGCCGGCATCCTCAAGGACAGCCCGCTGGATGACCTGCTGATGACCGCCTCCATCAACAAGGAGACTCTGATGCTCACCCTGGAGGAGCGCAAGGTGTACGTCGGTCGCATCACTACGCTGGGCGAGCCGAGCGAAACGGAAGGGGCAGACCAGGACGTCTGCATCAAGCCGATCATGAGTGGCTACCGCGACAAGGACAAACTCTGGGTGACCTTCACCACCCACTACGCCGACAAGGGCAAGGACATCTACCTGACCCTGAAGCAGAGCCAGATCGTCTCGGCCACGCGCTTCGATTTCGACGCCTACGAGGCGTTTCGCTCAAGCGTAAGCCGCGGCTGACGCGGCTTTCAGGGGCTCCCCAAGGGAACGTATGACTTTTTAGGCAGGTCCCATTTGCAATGGCGGACACCCGGAGGTGCCGCCTTTCATTCTGCCGAGAAATCAGGAGCACCCCCATGACGCCCATGCTGAAGAAAGCCTCCAGCCTGTCCCTCGCCATCCTGCTGGCCGCCGGTGCCAGTCTGGCCCAGGCCGCCGACAAGCTCTCCCCGGCCCAGTTCGTCGACGACGCCTCGGCCAAGGGCATCGCTGAAATCGAAGCGGGCAAGCTGGCGCTGGACAAGAGCCAGTCCCAGGACATCAAGACCTTCGCCCAGCAGATGATCGATGACCACACCAAGGCCAACGAGCAACTGAAGAGCCTGGCCCAGCAGAAGAAGCTGGAGGTTTCCAGCGACGCCGAGCTGATGGACAAGGCCAAGGCCATGATCCTGCAGGTACGCGATGACTCCTTCGACCGCTCCTATGCCAACAACCAGGTCGTGGCCCACGAGCAGACCATCGCGATCTTCCGCAGCGAAGCCCAGACCGGCAAGGATGCCGAGCTGAAGGCCTTCGCCGAGAAGACGCTGCCGGCGCTGGAGCATCACCTGAAGCAAGCCAAGGCGCTGCAGACCAAGTACGCCAAGTAATACCTGGAAAGGCCGTAGGAGCGCCGTTCTCCACACTAGGTGGCCATTATCGTGCAGCTAGGGGCCTATCGCGGCCATGGGCCGCTCCTACAGGTCTCGACCTCATTCGTAGGAGCGGCCCATGGCCGCGATAAGGGCCTTTCAGCAGGCACCGAGGCGTGACAGTCGGTCCGCAGCCTTTCCATCGGGGCTTCGTGGCGAAGGCCCCGCTGCTCTACAAAGCGCCAATAGAGGGCAACCTCCGGCGGCAGCGCCCGATCATTGTGCAGCACTTGTCTTGGCTGAACGCTGCCAGTGCCATGAAGTCCAGCGACCAGCGGGCTTAGAACCTGTTCACGATCTGCTGCACATCGCCCAAACGGCGTTGAAAATGACTTCGGAATACTCATTTACCTCTCGCAAACTCCGTTTCCCCAGCTATTTTCGCGGGGCCGCCTAGGCCTCGTTTAGCTCTAGCTCGCGAGATCGTGAACAGCTTCCTAAGTAACTTGGCGTCGCTCTTGCAAAGCATCCGGTAGCGGTGGCCAACGGCGGTCACCTCAACCGACAAAGGCGTCAGTTCACCTCCCGGCAACGGGGCGGGTGACTGGCGCCTTTTTCATGCCTGCGATGTGCCCGAGGTGCCCCATGAGTCCCAGTTTCTGGAAAGCCGGCCATGCGCCGACCCTGTTCGCCGCCTTCCTCTACTTCGACCTGAGTTTCATGGTCTGGTACGTGCTCGGCCCGATGGCGGTGCAGATCGCCACCGACCTGCAGCTGACCACCCAGCAACGCAGCATGATGGTCGCCACGCCCATCCTCGCGGGTGCGGTATTGCGGCTGATCCTCGGCTTCGTCGCCGACCGGCTGTCGCCCAAGACCGCCGGCATCATCGGCCAGGTGGTGGTGATCCTGGCGCTGCTGGTGGCCTGGCAACTCGGCGTGCACAGCTACGAGCAGACCCTGCTGCTGGGCCTGTTCCTCGGTTTCGCCGGCGCCTCCTTCGCCGTGGCACTGCCGCTGGCGTCCCAGTGGTATCCGCCGCAGCACCAGGGCAAGGCCCTGGGCATCGCCGGGGCCGGCAACTCCGGCACGGTGTTCGCTGCCCTCTTCGCCCCGGCCCTGGCCAAGGCCTTCGGCTGGACCAATGTGTTCGGCTTCGCCCTGGTCCCGCTGGTATTGACCCTGGTGGTCTTCGTGCTCTGCGCCCGCAATGCCCCGGAGCGGCCGGCGCCCAAGACCCTGGGCGACTACGCCCGCGCCCTGGGTGATCGCGACAGCTGGTGGTTCATGTTCTTCTACAGCGTGACCTTCGGCGGCTTCCTGGGCCTGGCCAGCACCCTGCCCGGCTACTTCCACGACCAGTACGGACTGGATCCGGTGGTGGCCGGCTACTACACCGCGGCCTGCGTCTTCGGCGGCAGCCTGATGCGTCCCCTGGGGGGCGCCCTGGCTGACCGTATCGGTGGCATCCGCGCCCTGCTCGGCATGTATACCGTGGCCGCCATCTGCATCGCCGCGGTGGGCTTCCACCTGCCCAGCGCCATGGCCGCCCTGGCCCTGTTCGTGGTCGCCATGCTCAGCCTGGGCGCCGGCAACGGCTCGGTGTTCCAGCTGGTGCCCCAGCGCTTCCGCAAGGAAATCGGCGTCATGACCGGCCTGATCGGCATGGCGGGCGGTATCGGCGGTTTCGCCCTCACCGCCGGCCTGGGCGCGGTCAAGCAGGCCACCGGTGACTACCAGCTCGGCCTCTGGCTGTTCGCCGCCCTGGGTATCCTCGCCTGGTTCGGCCTACTCAGCGTCAAGCGCCGCTGGCGCACTACCTGGGGCTCGGCGGCGGTCACCGCGGCGCGGGTCTGAGACCCTATTCAAAGCCTGCTGCGCGTCGGCCAACTGCGTTGAAAAGGCCTTCGGAATGCTCATTTACCACTCGTAAACTCCGCTTCCTCAGGCCTTTTCGCCTTGCTTGTCTCTAGCTCGCGAGACTTAGAACAGGGTCTGAGGGAAGTCCGGCGGCCAGGTGCCGCCGGTTTTCATTCAGGGGGCGGGACGGACATAGCTGGTGAGCACGTGATCCCGCCAGACGCCATCGATCTCCAGGTAACGGCGCGCCAGCCCCTCGCGTTCGAAGCCAAGGCTCGTCAGCAGGTGGGCACTGCGGGCGTTCTCCGGCAGGTGGTTGGCCATGATGCGATTCAGGCCAAGGTGCTCGATGACGAAGTCCCGCCCCAGGCGGACGGCAGTGCGCATCAGCCCGAGCCCCTGCCAGGTCTCGTCCAGGCCGTAGCCCAGGTAGCAGGCCTGGAAGCCGCCACGCACGATCTGGCTGAAATTCACCGTGCCTATCACCAGAGGTCCCGCGCGCAGGACCAGGCGCAATTCGCTCAGCCCTGGTCCACCCGCGCGATAGGCTGCCCCCTGCCCCTGCCATTGCGCCAGGGTGTAGAAAGCCTCGGAGCGCCGTGGCATCGATTGCGCCAGATGCAGGCGATTGCGCCGGTAGTAGTCGGCCACGGCAGCGGGATCGGCCAGGGTCAGGTCGATCAGCTCCACCGCCTCGGTCACCGCGAAGCGAGGAGGATACTGCAGGGGCACGCTCAGGCTGCTCATCGCGGGGTGTCCGGTGGAAGTTCGTAGACCCAGGTCGCGCAACGTCCGCCGTCGGGGCTCTCGCGATCATCTTGCACTATCCGCACCCGCCGGAAACCGACCCGCTCAGCCAGCCGTTGGCTGGGAATATTGGCAGCCGAGGTGGTGAGATAGAGGCCCGCTGGTCCACGCTGTTCGACGAAATGCCGCAGCGCAGCGGTCATGATGCCCTGGCCGGTATGCAGGCTGTGCATCCAATAGCCGATCTCATAGCGCCGTCCGCCGTCCAGCGGTGTGAGCCCCAGGCAACCGAGCAACTCCTCGCCACGGACCAGGAAGTAACGTTTCTCGCCTTGGGCCAGGGTGAAGGCACCACGGGCGGCGAGCAGGCTATCGCGGGCCTGGGCGACGGTGGTCTGTTCGCGGGCCCAGCCAAGGAAGCGGCGGTGCTCGGCATAGCTCCAGTTCAGCGCTTCGGCGAAGGCCGCGGCCAGGCGAGGCTGCGGCCAGACCAGGTCGAAATCGGCCAGGGCGATGCGCGGCGGAAAGTTCAAGGTATGGTCCCGACATCGAACCGCGGCACGGCGGCCAGCAGGCGCTGGGTCATGGCATGGTGGGGAGCACGCAGCATTTGCTCGGCACTGCCCTGCTCGACGATGCGGCCGCCGTCCATGACCGCAATACGGTCGGCCAGGTATTCGACGACGCCGAAGTTATGGGTGATGAACAGATAGGCCAGGCCCATCTCCGCCTGGAGTTCGCGCAGGAGATCGAGGATCTGCGCCTGCACCGAGACGTCCAGCGCCGAGGTGGGTTCGTCGCAAACCAGCACCTGGGGTTCGACGATCAGCGCCCGGGCGATGGCGATGCGCTGGCGCTGGCCGCCGGAGAACTCATGGGGAAAGCGCTGCAGGGTGTCACCCGGCAGGCCGACCCGCTCCACCAGGACGGCGGCACGGCGCTGGCGCTCGGTAGCGTCCAGCTCCGGGCGCAGGGCCAGCAGCCCCTGCTCCAGGGTGGCGCCGATGCGCATGCGCGGATCGAGGGAGGCGAAGGGGTCCTGGAAGACGATCTGGATCTGCCGCCGCAGCCGTTGCAGGGTGCGTCTATCGGCGCTGAGCAAATCCTCGCCACCGAGATGAGCGCTGCCCTGGATGCGTGGACCGTCGAGCAGCCGCAGCAGCGCCTTGCCGGTGGTGGTCTTGCCGCAGCCGGATTCACCCAGCAGCGCCAGGGTCTCGCCGGCGTGCAGGTCGAAGGTCACGCCATCCACTGCCTTGACCCAGTCGCGGGTCCGCCCCCAGGCGCCACGGCGGATCGGATAGTGTACCGCCAGTTCGCACACCTCCAGCAGCCGCTCACCCGGCCGCCGCTCGGGCAAGGTACGCGGCGTACCGGCCAGGCTCTGACCACGCTTGGCGAAGGTGGGGATGGCGGCGAACAACTCTCGGGCATAGGGATGCCGGGGCGCCCTGAAGAACTCGGCTGCCGGGGCGCTCTCGACGATCTCGCCATGGCGCATCAGGGCCACGTGATGGGCCACCTGGCGCACCACGGCCAGGTCATGGGTGATCAGCAGGATGGCCATGCCCAATTCGCGCTGGATATCGGCGAGCAGGTTGAGGATCTGCGCCTGGACGGTGACGTCCAGCGCCGTGGTGGGCTCGTCGGCGATCAGCAGGTCCGGTTCGGCGGCCAACGCCAGGGCGATCATGATGCGTTGCTTCTGGCCACCGGAGAACTGGAAGGGATAGTCGTCGATTCGCCGCTCCGGCTCGGGGATACCGACCCGGCGCAACCACTCCACCACCTTGGCACGAACGGCGGCGCCGCGCAGCGGGGTGTGGGCACGCAGCGTCTCCTCGATCTGCTCACCGACGCGCATCACCGGATTCAGGCTGGTGGCGGGCTCCTGGAAGATGGTGCCGATGCGCCCACCGCGCAGTTCGCGCAGACGGCGCTCCGGCAGACGGTGCAGATCGGTACCGGCCAGTAGCGCCGCGCCCTGGGTGATGCCCAGCGACGGGGGCAGCAGCCGCAGCAGCGAAAGCGCCGTGACGCTCTTGCCGCTGCCGGATTCGCCCACCAGGGCAAAGGTCTCCCCTTGGGCGATTGCCAGGGCCAGGCCCTTGACCGCCTGGCGGGTACCCTCCTCGCCGTCGACCAGGATCTCCAGGTCGCGAATCTCCAGCACCGGCTTCATGGCTGCACCTCACCCTGGCCAGGGCGGCGTCGGAGCCAGGCCGAGCGCAAGCGGCGACTGCGCGGATCGAAGGCGTCGCGTACCGCATCGGCGAACAGATTGGCCGCCAGCACCAGGGCCAGCATGAAGGCGAAGGCGCTGAGCAGATTCCACCAGATCATCGGCGTTCGCGACATCTCGGTGCGGGCGTCGTTGATCATGGAGCCGAAGGAATTCATGGTCGGGTCGACGCCGATGCCCAGGTAGGACAGCACCGCCTCGTAGAGCACCAGGCTGGAGAATTCCAGGGTCAGGGTGATGAGCACCAGGTAGAAGACGTTGGGCAGCAGATGCCGGCGCAGGATGGTGAAATGGGAAACACCGAAGGCCCGCGCCGCCTGCACATATTCCAGCTCGCGCAACTTGAGCGCCTCGGCGCGCAGCAGGCGGCAGAGGCCGGCCCAGCCGGTGAGGCCGAGGATCAGGCAGAGCATGAAGAGGCGCAGGTCGGCCCGCGCCGCGCCGGTGTCGAACAACTCGGGGTGGCGGTCGATAAACACCTGCATCATCAGCACGCAGGCGGCCACCAGCAGCACCCCGGGAATGGAGGTCAGGGTGGTGTAGAGGTAGGTGATGACGTCATCCACCCGGCCCTTGAAGTACCCGGCGGCCAGGCCGAAGCCGATGGCCGGCGGCAGCATGGCGAGGGTGGTCAGGCTGCCGATGACGAAGGCGGTGCGGATGCTCTTGAGCGACTGATAGAGGACATCGTTGCCGGTGCTGTCGGTGCCCAGTACGTGGTAACCACTGGCCAGGCCGATCACGCTGCCGGTCACCAGGCAGACGCCCAGCCAGGTCAGCAGGATGGCGCGCCAGGGCGTGGCGGCATGGCCACGGAGGATGAGCCCGCAGCGTGCAGTGAAGCTACCGGCCTCGCGCAGCCGGGCCGCCGCCAGGGCAGCGCTGGCCAGGGCGACGGCAAGCCCGCCGAGCAGGCCCAGCGCCAGGCGCCGCAACACGTCGCCCCGCCATTCGCTCGCGGGATCGCCCAGGGTGGTGCCGGCATGCTTGAGGCGCGGGAAGTCCCGCAGTGGCTTGCCGTCGGCGGTGGTGCCCAGGGTTTCCTTGGTGAACTGGTGGGTAGCGAGCGGCGCGGAATAGGTCTTCTCGCGCTGGGTAAGGCTGGTGTCGGCCAGCAGGCCATCCAGGGCCGAGAGCACCGTGGGGGAATAGACCGGCGCCGTGGCCCCGGGCACGGGCGGCAATTGCGGTCGATAATGCACCGAATCCAGCAGGGCGATAGCGACGAAGCTGGCCAGCACCACGGCCGCGCTCATCGCCGGCGCATCCTGCAACACCCGGCGCCAACTGGCACGCAAGGCGGGTTGGCGGCGGGCACGCCAGGCGTAGACCAGGGTACCGGCCACCAGCAGGTAGAGGGCGAGATCGGTCCAGAGCAAGACGAAGGTCGGCATGGCAGCTACTCGAAACGGACGCGCGGATCGGCGAGGGTGTAGGACAGGTCCGCCAGGATCAGCCCAATGATGTAGAGCACCGAGCCCAGGAACACCATGGTGCGCACCACGGCGAAGTCCTGGCCGTTGATGGCGTCGATGGTGTAGCTACCCAGGCCCGGGATGCCGAAGAAGGACTCGGCGATCAGGCTGCCCATGATCAGCAGCGGAATGGCCGAGACCACCCCGGTGAGGATCGGCAGCGCCGCATTGCGCAGTACATGGCGCAACAGCACCTGGCGCTCGGCCAGGCCCTTGGCGCGAGCGGTGCGCACATAGTCCTTGCCGATCTCCTCGAGGAACAGCGCGCGATAGAAGCGCGCCTGGCTGCCCAGCCCGGAAATCACCGCCACCAGCACCGGCAGCACCAGGAAGCGCAGCAGGTTCCAACCCTCCTCGTAGCCGGAATAGGGCACCAGGCGCAGGATCTTCGCGAACAGCCACTGGCCAGCGATGATGTAGAACAGCGAAGAGATCGACAGCAGCAGCACGCAGAGCACCACGCCCCAGAAGTCCAGGCGCGTGGCGCGGAAGAACACCAGCAGCAGGGCGAAGCCGACGCTGGCCACCAAGCCAAGGATGAAGGTCGGCAGGGCCAGCGCCAGGCTCGGCCCGGCGCGCTCGGCGATCTCCCGGCCGATGTCGCGGCCGCTATCGGAGGTGCCGAAGTCGAACATCAGTAGGCTGACCGACCGCTCGAAGAAGAGCGTATCGGTGAAACTCTCCACCCCTGCACGGGTGGTATTGATGAGCAGCGGCTTGTCGTAGCCGTGCTCCGCCTTCCAATCCTCGATGGCCTCGGCGGTGACGTACTTGCCGCCGATGGCCAGGCGCGCCATGTCGTCCGGGGTGTTGACGGTGAAGAACAGCACGAAGGTCAGCAGATTCACGCCGATCAGGATGAGCACACCATAGGCCAGGCGCCGCAGCAGATAGCCGATCATGGCCGTTCCTCCCCTGCCGAACTGCCAAAGGCGGTCTGCCGCTCACGGCGTTTGAGGATGTGCCAGGCCGGCCACACCAGCAGCAGTGCCAGCCCCAACAGCAACCACAGCGGCCAGAGCACCGGCTGGTTCCACTCCAGCACCTTGCGCTCGCGCAGGGCCGGGTCCAGGCGCAAGTAGCGCAGTTGGTCGCGCACCATCTGGGTCGGTTTGGCGTTGTAGACCCACTGTTGGTAGGCCCCCCCGGAGAGCGGATTCCAACCGAACAGCCAGGGCGCGTCCTGCTGCACGATGGCCACCATGCGCCGGATCAGAGCGACCTTTTCCGGACCGTCGTCGAGACTCTTCATCTGTTCGAACAGCCGGTCGAACTCGGGGTTGCTGTAATTGCCGGCATTTTCGCCGCCATGCTTGGCCTTGCCCTGGAGTCCGTAGAAGAGGAAGAGGAAGTTCTCGGCATCGGGATAGTCCGCATTCCAGCCCCAGAAGAACAGCTGCGCCGCGCCCTTGCGCATCTTGTCCTGGAATCTGTTGTAGTCGGTGCCGCGCAATTCCAGCTGGATGCCCAGCTTGGCGGTCTGCTGGCGCATCCAGTCGAACATGGCACTGTCGCCACTGCTCTGGGCATCGTACTGCAGGATCAGCGGCCGGCCGCTCTTGGCGTCGCGACCGTCGGGATAGCCGGCTTCGGCGAGCAGGCGTCTGGCCTCTTCGATGGGCCGCCGCTCGGGCTTGCCATCCACCAGCTTATAGACCACCGGGTTGCTACCCGCGGGGGGCGCCTCGTAGCCCAGCACTCCAGGCGGCAGCGGCCCGTTGGCGACCAGGCCGTTACCGTTGAGGAAGACGGTGATGTAGCTCTCCCAGTCGAAGGCGATGGACAGCGCCTGGCGCAACTTGCGATTGCGCTCCTGCTGATCGGGCGTGGCGCCCTGCCCCACCACCGGGTCCAGCCAGTTGAAGCCCAGGTACCAGTTGGAGGCCTCCACCGCCGTGGGCAGCTTGAGACCGCGCTCGCGATAGAGTTCGGCGGAATCGGCCGAGTCGCCGGCACGGGTGCGCAGGGCCACGCCGTATTCGCCGCGCTCGATCTGGGGGGCGTCGTAGTAGCCCTGGATGAACTTGCCCATCAGCGGCACGCCTTCCTTTTCCAGGCTGAACACCGCCCGGTCGATCAGGGGCATGGGCTGGCCGCAGTCGTCCAGCCGGCCCTGTTCGCGATCACCGGGCTCACCCTCGCAAGGATAGGGATCGGCGTGATAGTTGGGATTGCGCTCCAGCACGTGGCGACGGTTGGGAATGGACTCGGCCAGGCGATAGGGCCCGGTGCCTACCGGCCAGCTGTTGAGGCTGAGATTGTGCTCCGCCATGCCGGGCTGGCTGTAGAAGCGCTCCGCCTCCCAGGGCACCGGCGCGGCGAAGGTCATGGCCAGCCAATAGTTGAACTGGGGATACTTGCCGATCACCCGCAGCCTCAGGGTGTGGTCATCCAGCACCTCAACGCCGGGCAGGTCGCCCTGGCGCAGGTCCAGCCAGGGTAGCGGCGCGCCCTTGGGCAGGTTGGCCCGCAGGGCCTTGTCGGCGGCGCGCAGGCCATCGCCGAAGGCCTGCATGCCGACCAGGTGCTCGGCGAAGATGGCGTAGCTGGGTGAGACCAGGCGTGGACTGGCCAGCCGGCGCAGGCCATAGGCGTAGTCGGCGGCGGTCAGGGCGCGGCTGTCGGTCTCGGGGAAGTCGGGAATCTGGTAACGATCGGCCAGATCCTCGGGCTTGATCGGGAAGTAACGATAATTGCCCTGGGCATCGCGGGCGAAGGCCGGATGGGGCGCGTAGCGGGCGTCCCGGCGGATAGGGATGTCGTAGACGCTCTGGGCGATCCGTTCCGGCGGCGCATCGTCCGGCAGCCGCCGGCCCTGGGCGTCCAGGTAATAGGGCGCGACCACCCGCTCGGCGCCACGCGGGATCAGCTCGTAGGGTCGTTTGAAATAGTGGTAGCCGTAGAGCGGCTCATAGATGTTGTAGGTGAAGTTGGTCTCGTCGCCAGAATAGGAACTGGCCGGATCGAGGTACTTCGGCGAACGGGTGGTGAAGGCGGTATAGAGGGTATTCTGACCCTCGGCCCCGGCGCGGTACGGGCTGTTGATCGGCGTGTCGCTTGGCGAGCAGCCACCGAGCAGCGCCAGGCTCAGCAGCGCGAGGAGTTGTCTGGACAGTCTGGGCATCGCGTTCCTGCACCGATGGATACCTGAGGCGGCAGCATCCGCCCAAGCGGCTAAGCTTGAGCTATTTTCCCGCGAGGCGCAGCACCCCATGCAATCCCGGAAAGATTTCGACAAGATCGTCCACTGGTCCCGGCTCCAGGCTCCCGAAGGCCCCGGCTATCCGGACAGCGACGAGTGCTTTTCCCTGGGCGCCGCCTTCGGCCGCCACTTCGGCTTCGCTCGCCTGGGCATCCATCACGAGCTGCTACCACCCGGCCGCCGCACCTCGCGGCCCCACGCGGAAGCTACCGAGGACGAATTCATCTACGTGATCTCAGGCCACCCCACCGCCTGGATCGACGGCCATGCCCATCGACTCAAGCCGGGTGACGGTGTGGGTTTCAAGGCCGGCGACGGCGTCGCCCACACCTTCATCAACGAGACCGACGAGCCGGTGGAATTGCTGGTGGTGGGTGATATGAGTCGTCCGGACAATCGGCTGCACTACCCGCTGCATCCGGAATTCACCGAGAGCCTGGGTGACAAGCAGTGGCGGGACTGTCCGCAGCGAGCCCTGGGGCCGCATCCAGGGCGGCATGCCCCTGAGCTTGAGAAATAGCCCGCCGCAACGGCTTTCGCGGGCAGCCTCCACGTGGAAACGCTGCGCGGCTTTCCACGCTACGCCAGGCTCGCCATTGGCGCCCCCTCTCCCCTTGGGAGAGGGCCGGGGTGAGGGCTGCCCCAAACGAAGAAGCCCCAGCACGGGGCTGGGGCTTTCCTTGGCAGGACGCCTGGACGATCAGTGGTCCAGGGCCGGGCGCTGGCCGGCAATGGCGATGCGCTTGGGCTTGGCTTCTTCCGGGACCACCCGTACCAACTCGATGCTCAGCAGGCCATGCTTGAGATCGGCGCCTTTCACCTCGATATGGTCGGCGAGGCGGAAGGACAGCTTGAAGGCACGTTGGGCGATGCCTTGGTGCAGGAAGGTCACGCTCTCGGCGCTGTTTTCGCGCCGGCCACCCTTGACGGTGAGCACGCCACGCTCGACTTCGATTTCCAGGTCATCCTCCTGGAGACCGGCGGCGGCGATCACGATGCGATACTGGTCGTCACCGTGCTTCTCGACGTTGTAGGGTGGATAGGAGCTGCCAGCGTCGTTGCGCAGCGCGGATTCGAACAGGTCGTTGAACCGGTCGAAGCCGACGGAATGACGGAACAGCGGAGCCAGGGATAGTACGTTGCTCATGGTGAATCTCCTGATAGGTTCAGCAAGTTTCGGTATTGCCTGCGGGACCCGACTTCGGCATCCCGCACGAACCTAGATAGGAATTCGCCAAAAAATTTCAAGGGCGAAACCCGACGAACGGTAGTACCCCTAGCTCTTCTTCGGCTTGCGCTTTTTCTTCTTGGCCTTGGCCAGCGGCAGCGCCTGCTCGAAGGCCGAACGGACCTCCTGCAGGCGGCGCTCCTTGAGGTCGTGGATGCGCTTGCCGCGTTCGGTGGTGAAGTCGATGAGATTGCTGTCGTCGCTCATGTCACTATCCGGCGAAAGGTGAGATTCAGCCGCAGCCCGCTGGCTCTGCGGGTCTTGGCGATCTGATGCTGCCAATGATGCTGGGTCGCGCCGGCCATGACCAGCAGGCTGCCGTGCCCGAGTTCCAGGGAATGGCCGATGCGGCTGGTGCCCTTGCGGCGAAAGTCGAAGCGCCGCGCAGCGCCCAGGTTTAGCGAGGCGATCAGTGGATTGGCGCCGAGACTGGTCTCGTCATCGCTGTGCCAGCCCATGGAGTCCTGGCCATCGCCGTAGCGATTGAGCAGCACACCATTGAAGGCCTGGCCGCAGGCCGCCTCGACCGCCGCGCGGATCTCCTCCAGCAAGGGTGTCCAGGGCAAGGCCGCGTGGTCCAGGCCGGCGTAGCCGTAGACTACCCCGGGATCGGCGTACCAGGCGACCTGCCGCGGCACCGGGTGCCAGCGGTTGAACACCCGCACCTGCGGCTGGGTCCAGGGGGTTTCGGCCTCCAGCCGCTGCAGCCAGGCGTCGGCTCGTTCCGGCGGTAGCCACTGGGGGTGGAAGTCCAACTCGGCGTCGTCCAGCTCGGGAATACCGACCATGGGCTAGACGCGCAGATCCACCTGGGCGCCCACCTGCTCGGGCTCTTCCAGCACCTGGGCGCGCTCGGCACCGAGGCCCTGGCGCAGGGCTTCGCGCTGACGGCGCCGCCGGCGGGCCTCGCGATCCAGGGTGGCCTCGTCTTCCAGGGGGGCATGGGCCGTCTCGGCCGCCGGTTCCACGGGTGCCACCGGGGCCACGGGTGGGCGTACCGGGGCCGGGTCCAACTGGTTCGGCGGGGTCACACCAAGGGGTGGAATGATGGGGATCATGACGGGCACCTCGAATTTAGCGGCCTGCGGCAAACAGCAGGTTGGGCTTATGACTCCGCTTTGGCTAAAATAGCCGGCTTTTTGATAGCAGGGGAGAGGCTTCTACATGGCGTCACATCAACCGGGACAACGCTGGATCAGTGACAGCGAGGCCGAACTGGGCCTGGGAACCATCCTGGCCCTGGACGGCCGCCTGCTCACGGTGCTCTATCCAGCCACCGGTGAGACGCGCCAGTATGCCCAGCGCAATGCGCCCCTGACCCGGGTGCGCTTCGCGCCGGGCGACGAGGTGACCCATTTCGAGGGCTGGAAGCTCACCGTGCGGGAGGTCTCCGAAGAGGACGGCCTGCTGACCTACCACGGCTTCACCGCCGAGCGCGAGGCACGCAGCGTGCCCGAGGCCCAGCTGTCGAACTTCATCCAGTTCCGCCTGGCCAGCGACCGCCTGTTCGCCGGGCAGATCGATCCCCTGCCCTGGTTCGGCCTGCGCTATCACACCCACGAGCACCGCAACCGGCTCTTGCAATCCAGCCTCTGGGGCCTGGGCGGCGCCCGCGCCCAGCCCATCCCGCACCAGCTGCACATCGCCCGCAGCGTGGCCGACCGGGTCGCGCCGCGCGTCTTGCTGGCCGACGAAGTGGGCCTAGGCAAGACCATCGAAGCCGGCCTGGTGATCCATCGCCAGCTGCTCAGCGGTCGTGCCAGCCGCGTGCTGATCCTGGTGCCGGAGAATCTCCAGCACCAATGGCTGGTGGAGATGCGCCGCCGCTTCAACCTGGAAGTGGCGCTGTTCGACGCCGAGCGATTCATGGCCAGCGAAGACGGCAATCCCTTCGAGGACGCCCAGCTCGCTCTGGTCTCCCTGGACTGGCTGGTACGCGACGAAAAGGCCCAGGATGCCGCCTTCGCCGCCGGCTGGGACCTGCTGGTGGTCGACGAGGCCCACCACCTGGTCTGGCACCCCGAGGGCGCCAGCCGCGAGTACAGCCTGGTCGAGCAACTGGGCGAGGTCATCCCCGGCGTGCTGCTGCTCACCGCTACCCCCGAGCAACTGGGCCAGGACAGCCACTTCGCCCGGCTGCGCCTGCTCGACCCCAGCCGCTTCCATGACTTCGCCGCCTTCCAGCAGGAGTCCCAGCACTACCGCCCGGTGGCCGAAGCCGTGCAGCAACTGCTCGACGCCGGCGCCCTGAGCCCGGCTGCCCAGGACGCCATCGGTGGCTTCCTCGGCCAGGAAGGCGAGACCCTATTGGCTGCTGCTGCAGCCGGCGATGCCGACGCCCGTGCCCGCCTGGTGCGCGAGCTGCTGGATCGCCACGGCACCGGCCGGGTGCTGTTCCGCAATACCCGCGCCGCGGTCAAGGGCTTCCCCGAGCGCGAGCTCCACGCCCACGCCCTGCCCTTCCCGGATGCCTACCTGGACGAGGGCGTGATGCCCGGCCAGTCACTGCAGCCGGAAACCGAATTCGCCCCGGAAGACGACGACGACCGCTGGTGGCGCCACGACGGCCGCGTCGAATGGCTGATAGACACCCTCAAGGCGATCAAGCCGCACAAGGTGCTGGTCATTTGCGCACGCATGGAAACCGCGCTGGATCTGGAAGACGCCCTGCGGCTGAAGTCCGGTATTCCGGCCACGGTGTTCCATGAGGGCATGAGCATCCTCGAACGCGACCGCGCCGCCGCCTACTTCGCCGACGAGGAATTCGGCGCCCAGGTGCTGATCTGCTCCGAGATCGGTAGTGAAGGCCGTAACTTCCAGTTCGCCCATCACCTGGTGCTGTTCGACCTGCCGGCCCACCCGGACCTGCTGGAACAGCGCATCGGCCGCCTGGACCGGATCGGCCAGCGCTACACCATCCAGCTGCACGTGCCCTATCTCGAAGGCAGCCGCCAGGAGCGGCAGTTCCAGTGGTACCACCAGGCGCTGAACGCCTTCCTGGCTACCTCGCCGACCGGCAGCGCCCTGCAGGCACGCTTCGCCAACGAGCTGGAGCAGCAGCTGGCCGGTGGCGACGATGCCGCCTGGCAGGCCCTGCTGGAACAGGGCGCCCAGGCACGCGCCGCCCTGGAGACCGAGCTGCACAATGGTCGCGACCGCCTGCTGGAACTCAATTCCTCGGGTGCCGGTGCGGGCGAGCAACTGGTCGAGGACATCCTCGAACAGGACGACCAATTCGCCCTGCCGATGTACATGGAAGAGCTGTTCAACGCCTTCGGCATCGACAGCGAAGACCACTCGGACAACGCCCTCATCCTCAAGCCCAGCGAGAAGATGCTCGACGCCGGCTTCCCCCTGGGCAACGACGAAGGCGTGACCATCACCTATGACCGCAACGTGGCCCTGGTCCGCGAGGACATGCAATTCCTGACCTGGGAACATCCCATGGCCCAGGGCGGCATGGACCTGGTGCTGTCCGGCTCCATGGGCAACACCGCGGTGGCGCTGATCAAGAACAAGGCGCTCAAGCCGGGCACCGTGTTGCTGGAGCTGATCTACGTCAGCGAGGCGGTGGCGCCGCGCGCCCTGCAACTGGGTCGCTACCTGCCGCCGCTGGCGATCCGCTGCCTGCTGGACGCCAACGGCAACGACCTGGCCGCCCGGGTGGCCTTCGAGACCCTCAACGACCAGTTGGAAAGCGTGCCGCGCACCAGCGCCAACAAGTTCGTCCAGGCCCAGCGCGACTCCCTGGCCAAGCTGATCGGTGGCGGCGAAGACAAGGCCCTCCCCCGCCACGAGGAGCGCGTCGCCAAAGCCCGCGAGGCCTATCTGTCGGGGATGGACGAGGAAATCGCCCGCCTGGAAGCCCTGCGCGCGGTCAACTCCAGCGTCCGCCAGGACGAGATCGACCGCCTGCGCCAGCAGCGCGAAGAAGGCCTGACCTATCTGGACAAGGCTTCGCTGCGGCTGGAAGCCATTCGGGTGTTGGTGGCGGGCTAAAGAGCGTTGATGCCGGGGCTTGGTTGACAAGCTCCCGGCGACTCCAATCGCGGCCAGGGGCCGCTCCTACGAGAGCATCGTTGCCTGTAGGAGCGGCCCATGGCCTCGATTGGTTTCATGACAATGCCCTGCATGGTGACGGGGTTGGCCAGGTCCGTAGCGTGGAAAACGGCGCAGCCTTTTCCACTGATATTTCTTGGTTCGAGGGCGCCCTCACCCCAACCTTCTCCCGAGGGGAGAGGGAGCTATCCGAGCGAGCGCTCCGCTTCATCAGCCCCGGCAAGCTCGTGATCGATCACCGCGCCCAGTCTTAGGTTGGGTTGAGACGGCTCCATCGTCGAAGCCCAACGGACGGACGCGAACCCACCGCGCTGGCGCTCAACCCAACCTACGCAAGACCCTCAAGCCGCCAAGGTCGCCCCACCGTCCACCACGATGTCCTGCATGGTGATATGGCTGGCCAGGTCCGAGGCCAGGAACAGCACGGTGTTGGCGATCTCGTCGGGCTGGGCGATCTTGCGCAGCGGGATGCCCAGCTTGAAGTCTTCCGGCAGGCCGTCCACCAGCCGCTGATAGCCCTCGGGCGAGCCGAGCATGCCGGCCAGCATGGGCGTCGCCGTGGAGCCCGGCGAGACCACGTTGCAACGTACCCCAGACCCCGCCAGCTCCAGGGCCACGCAGTGGCTCAGGGAGACCAGCGCCGCCTTGGAGGTGCAGTAGCCGGCCATCTGCAGGCGTGGCACGTGGGCGGCATTGGAAGCAATGTTGACGATGGCGCCCCGGCCCTGGGCCTTGAACAGCGGCACCAGCTGGCGGAACAGGTAGAAGGGCCCGGAGACGTTGACGTCCAGCAGCGCCTGCCAGTCGTCCAGGCTCAGGCTGTCACTGGTGCCCAGGCGCAGCACGCCGGCACCATTGACCAGCACGTCCAGGCGCCGTTCTTCCGCCAGCAGCCCCTGGCAGACCTCCTCCACCTGGGCCGCGTCGGCGACGTCCAGCTGCTGGGTGCGAAAGGGATAGTCGCTCTCGGCGAACTGCCGGTCGAGACCGATCACCTCGGCGCCCGCGGCCTGGAAGCGGCGCGCCACCTGTAGGCCGATGCCCTGCCCCGCGCCGGTCACCCAGACGCGCTTGCCGGTGAAATCCAGTTGCGTCATCAGGAGATTCCTCAGGCGCGCGCGCGCAGCAGATCCAGCCAGCCCTGCAGGGTCGGCTGGGCGGCTAGATCGGCGAAGGTCACCGACAGGCCACGTTTCTGCCAGTCGCCCACCAGGGTCATGACTTGCACCGAGTCCAGTCCGAAGTCGGTGAGGTTGTCGTCCAGCGCCGGCTCTTCGTCGTCGGCGTCCAGCAGCGGCTGGACCTGGGCGCGCAGCCAGGCTTCGTCCAGGGTCAAAGCGCCACCGGTGACCTGGGCGGTGCTCAGGGTGCTACCGCAGCGGGTGGCCACGTAGCGCAGCGCCATGCGGTGCTCTTCCTCGCTGAAGTCGGCCACGGCGTCGCCGACCAGAAAGGCCTGGATGTCCCTCATGAAGGCGTCGGTACAGGTGGTCAGGCAACCGATGTGGGCATAGACGCCGCAGACGATCAACTGGTCGCGCCGCCACTCGGTCAGCAGGTCCTGCAGGTTGGATTTGTGGAAGGCGCTGTAGCGCCACTTGGTCAGCACCAGGTCACCGTCCTTGGGCGCCAGCGCGTCCACCACCTGCTGCAGCGCGGGATCGGCCTGGGTCAGGCCCGGGCCCCACATGTCGTTGAGCAGGGCGCGGTCGGCCGGCGGCTGGTCGGTGGGCTGGGCGGTATAGACCACCGGCACGCCCTGGGCATCGGCCCAGGCGCGCAGGGCGGCGATATTGGCCACCACCTGGTCGATCAGCGGGCTGTTGTCGCCATAGAAATCGACGAAATAGCGCTGCATGTCATGGATCAGCAGCACGGCGCGATCGGCAGCGGGGGCCCAATCGACCTTGTTGGCGGGAAAGCCGTCGGGCTGGGGCAAGGGATAGGAGGCAAGACGGGGAATAGCCATGGGAAACCTTAGGAACGCTCGGTGGAAGGGGTCTGTAGCTGCTCGCGCAGTCGCCGCTTGTCGATCTTGCCGACGGCGGTGAGCGGCAGCTGGTCGAGGAATTGGAAACGGTCGGGCAACTTGTACTCGGCCACGCCCTGCTCGCGCAGATAGCGACGCAACGCCACCGGCTTGAGCGCCGGATCGCTGACCACCAGGCAGGCGCAGCTCTTCTCACCCATCAGCTCGTCGGCGATGGCCACCAGGGCCGCGTGGGTGATGCCGGGATGCCGCAGGAGCAGGCCCTCGATCTCGGCTGCGGCAATCTTCTCGCCACCGCGGTTGATCTGGTCCTTCACCCGACCGACCACCTTGAGGTAGCCGGCGGCATCGCGCTGGACCACGTCGCCGGAGAAGTAGAAACCCTCGGCATCGAACACCTGGGCGTTATGCTCGGGGCTGCGGTAGTAGCCGCGGAAGGTGTAGGGACCGCGGGTCGATAGCAGACCGGGCTGGCCATCGGGCACCGGGTTGCCGTCTTCGTCGGTGATGCGTACCTCATCATCCGGGCTCATGGGCCGGCCCTGGGTGGTGAAGATACGCTCGGGGTCGTCGTTCAGCCGGGTGTAGTTGACCAGGCCTTCGGCCATGCCGAACACCTGCTGCAACTGGCAACCCAGCTCGCCGGGCACGCGGCGGGCCTGGGCCTCGGCGAAGCTGGCACCGCCCACCTGCACCACGCGCAGGCTGGCCAGCCGCGCGCGCTGCTCGGGTGCGGCCGCGGCCTGTAGCCAGAGCGCCACCGCCGGCGGCACCAGGGCCACCCAGTCCACCCGATGGCGTTCGATCAGCTCGAAGCAACGCAGCGGCTCGGGATCGCGCGCCATGACTACGCAGCCGCCGGCGATGAAGACGCCCAGGGCGCCGGGCGAGCTGAGGGTGTAGTTGTGCCCGGCGGGCAGCGCGCAAAGAAAGCGCGTCGCGGGGCTCAGCTGGCAGATTTCCACACTGCGCCTGAGGCTGTAGTAGTAGTCGTTGTGGGTGCGCGGAATCAGCTTGGGTGTGCCGGTGCTGCCGCCAGAGAGCTGGAAGAAGGCGACCTCGCCACCAGCGGTGGGTGTCAGTTGGTAGCCTTCGAGCGGGGTATCGAGGCGCCGTTGCAGACTGCGCGAATCCTGCGCGCCGTCCAGCAGTACCTCGGTCAGCCCGGGCGCCACGTCGCGCAGCTCGTTGACGAAGGTGTCGTCGCGGAACAGGTTGTGCTCGGTGGAAGCGATCAGCAGCCTGGGCTGGATCTGCTGGGCATAGGCCAGGAGCTCCAGCTTCTGGTGGCTGAACAGTGCGTTGACCGGTGCGATGCCGGCCTTGAGCAGCGCGAAGAAGACCACATAGAACTCGGCCACGTTGGGCAGTTGCACCAGGGCCGTATCGTGGCGGCGCAGCCCAGCGGCCTGCAGGTGGGCGGCCAGGCGACTGGAGCGCTCGTCCAGCTCGGCATAGCTCAGCTGCCGCTCGCCACAGAGGATCGCCGGCGCGTCCGGCAGGGCGGCGCGGCTGCGGGCCAGGATCTCGGTCATCGGCAGGTCGAGCCAGTAGCCCAAGGCGCGATAGCGGGCCGCCAGGTCGTCCGGCCAGGGGGTGAATTCCAGACTCACGCGGGGTTCTCCTCGTCGAGCAAACCACAGGCGGCACGCATGGTGCCCAGTTTGGCGGTGACCTCGGCCCACTCCGCCGCCGGATCCGAGGCTTCGACGATGCCGGCGCCAGCGAACAGCCGCAGCCAGTCGCCCTGCACCGTGCCGCAGCGGATGGTGACCACCCACTCGCCGTTGCCCTGGGCATCGCACCAGCCGACCATGCCGGTGAAGAGGCCGCGGTCGAAGGGTTCGATGCGCTCGATCAACTGGCGCGCCGCCGCCGTGGGATAGCCGCAGACGGCCGGCGTGGGGTGCAGGCGGCAGGCCAGTTGCAGGGCCGAGGTGCGGCTGTCGGCCAGTTCGCCGTCGATGGCGGAGGAGAGGTGCCACATGGCGTTGGTGCTGAGCAGCGACGGGGCCTCGGGCACGTCCAGCCGGCTGCACAGGGGTGCCAGCTGCTGGCGGATATCCTCGATCACCAGGCGGTGCTCGTAGTGGTCCTTGCTGGAATCCAGCAGTTCGCGGGCGACCCGCTGGTCTTCCAGCGGATCGGTACGGCGCTTGGCGGAGCCGGCCAAGGGGTTGGTATGCACCCGGGCGCCCTGCTTGCGCACCAGCAACTCGGGGCTGACGCCGACCAGTTCGCCGCCCGCGGCAATGGGGATGCGGAACTGGTAGCCGGTAGGATTCTGCCGCGCCAGGCTGGCAAGGATGGCGTCCACGTCGGCGGGGTCGGCCAGGCGGATCTCCTGGACGCGTGACAGCACCGCCTTGCTCAGCTCACCGCGGCGGAAGGCGTCGATGGCCTCCTCCACCGCCAGGCAAAAACCATCCTGGCTTGGCAGGTTGCGCACTTCGCGCACCTCGGCCGGTGCCACCGCCGCCGCGGCGACCGGCACCGGCCGCGCCATCCAGGCATGCTCCCGGGGCACATAGAGGCAGGAAGGCTTGGTGGTATCGAAGGGAATGGCGCCCATGATCACCGGCTCGGCGATGCCGGCCTGGCGGGCACGGGCGAAGGCGTCTTCCACGGCATGCAGGAACAGGCTGTCTCTATGGGCACCGCCACTGGCGGGTGTCTCGACCCGGGCACAGATGCCGTGCCCTTGCAGCACGCGGTCACCCGACTGGAACAGGAAGGCGGCCTGTTCCTGCTGCTCGGTGGCGATCTGCCCGACCACGTCAGCCCTTTTACTCGACATCGCTGTGGACCTCTACATCAAATGATAATGCTTATCAATAAGAAGAAATTAACTTTTGTATCCGCGGAAGTCAATTCGTTAGCTGCCAAACGGTTTCCATCCACACCACGCCACTCCTGGATCTCTCCGCCCAATCACCACTGGGCAGAACAGCGGAAAAGGCTGTTTGATCGCTCTGGCATGCGGCTTTACGCCTGCTCCCCCTCGGCTACCAACCGCAGCCCTTGCTGTCGCGGGGTGCATCTTTGAAAATGAGAGTGATTATCTTACAACCGGAAGGCGTCCATGTTCAGCTTGTTGTCATCGTTTCGCATTCTCACCACCCTGACACTCGCCATCCTGGCGCTGGGTGGCACCGCCCAGGCGGCGGGCTGGCCGCGGCAGATCAACGCCGACGGCAGCCAGGTGACCCTGCCGGCCAAGCCGCAGCGCATCGTCTCCACCAGCGTCACCCTCACCGGCTCCCTGCTCGCCATCGGCGCGCCGGTGGTGGCCAGCGGTGCCACCGCGCCCAACAACAGATTCGCCGATGACCAGGGCTTCCTGCGCCAGTGGGGCCAGGTCGCCAAGCAGCGGGACGTGAAGCGGCTGTACATCGGCGAGGCCAACGCCGAAGCCGTGGCCGCCGAGGCGCCGGATCTGATCCTGGTCAGCGCCGCGGGCAACGATTCGGCCCTGCGCCTGGTCGACCAGCTCAGGGCCATCGCGCCGGTGCTGGTGGTGGGCTATGACAATCGCAGCTGGCAACAGGTGGTGGAGCTGCTTGGCCAGGCCACCGGTCGCGAGGACGCCGCCACCCAGGTAGTGGCCGATTTCGACCAGCGCGTAGCCAGTCTCAAGGCACGCCTGCAACTGCCGCCGCAACCGGTCTCGGCCTTCGTCTACAACCCGGCGACGCGCCAGGCCAATCTCTGGACCGCGGCCTCCTCCCAGGGTCAGTTGCTGGAAAGCCTGGGCTTCACGTTGGCGGAGCTGCCAGCCGGCCTGAAGACGGGCCACAGCCAGGGTCAGCGCCACGACATCCTCCAGTTGGCCGGGGAGAACGTCGCCACCGGCCTCAATGGCCAGACCTTCCTGCTGTTCGCCGCGGATGCCAAGGAAGCCGAGGCGGTACGCGGCAATCCGCTGCTGGCGCACCTGCCGGCGGTCAAGGACAACCGCGTGGAAGCCCTGGGCGCCGAGACCTTCCGCCTCGACCCCTACAGCGCCAACCTGCTGCTGGATCGCCTGGAACAGCGCTACGCCAAGCCTTGAGCAGCCCGTAGCGTGGACAACGGCGCAGCCTTGTCCACTACTCATCACCATGGCCCAGTGGAAAACGCTGCGCGGTTTTCCACGCTACTTACAGCAATCAGGCGCCGAGGCTTTGCGCCCGACGCAGTCCGCTGGCCAGCGCCCAGCACAGCGCTGCCACCAGCATGGCGACCAGACCGAAGACCAGCGCGGCCTGGGCCGGCAGCAGCAGACTGGCCAGGCCGCCGAACAGCGCCGCGCCGATGGCCTCACCGCCGATGTTCTGCGCGGTCCACAGCGCATTGATACGCCCCAGCAGGCGATCCGGGGTGAGTTTCTGGATCAGCGCGTACTGCACCAGGGCATTGAGCGCGCCCAGGTAGCCGAACAGCACCAGGCACAGTGCCGCCAGCCAGAAGCTCGGCAACAGGGCGAAGACCGCCACGGTCAGGAAGGTGGCCACCGCCGTCATCAACAAGGTCCGTCCGGGGCGTGCCGACTGGTTCAGGCGACCACTGGTGAGGGCGCCGAGAGCCGCGCCGAGCGGCGCGGCGGCGTAGAGCCAGCCAAGATGGCCGGTATCCAGCCCCCAGCCCTCCCCCAGCGCCGGATAGAGCACCCGCACCGCATTGGCCATGGTCACCAGGGCGCCGACCAGGGCCACGGCGCCCAGCAGGCGGTTCTCGAAGAGGAAGACGATACCGCCACCCAGAGCCTGCCAGGGTGTCTCGCGCGGCTGTTCCGGCGCAGGCAGCGGCGGCAGGCGCAAGAGCACCAGCAGGGTGATCAGGGTGCCGCAGGCGGTCAGGCCATAGTTCCAGACCACGCCGCTCTGGGCGATCAGCAGGGTACCCAGCGGCGGCGCGACGATGGCCGCCACCCGCACGCTGAGCATGTTGAGGGCGCCGGCCTGCACCATGGATTCGCGGCCGACCAGGATCGGCGTCACGGCGAGCAGCGCGGTCACCCCCAGGGCGCCGAAGAAGCCGTCCCACAGGGCCAAGAGATAAATGGCGGCCAGCGACGGCGCGGGCAGGCTGGCATTGATGGCCAGGGCGATGAAGCCCAGCCCGCAAATGGAGCGCGCGGCCAGGATCAGCCGACGCCGCTCCAGGCGATCGGCCAGCACCCCGCCGGTGAGCAGGCCGACGAACATGCCGATCCCGGCCAAGCTCAGTGCCAGGCCCACCTTGAGTGGCGAGTCGGTCAGGGCCTGGACCTGGATGGGTACCGCCACGGCCAGCAGGCCGAGGGACAGTACGGATACCAGGCGGGCGATGAACAGGGTGCGAAAGGCGGTGTGGGACCTGAGCAGGCCGAAGTCGAGCAGGAAGGACGTCTTGGACATGGATCACCGGAAAAACACGGGGGACGCTATCGAGCCGCCGAGGCAAGGCTGTTAGCATGTAATACAGACTAGCATGTGTTAATACGCCTTGTTCTCACTTACCCCTTCCCTCGCCTGCCGTCACGGATGACCATGCGTCGCTTCCTCGTCCTCGGCTGCGCCGCTTTCCTGCTGCTTCTGGTGCTGGCGGCCAGCCTGGCACTCGGCTCGACCGCCATTCCCCTGAGCGAGGTCTGGCAGGCGCTGGGCCACGGCTGCGGCGAGCCGGCCTGCCTCATCGTGCGCGAGGCACGGCTGCCGCGGACCCTGGCCGGTCTGCTCGCCGGCGCCGCCCTCGGCGTGGCCGGCACCTTGATGCAGGCGCTGACCCGCAATCCCCTGGCCGACCCAGGCATCCTCGGCGTCAATGCCGGCGCCAGCTTCGCCGTGGTGCTGGGCATCGCCCTGTTCGGCGCCAGCGGTCCCGAGCACTACCTGGGCTACGCTTTCGGCGGCGCCCTGCTGGCCAGCCTGGTGGTGCTGCTGGCCGGCATCGCCGGTGGCGGTGGTTTCAACCCCATGCGCCTGGTGCTGGTCGGCGTGGCCCTGGGGGCCATGCTCGAAGGCGTCAGCTCCGGTATCGCCCTGCTCGATCCGCAGGTCTACGACCAGCTGAGATTCTGGCAATTCGGCTCGCTGGACGTGCGTCAACTCGAGCTGCTGCGCAGCGCCAGCCTGCCAGTGCTGGGCGGGGTGGTGATCGCCCTGCTGCTGGCCCCGGCGCTCAATGCCCTGAGCCTGGGCAGCGATCTGGCCGTGGCCCTAGGCACCCGGGTACGCCAGGCCCAGCTGCTCGGCCTGCTGGCCATCACCCTGCTCTGTGGCGCCGCCGCGGCCGCGGTCGGTCCCATCGCCTTCGTCGGCCTGATGGTGCCGCACCTGGGTCGCTGGGCCATCGGCGAGGATCATCGCTGGCTGCTGCCCTTCGTCCTGCTGTTCACCCCTAGCCTGCTGCTCACCGCCGACATCGTCGGTCGCCTGCTGGTGACCAACGAGCTGCGCGTCTCGGTGGTGACCGCCTTCCTCGGCGCACCCTTGCTGATCTGGCTGGCGCGCCGTCAGCGCCAGGGAGGTCGGGCATGAGCCGCCCAAGTCGCCTGCGCCTGCCCGGCGTACTGCTCGCCCTGCTCGGCGGTGCCCTCTTGCTGGCCGTGTTCGCCCTGGGCAGTGGCAGCCTGGCCCTGGATCCCTCCCAGGTACTGGCCGCGTTGCTCGGCGAGGCCCCCCGCGGCATCGAACTGGTGGTCAGCCAGTGGCGCCTGCCGCGGGTGGTGCTGGCGCTGCTGATCGGCGCCGCCCTCGGCCTGAGCGGCGCGCTTTTCCAGTCGCTGCTGCGCAATCCCCTCGGCAGTCCGGACATCATGGGCTTCAACACCGGCGCCTACAGCGGGGTGCTGGTGGCCCTGGTGCTGTTCCAGGCCAGCATCCTCTGGAGCACCACCGCCGCCCTGATCGGCGGCCTGGCCAGCGCCGCCCTGGTCTACGCCCTCACCTGGCGTGGCAACGGCGTGGATACCCTCAGGCTGATCATCGTCGGCATCGGCGTGCGCGCCCTGCTGATGGCACTCAACACCTGGCTGATCGTCCACGCCTCCCTGGAAGCCGCCTTCAGCGCCGGCCTGTGGAGTGCCGGTTCGCTTAACGGTACCACCTGGGCCAAGGCCTGGCCGGCGGCGGTCTTCATCCTGCTGGCGGGCGCGGCCAGCCTGGCGCTGAGTCGCCGGTTGTTCCTGCTGGAGATGGGCGACGACACCGCCTGTGCCCTGGGCGTGCCAGTGGAGCGCACCCGGTTGACGCTGCTGGGCCTGGGCGTGGTGCTCACCGCCGCCGGCACCGCGGTGGCCGGGCCTATCTCCTTCATCGCCCTGGCCGCACCGCAGATCGCCCGTCGGCTGACCGGCACCCAGCGCCTGGCGCTGCCGGCCGCCGCCCTCACCGGCGCGGTCTTGCTGCTGGGTGCGGATCTGCTCGCCCAGCGCCTGTTCCTGCCCTATGTCCTGCCGGTCGGCCTGGTCACGGTGAGCCTAGGCGGGCTCTACCTGATCGGCCTGCTCATCTGGGAGTCCCGCCGCTCATGAACGACGCCCCCACTTCGCGCCTGCACGCCGAGCGCCTGACCCTGGGCTATGGCCGCAAGCTGATCGCCGAGGACCTCTCGCTGGCCATCCCCGATGGCGAGCTGACGGTCATCATCGGTCCCAACGGCTGCGGCAAGTCGACCCTGCTGCGCACCCTCAGCCGGCTGCTGGCGCCCAGCCAGGGCCAGGTCTGGCTGGACGGCCAGGCGATCCAGAGCTATCGCACCAAGGAGGTGGCCCGTCGGCTGGGGCTGTTGCCGCAAAGCTCCCAGGCTCCGGGCGACATCTCGGTACGTGACCTGGTGGCCCGCGGGCGCTATCCGCACCAGACGCTGTTCGGGGGGGTGCGCGCCGATGACGAGCGCGCGGTGACCCACGCCATGCAGGCCACCGGCGTCTTCGAGCTGGCCGACCGGGCGGTGGACACCCTCTCTGGCGGCCAACGCCAGCGGGTATGGATCGCCATGGCCCTGGCCCAGGAAACCCCGCTGCTGCTGCTCGACGAGCCCACCACCTGGCTCGACATCACTCACCAGATCGACCTGCTGGAATTGCTGGAAGACCTCAATCGCCAGCAGGGCCACACCCTGGTGATGGTGCTGCACGACCTCAACCACGCCTGTCGCTACGCCACCCACCTGGTGGCCATGCGCGACGGCAAGGTACTGGCCACCGGCCGCCCGCGCGACGTGGTCACCCCCGCGCTGATCAAGGCGGTCTACGACCTGAACTGCCTGATCATCGACGACCCGGTGGCCGGGACCCCCATGGTGGTGCCCCTGGCGCGGCGCTCGGCTGTCTAAGGCTTGTCTGAAAAGTCGCCGAGCGAAGGTCAGGCAAGGCAAAAATCCGTGAGGAAGCGCAGTTTACGCGTGGTAAATGAGCATTCCGAACGGATTTTTAACGCCGCATGACCGAGCGCAGGCACTTTTCAGGCAAAGCCTAGAGCGCCTTCAACGCCCGGTTGAGCACTGGGCCGATCTGCGCCAACTGGGCCGGGGCGATGATGTCGACGTGGGCGCAATCCACCTCATGGGCCTGCAGACGGGTGATCCAGGGTGCCCAGGTAGCCTTGACGTCCATCCCCGCCCGCAGGGTGCGCCGGGCGACGAACATCAGCGCCTCGCCGTCGAAGCGGGCACTGCGCGCCGTGGCCAGCAGCCGTACCGAATCGGCATAGTTGCCCTCGATGGTGGCGAACAGCTCGGCCCCCTCGCCCAGCGCCGGATCGGCCAGGCCCTGCTGGGCCGCCAGGAAGGCTTCGCGCTCGCGATTCACCTCGGCCAGCACCTCGGGGTCCAGCTCGCGCTGGCCTTCACGCTCCTGCCAGTTCTGGGTTTCCGGCGGATAGGTGTCGAGCAGGCCGAGGAAGGCGACCTCCTCCCCTGCCGCCTGCAACCGCGCCGCCAGCCCCTGGGCCAGGGTGCCGCCCAGGGAGTAGCCGAGCAGATGATAGGGACCTTGCGGCTGCACCTCGCGCAGGGTGCGCAAATGGCGTTGGATGACGTCTTCCAGATCGGCACCCTGGGCCAGCGGACCGTCCGGCCGTGGCGACTGGATGCCGAGCAGCGACCAACGCGGATCGAGATGGCGTTGCAGTACGCTGAATTGCCAGGCGAAGCCCGAGGCCGGGTGGAAGCAGAACAGCGTCGGCCCATCGCCCGGGCGCAGCGGTAGCAGGGTCTCGAAACCGGCGCGGCGATCAGGGGCATCCTGCTCCAACTCGCGCGCCAGGCGGGCGACGCTGGACGCCACCATGATCTGGCCGATGGACACCGGCCGTGCCAGGCGCCGCCGCAGATTGGCCGCCAGGGTCATGGCCAGCAGCGAATGGCCGCCCAGGGCGAAGAAGTCATCGTCCGCGCCGACGATGGCGCAACCGAGCACCTCGGAGAAGGCTGCAGCCAGGTCGCTTTCCAGCCCCGGCGCCAAAGGCCGGCTAGCCGCGCGGGTGACGCCTTGGGGCGCCGGCAGGGCCTTGCGATCCAGCTTGCCGGTGGCGCCCAGGGGCAAGGTGTCCAGCTCGACCAGCGCCACCGGCACCAGATGTGGCGGCAGGCTTGCGCCGAGGCGGGCACGCAGACGCTCCAGATCCAGGGCGGCACCGGGTTGGGCGATCAGATAGCCCACCAGTTGGCGGGCATCGCCGCCGGTGGAATTGGTCGCCTCACCCAGCACCCGCGCATGGGTAACCGCCTGGGCGACGCCGGGCAGCGCCAGCAGGGCATGGTCGATCTCCGCCAGCTCGATGCGCTGACCCCGGATCTTCACTTGGTCGTCACTGCGGCCCAGGTATTCGACGACGCCCTCGGGCAACCAGCGCGCCACGTCGCCGGTGCGATAGAGCCGCTCGCCCTGGCCGCTGGGCGCGGCGATGAAGCGCGCGGCGGTCAGCTCGGGGCGGCCCAGGTAGCCGTCGGCGAGTTGTACCCCGCTCAGATAGAGCTCACCCGCCACACCCGGCGGTACCGGTCGCAGGCGTTCGTCGAGGATGTGCAGCCCGGTGTTCCATACCGGCTTGCCAATGGGCACGCTGCTGCCACTGACGGCGGCCAGGGCGGCGCCATGGGCCGGATGGTAGGAGACGTCCACCGCGGCCTCGGTCGGGCCATAGAGGTTGTGCAGGGGCGCGCCGACGCGACGCTCCCAGGTGCGGGCCAGCTCGGTGGGCAGGACCTCGCCGCTGCAGAAGACCTGGCGCAGACCGACGCAACGGGCCACCGCGGCCGGCCCGTCCAGGCTGGCGACGAAGGCCGCCAGCATCGAGGGCACGAAATGCACCGTGGTCACCCGCTCCCGGGCGAACAACTCCTGCAGCGCCGCGGGATCGCGATGGGCCTCGGGCGGCGCCAGGTACAACCGGGCGCCCACCAGCAGCGGCCAGAAGAATTCCCAGACCGAGACGTCGAAGCTGCTCGGCGTCTTCTGCAAGACGGTGTCGCCGGCGCCGATGGGATAGCTGTCCTGCATCCACAGCAGGCGGTTGACGATGGCGGCATGCCCCACCACCACGCCCTTGGGTCGTCCCGTGGAGCCAGAGGTATAGAGCACATAGGCCGGATCGCTGGGGCGCGGCCCCTCGAAGGTCGGCGCGTGATCCAGCCCCTTCAGGGGTGCATCGAGGATCAACACCTGGTCGTCGCCTAGCCCTGGGAAACGGCCACGCTGGCTGGGGTCGGTCACCAGCACCCGTGGCCGGGCATCGTCGAGCATCAGCTGCAGGCGTTCATCCGGGTAGCCGCTGTCCAGCGGCAGGTAGGCGGCGCCCAGCTCGACCGTGGCCAACAGCGCCAGGGACAGGAACACCGAGCGTGGCAGCGCCACCGCGACGATATCGCCCCGCCCTACCCCGGCCGCGCTCAGGTGCTGGGCCAGGGCCAGCACCTGCTGGCGCATCTCTTGGTAGGTGAAGGCCAGGTGTCCATCGGCTAGCGCCGGAGCGGCAGGCGTACGGGCCGCTTGCTCGGCCAGCAGGGACGCCAGGGTAGCGGGCGGCAGTGCGCGTTCGGTGGCATTGATGTTCGCCAGCCAGGCACGGTCCGCGGGCCCCAGCAGCTCGGCCTGCCCCAGCATGAGTCCGGGCTGCGCGGCGAATTGCTGCGCCAGCAGGCCGAAGCGCTCGACGTGCCCCTGTAGCAAGTCGGCGGCGTAGCGCTCGGCGTTGCCCAGCAGCTTGATGTCCAGGGCACCGCTCGCCTCCAGATAGAGGGCGATTTCCAGGTCGCGCACCGGTCCCGAGGCCAGTTCGTGGGTGATGCCGGGCACCCCGGCGAAATCCAGGGCGAAGTCGAACAGCTTGAGGTTGATGACCGGCCCGGTCAGGGGCTCGGCATCGCCTGGCCGACCCAGATCACGGGCGATCTGCTCGGCGTCGTAGCGCTGGTGGCGGCGGATCTTCTTCAGCTCGGCGGCCAGCGCCGCGGCGAGCTGCGCCAGCGTCTGGGTCGCGTCGGTGTGTACGCCGAGGGGCAGGACGTTGAGCGTCGCGCCGCCCGACTTGAGCGCCACCGACCCCATCCGCCGCATGAAGATGAAACCGGCACTGAAGGCGGGCTGGCCGCTCAGACGCGCGAACCAGGTAGCGGCCAGGGCCACGGCCAGATCGGCGGGGGTCACGCCCTGGGCCTTGCCCTGCTCGGCCAGGGGCACGAAGACCGCGGCGGGCACGCGCGTACGGGCCTCCACCACCCGCGGCGTCGGCACCTGGCCAGCCAGGCCGCCCGGCGCCAGGGAGGCAGCCGGCGGCAACATCGCACCCCGCTCGCGCCAGAACGCCGCATCGCGCTCGCGAACCGCCGATTGCTGATAATCCTGATACTCGCGCACCACCTCGACGAAGGAGACGAAGGGCGACGCCTCAGGCGTCTCGCCCCGCACCCGGGCGCTGTAGAGCGCTGCCACCCGTTTGGCCAGGGCGGCGAAGCCATAGCCGTCGATCAGCAGGTGGTGATAGCGCTGGTACCAGAACAGGTGGTCGTCACCCAGCTGGAAGATCCGGTTGAGCCACAGCGGACCGCCGCGGGTGGCTCTCAGATCGCTATCGAGATCGGCACGAATGGCCGCTCGCGCCGCGCCTTCCGGATCGCTCGCGGTGCGCAGGTCCAGCCATTCGGGCGCAGGGATGGTCGTCTCGGCATCGATCCATTGCACCAGCTCCCCTTCCTGCTCGGCGAAGTTGAGTCTCAGACTGTCCAGCTCACCCAGCCCCTGGACAATGGCCGCGACCAGGGCCTCGCCCTGGAGGGGGCCGCGCAGCTCCACCAGATGGGCCACGGCGAAGGCGTTGGCGTGGGGCGATAGCTGGTCGGCCATCCAGATGCCGGGCTGGGCGGCGACCAAAGGCAGTTCGATGATGGAAGAACGGGCAGAAGAAGACACGATGACTCCTGTCAGGAAGGGGAAGCGACGACTGGGTGGATGTCGCGCCAGTGGGCCTTCAGCCAGTCGTCGCAGGCGGGGCGCAGGGCCGGGCCGAACACCGGCGTCCAGCCAGCGGGACAGGCCATGTCCTCGGGCCAAAGGCTGCACTGGCCCTGGGCGTTGCGCAGGATCACCAGCACTTGCGCGGGATCATCGAAGGGATTGGGAGCGTCCATCGGGCCTCCAGGCGAAAAGGGTTAGCGGTCGGGATGACGCGTCGGCAAGGGTTGCCAGAGCCGCACCAAACCATCGAGCAGGCCGCCGCGCCACCAGAGGGCGTCATGACCGCCGTCGATCTCGCGATAGTCGAGTGCATGGCCCTGCTCGCGCAGCCGCGGAACCAGGGCGCGCGACGCCTCGAGAATGGCCGGCTCGCGCAGTCCGGCCTCGATGAACAACCGCAGCGGCTGTCCGGTCCCCTGCCCCGCCTCCAGCGCTTCGAATAGCCGACCCGGCGCACCGCGCTGCGGCCACCAGAAGGAGCCGGATTGGCTCAGGGCGCAGCCGAAACGCTCTGGCCAATGCAGGGCGGCATAGAGCGCCGCCAGGCCGCCGAAGCTTTGCCCGGCGACGACGGTCGAAGCGGATGCCTGGGCATGAGGCACCCAGGCCCTGACCTGCGGCAGCAATTCTTCCTGCACCGCCAGCCAGAACTCCGGATTGCAGGGCAGCTCGCGGCTGCGCAGGGCGCGGTCGCTGTTGTCGATCAGCAGATAGACCGCCTCCGGCAATTGACCGGCATCGGTGAGCCACTGCAGCGGCGCGCCCACCGGCATTGTCTGCGCCCAGAACTGCCCATCGAGCAGAATGGCCAGCGGTCGCTCTTCAGGGGCGGTATTACCGGTAGTGAACCACCAGACGGTTCTGCTGTTGCCGAGGCGCGCGCTGTCCCAGCGCTGCTGCTGCAGCCTGGGCGAGACAATCGTCGGTGCGTCGACGGCGGCATCGAAACCGGCCCAGGCCGACTGCGGTGTCGCCTCGGGCAGGTGTACCCCCGAGACCGCCAGGCCGCGACCACCCTGCCAGGCGCGGCGCGGGTTGAGACGATCGGACTGGGCCAGGGGGAAGACGCTGCGCCACCAGAGACGGATGCCCTGGAGGTCGGGCTGGGCCACGTCTTCGAAGTGTGCTGGCTCATCGGTGGGGATCAGGCAATAGCTGCCCCGCCAGCGACCGTCCAGTTCGATCTCCCAGGCCCAGACATCGGTGCCCGGCAGTCGCTGCAGGCTCTGCGGCAATCCTGGCTGGTGGTGATCCGTCACCCCGGTGACATTGAGCCAGACCCGCTGGGTGCCGGACGCCACCCCTGCAGGATCTCGCCAGAGAAAGGTCAGGCGATAGCGCCCGCCCACGGTGGGTTCGATCAGCGGCGTACCACGCTGGGCCACGGCCTGCCACCAGGGCTCGCTGCCCAGGTCGTCACGCTGGAAAAGGGAATCGTTCATCGCGTTGCAGTACATCGTCTCGAAGGATCGTCGGCGGCTAACTCAAGGTCACCGATTCTGAAGCTCCTGTCCGGGCGGAACGCCTGAAGCGCCACCCGGACAGGGAGAGCGTCAGAAGTCGTAACGCGCCCCGACCATCACGCTACGCGACGGTCCCTGGAAGTTGAAGGTGGAAACCGAACCTACGCGGGACCAGTATTCCTTGTCGAGCAGGTTGTTCACGTCCAGGGTCGCGGTGAGCTGCTTGGTCACTGGGTAGGAGAGTTTGGCATCCACGGTGGCGTAGCCGGGCGCTGAGACGGTGACGTTGTTGTTGGTCTGGGAGAAATCGCTCATCGCGGTCACTCCGCCGCCGATGCTCAGCCCGGTCAGCGGCCCGCCCGCCAATGTGTACTTGGTCCACAGCGAGGCCATGTGCTTGGGCATGCTCTCGAAGAGGGTATTGGCCACGCCGCTGAGATTTTCGCTGCGCATGTAGGTATAGCCGGCCAGCACCTCCCACCGCTCGGTCAGCTTGCCGCTGGCCTCGATCTCGGCACCCCGTACCCGCGTCTTGCCCGAATTGGTGTAGAAGCCGGTGGAAGTGCCGTTCGGATTGAGCAGCGCGCCAGCGCGATTTTCATCGGTGAGCTGGAACAGCGACAGGCGTGTATTCAGGTCGCCGTGGAAATAGCTGCCCTTGATACCGGTCTCGTACTGCTCGCCTTCGCGCGGATCGATAGGACTGCCGTCCGCTTCCAGGTAGGAAGTTTGCGGCTTGTAGACCCTAGAGTAGCTGGCATAGAGCGAATGATGATCGTCCAGGTCATAGACCAGGCCTGCGTAGGGCGTCACATAGCCGTCATGGCTCTGATCGGCAGGCGCGTTACGTTCCGGGGCGCTCGCGGTGGCGAAGGTCCTGGTATTAGCCTCACCGCGGTACCAGCCGACCCGGGCGCCACCGATCAGCGCCAGTCGCTCTATCGGGCGGAAGGTCAGCTTTGAATAGAGACCGAATTCCTTCTCGTCGCTGGTGACCTGGGTCTGATAGCTCTTCGCCGGCTTGGCAAACAGTGTCGGCCTATAGGTCGCAAGATCGATGCTACCCAGATTGATGTTCCCATTGAGATAGTCGGTGTCGTAATGCTTGTAATCAGCACCTACGACGAACTCGCTGACCTGTCCCAACGCCTCGAATGGCTGACTGTAGCTGGCGTCGAGCGAATAGGCATCCTGCTTGAAATCGCGGTTGCTGGCCTGGAGTCGATAGGCGTTGTTGTTCTGGGCGGTGAAGGCATACAGATAATCCGCCTCCCGATGCGACGCCCGCGCCGCCACCCGCCCATAGCCGCCGTTGTCGAATCTGTGGGTCAGCTCGAAGATGCCGTCGGTGGTCTGGCCATCGAAGTAGTTCCAGTCGGCGCCAAGGAAGCGCGATTGGCTGAAATCCAGCAGGTTGCCCCTGGCATCGGTCGGATAGCCGTTGTTCGGCGTGATGTCCTTGACCTGGTGGATCAGGCCGAAGGAGATCTGGGTGGCGTCGGACAGGTCGATGTCCAGGTCGCCGTAGTAGCTCTCGTTGGTGCTGGCGTTGTAGTCCACCTCGCCATTGGTGTCGGCGCGGGAGGCGACGAAGCGGCCGCGTACGTTCTTGCTCTCGGTGAGCGGGCCGGCCAGGTCGATTTCCTGGTAGTTGGTGTCCCAGGAGCCGTAGCGCCCGGTGATGTGCCCCTGGAAGTCCTCCGTACCACGCTTGCGCACCATGTTGACGATGCCGCCCAGCTCGCTGGTGCTGTTGAACAGCCCCGAGGGCCCGCGCATGATCTCGACCCGGTCGAAGGGCGAGAGGATGGGCACGGTGCCGAAGATGCTGGTCATGGGCGCCGGCAGGCCATCGATGTTGTATTCATCGTACTCGTAGCCGCGGGAATAGATGGAGGAACGGCCGCTGTCGTTGGTCAGCACCCGCAGGCCGGCAGTCGACTTGGCCAGGTCGTCCAGGGTGTTGAAATTGCGATCCTTGATGTAGTCGTTGGTGTACGAAGTGATCGACTGGGGAATGTCGCGCAAGGCGGCTGGCGTCTTGGTGCCCACGGTCGCCGAATCCACGGTGTAGCCGCCGCTCTGCTCCGAAGGCGCCATGTCGTAGAGACGGTTGCCTTCGATGGTCAGGGTGTCCAGTTCCGTGGCGTTCTGCTCAGCCACCGTGGCGGCCAGGGCCGTCAGGGGAAAGGGTATCAGCGCACTGACCAGCAGCAACTGACGAAGGACGCCGCGCGCTGGGCGGACGGGCTGGCAGAGGGTTCCTTGGGCGTTCATGGTGATCCTTGTGACCGGGGCGTTGCAGCGACGCCGTACACGTAAGGCTGCGCTCCGCGAGACTCGCGAGGGCCAGCACTTTAAATGATAAAAACTCTCATTATCAAATGTTACGTGCGGTAAAGCGGACTGACGTAGCGGACAGGGGCAGGCCGCGACGTCCGGCGAGCGGCGTCAGGGTGCAGGGGCAGGAAGAACGCGACGGGCAGCCGGAACGCGTGCGAGGCGCTAGGCAGAAGGGATCAGCAGGAAGATGCGGGACGAAACGACAGCGATCAGAGGCCGGAGACGGCCGGCGTCTTGCCCGCTACCTGACCGAGGACCGGGCTGGGCAACCGGCAAACGATCTCGCCGATGGCATTCATCCGCGCCAAGCCGCCGTCGCCCTTGCAGGCGTGGTAGTCGGCCAGGTGCTCCGCAGGCGAATTGCGCAGACCCTGGTCACAGGCGACCAGCAGCGCGATGGCGGCCAGCACCAGCGCCACCACTTCGAACGTGGGACGGGTACGATACCAACGGATGGATCGCGAAGGGCTCATGGCGGCTCCTGGGCGTGGGCGCGAGGGCAGCTCCTCTCGTGGAGCGCCGGACGCCCTACTTTAATCACCCTGGCCCTAATGTAAACAGCCGTTGCTCGGCGGACGAGCAGCACACCCAGCCCGCGGAACTGCCCTACCTACGCGGCCCGGCCTGGGGTCCTTCGCCCAGCGTCGCCCCGGCGAAGAAGGCCGGCGCGCGCCAGCGAAACAGCAGCATGAGCGCCAGCCCCAGCAGGAATATGACCAGCGCGATGACGAATACCAGGCCAACCCCACCAATGTGGGAGCCACTGCCGAAGTCCGGCGAAAGACTGTCGAACACCGTCTGCAGGAAGATGACGGCCAGCGCCAGGCCACCCACCAGCGGGCAGAATCCGCGCAGCAAGAAATGGCGCGGGCCGTCCAGCAGGCTATGGCGGAAGAACCAGACGCAGGCGAAGGCCGTCAGCGCGTAGTAGAAACAGATCATCATGCCCAACGCCGTGATGGTGTCAGCCAGGACGTTGTCGCTGAGCAGCCGCATGCTGACGTAGAAGGCGGCGGCCGCGAGGCCGGCGCATAGGGTTGCGAAACGCGGGATCTGGGCGGCACTGACCCGGGCGAAACGCTTGGGCAACGCGCGATAGTGGCCCATGGCGAATAGGGTGCGCGCTGGCGTGATGAAGGTCGATTGCAACGAGGCGGCCGTGCTGGCCAGCACCGCGACCGACATCAGGATCGCCAGCGGCCCCAGCACCGGCCCGGCCAGATGGGCGAAGACGTTCTCCTGGATCGCCGGATTGCCCAGTCCCAGGCCGGACTCCTCCACGCCAGCAAAGGTCAGGGTGGCGATGGCGGTCAGCAGATAGAGCAGCAGGATCAACAGCACCGTGCAGGTGGCTGCCCGCCCCGGCACGGCGTGGCTGCTGACCGCCTCCTCGGTGACCGTGAGGCAGACGTCCCAGCCCCAATAGACGAAGATCGACAGCGCCAGACCCGCCGCGAAGGCGGAGAAGGATTCGATGGCCAGCGGATTGAACCAGTGCCACTCGAAGCTCGGCACCCGCGCCTCGCGCTCCAGGGCGAAGGCCGCCACGCAGAAGCCCAGCAGCACCACGACCTGCATGGCGACCAGCGCATACTGCACCCCCAGGGTGGTGGCCAGGCCACGGCAGCATATCCACACCGCCAGGGCGATGAACAGGCAGCAGGTCAGGACGTTGATCCACAGCACGCCGCTGAGTTCGGCCAGTTCCGGTCGCCCGAAGGCCTGAGCGAGAAAGAGGTAGAAGAAATCCACCGCCACCCCGGCCAGGTTCGACAGCACGATGGTGGTCGCCGCCACCATGCCCCAGCCACCGATCCAGCCGACGGTGGGACCGAAGGCCCGTGCCGACCAGGTGAAGGAGGTGCCACTGTCCGGATCGGCGGCGTTGAGTTCGCGGTAGCCCAGGGCGACCAGCAGCATGGGCAGGAAGCCCACCAGGAAGACCGCGGGCAGCTGGGTGCCCACTTCGCGAACCGTCGGCCCCAGGGCGCCGGTCAGGGTATAGACCGGCGCGATGGTGGAAATCCCTAGCACCACGCAGGCCAGGAAGCCGAGGCGGCCCTGGGCGAGTCCCTTGTTGCCGCCGGACGCCGCGACCACTGGCGCCTGTTCGGTGATCCGCTCGCTCATGGCCTGGCTTCCGGTTGTACGGTCACGTCATCAGGCCGACGCCTGCCTGTCGGCACTGCCCACTTCGCCCTGGAGTGACGCCAGGGCGCTGGGCTCGACCTCAGGGCGTGTTCTTGTCGGGCGCCTTGATGTATCCGGGCACCGCCGAATCCGGCGGCGCGTTACGCCCCTCGTTGGCTGCCGCGGCATTGGCCTGGCCACGATCCTCCTGTGCCTTGGCCTGTTCCTGGGTCGCCCGCTGGACCTCGCCTTCGGCAGCGTGCTCCTGGGCGTTCTGTGAATGGGCCTTGGCCTCCCGAGCATGATCTTCGGAGGTCTTGTCGCAGGCGGCGAGGGTCGTGGCGGCAGCCAGCACGAGCGCTGGCAAGAGAAGCTTCGACATCGGGCGTTCCTTGAAAAAATACACATTCCACAGACCAGCACCACCCCGGATTGGTTTCGGCTGATCGCCCCGGGTTTGCCACGCGAGATGTCTAATCCAAGGGTCACGCCGTCTTCGACGGCACCGCTTCCTACCTGAGGCCAGCCGTTTCGGCCGGCAGCTGTCGGTCACAAGACGAGGGTGCGGCTGCCGGTCGCGTGATTCTTCCAAGGCCACAACGCCTGCCTGCCAGCGCAGCTCTGGCTCTCGCCTGCCAACCGTCCGGCAAAGCCCCTGGAGCTACCCCGGCTCCCGTTATGGCCGGTGGTAGACCGCGTCTATCCCAAGACTTCCAAGGCAACCGCGCCGGGAGCAGCGCCGCTCATCCTCATACCAGCGCCGGCCATCCAGCGACTTATGTGATTCGCATCACTTTTTGCTGTTTCGGTAGTCTCTTGCAACCGAAGCGGTGCACTTGTCTGCGCCCGATCTCGCTTCTGCCTAGACGGCTACCTCGCCGATACGAGTCAAGGTCCCTGACCTGCCGTACGGGCGGTCGTCCGACGGAGTCACCAGAAGCTGAGCCGGCATGGCAAATGATAATGATTGCAATAACCAAAACCGGCGAGTTTCGCTGCGCGCGACGCTCTGTCCTTGACGGTCTTCTCCAGGTAGCCCCTATGTCCAAAAACGGCTCGAATCTGTTCACCAACCTAAGCGTCCGCGCCAAACTCTCGCTCGGCTTTTCGCTGCTCATCGGCATGATCCTGCTGGTGGCCTACACCGGCTGGCAGGCGACCGATACGCTGCGTGATCGCAGCGAGCGGATCAGCGATATCGCCACCTTCAGTACCCAGGCCAGGAACATGCGGATCGAGCGGCTGATGTACATCATCAAGGCCGACGACGCCCAGGCCGCGAAATGGCTCGCAGCGCTGGACAAGACCGACACCCAGCTGCAGGGCATCACGCCCAACTTCACCTCGAAGGTCAACGAGGCGCTGATGAGCGAGGCGAGCGCCACGATCAAACGCTATCGGGACTTCTACAATCAGGTCGTGACGGCAACGCGCGAACGTGAAGCTATCCAGAAGATGGCCACCGCCTCGGCCGAAACGGCCAACAATCACCTGCTGAGCCTGGCCGAGGCCGCCAACGCCGAGGGCGGTCGCTTCGAAGACCGCCAGCAACTGGCGGCGCTCTTCATCAGCCTGCAGAAGATGCGCATCAGCCTGCGCAATTACGCGGTGACACCGAGCAAGGAAGGCGAAGCCGCTGCACGCAGTGGCATCGATGGCGTTCATGCCCAGGTCCAGGCACTGGCTAGCACCGGCCTGCCGAGCGATGTCCAGAAGAAGCTCGAGGGTGAGATCGATGGCTATCAGCAGCGCCTGCAACAGCTGGTCGCCCAACAGGCGAAAGTGGACGAAGGCCAGGCCGGCATCTCGGCATCCATCACCACGATACTGTCCATCACGGACAAGTTGACGGCGATCCAGAAGGAATTCCAGGCCGAGGACGTCGCCGGCGCCCGGCAACTGCTGCTGGTATGGCTGGCCATCGCCATCGCCCTGGGCCTGCTCGGCGCCTGGCTGATCACCCGCTCCATCGTGGGCCCGCTGAAGGACACCGTGGCGCTCGCCGAAACCGTGGCCAACGGTGACTTCACCCATCAGCAGGAAGTAACCCGCAAGGACGAGCTGGGCGCGCTCCAGACCAGCATGCAGCGCATGACCCTCAACCTGCGCCGGCTGATCGGCGACATGAAGGATGGCGTGGTCCAAGTGGCCAGTGCGGCCGAACAGCTGTCGGCGGTGACCGAACAGACCAGCGCCGGCGTGCAGTCGCAGAAGGTCGAGACCGACCAGATCGCCACGGCGATGCAGGAAATGACCGCTACCACCCACGAGGTCTCGCGCAATGCCGGTGCGGCAGCCAAGTCCGCGCTGGAGGCCAGCCAGCAAGCCCTGCAGGGCGACCAGGCCGTCACCAAGGCGGTGACCCAGATCGAACTCCTCGCCACCGAGATGGAATCGACCAAGACCGCCATGGCGACCCTGCGTAGCCACGCGGAAAGCATCGGCGGCGTACTGGACGTGATCAAGGCCGTGTCCGAGCAGACCAATCTGCTGGCGCTGAATGCCGCCATCGAAGCCGCGCGCGCCGGCGAAGCCGGTCGCGGCTTCGCCGTGGTCGCCGATGAGGTCCGCGGACTCGCTCAGCGTACCCGCTCCTCCACCGACGAAATCGCCCAACTCATCACCGGCCTCAACCAGAGCACCGACCGCATGGCGGCGGTACTCGACCAGAACGTGCAACTGACCGAAAGCAGCGTCGGCCTCTCGCGCGAAGCCAGCGAGATGCTCAAGCGCATCACCCGTTCGGTGAAGGACATCGAGTCCATGAACGAGCAGATCGCCTGTGCGGCCGAACAGCAGAGCGCCGCCGGGGAAGAGATCAGCCGCAGCGTGACCAACGTCCGCGACATCTCCGACCAGACCGCCGCGGCCAGCGAAGAAACGGCATCCTCCAGCATGGAGCTGGCCCGCATCAGCGTCAGCCTCCAGGAGATGACCCGCCGCTTCAAGGTCTAGGGCGGGCCGGACCGCCCGCGTGGAGCCTGGCCTAGAACACCGCCAGGCTGTCCATCACGGCGCTGTAGATCGCGGTGCCGTAGGTCAGGACGCCCAGCGGCACCCCCACGGCCGCGCCGACGATCAGGGCGCACAGCAGTATGGCCAGCACCGGAATGTCGAACGGGTGGTGTTCCAGCGCGTGGTCGCCGCTGGCCTTGGCCTGGCCCTGCGGCGAGGGGTTGGTGTTGGCGTTGGCGACGCCGGGTTTGCCGCTTCCGGGTTGCGCGCGCGACGGCTGGCCAGGTTGCAGCCGCGCGGGATGGGCCTTCCCCTCCAGTTCGATGAGGTCGGCGATATCGGCCAGGGTGCCGTTGTTACGGGTGATCTGCTGGTGGGCGGCGCGAAGCGAGTCGGGCTTGGCGCTCCGGCCAGCGGTGCGAGGAGGTCTGCGTGAGGCGGTCATACGGACGGGCAATTACTGATAAGGCGTTGAGTGGCCATAGTCTGGCTAATGATTATGAACATTACCAATGCTAAAGCCACCCGTGTAGTGGCTTTTTGACACTATCGAATGCAGTCTATCTGAACCTTTTTATTGCAGGTGGTGAAGAGATGAGCGTGGCGTCATCCAAGACGTTCATCCCTCGACCGCTCAGGTGCCAGCGATCCGTTATTGGCCACCTTCTTGCGGGGATTGGCAAAGCCGCTCCCTAGGTGCACAAGAGCCTGAGCCCAGGGTGCGTGATCGATCAGCCATTCCGCGAGCTGATCGAGCGCCTCGCTGTCGATCCCTATTGAACACTCCGGCTGACCTTGACCTCCTTGAACAACAGGAACACAACCACGGCCGCCAGCGTCTCCAGCGCCGCCACGAAGTACAGGCCGGCGGCCAGGCTGCCGGTCAGGGTGCGCAGGAAGCCGATCATGTAGGGCGCGACGAAGCCTGCCAGGTTGCCGATGCAGTTGATCAGGGCAATGCCGCCCGCCGCTGCCGTACCGGCCAGGAAAGCCCCGGGGATCGACCAGAGCACCGGGAAGGTGGCCAGGATGCCAGCCGACGCGACCGTCAGGGCGATCAGCGCCAGGGTCGCGTTGCCCAGGCACAGGCCGGTCGCGATCAGGCCCAGTCCGGCCAACAGGGCCGCGACGGCGCAATGCATGCGCCGCTCGCGGGTTTTGTCGGAATGGTGCCGTCATCAACCGCGATATGCTGGAAGAACCGCTGTGGGAATCCTTGGCCTGGCTAGCGCGCTAATACGATTTCCGCGGCTGCTGGTCCTTTCCGGTGGAAACCGCGGAGGGCGAAAGCCCAGGTTCTCTGGCGATGTATTTCGAGCTCCCCCAGCTGCCCGATGCCGTCGATCTGGAACTGGCCGCCGCCTTCACCCACACCGCCGCGATCATCATCTGGCGGCCCCTGCAATCCCCGCAGATACAGCCATCGAGCCCGCTAGTAGCGTCTCGATGAGTGCCTCTACCTTGCCGAAACGGCTGCAGTTCCTGTCGCTGAATCGACGCGTTGCGGGAGGGCCAGACGACGCCTCCTCCCATCAGTACGACCGATGCCCCCTAGTCCCGATAGTTGAGCCCCACCGAGGAGCGGCAGTTGCGGCGCTCCAGGCTGCCAGGCTTGAAGGGCCAGCATGCCCGGTCCTTCATGCTGGACGTCTGAGTGACGATGGTGACCTTCACCTTCTCGGCAGGAGTCTCTGGCGGCACGGCCTCCCGGATAGGCTCGCCCAGACGAAGCACGTTGTCGGCCCCCCTCGGCGTGAAATTCTCATCGTTGAAAACGGTTTGCCTGCCAGCGCCAATGGCGGGCCTTGGGTGTTCCATGCGAGCGGCAGGAACGCTCGCCACGTCTGGCTCAGCCGGCGTTGGCGAAGTGCGTTTGACTATTCCGCTCGAGGCCGGTGTTGGATGGGGCTTCACCGCTACGACACCTGGATCTCGCTGCGCGATTGGCTCTGCCATCTCGTGCGTGGGAAGCGCTCGGCTGCCGAGCGCTAGGAGACCAATTGTAAGCAGACTGCCGATGATCAGAGAGGTGACGATAGCGAGCGGACGCGTCTTGCTACGTTTCTGAAGGAGCCAGTCTGGTGCATCGTCGGGCTCAGCATTCATTGCCATCTGTCCTAATCCCTTAGCCTTCGCCATCGTCCCACCTGCTGCGATACGCCTGCTTATCGCCAGGCGCCGTCTCGCTACCCTGCAATAACGCAGCAAGAGTGAGACACCCTAGCAGATGCCGCCTATAGTGAGCACTGCGGGAGCCGCGAGTTTCCACGACCACGGAAGGATCTGACATGGCTTGCCCACAGGTATGTGCCGGCGCAACCCTGCAATGCAGCTTCGGCGCCGCGCCCTCGGCGCTCAATGTGCTGCCGGTCAATCGGGTGCTGGTCGGCGGCATGCCCGCCGCCAATCTGAACGACCATATTCCCCTGGTGAACATCCTGCCGTTCGGCGTCTGCAGCAGCCCGGCGAATCCAATGGTGGCGGCTGCCACCGCCGCGGCCTTGGGCGTGCTTACGCCCATGCCGTGCATTCCAGCCACCGCCTCGCCCTGGATTCCGGGGGGCGCGCCTACGTTCATGATCGGCTCGATGCCGGGCACAGACGCCAATAGCACCCTGATGTGCAACTGGGGCGGCGTGATCAAGGTAGCCTATCCCAGCCAGGTGCAGACGCTGATTCCCTGACCTTAGAACCTGTTCATAATCTGCTGCGCGTCGGCCAAACGGCGTTGAAAAGACCTTCGGAATGCTCATTTACAACTCGTAAACTGCGCTTCCTCACGTCTTTTCGCCTTGTTTGGCTCTAGCTCGCGAAATTATGAACAAGCTCTCAACCCGGCGGCGGCTCCTGCCAGCGCCGCCACCACCACAACGGGCGTGCCAGGGGGCGGCCTTTGGCGTCCAGCGGGCGGCCGTCGGCGGCAAAGGTTTCCGCCGCGTCCACCAGCAGTCCTTGATGATAGGTGCCGCGAAACGCCAGGGTGCCGTTGGGATGAAAGCGCTGCAGCACTCCGTGCAATACGCCCTGGCGATAGAACTCCTGCTCCACCAGGATGCCATCCGCCAGGTAGGTCTTGACCTCGCCATGCAGCAGCCCGGCGCGATAGTTGGCTTCGCGTTGCAGACGGCCATCGGCGAAGAAGAAGCGCGCCGGGCCGTGCAGCTGGCCAGCGGTGAAGTTCAGCCGCGCGCAAGCCTTGCCGTTGGGATGGAAGAGCACCAGGGGGCCGTGTAACTGGCCGTGCTGGTAGCTCAGGGCCGCCTGGGGACGGCCGGCATGGGTGATCTGCGCCGGGCCATGCAACTGGCCCTCGGCGAGGTTGGCATTGAGCCGATCCTGGTCGCGCTGGACCACCACGCTAGCCGATCCCTGTGGCTGGTCGCTCATGCTAGTTCGCCTTGATCAGGCCGCCCTTGAGGGTCAGCATGACGCCACCGTCCACGGTCTGCTCGGCACCACCCTTGTTGGTCAGGCTGATGCCGGCATCGTTGACCAGGGTGGTGCCGGCCTTGTTGTCCAGGGAGGTGCCCGCCTGATTGGTAATCGAGGTACCGGCCTTGTCGGTGAGCGCCAGGCCAGCCTGAGTGGTGAGATTCTGGTCGCTCTTGGCGGTCAGGTCGCCGGTGCTCTGTAGGGTCAGGGTGCCGGTCACCTTGATGGTGAGGTTGCCGTCCACGGTCAGCTCGTAGTTGCCGCTCACCTTGTGGCTGAAGTTGCCGCCGGTGCTGTGGGTCTGGTTGCCGCCCACCTTGAGGGTGCGGCTGTCCTTCACATCCAGGCTGTCGCTGCCGGTCTGGATGGTCACACTGCGCTTGCCCTTCTCCAGGGTGACGGTCTCGTCGCCCTCCTTCACCGTGCGGGTGCGGGCATTCTGCACCGTGAGGGTCTCGTCGTGGCCGATGGTGGCGGTGCTGTCGTTGAGCACGTTGACCTTGAAGTCCTTTTGCGCCTGGAGAAAGACCTCCTCGGCGTCCTTCTTGTCCTCGAAGCGCAACTCGTTGAAGCCCCCACCGCCCTTGGAAGAATTGGTCCTAATGCCGGACTGGGTCTGGTTGTCCGGCAGTGCGTAGGGCAAGGCATTGTCGCCGTTGTAGACGCAGCCGGTGACCAGCGGGCGATCCGGGTCGCCGTCGAGAAAGGTGACGATCACCTCCTGGCCGATGCGCGGCACGAATTGCATACCGAAGCCCTTGCCGCTCCAGGGTAGCGCCACCCGTACCCAGCAGGACGAGGTCTCGTCGTTCTTACCGTCGCGATCCCAAGGGAACTGGATCTTGATCCGGCCGTACTGGTCGGTCCAGATCTCCTCGCCGGCCTTGCCCACCACCTGGGCGGTCTGGGTGTGCATGCGCGGCTTGGGCGTTAGCCGTGGCGGCCGGTAGGCGGTGGCCTTGGGGATGGCCTCGAAGCGGTTGCGGTAGTGCTCGTGGCTGACATCATGGGTCACCGACGTCACCACCCAGTCGATATTGAGGCTGGCGTCGTCATGTCCGGTCAGGGTGAACCAGTGGCCGGGCACCAGCCAGCGGCAGTCGCTCTCGCCGATCAGCCGTTGCTCCTGGCTGCGCAGCCCGTCCACCCGCTGCTTGGTCAGGGCATCGCCGCGCGCCTTGGCGATATAACCGCCCGGATGCTCATACATCGACAGTGGCCCGGCCACTGCCTGCGCCTGGCTGTAAAGCGAGGTACTGGGCGTGGCGAAGGCATAGTCGGTGGCACTGTACACCCCGCTCACTGCTTGCACGCAATACTGCGCCGAACGAATGCCATGCAGCTCGCGCTCGCCGATGCCCTGGCCCAGGTAGCGCACCTTGGGGCCATTGGGGATCTGCGGGAAGGCATCGTTGCTATCTCCCAGCACCAAGGTGTGCTTGCCCTTCTCATGGGTAAAGAACCAGAAGATGCCCTCCTCCTCCAGCAGCCGCGAGACGAAGGCAAAATCGCTCTCGCCATACTGCACGCAATACTCACGCGGCTCGTAGCTGCCGGAGAGCGACAACTTGAAATCGGTGAACCCGTGGGCCTTGAAGATTTGGGTGACGATGTCCGAGGTGGAAAGGTTCTGGAAGACGCGGTTGTTGCTGGCCAGGGTGAGCCACCAGAGCCAGGGGCGCAGCAGCACCTGATAGCGCTCGGCGGTAGCGTCGGCGGGGAGTTGGCGGATCTCGGCGACCAGGGCGTCGAGGGGGCGTTGGTGGGCGTCATTGTACAGGGTGGCGGTGATATGGGTGGCTACGGCACTGCTCAAGATCAGTGCCGTGGCGCTGTCGCCATTGAGGTACAGCCTGCCCAGTGCGTTCAACGCCTCGTCCCCGGAAAGCGTCCGAGGGTAAAGATCCGTTAGGGCGGAGGCACTGACGAAGAGGTTGGTGGTGGTGTCGGTGGGGCGGGGCATTAGAACCTCGTGCACATCGCTGCACTGTGGAGCAGATAATAAATCTGCCCCTTTTGAATTCTTGTCCAGGAAAACGCCGTGGATAGATATTTTCCGAAATCTATTTTGATAATAAATACATGGTACTGACTTAGGTAGACTGGATAAACCGTTTCTATTTGCAGACTGTAGAGGGCTGAATCAACACTGCTTTCTGCGCCAAGAAATTACTCTAGATTGGCACAGATCCGACATTTATAAGCCCTCACCTCTAGGCCATCTTTAGCTAAGTGTATCCGTTCTCAATGTTACCAATTGCTACATGGGGATAGTTTGCCGCATTATTGACAATTTCGCGAATAAGTACACCTTGCAAGCACCCGACCTGCCCAGGGCTATTCATTATTGAAAACAAATCGTTAATAACTGCTGCGTAAGGCTCTCCAGCCCTTGTACTTAAAAAATCTATTATCATTGTCAGCGCATAGTAAATGCAGTTTCCACCTTCATTATCCCCAATTCTATCTGGTCTAAACCTAAAAGTTGGAAAGTGCCTGGCATTAACTGCAATATGCTGGTTAAATGCGTTGACCTCAGCAACAGTGACGGGAATTTCTAAAGAAACTGCCCGTGGATCATGCAGCATTGGAGCATCATCACCCGCCTGGCCGGGGGCCTCGCCGAATAGGCCCATTTTAGCTAGAGAAAGTACGTATTTAAAAGTATTGCTTGCATCTGGCACAAATCCAATTGTGTACATTATACGGCCATTACGCCTGCCTATCAGGGCAGTATGACCATATAGCGTGTAGTCCCAATGTGTGAAATTTAATCCATACGAGAACATTCGACCCAAACTATCCCACCGCCCATGCTGAGTAGATGAGGGGACAGAAACGAACCCTATTGTGCTTCCAAGTTGCGGCCTAGCTATGGGGACGGTCATTTAGGTTGTGCCCTCTATGTTATTGCTATAAACTTAGCAACACCAATAGTTGCGCCAATAGATAAAGCTGCTCTGTTATTCTTAGTAGTATTGCATTTGGGAGATGCGCTGTTCTAGGCTTATCCTTGAACGATTCATGTCTGGCGTAGGCGGCAGTACACCTACCCCTTAGCCTGTAATCAGCAACCCGTCTACTCTTATAACTTTGATAGTCGTAAGCCCTCATGTTGTGGCTTATCTTTTGAGTGAACAAAAGACACGGGTGGTTTAGGTGGTGTATCTGGGAGATAATTAATAATCCCACCGTCTACTGTAGAGGCGCCTGAGATTACCTCATGATAGGTATGTGTAGAGCTTTGTGATGTGGGCATGAAATGGAAGAAGGCAGCAATGCATAGCGCCAATGCGGCTACTTCTTTTTCATTGATATGGCAAACCAGTTTTGCAACTTGAACAATATCCATTGTAGAGCCAGACTTTCCCGCCCAAATTGATATGCCTTTTTTTCGGGCGGCAATAACATCCACATGACTCTCGCTTAGACTGTACTTATTGATGCGCATGTCGCGATGATCGTTGCGCTTTTCATGCAGAAACTCATTATTCCCTCGGTTTACCTGAGAGAAGTCATGTATCGCTGCAATCTTCTTGTACAGCCTTTCAATCGGCTGGGCGTCTTTTAGTTCTTCTACAATATCCTTGGTCCAATCTACTACAGCCGCCGGACCATACGTTGACTTCCCGGCGAGCGGAGATTGGTATTTGTTGCAAGAAATAAGTGCTTTCATCCCTCTTATTACCTTGTCTACGACGAATTCCTCATAGGTTGCGAGGTTAGCAAGTACGTCAAGCGCAAGATTTTCTTCCTTTCTTCGGCATTCAGTGGCTGCTAGATTACCCATTAAAGCGATCACAAGATAATCAATGTTTTCGAAATATTTGTGCTGAGTGCTTTGTATTATACTATCCGCTCCCTGCGAAAACCTGCTCTTTGAGTCTAAAGATATATATCTACCCTCGCTACCAAACTTTATGGGCGCTACTATCCATTCGTGAAATAACATCTTAAGCACTCCATGGATCTGTTTTGGTATGCGAGGGGAAAAACATGCCCACGCCATATCTTCAGTGCATGTTTCCACAAACGCTTGCTCTCTTGACTTTAATAGATATTCCTTTAGATCTTTTAATGGAAAGATGCTTTCATCATTTGGGTTTAGCACCTTGTCATGGGATATTATTAAGGTGTTTTTTGAATTAATATTAACTATTATCATACTTCACCATAGTATATAGACTGAATTTTCACTCCAACACCCACTCCGCCAACTTCCCCGTCACCTGCGCCATCAACACATTCTCGATATCCCGCGCCCCCGCCGAACTGCACTTGGCGAGTACAGCCTTGACGATATCCGGATCGAAATCGAATTGTTTGCCGGTCGCAGTCTTATAGCGCTCCCGCAATTTCTCCAACTTGGCGACCACGATGCCCTCCAACGTCGCCTCATCCAGCGGCCGATAAGGCACCACGGTCATCCTTGCGAGAAAAGCCGGGCGGAAGGCCTTTAGCAGTACCTGGCGCAGCCGTTCATTGAAGACGTCACTTCCAAGTTGGTCAGCCGGCATATCCAGAACCAGTTCGGCGCCAACGTTACTGGTGGCGAGGATGACGGTGTTCTTGAAGTCCACCACCAGGCCGGTGCCGTCTTCCATCAGGCCTTTGTCGAAGACGTTGTAGAAGGCTTCCAGCACATCGGGGTGGGCCTTTTCGATCTCGTCGAGCAGCACCACCGAATAGGGTCGGCGGCGGACCGCTTCGGTTAGCACGCCACCGCTGCCGTAGCCGACGTAGCCGGGCGGTGCGCCCTTGAGTTGGCTGACGGTGTGGGCTTCCTGGTATTCGGAGAGGTTGATGCTGATGAGGTTGCGCTCGCCGCCGTAGAGGGCGTCGGCCAGGGCGTAGGCGGTTTCGGTCTTGCCCACGCCGGTGGGGCCAAGCAGCAGGAAGACGCCCACCGGTTTGGCTGGGTCGGTGAGGCCGGCGCGGTAGGCCTGGATGCGTTGGGCGATGGTGTCCAGCGCATCCGCCTGGCCCATCACCCGCTGGCCGAGGCGTTGGCCGAGGGTGCGGATGGCGTGGGCCTCGTCGGCGAGCATCTTGCCCACCGGGATGCCGGTCCAGCCGGCGATGACCGCAGCCACCACCTTGGAGTCGACCTGCTCGGGCACCAGGGGGTCGTCCTCGCGGATGGCGTCCAGCCCCGCTTCCAGGCGTACCAGTTCGGCGGCGAGGTGGTCGAGGCGGCCGTCCAGCTCGCGGTCGGGTTGCGCGGCTTCGGCACTTTCGCTCAGGGCCAGCAGCTCGCGGCGGGTATCGAGCCACAGGGCCACCGCCTCGCGCTCGTCCTGCCAGCGACGCTCCAGGGCGGCGATGGCCAGGCGGTTTTCGGCGGACTCTTCTTCCAGCGCGGTGATGCGCTCGCGGTGGGCCAGGCCCGTGGCCTGTTCGCGGCGCAGGCGCTGCAACTCCTCCTCCAGGGCCTGTTCGCGGTGTCTCAAGGCTTCCAGCGGCGGCGGTACGTCGTGCTGGGCCAGGGCGACCCGAGCGCAGGCGGTGTCCAGCACGCTGATGGCCTTGTCCGGCAACTGGCGGCCGGAGATATAGCGATGGGAGAGCTTGACCGCATCCTGGATGGCGGCGTCGAGCACCTGCACGCCGTGGTGTTGTTCCAGCTTGGCGGCTACGCCGCGCAGCATCTCCACGGCGGTGGCTTCGTCCGGCTCCTCTACCTGCACCAGCTGGAAGCGACGCGTCAGGGCCGGGTCCTTCTCGAAGTATTTCTTGTATTCCAGCCAGGTGGTGGCGGCCAGGGTGCGCAACTCACCGCGGGCCAGGGCCGGCTTGAGCAGGTTGGCGGCGTCGCTGCCGCCTTCGGCACCACCGGCACCGATCAGGGTATGGGCCTCGTCGATGAACAGGATGATCGGCTGGCGGCTGTTGCGCACGGCGTCGATCACGCCCTTGAGGCGCTGCTCGAATTCGCCCTTGATCCCGGCACCGGCCTGCAGCAGGCCGAGGTCGAGCACCCGCAGGCTGACATTCTGCAACGAGGGCGGTACTTCCCCAGCGGCGATGCGCAGGGCCAGGCCCTCGACCACGGCGGTCTTGCCTACACCGGGGGCGCCGACCAGGATGGGGTTGTTCTGCCGACGGCGCAGCAGGATGTCGATACTCTGGCGGATCTCGCCGTCGCGGCCGACGATAGGGTCGATACGACCGGCACGGGCATCGGCGGTAAGATCCTGGGTGTACTGCTCGAGAAAGGCGTCACCCTCCTCCCCGCCCTTGGCCGCGCCTGCGGCGGCCGTCGCGCGGCGCGGCGTTTCCGTGGAGGCGGCGAGCCATTCGTCCAGGTGCTGGCGGAGCGCCTCACAGGGGATGCGCAGCAGGCAGGCGGCGCTGCCCAGCAGCAGGCTGCGGAATTCGTCGCGATCGAGCAAGGCCAGCAGCAGCACGCCGGAGCCCAGGCGTTCCAGACGGCGCACGCTCTTGAGCAGCACCGCCTGTTCCAGCCAGGCTACCAGGTGGCTGCCCAGGGAAGGCGTGCGGGTGCTGCCGGCCTTGAACAGTTGCAGGGTATGCTGGAGTTCCGCCTCCACTTCTTCGCGGCTCAGGCCGCAACGCGGCAACAGCACGGCCAGGTCGCCACCGCGGATGTCCAGCAGCTCCAGCAGCAGGTGCTCCACTTCCACCTGGTGGTGGGTCAGCCCCATGCAACGCTGCGCGGCGCGTTCCAGGGCCTGGCGGCAGGGTGCGTTGAGGTGGGAAATCAGCTCGCCCAATTCCATGTCAGGCCGCCTCCAGGTCCAGTTGCAGGGTCAGGGTGTGCAGGCGCTCGGGGGCGGCGGCACGCAGCAGTTGGGCGCCACGGCCGAAGCGCGGGGGCGCCTGGCGCGCCAGCACCATGGGCCGGGCGCCGCGCAGTTGCAGCTGCAACCGGCAGCCCAATTCGGTGCCGAAGTAGCAGATCCAGAGCGCCACCAGTTCGGCATGGCGTGCCCCGCCGGGCAGAAAGGCTTCGCCCTGAGTGGTGGCCAGCGGCCCCAGCTCCAGCTGTACCCCGGCCTGGTCATCCCAGACATGGGTGCCGAGCAGGGCGTCGCGGCCGAGGCGCAGATTGCTGCCGCCCCGCGCCAGTTGGCTGCGGTTGGCCTCTGGCAGGGTTTTCCAGGCGCCCACGAAGGGCTGCGCCTGGGCCGGTACCCGGAAGTGTTGGCGGATCAGGTTGACGAAGCCGGCCAGGGAGCGGCGGCTGTTGCCGAAGAGCGCCACGCGGGCGGTGAAGGCGCTATCGGCCAGGCGTTGGCGGCCTTGCAGCGCAGCGGAGGCTAGGCCGACCAAGGCCTTCAGCGGCAGCTGCAGCGGACTCCGCTCGGGCGGCTGGAAGCCAACAGCCGGGCGAAGGTGCAGGTCGATGCGATAGAGCAGGCTAAGCAGGCGGTGCTGGAACAGATCGAGAAATTCGGCCGGTGCCGCGTCCTTGAGCCGGCTGCGCTGTTGCAGCCATTCTTGGTAGGCATAGGGCAAAGGACCATCGGGACCGCCCAGGCCGAACACCGGGGTGTGCAGGACCGGACGGTGCTGGGAATCCAGCTCTAGGTCATCGATCTGGTTGGCGGCGAAACCGGGTGTCAGCGGGCCCTTGAGACGCACCGCCTCACGCCGGGGGTCGTCACCCTGCCCCAGTGGCAAGGCCTGTGGCCGCAGGCGCTCCAGCAGCAGCAGCGCCTGGGTCAGCTCGAAGCGCTGCGGGACGGCCCGCAACAGCGCCGCTAGAGCAGCAGGGCGTTGCCGGTCCATGGCTGCCATGTCTTGATCTCCTTGTCCGCGAGGATCAGCACCGTGCGCACGAAGCAGTTGGCGCTGACGTAAAGGGTGAGAAAGCGTGCGACCACCGCCGCGAACAGCACCGGGCTGGTGCCGTGGAAAGCTTCGGGGTCCAGCGTCAGGCGCACCTCGTAGCCCTGGCGCCAACCGCGCCAGGCATCGTCGCCGACGCGGTCCATTACCTTGCGCGTGGTCAGGCCACTGATGCCCTGAATCTGCCGACGCAGGGTGTCGTCGCCGCGCAGGTTGTGCAGCGCCAGCATCTCCTTAAGCGCCTCAAGCGCCCCGGGACCTTCCACCAGCGATTGCTGGTTGAGCGCGAGCAGCGAAACCAGTTGCCAGCGCGAGGCGCCCTGCAGATCGGGCGTTACCTGGTCGCTGGGTTTGCGCAGCAGCTCGATGCGGGTGACCGGGCCGGGCCGCTCGAAGAACAGGTTGGCGCCGGCCGGCAACGCCTGGGCCTGGCCGCGATTGGTACAGAGCACCTTGGCGGTGAGGCTGGTGATCGCTGTGGCAACCGTGGGGTCCAACTGGGTATCCACTAGGCTGAGCTGCATGTCCGAGCCACGCCGGCTGGGATTTAGGCCCTCGCTGCGCCGGGTGTGCCAGTACAGAGATGTCGAGGCTAGTAGGTGACCATGGCCATAGTAGGGAGCCACATCCACCACGCCCGTAGCGGTCATGGCCCGCAGGCTACGGACGCTGTGGATCTCGACACTGTCCTCGCGATGGGCGTCGGCCACCAGGCGATATTCGCTCTGGGTACCGCTGGGCCGTAGCGGCTCGGCGGTACGCGGAAAGAGATTGACCATTGGGGTACAGCCGAGCTGCAGGTCATCGCGGTGCAGGCTGGGCAGGTGGCGCGGCAGGCGCTGGAAGACCACGTATAGGCTGAGCTGGTTGGTGGCCCCTGGCGGGATCGCCAGGGGCACGTCGAAGAAGGCGAATTTCTCGGTGAAGGCGAAGTATTCGTACAGCAGTCTCAGGCCCGGATGGACGCTTTCCTCATCCGGCAGTAGTTGCTCGCCCTCGGCGAAGCCGACGAGGGTCACCGCCCCCGCCACCGGCTGTAAAGGGCCGTCGGGCAGGCCACAGAGCACCGTCTGCACGCTGGCCTGCAGCAGGTCGGTGAGTTCGGCGACGATGCGTGCGGCGCAACCGAGGTGAAGGCGCAGCGAAGTGATCGGTAGTTCGGGCAGCAGATGCTCGCCCAGCGCCTGGAGATCGATACGCAGTGCCGACTGACCCGCGGCGATCCCGGTGAAGGCCTGGGTTTCCTCGGCGCCGAGAAAACGTACGGCGGCGATTTCCAGCGGCCAGAGGGTGACCGGATAGGCGGTGCGAAAGTGCAGGCTCTCGCCAGCGGCGTTGGCGGTGAACAGCGGGGTATCCCGCGGTAGGTGGAAGCCCCCCTTGAGCGTGCCCTGGGTGGCATCGGGCTGGAAGCGGACGATGCCGCAGGACGGCACGGGACGTAGCGCCAGCGGATAGAGCTGTTCGAGCAGGGCGTTGCTGAAGTCGCCGTAGCCATCGTCCAGGCGCCGCTGCAGGCGAGCGGTGAGCAAGGCAAAGCCTTCCAACAGGCGCTCCACATGGGGATCGGCGCATTCGCTGGCGGACAGTGCCAGGCGCTGGCCGACCTTGGGATAGCGCTGGGCGAATTCCTGTCCGGCGCGACGCAGCCAGGTCAGCTCGCGCTGGTAGTGATCCAGGAGTGTGGTGTCGATGGAATCCGTCATGGACTAGCCGATCCGTTCTCGCTCACATCCATATGAAAGGGCCGCTCCGCCTCGCCATGCCGACCCGGCAGGTAGCCCTCGATCACCAGCCGCAACGCGGTCGCCGCCGGTGCCACCGGTTGCAAGGTCACCGCCACCAGCCGCAGCCGCGGCTCGAAGGCACGGATGGCAGCGGCCACCTCGCGGATCAGTCGCCGCCGCTCGTCATCGTCGTGCGGCGACGCCGCCGTCCAATCGGCGACGCCATAGTCGAGGATGGTTCGCTGCGTGCCCGCCTGCTCAATACTCGCCATGCGAGTATTGAGCAGGCGGCTAAGCTCGTCGCGTACCGACTCGGCGAGCCCGGCACCGGCGCTGCCCTCCTCCGCCAGCCGATCAAACAATCCCTGGGGCACGGACGGCTGCCCCCGTTAGCTGGCGAGCTTGTTGGCGGCCAGGTCCCAGGTCGCCGCCGAGGTGCCTTCCTTGGTGCCATTTTCCTTCTGGGCGGTCAGCTCCCATTTGATCTTGGTGAAGTTGAGCGACAGGGTTTCCACCGGCTTGCCGCCAGAACCACCGCTGACGCTGACATTGGAGATGACCGCGTTGGTCAGGGTGTAGACGATGAAGGGCAGGACCTTGCCACCGGATTCAGCGGCGTTGCGGCCGATGATCACCTTGGCCTCGGCGATGGACTTGCCGGCGCAGCAGTACTGGTTGAGGTTGGGGGTGGAGGTGTCGACGAACTTGGTCAGGGTGAATTCGCCGATGTGCGGCTTGCCCGAGGTACGTTCCGAGTTGCTGACGTCGTTGGTGACCTGCATGGCCACGTTGTGGCTGAAGGACATGACCTCGATCTTGTCTTTGTAGCCTTCGATGAGGGAATCGCCTTTGATATCGGCGCCCAGGTCCAGAATGATCGCGTCCATAGCGAAGAGCTCCTAACGAAATGAAGGTGTAAGGTGCCGCCGGCAAAATGCCCGCGGCGGCAGACCCGGACTCAGGCGGCGGCCGGCGGCGGCAACTCGGCCACCAGGCGGATGGAGGCGGTGAGGCCTTCGAGCTGGAAGTGCGGTCGCAGGAACACCGTGGCCCGGTAGGTACCCGGCTTGCCTGCCACCTCGAACACATCGACCCGCGCCTCGCGCAGCGGATACTGCGCCTTGATGCTCTGGGGCGCGTTGTCGTTGATCAGCACGTAGTCGGCGATCCAGTTGTTGAGGTAGCTCTCTACGTTGTCGCGGGTCATGAAGCTGCCCACCTTGTCGCGCATGATCACCTTGAGGTAGTGAGCGAAGCGCGAGGCCGCCAGCACATAGGGCAACATGCCGGAGATGCGCGCGTTGGCGTTGGCATCCGGGGTGTTGTAGACCTTGGGCTTGTTCGCGGTCTGGCCGCCGAAGAACACCGCGAGGTCGCTGTTCTTCTTATGGCAGAGGGCGATGAAGCCCAGTTCGTCCAGTTCCTTCTCACGGCGGTCGGTGATGGCCACTTCGGTGGGGCACTTGAGGGTCAGGTCGCCGGAGGCGGTGGTAAAGGTATGCGCCGGCAGCCCCTCCACCGCGCCGCCGCCCTCGACACCACGGATGGCGGCGCACCAGCCGTACTTGGCGAAGGCATCGGTGATGCGTTGCGCCAGCAACCAGGCGGCGTTGCCCCAGAGGTACTTGTCGTGCTCGGTACCGTTGACATCCTCGACGAAGTTCATGCCTTCCACCGGATGGGTGTCCGGGCCATAGGGCAAGCGCGCCAGGTAGCGCGGCAGGGCCAGGGAGACGTAGCGCGAATCCTCGCTCTCGCGGAAGGAGCGCCATTTGATCAGCTCCAGGCTCTCGAAGATCTTGGCCAGGTCGCGCGGCACGGCCAGCTCACCGAAGCTGGACATGTCGAACAGCCGTGGACTGGCCCCGGCGATGAAGGGCGCGTGGGCCGCGGCGGCGACGTTGGAGAGTTTTTCCAGCAGGGCCACGTCCTGGGGATGGCGACCGAAGGCGTAATCGCCGATCAGCAGGCTGAAGGGATGGCCGCCGAAGGTGCCGTATTCCTCTTCGTAGATCTTCTTGAACAGGGCGCTCTGGTCGAATTCGACCGCCTTCTCCAGGTCGGTCTGCAGCTCCTGCTGGGTCACGTTGAGCAACCGCAGCTTGAGCCGGGTGCCGGTCTCGGTATTCATCACCAACTGGTGCAAGCCACGCCAGGAGGCCTCCAGCTTCTGTACCTCGGGGTGATGGAGGATCTCGTTCAGTTGCGCGCTGATCAATTCGTCGATGCGCGCGATGCGCTCGTTGATCATGGCGACCGTGTCCTTGTCCACCACCATGCCCTCGTCGAGGACCTGGGTGGCGAATTCCGCGAGCATGTCGCGGGCGTAATTCTGCTGGCTGTCGTCGTGCGCCATGCGCCCTTCGGCGATGATGCGATCGAGCAGCGTCAGGGTGGTCGTCTCGCTAGTGGACGCCTCAGCTTGTTGCTTGGCCATGCTGCTTCTCCTTCCTTGAGTTCAGATCAGGCGGTTTCTTCGGGCCTGGCACCAGCGGCCGGCGCGTCGGCCTGGGCGGACGCACGCGCGGTTTTGATTGCCTCGAGCTCGCCGGTATTGGCCACGACCTGCTGCAACAGGCTGTCGAGGTCGTCGTTGCCATCGAGCTTGGTAAGCAGATCGCGCAGGCGCTGGCGCGCCTCGAACAGGCGGCGCAGGGGCGCGACCTGGCCGACCAGCCTGGCCGGGTCGAAGTCGTCGATATGGGAGAAGCGCAGCTCGACGTTGAGCTTGCTGCCATCGCCGCTGAGGGTGTTGTCCACCTGGAGCGTGGTGCGCGGCGCCAGGGAGGCCAGGACGTCGTTGAAGTTGTCGCGGTCGATGCTGACGAAGCGACGTTCGCCGAGCTTGGACAGCGGTGCCTCCGGCTTACCCGACAGGTCGGCGAGCACGCCGACCACCAGTGGCAACTCCTTCTTCTCGATGGCGCCGCCGATCTCGACGTCGTAGGTGATCTGGACCCGCGGCGGGCGCACGCGGTCGAGCTTGTGCTGGGTACTTTCGGCCATCATTCCTCTCCCTGGACACGCACCTGCCGGCACCTTGCGTATCCCTGCAATGCAGCTGATCTTGAGGTTGCCTCACACCGTTATGGCAAGACATCCATCCCTGAAAAAAGTTCAGTCCGGTGAACTGGTAAAGACAGTAAATTAGGGTTATAAATTTTGGAAGGGACTTTTTAGATTTTTTCGATGGATCGAATAATGGCACTTTCAAATCACCGCTTTTTGTGTAGGCACGTTTTTTTCTCATGCCTGCTGCTTTTTTCTGGATGCGCTTTTTTTGGCTCGAGAGTTGCACTTAACAATGTGACGATCGAGGTCGAACGCAACGCCAACGGCAATTCTCCCGTCTCCGTCGATTTCGTTGCCACTCCCGATGCGACCCTCACTCAGAGCCTGAAGGGCCTGACGGCCAGCCAATGGTTCGCCCAGCGCGAGCAGCTGCAGCGCGATAATCCCGGTCGCCTTGATGTCTGGAGTCTCGAGGTCGTTCCCGAACAGTTCGCGGTTTTTCGCGACATTCCGCTACACGGCGTCAAGGCGCAGGACGTGCTGGTCTACGCCAACTACAGCACCCCTGGCGCCCATCGCCTGCTGATCACCACGGAAAAGCGTATCTGGCTGAAATTGGACGCGCGCGAGATGCAATTCATAGCTCCCTAACTTAATCTGCAAAATACTTGAGATTAACTATGGGCGTTGTCATTAGTTCGACTTATCGAAGGTCTTTCATGCAAAAGATTCCCGATGCAGTTCAATGGCATGAAGGGCTGCAATTATTGCCACAGCACTTTCAATTACAGGATTTGCGGGCGGAAACCCTGGCAGCGGCGCTAGTGGCCAGTGCGCATCCCTGGTATTGGGGCATCGAGAACTATGAAATAGATTCATCTTCCCTGCTCGGTGGACGTATTCGCCTACTGAGCCTGAGCGCCATCCTGCCGGATGGTCTGCCGGTAGCCTTCGACGCCGGTTGCGATGCGGTCGTCGAGTTGGACGTGACCGAGCAGCTCGCCCAGACACCCGGCCAAGACCTGCTGGTATCCCTTGCCGTTACTCCACTGCAGCGTGGTGGCCAGTTGCTACCCCTCAAAGGTCGGCTGCATTCGGTGGCGGGGCCGGCGATTCCGGATCTCGCCAGCGGCGAATTTCCCGAGCCGATCCCGGTATGGCGGCCGGCCCTGCGACTGGTGGTGGAAGCCACGCGGAATGACTCGGTGTCTCTGCCGCTACTCAAGATCGGTTTCGATGGAACGGCTTATGTTCGGCGCCCCTATCTGCCACCGACGCCCCTGCTGCTACCGGAGACCGACCTCGGGCAGCGCATCGCCGCGCTGTGCGTCCAGGCCCGGGAAAAATGCCAGTTCCTGGCCAATCGTCTCCGCCAGGCCAGGCAGAGCGCCGAATTCGAGGATATCCAGGAGATCCGCAGCCAACTCGCCGCGGTCTGGTCCGAGCTGCCCGTGGTCGAAGCCGTGCTGGGTAGCCGTATCGCACACCCTGCCCAGGTGCATCGCGAGCTGGTGGCCATGGCCGGCGCCCTGGTGGCCCTGGACCCGGTCGCCGGCCTGCCGGTGTTCCGGCCGCTGCGCTACCGGGAGCTGCTGGCCGGCTTCGACGAGGTGTTGAGTTGGCTCGAGGCCGCCCTGGCCAGCATCCGGGGCGCCTATCGGAGCATCCTGTTCCAGCAGGCCGAGCAGGTCTTCTCGGTGGAGTTACCGAATCGCCAGGCGGCGCGGCAAGAGCTGGTCGTGGGGCTGCGCATGCCGCTGGGTGCCACATCGGCAGCGGCTCGCGAATGGCTGGAGCGCTGCGTCCTCGGCTCGGCGAGCGTGATAGAGACACTGCGGCGGCAACGCATGCGCGGCCTGTCCTTCAGGCCAATGGAGCACCGGGAGCAGATCGCCTACAGCGTTGGCGAGGATACCCGGCTGTTCGTGTTGTATGCCCAGGGCGAATGGTTCCGCCCCGAGGAGCCGTTGCAGGTCGCCGCCTTCCATGACCAAGCGCTGGTGGTGCCACGTGAGCTCGTATTGTTCCAAGCCAACGAAACGTCTTGATCACCACCAACCAGGGATCCTCTATGGACAGTAGCCCTTCCCTCGTCAATGCCAGCCGCTATCCACTCAGTACCGCCTTCGCCAGCGCCTGGAGCGAGTGGATGGACGCCTGGGAACGACTGAACGTCCTCGACTCCGTGGCGGCGCAAGCGGCCTTCGCCACCGAACAGGGCTGCGCCATTACCCACCGGCTTTGGCGGCGCGTCGCCCAACTGGCGGGAGACGCCCGAACCGAGCAGGCCAAGGCTGTTCTCTACGCCTTCGTCGCGTTGCTCGACGAGCAACTACTGTTCCAGCCCTGGCCAGGCCAGGCCGACTGGAACGCGCGCCTGCTGGAGGCAAGGCTGTTCAAGAGCCACGCGGCAGGTGAACGGGTGCCCCTGGCCATCAGCCGCGTCTTGACGGCCAGAGACCCTAGTGACCGCGACCTGGCCAACGTCTACCTGCAATGCCTGATTCTCGGCTTCTACGGACGCCTGCGCGGGAAAAAGGGCGCCGCGCTGCACGAGCAATGGCGCAAGACGCTGTTCGAATTAGTCCATCAGCGGCCGGCTTCCACCGAGGGGCTGGGCGCCATGCTCGGCCGCCTGGCCAGCGAGGTCCCGCCCCTGCAGCAGCCGCCCAAGGAAAGCCTGCCGGATTCGCTACGCCTCGGCGTCGTGCTGGGCGCCATGTTCATGCTGCTGCTCGTGGCCAGCCTGGTGCTGTGGTGGGACATCGGTCGGCCCCTGGACCCGCTGCTGGCCGAACTCGACAGCCCCCGACAGGAGCAGCAGCGCTGATGCAATCGCTCATCGTGCTGGTTATCGGCGCCCTGCTTGTCCTGGCTGCCCTGGCGCTCTGGCTGAAACTCTCCAAGGTCAGGCTGGATGGCACCAGCCGCAGCTTCTATGGCGCGCTACGGCAGTGGGAGCAGGACGCCGACGTCGCCGACCGCTATCGCGCGCAATGGGTCCTGGCGCTGGGTGAACAGCGCGACACCGAGCACCTGGTACGCGCCTGGGGGCTCAACCCCGCGGGTCAGCCGGGCTGGTTCGGACGCTGGTGGTATGGTCCGGAAGGCGGGGTGCTGGTCACGCCCAGCCTGTTCTTCAGCAAGTTGCCGACGGTCTCCATCCATCTACGGCTGTGGCAGCGCCTCTTGCGGCTGCTGCTCAAGCTGCGCGCACGGCGACCGCTAGATGCCGTGCTCTGGGTCTGCCCGCTGGAGCTATTGCTGGACGAGGAAGGCTTGCCGACGCTCGCCGCCACGGCACGGCGCAAGCTCCTCGACGTGCAGCAGACCCTCGGCCTGAATCTCCCGGTGTATCTGGTCATCACCGGTCTCGAAGCGTTGCCGGGGGTTACGGACCTGTTGGAGCGGGCACCGGCGGAGACCTTGCGAAAAGCCCTGGGCTGGACCAATCCCAGGCCATTGGAAACCCCCTGGCAAGCCGACTGGATCGATCAGGCGTTCGCTCAGTTGGTCAGCGAACTGGCCAATGCGCTCAGTGAGATCGGTACGCTGAACGGAACCCTGACGCCGCAGCTCTATGCCCTCCCTCTCACCTTGCAACGGCTTACCACTCCCCTGCAGTCCCTGGTCGCTCCCGTGTTCGAGGGGATAGCACCAGGTGAAGCGCCCCGGCTGCGGGGCTGCTACTTCTCCGCCGCACACCTGGATGATGATCGCATCCAGGCAGCGGATAGCCTGTATGCCGAGCCCTCGGCGTCCGAAGCGCCACGCCAGGCATTCGGCGCCGCGCTATGGCGCCAGCGGATTGCCCCGGAGCGAGGCCTGGCGCAGCCCATCGCCCGGGTCGTGCATATCCGCCGGCGTTGGCAACGGGCGACGCTGCTCGCGGCCTTGCTACTGGGTTGCGGCTGGGCCGGTGCGATGGCGTGGGCTTGGTATGGGCGTACCCAAGACGCCCAGGCACTGGCCACCCTGCTCGAGCCCCCTGGGACGACGGCCGATCGCCGCGATACGCTGCTGCAGAGTTCGCTGGCCCAGAGCTGGCCCCTGTTGAGCCAGGCGCCACGCTGGCAGTTCACCAGCCTCGTTCTACCAGCGTCCTGGTTCTCGCCGCTTGACACCCAGTTGCAGGCGCTGTTGCGGGAACGCCTGCAGCAGCAACTCCTGGACCCCATCCACCACGGACTGGTCCAAGCCATCGATGCGCTCAAGACACCGGGCGCCACTGGCCGCATCGGCGGCCGCAGTGCGACGAACGAGGACGACTATCTACGCCAAGCCCGCGCGTTGGTGGCTCGAGCCACGCGACTGCAGGCACAGGAAAACCGCTACCTGCAGGCCACCCGCAGCAGCGCGACGCCCATGGACGAGTTGGTCGGCCTGGCCAACGAACTCGCCAATACCGCCTACCAACCGCAACAGCTGCGCTTCCTGCACTACTACAATGCGACCTTGCAGCCAGATGCCAGCCGGCCTCCGGCGGTCTTCCCGCTAGCAGCCGCCAAGCAGGAGACCGGGGCACGCTTTCTCACCCTGATGCGGCTCTGGCTCGACCGCTTCTTCGGTACCGACGACTTCGCCAGCATCGCCGGCTACGTCGCCAGCGGTCTGCAGAATCTGCAGACCGGCCAGCGCATGAATCTCCAGGACCTGGAGGACCTGGATGCGAATATCGACGAACTGCGTCGCCTCGTCGAACTCACCAACGTCGCCTGGCAACAGACGACTAGTAAGGAACTGGTCCCTGGTTATCAGGAACTTCTGGACCATGCTCGGGAAACCACCTTGATCGGTCCTGACGTGGTCGACCAGGTCGACCACTATGCCCAGACGCTCAAGCGCACCTTCCGTGATCGCTGGATAGGCCAGCAGAGCACCCGGGTGGGCGTACTAACGGAGCAGGGCAGCGGCCAATTACAGTTGCAAGCCCCCGTGGTCAAGGTCGACCAGGCGATAGAAGCCTTGAAGCAGCAATCCTTCAGTCAGATTGCCCTTGCGGATTCAGCGATCAAGGACAGTGCCTCCCTATCGGCGATGGACGACAACAGCCTCACGACCGCCTTGGCTTACTACGACGATTATCAGCGCTACCTCACGCAAGATGTCGCCGAGTTACCGCCGACCTATCGCCGAGCCCTGCTGGCCACCGCCCGGGAGGCCGCCCTGACCGCGCTCTGGCAGGCGCTCAGCAGCAAGACGCTGGGCCAACCCCAGGATTTCAATGGCCTCTCGGGCACGGCGTTCGCCGTCAATATCGATAGAAGCAACCAGATGCTGGCGGTGCTGACACAGCTGGGCGATCCCATACGCGCCGAGATCCTGCGTCGTGAGCTGAATCAGCGAGCCCTTCAGGATCTGCGGCATGCTGCAAACGACCTCTACGCACTGCCGATCTTTGATGAACGCCTGAACTTCGCCAACTGGGATGGCCGTGCGAACTTCGTGGTCAACACCTACCGAGTAGCTAACATTCAACGCTTGAAACAGACGCTCGCCCAGCAATTCATCCTCGCCAGCACCTATCTGCAGCGCATCCGGCCGGCGCTCACCTGGCTGGATACACAACGCGCCTCGCTTGGCGCAGGCGATCTAGAGCAGCTCCATCTGCTTTCCGACATGGCTCTGGAGCTGAAGAAGTACGCCGAGCAAAATCCGACTTCATCGCCAGCCCTCTACGAGCAACTGGTCGCCCAAGATCTCAACCAGATGGACGCGACCAACTGTGGGGCAACCTTGTCCGCGGCGATACTGCCTACAGGCGACGGTGCCCTGTCCCGGCAGATCCGCAATCTCAAGGTCAGTGCGGACAGTCGCTGCGCCAGTCTCCAGCAAGGCGCGGCCCAAGCCGCCTGGCAGCAGTTGGCCGACTACTTCCAACGCTACCTCGCCGGGCGCTTTCCTTTCAGCTTCGAGGAAACCGCGGCCGATGCGAATCCCGAACGGGTGAGCGCCTTCCTGCAACTGATCGACCAGGCGGCGCCGACGGCCCTGGCTGCCGCCAAGGCGTCGCCTTCACCCAACAGCGCTGCAGCGATCGCCTTCCTGGAAAGCCTGCAACAGGCCAAGGTGTGGCTGAGCCCGTTGCTGGTCGGAGACAAGGACACCACGCGCGGGGTCGATGTGGAGGTTCGCTGGCGTACCGACCGCCAGGAAGAACGCCGCGCCGATCAGCTCATCGACTGGAGTCTGTACGTGGACGGTCGCAGCATCAGCTTCCCCGGCAACCTGGTCGGCCAGTTGCGTTGGGGCCTCGGCGAGCCCGTGAAGCTGGTACTGCGCTGGGCGACCGGCAGCACCCAACGCCCGCTGGCCGATCCCCGCCAGGCCGCGCTCGCGGTCTACGACACCGAGGCCGGCTGGCAGTACGAGGGGCCGTGGGCGCTGTTGCGCTTCATCCGCGACCACCAGGCCTACGAGCGGCTGCCGACCCAGGATCTCAGCGATCGGCCGCTGGCCTTCCAGGTCCCTACCCGCTCTGCAGTGCCGGGCGAAACCTCGATGCTGGCCTTTATTCGCGTGTCGCTGATGGGCGTGGGCAGCAAGCAGCCCTTGATGCTGACGTCCCTGCCGACCAGTGCGCCCCTGTCGCCCTTTGCGATGCCCTCCACCGTTCCTCCTACCGCGAGCATTACGCCCAATGTCATCGGTCCCTAGACAGCAAAAAATCGCAGAGGTCTGGCAACACTTGCTGGCACCGCTGGCGGAACCGACGCCCACTGGCGTCAACCTGAAGCACGGCAACGCCCTGCATGACCTGCGGCGCCTCCGAGAAGAGGATGATGCGAGCCTGCCTATGGGCGTCTGGCAGAGAGAACTCAAGCGAAGTGACTGGCACCAGGTCGAGGCCTTGGCCTGTTCGCTACTCAGCAGCCAGAGCAAGGACCTGCAGGTGGCCGCCTGGCTAGGCGAAGCCTGGATTCATCGCTATGACCTGCTGGGCCTCAGCTCGGCATTGGAACTGCTCGCCGAACTGCTCGAACGCTACCCCGATACGCTCTACCCGAAGGGACCGGATGGCGACATGGACTGGCTGGCAGGCCCCTTGTCCTGGATCGCCAAAAACTATTCACAATTGGCGCACATGAAGATGGAGCTGCCAGGCAAGGACGAGGAGCGTTCCGGCATCACGCTGTACCTGTGGGAATCGACCCAGCAGCGCCTGGTCCTCCAGGGCGGCGACAGCAGGCAGAAGCAAAACCAGGCCGAGGCGCAGCAGCAGTATCGCGAACTCTGCGAAACGCTCAGCAGCCTGCCGCTGGAGAGCCTACTCATGCAGCGGCACCTAGTCGAAGAAGCCCAGGCACTCGTCAACCGGCTGGAGTGCTGGATCGATGACCATCTCAGCGATGACCCACCGTCGTTGCAAGCGCTGCATGATCGACTCAGCCGTTGGCAGCGCCTGCTGGAGGAAGCCATGAAATTGCATCCAGACCAGGTCGAGCCCGAGATTCAGCCCCCAGACCAAGAACCCCTAACCGGCACAACGGAAACAGCGATGAGTGACAAGGCTATAGAAGCGGCCAATCCCTATTCGCGCCAACAGGCCTACCGACAGCTCAAGGACATCGCGAACTTCCTCCGCCAGACCGAGCCACACAGCCCCGTCCCCTATCTCTTGGACACCGCCGTTTCCTGGGGCAACATGACGCTGCAGGAGTTGCTGCTGGACATCCTGTCGGCCGGTATCGACGAGCGCAAGATATGGGAAAAGATCGGGGTCATCCCCAAGCAGAGCTGAACCGGTTCGCCGATAGGCCTGCGTTGTCTCCCGAGTAACATCTAGCGGTTTGGTTCTGGTCGCACTGCGCGACAAGCACGAGACAGTAGGACACACGCCGCCAAGGGAGTGGCCTGGCCACCGCGATGGAGGTGGCCATTGCTAGGTCTCACTCGAATCCAATCCAGGTGGTTGACGATGCAGCCTAACAGCGCCACTTGGATCGGTTCAGGAACAATGGCATTTCCAAGTTCACGCATCACCGCCTACGCCTGGCTGAGTGCGGAGGCGTCTGACGGAGGCCGGGTACTAACTAACGTCAAGCTACTCACCACCAAACTAACCGAAGTCCAGGTCTGCTTCGCTACGCCGACGCCACCAACGGTCAAACCATCCTCACCTCCAACCCCACGACCAGATCCCTTGGGTAAGCTTTCCGATACCAGAACCCACCCCTGGTAGTACTAGCGTACGCGACGCTATCGCCTGGTCTGCGCAGCTCGACAGCTGCGCTTCTACCTCAGTGCTCTTTCCCCGATTTTATAGGTTCTGACTTCTTTCCCGAGACGCGACTGACGACCAGGTGATGAATCAGCAAATAGACTGCAACACCCAAAGTACCAACAAGCAGCATAAGACCGAGCTTTTCGTGTGCGAACATCAAAGGCACCCCCGCAGTAGACGGTAGAGACATGGCTGCTTATGTCTGTAATTAAACAAACAATTTGAGCCTAGCCCTCGACCTTCAAAATGCAAGGCCGGATATCGCATTCGCTCGAATCACCTAGTTGTCTACCAAGGGCAACCTGGTATCGCTACCGCGCGCGGTGCTGCTACCTATCGCGGTGTACCTCACCATCAGCAACTGCAAGGAAACACCTCTGCCCCGGAGCTCTCCGATGCGCCGGGCCTCCCTGCTACTCAGTTCCGCCGGCCCTGGCCGCCAGCGACCTGCAGGTGGCTTCTCCCCTGCGATCGATGGCTCCTCCGCGCTCGACGTGGTGACCAATGGCATCGACTCCGCCCATTACCAGGCCCTGGTAGCGGCCTATAGCTTTACCAGCAAGCCCGTCGCCCCTGCGCCGCCGTGACCTTCCCGGCAACCAGGGCGTGCTGGTCCGGCTAATAACCGCTACGCGATCATGCCCAACAAGTTCATGGTCATCGGCGGCCAGGCGGTGGAGACCGGCTCCTTCGACCACACCCAGACCGCCGCCGAGCGCAGCGCCGAGAACGCTCTGCTGCTGCACAAGGTGCCGTACCTGGCGCGGGCCTATATCCAGGACTTCCAGAAACGCTGGAACAACGGCCAGCCGCTCAGCCCGCGCTATTGAGCTATGGCGGTTCTACCGTCAGGAAATCGACCAGGGCGCTTCCGCTTGTTATGTTGATGCATCATCAGCGCGCCACGTAGCTGACATCCACATGAAGCCTAGCCTCACACCCACAAACTCATCTGATGCGGATGTACTGGTGAGCATCAGGATTGCCGCCATGCGCGACAGCCTGGAGAGGATTGGGCGCTTTGATCCCCAGCGTGCCAGAGAGCGTTTTTTGGCGTCTTTCGACCCTATGCTGTGCCACTTCATCGAGATCGATACGGTGAGGGTTGGATTTTGCGTAGTCCGTCCTTTGCCAGATCTGTTGCACCTTGATCACCTTTACCTCCTGCCTGAATACCAGGCGAAGGGAATTGGAGGTGCGGTGATGACCCTGATTACTGTCGAAGCTGACGCTAAAAACCTCCCAATCCAGGTAGGTGCCTTGCGTGGCAGCAAAGCTAACTCCTTCTATCAGCGACACGGCTTCGAGCAGGTAGACGAGGCAGAGTGGGACATCTATTACAGACGCCAACCCCGCCCTGGAACGGAGCGCTAGATCTAGGCCTGACTGGCCGAAGCCCTGGCCCTGGCCAACGACAGGCCCGCCGTCTTCGCCGCCTAGGCCTACACCCATAACCCGGAGCGGGCGTTCCGGATGGTCAAGGTCCGGGTTAACGGGGAGCTGATTTCGTAGCCCCCTTCAGTGGATAAAAGCCTCCTGACTCGGCCGTGAAGGCGCTCAGTCGGAGCCCTACCTGACGCCGAGCGGCGATACCTGCTCGTGCATGGGAAAAAGCACGAGTAACTACCCGGATTCGCTGGATTTTCGGTCAAGCCGTCCCGTAAGGGGTCATTGCTGCCGAAAGTCGATCAGGCGCTGTAGCATAGGTAGTTATCACGGCAATCATCAGGGACCCATGCCACCCTCCCAGGCGCTGTCGGAATTCAAGCAGTTGCTGCGGGATCTCGCCGGAGATCTCCGGCAGTTCGGTCGTGATCGCCGCCGCCTGATCGACGAAGTCGAAACCCTGGCCTCGGTACTGCTGGCGATCCTTCTAGGCCACTTGGCCGAGGTCCAGCATGTCGGCTGGGCGGCCTTCAGTGGCTATATCGTGATGAGGTCGAATGTCCGCGATAGCTTCGCTCGTGGCTACCTGCGGGTGCTGGGTACCTGTATCGGCGCCGGAGGAGGCTTGCTCGTCCTGCGTCATCTGCACCTGCAAGCGCACGAACAGGCGGTACTGCTGGGCATCGTGGGGAGCCTCACACTTTATCTGACCCTCGTGGGGCGCCACGGTTACGCCTGATTGCTGGGGGGCCTCACCTACGCCATGGTCATCCTGGCAGGCCTCCAGAGGCCCGATCAGATCGAGCTATTCGCCTGGTCACGCCTGCTGGAAGTCGTGCTCGGCACCTCCGCTTGCGTGCTGGTAAGCGCCCTGTCCACCTATGCCATACGCAACCGCTGGTTGCCCAAGATACCGGACACGGCGACGGCAGAGCCGCTTGCCCTCGCCTTCTGGCAACCCTCAGCGCTGCGCCATGCCGTGCAAGGCGGCCTTGCCTTGGCGTTGTTGTCACTAATGGCAGCATGGAAGATCAACGTGGATATCAGCCAGGCGGCCATTACCATCCTGGCCGTCATGGTCGTTCCACCCGATAGGCTGGGCGACGCCAGCAAGGCAGTGTCCAAGCGGCTATTGCATCGAATGCTCGGCTGCCTCCTCGGCGGTGGCCTGGCCGCCCTTCTGCTACTGGTCAGCCAGGACAGTCTCTGGCTGACCCTGGCGGGTGTGGCCATAGGCGTGCTGATCGGCCGACATATCGAAAATGGGCCGCTCGGTATCGGCTATCTCGGTATGCAGTTCGCGCTGGCTTTCCTCGTGGTGATGGTGCCTGACCACTATGATCACCTAGACCCTGTAGCGGGGCTGGAGCGACTGGGCGGTATCCTGCTGGGCTTTGTCGTACTGGAACCACTGTACTTCGCCTCGACCTGGCTGATCAGCCGGCATTCAGCCGGCAGACGCTAGCGACTATCTACACCAGGCAGCCCTAGGCCAGGGCTTGACCAGGCCATTCTCCGCAGCAGCGCTGCCTGGCCACAACTTGAAGCCAGGAGTTACTGGAGCACTTCAAGCAGGACAACCCGCTTCTTCCCGAGACATTCGCGATGCCAGAAACGCAAAAACCCTCCTTGCGGAGGGTTTCTGGTGAAGATGGTGGGTCGTGTGGGATTCGAACCTACGACCAATTGGTTAAAAGCCAATTGCTTTTGACCCACCATTGCACCCAGGCGCGACGCGCCTCTCAGTGAAAACAAGCGGCCTCTAATGAACCCATTAGAGGCTGCAAATTTGAAAACCACATCTGCGATTTCGACCAAGGGCGGTACAGGGAAAACCACCAAGACCGCCAACCTAGGCGCGTTCTGTGCCGATGCGGGGCTCCGCACCCTACTGATCGATCTGGATCCTGTCCAGCCTTCCCTCTCGTCCTACTACGACCTCGTCGAGCCTGCTCCCTGCGGCGTCTTCGAGCTGATCGCCAGCAACGAGACACGTCTCGACCGCATCGTCTCCAAGACGAATATCCAAAATCTGTCGCTGATCTATTCCAACGATCCGCACAACCACCTGATCAACCTCCTCCTGCAGGCACCTGATGGCCGGCTTCGCCTGGCTCATCTCAAAGACATCTTCCAGGACGACTTCGACCTGGTGCTGATCGATACGCAGGGCGCCCGCACCGTGCTCCTCGAGATGGTGATGCTCGCTTCGGACCTTGCCGTCTCCCCCCTCCCCCCTGAAATGCTGTCCGCCCGCGAATTCAACCGCGGCACTCTGCAAATGCTGGACGGACTCCGACCCTATGCCCGCCTTGGGCTGCCGGTACCGCCCATCAAGGCCGTAGTGAACGGTCTGGATCTCACCTCAGACGCGCGTCAGCTGAATGCGACGATTCGTGAGACCTTCCGGGGCCATTCCGATATCCAGGTCATAGATACCGTCATCCCCGATGCAGTTGTCTATTGCGAGTCGGCCACTCATGGGGTGCCTGCACACCGCCTGGAGTACAGGCAGCCCAGCAACCGTCAGGCACCCGCTGCCCTGCAGGTCATCCGCAACCTCGCCATCGAACTCTTCCCTGAATGGGCTGATCGCTTCACGGCCCTAGACGAAGCTGTCGTGCATGCCCTGGTGAAAGAGGGCAAGTGAGATGGATGCCAACAAGCAGAAGATCCTGGAGCGCGTCGCTAAGTGCTTCGCCCTGGCCAAGGACGCCGGCGCCGCGCCGAATGAAGCTGAGATCGCGCTGCGTCAGGCGCGCAAGCTCATGCAGCAGCACAACCTCATGGACGTTGACGTCCAGGCAGTGCTCGCCAGCGAAGCAGTCGTTGCCACCGGCACCCGCAAAGCACCCGCCCATTGGCTTCACCAGCTCGCACTGGTGTGCGCCCAGGCATTCGATTGCGATCCCCTGGCCTATCGCGATCAGCGCCTGGGATGGGCATTCAAGTTCGTCGGTATCGGTGTCGGGCCTGAGATGGCCAGCTACGCCTATTCCGCGCTTCACCAGCAGCTCCTGGCCGCGCGCAAGGTCTTCGTCCGCAGCCAAACTCGCTGCAAGCTGGCTACCAAACGCCGTCGTGGTCAGGTCTTCGCCGAAGGCTGGATCGAAGCAGTCAGCGTCAAGGTCCACCAGTTCGCCAAGGGCAAACCAGATGAGACCCAGCGCGTCATCGACGCCTACCTGGCCGTTCACCATCCGGACCTGACCACCGTGGAGCTTGAGCATCTCGAGGCCAAAGGCCACGACGTGCGGGCGCGCTACCAGGGCTACGAGCTGGGAACTCAAGCTCAGCTCCACCGCGGCGTCGGACAGCGCGGCGACCAGATAGCGCTGGGAGGTCGGCCATGAGCGTAGTGCAGCTCCTGGAAGCCCCCTCCCATGATCTCTCCGTACATGTCTCAGACGCTGAGCGCGTAGCAGCCAGTTTGGTCCCGCCTCACTCTCAAGAGGCCGAGCAGGCCGTACTGGGCGGACTGATGCTCGACAACAGCACCTGGGACCTGATCGCTGACGTATTGCTGGAGGAAGACTTCTTCTTCCGGCACCACCAGCTCATATTCCGGCGAATCGCCCTGCTCGCCTCTCAGTCGCGGCCCTTCGATGTCGTGACCCTCGCCGAGGTGATGCCCGACGTCGACGAGGTGGGCGGCCTTGCCTATCTGGGGACCCTGGCCAAGGACACCCCCTCGGTGGCCAACATCGTCGCGTACGCGGAGATCGTCGCCCAGCGAGCCCATCTGCGCCGCCTGATCCTGCTGGGCTTTGCCAGCAGCCGCGAGGCGTCAGCACCAGGTGCCAATGCCGCCCAAGTGCAGGAGCAGACCGAGCAGCGGCTGTTCGCGCTTGGCCAAGACCGCAAGGGCGCCGAGTTCTGCAACGTCACTGCAACGTTGAGCAAGCTGATCGACACCATCGACGAGCGCTTCAACAACCCTATGCCGGTGACGGGCGTTCCCTCAGGCCTGAACGATCTGGATGTCCTCACCTCGGGATGGCAGGACACGGACCTGATCATCGTCGGTGCCCGCCCAGCCATGGGCAAGACCGCCTTCTTGCTCAACTGCATTACCAGGGCGCTCCAGCATACGCAGAACAAATCGGTGCAGGTCTACAGCCTGGAGATGCCGGCGGAGCAGCTGATGCTTAGGCTGGTGGCGATCATCGGCCGTATCGATGCCACGAAGCTCAAGAGCGGCCAGCTGGAGGACGAGGACTGGCCGAAGCTGACCATGGCGGTCAACACCATTAACAGCTTTGGCGATCGCCTGGTCATCGACGATGAGGCTGGCCTGTCCCCCACGATGCTACGCGCCAGAGCCCGTCGTGCCGCGCGCCGTTTCGGTCCGCCCGCGCTGATTCTGGTCGACTACCTGCAGATGATGCGCTGCGATGGCCAGGAGAATCGTGCCAACGAGATCGCCGAGATATCCCGCTCGCTCAAGGCGTTGGCCAAAGAGATGAAGTGCCCTGTGATCGCACTTTCTCAGCTCAATCGGGGACTGGAATCTCGGCCGAACAAGCGGCCTGGCCTTGCCGATCTGCGTGAGTCCGGCGCCATCGAGCAGGATGCGGACGTGATCATGTTCCTGTACCGCGACGAGTACTACCACCCGGAAACCGAGTTCAAGGGCATTGCTGAGCTGATCGTTGGCAAACACCGGAACGGCGAAGTCGGCACGGTCCGCGCAGCCTTCATCGCCAAGCAGACGCGCTTCGAGAACCTGAGCGCGCAGGCTTGGCAGGAGATGAACGCATGATCCCGCTGATCGATTTCACCACTGAGTCGCTGATCCCGCTGCTGCACAAGCTCGCCATTGAGGGGTTGGAAAAATCACCCTGCCCCTCTGCGTGGTGGATGGAAGACAGCTTGTGGATCGAGGACCCCTGGCTTGCCGCGGGCCTGAACATCGAGCTGAATCACCTACCTCAACAGTTGAAACCCAACGACTGGGCAAACCTGCTGGTCACGCAGGGGCTGATATCGCGGCCGCAACGCTATGTACTCGATTACGACTCGAAGTTCGGAGGTCGCGCGCGCTGGCGTCATCTCGTGCGGGTCACCCAGGACGTGCTTCCCATCAACGTCATCGAGGCTGCCTACCCATGGCATCTCTACGAGATTCAGGACCATCCATTCATGGAATGGGGAATCCCCGGGGATACGCATGCCACACGTCCTCTGACGAGCCACTGGCGTTTAGGTCTGCTGCTTCCCGATCCCGCCACGCTTGATTCGCATCGTCGGCCGTCTTCAGTCCTGCCAGTTCCTCATGCAGTGATAGCCACTTATCACGAGGCGATAGTTGCCGGATCTGATCGGGCAGCCAGGAGTGACGCTGAATGAGCGCGTACTCGATGGCTTCCAGACCTGCCAATGTCCAGCCTCGGGCTAGAGCTAACGCATCACCCAATGCGCAAAGGCAGAAGGTCTGCTCGTACCACTCACGCGCGGCGATGTGCTCATCCTGGCCAAAGCGTGCCTCGGCCTCTGCCCATATCGCTTCGGCCAATTCGCTGTACGTCTGTACCTCTCTAGGTTTCATGCCGGACCTCCTGTGGTCTGGGTGGGTTTGGTTGGCACCGCCGACCTTACCACCGGATGCGTCCGGCACCCTTTCGCGCCCGGCGGCCCCCGCCGCCAGACCGGTGCTTCTTCCCTGCCCTTTCCCTCGATCGTTCGCCGGCGGGAGCCGGCTAGGAGCTGCTCGATGAGCCCGCAAGCCATGTTGTCTGGGGTTACTCACCAGTGCCGCAACTGCGGCCATCACCTCTGCCGCCGCCCCCTCACCGCTGATGAGTTCATAGCCTGCAGCGTCTGCCATTCGCTCGACGTGGAGCGCTTGCAGATGTTCGATCAGCCAGCACCGGGGCCCTTCCACGACACCACCGTCGTCTTCCGCGTCGCCGGCTCCCGCAATGACGCGGCAGGGCTGATCAAGACCCTGGACCTGCTGTTCAAGGACGATGGTCTGGCCGAGATCGTCGCCATCGAATCGGGCAACCAGCTCCAGCACCGGGCGGGAGGCCAATGACATGCTCTCCCATCACACCCCTGAACAGGATCTCCCTTCTCACACCGATCGCGAACGTGACCGGCAGAGGCTGGATGCAGCGCTGAACGACTTCCTGGCCAAAGGTGGCCAAGTTGTCGAAGTGAAGCCCACCGAGCGCGCCGTCGGGGGCCCGAGCTTCGTCATCAGCGCGCAGCGCGAGGAGCTTCGCCAGCTGGCCGAGGCCAAGCCGGCAACCGAAGTTTCCGACGAGGACCTGGTGCGGCTCCTTCGAGCCCGCGCCTTGCTCGGGGATACCCTTCGCACCGCGTCCAAGCGCCTGCAGCAGCCCCTGGAACGCTGTCATGCCCTTGCTCGTGCGCATCGCCTGCCTTTCAAAGTGGGGTACGTGAAAGGAGGTAGCCGCACATGACGACGCCCGCCCATGCGCTACGTGGTGCCAATAAGAACCTGCAGGACCTGGTGGCCTTCGCCTTGGACGAGGGCTGGATCGTCGCCCGTACCAAGGGCGGCCACGTCAAGTTCTTGAAAGTTGGCTACTGCCCCATTTTCACGTCTTTCACGCCCAGCGATCGCCGCGCCGGCCTCAATGCCCGCGCCCAGCTGCGCCGTGCCCAGCCTATGAACGAATTGGACCAGACCCTATGACTACCGCAACCAAGCGCAAGCCATCCGTACGGAAATCTGCAACAGAGGATGAGAAGTTCGTCGTCCGCTTTCCAAAGGGACTGCGTCCCCAGATCGCCGAGGCGGCCAAGCAGGCCCATCGCTCGATGAACGCCGAGATCATCATCCGCATGGGCCGCACGCTCGAGCTAGAGGATGAGGTGTTTCGTCTGCAGCGGGTGATCGACCAGCTGCTGGCCGCGAATGATGAGCCCAGCCGGCCCGCCGCTCGTAGTGCTCAGGAGATCCACGCATGAGCAAGCCCAGCAACGAAGCAGTCACTCAGCGTCTATTGGCCGGCGGCTTCGCCGGATCGAGCACTCCTGTCGCACGCCTGGCGGATCCGATCAAGGAAACGCCCATGGTCCTGACACTGGATGAGTTGGCCCCTTACAACCGCAACCCTCGAACAACCCGAAACCCGCAGCACGATGAGATCAAAGCATCCATCCAGGCAAGGGGATTGGACACTCCTCCGCCAGTCACCAGACGGCCGGGTGAAGATCACTACATCATCCGTACTGGTGGCAACACCCGTCTGGCAATCCTCAATGAGCTGTGGAAGGAAACGCGGGACGAGCGTTACTACCGCATCCATTGCCTGTTCCGTCCTTGGACCGACCGTGGCGAGATCGTCTCGCTGACCGGCCACCTCGCAGAGAATGATCTGAGGGGTAATCTCATGTTCATTGAGCGCGCAGTCAGCATTGATGCAGCTCGGGAGCTCTATGCTCAAGAGGCGGGGAAGGACATCTCCCAACGTGAGTTAGCGCGACTGCTAAAGGAAGATGGTTACTCGATATCTAACTCCCATATCAGCCGAATGCAAGAGACGCTACGCACTCTATTGCCGGCAATTCCCGGATTGCTTTATTCAGGACTGGGTAAGCCGCAGATCGAGAAGCTGCTTAATTTGCGCAGTGCTGCTCTCAAGGCTTGGATCAGCTTTAACGGTCATGAAGCTGACTTCGAGCTGCTATACCAAGATGTCCTCAACAGCTTCGACGGCCCCACTGACAACTTCGTATTTGAGACCATCCAGGACGAGCTGATCGGTCAAATCCGAAGGACTCAAAATGTCGGCTATGAGGAAGTACTCAAGGCTGTTCTGGACCATCAGGACAGCAGCCGGCGCTCGCAGCTTGTTGGTGTCCAGGTGCCCGATGGTCTGGCTCCGCAGGTTCCTGCTACCGGTGCTCTACCTCCCGCGCCTGGCAACAGCCTTACGCTGGAAAAGTCTTCTGGAACGCCCAGCAAGCAGAAGCAGGGAGCGGTCTCCCCTTCCACACCACCGCCACACCCTGAGCGTACCGGTGGCTCCGGTGCAGTCGACACTACTCCGCCGCAGCACACTCTGCCGGATCCCGAGCAGCTCTCTGAAGAAGAACGAGCCGCTCGCCTGAACGGCCACATCGTCACGCCCGATGGCATTGGCCAGAAGGTAAGGGACGTTCAGCGCCGCATCGCGGCCGAGCACGGCGAGACCCTGCCTGACTTCAACAGTGATGCCCTGCGCGCGATCCCTGTCCAAGCCGGCGGCCTGCATGCCATCTCGGACGTCTGGTACATCGAGCGCAACACCGATACCCCTGAGGAGTTGCGTAAGGGCCTGCGAACGCTGGTCTTCGAAATTGCCCAGCTGTGTGACGTTCCTGGTGAGCTGCTCAAGCCCACCGATTTCGCACTCGGCTTCACGCTCTCTACCCCTCAATCAGAGCTGACCGCACGTGGAACAACGTCTTGGCAATTCCTGCAGTCGTTGACGGGCATGTACAGCTACGTGGTGTCGCGTGATCCAGAGACTGCCGAGGAGCTCAAGGCAAGCATCGCGGAAGAGAACGCGACCTTTGCCCTGAACCTGGGCCAGTTGCTCCTTGGCGATCCCCTTTTCGATAGCAAGCCAGCCAGCACCGAAGGCCGCATGACCGATGCCGCCGTCGTGAAGCTGTTCAGGGTGATCCGTCTCGCCCGCCGGCTGATCGAACTCGAGGCCGGGCAGTAGCCCGGTCACCTTCTGGACCTGCATTAGGAAGTCGCATATGTCCACGAAGTACAACCCCATGAACCAGGCGCTGATGGATCAGATCCTCCATCACCTGCGCAACGGCCAGGTCCAGCGCTGCCTGGACATTGGCCTGGACGTTGAAGTCTTGAACCTGCTGCGTCAGCCCCAGGCTCACAGCATCCTGAAAAATGCCCCGGCGCGCTGGTGCAAGGTCCAGATCGATCTCGACATGGTCAAAAAGCTCCTGGAGAACTGCGAGCGCGATGAGCGCGAGACCCGCCTCGTGCATCGCGCCATCCAGTTGGGCGCTACCAACGGGATGATCCGCGAGTTCTTCGGCATGGCCCCCAGCGAGATCAGCGTGGTGCGCCAGCTTCTGAACGTCCCTGGTCGCTCCGGCCGGGTGGCAGGGCTCAACGATACCGATCAGGTCTGGTATCGCTTTCTCGACCTCATGAACGCTCACGAGGTGGATCACAAGGACGCCATCGCTCTGCTCGACATCTGCATGATGATCACCGAGGAGTTTAACGGCCCCTTCGAGTCCATCAAGGACAAGCACGACCAGATCACCCTCGGCCTCATCTGGAATCTCGTACAGACCTGGCTCAACGAAGGCCTCTACCCACCCAAGATCGCCCGGGCACCGCTCTTGCTGATTTCCGATGCGAGGAAGCGGCGAGACCGGCAACTCGGTGAGGAGCAAGCCGTCGACGATGCCCTGCCCCAAGCGCAAGAAGAGGATCAGTCCGCTGCCCTCGGGCAAATGAGCTTGATCGAGCTGGATTCGGCAGAAGGCGACAACAGGTGAAAACCACTGCTCCACGCGGCTCCCATCTACTCGGTCGCGCCCTGGACGTTGCAGCGTCACACCTGAACGTCCATGTCCAAGCCCAGCGCGACTACAAGCAAAAAACCGGCGAAGACCTACCCAAGGAATTCGCCGGCATCGTTTTCAGTGGTAACCCTCACGAGACCGTTCCTCGTCGACTGCTGCTCGATGATCGGCTCTCGCCCCTAGAGCGCAATGCCTGGCAGGTGTTCCGCCTGCTCATGAACGGTGATGGCGTCACTGCCTTCCCGACCTACGACCAGCTGCGCCCCTACCTGGGCAACAACCCGGGCCGCCCTGCTTCGCGTGAGACCGTGGCCAAGGCCCTGACTGTACTGCGCCTGACTCGCTGGCTGAGCCTCGGCCGCCGCGTTCGCGACGCGATCACCGGCCAGGTCCAGGGCAACATCTACATCCTGCACGACGAGCCCGTGGCCTACTCCGAGGCCATACAACTCGACCAAGATTTTCTCCCCCTAGTAGCTAACGGCCTCGAGCACTCGAACAGCTCAATCCGCGAGATCGCCGGCCTGACTTTTGACGAGATGCTTGTCAGCGAGACCCAGGACCTACCCACTCGCGTGGAGGTGTTCAGAGAGCGCTTCCGCGCACAGGGACTCGAAGATCCGGCGCGTGCAGCGACGCCACCCGCTGAGTTCGGATTCCGAACTCCGGTTTTGGCAGCTATGGATCACCTGAGTTCGGATTCCGAACTCAGTCAAAAAAGCATAGGTGATCAGGCCTTGAGCCTCAGTTCGGATTCCGAACTCTGTGAAAATCAGGGGGTTTCACCCTTAGTTCGGAATCCGAACTCATCTAGTACGTATACGAATACAACTACTGATGTATCTAAAAGCTCTGTACTGCGCGAGCAGGCAGACGCGGATCTTGTGTGGCCTAGCGCCTATCAGCTGATGACGTCGGAGCAGCAACAGCGAGCCCAGCTCGTGATCCTGGCTGTTCCCGCAGACATACGGGTGCTCTTGGTGAAGCAATGGGGCGTCCGCTGCGTCTCGGGCAAGGTAGCAAAGCCCTTTGGCTACCTGATGAAACTCATCCAGAAGGCCCAGACCGGTGACTTCAACGCCGATTGGCAGCCCGCCGCAGTTCAATCCGCCGCTTCAACCATGCCCACCCAGGCCCCTTCGGTGCTGACGATCCCGAGATTCGAGCCGGCCGCTGTCCAGCCAAAAGCTGTAGCCGATGCTCAGACTGGACGGGATGCCTTGAAAGGCCTCAGGAAGCTAATAGGGCGTGGAGGCGTTGAATGATCGATCATTATTTGATTCGCATAACTGCCACCTCGATGGCCATGAGTGTTGCCACTGGCAACACTCCAGCGGTGAAGCTCCAGGGTGTTGCCACTGGCAACACTCCAGCGGTGAAGCTCCAGGGTGTTGCCACTGGCAACACTCCAGCGGTGAAGCTCCAGGGTGTTGCCACTGGCAACACTCCAGCCGTGAAGCTCCAGGGTGTTGCCACTGGCAACACTGCAGCCGTGAAGCTCCAGGGTGTTGCCACTGGCAACACTCCAGCCGTGAAGCACCAGGGTGTTGCCACTGGCAACACTCCAGCGGTGAAGCTCCAGGGTGTTGCCACTGGCAACACTCCAGCGGTGAAGCTCCAGGGTGTTGCCACTGGCAACATTCCAGCGGTGAAGCTCCAGGGTGTTGCCACTGGCAACACTCCAGCGGTGAAGCTCCAGGGTGTTGCCACTGGCAACACTTCAGCCGTGAAGCTCCAGGGTGTTGCCACTGGCAACACTGCAGCCGTGAAGCTCCAGGGTGTTGCCACTGGCAACACTGCAGCCGTGAAGCTTCAGGTTGTTGCCACTGGCAACACTCCGGCAATTGGTGGTCAGCGCATCACGCCTCCGCTGGGTATCCATAAAGCTCACCAGCAACCTCTTCGCACCCAAATACGGTTTTCCGCTGCCCGCCAGCGCCAGTCTCGGCACCCTGCCCGAGCGTCATCTCACAACCCAAGGAATCCTTCTCATGGCTGATACCTTCCAGCTCAACCTGGGCTCGCTCAGATCGAGCGTCAATCTCACCCTGCATACCCATCATGCTTCCCGCCTCTGGTTCGGCCGGCAGCGCTCCGACAACAAGCCCGGCATGATCGGCTTGTCCGGCTTTTCCAACATCATCAACCGCATCTCCGCCGGCGCAGCCAAGGACGATCCCTACTCCGATCTCTTCCTCCTCATCATCGAGGACAAGATCGAGGAGTCCGAGCAGCAGCTGACCGCGATCGACGAGCGACTGGACCAGGTCATGGCCATGCTGCCCAAGCAGCTCGACGTGGGGACCAATCTGTCGATCCAGCCGCTCAAGCTGCCGCTGTACCTGAACTCGCCGCTGGCCTTTAAAGGCGTGTACCTGCTCACCCGCTATGACGAGCTGGTGCGCCGGATCCTTCTGGCCGCTCATATCGGCTTGATCGACAACGGCTCCAAGGAAGCCTGGCTGGACGAAGGCGCTGCCGTCCTTCGCCGCCTGTACGGCGTGGGCCAGCGCTACAAGGGCTACAGCGGGGCGTCGCGCGACGACATCGCCGCCAACAATGCCCGCGCCACCAACGCCCAGCAGATGTACAGCTTCCTGGAGATGCCCAAGGACGTCCTGGAGGGGACCCGCCGTAGCAAGTTCGCCCCGGCGATCCAGCGTCCCGGCGATGTCCCGGCCAGCTCCAGCAATGGCGACGAGGGCTTCGATGGCGACTCCGCCGACGAGGATGAGCATTTGAGCGCTATGACTAGCGCCCAAGCCGTCCCCGAGATGAGTGAGGCCTGATCGCCATGGCACTGCAACAGTCCACTCAAGGTTCGAAAACCGCAGACCTGCAACAGGCCGCCTTCCAGCCCCTGCAACAGGATGTCTTCGCGAACCTGCAACACGCTCCCTTCTACAAAGGGCTTTTAAAACCCTTTAAAGGTAAGGGAGCACTGGACCAATTAGCCGAGCAGTGCCGTTCCCTTGAAGCCGACCTGAACACCCTGGCCCAGGAGCGGATTCTCGCGCAGGCCCATCGCTTCCCCTTCACGCTCTTGCCGATTCGGATGACCCACCAGCACACCTCCGCGGGCCCAGTCTTTCTGCGCTGGCAGCAGAGTGGGACACGAAAGATGGGCGTGGGGCTCTGGGCGGACCTGTGCCGCCACGACCTGGTCACCGAAACACTGCTCCAGGACCTTCACGCCATGGAGCTGCAGCGCATTGCTTTGAATATGCAGATCAGCCTGGTCCATGCCATCGGCCGGCAGGCCGCCGAGTGCGCCGAGAAGATGGCCCAGGCCGATGCCGTTTACACCGAACAGCTGCAACAGATCATCCAATCCCGCGGCGAAGACGCCGCATCCCAACAGGAGGCCTGACATGGGCACAGCAGTAGTATGGGAAGGCAACATCGGCTCCGCACCCGAGTACAAGCGGTTTCAGAAGGACAACCAGGATCCGCGGCACCTGCTCCGGCTGAACGTCTATTTCGATAACAGCATCCGCCTGCAAGATGGCTCCTACGAGGATCGCGGCGGCTTCTGGGCCAACGTCGAGCTCTGGCACCGCGACGCGGAAAGCTACAGCCGGCTGTACCAGAAAGGCATGCGTGTGTTGATCGACGGCCGGGCGGTCTTGGATACCTGGAAGGATGGCAACGGCGAGGAACAGGCTGCGATCAAGGTCCAGGCCAACCGGATTGCGTTCCTGCCTCAACGCATCGAGTCCATCACGATGGGCCAGAGCACGGGGCAGAGTCAGGCGCGCCCGGCCACGACTGGTTCGGCAGCTGCTCGCGCTCCGTCACCCACCGGGGACGGCTTCGACGACGATATCCCCTATTAGAACTCCTGAAAAATTTGCGCCCCTGCGGGAAGCTGCTGGATAGCTGCACTCATTCAGCGTGATCCTGCAGCACCCATGGTCACCGCAGGGAAGGAAGCTGATTAGTGAGAATACCTCGCAAACAGCTTTGACTTGCGAATGAGAATTGATACTATCAGGTCAGCCGGTCGCGAGATCGGTCGAGATCTAGGGGTCCTGCGGTCGGACCTTTGGGTTATCTGCTCATCAGGCTAATCACGGTTTGGGCCCGGCACTGCCGGGTCTTTTTTTGTCCGCGATTTGGCATCCATGATAGGTCGCGCCTCAACGTGACGCTGCTGGAGGAATTCAACTCACCCCCCGCCTCACTTCAGCTGCGCATCAACTCTGATGTGCAAGCTAACTCGCAAAAGCTAATCAGCTAAGATGCTGAGTAGGGTGTCAGAGGACGCATATGTCAAACCATGAGTTCGAAGCTGAATTCGCAGAGCAATTTGCGGCCTTGCGCGCTATCTGTATCGAGATAGAGGCCATAGACGAACGAATCGAACTTCATGAGCAGACGATTGCTTCGGAGCGCCGCAAGCGACGCGTGTTGAGCGACAAGTTGATGGAGGCCAAGATAGCCATGGCGGAATGGGAAGTTGAGCAGATGGCTAAGGCTAAGCAGCGGGCAGCTCAACAAGCGGGCAGCAAGGGCTGAGTCTCAGCAGCTTATGAAGCTTGGAGGACCGCGGAGGGCCACTTATGACTGATGACGCTAGCTATCCTGGCTTTGACAAGCACATGCATGCCATTCGCGAAGTTCGCGCAAAAATGGATGATATTCAGGCGAGGATTGACCACAAAAATCTTGAAATCATGCTTGAGCAGCGCAGGCTTCAGGAGCTCAATATGGAGCGCATGCAGATCGAGCGGGCATACTGGGAGTGGGACCATCAGGAGCGGAAGAAACGCAGGCACGACGCATTGATCGAGGTTGAAATGCAAGAGCAGATGCCTGACTGACGTCGAGTATCGCCTCCACTGATCCCACGGCAGCTCGATTTTTGTCGCGCCCCTACGTGGATCCTCCGGTTCGTTTTAGTTCGCTCAGCGTGGAGCTACCGTGCCGGTCGAAACTCGCCCCGATATAGATACCACTTGCTCGCACGCGAGCAACGCCCCACATGCCCGAGCGCATCGTGAAGGCGCCGAAGCAGCAAGGACCGGCGCCGCTATTCACACCTGCCCTTATCGAAGTCCTGGCCTGCGGACCTCATGGCTTCGGGGGTATGCCCGAGCCCAGCAGCAGAGCTTTGACTTCTAGGTCAACCTGTTCGGGCCTGGATAGGGTTTCACCTTCCTCAGACACCTGACTCACCGCGACCCTAGACCTTTCTGCTTTTCGAACGAAGGTCTACGCGATGTCTCCTCTGACAATACTCTGCTTGCTTATCGTCACGGCCTTTGCGACTAGCGCCGCAAGGGTGCTTGGGCCTTACAACTACTTCGCGTCTACTGAGGTTCAATCCCTGATCAATCTCGGGTTTAGCGGTATAGCCGTCGCATGGGGAGCGTTGGTAGGTATCTGGACATGGAAACTAGCCGCGAAAGCGCTGCTTTTCACACGGCAGAAGGTTCAGGATTATCGGCGGCGGAAAGAAGCCCAAGAGTGGTACGTCGAAGCCCTTGGCGGGAATATCAATCAACACCAAGTCAACCTCATCAATGAGCGGCTGACCTATGGTGATCGCTGGGAAGCGGCGGAAGGATTGCTCAGGGCCTACTACGGCCCTGGTATCGAAACCAGCGACATCCAGCGCCTGGATGACCTCGCGGATCGCGGCTGGCGAGTAACCGGCAAGCTCCAGGTCGACGCCCTTTGCTTGAGCCTTGCCGGCAGGCATCAGATCTACACTCCACTGCGGCTGCTGCCCCAGCACTCGAAAGCACCCTTACCGGCCTCGCCTCCTTCTCCTTCACCCTTGAAACCCTTCCGTGAGAACGATCCCTGGTACTCGCCCGATATCCTGAAATTTTTTGCCGCGCGAAACACCTTCACGCTGTTCCAGCGGCATGGCGGCATCGATCTCGACTGGACGCGCAGCGAAGGACAGCGCACGCACCCTATTTCGCGCGATGACTGCCAGGCCATGCTCAAGAGCATGCAAGCCTGGGTCAGGCGGAAAACGTCCGAGGCCGAGGCGACGGCGTTAGGCACTGACCTCGAGTACGTACGACACGACATTGCCCATATCACCGAGGCGCTCGCCCGTGAGCAGCATCGGCATTGTCACAGCGTCATGTGGGAAGCAACCAGGGACGATAATCGGGAGCGCGACAAGGACGAGCGCCGGGCGGACGAGTATTGCCATCGGCTGTATTCCGGGCCTGCCGATGAGTGAACTCCCCAATGCATGCAGAGCTTCCAAGTTCAGCGAGCGGCAGCTCGCCGTTGCTCATACCTGGGCCTCGCACTTCAAGATCGACGGCCTAAAGCGCGACACCTTTATCGACCATTACCTTCGCTCTACGCGGTTCACTCGCTGCTGGTGTGTGAGCGTCCAGGTACCCGACCGGGAAAGGCCGGTCACCATCCTTCGCCTGGGTGACTTGGTGCAGCTCTACGATGGGGTCAGCATCCGGGCGAAGAAGGTCAAGGCCATCGACCGCATGCCCAAGCGAAAGCCGGCGGAGCAATCGGCCCTGCGCTTGGCCAGGTACCTGTTACTGCCTCACATCAGCTGGCCGCTCCAGCCGCTGATGACGTCATTCTGCGACTCAGGCCGATCGGTTGCCAGGCAGTTGGCCTGCGACGATCTCGGGGCCTTCGGGAAGGCATGGGACATCGATGGCCATAGGCACAACCGCTATTTCAGTCCCCGGACGGCCTACTACCTCACACAGATCGGCGCAGCGCTCAAAGCCTTTCTCGCGGCACTCGATCAACCGCGACTGTTCGCGATCCGCTCCGCGAACTGCCCTTCGGCTGAACTCTACAACTGGCTGTCGCGGGGCAATACCGAACGACGGCATCAGGCATTGCGGTCACAGCCGATCCTGCTGCCGCTACTGGTGCTGTGCGAGGACGACGACTGGCCTGTAGGACGCCGGCACTTCGCTAATGCACCAGTGCAGCTACAGGCATCGCTTCGGCTTTATCACCCTAGCGACTCAACCCTAAGCGAGATGCTACTTGGCGCTGCTGTAGACGCAGGGCTACCTCTGGTGCGGTTGCTCGCCTGGGTGTTTGGGACACCAGGCGCCTCGATCCGTTTTCTGGGAAGCGTCCGCCCCAACTGCGCCGGCACCGCCCTCAGCCTCATCAAGCGGGAGGGGCGTGGCTTGGGATGGCTAGGGCTGCTGGTGGGCGCCCAACTAGGCAATCGCCGACCTCAAAACCGCCGTGACTGGCGGGCCATCCATGAGCTGCACCGCTGCGTGCCCCACAGCGCCGCTGGTGCCATCGACTGGTCGCGTCTACTCGCCGGTACTCCGACGGCATGGGATGACCCCCGATGGCCAGGCATCCGCGCGACGCTGACGGACGTCAGGGAGCTGCTCAGCGCTGTGTGTGATGAGTCACCGAGTGCCCAGCGCGCCGCCAAGGGCCTTGAGGATTTTCTTGGACGTAGCTCCTACGCCCAGATCGCCCGCCTGGTGGGTGACTTCCACGAGGCCATGACCAGGGCCCGGGAGTTTGCCGACAGCCAAGGTCCGCTTCGGGAGACAGATGCGCACACTCCCTGGCCGCCGCTGCTGAGCAAGTCGCGCACCGTCGATTGCCCGAATGGCCTGCAGATCCTGGAGCTGGTGTGTCCTGCTGACCTGATGAATGAGCACCTCGCCCTGGGTCATTGCATCGATAACTACGACTATCGCGCCTATTCCGGCGCCTGTCGGCTGTTCTCCGTCCGGGAGTCAGGCCGCGCTCTGGCCTCGGCGGAGCTGGTCATGCCCCTCGAACGGCTCACCAAGAGCGCCCAGACGCAGCGGCTGACTCGCTCGCCCAGCGAGCTACAGGTGGTACAGCTGCGCGGACGCCTCAATCGGGCCATTGCAGGTGACGAGCCTGCAGGGGTTGCGTTCGACTGGTTCATGACCGCCCTACGGCGTGGCCGACTGTCGGTCACCCTGGAATGGCCCGATGTCTCGCAAACCATGAGTCGATTCGCCAAGGATGCCTGGCGTATGCACTATCAGCGATTCCTGTGGGAGTGGCTGACGCACCGTTTGGGCCTTGCTGACGCTGTCGCCGGCCTGGCTCACACGGCATGAAGCGGCCCTCCCTTCGCAATACCTCAGGCACATCCCAGCTCCTGCAGCGCGCCGTGTTCGACGGCTATGATTTTGGCCTCAAGATGCCCTATCTGGAGGGGGCCAACCGCCTGCTGACGGGCCGGGGCGGCACCTTCATTCGCCGCGGCGAACATCCGTTGTCCGGGTATTGGCGGCTGCCTCAGCGGCGGCTGCTGGAAGACCTGGACGTTCTCTTTCACCAGCTGGGTGAGCTGGCCGATGGTCGCTTTGCTCAGGACTGGTCTGGATTCAGCCGCAAGATCGCCGACGCCCAGGCAGATGCCCGGCGAGACCTTTTCATCTGGGGCATGCGCCTGCGCATCGCGCCGCTGTCCGGGGGCGGCGTGGTGCTGTCCGGGGACTATCACCCGGGATGCGTCGCCGTGGCCAAGCGCATGCACGGCGCTTTCTTGTCCACGAGCCGCGCATGGCGGGTGCCAGCCTCGCCCGAGATCGTGCGCAGCAACCTGATCCTGGAGCTTGGACTGCTCGAGGAGCAGTTCGAGATGCTCGACGTGCTCCAGGAGCTGCTGTCCGATGGCTCGGTCAGCGCCGCCCGTGACGTCACCGCGATGTCGATTGGTGGACCGCCCCAGGAGCGAAGCGCGGCCTCAGTCGACGAGGACAGTGCTGCGGACGTCTACCTGGCCGCAGTGCCTGACATCGCCAAGACCAGCTGGACGCTGCACGCCATCGAGGCCGAGCTCAAGCCGTATTCGCTGATGTCCCACCAGCCCGCTGGGATCCGCCACCTGCTGCAGCGCACCAGCGCACTGCTGGCCGATGACATGGGGCTGGGCAAGAGTCGCCAGGCGGTGATCGCCGCCGGCATACAGTCCGCCGGCCACCAGATCCTGGTGGTGGTCCTGGCCAGCCTGGTGATCAACTGGGAGCGGGAGATCCTGGCGGTCTATCCGGACGCGCGAATCGCCCGGCAGCGCTATCAGGCTGAGGCCCAGTGGGTGATCGTCAACTACGAGCGCCTGGGGGACTTCGTCGCGCTCGCCGATCAGTTCGCGGTGATGATCATCGACGAGGCCCACCGGCTGAAGGAGCCCACGGCCGCCTGGACGCGCAACGGCTTCGACATCGCTGCCAAGGTGCCCAATCGCTACCTGCTGACCGGGACACCGGTGCTCAACCGAGAGTCGGAGCTCCACACCCTGCTGCGCCTGTCAGGCCATCCTATCGGGCAGCTGCCGCTCAAGGACTTCTGTGAGCGCTTCGCCGGCAGCTCCGAATTTCGCCAGGGGCTGCGCGCCGAGATCAGCGACTGGATGCTACGCCGGCGCAAGGACGTGCTGCCCGACCTCAAGGGCAAGCAGCGGCAGACCGTACCGGTCGTGCTCGATGAGGCGCAGCACGCCGAGTACAACGCCATCCGCAATGCCGATCAGCCGGTGTTCGCGCGGCTGGGTCGGCTTCGCCAGCTCCTGGAGCGCGTGAAGGTGCCGGTGGTGATGGAGCTGCTGGGCGAACTGGATCCCGAGGACAAGGTGATCCTCTTCTGCGAGTACAAGGAAACGGTTACCACGCTGCAGCAGCTGTGCGAGGCTGCAGGGCTTGGATGCGTCACCCTGGTGGGCACTGATAGCCTGACGAAGCGGCAGCGAGCGATCGATCGTTTCCAGCAGGACGCTGATTGCCGCGTTTTCATCGGCACGACGTCGGCGGCCGGGACCGGCAACAACCTGACCGCCGCCAACTACGTGTTCTTCCTGGGATTGCCCTGGACGCCCGGCCTGCAGGACCAGGCCGAAGATCGGGCCTACCGCAATGGCCAGCGGCGGCTGGTGGTGGTCAAGATCCCACTGGTGGAGAACAGTATCGATCTGCAGCTGTGGCAGATGCTCCGGGACAAGCGACGGATTGCCCAGGACCTCATCGAGCCAGTCGCGGTCAATAAGGCTCAGGAACGACTCGCCAGAGATCTATGCCCGTGAACGACATGCACAGAGCCCAGGCGTTTGTCGCCCGGCTGGAGCGCGAGTTTCCACACTGTAATTGCCTGATGAGCGCAGTCTGTCTCGATGGGGGAGCTGCGCTGTGTGTGATGCCCAAGCATTCGAACAAGACTATCACCCTGCAGCTCGACGTCCCGCGGCTACGTGATGCTGGGTACGTGGACTTCATGCTGCAGTTGATCCGTGAACAGCTGCCCCGTAGTTGAACCACGAGCACCTCGCTGGGTCAGTCTTTTTGAGTGCTCCACACTCATCCCCTTCAGGTTGGCAAATCTGTTGGCTTCAAACTGAGCTCACCCCCGCCGGATGCGGGGGATTTTTTTGCCCGCCGCTAACCTCTTTCGCTCCAGATACAGTTATCTCCTGCTTTCCAGACAGGTGACTGGCACCGTGAGCCCCACTACGAAACGGGGCCTCACCGCACATGATCTGGAAGCTCACCACCCTCTCGCCGCTCGCCTTCGCCGTCGCATTGGTAGGCTGTGCTCAGCAGGAGCCTGCGCCCAGCGCACCCGGCCCCGACAGCTCGCGTAATCCGGAGCTGCTACAACCCGATCTCTATCCGAAGGGTGCTGTGTCAGAGCCCCAGGTCCGGTACGGCCGCTACACCTTGGTCAACACTGCGCCGGAGACCGAGCAGCGGGACCTGATGGCCCAGATCATCGACGTGAACATTCCGGCCAACATGAAGCCGACCGTTCGCGATGCCATGCAGTACGTGGTCAACCGCTCCGGTTACAGCCTGTGTGGCCCTGAGCAGGGGCACGTCAACATCCTCTTCACCCGGCCGCTTCCGGCTGCCCAGTACAAGCTCGGGCCCATGAGCCTGCGCAACACCCTGCAGGTGCTGGCCGGCCCCGCCTGGCAGGTGAAGGTCGACGAGGTCATGCGGTCGGTCTGCTTTGTGCTCCGCCCGGGCTACCAGCTCCCGGAAGGCCAGCGCTACGCCGCCGTGCCGGCAACGGCTTCTTCTACGTCCGCCGTGAAGCCAGCGCCAACCCCGTCCAGCTCGCCGGTCACCGTCGCCACCGTACCAGTGGCTAAGCCGTTGGAAACGCACACCGAACCGGCCAAGCCGGTAACGAACGCCGCTACCCCGCTAGCGGTCAAACCTGTGCCCGCCGGCGCGGCGCTGACATCCGCGCCGGTCAATGCGCCTGGGGAGGCCTTGTCTGTCAGGCAATCTCCGAATGCCTCCTCGGCGAAGGGCACTTCTGCCAAACCTGCTGCCCCTGCACCTGCGGCTAAGCCCACGAACGTAGCGGTCACCACACCAGCAGCGAAGCCTTTAACCACTGCTGTCTCAACCCCTTCCGCCACGTATCCCCTGCCCTCGGTCCGCCTGACCGAACCGGCTTCGGCTATGACCCAGACCTGGGATGCACCCCTCGGCAGCACCCTGCGGCAGTCCGTCGAGGCCTGGGCCAAGCGCGCCGGCTGGCAGGTGGTCTGGGAACCCGATGACCTGGACTACCCCATCGAGGCCGCCCTGCACTTCCGCGGCACCTTTGCCGAAGCCGTTGCCCAGGTTTTCCCGCTCTACGACGGCGCTCGCCGCTCCTTCATCGTCGATGGCAATTCCAGCCAGCGCATCGTTCATGTTTCCGAGAGGAAGAAGTCATGACCCGCCCCCTTCGCCTGAGCGCCCTGGCCGCGGCGCTCCTGCTCGCCAGCTGCTCGGTGCAGCGGGTGGACGAATCGGCTCAGCGCGCCGAGAACGATGCCGCCATGGCCAGCCAATATGCAGCCCTGCTGCGCAACCAGCAGCAACAGCCCAAGCGTGAGACGGTCGTGTTCAGCGACAAACCCTGGGTCTCCACACAACCGGTGGTGGCCAAACGTGGCATGCCCTCCGCGCTGGACTGCGAGCTGAGCTATCGGCCGTCCGGTAGCGTCGGCATCACCGAGATTGCCCAGTACATCACCAGCCAGTGCGGTATCGCCGTGTTGGTCTCGCCCGATGCACTCAATCCCAATGCCGCAGCGCCCAGCGCACAATCAGCCAGCGCCGCACCGGCGCCGATCGGCAATCCCAGCCCAGATAGCCTGGCAGGCCTGCTGCCTGCAGGTGTGATCACCAACCCGGCGACGATGGGCGCCGCGGCGAGCGCTACTGGCTTAGGGTATCGCGCGTCCGACTCCACCAGCCTGGGCGGCGGGAGCCAGGTCAGCGGCCTCAAGTACAGCGGCAAGGCCTCCGGCCTGCTCGATGAGGTCACCGCGCGCCTGGGCTTGGGGTGGCATTACTCGCCGGTCGAGCGTGCCGTGCGGATCAGCTACTTCGAGACGCGGGTCTTCGACGTCTGGTCCTTTGGCGACAAGCAGGTCATCGCCAGCACCGTGAAATCCGGGATGGCCACCGCCGCCGGTACCAGCGGCAGTAACTCGGGCGGATCGAGTACCAGCTCCGGTGTTTCGGGCGACTCGGGTAGCAACCAGAGCACCACCGTCACCCTGGAGTCCTCAATCCTGCAGGACATCCAGAACAACGTGAAGGCGATGCTCAGCGTCGCCCCGGCCGGGCGGATGTACCTGGCCCCCTCCACCGGGACCCTGACCGTCACCGACCGTCCTGAGGTGATCTCGCGGATCGAGGCCTACCTCAACAACACCAACCGCAGCATCACCCAGCAGGTGCTGTTCAACGTCAAGGTCTTCGAGGTCACGCTGACCGACACGGACCAGCTCGGCCTCAACTGGGCGGCGGTCTACAGGTCGCTTAATACCAAGTGGGGGCTCTCACTTTCCAACACCGTCTCCGGTATCAGCACCAGTGCGACCTCGGCGTCTATAGGGATCGTCAACACGGCTGATTCTGCCTGGGCTGGCTCCAATGCCATCGTCCAGGCACTGGCCGAGCAAGGTCGCGTCTCGAACGTCCGCTCTCCGTCGGTTACCACCCTCAACCTGCAGCCGGCGCCCCTTCAAATTGGCAACGTTCAGGGTTACCTGGCCTCCAGCCAGACGACGTCCACGGCGTCGGTTGGCTCCAGCACCTCGCTCACGCCCGGCACCATCACCAGCGGCTTCAACATGACCCTGCTGCCACGCGTGCTCGAGCACGACGAGATGCTGCTCATGGTGTCGATCAACATGAGCAGCAAGCCGACCTTCCAGACCTTCACCAGCAACGGCTCCAGTGTCCAGCTGCCGGACTATGACGCCAAGTCGCTTTCGCCCAAGGTAAAGCTGCGTAGCGGCCAGACACTGATCCTGTCCGGGTTCGAAGAGCTCAGTGAGGATGCGCGCAAGACCGGTGTTGGCGACCCGGGCTTTCTGGGCCTGGGCGGTAGCCGCACGCGGACCTCGGGGCACAGCGTCTTGGTAGTGCTGATCACGCCAATCGTGACGGGCTGACCGTATGGCCATTGTCAGCACATTACCGGTCGCCCCGGCGCAGACTGCCCAGATCCTGAGCTACCACGGCAAGAGCTTTGTCTCCGGTCTGCAATGGCATCCGTTGGGCAGTCTGACCGGCTACATGAAGGAAGCCCGCGAGTACGGGCGCCTGCATAAGATGGACATCGTCGCCATCCGGCGCACACCCAATGTCATCCAGGCCGGCTTCGTCGCGCGCAGCGCCGGGGCCATGAAGGGGATGTACTCGCTGGCTGCGGCGCTGGCCGGACAGTTGGGCCAATCCTGGCTGGCCGCCTGGCAGGTGCCTGGCGATGAGCCTCGCTATGCACTGGTGGCCGTGATCGACGGCGCCGTCATTCCCGGTTACGACCTGGTGGGCTCGGCCACCGAGATTCAGCGCAAGGTCGCCCAACTCGAAAGCCGCGCCCTGACCTTCGATGAGACCTATTTGCCGACAGAGTTTGGCTTGGGTGGCAAACCGCTCGACATTGACGAGCTGTTGCAGCCTGGCAATTTGAAGCGCGACTACGCCCTCAAACCGCTTGCCTTCGGGATGAGCAAGGGCGAGTGGCTTCGCGTAGGGGTCGTCGGACTCATCGTGGTGGCCGGGATTATCGGCTACAGCCAGTGGGAGGCGCATAAGCGCGAGCAAAGGCGACTCGCCGCCGTCGCGGCCGAGGCCGCGCGTCAGGCCGAACTGCAAGCGATCAACGAGCGCTCCAAGGAGCAACAGACCATTCAAGCCCTGGAGCACCCGTGGGCGAAGCGCCCGGGCGTGCCGGACTTTCTCCTAACCTGCAACGGCGCTATCGATAGGCTTCCACTGTCCATCGCCGGCTGGCTGTTCACCTCGGCCCAATGCGATGGCGTGTTGCTGTCCACCAACTACAAGCGCGACGGCAACAGCACGGCTTCAGCGTTTGTCGCGGCTACGCGTGGTCACTTCGCTGATGAGCCGGCCTTCTTTGACGAAGGCAATGGCGCCGCCCTCAAGCTGACCTTCGAGCCCCCATTGGCGGGCGACGATGAGCTGCTGCAGGCCACACCAGCCCTGGCTGATCTGACCTCCTGGCTGCATGGCCAAGGCTTGGCTCCGATCATCAAGGAAGTCCCGGTGGTCATTCCGGCGCCTCAGGCCATGCCTGGCCAGCCGGCCCCCCCTGCGCCACCGCCCCCGGACTTCAAACACTTCGAGCTGACCTTCAATACCGCGCTACCGCCGGACATTGTCCTCAAGGACGTGCCCCACCAAGGCCTGCGACTGCGCGAGATCAAGACCCTTCTACAGAGCGATCAGCTGGCCTGGTCGGTGACCGGTGACCTCTATGTCAAATGACTTCTCCCTCGCCGTGCTCGGCGCCCTGATGCTTGCAGTGACCGCCCCAGTCATCGCTGCCGAGGCAAAGTCCTCCGACCCAGACGGCATCACCGTCGGCGAACTCTCCCGGGTACAAAGCGAAACCATCCTCTACAAGGCCCAGGGTGAGCGCGCCAAGGCGCTGCGTGAGCTTAACGATGGCGGTACTCAAGCAAAGGTGGCGACGCAGCCCAGCTACCTGCCGCAACCTGTTGTCGCTCCCACCAGTCGGGTGAGCGGAGCGATTGGGCAGACCGGTGCCGTCGAGCAGTTGCCGGTGGTGAAACTGGTCTACGGCACGGGTACAGCACTGCACGCCACCCTGCTCTACGCAGGTGGCTTCGAGATCGATGCCTCCCCAGCGTCGACCGATCTCCCCGGTGGCTACCGTGTGGCCAACCTGACCTTGGACAGCGTAGTGCTCACTCGCGGCGGCAAACGCTATCCGCTGGGGTTCTCCAACCGCGCGCCCAGCTATCCAGTAGCCACCGCCGCGGCGGGTCAGGCCTCCGTGTTGCCAGTGACCGTCACACCGATGAATCCGGTAGCGCCGGTGCCTGTGCCCGCTCCAGCCCCCATTGCCCTTCCGGGCTCCGCGCCTACCGCCCTTCAACCCTGAGGTGACCTTGATGAGTTCGAGCAATCACGTTGTGTCCGCTGCGGACGAGACGGAAGGCGACGCCAAGGCTATTGGCCAACGGTTGGCTGGGGAGCTGGTCAGCGAGCTACTCCCGCTCCAGCCCCGTCGCGTTCTCACCGCCGAAGGCGCCCTATGGGGCTCGCTTAAGCCGGAACTGCGTCAGCTCCTGGCTCTGGTGGAAAGCGCACGGCCTGGCGACCATGCGCAGCTTCTGGTGTCAGGACAGCACCTCCGCGATCCCTTCGTCATGGCCTTCATGGGCGAGCTGGATCGTGCGGACCTCGACTATCGCGTCGTTCCCAGTACTCTGAGCGAGATCCAAGCGCTGTACCAGGTCGATACTACCCGCGGCAGCAGCAGCACCGGTCTCGACAGCACCTCTCGCCAGCAAGAGGTTATCCGCCTACTCGGGGAAGCTCATAGCCGTGGGGCGTCGGACGTCCACTTCGTGGTCGGTCGTGAGATCACCCACATCCTCTTTCGCATCCATGGCCTGCTGACCGAGTACGGTCAAATCCAGAGTCATATGGGCCGCGAGCTCTGCTCAGCCCTATACAACTCCATGTGCGACGTGGCCGAGGAACACTACCAGCCCGAGATCAGCCAGGACGCACGGGTCAAACACGCCTTCGTGGCTCAGCTGGGCCTCTTCGGCGCCCGGGTTGCCTCTCGGCCGTTGGTAGAAGGGCCGCTCATGGTCCTGCGACTGCTCTATGACGAGAAAGCCAAGCAGTCCCTGGATGAGCTGGGCTTTCTGGCCGAACAGATCGCCCTGCTCAATCGACTGCGCGGACTTCCATACGGCGTCATCCTCATTACCGGTCCGACCGGATCCGGTAAATCGAAGACCCTGCAGGTCACCCTCAATCAGCTGCACAGCGAGACCGACGGCACCCGCCACATTCTGTCCGTCGAAGACCCGCCTGAGTATCCCATCAAGGCCAACCAGTCGCCGCTGGGCCATGCCGAAACCTGGGACGGCGCCATCACCAACACCATGCGTCTGGATCCGGACATCCTCATGTATGGCGAGGTGCGTGACCTCGCCACCGCCCAGGCAGCGTTTCGCGGGGGCATGACCGGTCACCTGGTCTTCTCGACCCTGCACACCAACAACGCGGTGGCGAGCCTGCAGCGGCTCATCGACATGGGCGCCGACCCGAGCCTGGTGACAGACCCTGCGCTCATGTCAGGCCTCATCAACCAGTCGCTGTTACCGGTGCTGTGTACGCATTGCGCCCAGCCACTGGCCTCTCAACGCGACCAGCTGAACCCGGCCCTTATCGAGCGACTGGAACGGGTCATGGATACCGCGAAGGTCAGGCTGCAGGGTCCTGGCTGTGCGCACTGCCGCAACATGGGCGTCTCCTCGCGGACGGTCGTCGCCGAGGTTCTGATCCCCAACCATCGCTTCATGCAGATCTTCCGCGACCAGGGTGCCAGCGCGGCGAAAACCTACTGGGTCAAGGACATGGGCGGGATCACCAAGATCCAGCACACCATTGGCAAGGTCGCTGCTGGGCTGATCGACCCCCGGATGGCCGAGACCATCATCGGGCCGCTGGACCTCGAGCTTTTCGTGCTGGAGCAGCCCAATGCTTAGCCGGATTCTGGACAGTTGGACGACCTTTGCCGATGCCTGGTACGCCAAGCAATTCGGTAGCAAGGAGCGCATCCAGTTCTACGAAAGCCTCTGCGCGCTCCTGGAGAACGGCGTCGGTATTGACAATGCCCTGGAAGAGCTACGCGCAATCTTCAGCGATGGCGGCAAAAAGCGCCGGGACCCGACCGCCTTGGCTACGGCTGGCATCAGCCAGGCCGTGCGAAACGGTAAGTCCCTGGGCGATGCCTGTCAGCGTTGGATGCCCTACCAAGAGACCGCAATCATCGCCGCCGGCGAACGGTCGGGTGCCTTGGTGCAGGCCTTCCTAGACTGCGTGCAGATGATCGAGGCACGCGGTCGGATCCTATCCCTGATCCTGTCCGTGACCGTCTATCCCATCATGCTCTGGGCAATGATGGCCTATCTGCTCCACGTCATCGCCTCGCGCATGGTCCCGGCCATGACCCGGGTCTCCAACCCCGAGGGCTGGACCGGCATCCCCTACCTGCTCTATCAGGTCTCCAGCTACGTCAATAACTGGGGCCTGCTGACCCTGATCGTGGTGCTGAGCGTCATTATCTTTGCCATGGGGTCACTGCCCTACCTGACCGGACCACTGCGCGTCAGGCTCGATCGCGTACCGCCTTGGTCGATCTACAAGGCCCTCCACGGCTCCACCTTCCTGCTCAACATCTCGGTAATGCTCAAGGCCAACATCAATCAGATCGAGGCCTTGCAGTCCCTGCAGCGCGGCGCCACGCCCTGGCTGCGTGAGCGGCTGATCGCGGCCATCTACGGCGTCAATCAGGGCAAGAACTTCGGCGAGGCCCTGCGTCTGGCTGGGCACGAGTTTCCCGATAAGACCGCCGTCCAGTTCCTCTGCGTATTGGCGACCCGCAAGGGCTTCTCCGAAGCCATTCACCGGTTCAGCAATCGCTGGATCGAGCAGACGCTCAAGCAGGTGGAGCGCTACACCAAGGCGTTTCTCACCTTTTCGACCATCGCCATGGGGCTCTTGATGCTCCTGGTCGTCAGCGGCGCCTTCAGCCTGCAGAGCAACGTTGCCAGCCTCCACCACTAGACCCACCACCCAAGGAACCACCATGAGCCAACCCTGCACCAGCCTCACTCCCACGGACGTCGAAACGTCGCACAAAACGGTCGAGTCCAAGCCATTTCGCCTGCCGCCGCGTCACCGGCAGCGTGGCGTATTCAGCCTGGAAATGATGTTCGTCCTGATCATCGCCGTGGTCGCCCTGGGCTACATCATCTACAACGGCGGCAGCCTCATGGGCTCCCAGGATGTGACCAACGAGCAGTCCAACATCGGCACCCTCATCGCCAATACCCGCAAGCTCAAGGCCAGTAGCGGCTACGGGACGTCCGGTACCAGCCTGGTTTCCCAACTGGTGGCCAGCAAGGGCCTGCCCAACATGAGCGTCAATGGCAGCAACCTGTACAACGCCTGGGGCGGTTCGGTCACCGTAGTGTCGAGCGGCATGACCTTCACTATCACCGAGAACGCGCTGCCTCAGGATGCCTGCGTCACCCTGGCCACCAAGATCAGCCGCGGCACTAAGGTCACCACCGCCATCAACGGCGGTACCGCAGTCACCGGCGAAGTAGATCCCGGCACCGCCACCAGCGGCTGCAGCAAGGACAGCAATGTCGTGGCCTGGACGGTTTACTGAGTTCGCATGAGCCTGATCACGCAAGCCAACTTCGTCGACCTCTTCCTTGGCCCGGACTTCTCGGACGTGAAGGGCCTCGACGGCTCCGGTAGCCGGCGGGAATCTGCGCCGGCTACCTGGAGCAAAGAGCTGCAGGCGCTGCGCGAGCAGTGCCAGGCAAAGTCGATTGAGTTCGGCGATCCGGAGTTCTCGCTGGTCCAGGACGGCATCGTCCTGCGGGTGACGCAGATCAAGGATGCCTTCTCGGAAGACGTCTTCATCATCCGCAAATCCAATGCCCAGATCCGCCCCTTCCACATGCTGGGGTTTCCCGAATCGCTGGCCACCGCCATGCTCAGTGACCAGGTGCGCGGCCTGGTGATCTTTTGCGGCGAGATGGGTACCGGCAAGACCAGCAGCGCCGCCTCGCTGATCGCCGCACGGCTGCAGGCCTGCGGCGGCACGGCGCTGGCGATCGAGGATCCGGCCGAGACCAACCTCAATGGTCTGCACGGCGAGGGTCGCTGCATCCAGATGCAGGTATCCCGGCGCACGGGGGGCTATGAGGAGGCGCTACTGCGCGCCTTGCGCACCGGTGCCGACATGATCCTCATCGGAGAGATCCGCGACATCCCTACCGCTGTTCAAGCGGTACGGGCCGCCATCAATGGCGTCTTCGTCGCCACCACCTTCCATGCCGGCAACCCCGCCCAGGCGCTGGAGCGGGTCCTGGCTCTGGCCAGCAATGAGATCAAGAACGCTCGCGAGATCCTGGCTCAGGGTCTGGTAGCGGTGGTGGCTCAGACGCTGGAAACCCGCAATGACCGCCGCATCCTCAAGGTGCGCAGCCTTCTGGTCACCGGCGAAGACGGGCCCAGCATCCGCGAGAAGATTCGTGCAGGGCAAATCGCGCAGCTGGACCAGGACATCGACAACCAACTCAAACGAGACCTCTGGGGATGAACATCTCACGCCGCTACGCCGCACAGCGGGGCTTCATCGCCCTGGATATGCTCTTTGGCCTGATCGTCTTGGCGGCCGTCATGACCGGTGCCGCGGTCCTGGTAGCCAATCAGATGGACTCTCAGAATTATCGGATCGCCGCGGACCAGCAAAAGCAGGTTGCCGACGCCGCGGCCAAGTACCTGAAGGACAACTTCGCCACGGTCTATGCAGCGGCCGGCACCACGACGCCGGCGCAGATTACTCCAGCGATGCTGCGCAACACCAACTACCTCCCTGCTGGCTTCACCGATGCCAACGCCTTCGGCCAGACCTTTGTGGTGCTGGCCAGGCGGGTGGCGACCAACCAGCTCGAATCCATCGTGCTCACCACCGGTGGCCAGGTCATCGATGAGATAGGCACCCGTGAGATCGCCGAAAACCTCGGCGCCCCGGGCGGCTTCGTACCGGTGGCGAACACCGGCATCGTCCAGGGCGTGCGGGGTGGCTGGTCCTTGGCGCTGAGCAATTACGGAGTCAACCCGGGCGCGGGCCACACCGCCAGTGCCCTGTTCCTGCAGGATGGAACCCTGGCCAACGACTATCTCTACCGCAATGCCATCGCCGGAAAGCCCGAGCTAAATCGGATGAATACTGCGCTCAACATGGGCGGCAATGACCTGAACAATGCGGCCAACATCACCGCCTCCGGTACCGCTAGCATCAGCGGCGATGTCAATGCTGGCCGCAACGTCAACGCGACGGGCAACGTAAACCTCAATGGTACGGTCACCGCCGGCGGCGACCTCCGGGCTGGCTCGATGTACCTGCAGGGCAACGCGTCCATGAACGGCAGCGCCACAGTCGGCGGGAATGTCGCTGTCACTGGAGACACAACCACCGGCTCGATGTATGCGCGTGGCAACGTCCAGGGCGTCACCGCCAGCATGTCGGGGGAGACCTATACCACGGGCTGGTTCAGGACCCGTGGGGATACCGGCTGGTACAGCGAGAAATGGGGCGGTGGCTGGCACATGACTGACAGCGACTGGATCCGGGCCTATGCCGGCAAGAATGTCTATACACCCGGGCAAATGAGAGGTAACAGCCTATTCTCTGAAGGCCGTACCTATGTCGGGGAGTATCTCCAGCTCAATGGCACTGCGAGCGAGAACGCAGGCTGTAGCCCAAATGGGATGGTCAGCCGTACAGGCGATGGTTTGCTACTTT